>CBDFHW010000034.1:0-341666 GCA_965247815.1 Tepidisphaeraceae bacterium | reverse complement strand
CGTCTCGCTGCGATTGTCGCCTAACAAGACGGTGTATTGAAACGAATCCTGCACATTGTCGATCGTTCGGACGAACCCGGGCCGGGTGACCGGGTTGCGGGTCGAGCGACAGACTGCTCGCCGCCCCGGAATCGGACCGCAGCTCGAGCACCCCGGCTGCCGGGATCACCCCACCCGCGTCGACGGTGATCGCGACCGGGTCCCCCTTCGCGATGGTAATGTTCTGCGTGACGCAATCGATCCACGTGCGCCTCGGCATGACGACGTTCGGCACGAGCAGCGCCCGCTTCAACAATGCAACGCTCTGCGACCCCGCGTACACACTGCCGCCCAGCACGACCAACACGGCGATCGTCGCGAGCATGCCCAAGCGAGTCAGTCGTTCGGTGCGTACCACCCGGGTAAAGTCGACCGTCGCGGCCAGGGTCTCGGTTTCAAGCACCAGTTGCCGGACCATCGCCGGTGAAGCGCCGGCCAGCACGACATTCGGGTTCGCGAATTGAATCGCCGAAATTAATCGGCTTCGAAAACCGGGCTCGTCGCGCTCGACCCACAACGCCGCCTGCTCCACGTCCGGCCCGCGAACGACGGGTAACAATCCGTACCAAACCAGCAAGGGACCGCCGCCGCGAGATCAATCGACAGCAACACCGCCCGCCAGAAGTACGCCAGTTCCAGCCACCGATCCAGCAGCATTCCCAAGGCGAGGCACAACACCAGCATCGCCGACACGCCCACAACGGCCGACGAAAATGAAACCGCCGCGTGCTTCCGGCGGACGGCGTTCAGCTTTGACAACAACACTTGGCTCATAACGGTGAATTAACTGAGGGTGACAACGTCAATGACGATACCCGCCCCGGCTGCCCGCCGTTGACGGCCCGGTACCGATCTTTTCGCGTCTTTCGATGGCGTACGCTGTCAATAGCAAAAGCAACTGCCACAGCCGTCGAAATTCCATGTCAATCTTTTCACGATCGGAAAGCGCTAAGCCAACTCACATACTTGCGTTATGAGGATGTGTGGCCTGTAGACAATGCAGCGGGGTCTGAATGCAGGATGTTGCCCGGACTCGGGCGTTTTCGAAGGCGTGGTATAGTTCCACCGACAGTGACGGACACCTCGGCAGCGTGCAAGCTCCGGAGACTGTCCGCACCGATCCATTCCAATGGCGGGCATCTCCATGAAACGCAAGCAGAACATCGTCTCGGGCTCCCGGTACGCCCATCTCGAACCCCTCGAAAATCGAATCCTTTTCAGCGGCGGACTTGATCCGACGTTCGGCACCGGCGGGTATGTCGTCGGGCGGGCTGCACCAGCAATTGCTTTTTATGACGACACTGGCGCGGCGCTACAAAGTGACGGGAAGCTTTTGTTTGCCAGTAATAAGCATTTGGGCAACGGCCCGGCGACTCTCGAAGTTCGCCGCTACCTGACCAACGGACAGTTGGACACCACTTTCGGAATCGGCGGGGTCGCAACTCTTGGTAGCGGCGAACTCAATATCTCAAAAATCGCCGAGACCGCTTCGGGGAAAGTTGTCTTGATCAACGGAGAGCTGCTGTACCAACTCACCCCGGCAGGAAAGCTTGACACTTCATTCGGCAACAACGGGAAGGTTTCGCTGACAGCATTGATGTATCCGTCGGGTCTGGCAGTCGAGGGCAATCAGATCTTGATCAGCGGATCGACTATCCCAACTTCAACTGATTCCGGTTTGATTTTACGTTTCCACAGCGACGGAACATTGGATCAAACCTTCGGGAGCCACGGCGCCATCACAGTTCCTGCGGCGGACGGCTTTTTTAATCAGTTCAATCACATTTTTGTCACGCCTTCCGGGGAAATTGCCGCCGAAGACAATACGTTCAGTGACGTTATTGACAACGTCAACTCTTCGATCGTTTACCTGTTCCAGAGGAATGGGAAGATCGACGCTACATTTGGCACCGGTGGTTCCTACTCCAGCGATCCGACCGTGGTTTTGCAAGCGATTGCACCTGACGGTTCGCTTATCATCAGCACTTTTGCATCAAAGGTCTCGGTGGGGGCAGGCGTTAACTCGAACCTTTCTCGATTAACGCCCGATGGGGTACCAAGCCAGCAGAATTTTTTCACCGGCCTTGTAGACAAGGTAGCTGTTGAACCTGACGGGACCGTGCTCGTCGGCGCGGGATTCGACCCGGAGTCAGTCGCTTTCGAGGTAACGCAGGTCCCGAGCAACGCAGTCACGAGCATCCCAGCAATATCGAGCCATGACGTTTCAGAGATCCTGCCTGTGGCGTCCGGGGGCTATATTGTTGTGGACGGTTTTAGCTTTTCGATCGCGAAAATCTCGACCACAGGCAATCCGGATCTTTCGTTCGGTGACCATGGTTTGATTAAGCCAGCAGCGCCTGCAACGCCGCCCGAGTTCTACACCGTCGCGACCCAGTCCGATCGAAAGGTGGTCGTCGGCGGTGCCGCGTTCAACGGCACGCACGAAGTTTTCGACCTCACTCGCTACAACGTCAATGGCACGCTCGACACCACGTTCGGAACCAACGGCGTGGCTGAAACCCAGATAGGATCTCAAGACGTTCAGACCTTTCGCGAGTTGCTCGTCCAACCGGACGGGAAGATTGTCGCGGCCGGGGACTTGGGTAGTTCGGTCAACAGCTTTCCGGTAACGGGGTTTGCCGTCGTTCGCTACAACTCGAACGGATCGCTTGATAAAACGTTTGGCAACGCGGGAGTGATTACCTTCGGCGGCGATCAAAACCCGAATCTGCTTTGGCAGAGCGGCAAGCTTCTGGTCGGCAGCCAAAACACGGTTCGGCGGCTGACCCGCCACAGGCGGCATTGACGCGACCTTCCTTACCGGCGTTGCCGGCGGGCAGGTCTTTGCCGTCCAACCGGACGGCAAGATTCTCGTTGATATCGAAACCCCCGGCGTCGGGTTCGGCAGTATCGAGACGATCAAACGATACAGTTCGAATGGTGCACTCGACACTTCCTTCGGTGGCCACGGCACGGTGACCTGGAACGGCACCGGTGCGCCCGAACAGTTGATCGCGGAAGCCGACGGAACCATCGTCGAACTCGACGGCCCGAACGGCGACGGCATCCGCGCGGTCGGTGGTTATGGATTGAATGCCCTGAACGGCGACGGAACGGTCGACACCACATTCGGCGTCCGAGGTGCGGTCGCCATCAAGCCTGGCGAACGATCGATTTTCCAGGGACGGACGGTTTCACTGGTTCAGCAACCCGACGGCCAGTTGCTTGTCACACAAGCAACGGATTTGTCACCGGGCCAGCCCCATGGCGTCAAAGTCAGCCGGTACTCGAAGACCGGCACACTTGATAGGACATTCGGGACCGCCGGCACGCAGACGCTGATTGCGACCGCGCCGATTTCTGACACGGGAAACGGCATCACCATTGGGGCCGTCGCGGCGTTGGATCGCAGCGGCCGACTGTATCTGGCCGGCGGCAGTCAAGGTCCCGCGTTCTTCACGAAGGTTCCGAATCTGTACGCCATCGACACCAACAACGACGCCGGCCGTATCACCGGGTCCATGTTCTACGACGCCAACGGCAACGGGAAGCGCGACGCGGGGGAACACCCGCTGAACTGGACGTGCTATGTCGACGTCGACAACGACGGGAAGTACGACAACGCCGACATGAAAGTATCGACCAACGCCGCCGGTGAGTTCACGATCGCGAACCTCACGCCGGGCGTATACCACATCCGCCAGAGCCAGGTGAGTCATTGGCAGAAAACGACGCCGGCGGAGTACACCGTCGCCGTGACACAGGGAAAGACAACGAGCGGCATCACGTTTGGCAGCCAACTGATTGGCTAAGCGTTCTTTGAGTCGTCGCGAACTGAACCGACGTTGCGACGCGCGATGCCAGGCTTAGTTTGTTTCTTTGAGGCGAATGCAGCCTCAACAAAGCTGGAATGATGGCTTACAAATCAACGTACGCACGCGACCCTTCCGGTCGTCGTCGGCTTGGCTTTGCTAATTAGCACCTTTTAAAAAGGTGCCGGGTATACTACTGGCAGACGGTACGATCGGATCGGGTGCGTGTGAGCTCTTATTCTCCGACCGCGCCGCTCGAATCAAATGGCGGGTTTTTCAATGAAACGCAGTCAAAGCATTATCACGGGCTCCCGGAACGCGCGTCTCGAACCCCTCGAACCTCGAACGTTCTTCAGCGGCGGACTCGACCCGACGTTCGGCACGGGGGGATATGTGTCAACGCCGGCAGGCCCCGCGCAACCTCGATACTATAATTCAGTGTCATTGCTCCAGGGTGACGGCAGGCTCCTGATAGCCGCGGACGAATCCCTTGCTTCCGGACAAAGACTCGATGTGCTGCGATTTCTGGCAAACGGCCGACTCGATCCGTCGTTCGGGATTAACGGCAAACTTTTTCTGGCTGCCGGTATCGTTCCAGTCGCGATTGCCGAATCAGCCGGGGGGAAGATTGCGATTGCCGGCACTTCGTTGCAGCACGTCGTTTTTCAGCTCGACGCCAACGGAAAACTCGATCCCACGTTCGGCCAGAACGGCGAGGCGTCGTTGCCTGACACCTTTTTCCCGGATGCTTTGAGCTTCGACGGAAATCAAATCCTCGTCGGCGGAGGGACATCCGGCAACACGCCAGAAGCAGATCTGATCCGTCTGACGGCTGCCGGAAATGTAGAGCCAACTTTCGGGACCAACGGCATCGTCAGCTTTATCGATGGCGACCGCACGACCAAAGTATTCGTTACCCCTGCCGGCGAGCTCCTCGTCGCAACGACCGCGAACTTGGGCGACGGCTCTACGGACACGATTCACCTGCTGCACACAAACGGATCGGTCGACTCGTCCTTCGGCTCGAATGGGATCTACTCGACCGCTCTTCCATTGAAACTAGACGCAGTCGCGCCGAACGGAGCACTGCTGATCAGTAACACGGTCGCGGTGGACAACTTCAGACAAGTTACATTCAAAGTTTCCCGATTAAAATCCAATGGCTCGCCAGATCCAAGCTTCCTGCCCGTGACGACGATGAACCGTGATCTGGCCGTGGAGCAGGACGCCAGCGTCCTGCTCGGCGGTTATTACTCGAATACTCTGCCGTCCGCTTATGCCGTAATCCATTACTCATCGACCGGAGTCGCCGGTGCGGTGAGCACGTCGCTCGTTCCATTTAATACTGCCAACAATGTTCACATTATTCCGACCAGCTCCGGCGGGTATCTAGTCAGCGGTGATGCCGGCAACACAGTTGCCGGCGTTGCGGCTATCAAGCTTACGGCCACGGGGACGCTCGATGCGTCGTTCGGTATTGGTGGCGTTCTCGATTCGCTTTCGGTCGCGACCGTCCCTTTCCGTTTCCAAGCTGTCGTTGTCCAGACCAACCGAAAAGTAATCGCCGCGGGCATATCGGTAGACGGAGGCGAAGCGTTCTATCTTACCCGTTACAACGTCGACGGGTCGGTCGATGAGTCGTTCGGATCGGCAGGCGTCGTGCGTACCGCATTCATCGGCATGGACGCGCAAAACGTATCGCTACGGCTGATGCCCGACGGCAAGCTGGTCGCCGCTGGCTCGGTCGGCAACACGGCGACCACCGGCCTGCCCGCTAACGCGTTCGCCGTCGTCCGATACAACACCAACGGCACGCTCGATCCAACGTTCGGCAAGAGCGGAATCGTCCTGATTCAAAACGACAGCGGCAGCACTGCGCCATATACGGGATCGGGGCCGTCTCTGCTGGTGCAGAAAGGCAAATTACTGATTGGAACTGAAAAGACGCTCTATCGGCTGAACGCGAATGGGAGTGTTGACCCTTCCTTCAAGCTCGGACCATTATTCGCCGGCGGGAACTCTGAGGGGGCCTCGTTTGGAGTTCAACCTGACGGGAAGATCGTAGTCGACACGTACTTTTCCGACAGCGATCTGGGAGGCACTTTCACGGCGGAATATCGATACAACCTGAATGGTGCCGCCGATACCAAGTTCGGAGTCGGCGGCAAGGTAATCTCGGGTGCATTATTCTTGCCGGTCATTCCAGACCAGATTCTCGCCGAGCCGGGTGGGACGATTCTGCTTGTCGAGACAGTGCTGCTTCCGGGCACACAGTTCTCTGGAGTGGTGCAGGTTATCGCTTTGAATCCTGACGGATCGATTCGAACTCAATTCGGATCGCAGGGCACGGTGTCCAGCCGTACTTCACTCGCCTTCGTTGCCCCAACTCTTCTCCAGCAACCGGACGGAAAGCTGTTGCTCACAACGACCAATGGGCAATTCGACGGGCCGGCATCCGTTGGGGGTGATACGACCCTGGTCACTCGTTTCTCCGCAACCGGGCAGCTAGATAAGACGTTCGGCACAGGCGGATCAGTGTCTGTGGGCCCGACGTTGCCGGTCATGGGAAGAGCGGGACGCACTCCGACCGTGGATTCGATTGCCGCGTTGGATTCGTCGGGACGTCTGCTGCTCACGGGCGGGTTTAGCTTTGAAACTGCCAACGTGGTGGCTGTGGACACCAATAATGACGCCGGCACTATCACCGGGTCCATGTTTTACGACACCAACGGCAACGGGAAGCGCGACGCGGGGGATCACCCGCTGAACTGGACCTGCTATGTCGACGTCGACAACGACGGTAAATATGACAATGCGGACTTGAAAGTGTCGACCAACGCCGCCGGCGAGTTCACGATCCCCAACCTCGCGCCGGGCGTGTATCACGTTCGTCAAAGCCAGGTGAGCCATTGGCAGAAGACCACACCGGCGGGGTACACGATCACCGTCGCGGCGGGGAAGACGGTGACGGGCGTTAGTTTCGGGAGTCGGCAGATTTCGTGAGATCCGGAATCGTGATCGACATCCGGGTCTAGGCCGACAGCGATGATTGCGGGCTAAGCGCCACGGCGGTTCTGAGCTACAATCGCGGGCATGCGGGTGTGTCGGCGAAATTTTCTCGCGTTCGCGATGGCGGTGGCGACCGGCTGTGCGTCCAATCGACAACCGCCGCCGGTCTACCCGGCCGGGCCCGTGTCGGCCGACGAAGCGAAAGCGCAGCTGACGTTGGCCGCGATCACACCGGTGCCGAAGCTCGCCCCCGCGGGGTCGCAACCGACGTCGCGGCCTTCGATGGCCGCCGTCGAATTGTTCGCCCGGGCTCGCGACCTGTATTTAAAAAACCAACCGCAGGCGGCGATCGATCTTTTGCGTCAGGCGATCGCATTAGACCCCTACCGGTTCGACTTGCGGTACGAACTCGGGCTGGCGTACGTCGCGGCGGGGAATGCCGACGACGAGGCGATCACCAGTTTCGAAAAAGCAGCAGCGCTCGACCCGGATCATCTGGACTTGCAGACGGAGCTCGGGCGTTTGTACCTGAGCAAGGGAGAGACCGAGGCCGCGCTTCCGCACCTTCGGTTGGCGATTCAGACGACCGATTATTCAACAGACGACGGCGCGGCCGCGGTCGCGGATTACCTGCTGGCACGCACGCTCCGGCAGTTGGGATATGACCGGGCGGCGCTGGACCAATACGTTTCGGTGCTGCACCGGCTGGCGAACCCGACGACGTCGCTCCGGCAGAATACCGACCTCGGGGTGCTGATCGACCGGGTCGAGACGCTGTACATCCAGATCGGCGAGCTGCTGGAAAAGCACGGTGATTACGATCAGGCCGTGAAGGCGTTCGAGCCGGCGGCGGATCACGAGCCGGAGAACTTCGAACTGCAGGCGCGGGTCGCCCGCGACCTTGCGAGGCTCAATCGCCGCCAACAGGCGTTGCAAAAATCGGTCGACCTGATCGTCCGCGATCAGGCAACACCGGCATCGATCGAGGTGCTGCGGGATGTGTGCCGAATTCTGAATATTCACAAAGGTGAAATTGCCGAGCTGAAGAAACTGAGTCGGTCGCGACCGAATAACCAGGCGGTGCTGTTTGCGTTGGCTGACACCTTGTTGGCCGACGACCGGGCGCTGGAGGCGGTGCGGTTGCTGGAGTCAGCCTGGCAGCGATCACGCGGCGACGTCCGGCTGGCCCGGCGGTTGTTCGGAATCTATCGGCAGACGAACGAACCGAACACGTCGGCCGCGCAATTGCTGATCGCCACGCTGGCGCAGAACCCCGACGCGCTGAGTAATCTCGAACCCTTGTGGTTAGAGCTATTCCAAGCCAACCGACCGGGCCGACTGACGATCGAATCAGTGTCAGCGATTTCAGTTCCCGCCGCACAACAGCCCGCAAAATATCTGCTGATCGCGATCCAGGCCGGAGCCGACGAACGGCCCGGCATAATGCGTTCTTCGATCGACCGGGCTACCCGGTTGAGGCCGATTTTTGAACCCGCGTTTCGAGAAGCGATCGTCCATATCTGGACGCGGCCGGATCTTACTCCCGAGCAGCAAAAGCAGACGTGTGACCAGCTGATTGGCTCGCTTCCGCCGGAGGGCTCGCCCGCTTTGGCCGAGGAATTGCGCGGGCGCGTGCTGGTGGCTCAGGGCAGAAATGACGACGCGGCGAAGGCGTTTGCATCGGCGGAAAAACTCGGAGGCAGGTCGCCCGGGTTGAAGTTGGCGGGAATCGAGTCCAGACGATTGAAGGGGCACGACGCCCGGTACGAGCAGGATCTGTGGAAGCTGACGGCCGATTTCCCAATGTTCGAAGACGGGTACCTGGCATTGTTCCGGTATTACGCCGCGCCCGGCACTGCATCGCTGGAGCAGGTGAACAAAGTGTTGACCAGCTGGCTGCAGAACGACCCGCAGAGCGTGCCGGCGCGGATCGCTCAGGCCAGGCTGGATGCCAAGTTGGGACAGACGCGGGAGGCCGAAACGCAACTGCTTCGGCTGTTCGCCGAAGACCCCGACGACGAGGGGATCTACGCCGGGCTCAGCTCGTACTACACCGAACAGGGCCGGGTCGACAAACTGGTTCTGAAGCTCGAAGAAGCCTGCGCGAGTCGACCGCGGGACGTGGAGCTGGTCGGCCGGCTGGTCAATCTGTACGTCGAGCAGAAACGAAAACCCGACGCCGTCCGCCTGCTGGACACGACGCGTGCGGCCGTGACCGGGGACGCGGACCTGTTGTATTCTGTGGCGTCACTCTACAGCTCGATGGACCAGAAACAGACGGCCGAGGACCTGCTCGTTCAGGTGATCGAGTCCGACCCGGCGCACGCGGCGGCGTGCAACGACCTTGGATTTCAGTGGGCCAACGACGGAAGGAATTTGAGCGACGCCGAGACGCTGATCCGCCGGGCCGTGGAGGCCGAACCGGACAACCAGTCATTTCTCGACAGCCTTGGTTGGGTGCTGTACAAACGCGGGCAATTCGAACAGGCGAGGAAACAACTCGAACTGGCGGTCGGGCCGGTCCCGGACCCGGCAGTGCTGGACCATCTCGGTGACACACTATACCGATTGACCCGCGCTGACGACGCTAAACAAACCTGGCAACAGTCCTTAAAAGGCCTCGGAGACCGGCCGACGACGCGGGACGATCTGAAGCAGCTTCGGTTGCAACTGCTGCAGAAAATACGACAGGTGGAAGCGAAGCGGCCGGTGGATGTGGCCCCGGCGTTGTCGACCTCCGTCGCGAGCACGCCGCTGCAGACGCATGTCGTCGACAAGATTCACGAGTGAATTTACAAACTGATTACGGGCAAGCGCAAGGAACGGAACCAACATGGCCGGGCACAGTCACTGGGCGAAAATCAAGCGGGCCAAGGGTGCCAACGATAAAAAGCGGGGGCGGATCTGGAGCAAGATCTCCCGCAAGATCATCATCGCGGCCAAGAACGGCGGCGACCCCCGCGACAACCTGCAGCTGCGGTACACGATCGACGAGGCTAAGGCCGCGAACATGCCGCGGGACACGATCCAGAACGCGATCAAAAAGGGGACCGGCGAGCTGGGGATGGTCAATTACGAATCGCTCGTCTACGAAGGGTACGGCCCCAACGGCGTGGCGGTCATCATCGACGGGTTGACCAACAACCGGGCAAGGACCGCGTCGGAACTCCGGATGATCTTCGAGAAAAACGGGGGTAATTTCGCCAACAGCGGCGCGGTGGCGTTCAACTTCACCAAACGCGGCGTCATCACGATAAAGGCCGACGCGACCGACGAAGACAAATTGATGGAGCTCGCGCTCGAAGCCGGCGCGGAAGACGTCACGAACGAGGTGGAAGCGTTCGTCGTGCTTACCACACCGACGGCTTTCCACAGGGTAAAAGACGCGATCGCCTCCGCGGAAGTACTAATCGAAGGGGCCGAGATCACGCACATCGCGACCAACACGATTTCGGTCGACGAGGAGACGGCCAAGCGGATCCTGAAACTGGTGGATGATTTGGAAGAGAACGACGACGTGCAGAACGTCGCGCACAATGCGGTGATGCCGGACACGGTCGATGCCTGAGAAACGGACCGATCGATGCCGGATCGACGCCGCGTGTACCTCGATATTTTACTGAGGAGGTCGGAATGCGATCAACGATCAGCGGCACGACGATGCAGACGATTCACATTGAATTGTCACCGGGCGAAGGTGTGTACTGCCAGACGCACGCGATGGCGTGGATGACCGACGACGTGCGGATGGACACCAACACCGGCGGTGGCCTTCTGGCGGGGATCAAGCGGTCAGTCACCGGCGGCAGTTTCTTCGTTACCACCTACACCGCGAACGGACGGGGCGCGAGCAAGGTCGTGTTTGCGGCGAAATTCCCCGGGCACGTGATGCCGATGCAACTGCGTGCCGGCGAGTCGGTGCTGTGCCGGAAAGAGACGTTCCTCGTTGCCGAGAGCAGCGTCAAATTCGAGATCGCGTTCCAGCAGCGACTCGGCGCCGCATTTTTCGGCGGCGAGGGATTCATCCTCCAGCGGATCACCGGGCCGGGCACGGTCTGGCTCGACCTGTCGGGCGAAGTCTGCACCGAAACCCTCGCGGCGGGCCAGAAGCTGCTCGTACACGCCGGGCACGTCGGCATTATCGACCCGTCCGTGCAATTCACCATTCAACGAGTGGGCGGCGTTCGGAACATGCTGTTCGGCGGCGAGGGGTTATTCCTCGCGAGCCTGATCGGGCCGGGCACGGTTCACTTGCAGAGCATGCCGATTCTGAACCTGGCCGAGGCCATTGCACGGCATTTGCCCAGCGGCGAAGGCTCCAGCGAGACGACCGCCAGCGGCGTGATCGGCGGGTTAGTGGGCGGGCTGCTCCGCGGCAAATAATGAGTCCTCGCCTGTCGCAAAGCATCAACGGAACTTGCAGACCATTCGTGCGAGGCGGGACCGATCTATGGCACTGCCAGCAAAAAGCGACCCCGAACTACAGGCTGTAAAAGCTGCATCGCCCGCGTGGAAATATGCACTGATTCTGGCCGTGTGCATGCTGATCGCGGGGACCTGCGAGCATTTAATGGGCCGGCTGACGTTCAGCGCGTCGGGGGCGATTCGACTCTGGGGCGGCGGGCCGAACTCGCCGGAGAACTCGCAGCAGTTTGTCGATTGGTACTCGTTCTCGCATGTGATGCACGGCTTTCTGCTTTACGCGGTGGCGTATCGATTTGGCCGCGGGAAGCTGACGCCACCCGGACGCTTTTCGCTCGGGATGCTTCTCGAGACAATCTGGGAGATCCTTGAGAACTCACCACTGATCGTTGCGCGGGATCGCCGGACCATCACTGCGGGCTATTCAGGGGACACTGTATTCAATTCGATGTCCGACATTCTCTGCGCGGCGGCAGGCTACTGCCTCGCGAAGCGATTGCCGGTGTGGTGCGTTGTCGCGCTTGCTATCCTGATGGAGGCTCTGACCGGTTTCGTCGTTCACGACAATCTCGTGCTGAACGTGATTATGCTGCTGCACCCGTTCGCGGGGATTCGTCGGTGGCAAGCGGGTGTGTGATCGAGGATTCGACTCGACTTGCTGCCAACGCTTATCGCTTCGCACGGCGGTGATTCAGGAACCACCCGACCATCGGCAGGCCGAGGAGCATGGAAGTTGGCTCGGGAACCGAACTGCTGTTGAGCGCGCCGAATGCGGTATACGAAGGGGTTGTCGAGTTGACTGTGTTTGTTTCGGAAAAGACCTGGATCGTGTTGACCAACCCGTTAGCCGCGACGCCAAAGTCATCCAGATTGATCTGCGCGACATTTAGCGAAAAACCACCACCGGTGAAGCCGGTATCTACGGTCGAGTAAAAATGCGTGGTCCCGCCGACACTTATCCCGAGATCAAAACTGTCCGGCGTACCGAGTTCGAAGACGGCGAGGTCGTTCCCCGCGCCGTTCACCACATTATTGTCGGCAAACTTCAGGACGAGGTTCGCCCCGGTGTCGAATGAGAACGCGTAATCGGCGGTGTTGCTTCCCACGACGGCAGTCTGCAGGTCGGGCGCCCCGCCGAGCGTGAAATTGCCGGTGCTGGAAACCAGCGTGTCGGCAAACGCGTTGTCGGTGAACGCGAGCCCGCCGACGATGATGGTCGCATTCGCCGATTGACTTAACGCGGCAACGGCGGCAAAACCCAGAATTTCCCACTTCGAAAGTAACCTGGACATGGCGCTCTCCCTGTGTTTAACGTGGTCCGCGGATGCGCGGCCAC
The DNA here is from genome assembly GCA_965247815.1 of Tepidisphaeraceae bacterium. Taxonomy (GTDB): domain Bacteria; phylum Planctomycetota; class Phycisphaerae; order Tepidisphaerales; family Tepidisphaeraceae; genus CBDAQA01. The sequence continues at coordinate 329,048 of CBDFHW010000034.1, read as the reverse complement.
GCGCCCTGATGGAACAATGAGGTAAACGCTTCCGCAGATGAGAGATCTCGCCGAAAATCACCCGAAATATCCGACGCCCGGCAAGCCTTTATGACTACCTCGCCTATGCTTTAAGCAAAAAGCAAACCACAAATTTTTGTAAAATATACTATAATATAAGTATTGAGTTTTTCGATACTTATAAACAATCCAAGGCGAACGACGGGTAACTCGGGCGTCGGTGTATTTTGACTAGTTGAGATGGGGCAAATCGATTGCAGTGCTTTGTTTTACTCGCCAATTCTGTGAATGCGTTCGTTTTAGGCGCGGCGCATCATTTTGATACGTCGGGAAGGTGTGCTTTAGAGCGTGTGCAGGAGTCCGACCGTCACCCACTAGGTGTTTAGAGGTTACACCTGCTGCCCGACAACGACCATCACTTCTTTGGTGGGCGGGTCGATGGTTTCGGTCAGCGGTTCCAGATTGCCGGCCAAGGCGGCGGCGAGGGGGCGCGTGGCGGGGATCTTTTCGAAGACGATCTTGATGACGGCCGTCAACGGCGTAGCCAGGAATGCCCCGCCGACACCCCAGATCATCGTGAAAAAAAGGAGTGAAAGAAGGACCACCACCGGGTGCAGATCGAGCGAATTGCCCATCAGCCTTGGCTGCAGACTCCCCACGAGTACCTGCATGCCCGCTGGGATCGCGATTGCGAGAATCTGCACGACGAAGTGCCCGTGCATCTGGGGGTCGAGCAGGATGATGGGAACCGGGAGCACCGTTGCGATCACCGCACCAACGTTGGGGATAAAGTTCAACAGAAAGGCGAGGAACCCGAACCCGGCGGCGAATTTGACGCCCAGGATCGCCAGCGGCGCGCCCACCAATACGCCGGTTAATGCCGAGATGAACACCGTCAGGCTGATATACCGCTGCACCCGGGCTTCGATCTCATGAATGATGCCGCTTCGCTGGTGATGCGGCGACCGGCGACCCAGCAGCAGGAACGCCATCAAAAGCAGGATCGAACCGGCGTTGGCAATCTGAGTGAGCAGGAATTTGGAGATCGAACCGCCGTACTGCTGGAAGATCGACCCGCCGTAGCCTTTGGCGAAGTTGATGTACGATTCAGTATCACCGTTTGCCGGGATTCCCATGATCTGTGCAGGTCGGGAGCTTTCCACGCGATGGAGCATGCTCGTCAGGCTCTGCTTGAAGCTCTCCAGGTTTTGATCCGTAACCCCGCTCGCCGAGCCCGCAAGGATAAAGCCGACCCCGGTCAGCACGCCGGCGGCGAGCACGACCGTAACCCCGACCGCGACCATCTGCGGGAGGCGGAATTTCCGCATCAACAACTTTATCACCGGCGCCAGACATTGCGAGAAAAACAGCGCGAGCACGAACGGCACCAGTACCGGCTGCAACAGCCAGAGCGCAACGCCGATCGAAATAAGGGCCATGATTAAAAGGCAGGCGGTCTGTACCCGCCGGTCGGACATTCGGGATGGATGGATCATGAGAGAGTCGGTTTCCACGGCTGAGTTCACTGGCCGTAGCATACCGCAAGTCGATCGTGAAACCCGAATCGACAGTCGAATTAGAATCAAGTCGGTCGAAATGTTCTTAAGGATGGCGCGCCGAGTCCGTAGTGAGCCGCGTAGGTAGCGTACCTGCGGAGCAAGCGGGAATCGCCGCGACGACCGCTTACTTCGCGGGTACGCTCCGTGCGCAGCTCTTTCAGATTGTTATTGCGAAACCGCGCAAGTTATTTAGAGATGGAAGCGACGACGACGCCGGTCGTCGCCTCGAGCCTTTTCAAAGCCGAGCTTCGGCAGCGGTGGGCGACATCAACGTATTACGGAGCAATTCGGTCACACGCGAGGTTCCCAGTTCGCGCTTGCCAAACCCGGGCAACGCGCCGGCGGCCTCGGCGGCCTGCTGGGCTTCGGGATAGTTGCTGACCAGCATCATCTTCAGCTTGGGCATCGTAGGCCGAAGAGTGCGAATTGTCTCGACGCCGCCATCCGGGCTGAATCCATATCCGAGCTCGCGATTGAACAGCAGAAGGTCGGGTTCGTGTGTTTCCAACACCTTCGTCAACTCGGCCGAGTCATCGGCGGCGAGGATTTCGACGTCGGCGACAGCTTTTTTAATGCTCATCCGCAGGTAGCTGCTGTCCGGACCGCAATGACCTACTAGTACTACTTTTTTTGCCATAAATCTCTCCGCTGACCCTTCGTCCTGTCTGTTCTATCGGATCAATTCTACGCCCGATGTTTATGAATGTTCTGGGGTGCTAACCTGTGCAAGAATCTGTCGCCATGCGACACCTTGCTCACACGCTTGCCGGTTATGCGGCGGTCCTTGCTTACCGGACGAGCGCGAACCCGATGCGAAATTCGGACCGCCGCTGGTTGTACTGCAGCAGGGATTCGCCGTACCCGTAAAAATACTGGGCGTCGAGATAGAGGTCGAGATTCCGATTCAAAAGGTCTCGAATCGGATAGGTCAGATCGAGCAGGACGCTGCCGCGGTTGTAATCACTGCCGACCCTTCCGAGTGCGGACAATTCAAGTCCCTGCTTCCAGCCGATTGTTGCCCGGATGTCGACGTACCCACGGTATTTGGCGATGTCCGGGTTATCGTCCAGGCTGGCGACGTAGGCATAGATCTTGGGCGCGAGCAGAAAGTGAAAATGATCGGGGTCGCCGAAGGTCACGATCGGGCGGATGAACAGGATGTTCAAGCTTCGAGAGGTCGCGCCGTCCCGGCCGTTGGAGTCGTGGCCGTACCCGGCCTGAAGTCCGAACTGGGATACACCCGGAATCTTGAACAACCGAACGTCTTCATTCGACCAGAGGAACTCGGGTTCATAGTTCGTGTCGAAAAATGGCGCCGAACGTTTGTCCAGCTGCCACAGCGAAAGCTGGGTGTAACCGAAGTTGAACCCGGCCAGGAACGGGATCTTCTTCGCCAGCGGCGCGTCGTCGCTCAAGAGTTGGTATTTGAAGCTGAACTGGAATTTCGCCAACGGGTCGGCCGGGCCGGCGATGACATAAGTCGGCTCGTAGCCGGAAAAATGCCCGATGAATTCCGCGATGGACCGCTCGGCATATGCCGTCGGGGAGACCGGCACCGGCGCGGTGCTCGGGCCGGTGATCACATTGTCAAGGAGAACCGAGTCGGTCGACGCCGGGGCGGTTGCCGTGACCGCGCGAGTCGCCCCCCGGTCCAGCACGTCGGCGACCCAGTCGTCCGCCCGCGCGGTGCGGACACCCAGAACACCGACGACGCAGAGCAATGCGAAAGTTGTTTTGATCATGTCTTTTCTCGCGGCAGCTGCTGTGAACTGCCCGCCCGCTCAATCGGCGACCGTTTCTCCCGGCGGGATCTCGGGCTCCACGTCCCCTTCCACAAGGTCCTGCGCGAGCCGACTCAGGAAGAACTGCATTTCCTGCTCGGCGACCGCGCTCGGCAGCGGGTCGCGGAGGTCGTACTGGTGGCTGTGATCCTCGGCGCTGTCGTCGCCACGCTTTTCGCCTTCGGTGATGATGTGATGCTCGAACGTCACCGCGTCCTCGTGGCTTTGCGTGATCACCATCTCACCCCACCGCCACGCGAGGTGCACGCGGATCGACAGCTGATTCCCCCAGGTCGAAACGCGGTGCACGACCCGGCCCTTGGCCATGATCTGAACGAGCCCCTCGACCGCGGGCAGCACGGCCCCTTTCATGAACTCGGCGTAATTGCGGTTGTATTCTTCGTGCTTTTCCATCGCCTCCCGCTCGGCGGTCAGCTTCTCGGCCGGCACGGCGCGAAAGGGTTTCACCCGGCCCAACCACCATTTGGCGAACGATTTGTCCAGCATGTCGCCGAGCGTAAGACTAACCACACGCAGCGCCAAGCCCGGGAGTCGACGGCCTTCCGCTCGAGCATTCGAACGACTCCCGTCATCCGTTGTAAAACGTCGGCCAGCCGCGCTCCCCTCCCAGACTGACTGCGTTGACCAAACCACCGATTAACGCCCCTGTTATTGCCGAAAAGCGAATCACTGTACGATTTCGGTCCAAAAGTCAGGCCTTTTTCACTTGAAATGGCCGACCAAATCGTCCATTCTCACAGCCGGACCGGCATCACTGGGGAAATCACATGCGCAAATCAGCTCGGCAGTTCAATCCCGGCCAATGGAGTCTCGTCGCACTGGCCGCACTGCTCGTCGCGCGGCAACAGGCCGTCGCCTCGGGGTCCGTTGCCGATTGTGTGACGCCCAACGACGACGGTAGCGGTTATGCCCATTTCGCCTGGACGGGCATGACCGCCGATCTCAACGCGGCGAACGCCGGCCCGCTCGCCAGCGTCGCCGACCTGTCGAACCTGTCGCAATTAATGAATTACACCGGGATCTGGGTCGACACACGTCAGCCGACGACCGGGACCATGACGTCGGCTGAAACGACAAACCTTCAGGCGTTTATTGCCACCGGCCGGCGGGTGGTTCTGATCGGCGGGCTCGGACCACAGCCGGGTAATCCGAATTACAGTTCTTGGAACGATGCGATTCTGAATGCAGTCGGCGGACCGACCGGCACCACCCGGTTCACCAGCTCCGCCACGCCGGCGTTCGCCACGTCGTCGGTGACCAACGGCGTCTCGGCCATCGCCGTTCCGTCTGGTGCGGTCGTGTCATCCGGGGTGACCCTTTTCGCCGACAGGGTCGCCACGATCTGGGGGCCTGCTCGCAACGCGTTGGTCTTGCTGGACCAGTCGGCGCTCGACGACGACGCCCTGCCGATGCTCTCCAACAGCACTTTTGCCGCCAACCTCGCGGCGTGGGTCGCCGGGAGTCTAACCGATGGCCCGTGCCGATGGGTCGCCAACACCAGCGGCACCTGGCAGGACACTTCACAATGGCAGCTCGCCCGCCAGCCCAGCGTGGGCGACGACGCCGTCTTCGATCTCGGCTCGGCCGGATACTCCGTCACCGTGCCCGGTCCGCTCACCGCCCGGGGGCTTCTCGTTCGGAGCGATCGTGTCACATTGAACCTGTCGGGGGTCACGAGCAGCCTGCAAATGGCGCAGGGCATTTCGATCGGCCAGTCATCGAATACTGTCGGGCATCTCACATTGTCGCGTTCTAATAGCTCCACCCCGGCGACCGTCTCGGCCGCATCCTTGTCCGTCAGTGCAAACAGCACGCTGGACCTGCAGACCGCAAGCCTGCTTAATATTACCGGATCAACTGCCGTCGCCGCCGGAGGTTCAATCAAGCTTACCGGTGGTCAGCTGGCGACCGGCAGTCTCACGGCGGCGGGGAACCTCACTGTCACCACGGGAACAGTTAGAATAGCGACCAACAGCCCGGCCGGGACTCTGAACACCGCCGGCGAACTCACCCTCGGCGGCAGTATCGATCACTGGACCGGACAACTCGATCTCGCCCATACCGATCTCGATGTGCAAACCGGCGACTTCACAATACTGATCAACGAGATCCACAGCGGCTATTCCAACGGAACCTGGGCCGGGAATGGGATTACCAGTTCCGCGGCGGCAAATGATCCATCACACTTGACCGCCCTGGGCCTGCTGCTCAATAACGACGGGACCGGTCACGCCATTTGTGGCACCGGCACACCCCAGGGGCTTTTCGACGGTGCCAGTCCCGGCGTGAATGACCTGCTGATCAAATATACGTTCTACGGCGACGCCAACCTCGACGGCCACGTCGACGGATCCGACTACACCAAGATCGATGCCGCGTTCGGCACCCCCGCCACCGGCTGGCAAAACGGCGACTTCAATTACGACAACCACATCGACGGCAGCGACTACACCCTGATCGACAATGCCTTCAATACCCAGCCTGCAGCCCCCGCCTCGGCCGCAGTCACAATCACCCAGTTACCAGGCACGGCAGAAGTTCCCGAACCAGCCGGTTCAACCCTGATTCTGGTCTTCGGCTCACTTATCGGCACCAGAACCCTTCGGCGACGCCCTTACCCCATTTCTCCAAGTCGGCATTAATATACGTTAACTGGCAAATTCGGGCAGATAATCTCCTGCTTATGAGGGTTACCCATCTGCCCCGAGATGGAAAAACTGTATCCCGCCTGTCGCAGATCAAACTAGGATTGACCAAAACCAAATTCGCAAAGCTGTATTTAATAGACACTTACAAACAAGCCGCCGGCAATGATTTGTTCAACAACCGGGGCTTCAGGTCCGATCGCCGGTCATGCATAAACCACTGAATGTTTTGCAACCAAAGCCTTTAGCCGAATCGCGAGCGTCAAAGGCCTGACTACTGCAAATAGCTCATGCACACGCGGCATTAAAATTCCAGTCACGCGACTTCAGCCCGCGGACGACAATAAAACCGCGTCGATTCCAGCCAACGCAGGCTAAAGCCGCGCGGCTACGATAGAAATTGAAAGGGTCGGGAGATCGGAAGTCCACGGTTCACGATCGACACCCACCACCGATCACAATTTTAATTTGCCCCGATAAAATCCAGCTCTTCCGAAATAAACAGCGGCTAACAAGGATATATTCGCAATCACCGCGAATGCAACGAAGATACAGAGCCGAATATGCATAGTATGAGATAAATATATTGTGCGACTGCCGCGGAGCTTGATTGGGAAGTTGCTGTCCAACGTAAGCGCCGGACTTGCCGTAGCAACGATATAAATAATCTCGCAAAGGCAGGTAGTGTCAACTACAAAAATTATGCACGCAACAACTACAGCAATGGTGTTTTTCATTTTACTAGTCAAAGGGATGTAGAAGGCCTCTGACTTGGTCTAGTGCCCCATGTATTTGACTAACAAATGGTAAACTTGGAAGTGAAAAATCTGGAATCGACGGGAAATGGGAAAATTAAAGCGGCTGTGACGAAAGTCAAGCGTTTTGATTTACGCATGAGGTGGTTCTCCAAGCTGTATTAGTCTTGATGATGGTATTGAGCAACGTACTAGGGCAACGTACTAGGGGTCGGGAGTCTTTGACGCTTATAAGAAAGACTCCCGACCCCTGACCTGCCCCCAATTCCTGTACCACTCCTTATGAGAGTACAACCTCTTTCTGCTTCGCGGGCAGGGACGCAGGGAGGGGCGTAGCCCCGACCGTAGACCCGACCCGCGAAGCAGCGAACACCGCCGGGGCAACATACCCCAGCGACGAATGGGGACGGCGATCGTCGTACTCCAGCCGCCACTGCCGGCTCAACATTTTCGCTTCCGCAAGACACCCGAACAATTCACTCTCCAGCAACTCATCCCTCACCCGGCTGTGGAAACCCTCGGCATACCCGTTCTCCCACGGGCTCCCCGGCGCGATGTACAACGTGTTTACCTTCGCACTCATCAGCCAGGTCTTGATCGCCCCGGCGATGAACTCGGGCCCGTTATCAGAGCGAAGGTGCATCGGCGTGCCGCGGATCAAAAACAACTCCTTCAGCACGTCGATCACGTCGCCGCTCTTGAACGATCGCCTCGCCTCCAGCGCCAGACACTCACGCGTGAACTCATCCACGATGCTCAGCCACTTCAGCGGCCGCCCGTCCTACGTCCGGTCGTGAATGAAATCCCACGTCCACACATGATCCGCATGCGTCGCAGCCAGAGAGCTATAACCGAAAGTCGTGGATGGCTGTCATCTGATTAAAAGCGGCGTACCCTCGGTGGATCGTGACAAAACGGTTCACCATGTCCCACGCGGGACAGAAAGGATACGCCTCATGGAAGCTAACGTATTTCAGATCGGACTGGCAACCGTGCCGGTCATCGACGACATTCTACGCGATGGCGCTCGCCGAGCGCTTCAGTCGGCCATCGAGCGGGAGGTCGAAGAATATATCGAACGGAACAAGCCGCATGTGGACGATCGGGGCCATCGGCTGGTGGTGCGCAACGGCCATCACCCGGCGCGGAAGATTCTTTCGGGCAATGGTCCGATCGAAGTTCGTCAGCCGCGTGTGAACGACAGGCGGGTCGATGAGCAAGGCAATCGTTTTCGCTTTACCTCGCAGATTCTTCCGCCCTATCTGCGGAAGACGCCTGTGATGGAGGAACTGGTGCCGTGGCTTTACCTCAAGGGGATTTCCACGAGCGATTTTCCTGAAGCCTTGGCGTGCCTGGGCCACGACGGCTCGGGGCTGAGCCCGACCACGGTTGTTCGGCTCAAGGAAGTCTGGCAAGGTGAATACGAGGACTTTTCCCGCCGGAGCCTCAAAGGCAGGCGGTACGTGTACGTGTGGGCCGACGGCATCTATTTCAACATTCGTCTGGGAGATGATCGCCCGTGCGTTCTGGTGCTGATGGGAGCTTTGGAGGATGGGACCAAGGAACTGATCGCTATGATTGATGGTCAGCGTGAGAGCGAGCAGAGCTGGCTGGAACTGCTGTTGGATGCGAAGGGGCGCGGGTTGATCGACGCGCCCAAACTGGCCACGGGCGACGGGGCGCTGGGCTTCTGGAAAGCGATCAGACAGGTGTACCCATCGACCCGCCATCAACGCTGCTGGGTTCACAAGACGGTGAACGTGCTGGACAAGATGCCCAAGAGCCAGCATCCCTCGGCCAAGGCGATGCTGCACGAGATCTGGATGAGTGCGACGAAAGAAGATGCAATCAAAACGTTCGACCGGTTCATCGCCACGTACCAGGCGAAGTACCCCAAGGCCGTCGAATGTCTATCGAAGGATCGTGAGGAATTGCTGGCGTTCTACGACTTCCCGGCCGAGCACTGGCAGCACCTTCGCACCAGCAATCCGATCGAGAGCACGTTTGCGACGGTGCGCTTGCGAACGAGCAAGACCAAGGGCGCCGGGAGCCGGGCGGGGTGTCTGGCCATGGCATTCAAACTAATTGAATCAGCTCAGAAGCGATGGCGTAAACTCAACGGCAGCGTGTTACTGCCGGACGTCATCGCCGGAACCATCTTCAGAGATGGGATGAAAATCGCCGCTTGAACTTCAGCGGTCATCCACGACTTTTGACAATAGCTCCGCAGCCAGACGGCTGATCCCGTTCGCACTGGTACCCAGTCGACGCTTCTTATGCCGTTTTACAGGCACTTTCACCCCTTCTCTCCGCCACAGACGATACACCCGCTTGCGATTGATCTTGAAGCCTTCGCCTCGAAGCATCGCCCACACGAAACGGTAGCCGTATCTCGGATGCCGCCTCGACAACGCCAGCATCCGCTTCACCAGCTCGGCTTCGCCTTCCCGAGGTTGTGATCGATAGCGTTGCGATGAACGTGGCTGTTCAATCGCCCCGCACGCCCGACGCTCGGATACGCTAAGCCGCTTCTGCACATGCTTCACGCAGCTCCGCCGACGCGTCGGGCTTACCCGTTTCCCAGGTAGTCATTCGCCTCTTTAAGGATCTGCTTGTCGAGCGTCAGGTCCGCGACCGCTTTCTTCAACCGGCGGTTCTCCTCCTCCAACTGCTTCAGACGCTTCATCGCATCGCCCTTCATTCCCCCATACTCGTTCCGCCAGCGATGATACGTCTGCTCGCACACACCCAGCTTCTGACCTGCGTCGTCACCGCTAAAGCAAGACCAGTCAGCCCCTGCCCCGTTTGAAGTGTGCTTCTCGCTACCTATCAAGATTGAATGAATCGCTTACCCCGCACTGATAAACGGCAACGAACTGAGCCCGAGACGATCAAGAATGCCGCCCGACAGCCGAAATAGTGAACTAATGCGCTGCGGCGAGGCGGTATCACAAGTCACATTAACATTCTGGCACCCATCCGGTTTCTCAGACTTCGGAGGTCCGAGCCGACAGCGTAGACAATCGACACATGAAGGTGTGCCTGCCAGTGAAGGTCTAAAGTGCAAAGCCCCGCAATCCGCGGGGTTCGAAAACTAGTGGGCGCGACAGGATTCGAACCTGTGAAGGCAGAGCCAGCGGATTTACAGTCCGCCCCTTTTGGCCACTTAGGTACACGCCCGACATTTTGGCGACGGTGGTCGAATTACCACCGGCGGGTCGGAAAATATACGGTCAATGCGGGCCATAACGCAAGGCGGTTGCGCGGGGAATCCGGTTCGCGATTGCCGACTCTCACTTTTCGGCTCAATCTGTGATCCGGCCGGGACGCTTTAAACCACTACGCCGTGCGACGCTGGTTCACATCCCATTTACTTGGTTGTCGTTACCGGGAACTCGATCTGATCGAGCACCACGCCGGGGTCGACGGCGATTAGCTTTAACGTGTGTGGACCGACGGCCAGAGGACCGGTTTTCAATTCCAGGGTGACGCGGTTGTTGAGCACACCGGCCCGGCGGGCTTTGGAATTCTCGTCCCCGGCTTCGCCTCCCGGGAGGTCGAGGGTTTGCACTGGTTGCCGGTCGACCGAAGCAGCGACGCGCAGGTGCCCGCCGGCGGTCATTCGCATGGTCGGCAGCGCGTGGAGAAGGATCGGCGCGTCGGTCGCCGAGGTGAGATTAAAGTTATATCCCAGCGTCGGGGCGTGGGCGAGGTCGGCCGGGTCCCATTGATTGGTTCGCAGGGCTGGCAGCAGCGTGACCGCCCGGCCGGACCAGCCTAAGCCGATGACGGGCTTCCATTCGGCAGCGGGTGTAGTGGACGGACCGGACTCGGCGAAAGCGGCGGCGTCGATCGTGGTGCCGGCCGGGTCGGCGGGTCGGCTGGCGGACGTTGGTGGGAGCTTCAGTTTACCGCCGACTTCGGTCGGCCAGGACATACCTTCGGGCACGGTGGACATCATGCCGCGCCATTTCCCGCCGGCCGTTTCTTCGTTGTAATGGCGAGTCTGGTCGTCGACGTACTGTTTCCATTTCTTCATTTCCTCACGCGGCCCGGTGTAGAGCAACCCGGTGGCGGCGAGCATTCGGGCGGGGTATCCGACTGTTTCGAAATAGGCATCCATGCGGTCCGGCGGGATCGAGGCGGCGACGGCGGTCTCCTGGTCCAGAAGCGCCTGATATCGGGTGCTCAGCCCCGTCTGAGCGGCGGTGGAAATCGAATGGATGAAACCGTCGGCCATGTGCTCGGGCTTTCGCTGGCTGGCGAGGGTGTAATACGCGTTCTGCAAGTCGGCGACTTTTTCACCGGCGGGGCCGAACGTGTCGAGGCAGAATTGCTGGATGAATTTCGGCTGCGCGTCTTCGTTGAACCGGTCAGGATTCCAGGCGAGTTTTGCGAAAAAATCGATGCCAATCTCCGCCGGTTTCAGATCCCCGACGTTGACGACCCAGATGTCGCGGGAGTCGTTGTCGTACGCTTTTCGCAGTTCTTCCCACATCAGCGCGGGCGAAGTCGAGTTGGTCCACAGGTAAGAGTGCGGGGACCCCCAGTAGCTCAGGTGGTAATAGATGCCCGACCCGCCGGGGCGTTTCTGCTCGGCGGGCGTGGCGAATCGGCGGACGTATCCGTAATTGTCATCCGGCCAGACGAGCGTGACGTCGTCGGGCACTTTCATGCCGGCGTCGTACAGGGGCAGCACTTCCTTATATGGCACGAAGCACTGGGCGGCCGGTCCGTATTTTTTAGTGACGTATTGATCGATCAATGACCGTTGGTCGGCGAACGTATGCTCGACCATGGTCACTCGGGCGTGCAGGTCTTTGGGTCCGGCCATTGGGGCGTCGTGGATGCCGCGAATGCCCAGGGTCCAGACGGCTTCGAACCCGCCGCGATTGACCGCCGACTGTTTCCAGTATTCGACGATCGAGTCGCGGTTGGTGTCGAACCGCCAGGGCCCGGACGACTTGGGCCAGTAGACATTGTTCCGCAGCATGGGCTCGCAATGGCTGGAACCGGTGACGATCGCCCATTGGTCGGCGGTTTCGGAGTTCCCGGGGAAGGTGCTGGACTCGGCCGACCCCGGGTGCATCGCGGGCCAGATATAGTTCAATCGCAGGCGGAGCATGAGCTCGAAGATTTTTGCGTAGGTTTTCGGACCGATGTTTCCGGTCTGGGGGTCAAAGGTTTTCGACGCCCAGGGCCGCAGGCCCCAATCTTCGTCGTTGAGAAAGATGCCGCGATATTTGATGGCCGGGGACGACTCGACGACCCGCGACCCGCTGACCCGCAACCGCGGGTGGTGTGTCGGCGGAACGTCGGCCCACCAGTACCAAGGGGAGACGCCGATCTGCTTGGACAGTTCGGTGATGCCGTAGGCCGTGCCGCGGCGATCGCTGCCGACGATGACCAGCGCGCGGTGGACCCCGGCGACCGGGTCGGTCACGACTTGCCAGGCGAATGATTCGCGTTTGCCGCGGAGGTCGGCGACCGCGATTTTTCCGTCGGTCGACAGCTTGTCGATGATCGGCGATTCACCGACCGTGCCGACGATCACAGCGGTCGATGCCGTTGTGACGGGGTCCGTTCGGACGGTCGGTTTCGTGCCCGAGACGCGTTCGACATCGTCGGCGAGCAACCCGGCGGCGAGTTTGACCACTTCGGCGTCGTTTGAATCGACGAGCACGTCGGCGGCGGTCTGACCGTCGACCAGCACCAGGTCGTCGGCACCTGCCGGCGTTTCGTCGACTACGACCGCCGCGTTCAGGAGGACGGGCACGGAAAAGATCGCAACTGAAAACACCGCGGCTCGAATCGTCTGCAGTCCTCGCACGTTGGCTCCTGTCGTTGGATCGGTCAGATTAACTTGGTTCAGATGCCGAAGGAAATGGGGCTGGTGTGCTTTCGCTCGCCAGTGGGCCATTACGCGCTGACGTTTAAACATACACACGACCGTTTTGATTCCGTGGATCGGCTGACGGGGCAGCTCGATGCATGGAGACATACGCTCGGAGCTTGCAGGCAACTCTTCCCGCGAATCCAATTCGGCTCGTTGAGAAGATGCTCGGTACGGACCGCCGATACAGCGTTCTGCCGGTGATTCGATCGCTCGGCGGTTCATGCCGACTTCAAGCAGAAGATCGGAACTTCGGGCCGGCATGCGAAGCGGACGCGGAGGATGTAGCCGACCCCGGTGCTGACATACAGCTGGCTGTTGGGCAGCTGAAAATGTCCCATGTCGTACTGGGGGTTGGCGACGTTCAGGCGGATCGCGCCGTAGTACGGCAGGCGGATTTGTCCGCCGTGGGTGTGCCCGGACAGGATCAATCGGGGAGCGTATTCGTCCAGCAGGGGGGCGGTGTCGGGGTTGTGGGACAGGCAGAGGACCGGTTCATTTTTCGGCACGCCGGCGAACGCGGACGGGGGATCGAAATGACCGAACCACAGGTCGTCGAGGCCGACGAGCCAGAGCCGGCCGTCGACATGTTCGAGCTTCGCCGACTTGTTTCGCAGCACCGTCATGTTGCGGGACGTCAGGGCGGCTTCCATTTTCTCGGCCAGCATCAGGTCTTCGGGGGTGGTCTCCTTGCGGTCGACCCCGAATTCGTGATTCCCGAAACTAACGTACACCGGCATGGTAAGTGTCGACAGCGCCGTCGCGATCGGTTCGACCCACTGCGGGTTGTGATGAATCAGGTCACCGGTGACCAGGACCAGGTCGGGCTTGAGTTCCTGCACTCTTGCGATCACCCCGGCGAGGTAATCGAACGGCACCCGGCCGGCATGCATGTCGGTGAGCTGGGCGACGCGAAAGCCTTCGAACGATTCGGGCAGGCCGGCGATCTTAATCGGGATTTCGGGGTACTTGGTCCAGAACGGCTCGACGTATCGAGAGTACGTCCCGCCGGTCAGGGGGAGTGCCCCGTAAGCCGCGAACTTGGCGAACAACTGCCGACGGGAAAAGATCGGTTGTTTCGGGGCGTCGATCGTCGCGGGAATCACGTCGGGCTGAGTCATCGATTCTTTCATCGGCCGATTCGTCGGGCAATTCGTCAGTCGCGGGGCACGGTCTGATTCATGCCGTTCGAGCGGATAGGTTACACTGTTTTCGCCCCATGCAGAACTTGTCGGAGCAATCAGCGGCCGGCGAGACCATTTCGATCGACCCGCCCACGCGGCCGGTGGTCAACACGCGCACCCTGCTGCTGGGCACCGCGATGACGGTGCTGGTCGCGGGGTTCGGGCCTTACAGCGATTTCGTGGTCGGCAACGGCTTTCTAATCGCCTGCTACCTGCCGGTTGTGTTCGTCTTCTGCATGTTTATTCTGGCAGTCATCGGCAACGCTTCGCTGCGACGGTTCTGGCCGGCCCAGTCACTCAGCGGCGGCGAACTGGCCGTGGTGGCGGTGATGATGCTCGTCGCCTGCGGGGTGCCGAACCAGGGGTTGCTGCGATCGTTTCTCCCGGCACTGATTCATCCGTTTTACCACGGCCAATTCGACAATCAGTTCTGGCAGGCGTTCACGTCGCTGGGTTTGCCGAAATGGATGTTCCCTGTCGAGGAGCCGGCCAACGGCCGCACCAGCCTGGTGATGAGCTGGTTTTATCAACGCGTGCCGGACGACCGGGCGATCCCCTACTCGGCGTGGATGCGGCCACTGCTGGGGTGGGGCGTGTTCATGGTCTGTCTGTTCACTGCCCTGGTGTCGTCGGCGATGCTGGTCTACCCGCAGTGGGCCGTCAACGAACGGTTGCCGTTCCCACTCGCGCAGGTGGAACTGGCGTTGATCTCCGAGCCGGAACGAAACCGGTTTTTTAACTCATTGTATCGAAGCAAATTATTCTGGGCCGGGCTGGGGGTGTCGTTTCTGCTGCAGAACCAGGCGGCGATGCACATCTATTTCCCGAAGCAGATGCCGGACATTCCGTTGAGTTACGACTTCACCCGGTTTGCCACCTACGGGCCGTGGTTTTATCTGCCGTTGCCGGTGAAAAAGAACGGGTTGGTTTTCGTCTACGTCGCGATGGGTTATTTCGTGCAGGCGCGCGTCGGGTTCAGCGTTTGGGCGATTTTCCTTCTCGTGCAGGCGTCGCGGATGATCCAGCAGCAAGTGCTGCAGTTCGACCTGCCGGACGACGCCATACTCGACCAGCACCTGGGCGCGAGCCTGGTTTTCATCGGCGGGGTCTTCTGGGTGGGCCGGCACCACTGGGTCAAAACGTTCCGCGATCCCAACAGCAAATCCCGGTTACTACTCTGCTTCTTCGTGTTCGGGCTGATCGGGATGATCGCCTGGCTGTGGGTCGTCGGTGTCGGGCTGTCGGTCGGGGCTTTGATCGTCGGTTTCCTGATGTTGACGCACCTCGTCACCGCCCGCGTGGTGGCCGAGACGGGGCTGCCGATCTTTCGGTCCTACGCGACGCCGGGCCAGATCTATATGCGATTACCTCCGACGCTTTTCACGGGCCGGGACGTTTACTTTGCACAGTTCTTCAGCTGCGTGGGCGGCGCGTTCTGCACGCGGGAAAGCATCGCGGTGTTCGTTCAGCACGCGCTCTGGGTTTTTCACAGGTCCACCCCACAACCGCAGACGACGCTCCGGCGGGCGCCGGTGCTGCCGAGTGTCGGGCCGGTGATCGCGTGGGTGCTGGTGGTCAGCTTTGTCGTCGGGACGGTTTCCTCGCTGCATTCGTATTACAAATATCCTCGGCCACTGAGCCGGCACATTCAGCAGCAGTACATCAACACCCGCGGCATGGAAGAGCTGCCGACCAAGACGATTGCCGACCCGCTGGTGCAATTTGCACGCGGCCGATTCAACCCGCCGAACTGGAACCCGGCCGTGCACCTGGGGCTCGGCGCGGGGATCACCGCCATGCTGCTGGTGATGTCGCTCCGCATGGCGAACTGGCCGTTGCTGCCGGTCGGGTATCTGTTGGCGACGACGCCGTTCGCGGGGTGGTGCTGGTACAGCCTGATGATCGGCTGGCTGGCCAAGGTGATGATCCTCCGCTTCGGTGGGTCCAGGATGTTCCAGCAGGGCAAGTCGCTGTTCATCGGGCTGATCGTCGGCGAAGCACTCGCGGCGGCGGTGTGGATCGTGATCAGCACCGCGCTGGCGGCGTCGGGGCACGACTACCAGCAGGTGATTTTTTATCCGAGCTGATGTTTATAGAGCCGGGGCGTCCTCGCCCCGGTCCAAACCTGACCAACCCGGACCGGGGCGGGGCGGCCCCGGCTCTCCAGTATTTTACATCACCCGCCGACCCGTTTGGCCATCTTGTAATGCGGCCCCGCGGTGGGGATTTCGAACCGTTCGGAAACGACTTTCCAGCCCATGCTCTGATAGAACGGGACGGCCGGCTCACGCGCGTTGCACCAGAGTTGCAGCACGTTCTGCTCGGCCGTCATCGTCCGCTCGGCCAGCGTCAAGACTGCCGCGCCCAGCCCGCGGCCGCGGTACGCCGGGTGGGTTGCCATTCCGCGTAGTTGGAAAGCGGCTGCGTCTTCCCAGTGGTTGAGGTGGAAGGTCGCGCAACAGAGGGTTTCGCCGTCAAGGAACGCGCCAAAGTGGCCGCTGCTCGACACGCAGTCGGCCGAGAAGATCGCGTCCGTGCGGGGCAACCCCTGCCGCAGCACCGCGTGACGAAGGTCGACCATCTCGGCACCGGTCGCGCGACGCACGGTGACACCGTCGGGAATTTTTCCGTGGTCAGTCTGGTCGTTCAACGCGATCAAATTCATTGATTGTTCGCCGGGTTCTTTTTCTTCTTCTGACCGCCTTGCTTCTGCGGCGTGTTTTGATTCGGGTCGGCCGGCTTGTCGTTTTTCTTGTTCGTGATCTTGTCGAACAGCCCGCCGAGCGGATTCGAATTGCCTTTGCCGTCGCCGTTTTTGTTCCCGCCCAGCAGTCCGCCGGTGATCGCCTTGCCGGTGGCGTCGGTGATCGCTTTTCCGACGGTCTGGTCGAACCGGTAACGCGGTTTGCTCACGGTCCCCTCGACCGGAACGGACAGTTCTTCGGGCAGCATCGCCGCGATCCGCTCGTCCTTGGCCAAGCCGGTCTTGGTCGCAACCGTCTTCAGCGGGAACCCGAGCGTCATCGGGATGAACGCCTTGTCCTTCAGTCGAACGCTGCCGTTAAACGACAGCGTGTAAGACCCGGTGACGAAATTGATGTGCTGGGTCGTAATGCCTTTCGCCACACTGACGGCGCCGTTGTTGACGTTGGCTTCGAAGCTGCCGTTGCCGAGGTACTTCGCCAGGTCGGGGGAACCGATGCTGATGTTCAGCTTGGTGATCGACACGAGCAGATCGATTTTGCCGGTGTTCTCCGGCACGGCTTCGTTCAGCAGTTTTCCGAGCGGCAACTCGGTGCAGTCGGTGATGACCAGATCGACCAATCCGGTGGCCGCGTTGGGCGTCGTGAATAGGGGGTTGTTAACGATGTTCTTCAGGAAGGTGTCGGCGAACAGCGGGTTGATCGTCACCTTCGAAAGCACTGTCTTATTCGCGGGAATGTTCAGTCGCGGCGGGTCTTGGGTCATGTCGATTGTCAGGTTGCTGACGTCGAGCGCGCCGTCGTTGGCGACGGCCGCGGGGGCGGTGTTCTGACCGGCGGGTTTGTCGGTATAAACCGTGACCAGCTTCCCGTCGGCGAGTGTGACCGGCAGGATAAAGTTCCTGACACTCAGCCCGTTGTAATCCAGTGAATCGACGGCCAGATCGCCGTCGGCTTTGACGGTCTTGATCGCGGTCGTCATTGGCTCGTTGGCGGGGTATTTGCCGGTGACGTTGAACTGCTTCTGGTACGCGCCGGTGATTTTCATCGTCTTATAGCTGTCGCCCATCATGGGCTGAATGACTGGCCACAATTTCGCCAGGTCGTAGCTTAACTTCGGCTGTAGTTGCAGGACGCGGTCGGTGGCGAGTTTCTGCACGCTGCCGTTGGCGAGCGCGAGGCTCATCGCCCCGCTGCTCTTCATGGTCGCCGACAGGTTCGTGATCTGCACTGCCGAGTCGTCGGCGGTTTTCATGTACGACACGTCGTTGGCGATCGAGAACAGGTCTTCGGAAAACGTCACGGCATTGCCGTTGTAGGCTTGCAGCTTGGCGATATCGATCCCGCCCTGCAGGCCGATCGTGCCGGATTTAGACACCACATTTTCTGTCAGCGTGTAGTCCCCGCGGTACGGCAGCGCATCGGGCTTTTTGCCCTGCCAGGCGCATAAGAACGTCGACAGGTCGGCGACGGACCCGACCATCTTCACCCCGCCGTTGGCCTGCGGGCTGGTGGCCAGGTCGGTGACGGTGATCGGCGTCGGCATGCTCAGCGTCGCGATGCCCAGATCGCCTGTAAGGTCGGTCACCTGCAGCTTGGCGATCTGGTCCATCAACTTTTCGCCGGTGGTTTCGGTGACTGTCGCACCGAGTTTTACCGTGATCGGTTTGAACTGGTACGAGACGTCACCACGGTGAAATGCGAGTCCCTTGGCAGAAACGTCGAGCACATTTTTGAGGTCGCTGCCGGCGTGCGAGAGATCCAGCACGATCGTTGCCGACCCGGCATCCCATTGCTTCGGCGGGACCGGCGGGGTCGCATTCTTCGCGTCGGCTGCCGCGGGTACAGGTGCGGGCTCGACGGGCGGGGACAGGCTGTCGACGAGCTTCATCGTCTGCTGCACCGACGGCACGTCGATCTGCGCGTGGGCCGTTGTGACATATTCCAACAGGGACTTGGACGACGGCGATAAAACGGCGTTTGCCGAGACGATTAGCGCATCCGCCGGGGCGGCGGTGCCGTCACCGGTCTTGACCGTGATCAAGAAGTTCTGGATCGATTCCAGCAACGCTTTTTCACTGCCCTGCAGGTCGCCCGTGAGCGCGACCTGCAACGCCTGGAAGTTGACGTTCTTCCCGACCCGCAGGTTTTTGCCGGTCAGGTTCATCCCCAGCTTACTCTTGTAAGGCGCGGCATTGAGCTGTCCGGTTTCGGACAGGTCGGCGTCCAGTGTTCCGTTCATGGCAAGGTTGCTCAGGTCGATCAGCTGACCGATCTCGTCCTGCAACACCTTCAGGTCGGCATGGAATTTTCCACTCAAAGCCGCGAGCGTGGTGCCGTTGAAATCTGCGGTGGCGAACTTGCTCTGCAGCGCGAGCTTGAGGTCGTGAAGGTCAGGCAAGGCGGTCTCCCCGCCCAGGTCGGCGCCTTCGATCGCGAGGTGAATTGGCGCGAGGCTGATCGGCGTTGCCGCCGCAGGCGTGCCGGTGGTCGCGGTGGTCGTGCGTTCCCCTTTCACTTCCGATACGTCGGTGGTGGCCGACAGCGTTGCCTTGTCGGCGGTCCACTCGGCCTTCACATTCTGAGCGAGCGTGCCGCCGGTGACCTTGACCCCTTTGCTCACATTGAACAGACCAGGCAACTGTCGCGCGAGCGCTCCGATGTCGAGATGATCGGCGAGCGTGAGATTGCCCGCCGAACCGGGCTTTTTGTTCTGCTGCAGATTGAGCAGCGCGGCGGCCTTGGTGTCGATCAACACGGTCAGCTGGCCCTGATCAATTTGCAGCAGGATCGGTGTGCTTCCGGTCTCGCCGCCGACTTTGATCTGACCGGACTGCCATTTGCCCAGGCCGTCGGGGAACTGACCTGTCAGTTTTGGAATTGCCGCAGTGAAGGCGTTCGTGCTGAACGTGTTACCCTTAAGCGCTTTCCCGCCGACGCTGATTTTCTGCTTTCCGGTCAGCAGCACGTCGAGCACGGCCGTCTGCCCGGCTGTTACGTCCACGGCCGCATGAGCGGCGAGGATGCCTTCCAGCGTTTCGATTTTGTCGGGTGATAGGAACGGCTTGGCCGCCGCGAGCGACAGGTTCGACACGTCCAGCGACTGGTGAATCTCGGCCGTGTCGAGTGCGACATGGTTTGACTTGATCGCCGATGCCGTGCCGTTCAGGTTGATGGTTCCCTCGGGCTGATCACCAACTTTGAATACTAACGCGAGCGTGTCGGTGATCGGTTGATTGATGTCGGGGATCTTCACTTCCCCGTCGAGCTTCGTCAGATAGAGCGTGGGTCTGCCGGCTTGCGAAACGGTCCCGCGGCAGTCGGTGATCTTGATGTCGCCGGACACGTTCGGCACTTTCGAAGGCTTCGCATCAGCGGACGCGACCGGCGGACTTTTGGAAGCAGGCACCGGTGTCGGCGGGCCGGATTGTGGCGGCGTCGACTTCCCCAGCTTCTGGAAATTAGACCGGCCGTCGGCGTCGATGCGGGCGTCGAAATTGAGCCCCTCGATGACCACGTTCCCCAAGGCATAATTTCCAAAGGCCGCTTTCCAGAGCGGGAGCGGAATGGCGACGTGTTTCAGCTCGGCGATCTGCGCGATTTGGTCGTCGAAGACGCGGACGCCTTTGATGTCGACACCGCTTAGCCAGCCGAGCGACAGCGATTCGACGGTGATCTTGCCGTTCAGTTGTTGATTGACCCGACCCAGGATCATCGAGACTACGGGGCTGGTGCTGAGAATGGTCGGCGCGAGCGCAATCAGTAGGACCACCAACACGATCAGCAGCAGGATCAGTTTGAGAATCCACCCCCGCTTACGGCGGGGCGGCTTCGGGCTCGCGGCGGCTGGACCGGTGCCGGTTCCTGCGACCAGAGGCGGTTCGCCTGCGGCCGGCGGGATCGAACCCGAATCACTGTTGGGGTTGTCCGAAATCATGTCCAATCTCCTCAAGAGCCAGGTCCGATAATTCCGAAGAGAATGCGTTCGGAAACGTCCAAAGGGGTATGTAACAACCCCGGCGCGGGTTGGAAAGCCGTAAACTTATAGCGACTGCAATGGTGCCGGTGACAAAGCTGCGGATTTACGACCAGACGCGGGTTCAGGTGGTATAGTTCAGACCGGTTTGCGAGCGATCCTGCCGGGAGTTAATCTGCCGGGCAGCAGAGCCGATATTGTCGTTGGGTGAACTCCAGACTCTGTTTCCGGAAATTAGGCATGCAAGAATCGTCCCGAAAAAAAGCGTTGATCACAGGCATCACGGGCCAAGACGGCTCGTATCTGGCTGAACTGTTGTTGGGCAAAGGCTACAACGTCCACGGCATCATCCGTCGGAGCAGTTCTTTCAATACAGACCGAATCGAGCACCTGTACCGCGACCCGCACGACCCCGAAGCCCGCGTCACGCTGCATTACGGCGACCTCGTAGATGGGATGGGTCTTCGCGAGATCCTGACCCGCGTGCAGCCGGACGAGGTGTACAACCTGGGCGCCCAGTCACACGTGCGCGTGAGTTTCGACCAGCCGATTTACACCGTCGCCTCCGACGCGCTGGGAACGATCAACCTGCTGGAAGCGATCCGCGACACACATTTGCCGACCCGGTTCTACCAGGCGTCGAGCAGTGAAATGTACGGCAAGGTACGCGAGACCCCCCAGACCGAAACCACCCCGTTCCACCCCCGCAGCCCTTACGCCTGCGCGAAGGTCTACAGCTTCTGGCAGACCGTAAACTACCGCGAAAGCTATGGCATGTACGCGGTAAACGGCATCCTGTTCAACCACGAATCCCCCCGCCGGGGCGAAACGTTTGTTACCCGGAAAATCACCCGGGCGGCGACCCGCATCAAGGAAGGCCTTCAAAAGCAGCTGTTCCTCGGCAACCTCGACGCCAAGCGCGACTGGGGCTTTGCCGGCGACTACGTCGAGGCGATGTGGTTGATGCTCCAACAGGACAAGGCCGACGACTACGTCGTGGCCACCAACGAAACGCACAGCGTCCGCGAGTTCCTGGACGAGGTGTTCGGCCACCTCGCGTTAGACTGGAAAAAGTACGTCGAAGTCGACCCGCGGTACTTCCGCCCCGCAGAAGTAGATCTGCTTCTCGGTGATCCGAGCAAGGCCGAGCGGGATCTGAAGTGGAAGCCGAAGGTGACTTTCAAAGCGCTGGCGGCCATGATGACCGACGCCGACTGGAAGCTCGCTAAGCGCGAGAAGCTGATCGCCGACCACAGCGGGTGACGGTGGCGCGAAGCTCGAAATCCGAAACCAGAAATCCGAATTGCGGTAGATCCGGTTTAGGGATTTCGGAGGTTCATTTATTGCTGATTTTCTTACTCCGGTTTCGGATCTTGACCAATGAATTCGTCTATTTCGCACAACGACAAGATCGTCATCACCGGCGGGGCCGGGTTTCTGGGCAGTTTCGTCATCGAGCGATTGACCAAGCTCGGGTACACGAACCTGGTTTCGCTCCGCAAGCGGGACTTCGACCTGACCCACGAGGCCGAGGTCGACCGGTTGTACCAGGCGCACAAGCCCGCGGTCGTGCTTCACCTCGCGGCGGAAGTCGGCGGGATCGGCGCTAATCGCGACAACCCGGGCCGGTTCTTCTTCGCCAACATGGCGATGGGCATGCACCTGATCGAGGGTGCCCGTCAGTTCGGTTTGAAGAAATTTCTGCAGGTCGGGACGATCTGCGCGTACCCGAATTTCACACCGGTTCCGTTCAAGGAATCGGACCTGTGGATCGGTTACCCGGAGGTGACCAATGCCCCGTACGGCATCGCAAAAAAGTCGCTGATGGTGATGTGCCAATCGTATCGACAGCAGTACGGGCTGAACGGCATTTATCTGTTGCCGGTCAACCTGTACGGCCCGCGCGACAACTTTCACCCGCACAGCAGCCACGTGATCCCGGCACTGATCCGCAAGTGCGTCGAGGCCCGTGACAAGGGAGCGACCCAAATCTCCGCCTGGGGGACCGGGTCGGCGAGCCGGGAATTTCTGTACGTCGAAGACTGTGCCGAAGGCATCATCTCGGCGATGGAAAAATACGATTCGCCCGAACCGATGAACCTGGGCAGCGGTCGCGAAATCACTATCAAGCACCTGACCGAATTGATCGCCAAGCTGAGCAACTTCAAAGGGGAAATCGTCTGGGACCCGACAAAACCCGACGGCCAGCCCCGGCGCTGCCTTGACGTGAGCCGGGCCAAGCAGGAGATCGGTTTCACGGCCGGTACCACGCTCGAGGCGGGCCTGAGCAAGACCATCGCCTGGTTCGAGGCCCAGCACGGCAACGTCACCGAACGCGAGTTCGCCGCCACGTAGCATCTGGTCTCGTTTAAAAGAGAAACTGCGATCGCATTCCGATGCACGTCGGCCGCCGTCTGACCGTTTAATTCCCACCGGTCCCGGGGTACGCTTCACGCATGCTCTCGATCTTCATGCTCGCGCGAAACGTGCGCAAGTCGGCCGAGACGTGCATCCAGTTGCTGTTGCTGTCGGTCCACAAATGCGGGCTCGAATCGCAGGTCGAATACGTAATAGTCGACGACGCCTCGAACCCGGGGCAGGAAGTCGCGCCGGCGATGCTGGCCCTCCGCGAGCGGGCCCGGTCGCCGGTGAAGGTGCTGCATTTCCATCTGCGATGTTCGCTGAGCTGTGACTTCGTCGGACCTGATTCTCCCCGCAACCTCACCGCGTCTGGTGGGTACAGTTATCGTAGGCAGCTACGATCCACTGCAATCAGTAAGGAGCAGCGTTGCGCGTTAAACCCATCATCCTGACAGCAATGATCGCGGTCGGCGTCGCGATCAATCTCGCGGCCGAGCCGGCAACCAAACCATCAGTCGCGACAGAATCGGCCACGACAACGCCTACGACGACCAAGCCTGCTACAACAAAGCTCGCGACGAGCAACCCCGCGACCATCAACCCCGTACGGTGCCAGATCTGGCGCAACGTCCCCGGCGCGCAGGCCACCGACACCCTGGCAGGCGACACGCTCGGCCGTGCGGCCGACGAGACCCGGTTGATTGAGAAAATGGAATTCTCCCCCGGGTTTAAGAACGCATATGCGTGCTCACTGACGGCCGTCATTACCGCGCCGAAGACCGGGCCGTACTGGTTCGACATCGCCTCGCGGGACAGCGGCATGCTGTTTCTCAGCAGCGACGAAACGGCCGGTAACCGCAAGTTCATTGCCGAGACCCCCGCCGCGACCGACTTGCACAACTACCGCGCCTACACGGCCCAAGTCAGCCGGGGCGTTAAGCTGATCGCCGGGCATCGATATTTTATTCAGGCGATTCTAAAGAGCGGGCCTGGTCCCGGTGGAATTTCGATCGGTTGGACGATGCCGAACGGCATTTTCCAGGGCCCGATCCCGCCCGCTGTTTTCAGTCTCCCCAGCGAAGCGCCGCCGCCCCCCAGCCTGAAAGTTGAGCACCTGAAGCTGTCGCTCAAGACAGAACCCCCCACCACGCAGCCTGGCATTCATAAATTCGTCCGCGGGGCACACGTCGACCTGGATGGGGATTCTGAAGACCTTTCATATCTGATGTCGATGCCGCGAGACTTTGCCGTCACCACTGACGCTAAACCGATGCTCGTATTTCTTCACGGCAACAACCGTCAGGGTTACTCGCTCGACGGGACCGAAGAGACCGGCCCGATTCGGCATATCGAATCCAACGCTCCGCTCCGCGACTGGATGCCGATGATCGTCCTGTGCCCGCAGCTCCCCCCGCCGTGGCGGTGGGACACACCCGGCGCGGCCCAGTCGGTTAACGCGATGGTCGAGCAACTTTGTCAGCGCTATTCCCGCATCGATCGCAGCCGCATCTACATCACCGGGTTGTCGATGGGCGGGAAGGGGACTTGGCTCACGCTGGAAGATTCCCCGCAGACGTATGCCGCGGCGATGCCGATCTCGGCCGTCGACATCCGACCCGATCTTGCCCCACAGTTGCTGAAGAACATTCGCAATCTTCACATCGTCTGCGGCAGCGACGACGGCGGGTTCACCGCCGGTTCCCATCGCATGTATGACGCGCTGAAACCAACGCTCGGCGACCGCGTCCAGCTCACCGTTTTCCCCCACGAAGGTCACAATGTCTGGGACCATTTTTACGCCAGCAAATCGTTCTATCAGGAGATGATGAAATTCTCGAAATGACCGCGAACCAAGTCCGCCAAGTCGCCAACAATCTCGCTGCGCGTCACGATCGCCGTGAGAAGTCCGGTTTTTACCAAGCAACAAAATACGAACCGGGAACATCCGCGCCGTCGCCGGGCGATGAGCTGTCGCCGGGCAATGAGCTCTCACCGGACCATGAATAGTCGCCGGAGGTGTCTTCGATGTTGCCGTCGTCTTGAACGGGCGGATCGATGTTGCCCGGGTCATCGACTGGGTCCGAGGGTTGGCTCGGCGACGGTGGAACGATCTCCGAACCGCCGTCCGACGGGACGTCGCCGCTCCCGCCGTTGATCGGAAACGCGTCGGTGGACGGATCGTCGGACACGCCGCTCGGATCCGCGGGACCCATGTTGCTGCCGTAATAGTAGTAGCCGTCGTCCGGCAGAACGTACACCGGCGCGGGCACGTAGACGTCGGTGTAGTCGTAGTAACCGAAGTCCCCGCCGTCGTAGAAAAAATCGGGGCCGTCGTAATACACCGTGACCTGATCGGGCTTGCGCGGCGGGTCCGGCAGGCGGTTTACCACCGCGACACGCTGCGTCGTCATGCTAACATTGTTAGCCGGGTCGCGATCCGAAAACGTAGCCGGGGTGAACACCGCGAACAGAAAATATCCGCCCACCGCCGTGCCGGGCGGCACCGAGAGGCTCAAGTCGGCAACACGCGACTTGCCCGCACGCACGAAAATAGTCTGGGTCGAAGTTCCGGCCAGAACCGGGTCGGTCGGGTCGAGAACCGCGTCTGTTGAAAGATAGATATTGACCTGAACGTCACCGGTCGCGGCGACGTTGCCCGTGTTCCGCAGGCGGACCGTCACGAACCGGCGGCCGGTCGAAACTCCGTCGATTTCGATCGGCTGGTTCGGGACACCGTCGAACGAAACCGCTAGATCACTGAACGCGGCATTGATCTTCACCGGCGCGCCCGTTGCCGTTGTTGAAGAATCGCCGGCGGGCGAATCGACCTTCGTGAGCAGGAAATAGTCGCCGTCGGAGGCGACCGCGGGCGACGCGAATTTCAGCGGCAACCGACTCGACTTCCCCACGCCGAGCCGAACCTTCTTTGTGACCGAGGCCAGCAAGATATCGTCGGGGCCGACCACATTATCGGTCGACGCGTAGAGCCGGACCTCGACCGGACCCCTGCTGGGCTGAGCCGCAGAATTGTTCAATTTGACCGAGAGATGATTCATCTGCCCCGGCGCGGCAAGCCTCGAGGGGGTTCGACCGGCGATCTCGCCCGTTAGGCTTCCGCTGAGAAGACGTCTTGATTCCAGGGATTCAATCATGGACTGGGTCATTGCCACTTTCGTTGATCCGACGGCACTGGACAGACACGGCCCGGGGCAGGTGGTTGGTGCAAATCACGGGCGGGCCGAGCCGCGACCGGCGGGCAACCGGGTGCGGATCGCTTTACCACCCCCGGTGGTTCTCTATAATCCCGCCTTCCCTGAGGCGGACGGTATCGCGATTCTGGATTCGACATGGCATTGATCGTTCAAAAATTCGGCGGCAGCAGCGTCGCCGACGCGGAGAAAATTCATCGTGCGGCCGCCCGGGCGATCGCCACGAAGCAGCGCGGGAACCAGGTCGTGGTCGTTGTCAGCGCGATGGGTGATACGACCGACGACCTGATCGAGATGGCTGACAAGGTCTGCCGGCACGACGGGAAATCGGTCGCCCCGCCCAAGCGGGAGATGGACCAGCTGCTGGCCACCGGGGAACAGGTGACGATCGCGCTGATGGCGATGGCGATGCATGCCCAGGGACAGGAAGCGATCAGCTTCACCGGCGGGCAGATCGGACTGATCACCGACAATGCGTTCAGCAAGGCCCGCATCCAATCAATCAACAAGCAGCGGATTTTCGAACAATTAAACGCGGGCAAGATCGTCATCGTGGCCGGGTTCCAGGGGATCACCCCCGAGGGGGATTTCACCACGCTGGGACGCGGCGGCAGCAACGCGACGCTGGTCGCCGTCGGCGCGGTCCTCGAAGCCGACGAGTGTGAGAATTTCACCGACGTCGACGGCATCTACACCGCCGACCCGCGGATCGTGAAAAACGCTCGGAAAATAGAGCGAATCAGCTACGACGAGATGCTCGAACTGGCCGGGCTGGGCGCTTCGGTGCTGCAGACCCGGGCGGTCGAGTTTGCCAAAAAGTACAACGTGCGGATTCACGTCCGAAACAGTCAGAACGAAAACCAGGGGACGTGGATCGTGGCGGAGACAGCGAACATGGAACACATTGTCGTATCCGGGGCCGCGTTAAAAAAAGACCTGACCCGCGTGACGATCAAGGCCGTCCCCGACCGGCCGGGTGTGGCGGCGATGATCTTCGGCGAGATCGCGACCGCGAACATCGTCGTCGACGACATCATTCAAAACGTGATGGACGACAACACGGCCAACATCAGCTTCACCGTCGAGCACGGAGACCTGCAGGACATCCGCCCGGTGGTCGACAAACTGTGTAAAGACCTGGGCGCTCGGACCGCCCCGCTGTATCAGAGCGATCTGTCCAAAATCAGCGTGGTCGGCGTCGGGATGCGGGTGCACACCGGCGTCGCGCAGCTAATGTTTCGAACGCTGGCCGACGCGAAGATCAATATTCAGAACATTTCGACCAGCGAGATCCGTATCAGCTGCATCATAAACAAAGAAGACGGGCCGCGCGCGCTGCAGCTAGTTCACGACGCGTTCAAGCTGGCCGCGGGGTGATCAGAAGTTTAATAGCCCAGCCCGGAAGGGCGGGGAACGAACAGAGAAACGCGCAACTCGTGAAATCGATCCCGGCCCTTCCGGGCTGGGCTATTAAGAGCGCAACGAGAGCTTGCGATGGCTGTGTATCTCATCACGCTGCACGCCTACCGAACCTGGGGACCTGATAAGCCGCGAGGATTCGTTCGAAAAGGTCAGGGGATTCAGCCGCCGAGTGAAGAAGTGGCGAGAATGTATAACGGGCAGGCCGGCGATGATCCGGTTTCGTTCTCGGTCGTGTCGCAGAGAGTGCTGATTACCGGAGCGTACGACATCTGCGCACATCGACAGTGGAGGCTGCACGCCGTGGGCACCGACCCGACGCATGGCCATTTTCTGATCAGCCAATCAGGCTTCATGAATTGGCAGGCCGTGCGGGACAAATTAAAGAATCTGCTGAGTCTCTTTCTCGGCCGCGCGAGTGGCGTACAAGGCAAGCGTTGGTTCGTAGCCGACGGCAGTCGCAAACACGTCCAAAACAAGGCCCACTTTGACTATCTCGTAGACAGCTATCTTCCGAAACAAAGAGGCGCGTTTTGGAAAGAAGGCGATGTGCTACCTGGGCTTCCCCACTAAGCACGGGCGCGGCAGAGGGCAGAGTAGAATCTGTCTGAAGGAGTGTCCATGGCACGAAGAAAGTACACGCGGGAGTTCAAGATTTCAGCAGTCAAGCTGGTCAATCAACAGGGGTATTCAGTGGTTGACGCGGCCAAGAGCCTGGGCGTCGATCCCAACAGCGTTCGGGGGTGGGTCGGCAAGTTTGGAGCCGAGGCCGGCTTGGCGCCGACTGGCGACGGAGCGATGGCGGCAGAGCTGCGGCGGCTGCGCAAGGAGAACGCCCGGCTTTTGATGGAGCGCGAGATTTTAAAAAAAGCAGCTCAGTTCTTCGCAAAGGAGCAGCTGTGAAGTTTGCCTTCATCGAAGAACACCTCCGTGACTTTCCGGTTGAGGTTTCGTGCCAGGTGCTGGATGTCAGCCGCTCGGGTTACTACGACTGGATCAACCGGCCTGCGAGCGAGCGGTACAAACGCCGGGAGGAACTGACGGCCAAGGTCAGAACCGCCGCCGTGGAAGGGCGCGGCGTCTACGGCAGCCCGCGGATCTATAAAGCCCTGGTGGCCCGGGGCGAAAGCGTGTGTGAAAACACGGTGGCAAAAGTGATGAAAGCGGCCGGAATCCGGGCGAAACAAAAGAAAAAATTCGTGCCGACCACCACCGACAGCGACCACCCCAACCCGGTGGCCGGCAACGTGCTGGACCGGCAGTTCGCCGCCGAACTCCCGAACCAGAAATGGGCGGTGGACATCACTTACATTCCGACCGACCAGGGATGGATGTACCTGGCGGGGGTGATTGATTTGTGCAGCCGGATGATCGTCGGCTGGTCGATGGCGGATCACATGCAAACCGATCTGGTGAGTGATGCGCTGCAGATGGCGATCGCGCGAAGAAGCCCCGAGAAAGGCCTGCTGCACCACAGCGACCGCGGCGTTCAATACGCGAGTGATAATTACCAGCAGCTGCTGGAATCGCATGAAATGAACCAGAGCATGAGCGGCAAGGGAGACTGCTGGGACAACGCCGTAATGGAAAGCTTCTGGTCCACGCTCAAGACCGAGTTGGTGCATCACCAGAAGTTCGCCACACATGACCAGGCCCGGGCGTCGATCTTTGAGTACATCGAGGTGTTTTATAATCGCAGACGTCTGCACAGTTCGTTAGGCTATGTCAGCCCCGAGATGTTCGAGGCGAGCCTGAATTAACCCCTCCGCAGCGCCCGCGCTTGGTGGGGAAGCCCAACCCACGATCCCCGACGACATCTTTTGATAGCCCAGCCCGGGAGGGCGGGGATCGATCGATGAAAAGCGCGTATCGCGAAATCGATCCCCGCCCTTCCGGGCCGGGCTATTAGGGTGCATACTCGCGTCCTTGCAGGAAATAGTTCGACATCTCGCGAGCGAAGCGTACCTACGTCGGCGACGTCTCCGACGTTTGGTCGTCACTTTACTATTCACGTTGTTCGCTGCGTCGGTTGTGACGGCGCATCTCGCGGGGCCGTTCGATGACTGGCGCGTTTTTGATCATCATCGCTTTCGCGTCCAATCCGTCGCCGGCGGTGACACACTGCGAATCGTCGCACCGAATGGGTCGGTTCAAACCGTGAAGCTGGCCGGGATTGTCACGGACGACAGTTCCACGGCGGCAAAGACGTTTCTCACCGCGCGAACGACCAACGCGGAAGTCACCCTGCTGCTGAAATCACCCGAGACTCGAAACTCGCTGGGGCGACTCGAAGCGTACGCGTATATCGACGGCAGTTGTCTCAATGGCGAGTTAGTCAAAGCCGGGATGGCGTTCGCGGACCGCCGGCAGGCGGACGTCATGAGCGGGATGATCAACCCGGCCGAGGCCGAGGCGCGAAAGAAAAAGCGCGGCCTGTGGGCGACGCTGACGTTCGAACAGATGCCCGAGTGGCGGCGGGCGTGGCTTCGCGGATTCAAGCAACAACCTGCGGTTTCCCGTTGAATGTCCGGCCGTGCTACGGCATAGTGATCGGGTGACAAGCCCGATGCCGGGACGTTTTCATTTCTTCCAGGAAAGGGAATTGCGATGACTGAAGAAAATCCCATGCCGCCGATTGATCAGACCTCCCCGGCCGAACCGTTGAATTACGGGGTCTCGCCGAAGCAGGGCATGTTCGCGCCCCCGCCCGCGCCGACGGAAATTATCACCGACAGCAACGCAAAGATGTGGGGCATGCTCTGTCATCTATCGGCACTGGTCCAATTCGTGGGCATCCCGTCGATCCTGGGACCGCTGGTCATTTGGCTGATCAAGAAAAATGAGATGCCGTTCGTAGACGACCAGGGAAAAGAAGCGGTCAATTTTCACATCACGATTCTGCTCGCGGCGTTGATCGTCTCTCCGACGATCTGCATCGGCGTGGGGCTGATCCTGCTGATCGGGCTCGGACTGGCGGGGATTATTTTCTCGATCATCGCGGCCGTCAAAGCCAACTCGGGCGTTTATTACCGGTATCCGTTCGCCGTTCGATTGATCAAGTAATTTCGACAGTCTTTGTTCAAAGCAAGACGGGCACGGCGAGATCGCCGTGCCCGTCTTGCTTTAACATCTGATTTCAGATTCAGCCGGCTTTGGCCGGGAAAAAAGGTCGCGCGGTTGCGTTCGACTGCGCGTTGGCTGGGTGCGGGATCGGGTGATGCCCGCCGGCTTCGAGCGTCGAACCTGCCGTCGCGGCCGGGCTGGTGACGGCCCGCGCCGTGGCGGCATCAGGAGCCGTCAGGCCCGATGACGAAGCGGTCGACACGTCGGCCCGCGGGTGGGCCTGGTCGTAGACCTGTTTCATCCGGCTCGTCGTCAGGTGCGTGTAGACCTGGGTCGTGCTCAGGCTCTGGTGACCGAGCAATTCCTGCACGCTGCGGAGGTCGGCGCCGTTGTTCAGCAGGTGCGTCGCGAAGCTGTGCCGGAGCGTGTGCGGGCTGATACCGGGGTCGAGGCCGGCCGACACCAGGTATTTGTCGAGTTTGCGGCGGACGCTTCGGGTGCTGAGCGATTCACCATGCTTATTGAGGAACACCCGGCCGGTCGTCTTGCTCGACAGTTTCGGCTCGGCCATCCGCATTTCGAAGTACCGCTGCACGGCGGCGATTGCTTGGCTGCCGATGGGCGTCAGGCGGTCCTTGCGGCCCTTGCC
The DNA here is from genome assembly GCA_965247815.1 of Tepidisphaeraceae bacterium. Taxonomy (GTDB): domain Bacteria; phylum Planctomycetota; class Phycisphaerae; order Tepidisphaerales; family Tepidisphaeraceae; genus CBDAQA01. Next base: position 297,831 of record CBDFHW010000034.1, on the reverse strand, counting down.
TTTGACGCGGAGCACGCCTTCCTGCAGGTCGATGTCGGCCATGTCGAGCTCGACCAGTTCGCTGACGCGAATGCCGCTCGAATAGAGCACTTCGAGCATCGCCTTGTCGCGGGCCGAAAGAATGTCGCCGTCACCGGGGGCGTCCATCAGCTTCTGAACCTGTTCCAGGTCCAGACACTTGGGCAGGCGTTTTTCCTGCTTGGGCGTGCGGATCGCGGTCAGCGGGCTGCCCGTTACAAGGCCCCTGCGGTTTAGGAACTTGAAGAAGCTCCGCAGCGTTGCGAGCTTGCGGGCGGTCGTGCTCTTGGTGTAATTCTGTGCGTACAGGTACGCGAGGAACTCGCGGACGGTGATCGCCTCGGCCCGGATCAGCTTCTGGTCGATCGACGCGGAAGCCTGCTCGGGAGTCTGCGGCGTCTGGTGCGACTGACCGATCTCGCCGCCGAGGAATTGCGAGAACTGGATCAGGTCCGCGCCGTAGCTTTTACCGGTGTAATCGCTGAAATGTTTCTCGAGCTTGAGGTAGTCGAGGAACTGGCGTACCAGCGGCGGAAAGTTTTTTTCCGGGACCGCACGGTCGCTCGCGCCGGTGGCGATCTTCGGCGGAGAGGACGACGACGCAGAAAGCGTCGGCGTGGAAACAGATTCGAAAGTGGCGGTGGCACTGGTCATAGGTACCGGGTCGCGAGAGTCGCGGGCGCGGGGAATCCAGAAGAATTTGCCGCCGGCGAATGATTCGCCAGGACGGCCCACGCGTGGACGATCCTCGTCACACGGTCGATCGCTCGACACAGCCGGTCTTGACGTTCCCGTTGCACGGGATCGGTGACCGGCGGGAGACTGGCGTTGGAAAACACTCGCGTGTGTTCTTAGACCAATAACCCTACGCAGCTTTCTTCGGCAAATACGGCTTCAATTCTTTTGCCAAATGCTGACCGAGCTGGTGCGAGAGCACCGCGGCGTCGAACCAGTCGAAGGACATGTCACGGCGATTGACCATGTCGATCAGCGCGTCGAGCACTTTGGATTCCTGACCGGTCTCGTACCGGAAGCAGAAATGGTCTTTGCCCTTCATCAAACTTAATGTTTTCATGCCCTGCATCTGTGGTGTCTCCGAATCGTTGCCCATTCGCATATCCTTACGATCGGAATAACCGGCGTGTGCGGTGAGTCCGATTTCGCGTAAATGACGCAATAAATTGAACTATCTGGACAGAGAAACCGACTCCAGGTCGCGGGCGAGCGCGGCCATCCCCTTCGGCTCGGGGGGCAACGGCAGCTCCGCCGGCTGGCCCGTCACACGCTCGAGCATCTGCGTAATCAGCGTGTGGTAGACGAACCCACAGTAGCGGTCCATGTTGACGAAATACTCTTTGGTTTTCAGCGGCCCGGTCGGGTCGTTACGGCCTTTGGCGTACAGCAGCACGGCGTCCCGGACCGACCCGTTCGACGCGTCGTACATCCCGACGACCTGAATGAAAGGCGGATTCACCGGCAAGGTCTGCGTGATATTCGGGGCTGCTTCGCGGACCAGTTCTCGGGCATCGACCTGCTGCGACGGTGCGGCTTTGACGGCGTTCAAGAGCTGTAATGCGATGCCGGCCTTCGGCGGGTCGTACGGGTCGTAACGCGTCACCGTGGGGACCAGCAGCGCGTCGCAACCGAGCTGCCGGCAGACCACCGCCGCCTGATCTTCGGATTCGACTTTGTCGATGTGCAACGCGGCATACACTTGCACGACACGGTTGACGGGGATCACAGTCAAGTTGTTGACGGCCTGCAGTTGTTCGAAGACCAGATCCGCCTGAAGGATCGGGTCGACTGCGGACTCCCCGCTGAGGTTAATCGCCGGTGCGACCGCCCAGACGGGGTGAGTTCCGTCGCGGACACTGAGTTGGCGTTCGACGCCGTATTTAGGTGTCACGCACCCGGCGATCACCGCCAGCAAACACAATGAGATGCTCCGCATCTGTCGCATGTTTTCATCCGTGTGAGAAGAAGTTGTTAGTTGTTAGTAAAGAAGGTTTTCCCTCTTACTAACAACTAACAACTAGCAACTTCCCCAACCCTACCGATCCGCGTCCCGCGTATCGGTTTCGGTCAGCGCGTCTTTTGGTTTCTCGGCCTTGGGGGCCGAAGCGGTGAACACCTTTCCGGTCTCGGGTCTGACCGACCAGACCGACTCGTTCCCGCTTCGATTGCTGACGAAGTAAACCCGGTTGTCACTGGCCCAGCACGGGGTCAGGTTGACGCCGTTGCCGTCTGTGATGCGTCGACGGTCGTTGCCGTCGGCGTCGATCGTCCAGATGTCCTGTTCGCCGCGGGTCGAACCGGCAGTGGTTTTCTTTTCACCGTGGTTCGGGTCCAGCACGGTCGCGAAGACCAGCCGTTTGCCGTCGGGGCTCCAGGACGGAGAAACGATCGCGGCGTTCGAACTAACCGCGACCTCGGTGACGTGGCGGGCTTCGCCGTCGACCAGATCGAGCGTCCATAAGCTGAACCACCGCGACCCGCGCTGGCGGGCCCGTTGGAAGGCGATCTTGTCGCCGTCCTTGGACGGGGACCATGACGGGAACAATCCGTAGCCGATTTGCCGGCGTTCGCTGCTGGTCAGGTTCACGGTCCACAGTTCCCACTGGTTACTGCGGGTGCCCAGTGAGCTGTAGACCAATTGCGCACCGTCGGGGCTGTAACTCGGGTGAATGCACTGGCTGCTGCCGTTGGTGACGGTCACCGTGTTGCGGCCTTCGGTGTCCATCACATAGACGTTCCAGGTCCCGCTGCGGGTCGAGCAAAACGCGATCTGCTTGCCGTCGGGGCTGAAGACCGGGAAGGCATTGTCGGAGTCGTCGCTGGTGAGTTTTGTGACGGCCGTCCCGTCGACGCGCTGGACGTAAATGCCGGCGTGTTCACTGTGCCGGGTGCTGGCGAAGGCCATCCATTTGCCGGTGGGGTCGATCGACACGTCGGCGTCATACCCTTCGTCGGCGAACGTGTGCTGCTGAAACCCTTCGTCGCCGATCAGCTTCCCGGGCCCGCGTGGCGAGCCACCGAGTTCACCGAAAACATTGACGTTGGGTGTCGGGCCCGCGGGGGTGACGGCGGAGCTGCCTTCGGCGTTGAAGGCGTCGATGTCGTCGGCCGGGGGCTGGGCGGCAACGCCGGTCGTCGAACCCGACTGCGGTCCGACCATGACGACCGATTGCGTGGCGGGCGGATTTGGATTTTTGTGGAGGGACGTACATCCTGAAAGTGCCGCCGTCGCGGTGATACTGGCCAGGATTCTGCCCGTCGCTGCTTTGCTGAAGATCGCCATGTCGCCGTGCCTTATTCGGAGCGTGCACGCGAACACTATGAGCCGTGCCGTTCCTTTGGCCGGTATCGGCGGAATCGCCCTGGCAACTGAGGGAACCTTCCGCGTGTCGCGAACCGGTTAGTTATCGGACGCTGGCAGGGTCGAACTTTAAAACCTGGGAAGAACCGAAAGTTACTGCAAAAACTGGCTGGGCCTGAAGTCAATGCCGTAGTTGGAACAGCCGCAGGCGCGGGATTTATTTTCCCGGTGCAGCGGGGCCCATGGGTCCGAATGTCGGAGCTTTCGGCGGTTTCGCGCCTGGCTGTGGCTGGCCCGTCTCTTCGGGGAACAGGGCCGGGATCTGATCGATCAGCCATTTCCCGTCAATTTTACGGAAGCTCATTCCTAAGCGCCGAAAAAAGCGCTCGTCGGGGGAGTATTTTAGCAGAACCATGCCGTTGGCGAGGGCTTCGCCGGTGACTTCGTCGGTTTCAAACCCGATAAGTCCGTTCCAGTCGGCATTCTGGAGGGGGCCCAAGTACGGCGAGTTGGCGACGTTCGCGACGACGCCTTCGAAGGTGGCGGGTGTCACGCGGGTTTTAAGCCGTTCATCGAGCAGGACGTACGCGGCCGGAAATTTTTTCTGCCCGAGCAGGCTGCCGAACTGTTGGATGACCGAGATAATCTGATCCCGGTCGGATCGGGTATGGATTGACGAGTAGATCGTTTTGCCGCCGTAAAACCCGCCGAATCCGAGCGAAAGCACCAACCCCGTGGCGGCAATGGCGACGCCCGATTGGGTGCCGTTGCTTCGGGCGATCTGCCGGAACGCAACGATCGCGCAGACTACACCGGCTAATGGGATTGCCAGCAATTGCCAGTTGTCGAACAGCACCATCGCACTGGCGACACCGAGCAGGATGGCGAGGATCGCGGTCCCGCTGATCGCGACGTAGTCCCCACTGCCTAGCCCGGCCGTGGTCGACATTTTGTGCAAGTGCTGGAACGGATCAGAGGAAGTCGCAGGATCCGAAATCTTTGGTTCGACGTCTGCCATGGCAGTTAAAATCCGTTGATGATCCGGGTCTGAAACCCGCCGACACCATCGGCGGCATTATGCGTCGCCGGTCCTGCAATGATAAACGAAAAAGACGATCCGTGGACTCACTTACCCGGCACCGGGCCAAAATCGCCGGTCAGGCTACGCCACTGGCTTGCCACTGATTATTGAATATTCCATTCCGAAAGGTGCCCGGCCGGGCGGAGCAGGAAGATGTGATCCAGATCATCGTTGATCTGCTCGTATTCGTAACCCCAGTTGCGGCCGATCATCTGGAAGCGCTCCTGCGACGTGTACGCGGGCGTCTCGCACCCGGCGGAAAACAGCATTCCCCCGGCCAGAATCGCAAGCAGAGCAAACTTCTTCATGAATCAGCCTCGCCTTGGTGAACCTACGAGAAACCCGACAACTTTCGGGCGGGATTGAATAGTACCGAACCGCCCGGCGGATTGTCAAAGTGCCGGGATTCAATCGACTTTTGCCAGATGCCGGCCCTGCCGCTGCGGCCCCTGTTTTTTCCGGACTACCCGCGTGTCGGCCTGTTCGACGAACGGCGCGAGAAAACCGGGCCGGTCACTCCGGCCCCCGCGCTGGTAGTCGCGCCAGATCGCGGCCGCGGCAACCTTGGGATCGAGATTCTGCTCGGTGGTCAGAAACCTCAGCATCAGTTCCATTAACCGGTGCAACGAGATTGCGTGGCTCTTTCCGGCTTGCAAAAATAACCAGTCGGAAAACCGCAGCATCCACTGAAACGCCGAGCCGTCTCCCCAGATCAGCGGCGCGGTGTCGACGAAATTACCGCTGTTGGCGACCAAGTCCCAGTACCGGCCGAACCGCCGGAGCCGCTGCATCGTCGGGAAATCGATCAGTTTCGTCTGAAGCACTTCGTAAGGCGGGTGCGGGCTGTAGACCATGCCCCATTCGACGTCGTGTCGGACGATCGGCGTGCCCCGCAGCCGTTTGAGCATGCCGACCTGAATTTCCTGCGGTCGCATCGCCACGAGCCGGTCGAACCCCGCACCGAAACTGTCCGCGGTCTCGCCGGGTAAACCGACGATCAAGTCGGCGTGCACGTGAACGCCGGTTTGGTCCCGCAGAAATTGCAGGTTCTCTGCGAGCTTACCGTAATCCTGACGCCGGCTGATCAGCCGGGCGACGTCGTTGTTAAACGTCTGGATGCCGACTTCAAACTGCAACACGCCCGGTGGGAACTGCCGAATCAAATCCCGCAGGGGTTCGGGCAACCTGTCGGGAATCATCTCGAAATGCAGGAACAAGCCCGGCCGCAGGCGGTCCAGGAAAAACTGCAGGATCGCCCGGCTGATATTCAGGTTCAGATTGAAGGTCCGGTCGACAAACTTAAACTGCAGCAACCCCCGCGCGAGCAGGCGATCCATGGCCGCCAAAAACGGTTCTAAAGGCACGTTCCGCACCGGCACATCGAGCGACGATAAACAGAACTCGCACTTGAACGGGCACCCGCGCGATGCTTCGATATACACAACTCGGTGCGACAAGTCCTCGTCCGTGTACAGATCGTAAGGCAACGCCACCGCACCGGCGGGTGCGTCGAAGTGCGGGAGGTCGGCGGGGATGATTTTCATCAACGGCCGGGAGCCCGACAACAGCTTTTCACACAACGCAGCGAACGCCCGGTCCGCCTCACCAGTGACGACGTAATCCGCGAGTCGGCAGATCTCCTGCTGGTCGGATTCATGGCTGACTTCGGGGCCACCGACGACGACGATCATGTCACGCCGGACCCGCTTCAGCTCGGCCACCAGTTGCGTGGCGACGGTAACGTTCCAGATGTAGACCCCGACGCCCACGATCCGCGGCGAAGCCGCTAAAATCGTCTCCAAGGCGTCGACCGGGCGATGGCTGATTTCGAATTCAAGCACGGTCGCGCGCGATTGCAGCGGCCCCAGGTTTGCCATCAAGTAACGAAGACCGAACGCGGCATGCGCGTAGCGGGCGTTGAACGTGGTAAGCACGATGTCGGGCACGGCTCGAATTGTATCAGAATGGGACGCGGAGGAGCATGAAGGGAGGGGATCAGGTCACCGCACCGGCCGCTCCGCCTCGGCGAAGAGCTGACGGATGGCGAAAGAAAACCCGGGCAACACCGCGCCGCCGTCGACCGACTGGTCCTCGGTCAGCATCACGGGCACCGACTCGGCTTCTGTATAGACGGCAACGGTCTTTGACGCGGGATCGATCACCCACATCAGCCGGGTCCCACCCGCAAACAGTTCGATCCGCTTTCGCGTCATTTCCCGGACCGTGTTGCTGGGGCTCAGCACCTCGATCGCCAAGTCGGGAGCGATATCAGCTGCGGCGTGTTGTTGAAAGTCCGCCGGAAGGCGCGCCCAACTGACGAACGAGACGTCCGGCAGGCGGATCTGCCCGGGCTTTACGCGGAACATGGCATCAGGCACACCCAAGATGCCGAGCCGACGACTGGAAACAAATTCCCCCAATAACCGGATGACGATGCCGGCCAGAATCGACTCATATAAGCCCTTCGGCTTCTCCACCAATGTGCCATCGATCAGCTCGCAAAGCACGCCAAACCGGTGCTCGGCATCGATCGCGTCCTGTTCGGTCGCATCGCCCGGCGCGGGGCGAAAGCGCACCCGCTCGGCAGGAATTCCACCGAGACGATCCAGGAGATCGGCCACGGTGTTGATCGGAAGGGTTTCGATCGCGGCAAACATGCTTCGGAGTATACCGTCCTGCGACGCGGTTAGCACTGAATCATCGACTTCCAGGCATCTCCGGGTCTGCCAATTCTTCAGGCACGATGGTTAAATAGTGTGATTGGCAAGGATTGCCCAAACAGGAGATTGGCCATGGATGGTCTGAGCAGATTGAATCGTGATGAGTTGGTTCGTCGCATGCGAGAAGATTTCGAGGCGACGATGTTGAAGGTGGCGGATGCGGTCAATGACGCCCCCGATGGGCATTTGATCGATGGCTCGGAGGAGCAGGTTCGCGATCTGCTTGGGGAGTTCAGACGACGGACATTCCAAACCGCGGCACAGATGCGGGTTGAGGCAACGGAAAGCTCGCCCGCTTTTTCCCCCGGTACAGAACCAGCAGGCTCATCGGGGGATGGCGGTGCGGTCGATGCTCAGTTGCAACGGGCGGGTGGAACTGCGGCGAAGGCGGTTCGAAAACGTCAAAGGCCAAACCGACGTTCCGGTGGATGATCTGATCGATCTGGCGGCATGCGGGGTGTCGCTGGCGGTGCGAGAAATGTGCTGCCGGATCGCCACGGATTCGGATTCATTTTCACGTGCGGCGGCGAACCTGAACCGTCTGGCGCAGGTTTGGCTCAGCGATGAGAAGCTGCGTAAGGTGGCTGAATCCGAGGGGCGTGCGGTGCTGGTATGGCATGAGCACGAGCAGTTGGAATTCGACTTTGACGCGGGTAAATGCCTGACCGACCAGACTGCGGACGGTTCGATCCAGTCACGGATTTATGTGGGGATCGACGGCTTTATGGTTCCGATGGTCACCGATTGCGAAATGGGCAAGCGGTTTGAAAAGGCCCTGGAGCGGCGGAAGAGCCTCAAACGGACAAAGGGAAAACGCCGGCCAAAGCTCAAACGCCGCCAGGGCGCCGACCAGCGTTACAAGGAGATGAAACTGGTGACGATGTACGATCAATACAAATCGCGCCGCCTGGTGCGTGCAACCCGAGGGGGTGTGAAGCAGGCCGGCAGGCTTGTGCGCGACATGTCGGCGGATGTGAAGCTCAAATCCGCCGCCCAGGTGGTGGCAGTGACCGATGGTGCGGAATGGATCGCCGGGTTGATCGACAACAACCTGCCGGCGAAGACGACTGCCATTTTAGACTACTACCACGCCAGCCAGCATGTGCATCAAACCCGACGCATCGTGTTCGGGGAGCAAAATATCGACGGAGATCAGTGGTCGACAAAGGTGCTTGAGACACTGTCCAAAGGCAAGTGGGACGATCTGTGGGAGTCGCTGCTGCAAACCCGTTCCAAACTGCGGAACAAGACCAAACGCAAGTCGGTGGACGATCTGATGAGCTACCTGTTGGAGCGCAAGCCGAAGGTGGATTACGCCAGTTTTCGCGCCGCCGGCTACGACATCGGATCGGGCCCGACGGAATCGATGTGCAAAAGCCTGAGCCGGCGACTCAAGGGAATCGGCATGCGCTGGACGGGGAAAAATGCCGAATCCATGATCGCTTTGGAAAGCCTGCATCAGAGCAATCTCTGGCCCACGTATTGGTCAACACGGCTCGCCGCCTGAAGAATTGGCAGACCCGGCATCTCCCGCCACCCGATGTGAGCCACCGCTGCTCACGTCTGATCCGTATCCATTGGTGGGCAGGAACAAACCAGATTCCGATCACCGAACGGATTATCAATCCGGCCCACATGCGGCCAAAATTTGTAGTCCTTCAGGTAAGGCATCGGATACGCGGCTTGTTGTCGTGAATACTTATGCGACCACTCGTCGCCCGTCACCACCGGCGCGGTGTGCGGGGCGTTCTTCAACGCGTTGTCGACCTTGTCGGCCTTGCCTTGCTCGATCGCGCGGATCTCCTCGCGGATGCTGATCAACGCGTAGCAGAACCGATCGAGTTCGGCCTTGGATTCGCTTTCGGTCGGTTCGATCATCAGCGTGCCGGTGACCGGCCAGCTCATCGTGGGGGCGTGAAAGCCGTAGTCCATCAGACGTTTGGCGATGTCCTCGGCAGTGATGTTGGCCGAGCCGAGAAACGGCCGGCAGTCGATGATGAACTCGTGGGCGACCCGGCCGTTCTGCCCGGTGTACAACTCGTCGTAATGCCCGGCCAATTTCTTGGCCATGTAATTGGCATTGAGAATCGCGACCTGCGTCGCGCGGGTGAGACCGACGCCGCCCATGAGCGCGATGTAGACCCAGCTGATGGTGAGGATGCTGGCCGACCCGTACGGGGCTTCGGAGATCGGCCCGATCGCCTGCGGACCACCAAGGCCGGTGACCGGATGCCCCGGCAGGAACGGCACCAGTTGCGGAGCAACCCCGATCGGGCCCATGCCCGGCCCGCCACCGCCGTGGGGGATGCAGAACGTTTTGTGCAGATTCAGATGGCAGACGTCGGCACCGATATCGCCGGGCCGGCAGAGGCCGACCTGGGCGTTCATGTTTGCGCCGTCCATGTAGACCTGCCCGCCGTGGCGGTGGACGATGTCGCAGATGTCCTTGATGCGGGCTTCGAACACGCCGTGCGTGCTGGGGTAGGTGACCATCAGCGCGGCAAGATCCTTCTCGTGCAGCTTCGCCTTCTTTTCCAGATCGGCGACGTCGACGTTGCCGTGGTCGTCGCAGGCGACCGGGACCACTTTGAGCCCGGCTACCACCGCGCTGGCGGGGTTGGTGCCGTGCGCGCTGGTGGGGATCAGGCAGACCGTGCGGAGGGCATCGCCGCGTGACTCGTGATACGCGCGGATGACGAGCAACCCGGCATATTCACCGGCACTGCCGGCGTTGGGCTGCAGTGAGGTGGCCGCGAAACCGGTGATCTCGCTCAGCCAGTCTTCGAGCTGTTTGAACATCTGCTGATACCCGCGCGTCTGTTCCGCCGGGGCGAACGGGTGCATCCGCCCGAACTCCGGCCAGGTAACCGGCAGCATCTCGCTGGTCGCATTCAGCTTCATCGTGCAACTGCCCAGCGGGATCATGCTCTGCGCCAGCGACAAGTCGCGGCTCATCAGCTTGAAGATGTAACGCAGCATCTCCGTTTCGCTGTGGTATTTGTGGAAGACGGGATGGGTGAGGTATTCGCTGGTGCGGTTCAGGGCCGTCGAAATTGGCGTGGTTTGAAAAGATAGCTCGTCGATTGACATGCGTAAGGTCGAACCGCCGGCAAAGGCGCCGATGATCGATTCCACTTCGTCGCGGCTGGTGAGTTCGTCGAGCGAGACACCGACCGTTTTGTCGTCGTACTTTCGAAGATTGATTCCTTGCGTGAGGGCGGCTCGAACGATGGCATCCGCCGTCAGCCCGTTGAGGCTGATTTTGATCGTGTCAAAGAATGGAGTGTTCGGCACGTCATGACCGAGTCGACTCAAACCGGTCGCTAATGCTTTGGTCAAACCATGAACGCGCTCGGCAATTCGTTTTAGCCCGCTCGGTCCGTGATAGACGGCGTACATGCCAGCCATGATCGCGAGCAGCGCCTGGGCCGTGCAGATGTTACTAGTGGCTTTATCCCGGCGGATGTGCTGCTCGCGGGTTTGAAGTGCCATGCGGTAGGCGGGGTTGCCCTGGGCGTCTTTGGAGATGCCGATCAGGCGGCCGGGCATTTTGCGGGCGTACTCGGTTTTGGTCGCCATGAAGGCCGCGTGCGGGCCGCCGAAGCCGAGCGGCACACCGAACCGCTGCGCGGAGCCGACGGCGATGTCGGCGCCGAACTCGCCGGGCGATTTGATCAACGTCAGCGCGAGCAGGTCGGCGGCGAAGACGACCATCACTCCGGCGGCGTGAGCTGCTTTCACCAAGTCGGTGTAGTCGATGATCCGCCCGTCGGTGCTGGGGTATTGGACAAGGATGCCGGCGACGTCATCGAGAATCTGCATGGGCGGGACGCCCATGCCACTCTGGACGATGCACTTGATTCCCTGCGCCTTGGCCCGCGATTGAACCACTGCAATCGTCTGCGGATGGCAATCGTCAGCTACGACAAAGCTTTTCCTTTTGTCATTGCCCAAATGCACGCACATCGCCATCGCCTCGGCGGCGGCGGTGGATTCGTCCAGCAGCGACGCGTTCGCCAGCGGCAGGCCGGTCAGGTCGCAGATCATCGTTTGAAAGTTCAGCAGCGCTTCGAGCCGGCCCTGGCTGATCTCGGCCTGGTACGGCGTGTACTGCGTGTACCAGCCAGGGTTCTCCATGATGTTCCGCAGGATCACCGGCGGTGTGATCGTGTCGCAATACCCCATGCCGATCAGGGAGCGATTCACCTTGTTCTGGCTCGCCATCGATTTTAATTCGGCGAGCAGCTCGTGTTCGCCACGCGGTTCACCGATCGAAAGCGGTTGCTTGATGCGAATGGCCGCGGGAACGGTCGCCTCGGCCAAGTCTTCCAGCGAGTCGTACCCGAGCAGCTCGAGCATCTGCCGAATATCCGCCCCCGAGGGGCCGATGTGTCGGTGGATGAACGTGTCGGACGGTGCGAGCACGGCAACGGTCTCCGCCGGAGTATTGCTTGAGGTCACTGCGGTGCGTGTATCAACTGTCATCAAAATCTCTGAAAAAGTTCGGTCAAGATTAACGAAATCTTTTGAGCGGCTTGCGCGCTCCGTGTCGGACTCTTACAATGGTGACGACGCGATGGTCCCCGTCGACACGGTAAAAAATGAGATACGGCGGCACTGGGACCATGTAAACGTCCATCGCCGGATTCGAGCCCACTTGGATTGTTTATGCCGATGCGGGAGCCGTGCGAAGGAATCAATGACATCCAGCAATTGCGTGATCAAAGCATCGGCTGCCGCTTTAGCGTTTTGCGCGGCATAGTCGTAAATCGCTTCAAGGTCTGCTGACGCCCGTGGCTTGATCTCGATCCGAAAGACGGCGGTCATTTCAAACCGTACTTCTGCTTTAGTGCATCACGAACAGGCTCCCATGGAACAGCCTCTTGCAGGTCGGCTTCCTCGATCGCGGCTTTCGTCTCCGCATCGAGTTCGTCGTGATGAAAAACGTCTGCCGGTTGAAAGGTTGTCACCGCGACAAAAAGCAGCTCGTCGATGTCGGTAATTCCGAGCTCTTTCATCCGCGAATCGATGAGGCTTTGGGTTTGTTCGCTAACAGTGATCGTCATCGCGTTTTCTCCACGTCAGAAGGCGGCGGTCGGCTTTTGTTACTTTAGCTGTTTTGCGGCTCGGCGTCATTCTTCGCTAAACGCTTTTCCTGCTGTCGGCTTTCAAATAAGTTGGAATGCATGAGCGTCGAGCGCGGGTCATTGTTGTTCCAAACCGGCCGGCACGACGCGGCCGAGCAGGAGTTCCGCGCGGCGCTGGTCGCCGAGCCGCGAAACGCGCTGGCGCACGCGATGCTTTCGCTCTGCCTGGTGATTCGCAATCAGTACGCCGAGGCCACCGACGAGGCCCGGCAGGCGATCGGGCTTCGGCCGGACTGGCATTTCGGGTACACAGCGCTGGCGTCGATCCTTCGGGCACGGGGGCGGCTGGACGAAGCGCTCGACACGGTCGGACAGGCAATTCGATTGAACCCTTTCGACCCGCAGCAACACGCGCTAATGGCTGAGATTTTGCTATTGAAACGCAGTTGGCCTGCGGCGCTGCAAGCCGCTGATGCGGGGCTGGCGATCGATCCAGAAGACGCGCGGTGCGTCAACGCACGTGGAATCGCGCTGGTAAACCTGGGCCGGCGGGATGAAGCGGCACAGACGATGGGCGGCGCACTGCACCGCAACCCGCACAATGCGGAAACTCATGCCAATCAGGGCTGGGCGTTGCTGCACGCGGGGGACCATCTGCAGGCATTGGAACACTTCCGGGAAGCGCTGCGAATCGATGCCGACAACCAATGGGCGAAAGCGGGCATCGTGGAAGCGCTTAAGGCGCGGAACATTATTTACCGGCTCATGCTCCGGTATTTTCTATTCATGTCCCGCCTGGGGCGGCGGGCGCAGTGGGGGATCGTTGTCGGCGGTTGGGTCGGCATACAGCTGCTCCAATCCGCCACGGCGTCGACCCCGGAAATTCGCCCGGTCGCGATGCCGATCATTTGCACTTACGCGGCATTTGTGCTGATGACCTGGCTCGCGGTCCCGCTGTTCAACCTGATGCTTCGCATCGACCGGTTCGGACGGTATGCGCTGTCGCGTGATCAGCGGGTGGCCAGCAATTGCATCGGCAGCCTCCTGCTGGCCGCGGCGACGCTGGGACTCGTCTATTTGGTCCGGCACGACGGGCGGTATGGGTTGGCTGCGATTCTTACGGCCGCACTCAGTTTGCCGACCTCGGCCGTGTTCAACTGCCAGCAAGGCTGGCCGCGGTGGTGCATGATCGGGTACTGCGGGCTGATGGCGGCGGTCGTATCGGCGATCCTGGCGATGCAGTTCGTTCCCGCGTGGAACACTGACCTGCGTTTGAAGGACTTTTATTCCGGCCTGATCAACGCCTTCATCGCCGGCATCGTGCTATCCGGGGTGGTTGCCAATGCGCTGGGCATGGTGCGGGTGAAGAGATAATACGGGCGATGCCGGTCACGCCCCGCCGATCCCAGTGACGGCCCGCCGATAGCATCGGCGGCTTTATGGGGGTCACATTTTTTGTCGGCCGCTGAGGGCTTCGGCGAGCATGTTGCGGTTGGCGTATTCGATGCTGCTGCCGGTGGGCAGCCCGCGGGCGAGGCGAGTCACGGCCACGTCGGGGAACTTGCTCTGGATTTCGTTTTGGATGAACAGCGCGGTGCCGTCCCCTTCCATGTTGGGATTGGTGCCCATGATGATCTCGCGGATTTCACCGGAAGCAAGGCGGGTCATCAGCGGGTCGATCGTCAGGTCCGGCGGGTCCATCCCCTCCAGCGGCGCGATCCGTCCGAGCAGGACGTGGTAGACGCCTTTGTATAAGCCGGCCGCCTCGAGCGCGAGCAGATCCTTGGGCTGTTCGACGATGCAAACCAGCGATTGGTCTCGCTTCGGATCGACGCAGATCGAGCACGGGTCCTGCTCGGTGAGGTTGTAACAAATGCTGCAGTGCTTGATCCGCGTCTTTACGTCCCGAATGGCGTCGGCCAGCTTGAGCGCGTCTTCGGGATTTTGCTTCAGCAGGTGAAATGCGATCCTCTCGGCCGACCGCATGCCGATGCCGGGCAGGTGTGAGAGTTCGTTCATCAGGTTTTGAATGCTTTGGGTGTAGCTGGCCATGAGAGCAGCATTCTATGCCGAAATGATGCTTTAAATCCCGAGGCTTTGACGGACAAAATTTCGGATGTCAGTGTAACAGATGACGGCTTCTTTAGCTTGAGCTTTGGTAAGACTGGAGCCCGGATATCGGGTTCTAACCGCGTGCTCGCTGAGCGTCTTTGCTGACACCGTCATCACGGTCCCAAGCGGCTCGATCGGGATTAAGAGTAAAAGGAGTTCGTTCAGATCGTGAGTACGTGGGAACGATATGCTTGCTTCCTGGAGCCTTGCCTTAAAATACTTTTCGGCACACTGCTCGGAATGAAACCCGGCACTGTCGTAGTTAGGCAATTTTCGAGCGCGAAGCTCTCGCCGGGCGGACGCGAAGTCCCCTTCGACTTTTTCCACCCATTCCTTGGTCAGAGGCTCCATACAGGATTTTCCCCTTCGTCTTGATTTCGGTCAGGAAAAAATCCTCCATCGCGATTCGGGATTCGAATTCCTTCGGCGTACGCACCAGCAGGTCGACCGCAAATCCGAAATTCATCTCACGACGAATCTTCATCGCGAGATCGTGAACCTGCGTTCCTCGTTTTAGAACGAGCAGGTCGACGTCGCAGTTTTCGTTTGGTTCGCCGTAAGCGTATGACCCGAAAAGATAAATGCGGTCAGGCTTGAATCGTTCAGCGATCTGATTGGCAAGATTAGTGATGTCTCCGGACGAAACCATTTTCCCGAATTCTATCGTGATACGGCATTAAGACGAAAGCTAAACCGCCGCGCGGATCGTCGATTTTTTCGCCGTCTCGGCCACGACGCCCAGGTTTCTGAACCGCTCGTAACGGCGTTCGAGCAGGTTTTCGATCTTGTACTGCTTCAGATTCCGCAGCGTCTTGGCGACGAATTGGTCGAGGCTATACGCGGCGGTGTGCGGGTCGCGGTGGGCACCGCCGAGGGGTTCGGGGATCACGCTGTCGACAACGCCGAGTGCCTTGAGGTGTTTGCTGGTGAGCTTCAAGCTTTCGGCCAGTTGCGGGGCGGCTTCGTTGCCTTTGAACAGGATTGACGAGCAGGCTTCGGGGCTGATCACCGAGTACCAGGCATACTGGAACATCGCCACGCGGTCGGCAACGCCGATGCCCAGCGCCCCGCCGGAACCGCCTTCACCGGTGATGACGCTGACGATCGGCGTCCGCAGCCGACTCATTTCCATCATATTTCGGGCGATCGACTCAGCCTGCCCACGCTCCTCGGCACCGATGCCGGGGTACGCCCCCGGGGTGTCGATCAGCGTCACAACCGGCAAACCGAACTTCTCGGCCAGCTTCATGCACCGAAGGGCCTTGCGGTACCCTTCCGGATGGGCGAGCCCGAAATAGCACTTCACCTTTTCCTTGGTATCCCGGCCTTTGTGATGGCCGATGAGCATGACCTTGTAACCCCCGACTCGGGCCAGCCCGCACATGATCGCGCGGTCGTCACCGAAACAACGGTCGCCATGAATTTCACGGAAGTCAGGATAGATCTTTTCGATGTAGTCGCGGAACAGCGGCCGCTGCGGGTGCCGGGCCACTTGGACGGTTTCCCACGCGGTAAGTTTGTCGTAGGTCTTGCGGAGCACAGCGGTGTAGTCGGTCCGCATCTGCCGCAACTCGGCGGAATAATCGATCCCGCGTTCGGCCTGCAGGGCTTCGAGCTCCATCACCTGGCGTTCGAGATTTGCCAACGGCTTTTCGAATTCCAACACGTGCCGGGATTGCGCCTTGGGCGGGGTGGTCTGATTTTCGATGCTGGATGATTGATCAGTAGACAAAGGTTGACCGCCGTTGGATTCCGCGGCCGACCGCTTCGCCGCTGCCGACCGCCCGGCATTCTGCCGCCGCGCGGACGGCGTTTCAAGCATTACAGGACTGGCGAGTACACGCCGGCTTGGTTTTTCAATTAACATGAACGCGACCATTTCTGAATATGAGTCATAAGAGTACGGCTACGGTTCAAAGCCATCAAGTCCGTCTGGTTGTCCCGACAAAACGCCGTTCGGCCACTCATTTCACTGTTTTGCGCCAATGGGTATTATCGGACCATGCAGATCGAGCGGTTGAGCATTCTTGGGACCGGACTTCTGGGCGGCTCGATCGGCCTCGCGTGCCGAGAGCATCTAAAATCAGCTTCAATCGCGGGTTACAATCACAATTCCGTCGGATTGAATCGCGCAATGGAGCGGGGTGCGATCCACAAACGGTTCGATTCTCCTGCTGCCGCGGTTCTCGATTCCGATTTGGTGATCCTTTGCACTCCAGTTGGAATTTTCGGCGACATGCTGGGCAAAATCTCCGGGTCGCTCAAGCCGGGCGCGATCGTGACGGACGTGGGAAGCACGAAGAGGTCTATCGTCGAGCTCGCCAGGAAGCACCTTCCTCATGGGGTGCATTTTGTCGGCAGCCATCCGATGGCCGGGGGTGAAAAGCAAGGCATGCCAAACGCCAGAGCGGACCTGCTCACTGACGCCACGTGCATCCTCACTCCCACCGAATCTACTGACCCCGGAGCGTTGGCAACGGTCGACTGGTTTTGGAAACAGTTGAAGATGCAGACACTTCAACTCAGTCCCGGGGAACACGACCGACAAGTGGCGGACATCAGCCACCTGCCCCACGCGGTCGCGGCCGCGATGGTGCGGATCCAGACGACCGATGCACTGAAGTTGGCCGCCCGGGGATTCGCCGACAGCACCCGCATTGCCGCCGGCGACAGCGGGCTGTGGCGGGACATCTTTTTGGACAATCGCGACAATGTAAAAGCCGGCATCCAGCGGTTACAGACCGAACTGGCCGAATTGACTCGAAGGCTCGACGCCGGCGACGAGACCGCCGTCCGCGACTGGCTCGTCACCGCGGCGGATATCCGCAAGGATCTGGGGCGGCGCGATCTTTGATGGCTGCGAGCCGCCCCATCTCGGCGAAGTTAAAACAGGCAGATTCGAAAAGGCGCGTCGTGAACCCGCCTTGCAAGGCAACGGGTACACTATCTCTATAGATTGTCCGGCGTTAACCCCGCAGACGTCCGCCTATCATTAGCCAAGTCATGGAAGACCGCATACTGAAACTCGCCGAAAAAGCCCGGGGGCTGCCCAAGGCGCCGGGCGTTTACCTGATGAAAGACACCAAAGGTGTCGTGATTTACGTCGGCAAAAGCGCGAGCCTCCGCGACCGCGTCGGCAGCTATTTCCTAGCATCGACGAAGCTCGAAAAGAAGAAAGCCGGGCTGCTCGATCACGTCGTCGACTTCGAGATCATCCAGACCGACAGCGAAGTTGAAGCGCTGCTGACTGAAAATCGGCTCATCAAGGACATCCAGCCGAAGTACAACGCCCGACTGCTCGACGACAAGACTTTCCCGTATCTAATGGTAACAACCAAGGACGAATTCCCCGGCGTGTTCGTCACCCGCGTGCCACTGCCTAATACGAAACTCTACGGTCCGTTTACCAGTGTCTACGCACTGAAGGAAGCGGTCACCCTTCTACAGAAAGCGTTCAAGTTTCGGACCTGTCACCTGGAAATCAGCGAAGCCGACGACAAGCGACGGTTTTTCCGCCCCTGCCTGCTTTACCCGATCAAGCAATGCACCGCGCCGTGTGCGGCCAAGATCGGCCGGGAAACCTACCGCGAGGACATCAACCGCCTGATCCGGTTTCTGGACGGCGATAAAACAAAAGTCCTCGAAGGCCTCGAACGCGACATGATCGAGGCCTCAAAAGATCTGAACTTCGAACGGGCCGGCCGGCTCCGCGACGAAATCAAAGCTTTGAAAGGGCTCGGCGCCAGGGCCGGTAAAGGAGAGCAGGAATTCTGGCAGCCCGAGGCCTTCATTTCCAACCCCAAGGAAGGCGTTACCGCGCTGCAGGAAGCGCTCGGCTTGGCCGAGCCGCCTCGGATCCTGGAGACGATCGATATCGCCCACCTGCAGGGCGAAGAGATGGTCGGCAGCAAAGTCTGTTTCATCGACGGCGTCCCGTTCAAAGACTCCTACCGCCGTTACAAGATCAAGCACGGGCAGGGGAACAACGACTACCTCAGCATTCAGGAAGTGGTCAGCCGCCGATATCGCGAAGCTGGCCAGAGCAACGAGCTGTTCCCCGACATCATCTGCATCGACGGCGGGCTGGGTCAACTGCACGCCGCCTTGGACGTGTTCAAGACGATGGACGTAAAACCCCCGATGGTGGTAAGTCTGGCCAAGAAAGAGGAGTTGATTTACACGCAGGCCAAGTCAGAGCCGATCAAGCTGCCGCGGAACAACGTCGGACTGAAGTTGCTGCAATATTCCCGCGACGAAGCGCACCGATTTGCTCAGCACTATCACCACATTCTGCGGAGAAAAGCGCAACTCGAGGAAGGCGTAAAACAAGGCCGCCGGCCACCAAAGGCCGGTACGGCCAAACGCACGAGCTCATTGGAAGAGGCGTTAAAGCAGCCCATGCCGACCGAGAATCCGCATACCACGCTAGCCAGCCTGCCGATCCTGCAACCACGCGACCCGTCACAGGACGAGCCGGTAGTCCCGATTGATTCTGAAGACGAGTAACGCCCGCCAGGGCTGCTTCATCGCTCGACCCGGATGAATTTGAAGCATCCGAGCACTTGGACTGGTTTCAATGACGGCTAAGAGGCGTGTTCTCATCACCGGTTCGACAGGATTAATTGGCTCCGCGGTCGCTGCCGCGCTCCGCGAGAAGGGTGACGTTGTCGTCCGTTTCGTTCGTGGCCCGGCAACACCCCCGGCGGTCTCGTGGGATCAACTGACGACAGTCGCACTGACCGGCTTCGATGCGGTCGTCCATCTGGCAGGCGAGCCGCTGGCGAACGCCCGATGGACTTCGGCGAAAAAGGCCGCGATCCGCGACAGCCGAGTCGACGGCACGACCCGCCTCGTGGCCGCGTTCACGGCCGGTCCGCCCGCGGTGTTCGTCTGTGCCTCCGGCATTAATTATTACGGCGACCACGGCGACCAAATTGTCGACGAGTCAATTCCTGCAGGTCATTCTTTCCTGGCCGACACGTGCGTCGCCTGGGAAGCCGCGACGGCCCCACTGCGCGAAAAATGCCGAGTCGTCAACCTTCGCATCGGTGCCGTGCTGACGCCCGCAGGCGGCACGCTCGCGGCACTGCTGCCGGTCTTCCGCAAGGGGCTCGGCGGACCCGTGGCCGGCGGCCATCGGTATATGTCGTGGGTCACCCTGACTGACACCGTCCGCGCAATTCAGCACGTCTTCGCTTCCCCAAAGCTTCATGGTCCGGTCAATGTGGTGACCGCCGAACCGGTAACCAACGGCGAGTTTACCGCCGCCCTGGCTGCCGCAGTCCACCGGCCCGCATTGATTCCCGTTCCGGGCTGGGTCGCCCGCCTTGCCTTAGGTGAATTCGCCGACGAAACGGCCTTGACCAGTATCCGCGCCGTGCCCGGCAAGCTGCTCGAGGACGGGTTCGAATTTGAACATCCGTCTCTGCGTCCGTCGCTAACTGCCATGCTCGATGAGCCACGGGCGAATGCGAAGTAGCCGAGATCCGTTCCTCCTCCGGCGACCCGGCCCGCCCCTCTGTCAGCCGATTGGTTACACTCGTGCTTTCACTCCCGAACTTGATAACCCGTCTATGCCGGGCTTTTTAGAGGAGCACACGTTGGACAATTCTGGCAACACATCCTCGAATCAATCCTCGCGACGATCGATCTTGAAAAATGGAGCGGCTATCGTCGCTGCGACATCAATGGCGCGACCCGTGCTTGCCGCACCGGCCGACGCCGGGCACCCTTCCGCCGCGTCGAACCCAGGAGCCCAGATGTCATCCACCTTCGCAGACCTTTGCCGAGGACCCGACCGCGTGACCGCGTACACCCAGTTCGACGAAACCGCGCCGGGCGGCGCGATCGAGATGACGGCGAACGGCGACGACTGGCGTGGCAAGGGCGTCGACGTCAGGACTCGGATCGGGCAAAACGAGATTTCGTTTACGCTGATCGCGCCGTCCACCCCGGTAGCGGCGGTTCACGTCCGCTGGCGGGCCGATATCAACGCCGACACCCGCGTTCTCGGCGACGCGTGGGAGCGGAGCTACGGCGATCTCGGCTGGCGGAACCTGATCCCCGAGCGCGTGCTGCCATGGTATTTCGCTGCCGTCGACGGTGCCGCGTGCCATTGTTACGGCGTGAAGACCGACGCCAGGGCGCTCTGCTTCTGGCAGGTAGATGCCAAGGGGATTTCGCTGTGGCTCAACGTCACCAACGGCGGGAACGGTGTTCTGCTCGGAAACCGCGAGCTGGCGATGGCGACCGTCGTCTGTCGTCGCGGCGGATCAGGAGAAGATCCCGTCGACGCCATCAGCAGTTTCTGCAAGACGATGACCGCCCGACCCGCCCGGCCGTTTCAGCCGATTTATGGTGCGAATGACTGGTGTTATAGCTACGGCCGCAGCACGGCCGAGAGCATTCTTCGCGATACCGATTTTATTACTGAGCTATCCCCTCCGAACGGTGTTCGCCCGTTTTCGGTCATCGACGGGGGATGGAGCAATGGCACCCCCGCGTGGCCGGACATGGGGAAGCTCGCGATCGCGATTAAGCAGCGGGCGGCGCGTCCGGGGATCTGGGTCCGTCCGCTTGAAGCTGAGACGGCAACCCCTACAGGCCTGCTTTTGCCCGCCGGGCGGTTCGGTAAACGAAAAGAGAGGTTTGCCGAGCGGGCGTACGACCCGACCGTGCCTGAGGCGAAGGAAAAGATCCGGGCAAAATTCGTCGAAGTAGCTCGGTGGGGATATGAAATGGTGAAACACGATTTCAGCACCTACGACCTGCTCGGACAGTGGGGTTTTGAAATGGGCCCACAACCGACCACGCCGGGCTGGTCATTGCACGACCGGAGCCGGACCAATGCCGAGGTTATCGCTGACCTCTATAACCTGATTAGAGAAGCCGCCGGCGACACGACTATCCTCAACGGCTGCAACACGCTGGGCCATTTGACGCAGGGCATTTTCGACATGCAACGCATCGGCGACGACACCAGCGGGCGACTGTGGGAACGCACCCGCCGAATGGGAATCAACGCGCTCGCGTTCAGGCTTCCCCAGAACCAGAGCTTTTTCCGCCTGGACGCCGACCTGGTCGGCATCACCGACGCGATCCCCTGGGAGTTCAACCGTCAGTTTCTCGACCTGCTCGCCCGCACCGGGACGGCAACCATGATTTCCCCGGGCCCACCGGCACGCGGGACCGAACAGCGTGCCGTGATCCGAGATGCGTTTGCGATCGCCGCCGCCGGCGGCCTCGCTGCCCGACCGGTTGATTCGATGCAGACCAGCGCGCCGGTGCAGTGGCGTGATCGCTCGACGAATAAGCCGATTTCAAAATACGACTGGACCGGCGACGACGGTACGTCGGCGTTCATCGTCGGTTGAGAGTTTCTCAAAGCGGCACCCCCGGTTGGTCGTTGCCCATGCCTAATGGCACAGCTTCGCGAATGCTTCCAGGTCGTCGTAGTGGTTCGCCCAGGTGGTGTACATCACGCCGACGACGCCGTGCACTTTGTCGGCCGACGCGAGCCAGGGTTTGATGCCGTTGACGTCGCTGTCGTAATAGCCGGCGATGATCTGCCGGTTCCCCCGGTCGGCGAAGAACTTCAGCGACTCGTCGCGGTGCTCGAAGTTCCAGTTCATCACGATCACAATTTTATCCAGCTCGTTCCACGAGCCCTTCAGGTCGCCGCGGACCAGATAATAGTTGTCGTGGGCATTGTGGAACGGGTCGAACATGTCGCTCCATGTGTAGGCGGCGGAGCTGCCCAGCAGCCGGGTGCAGGCGCGAAGGTTGTCGGCAAGGATCACCCCGGCATCCAGATGCCGGTGGTCGCAGGACTCGTCCCAGTTCAGGCAGCGGATCTCGTCGTGGCTCATCATGTAGCCGGCCGACCCGAATGCAGATTTCACCAGCCGGGCCTCGTCGGCGAGCAGTTTCATCGTCGCCGGTTCCGACGGGCAGATCATGACCTGACCGTCGTTGAACGTCGGCGGGTAATACCAGGAGACGCGGAGTTGCGTGCCTTCCGGGATATGCTTGACGTGAATCGCCGGCGGTTCGTGCCAGACCTCGAACCCACCCGGCCAAGGCTTGTTGCCCATCATGGGGTCGACGATCGGATCGTAATCCTTTCCTTCCACAAACCCTTTCACCACGCACGGCGCGCCCGGCCGACGAAGCACGTTCACCAGCCCGGCTTCTTCGATCTTCCAGTCCCGCCACTGCAGCGTCCCGTGCCCACCGCCCCAGATGCCCAAATAGATCGCGACATCAGTGTGATCGAGCGTATTAAAGACCGCGTCGTGCCGGGTCCAATCCTGCGTCGGCTTCTCGGCGAGACTTTCGAAATTCAACGGCTTTCCGTCCGCCAGCACCATCACCCGGGCATCCCCGTGGAAATCCTCGGTCCGAACGTCGACCGAGACGTGATAGCAACGGAACTTTGGCAGTTTCAATGCGAATGTAAGTCGAGCGTTGCCGGGTTGTTCGTGCACCGTCGCGACGTTGCCGTCCACCGCAACGGCGTCGTCTTTGAACGATGCCCGCCCGAGCGCCACCGGCGGGTCGGCTACGAGCGTGGCCGATCCGTTCCGTACGACAAACAGCGCGTCGCGCACCGGCAGTCCCTCGGCCAGGTTCGGGTCGTGCGACAGAACGTCGTTGGAATAGCCGACTTGAAACACGGCCGGCACGATCTGCATTTGCTCAGCCCTCGCGACGGCCTTGGTTCTGCTCAGATTGGCCAGATAATGCGGTGCGTTGGTCCCGAGTTCATTCAGACGAGCCAATTTTGAATCGGCCAGCAGCACGTGCGTATATCCCGCCAGATGCGCCCGGTGCCACAGTTTCTGCAGCGCGTCGACGTTAGCATCGACCAGCAGATTCGTCGGGCAATAAACCCAAAGCTCCCGCGGCGCGGCGGCCTGGCACACCGGCTCTGCATAGCACAAGACGAGGAAAATCACCGACAATGCGACGCGATTGAAATGTATTAGCGTCCTCATAACCCGGGTCCTCGATTAAAGTTTGATCGCCGCCAGGGCTTCCCGCCACTCGACGTAGAAATAGTCGACGCCGAGCTTGGCGTGTAGCTGCCGCAGTTCGGCATGGAAGACTTCGTATTGCTCTTGTTGCCAATGTCCCGCGGTCGGGTCGCAAAAAAAGATCCGGCAGCCGAA
Organism: Tepidisphaeraceae bacterium; assembly: GCA_965247815.1. Taxonomy (GTDB): domain Bacteria; phylum Planctomycetota; class Phycisphaerae; order Tepidisphaerales; family Tepidisphaeraceae; genus CBDAQA01. The sequence goes on along the minus strand of CBDFHW010000034.1, from coordinate 274,327 downwards.
CGGGCGGATGCCGTGCACGCCGCACAGCTTATCAACCTGAAATCGGCAACTGCCCGGGCTTTGGGCGACCTGCAAGGAAGTACCCGGTCGTTTGACGGCTTCGGGGGTCGGACGGTCCACCGTTTTTAGATCGTGAACAAATGCCGCAAGTTCCAGCGTCGTGACGTACAACCGATGGCCGTACGAATCGAAATGACAGCACTTTCCGGACGCGTCGCAGGCCGGTTTGCGGCGGTCGATTTCCGACTGCACCCTTGCGTAAAGCTCGTACACGGCGGTTGTCACGTCGTCGCGCGACGATGCTGCCATGACCCGTTCGCGAAATTCTTGCGGCACTTCGAACATCGGTTGGCTTTATTTTTCGTCGTCGGGCCCGGTACTGTGCGGGGAAGCCTTAAGCGGTTCATTCTTGCAAAACAGCGCGTGAGTTCCACAATACCGCCGGGTTTTGAAGATATTTTGAGTTCACGAGAGACGCATGCGCAAACTGCTGGTTGCTAATCGAAGCGAAATCGCCATCCGGGTTTTCCGGGCCGCCACCGAACTGGGGCTCGGCACCGTTGCTGTTTACACCTACGAAGACCGGTTCGCGCTGCACCGGTTCAAGGCCGACGAATCTTACCAGATCGGCCCTGTCGACGGCGGATTGCCGGTCAAAGGATATCTCGACATCGACGCCCTGATCGCGATCGCCAAGGAACACGGCGTCGACGCGATCCACCCGGGTTACGGATTTCTGTCCGAGAACGCAGGCCTCGCCCGCGCTTGCGCCGCCAACGGCATCACCTTCGTCGGCCCCACCGCCGAACAGCTCGAGTCGTTCGGCGACAAGACCGCGGCCAAGAAGCTTGCGAAGGAAACCAACGTGCCCACCGTGCCCGGCACCGAAGGCGCGCTGACTGACCCCGCCGAGATTAGAGCAGCCGCGAAGGAAATCGGTTTTCCGCTGATGATCAAGGCCAGCTTCGGGGGCGGTGGCCGCGGTATGCGGGTGGTCCGCAATGCCGAGGAACTCATGCCCCGGCTCGAAGAATGCCAGCGCGAAGCCGGCGCCGCGTTCGGCCGGCCCGAGGTGTTCCTCGAACGATATATCGCCCGTGCGAAGCACATCGAAGTGCAATTGCTCGGCGACGGGCAGGGTAATCTCGTCCACCTCTGGGAACGGGACTGCTCGGTGCAGCGGCGGCACCAGAAAGTGGTGGAAGTAGCCCCGAGCATTAACCTGCCGCTGAAACTCCGGCAGGAAATCTGCGATGCCGCGGTCCGGCTCTGCACGCCGATTAATTACAAAGCCGCCGGCACGGTCGAGTTCCTGCTCGACCTGGACAAGCACGAGTTTTTCTTCATCGAGGTCAACCCCCGTATTCAGGTCGAGCACACAGTCACTGAAGTGGTGACCGGCATCGACTTGGTGAAAGCCCAGATTCTGGTCGCACAAGGGTACAAGCTGCACGAAGCGCCGCTGAACATTCCCCGGCAGGACCAGATCAGGACGCACGGGTACGCGATCCAGTGCCGGATCACGACCGAAGACCCGGAAAATCAGTTCATCCCCGACTACGGCAGAATTACCACGTATCGCAGCCCCGGGGGTTTTAGCATCCGTCTCGACGGTGGGAACGGGTTCGGCGGCGCGGTCATCACGCCGTATTTCGATTCGCTGCTGGTGAAGCTGACCACCTGGGGAAGCACTTTCGAAGAGACGATCAAGCGAACCGACCGGGCGCTTCGCGAGTTCCGCATCCGCGGCGTCAAGACGAACATTCCGTTCCTCGAAAACCTGATCCTGCACGACTTGTTCGCCAAAGGCGAAGCGACCACCACGTTCATCGACACGACGCCGGAACTGTTCCGGTTCCGCGCCCACCGCGACCGCGCGACCAAGGTGCTGACCTATCTGGGTGATGTGATCGTCAACGGCCGGCCCGACACCAAGTCGAAATACAACCCGAAGAAGGAACTGCTGGAACCAGTCGTCCCGACGTTCCCCAAGGGGACCCCCCCACCGCCGGGCCTTCGAAACAAGCTTTTGGAACTGGGGCCCGACGAATTCTGCAAATGGGTCCGTAAGCAGAAGCCGCTGCTGATGACCGACACGACGATGCGGGACGCGCACCAGTCGCTGCTGGCGACCCGGTTCCGGACGTACGACCTGGTGAAAGTCGCCGACGCCGTCGCGCACCTGATGCCGGGCCTTTTCAGCCTGGAAATGTGGGGCGGGGCGACGTTCGACACCGCGATGCGATTCCTGCAGGAAGACCCGTGGGACCGGCTCGACCAGCTCCGGGCAAAAATCCCGAACATCCCGTTCCAGATGTTGTTCCGCGGCAGCTCCGCGCTGGGGTACACCAACTATCCCGACAACGTGGTGAAGGAACTGGTGAAACGCTCGGCCGAGCACGGCATTGATGTTTTCCGCATTTTCGATTCGCTGAACTGGACCGAAAACATGAAGGTGGCAATGACCACCGTCCGCGAGCAGACCGACGCGATCTGCGAAGCAGCTATCTGCTACACCGGCGACATCCTCGACCCGAAACGGACCAAGTACAGCCTGAAATATTACGTGAAGCTGGCCAAAGAGCTGGTCGGGATGGGCACACACATTCTGGCGATTAAAGACATGGCCGGGCTGTGCCGGCCGTACGCGGCCCACGCGCTGGTGAAGGCGCTCCGGGACGAGGTCGACGTGCCGATCCATTTCCATACGCACGACACGAGCGGCATTAACGCCAGCAGCATTCTCCGCGCGACCGATGCCGGGGTGGATATCGCCGACGCGGCGCTGGCGAGCATGTCCGGCATGACCAGCCAGCCGAACCTGAACTCGATCGTCGCCGCGCTCGCACACACGCCGCGGGATACCGGGTTGAATCTCGACACGCTGAACCGCATGAGCGACTACTGGGAGAACGTCCGCGAGGCGTATTACCCGTTTGAGGAAGGCATGAAGGCCGGCACCGCCGAGGTGTATCAGCACGAGATGCCCGGCGGGCAGTACACCAATCTCCGCCAGCAGGCAAAGAGCCTGCACCTGGAGGAACGCTGGCACGAGGTGGCCGACGCGTATGCCGACGTGAACCAGTTGCTCGGCGACATCGTGAAGGTCACCCCCAGCAGCAAGGTGGTCGGTGATCTGGCGCTGTTCGTCGTCACCAACAATCTGTCGGCCGACGATTTGCTCGACCCCAATCGAAAGCTGAACCTGCCTAAGAGCGTGGTCGAAATGCTGCAGGGATACTTAGGTCAACCCGAAGGCGGGTGGCCGAGGGACATACAGAAAGTGGTGCTCGACGCCGCGGGCGTGAAGCCGTTCACCGCCCGCCCCGGGTCGAAGCTGCCGAAGGCGGACATTAAAGCGGTGCACGCGGAGCTGGCCAAAAAGATCGGCCGTGAACCGCGGGACGTCGACGTGATGTCTTACCTGATGTACCCGCAGGTGTTCCTCGACTACGAGAAGTTCTGCAAAATCTACGATAACACCAGCGTGATCCCGACGCCGGCATTTCTGTTCGGCATGCAGAGCGGGGACGAGATCAGCGTGGAGATCGAGGCCGGCAAGACGCTGATCATCCGGTATCTCACGACCGGTGACCCACGGCCCGATGGGCTCCGCACCGTCTTCTTCGAACTCAACGGCCAGCCCCGCGAGGTGAACGTGCCCGACCGGGCGCTGGAAGCCACCGCGGTCCGGAATCCCAAGGCCGACCCGGACGACCCGAACCACGTAGCCGCCCCGATGCCAGGCAAGGTGTCGTCCGTCGCGGTCGTCAAAGGACAGGTCGTCAAAGCCGGCGAACGACTGCTGAGCATCGAAGCCATGAAGATGGAGACCGCCGTCTACAGCCCCCGCGAGGCGACGGTTGACGACGTGATGGTCAAACCCAACTCGATCGTGTCGGCGAAGGATCTGCTGGTTGTTTTGAAATCCTAATCGTCGAGCGTAGTCGAAGCTCAGCCCTTGCGAGAATCCGCAGAGTGGTGTTTCATTGATAGAGATTAAGGCGGCGGCAAGCCGTTCGTCGAAGCAGTCCACCAACGGGTTATTGAAAATGATTGCTACCGCACCGGACACCGGCCCTGCGAACTCTCCGCCGGTGCTTGCTTACGCAGCGCCTGTGAAGCTTGCGAGCCGAAAAACCTACGTTGCGGGAAGTTTTTTAATGTCAACGGTCTTTGTAATCACGTTCTGGATTGTCGAAGGGGTCACAAGTAACGTGCTGCTATTCCACATTCAGATTGAAGGGCCTGCCGATCGGGGCACTCAGGAATCGTCAAAACTGGAAGATCGTGAGTTTGAGAATCTGATGATCGAATTCGCGTGGTCACTGCCGGCTGCAGCTCTCGTTTTCGCGACCTCGATGTTTCGCAAACCACGCGGAGGATGGCGAATACCGTGGAAGGCACTCGTAACAGCTGCCTTAGGTGCCTTCGCCTATTCGTGGGTGCGCTGGGCGTTTGACATTATTTCGATTCAGATCCCGGACCCAGCAAACTTTGCGCTCGCGATGCTCCTTGCCTTGGCGACTGGCGTGATTACTTCCGTCGCTCGTAGCAACGCGCCTATCTGAGGCGCAGCCGCGGACGCGATCAATTCGGTCGTGGCGTGCAGGTAGGTCAAGCGAAAGCATCGGCAACAGCCGAAAGAGACAGCGTGGCATTTGACCTTGATCGACTTCGGACGGACCTCAAGCCCTTCCGCCTGCACTGGTTTTCCCGCGTTCGCAGCACTAACGACCACGCGGCCGTGCTTCGCAAGCGCGGCGATCTGTTCGCGCCGGCGGTCGTTCTCACCGGGCATCAACTGGCCGGTCGGGGGCGGGGGTCTAACACGTGGTGGTCGGGGGCGGGGAGTCTTACGGTGACGTTCGTGCTCGCGGCCGACGAGCATCTGGCGGCGCACCACGTGCCCCTGATCGCCGGTCTTGCCGTGCGTAACGCGGCGGCGGAGCTGACGGCTAACGACGACATCCAACTCAAATGGCCGAACGATTTGCTGTACCGCAATCGCAAGCTCGCCGGGCTTCTTTGCGAGCGGGTGCACAAAGCCGACCTGATCGGGGTCGGGTTGAACGTCAACGTAAAGCCCGGCGACATCCCGTCGAAGCTGCGGGACAAAGTTACCAGTCTGAACGCCATCGCCAGCGGGAAGCCGATTGATCTCAATCAGACGTTGGTAAGGATCGCCCGACAGCTGCACCGCACGTTGTCGAACCGGGACGAGCAGAGTTTCACGAACAGCCTTCGCGAGTACGACCGGTATCACGCGCTGCTGGGCAGGCGGGTGACCGTGATCGGCTCGCCCGGTGAGCCGGCCACGACGGGAAAATGCGAAGGGCTCGACGAGGCCGGTCGGTTGCTGTTACGCGACCGCCGGACGCTGCACCGGGTCATCGCGGGGCACGTGCAAATGCTGGGGTAAGCCCGCTGACCTCAAATCGCCAAGGTTCCGATTCGGGTTTCGTTCACTTCTCTCGCGGTCGTTTCGTCCAGACGGACTGTTCACCGCAGAGGCGCAGAGCTGCGGAGAAGACGAGCCACGTCCGCCCGCCCGTGGTCACTGTTTCTGAGCACCGATGAGAGACAAACCGTGCGGGGTCCCCGGGCAAAGTCGTACAATAAGTAGTGCTTCTCGGCGACTACCGATACAAAACGGTGTCGGACACCGTTTTGTTATAGTACATTATGTGATGATCTTAATAAAATAGTGCATTAAACGGTATCCGACACCGTTTTCTCCTGTCGACTTGGCGTTGCGCGTTCTTTTGTAAGAAACCGGATGAGGCGCAGAGCCGCGGAGAAGACAAGGATCAAAAAGCGAGCTGCGTCCGTACGCCTGTTGTCGCTGTTTCTGAACACCGCTTGGAAACAGACCGTGCGGGGTCTGCGGGCACCATTGATCAGCAAGTAGAGCTGTCGGCGACTCTGCGTCTCCGCGGTGAACACATCTTCGACAGGTTTTGCGTGCGGATCTGGGCGCTATTTTCTCGCCCGGGTCACGAATCGAATCGCGAGGTTTAAAGCGAAGATGAGGGTGATGAGCACGAGGATGCCGGCCCAGGCGAGCGACTGGCGGGCCGGGTCGGGACTGTTGCGGAAGTCTAAATAAATCTGGGCCGTGATCGACGGAAACGGGTGTGACGGGTTGAATTCCAGCGCGTCGACAATCCCGGCGGTGAAGATCAGCGGCGCGGTCTCGCCGGCGACGCGGGCGATGGCGAGCATGACGCCCGTCGCGACGCTGCCGGCCGCGGCGGGGAGCACGACCCGCAGGATAGTTGCGGCCTTGGTCGACCCGAGCGCGATCGACGCCTCGCGGTAGCTGCCGGGAACGAGTCGGAGCATTTCCTCGGTCGTCCGCGCGATGATCGGCACCATGATAAACGCCAGCGCGAGCGCCCCCGCCCATCCGTTGTTGTGCCCCGGCGTGTGGAATGGACCGATGCTGTACGGCACCACCAGCAGCTGATACCCGAGGACGCCGACCACAATGCTGGGCACGCCCGAGAGCAGGTCGCAGACGAACCGCAGCGGCGACGCGAGCCGGGAGCGCTGGTCGTACTCGCTGAGATAAATCCCGGTCAGAAGTCCGAGCGGGATGCCGACCACACTTCCGAGCAGCAGCAGCACCGAGGTGCCGACGATGCCGTTCAAGATGCCGGGCGGGATCTGGTTCGGCGTGTGGGTGAAGAACGCGAAAGAAAGCCCGCCAAGTCCTTTGAATCCAACGTACCCGGTGATCACCAGCAGCAGCGAAACGATCAACGTCGTCAACGCGACGCACAGGGACAGCATCACGAAGCTGATCGACTTGGACATCTGATTGTGAAACGATTCGGCAGGCATTTATGCGCGCTCCGTTTCGGGCAGAAGAAGGGTCGCGGTTGCGGCTGGATGTCTTTTACGCACTGGCGCCCCCGCGTGCGGTCTTGCCGACGACCAGATAACGGGCCGTCAGGTTGAACACCAATGACATCAGCAACAAGATCAACGCGACCTGCACGAGACTGGACATTTCCAACCCCGCGCCGACTTCCCCGAAATTGACGGCGAGTAAACTGGACATCGTCTGCGCGGCGGCGAAGGGGGACGGTTTGATCTGCGTGTTGATGCCGATCACCATGGTGACCGCCATCGTCTCACCCGCCGCCCGGGCCAGGCCCAGCGTGACAGCGCCGAACAGTCCGCTGCGGCTGTATTTCAGCATTTCCTTGGAGCTCTGCCACCACGTCGCGCCCAGTGCGACGCTGCCTTCGATCTGGGCACGCGGCACCGCCCGCAGCACGTCCCGCGATACGGCCGTGATGATCGGCAGGATCATGATCGACAGAATAAGCCCCCCGGCGAGCAGGTCGTTTCCGGTCACCGGCACCGGGGTGCCATCGGGACCGAGCACCAGTTTGCTAAGACCCGGGACGTGGGCGAGCAGGTTCACCAGCGACGGTTCGAGGTGATCGCTGAGCAGCGGGCAGAGCACGAACATGCCCCACAGCCCGTACGCCAGGCTGGGGATGGCGGCCAGAAATTCGATCAGGAAAGAGACCGGCATGGCGAGCCACCGCGGCGCGATCCGGACGAGGAAGATCGCCGCGGCAAGGCTCGGCGGGACGGCCAGCACCATGGCGATCAGCGACGTGACGGCGGTCCCGTAGATTACCGCTAACGCCCCGTACGTGTCACCCGGCAGCTTGACGATGTGACCCGCGGCATCGCGCATCAGGTGCCCCGTCGCCGGGTCACGCATGGCCTGGGGTTGCGTCCGCCAGGCAGACGAGGTCAGAAAATGTACGCCGAACGCCTTGATGCTCGGCATCGCGCCGTGCAGCAATACGACCACCAGCGCGATCAACATGCCGAATACGATTAATGCCGCCCCGAGCGTGAGCGCGTGCAGGACCAGGTCCGCGTCAAGCCAACGCTTGCGGTGCATCAGACGAAAGCCTTCTGCGGGGATGTTCGAAGTTGGAATAGAAGCCTGTGACATCGCGTCGTTCAAACCTGCCAATGGTTCTACCCGTTGCTCGTACGGCGGGGCAAATATGCAGATTGTGTTAAGGCCAACCCTCGGGAATGTAAGGTCAACTTCACTCTTCTAAGGGAGCTCAATTTACAGTTTACGGCCGCCAACCTATTTTTTGGACAGAGTTATGATCGCCCGAGAGAGCCGCAATGGTCGGTAGTGGGTCAGTTTGAATTTCGCTTTTTGTAAGACCCGCGTTTCATCGCGCCGTTTTGAATCATCTTGTTTTCGTCCGCTGCCAGCAATCCGGCAAGTTCTTCAATGTCCCAAACGTGGTCGGTTAAACCAGCTTCCATAGCCGGGGTAACCCGAAGCGACTGGTGAACCCGGCAAAAGTTGTAGTGCATGTAATGGATCGCAATAGCGTGCGCGTGATTTTCCAGTTTCTTTGAAAACGCGTTGGTTAGACGGGTGAATCGTCGCATGTTCATTCGCACCGTGAGGTTTTGCCGTTCAACGTAGCTGGTGCTGACATGGTTTGGATCGGGATCACCACTGATAACATGCGTCTCACAACTGGTGACGTGTCCAGGGCTGTAGCGGCCCGCTGGAATGCCCGGGTCGGTGCCGTAAACTTTTACCAACTGCGCGAAGTCGATATCACCTACAAAAGCATCCTCGACCGCTTCAAGGTAGCATTTCAAACCATCGGTGGTGAGTTGAACGCGGTTGGCTACCCGATCCGCCAAATCGTTCATAAATGCCCGGGCATATTCGATATTCCGCAGCCCGACCATATAAGACACCACCAGCTTGGAAGTGGTTTCCATCCCAATCCAGGTCCAGCAATCCCCAAGGCCCTGACCGAGCTTTTCAGCCGGAACATTCTTATCCTTCATGCCAACGAACGACCAGATTTCATCGGCCTGCACTCGCTTGGCTTTGATGCCCCTCACGTTCTTATCGTGGTAGTCGGCGCACACGGTGCCAAGATCGGCCAGCAGCTTGGCAATGGTGTTCTTGCTGATGCCCATGATTCGCACCGTGGCGCGGATGGAGCAACCATCCACCAAGCACTTAATCACCCGCACGCGGTCAGCAATGGACAACTTATTCATACTGACACTTATACTTGAGCGATCATGAACTGGGCTTCCCCACTAAGCACGGGCGCGGCAGAGGGCAGAGTAGAATCTGTCTGAAGGAGTGTCCATGGCACGAAGAAAGTACACCCGGGAGTTCAAGATTTCAGCAGTCAAGCTGGTCAATCAACAGGGGTATTCAGTGGTTGACGCGGCCAAGAGCCTGGGCGTCGATCCCAACAGCGTTCGGGGGTGGGTCGGCAAGTTTGGAGCCGAGGCCGGCTTGGCGCCGACTGGCGACGGAGCGATGGCGGCAGAGCTGCGGCGGCTGCGCAAGGAGAACGCCCGGCTTTTGATGGAGCGCGAGATTTTAAAAAAAGCAGCTCAGTTCTTCGCAAAGGAGCAGCTGTGAAGTTTGCCTTCATCGAAGAACACCTCCGTGACTTTCCGGTTGAGGTTTCGTGCCAGGTGCTGGATGTCAGCCGCTCGGGTTACTACGACTGGATCAACCGGCCTGCGAGCGAGCGGTACAAACGCCGGGAGGAACTGACGGCCAAGGTCAGAACCGCCGCCGTGGAAGGGCGCGGCGTCTACGGCAGCCCGCGGATCTATAAAGCCCTGGTGGCCCGGGGCGAAAGCGTGTGTGAAAACACGGTGGCAAAAGTGATGAAAGCGGCCGGAATCCGGGCGAAACAAAAGAAAAAATTCGTGCCGACCACCACCGACAGCGACCACCCCAACCCGGTGGCCGGCAACGTGCTGGACCGGCAGTTCGCCGCCGAACTCCCGAACCAGAAATGGGCGGTGGACATCACTTACATTCCGACCGACCAGGGATGGATGTACCTGGCGGGGGTGATTGATTTGTGCAGCCGGATGATCGTCGGCTGGTCGATGGCGGATCACATGCAAACCGATCTGGTGAGTGATGCGCTGCAGATGGCGATCGCGCGAAGAAGCCCCGAGAAAGGCCTGCTGCACCACAGCGACCGCGGCGTTCAATACGCGAGTGATAATTACCAGCAGCTGCTGGAATCGCATGAAATGAACCAGAGCATGAGCGGCAAGGGAGACTGCTGGGACAACGCCGTAATGGAAAGCTTCTGGTCCACGCTCAAGACCGAGTTGGTGCATCACCAGAAGTTCGCCACACATGACCAGGCCCGGGCGTCGATCTTTGAGTACATCGAGGTGTTTTATAATCGCAGACGTCTGCACAGTTCGTTAGGCTATGTTAGCCCCGAGACGTTCGAGGCAAGCCTGAATTAGCCCTCTGCAGCGCCCGCGCTTGGTGGGGAAGCCCAAACACTCAAGCCATTAAGCATATTTTCGCGCATAATTTTCCTTGATTTCCATGCCGGTATATGCGATAATTTGTATAACGTCAATTGGAGAATCTGATATGCCCGTCCTGTCAAAAGATGAATCTCGGCCCCATTTAGAACCTGTGGCAGAGATAGCTGTCCCGACCCTGTTCGAGAGTCAAGAATACCTAAACCAAGTGCTGGATACTCATCCAGAGTTGCATGACATGTTGGACAGCAGCACTAAGGCGAGCATGCTTTCTAATATTTTTGCACGTCGTGTACGCCCGCGCTTTGCCGATATCGGGTTGAACTGGCAACAGACTGGTCGCATGCAGCATGGCAACGTTGTTGGTGCGGTTGGGCTGCGATTCAAGAAGCTGACAACGGATTTGCATTCGATGAACGTTCCCACCGAGAGGCAAGCAAAGATTTATCACCAAGAGAATATCCCCGGCATCGTTGATCTGACCCAAGTGACATTCGGGTACATCCCTGACCTTATCGCTCGCACTATTGCTGGAATATTTTTCATTTGCCCGAACGGGTGGAGATCGAACCACTGGACATGGAGTTTGCTCGGCGGTGGTGGCGAGATGAATCTCTTTGGTGGCGGTGTCGAACCAATCGATCCAAATGTTTACGACCAGTCGCTCGACGTTATTGTTTCTATTAATCAGTCAGATGCGGAGCATGCATGACCGGACGCGTGAATTCGGAGATGGTGAGATTAGCCCGCGAGTCGCGCGGGCTGACGCAGGGGGATTTAGCAAAGGACACTGATATTCATCAAGGAACTATTTCGAAACTCGAAATAGGAACCATGGATATATCGGCTGATAAACTTCAAAAGATCGCGGACAGGCTTGCCTACCCCTTATCATTTTTCTTCTTGGATGAGAGATATACAGGACTGGGGCTGAGCGTTTTGTTCTACCGCAAGAAGGCCAGCACTTTAATCAAGCACATGCGACAGATTGAAGCGAAGCTCAATATATACAGGATTCACGCGAAGGCGCTTCTAAGGGATGTTTCACTCGACACCCCGAACGAGTTCAGGGCAATTGACATTGACCAAGTGGATCGAGACGCAGTGGCAGTAGCCCAGATGACGCGGGCGGTTTGGCGACTGCCTTCTGGCCCAGTTAAAAATCTGGTTGCTGTTATCGAATCTGCTGGTGGTCTTGTTTTCAAATTTCCATTCGGGACTAGTGACATTGATGCTATCAGCCAATGGCCGGATGATTCGCCGCCGATGTTTTTCATAAACTCGTCTGCCGATGCTGATCGGGCAAGATTTTCACTTGCACACGAGCTTGGGCATATGGTGATGCATCAGCAGATCAGTGAGACAATGGAGGATGAGGCGAATCGGTTCGCCGCAGAGTTTTTGATGCCCGCCAAGGACATCAGACAAGATTTATTTGGAATGTCACTGGAACGCGCAGCAAATTTGAAGCCGTTCTGGCGTGTCTCGATGGCATCAATTGTGAAGCGATCTCACGATTTGGGCTGCATGACGGGGGAGCGCTATTCATCTCTATTTGCTTACATGGGTCGCCTTGGATTTAGACGCAGAGAGCCGAACCAAATAGCAGCGGAAGAACCGAAGCTAATTCAGAAACTGGTCGAGGCCCATATCCAGCAGAATCATTTTGGGAAAATCGATTTTGCGCGAATGCTGCATTTGTGCGAAGAAGAAGTGGAACAAATGTATCTGCGTCCCAAAGACACATTACGACTTGCTGTCTGACCACCGTTTTGCCGCCGCCTTTTTCGCAATCGCCTTTCGTTTCGCTGGCGTTAATGCAGCGGCCCGCGCCGGTCCACCCTTAGCGCCTCCCAGCTTCCCCAACGCAACCGCAGCCGGATTCTTCACCGGCTCTGGATCGGGTGGCGCATCCCCCGTGGACATATCCACTATCATCTTTGCTAGCTGGTTTATATCCCGTGGCCGTTTAGGTTTCGCCATGATGTTAAACTGACATCTGAATCGGCCAGAGTCAACCTTGATCGCTCAAGCACCGAATTCAAACTAACCCACTACCCAATGGTCGTAACTTTGCTCAGTCAGAATTGCGGAAAGAAAACTGCCGCGGTCGTGGTAAATGACGACCGCGGCAGTTCGACTCAATTCGTTTTTCAGTTACACCCCGGCCGGCGTCCGCAGGTTTTCCAACACTTCGCGTTTGATCTGAACTTCGACCTTTGGAGTGCTTAACAGATTGCTTTCGACCTGCTGCTTGGCCTTGTCCATCTTCGGATACCGGACCTCGCGGTAGCCGGTCACTTCCTCGGGAGATTTCAAAACGCTGAGGGCGGTCGCGTAATTCTGGTCACTGAGGCCCACGCGGTCGAGCAGGCCGATGTACCAGTCGCGGAAGGCGACTTCGCGGTTGTGCCAGCCCGGCAGTTTCCGCCACCACTTCATGTGGCGGACGATGTTCAACTGCCAGTCGGTGGTCGTGATCTGGAACCGGATGCGGTGCTTGCCGAGGTTGAACTCGGGGCTGGTGTGATGACGGTAGACCAGCTTGTCTCCGTTGGCGACATCGACCGCGTATTTGGAAATGTCCCGCTGCTTTTTCTCGTACCGGGTCAGCAGGTAAGCGACGTACGGCTCGTCTTTGATCAGCATGACCTTAGCTAGGTTCCAGATGGCGGCGTGCGTGGCGGCGTAGCCGTGCTGCTGGTTGTCCCGGCGGTAGATGCCTCGGACCAGGTCGATGTATTTCTTAGCGAAGGCCGCGTTCTCGTATTGCAGCAGGTCGTATACCCGCAGCGTCAGGTCGTATTTGCTTTCCTCGGGCAGGTCCCGCATCGCCTTGACCGATCCTTGAACCAGCTTCTCGAACTGATCGGCGTGGGCCCGGCCGGACATCCGGGTCTTGCGGAGGATCTTGCTCTTGTTGGTGACCAGATGTTCCCAGGTTTCCGGCTCGGGCTTGCGGGGCAGCGCCCGGGGTTCGAGTGCGAGCTTTCGACCGATGTTGAACGCCTTGAGGTTTTTCCGGTGGTCCCGGCGGATGCTGTCTTTAATCGCCCAGGCGATGCTCCAGGCGCTGACCGGGATGAGCCCCAATTGGAAGGCGACGCCCAGCATCATGATGTTGACGAATTGCTTGCTGCCGAGCCGTTGCTCGCAGATCTCGGACAGGTTTCGGCTGAACGAAAGGTCGGCCCGGCAGTTGTCGTAGATTTCCTGCCGCAGTGCCGCGGGATCAAAATCGTGACGACCGAGCAGCGTGAGCACGGTCGGCTGTTTGTATTCGTTCAACACCGCGGCCGTGCGATCCTTGTGAGCCACGCGGAATTGCTCGCGGGGGTCGAGGGCGCGGGCCGCCTCGAGAATGTCGACGCCGAGCAGCAAGTCTGCTTTACCGTAAGGAATCGCGCCGGTTGTTGCGTACGAGGCGGCCGCGGCTGAAGCGTCGTTGGTGTTGTTGGCAAACGTGTCGTCTTTAACGAACGTCATCTGCCCGTAGACACCGCCGTTGCGGATGGCCAGACCCTTCTTGTCCTGGAAAAGGACGCGATAGCCTTCCTTGTGACCGGCGCGGATCAGGATCGCGCCGACGACGCCAATGCCCATCCCACCGACACCGGCCATGTGAACGCGCCAGGTGTCACCGGCCTGGTCCATCTTGTGAGTGGCGACCGGTTCGGGCAGCTTGTCGAGCGCCATGTGCGGCAGCGTGTATCGCCGGCGTTTCTGGCGGACGACTTTGACCTGCTCGAAGCTGGGGCACGGCTTGACGCCGGTACCGGCCTCGTTGCTGACGGTGACCCGCACGCACGCGCCGTCGTTTACGCACCAGGTCAAGTCGGTGTCGATCTTCCGGCCGTAGTCGGTTTCGACCGCGGTCAACCCCGGGCAGGCGGTCGCCTTGGTGCACTCGAGGCAGTTTTCGCACACCTCGGGCGTCACGTTCATGTGGGTTTTCTCGGGGAGATAACCCTTTTCCTTGATCGTTTTGCGCTCGGCCTTGAGTTCCTTGCGGTGGTAGGTGATGCCGCATTCTTTGTCGGCGATCACGACCTTGACGCCGTCGGCGAGGATCGTTTTTTCCAGCACGTTGCGGTAAGCGATCTTGTCCGCGGGCGACAGCTTCTGCACCGTCAAGGGGCTGGTCCCGGCCATCCCGCGGACGATCTGTTCGATGTCCTGTATGTAGGACCGGTTACCGGTCGCGTCGAGTTCGGTGCCGGCATGTTCCTGGTGACCGGTCATCGCGGTCGTCTTGTTTTCCAGGATGATGTAACAGATGTCCTGCCCGGCCTTGATGCTGTTGCTGATCGCGATCTGGCCCGAATGGAAAAACGTGCCGTCCCCCATGAACACGATTTGTTTGTTGGTAATGAACGGGTCGATGCCCGACCCGGTGCCGCCGCCCAGCCCCATGCCGCTGTAGTTGTGCATGAGCTGTTCGGTGGGGGCGAACATGAGCATGGTGTAGCAACCGGTGTCGCCGTGGGCGACCAGGTCGATCGGCGCGCGGTTGTAGTGCGCTTTCATGTAAGCCGGGTCGGCCAGATTGCCGCGGAGTTCCATCAATGCCGATGAGCTGTCGCGGTGCGGGCAACCGGGGCAGAAGGTCGGCGTGCGGGCGACGACCTTTTCGTTGAAGACGGCCAGCTTGGGTTTGCTGAGTTCCCGCAACCGGGAGGACTCGGCCGTGAGCTTGCCGTTCCGCAACTCGGCGGGGATTTCTTCGGTCGCCTTAATAAGCGGGATGAGCGTCTGTGCGAGAACCGAAGGATTCAACCCGCGGGTGTCGGGGATGCCGGGCCGTTTCGCGACCGGCTTGGATTGCCCCGAGGCACTGGTCGGCTCTGTGCTGCTGCTCGGGAATACTTTCCCGAACAGCCGGGTGGTGATATCGACCGCGGTCTCGTGCGACAGGTGCTTGAACGCCGCGTCACGAATGTTCTTTTCCAAGAAGCTTCGGCGTTCCTCGATCACGACCATGTGCTTACAGGTCTTGCTGAACTCGGCCACGAGTTCGACGTCGACCGGGTAGCTCATGCCCATCTGCAGGATCGGAAACTCGCCGAGCAGACCAATGTCGCTAAGCACGTGATTCAAATACGGCCCGGCCGCCCCGGTCACGATGAAGCCGAGAGGGGAAGTTGGTACGGGGACAGTTGATGGTGGGTAGTTGTTAGTTGTAAGTGAAGAGGGTTTTTCCTTTTCTCCACTACCAACTACCAACTGACGACGACCAACTATTTCATTCACTCCCAGTTCACGCGCCTTGGCCATTGTCAGGGCGAAACGTTCGTCGGTTTGCAGTTCCTTCTGCCAGGTCCGCGGGGGAAGCAGGACCATTTTCTGCAGCGGAATCTTCGCGGTTTCCAATTCGACCGGCAGGTTCGTGTTCTGCTCGGGCCACTGGTTTTTATGACATTGGACGGTGCCGCCGCCGTCGGCGTGGGCGACCGTGACGATGTACCCGATGTATAGCCCCGCCGCCCGGCTTAATTGGAAGCTGAGGTTGATCCAGTCTTTAAGTTCCTGCGCGGTGCCCGGTTCGACGACCGGCATGCGGAGGTGCTCGAACAGGAACCGGCTGTCGGCCGGGACCTGCGTGCTGTCGCACCAGGGGTCTTCCCCGCTGATGACGACCACCCCGCCGTCGGGGTGCGACCCGGCCATGTTCCCCAGCGCCAGCGCGTCCGAGGCGACGTGCGTCCCGACGCTTTTGAAAGCCACGATCGACCGGGCGGCCATCATCTGGCTGCCGTTCACCGCGGCAACACCGAGCGCTTCGTTGTTGGCTTGGAAGGCGCGAATGCCCTTGGCTTTCAGCAGATCGCTGATGTCGCCCATGATGTCGAAGAAGCCGGCCACGGGAGACCCGGGGTAGCCGGTCAACAGGTGGACACCGCCCTCGACTTCGAGGGCGCCTTTGATCAGGAGTTCATTGCCGGTGAAAATTTCCCGGCCGGAATCGACCAGGTAGCGCGGATCGGTAGCCATTCTGTCTTTCCTCGTGTGGCCGCCGGACCGAGATCAAAGCAACTGATTCTTCGACGAATGGGATTAACCCAAACTTCCAGGAATCAGCCGTGTCTGAATCTTCGAGCCGGATCGTCGTGGCTTACGGAAGGCCTCGCAGCCCGCAAGGGCACATAAGCGAGGGAAATCCGCAGGAGACGGCGATTGCGTGCCGCAACAAAAGAGACTTCGGTTCGCTTCGGGAGCTGTAGCCAGCTAAAGGCCGATCGAACCGGACGCGTGTGTGACCCTTTTAAGGGCCTCCACCGTCGCTCGGAATTATACCTAACCGGACGAGGACCGCGAGGGGGTACACCGCTTTTTCTATTTTTGACCTTCGCACGTCAGATTCGGGAATTCGATAGTATAGACATGCACGGGGAAGTTACAGTGTCCAAGCCGCTTAGAACAAACCGGGTCGCGTCTCTGGCCCCGCGGGCATCTGACGGCCATCGCAAACAGGTAAGTTTATGAAAGCTCGACCGACGTTATCACGGCTTTTCCTGGCGACAAGCTTTCTGGGACTGCCGTCGGCCCTTTGCTCGGGGCAGAATCAACCCAATACGCCGTACGTCAAACCGAATCAACCCGTTAGACCGGGCCCGGTGCTCCCGCGCGCACCGCTGGCACCGCCCGCTAAACCCATCGCCGCACCCCTGCCGGCGGACGCCACGACCAAGCCGGCTACCGGGACGGCGGTCGACGCGCCGCCGATGACTGAGCTGCAAAATGAACTCGACCAGAAGCAGTATCCTGCCGCGGTGAAAACGGCGAGCAAGCTACTCGCGATGCGCGGCCCCGCCGCCGCCGGGTTCAGCAGGTTCCAAGTCACCATGCTCAAAGGCGAAGCTCAGGTCGGGATGAAGTCGATGTCGGCAGCCGCGGCGACCTTCAAGTCGGCGTTGAAAGAAACCAAAGACCCGCACGAACTGGCGCTGGCGACCTGGACCGGTGAACTGTTCGCCCGGGCCAAGGGCACCACGTACGTGCCCAAAACCATCGGCGCGGGAACGGACAAAACCGGCCCGATCGACCTGATGGACCACGACAGGCGGAAGGACGCCTTTGCGGCCATGCTGGACGACGACCTGTCCGCCTTGTCCCCGAAGCTGAAGGCCGCAGTCGTTTCACAGAATCTGACCCAGATCTGGCCCGTGCTCGAACAGGTCGTCGGCCTCGACCAACTGGACGTCATCGCCTACGGCAACGACGACAAGACGACACAGGTTTCCAACTCGCTGCTGGATCATTCAAGAAACCTTTTAACCAACGCGCTCAAGGGCATGTGGTCGCGGGTCGACGACATCGACAAGCACGCCAACTACGTCACGAACACCCCCAGCACTGTGGTGATCAACGGGCAATATGTGACGCAGAACATTTCGAAGAAGAACGGCCTGTCGGGGCAAAACAGGAGAGATCTCGGCGACGACATCACGACGTGTCAGAAGATTCACGACGCGGCCGAGGTATTTATGCCGCTGGCAAAAAGCGACAAGGATTGGGGCGCGATCCTCAATGACGCCGACCGAGTGGCCGGTCGCGCCAGCGACGTGCTCAATGCCGATTACGGATCAGCGGTTTCCGACCTCGGCGGGACGAGCGTCAACACCGGTCTGAACGGACAGTTCAATCAGACCACACCAACGTTTCCCGGCGGCGGGACCGGGCTTCCGATTCCAAGGCCCCACGCCCCGCCGAAGCCGACCAAGCCCGACCCGACCGGGACGGGAACCAAGTCGAATTGATGATCCGCCCGAGCCCATAATAGCTGGCTGGTCGAGAAGCCGTTGAGGCAGCTGATGAACCGCACGATTGTATGCCCCGGGTGCGGGCAATCCGTCACGGCCGATCCGGATACGCTCGCCCAGCTGAGTTGCCCGAATTGCGGCAAATCGCTTACGCGATTGCTCCGAGAAGAGCGATCGACTCCGGCCGCAGTATCCCACGCCCCGTCTGCCTCTGCTTCGACCCTTCGGCGTGCGTCCTGGGCGGGCAACCATCCGCTTCTAATTGCCACTACTGCCGCAGCTTCGCTCTGTCTGATCGGCGGCGCGGTGTTCGTCGGCTATTCCCTTCGCGGCGCGCCGGTCAGTGGGACCACCATCAGCACGGAAGATGCGGCCTTCGAACAGCAACACCGATCAGATTTTTATGCTCTAAAGGCCGAGGCCGAGTCCAGGGTCCTGGCCGGTGACCTCAAGGGCGGTCACGAGAAATATCGCGCGCTGCAACAGCTGGCCGGGGCGCACCCGATTCACGACCCGGCCCTGTTCGACCTGATACAAGACGCCAAGGCGTCCCAGGAACGCGTCTACGGGATGCTGCTGACCAAAACCGAGACGTCGCTGGGGTATTACAACCCGGCGACCGAAAACCCGGCCGCTGTGAAGTCTGCGACCACCAGGCCGACCCCGATCGCAACCGCTCCGACACTCCCGCCGCAGCAGGCGTACGTTCCGGACGCGGCACAACGCTCCCCGCCGCAACCGGTGACGATGCCGCCGACCACCGAGCCGGCCAGAACGGTGCTCATTCCCGCAACGACGCAGGCGACCGCCCAGTCCCCCGTCTCGTCGGCGTTGCCGCCCGCGGCCGTGTTCGCGGGCCACGAGGCCGACCGGCAAATCGGCCTCGCACTCGACCGCGGGATCGGGTTTCTCATCTCCAAGTTCGTCAACGGCCAGATCGACGACGGCCGCCCGGCCGACACGGTCCAGCACCAGGGGCTCGACGCGCTTTGTGTCTACGCGTTGCTGCATGCCAGCGAAGGTTCGCCCGACCCGCGGTTGAGTATTCACGGCCCGCTGATCGCCGAGGCGATTCAGACGCTTAAATCATTTCCGCTGGAGACCGATCCGGGCAAACCAATGTCACCGGTGGTCTACGCGCGGAGCCTGCGAGCGGCCGCGCTGGCGGTGTACGACCGGGCCGAGGACCGGCCGGCGCTGCGGGCCGACGTCGCGTGGCTGGTAAAAGCGGCGAGCGAAGGCGCGTACACTTACGACGACCGGTACGCCAATCCCGCTCCCGCGGGTGCCGCACCGGGCGCACGGACCGATCCCACGACCGGCGACAAAACAGCGGCGCAACTGGATGCCAGCAAAGTACCGGTGGTTGCGGTGATGCAGTCGCTCGACGACCGCGGCAACTCCGGCGGGCCCCGACCGACCGAGCCGTCTGCGCCCCCGACCACCCCGCGCACGGGACCGAGTGTTTTCTACTACGACAACGGCGAGATCCCCGTCCCATTGATTCCCCCGCCCCCGCCGCCCCTGCCGACCCAACCGCCGCCGAAGTACGACCCGCTGCAAAGCGAAACACCGACCGGGCCGGCCTATCCGCAAGCGCCGGCCCTGGCGCCGTGGGACAACTCGAACAGTCAATACGGATTGCTCGGGGTCTGGTCCGGCGCCGAGGCGGGCGTCGAAGTCCCGACGCCGTACTGGAAAGCGGTCGAGAAACACTGGCTCGGGTGTGAGTTGAACAACGGGCAGTGGTTTTATTCCAATGCCGCGGGCAAGGGGACGCTGGCGATGACGTGCGCGGGCGTGTCGTCGCTGCTGGTCACTCACGAGTGGCTCGACGCCCCGGCGCTGGGCACTCGGGTCGGCCGCCCGCCGTACTCACCGGCGCTGGCCGCGGGACTGAAATGGCTGGAGACCGGCGACAACGTGACGAACATTTTTACCCCCGAGTTGCACTATCTCGGTTACACCGCCTACGGCATCGAGCGCTGCGCGCTGGCGAGCGGATTCAAATTCTTCGGCACTCACGATTGGTACACCGAAATCGCCGGGCAGATCCTGCCGTACCAGGCCGCCAACGGGTCCTGGGGCCGGGCCAACGACGGGCCCGAAGCACTGATCGACACGTCATACACGGTCCTGTTTCTCACCCGCGGTCGACACCCGGTGCTGATGAACAAGCTGCGGGTCGATCCGTTCTGGGATAACCGGCCGCGCGATCTGGCAAACCTCACGCGGTTCGCCTCGCGGGAACTCGAACGGCCCTTGAACTGGCAGGTGGTCAGTTTCGAGAGGCCCTGGTCGGACTGGATGGACGCGCCGATTCTGTACGTGGCAAGCCATCAGGCGATGAAGCTGAGCGACGACGACGTGAACAAGCTGCGGAGTTACGCCGACGCCGGTGGGCTGATCTTCACCCACGCCGACAGCGGCAGCAGGGAGTTCAACGATTTCGCCGCCGACCTGGCGAAAAAGCTGTGGCCGCAGTTTGCGATGCAGGACGTGCCCGCCACTCACGAATTATTTTCGGTGAACTATCACTTGGCGAACCCGCCGAAGCTAAACATGCTGAGCAACGGGACACGCATTCTGATGGTGCATTCGCCGGGCGATATCTCCCCGGCCTGGCAGGAGCGGATGCTGCGGGCGAAGAAGGAAACGTTTCAGTTCGGCGTAAACCTTTTCGTCTGGGCCGCGGGTCGCAGCAATTTCCGCAACCGATTGGATTCGCCGTACCTCGACGAGCCGACCCTGTCGCCCACGGCGACGGTGAACGTCGCGCGGATCAAATACGACGGCGCCTGGGACCCCGAGCCGTACGCGTGGACGCGGTTCGCCCGGTATTTCCAGTGGACCACCAACCAAGCCGTGAAGACGGCGACGATTCAGCTTCGGGATTTAAAACCGGCCGACGCGCCGGTCGCGGTCATCACCGGCAACGCGGCCGCGCTGTTCCCCGACGCCGACGTCACCGCGGCCCGGGCGTACGTCGAATCGGGCGGGACGCTGCTGATCGACGCCTGCGGCGGGTCCGAGGCGTTCGCCCATTCGGCAGAAGCGCTTTTGATCGCCAAGGCGTTCCCAGACACGCCGTTGAAACCGATCGCCTTCACCGACCCGCTGGTCGCCGGTGGAAAGCCGAACCTCGACAACCTGATGAAGCCGGCCGCGCGGAGCTATGTGCTGGAAAAACTCAAGAAGGAAGACGGCCCGTCAGTGCAGGTGTTGAAGTACGGGAAAGGTCGCGTCATCTACAGCCGGCTCGATCTGACCACCGGGCTGCTCAGCACCAACAGCTGGGGGATCTACGGCTACACCCCGGCGTACTGCGAGGCGTTGGTCAAGAACGTTCTGTTGACCGCCCAACCTTAAAAATTTCACTTCGGCCGTTTCACCGGACACCGGTAAACTCTATCGCACCATGGTCACGTTCAAATCCACATTCGACCGGCATCGAATCGAGGCGCCCCGTGAACTCGAGGGCGCGGCACCCGGGGATATTCTCATTGTCTATTTAGCCGACGACCTAAAAGTGGCGGAGCCGAAACGCGCTTCGATGTGGGACGCGGTCGGTAAAGCGAAGCATCAACGATCTGGACAGGTAATCATTTCTGATCTGCGAAGCGAGCGAGACGGCTGGGATAATTCGTGATTCATCTCGATGCGAAGGAGTCAGTGATCGAGAGCGTTCTGAATCATCCGCAGTCCCTGGTGCGACGCGCGGAAATTATGCAGCGCCATCTTTAATAGCCGAGGCCGGAAGGCCGCGGATCGAACCGGTCGCTGCGTGATCGACCGATCGATCCCCGCCCTGCCGGGACGGGGCTGTTACGGAGTCGCGTTTCGTATAAAACGCATGGAGATCCGTTGGAATCCCTACAACAGCCGGCCATGGCAGAATCGTCACGAAAGCGTTTCACGATTTTCTCGATCAACAGCCGATAACCAACGTCATGGCCCCAACCCTGACGCTGACGAGTGAGTTTAGTGCCCCGTCGAACGAACGCCGCCGGCGGAGCCGGTTGGTCGGTGAAACGCTCGGCTGGCTGTTGCCGGTCCGCACCCCGATGGTCATGCACGGCCCGGACGAGAATGAGGGCTGGGAAGTGATGGTCCAGAACCTGTCGCGGCTGGGCGTCGGGTTCGATACTACCGAGCCGTTGCGTGTCGGTGAACAGCAGCGCATCCGCATCGGACGCGGTCCGATCAAACGGACCCGATTGATCCGCATCGTGGCCTGCCGGCAGTGCGAGGACCGCACCTGGGCCGTCGGCGCCGAGTTCGTGGACATGAACGCCCGCGGCCTCGCCCGCGCGGGTTAATCAGCGATTTAAAAAAACCAAAGCACAGGCCCGCGCCAGTTTGTGGCGTGGGCCTTTTTGTTTGGACACCGATTCGATCACGGGTCGGTCGTCGTCGCGCCGGTCCGGCCCGACGAAATGCGGCGATCAGGCTGCTTTCTTCTCGACCGGTGCTTTGCCTTTTTCCACGACGGCCGCCCGGTAACCGGCCGCTTTCGCGTCGGCCTCGGTCATGAACTTGCCTTGCTTGGTCTTGCCGTACCAGCGGTCGCCGGTGAAGTGGTAGATCTTCGAGTCTAGGTTGACCCAGACCATGCCGGCGACGGGCGGCGTTTGGGCCGACGCTTTTTCGTCGACGTCTTCTTTATCCACAGCGCCTTTGTCAGCGGTCGTCCCGGCGACAGCCTTCGCCGGAATGGCTTCGACGAGCGGGGTCAGCCTGCTCGTCTCGGTTTCGCTGACCCCGGCCTTTTGCAGGTCAGCCACGGCAGCATACGGGCGGCCGGCGATGATCTTTTTGGCCGTGACCGGGCGTACGCCGGGCAACTCCTGAAGTTCCTTCTCGGTGGCGGTGTTCAGGTCGACCTTGGTGACGGGCGGGGCGTCGGTCACGTCCGCCGGCTTCTTCTCGACAGTCGTTGTTTTTTCGGCCGTCGTTGTTTTGGTGGCGTTTTCGGCGACCGCGGGCGCGGGGACTGACACCGTCACCAACGGCGTCAGCTTTTCGACGGTGCCGGCACTCAACCCGGCATCGGCGAGTCCTTCGACCTTGGTATACGGCCGGCCTGCGATGATCTTCTTGGCCGTCGCCGGGCCTACGCCGGGCAACTCTTTCAGTTGGTCTTCGGTGGCGGTGTTCAGGTCCACCTTGTCAACCTTGGCGGCTGTTTCGGCCGCTGTAACCGCGGTCGATTTCTTTGGTTTTTCGGCGACTGCGGCGGCGTTCGCAGTCACCAACGGCGTCAGCTTTTCGACCTCTTTCGCACTGACACCCGCATCGGCGAGCGCCGCCGCGTTCGCGTACGGGCGACCGGCGATGATTTTCTTTGCCGTCGCGGCCCCGACGCCGGGCAGTTCCCGCAATTCGGCTTCGGTCGCCGTATTCAGATCCACTTTCGCGGCGATTGCCGGATCCTCGGCCGGCGCTTTGGTCGTCTTCACCGACTTCTCGGTGACGGCCGGGGCGGACACACTGACGAGCGGCGTCAATTTATCTACTTCCTTCCCGCTGACACCGGCGTCGGCAAGGGCCTCGACCTTCGTATAAGGCCGGCCGGCGATGATTTTCTTGGCCGTGGCGGCACCGACGCCGGGCAGTTCTCTCAGCTCGGCTTCGGTCGCGGTGTTTAAATCGACCTTAGCGCCGGACATCGGCGCGTCTGCCGCCGCGGTGTTCGGCGCTGTTCTGGTCGGCTTCGCGGCCGTCTTCGACATCGAACCGGCCACCGAAACGGACACCAACGGCGTCAATTTTTCAATCTCCTTCGTGTTCACGCCCGCGTCGGCCAGTCCATCGACCGACTTATAAGGCCGGCCGGCGATGATTTTCTTGGCCGTGGCGGCCCCGACGCCGGGCAGATCTTTTAATTCCTCTTCGGTAGCAGTGTTCAGATCGACCTTGGCGTCGGGCGCGCCACTGGCGGCCGGGGTCGACGGTTTCACCGGTTTTGCCGCAGCCTTCGGCGCGGTAACGGTGACCAGCGGCGCAATCTTTTCAATAACTTTGTCGCTCAGACCCGCGTCCGTCAGCCCGTCGACAGCTTTGTACGGTCGACCGTCGATGATCTTCTTGGCCGTAGCCGCGCCGACACCGGGCAACTCTTTGAGCTGCTCCTCGGTTGCCGTATTCAAGTCGAGCTTAGCCGGGGCATCGGCGGCGCGAACCGGCATCGCGGTGAGACATAGCAACAGTGAAATGCCGGCAAACAACCATTGAGACGCGAGCGAGCTGTGTTTTTTCATCGGGCGGTTCCTTTATTGCTGTAAACCACGGTCAGCGAAGTGATTGTTTTGGAAATTTGCTGCCGATGATGATAAGTTCCAAGCTCACTTGATTCAAATGCTTTTGGTGCTCAAGACAAGGAAACAACATGGGACTGCTGGATACGCTGTTGCACGCGGCGACTGGAAACTCTGGAACATCGTCGGCGAACGACACGCACACCGGGTTGCTCGATCATGTTCTGTCGACCATGAACAACCCGCAGACCGGCGGGCTGACTGGGATGATCGATCAACTGAAAGCCGGCGGGCTCGGGTCGGCGGTTCAGTCCTGGATCGGCGGTGGCCCGAATCAACCAGTTAACGGGAGCCAGATCAGCTCGGCGTTGGGATCTGCGCAAATTCAGCAATTGGCGACAAAGTTCGGACTGCCGGCCGACGTCGTGTCCGGGCATCTGGCGCAGATCCTTCCTGAAGTGATCAACCACCTGACGCCCGGCGGGACCGTTCCGGATCAGTCCATGATGTCTCAAGGCATCAGCCTGCTCCGCAGCAAACTGTTTCCGACGAATTGAGCGGCAGGCAAATCCCCTCGCATGCTGCGAACCGCGAGGGCAAGAATTTATCTCGACGGTTTTCTGCGACCCGCCTACGATGCCGTGACCGGGGACGGCCTTGTTGTGATCGCTCGCAGAAAACCAGTTATGACGACTCCAATTGCCCGACGGGTATCGCTGATTTTATGTTCCGCCGTTGCCGGCATCTCCGGCTGCATGGTCGGTCCGAATTACAAAGCGCCGGAGGTGAAGGTCAATTCGTCGTTCGGCGAGACTCAGCCGGCTGCTACGACGCAGGCGAGCACGGTCAGCACGATCGCGACCCCGCCGGTGGAATGGTGGACGACCTTTCGGGACCCCGAACTGCAGTCGTTGATTCAACGGGCCAACAAAGGAAGTTACACGCTGCAGGAAGCGGCGTCGCGAGTGCGGCAGGCCCGCGCACAGCGGGGTGTGACCGGTAGTGATCTGCTGCCCGACTTGAACGTGGCCGGCGGATACCAACGCGCGCACGGCAGCAAGAATGTCAGCATTCCCGCCGGCGCGTTCGGCGGTGGAAGCAGCGGCGGGAGCAGTTCCGGCGGATCGGGCGGGACCGCGGCCGGCGGCAAGCTGACGGTTCCCGCCCAGCAGAAATCCAAGTCATTAAACACCGCTGCGTCACACTCGGGCGGGCCGCAGAGCGCGTTCGGATCCAGCGGCGGGTTTCCGGGCGTGGATACGAATTTATACGAAGTCGGCTTCGATTCGACCTGGGAAATTGACGTGTTCGGCGGGCAGCGCCGGGCCGTCGAAGGGGCCATCTACGACATTCAGGCGGCGCAGGAAGATCAGCGCGATGCACTGGTCACCCTGATGGCCGAGGTCGCTCGGACTTACGTTCAGCTCCGCGGGTTTCAACGCCAACTGGTGATCGCGACCCGGAACCTGGAGTCGCAGCGGCAGACGTTGTCATTGACACAGTCCCGGCAGCAGGCCGGTTTCGTGACCGACCTGGACGTCGCCCGGCAGGCCACGCAGGTGGCGACCACCGCGGCGGCGATCCCGTCGCTCGACGCACAGATCCGCATCTCGATCCATTCGCTGGGTGTATTGCTCGGCGAAGACCCCGAAGCACTGATCCCGGAATTGACCAAAATCGCCGACATCCCGAGCGTACCACCCGAGGTTCCGATCGGGTTGCCTTCTGATCTGCTACGTCGAAGGCCCGACATCCGCCGGGCCGAACGGCAACTCGCCTCGGCGACGGCAGGCATCGGGCAGGCGACCGCCGACCTGTTCCCGAAGTTCAGCCTGACCGCGGCGTTCGGGTTCGACGCCAGCAAACCGAAGCACATCGCCGACTGGGGCAGCCGGTATTGGTCCTTGTCGCCGGGCGTGAACTGGCCGATTTTCGACGCCGGTCGGATCCGGTTCAACATCTCCGTGAAGAACGAACAACAGGCACAGGCGGCCGCGAATTATCAGCAGACCGTGCTGACCGCGCTGAAGGATGTCGAAGATTCGCTCGCGTCGTATCGCACGGAGCAGGAACGCCATCGGGCACTGGCGGACGCGGCAGCTTCGTCGCACAAGGCCGTCGATCTGGCCACGCAGCAATACAACCAGGGGATCACCGATTTCCTGACCGTCCTGGAAGCCGAGCGCGACGAATTCGGTACCGAAGATTCGCTCGCCCAGAGCGACCGTAACATTTCGACGGATCTGGTCGCAGTCTACAAAGCACTCGGGGGAGGCTGGGAAGTGATGCTGCCCGAACCGCAGGAATAATTTCGTTTGAAAGCGTTGAGATAAAGTTTAGCGGCTGTCTCGCAGGGACGCTTTTCGCCGGGACAAGACGCGTCCCTGCGGGACAGCCGCTAAACCGGGATTTCGGACTTTAACATCCAAGGTGTGAACCAAGACCGGCGTCGTCGGATTTGAAACCACCCTTTAGCTGGATGATCGCGGCGAATCGCCGGGCGTACCATCTGCGGCGATCGCCTCTATACTCCGGCGATGCCGAACGACGCCTCCCCCGATGCAGAAACTGCTCGTTTGCTCGAAGACGAGAGCCGGGCCAAAAACTGGAAACGCTGGGGGCCGTATCTAGCCGAGCGGCAGTGGGGAACCGTTCGTGAAGATTATTCGGCCGACGGGGACTGCTGGGCCTATTTGAGTCATGACGATTCGCGGAGCCGGGCGTACCGCTGGGGGGAAGACGGGCTGCTGGGGTTTACCGACCGCGAGTGCCGGCTTTGTTTTTCGATCGCGCTGTGGAACGACCGCGACCCGATCTTGAAAGAACGGCTCTACGGCCTGACCAACCCCGAGGGAAATCACGGCGAAGACTGCAAGGAATGCTATTACTACCTGGACTCCACGCCGACACATTCCTACGTAAAAGGGTTGTACAAGTACCCGCAGGCGGAGTTCCCGTACGATAGACTGGTGGAAGAAAACCGCCGTCGGGGCAAGCAGGATAGCGAATACGAACTGGCCGACACGGGGGTATTCGACGACAGCAAATACTTCGACATCCAAGTCGAATACGCGAAGAATTCCCCGGACGACATTTTGATCCGCATCACCGCCAGCAACCGCGGTCCCGACACCGCGGTGCTGCACCTGCTGCCGACGATCTGGTTTCGCAACACGTGGTCCTGGGGGGTCACGCTGGAGAACGACGCGAGCAAACCGAAGCTCAGCAAGATGGGCCCGACCAGCATCCTGGCCGATCACGCGACGCTGAAAAAATTCCGGTTCGACGCCGAGTCGGTCTCCAACGGGGACGGCCCGCAGTTGATCTTCACCGACAACGAGACCAACGTCTCGAAGCTGTTCGGGGCCGAGAATTATTCGCCGTACGTGAAAGACGGATTTCACACCTACGTCACGACCGGCCGGGCCGAGGTGGTGAACCCGGCGAACGTCGGCACCAAGGCGGCGGCGTATTACGCGATGAACATGCCCGCCGGCGCGGAGATGAAAATCCGCCTCCGGTTGACCGCGCTGGACGAAGCGCCGGCCCAGCCGTTCGGGCCGGACTTTGCCAAGATCTTCACCAAGCGGATCGCCGAGGCGGACGCGTTTTATTCCCGGCACATTCCGGCGACTGTTTCGGACGAGGCCCGTCTGGTCGCCCGGCAGGCATACGCGGGGCTGCTCTGGTCGAAACAGTTTTATTATTACGTCGTTAAAGAATGGCTCACCGGTGACCCCGAGCAGCCGGCACCCCCCAAGGGTCGCAAGCGGGGTCGGAACTCGGACTGGAAACACGTTTTCGCCCGCGACGTGCTGAGCATGCCCGACAAATGGGAATACCCCTGGTTCGCCGCCTGGGACCTGGCGTTCCATTTGATCACGTTCGCCCGGATCGACCCGGGGCTGGCTAAGACGCAACTGCTGCTGCTGCTCCGCGAATGGTACATGCACCCCAACGGGCAGTTGCCGGCTTATGAATTCGCGTTCGGCGACGTCAATCCGCCGGTACACGCCTGGGCCTGTTTCCGGGTTTACAAGATGACCGCCCCGCGGGGCAAGCGGGACACGCTGTTTCTCGAACGCGTGTTCCAGAAGCTGCTGTTGAATTTCACGTGGTGGGTGAACCGCAAAGACCCGAGCGGCAAAAATGTTTTTGCCGGCGGGTTCCTCGGGCTCGACAACATCGGTGTGTTCGACCGCTCGCAGCCGCTGCCCACGGGCGGGACGCTCGAACAGGCCGACGGCACCGCGTGGATGGCGTTCTACTGCGGAACCATGCTCGCGATGGCGATGGAACTGGCGATGACCGACCCGGCTTACGAAGACATCGCCAGCAAGTTCTTCGAGCATTTCATCGCCATCGTCGACGCGATGAACACCCTCGGCGGGAACGGCCTGTGGGACGAGACCGACGGGTTCTATTACGACCAGATTTACATGGACAGCGGTGCGACCCCTTTAAAAGTCCGGTCGCTCGTGGGTTTGATTCCGCTGATCGCGGTCGAGAACCTGCAGGTCGACCAGATCGACAAGCTCAAGGGTTTCAAGCACCGGATGAAATGGTTCTTCGACAACCGGCAGGACCTGGCGAAAAACATCACTTACATGGCCGAGCGGGGCGTCGGCGCGGACCGGACCACCGCGAGCTATCTGCTGGCCGTCCCGAGCAAGGAACGGCTGCTGCGTGTGCTGGCGTACATGCTGGACGAGAACGAATTTTTATCCCCGTTCGGGCTGCGGTCGGTCTCCAAGTTTCACGCCGACCACCCGTACGTGTACGCCGCCGACGGGAAGGAATGGCGCGTCGACTACGAACCGGCCGAGTCCACGTCTTCCTTGTTCGGCGGGAACTCGAACTGGCGCGGGCCGATCTGGTTCCCGATCAATTTTCTGATCATCGAAGCGCTCGAGCGCTACCATTACTTCTACGGCGACGAACTAAAGGTCGAGTTCCCGACGCGTTCGGGGGAACTGATGACGTTAAAGGAAGTGGCCCGGGCGTTGAGCGTCCGGCTGGCAAAGCTGTTCCTGCCGGACAAGAACGGGCACCGGCCGTGCCATAACGGGGATCCGCGGTACGCCTCGGACCCGAACTGGAAGGAACTGGTGCTGTTCAACGAATATTTCTGCGCCGACACCGGTCGCGGTTGCGGCGCGAGCCATCAGACCGGGTGGACGGCATTGATCGCGCGGATGATCAGCGGGTTCACCGCCGGCGGCGCGAGCGGGGAAGACACCACGACCGAATCCGACGTGAAAGCGTCACTGGCGAAGGCGAAATGAGTCTCTCTGAAATGCCCGACGAAACACCAACTGTCACGAAGGCGCAGAAACAGCCGGCGTATCTGACCCAGGGAAGGCAGGTCCTCCGAACACCGGAAAAATCACTAGACACGCGGCCCCACGCGGGTCCGTTCTACGTGGGCACGGCCGGCGCCGCATCGGCGGGGTTGCTGCTGCTCGCGCTCGCGCTCGGCATGAAGATGACGCTGATCACGGTGCTGATCATCATCATCCCGGGCATGATCCTCGCCACGGTGCTGCTGGCGATCGCGATGGGCTGGATCTTTATCATGCACGGCCGGACCCGACAGACCCCCCGCTGGCAAGGCGGTACCGCGGCGATGATCGCTGTCACGATGGCCGAGCTGTTCACGTTAACGTATCTCGCGTCACTGACGCAGACGATGCGATGACGTGCGATTCGCGACGGATTGCGATCCGCGGTCTGAAGCCCCGCGGCTTGGAAAGACGATGTCCGTTGAAGCCGCGCGTCTTCAGACCGCGGAACGTCGTTGTCACGATGGCCGAGTTTTTTGCGGCGACTTGCCCGGTGGCACAGTCGACGCTGTGACGTGCGGGCGCGTGACTACGGACTGCGACCCGCGGTCTGAAGACCGCGGCTTGGAAACAGATGTTCCTCTAAAGCCGCGTGTCTTTAGACCGCGGATCGTCACTTGCGAAGATCGCTTAAGAATCCACCACGAACAGTTCCGTGTCTCCGAGGTGCTTTCCGTCCAACGGCGTAAACTTCTGTTTCACGTGTGCTTCGAAGACGAGTCTGGCGTCGCCGGTGTCCAGGCGGAAGCGGGCGCGGGATTTATTCGGCAGCGACTTCACGTGCACGGGTGAAAAGTGAGCCAGCTCGGGATCGTCGATCGCGTGATACCGGTCGAGGGAAATATCCCCGACCTGTTCGAATACGAGCCGAAATCCCTTGGCCGGAGCGTCGGGGTTGCGGGTCGTCACCAGGGTGATCGTGCTCTCGATCAGATCAATCCACAACTCCGAGATCCACATCGGTCTTTTATCTTACCCTTTTTTCTGAGGTCTTATCATTTTTCCTGAAGCAGCTCGTCCCGCTGGACCACTTGCGTGATCGGCTTGCCGTCGACTTTTCGTTCGATCGGGATCGCCAGCAGATAGCAGGCGGTCGCGAACGTGTCTTCGGTGTCGATGATTAGGTCGCTGTAGGTGGTCAGGTCGAGATTTTTACGAATGCCCGGACCGACCATGATCCACGGGATGTGCCGGCTGCGGGCGTCCTCGGGGCCGTGCACGCGACCGGCGCCGCCGTGGTCGGCGGTCACGAGCACCACCGTTGAATCCGTCAGCTTCTGGTCGGCGAGCGTTTTAAAAATCTGCGCGACGCAGCCGTCGACGCGCTCCAGCGTGGCCATCTGGTCCGGTGAAGCCCAGCCCTTGGCGTGACCCGAATTATCCGTGCTCGGGAAGTGTACGAACAACACCTGCGGCTGGTGCTCCTTGATGATCCGAATGGCCTGCTCAACCACGTCCGCGTCTTCGATCTTGGTTTCGCCGGGGATGAATTTCCAGTCCAGCGAGCCGGGCACTGCCAGGTTGATGAACTTGCTTTTACCCGCCACCATCGCGGTGGTGTATCCGGCTTTTTTTGCCAGCTGAAACAGCGTCGGGTAGGCCGGGTAGACCGGGTGTTCGAGCGGCAGGTCTTTATTCCACTGGATCTCGTGCTTGGTCGGCGGGACGCCGGTCAGCAGGCTGGCGTGCGACGGGAGCGTCACCGACTCGGCCGTCGTGCGGGCCCAGAAGCTGAAGCTGGCGGCGGGCAGCAGGCTGTGAATGAACGGCGTGTTCGCCCGCAATAGCAGGTCCGGCCGGCAGCCGTCGATGGTGATGATGACGATTCGCGTGACCGCCGGGATAGGCCGGGTCAACTCCGCCCGGGCATCGACGCTTACAAACGTGACGGTCAGACACAACACGACGGCATAAAGGATTTTCGGTAGTTTCATGTTCATATGCAGAGCGGTTTCCACCGTCGGATCATAGCCGCAACTCGATTTTTTCGACGCACCCGGCACCGCGTGACGTTTTTATTTGAAGACTGTTAGCGCGGTATAAGCGGGCAACTGCGAATCCACGCGATACGGGCGAACTTTGCGATGGGATTCGCAATCCCGTACACTCTGAGGCCCTACTTGCATCGGAGTGCTATGCGTCACGTGATTTCAGCGTTGGTGATGAACGAGCCGGGTGTCCTGGCGAATGTGGCCGGCATGTTTGCCGCCCGTGGTTTTAATATCGATTCCCTGGTCGTCGGCCGGACCGAGAACCCCGAGCTGTCGCGGATGACCATTGTCGTCACCGCCGACGAAAACACGCTGGAGCAGGTCCGCAAGCAGCTGGCCAAGCTGGTCCCGGTGGTGAAGGTCCGCGACTTCAAAGACTCGGCCTACATCGAGCGCGACCTGGCGCTGATCACCATCGGGGTCGGGCCGGAACAGCGGTCGCAGGTGATCGAGGTCGCCAACCTGTTCCGGGCGAAAGTGGTCGACGTGTCCAAGACCGGCGTGATCGTCGAGTTGTCCGGCACCGAAGCCAAAATCGAAGCGTTCATCGAACTGGTCAAGCCGTACGGTATCACGGAACTGGCCCGCACGGGCGTGATCGCGATGGCGCGGGGCATGCAGATCGGTCGCGAGAACAATTTCCCGACCGGCCCCAAGGCGCGCGTCCGCAGCTTAAACGCCCCCGCGAGCGTGGCGCTCCCGCCGTCGTAGGGCCGACGCTCGCCGGAATCGCTCGGACATGAACTTCCGAAAACCACCCCTGCGCCTGCAGCCGACCACGCTCTGGGATTATCCGTCCCAGCATTATGGAGACGGCGTTCAGGGGGACCCCACGTACAAAGGCGCGACGCCCAGCTACATCATCTGGAATCTGCTGCAGCGATACACGAAGCCGAAGGAACTGGTGGTCGATCCGTGCTGCGGAAGCGGGACGACGCTGGATGTCGCGCGTGATCTGGGCCGAAAGGCGCTGGGGTATGACGTGCACCCGACCCGGAAGGACATTTTCCGCGTCGACGCCAAAAAGCTTCCGCCGGAACTTTCGGGCAAGGCTGATTTTGTGTTCATAGACCCGCCCTATTCGACGCACCTGGATTACGGCCCCGACCCCCGCGACATCGGCAAGCTCGAGGCCAAAGACGGGTCGTACTACGCCGCGATGCGGGCGGTGATCGGGGAGATCCACCGGATCCTGAAACCCGGCCGACACATGGCGCTCTATGTCAGCGACAGCTACGAACACAACAAAACCGGCGGGGCTTTCCACCCACTGGGTTTCGAGTTGTTCGGAATGCTCCGCGAGGTTTTTGAGCCGGTAGACATCGTCAGCGTCATCCGGCACAACAAGACGTTAGAGATGGGCAATTTCCGCAAAGCCGCCGAGGACGGGAACTTCTACCTACGCGGATTCAACTATCTCTTCATCATGCGAAAAGCGTGAGCACGCAAACGCGATAAAAACGTAGATGTAGGTGCGCACATTTTCGTAATACTGTGAGTTGCGATAAGTCTTCACCGCAGCAACACCGCTGCGCAATCCGACGAACACAAGCTGACTTCTCGTTGATTGAAGTGCAATGCCACGTCGACCTGAGAAAACGGTATCGCACACCGTTTTTGATCGAATAAAATTGGTTTATATAAGTATAGAACCGAAAGCAATTTATGAAAACGGTGTCCGACACCGTTTTTGGGTTTGTCGCTTCGTTGTGAGTTTTGACTAGCCCTTAGCGTAGCAACACCCCTGCGCAACCCGACGAACCCAATCTGAATTCTCGTTGATTGAAGCGCAACATCACGTCGACCTGGGAGCACGGTGTCGGACACCGGGTTTGATCCAAAAAACTTTTTTATATAAGCATAGAAGAATAAGTAGTTTATAAAAACGGTGTCCGACACCGTTTTTGGGTTGCTGGTAAAGCTGGTTTATCAACTTTGCAAAGGAGTCGAACCGCCGCGACCGACCCGGATGGGAACTACCACACTTATGCGGGTTTCGATACTCGATCGGTGTGACCTGTGTGGCTACTCGGTGTGCCGCAGTTCCGCGTGGTGTCGACATTAAGATCCGGGCAAAAATTTCTGACACAGTTCATGGTCGTTCGCCGGCATCGCGGTGCGGATCGCGGGTGCCCGGCGTATGCCTTGGCGGGGCGAATCGTTAGAATCCCCCGCCTATGAAGATCGTCGTTACCGGAGGCGCTGGGTTCATCGGGTCCAACTTCGTGCACCACGTGCACCGCGAACGGCCCGACTGGCAGGTGGTCGTTTATGACCTGCTTACGTATGCGGGGAATCAGCAGAACATCGCCGGGCTGGACCGGGTCAGCTTTATCAAGGCCGACATCTGTGACGAGACGGCGATGAACGCCGCGGTCGCCGACTGCGACGCGGTGGTGCATTTCGCGGCCGAGTCGCACAACGACAACTCGCTGCACTCCCCGTGGCCGTTCGTGCACACGAACCTAATTGGCACCTACCAAGTGCTCGAAGCGGCGAGGAAGCACCGCAAACGGCTTCACCACATTTCGACCGACGAGGTGTACGGAGACCTGGAACTGGACGACCCGGCCAAGTTCACGCCGGAAACGCCATACAATCCGTCGAGCCCGTATTCGAGCACCAAGGCCGGGTCCGATCTGATGGTCCGGGCGTGGGTGCGGAGCTTCGGCGTGCAGGGGACGATCAGCAACTGCTCGAACAATTACGGCCCTTACCAGCACGTCGAGAAATTTATCCCCCGGCAGATCACCGAAGTCCTCGAAGGCCGAAAACCCAAGTTGTACGGCCGGGGCGAAAACGTGCGGGACTGGATCCACACCGAAGACCATTCGTCGGGCGTGCTGGCGATCCTGGAAAAAGGGAAGATCGGCGACACCTATCTGATCGGCGCCGACGGCGAAAAGAACAACAAGGAAGTGGTCGAGCTGATCCTGGAACTGATGGGCAAGCCGGCCGACGGGTACGATCACGTGAACGACCGGCCGGGGCACGACCTGCGGTACGCCATCGACGCCAGCAAGTTGATCAACGAATTGGGCTGGGCGCCGAAGTACACCAACTTCCGGGCCGGGCTTACCGACACGATCGAGTGGTACCGAAAAAATCCCGGCTGGTGGCAGCCGCAGAAGAAGGCGACCGAAGCGAAGTACAAAGAGCTGGGACGGTAAACCGCGTCTTACCCCGTCGCCATCACCGGGCGGTTCGACGGCCATTGCCCCAGCGGGATTTCAGCTCATTGATGCCGGACACGTTGAACTCGGCACACAGCGACTTCAAGAGCTGGTCGAGCCTCGCCCGACCGATACCCAGCGAGGTCGCGATCTGCTCCTCGGATTCGCCTTTGAGCACCTGCGATAAAATCTTCTGCATCGCGAGATCAGAGTCGCCCGGGTCTTCGGATACCGCGTCGGGGTCGGCCCGGTCGACGGCGCTATATGCGGCATGAGCGGTCTGCACCGCACGGCCGTCGGCGGCTGTAAATGCCGACGAGTCCGTGGCCAGCCGGTCGAGGCAGACCAGTTCAAGGAACGGCCTCCGGCCGGGCAAGTCGATCACCGAAATTAGGCAGTCTCCCAGCCCCCGCTGCCGACGTGTCCCCGAGACATAGGCTGACGCGGTCCAACCGGCGTCGTCGAGCAGTTCGCGCCGGGCCATCGCGATCGGCTGCATCATGTTGCCGACAAACCGCTCGAGGAATGATTTGCCGATCGGGTTGTCGCGCGAAAAAATATTGCAGTCGGCGGGGTTGATCGCCGACCGAATCTCAACCACCAGACCGGCTTCGGTCTTCACGGCGATCGGGCCCGTGGGGGAAAAGTCGTCTTCCAACAAAACAGAAAAACCGGACACCGCGCGGGCGACTTCGCACAGCTTTTGGAGCACGTCGAGACGGGACCGCCGCGGTTCCTGCGCGGCAGGGAACTCGCCGATTGCCGTCAGGTCGGCGACGCCTGAGTTCTTTAAATCTGTCTTCACGCGCTAGGCCTCCCCGCGGAAACAATAAATGAAAACATTCCGACAATCCAACAAATCCTTCAGAAACAGGTAATCACTGCTGCCACCAGCCGGCCAACAGCTAGTTCCGGTCCGGTGGGCCTACGAAAGCCTGTCCTTGTTGCGCCCCGCCGGTCCGTAAATTGGTTTCCCGACGATGATTTCTCTTGCTTTACTCAACACGATGATCCGATTTTCTGCCGCAATTGCCCTCATCACCCTGCTCCCCGCTCTTACTCTGGCAGACCCCACACTGACGCGTATTGCTGCGTCTGCGGACGGGTTCGAATTGACCCGGGCGGGGCAGCCGTATTTTATCCGTGGCGCGGGGGGTGACGCCCCCAAGTCGTTGCTGAAAGACAGCGGCGGTAATTCGTTTCGGACCTGGGGCGCCGACGGCCTCGACGCGAAGCTGGACGAAGCGCAGAAACTCGGGCTGTCGGTGACCGTCGGGATCTGGCTTCAGCACCCCGGCCGGAGTTGGAAATACAGCAACGCCGACCAGGTCAAAGCCCAGTTCGAGATGGCCAAGGCGGCGATCCTGAAATACAAAGACCACCCCGCGGTTTTGATGTGGGGGATCGGCAACGAGATGGAAGGCCCAGACGGCAGCGACCCGGCCGTCTGGAACGCCGTCGAAGACATCGCCAAATTTGCACACTCGGTGGATTCGAACCACCCGACCATGACGGTGATCGCCGAGATGGGCGGGAAGAAAATCCATAACATCAACCAATACTGCCCGGACATCGACGTGATCGGCATCAATTCCTACGGAGGCGGGCCGTCGCTCGCGCAGCGATACCGCGCCACAGGTAGCAACAAGCCTTACGTCGTCACCGAATTCGGTCCCCCGGGCAGTTGGGAATCGGGAACGAACAAATGGGGCGCGCCGTTCGAATTAACCAGCACCGCAAAGGGGAATGCGTATCGAGAGACATACGAGAAGTCGATCGCCGCGGAAAAAGGAAAGCTGTGCCTGGGGTCGTACGCGTTCGCCTGGGGGAGCAAGCGAGAGGCGAGCGCGACCTGGTTCGGAATCTTCCTGGCCGACAACGCCCGGCTCGAAGCGCTGGACGTGATGACTTCGCTGTGGAACGACAGACCGCTTGAAAAACATTGCCCGCAGATCGACCCGCTGAAAGTCGACCGCGACTCGGCCAAACCGGGCGAAGCCGTCCACGTCACGCTGCACGTGACCGACCCGCAGGCTCGTCCGATGTCGGTCAAATGGGTGCTGCAGAAAGACCCGGCCCAGTACAACACCGCCGGCGAAGTGCAGGCGGAGCAGAAGACGTACCCCGACGCGATCGTCAGAGGAAACCTCGAGGGCTGCGACCTGAAACTGCCCGGCGACGCCGGCGGACTCTGGTTGTACGCCATCGTCGACGACGGGCAGGGCGATGCGGCCGTGGCGAACGTGCCGCTGCACGTCGAAGGCCCCGCTTCTCGACCGGCGGCACCGACTCCCGCGTTGCCGTTGGTTCTGTACGGCGACGACGAGAAAAAACCGCCGTACATCCCGTCCGGCTGGATGGGGAACGTTGCCGCGATCGCCGTGGATGAAAAATGCGGAGACAAACCGCACGCCGGCGCGACGTGCATGAAGTGTGAATTGAAATCCGCCGACGGGTTCGGCGGGGTCGTCTGGCAGAACCCCGCCAACGACTGGGGTGATCAACCCGGTGGTTATAACCTGTCGGCGGCCCGTCGACTGAGCTTCTGGGCCCGCGGCGCGCAGGGCGGTGAAAAACTCACGTTCAAAGTCGGCATCATCAACAGCGACAAACCATTCCCCGACTCCGACCGTGCTTCATTGGATGTGATATTGGAAGCGGATTGGAAGCAGTTCACGATCGACCTGACCGACAAGGATCTGAGTTGCATCAAGACCGGGTTCGGCTGGGTCGCAGCCGGCAAACCGGTGACGTTCTACCTCGACGATGTTCAATTCGAAGCCGCGCCGAGAACGACCCAGCCTGCAGTCAAAGGTGAACCTGCGACGCTGCCGTTTGCTTTGTACGAAGACGGCCTGCAAAAACCGCCCTACACGCCGGCCGGACGGATGGGAGACACCGCGTCGATCGCAGTCGACGACAAATGCGATCAGCATCCGCACGCCGGCAAGTCCTGCATGAAATGCGAATTCAAATCAGACCACGGCTTCGGCGGAGTCGTCTGGCAAAGCCCGGCCAATGATTGGGGCGAACAGCCCGGCGGGTTCGACCTGACTGGTGCGAAGAAACTGACGTTCTGGGCCCGGGGTGATGCCGGCGGTGAAACCGTGTCGTTCTCGCTCGGCATTCTCGGCAAGGACAAAAAATACCACGATTCCGCGGTCGCGAAGTTGCCCGGGCAAACCCTCAGCACCGACTGGACGCAGTATTCCATCGACTTGGCCGGCAAAGATCTGACCGACATCAAAACTGGATTCTGCTGGGTCGTGGAATCGAAAGGCAAGCCGGTGACATTTTATCTGGATGACATCCGGTTCGAGTGACCGGGATCAGTGGGAATTGACTCAAAATATAGGTAATGCACCTTGCAGGGCTCGAACCTGCAACCTGCGGTTCCGTAGACCGCCGCTCTATCCAATTGAGCTAAAGGTGCTCGACGACGCGTAAGATAGGGCCAAACGGTCCGGTTGACAACTGGTCCGCAATCGCCGGGCTTCCAAAGTGGTTCGAACAACCGCCAAAACTTGTCTGATCCGGTTTCCGTGTGATTCAGGCGCGGTCTTGAATTCAGACGGATGGCTCACCGCCGAGCGGCTGTGTCTGAAGTCAAGGATTTTTCTTGGGGCTCTGCCCCACACCCCGCCTCATTTCGCTCCGCCGCCGGGGCAGGGGTTTTTCTGGATCGCGAAGTTGTTTCG
This sequence comes from Tepidisphaeraceae bacterium, assembly GCA_965247815.1. Taxonomy (GTDB): domain Bacteria; phylum Planctomycetota; class Phycisphaerae; order Tepidisphaerales; family Tepidisphaeraceae; genus CBDAQA01. Next base: position 235,771 of record CBDFHW010000034.1, on the reverse strand, counting down.
GACCGTCGTTTCATGCGGTCTCCGGAGAGGGCTTTTGCAGCCAGGCGGTATTGGTCTTAATCATTTGGTTGAGGGTCACGACGAGCTTTCGCATGCAGGCCGTCATGGCCAGCTTGTGGGGTTTTCCCTGGGCACGGAGGTGGCGGAAAAAGGTCTCGAAGCGAGGGCAGTAGAGCACGGCATTATGAGCCAGCATGTAGAAGAGATTGCGGATGTCGCAGCGACCTCCCTTGATGCTGCGTTTGCCTTTGAAAGGGCCTGAATCGTTCGCCAGCGGAGCGACGCCGATCAGCTTGGCGATCTGCCGGCGGTTGAGTCGTCCCAGTTCGGGAAGGGTCGCGACGAGCTGGTTGGCCGAGTCGGGTCCGATGCCCGGGACCGAGTCGATGAGGCGGCTTTTGTTCTGCCAGTCGTCATTGGACTCGATGGCTTTGGCAATGGCGGAGTCGAGTTCTTCGATCTGCCGCTCGATGAGGCGGAGCATGGATTTGGATTGCCGCCCGGCGAGTTTGGGCACCTGCTCGTAAGAGCGATTGGTTTCAGCGATGCGGTGCTGAACCAGAGCCCGTCGACGCGAGACCAGGTCGGCCAGTTCGACTTGCTTCGGGTCCGAAGGATGGTCCGGAGCCGGGTCGATGCTGCGTGCATAATGAGCGAGCACCGGGGCATCGATGCGATCGGTTTTTTCGATCTTGCCGATGGACCTGGCAAAATCGCGGGCCCGCTGCGGGTGGAGCACCTTGACCGGCACGCCACCGGCCAGGAGTGCGGCGGCGAGCCGGCGGTGATAGCGGCCCGTGGCTTCGATCACCACTAGGCGGACGTTGTGCTCCTGGAGCGTCAGCAGAAGCGTTTCGATCTCCTGCTGAGTGTTGGCCGGCGAAAAACGCACCGGCGGCTGGCCGGCGAGGGTGCGGTCGATGAACACTTCCAAGGCGAGCTTGGACACATCAATGCCAACGACCGGACGGGACGAAACATCAGACGCGTGGTTCTGCATGGTGGCTGCCCTGCCTTGCGGATTCGAACTGCACCGAGAGGAACTCGATGCGATCAACCGGCTGTTCGGGTTAAGATCACAAGGCGGTCGGCGATCACGCTCAGCGACGAGATTCTGTAGATCATCAAGACGCCACCGATCTGCCGACCGCCGCCGCCGACGAGGCTTGCAAACCTCGTCAGCAACATGCAGGATTGAACCGTCTTTTGACACTTTTTGAAACATACAAGGCGCCAAGCCGCGGAGAAGACAGATAGCAACCAAACGTGCCGCGTCGCCGCGCGCGTCGGCACTGTTTCCGTGTGCCGTCTGGACGTAAACCGTACGACGGCTGCGAACGAAATCGATAAGCAAAGGTGCCACTCCGCGGCTCCGCCCGCGGGTTCGCGAGCAACACCGGGAGCCTTACGAGAAAACCGTATAAAGGTAGTATTGATTCTCCGTCATTTTGATGCCCACGTCATTAACTGAACCGATCTAAACGATGGTCGGCGATTGCGTACCGTGTCGACGCGTCCGGTACGAACCACGCGGAGATCGTTCGGAAAAGTCCGTAACAGCCGAGGCCGGAAGGCCACGGATCGAACGGATGGTTGCGCAATCAACCGGTCGATCCCCGCCCTGCCGGGACGGGGCTATCAAGGTTTCGCATAGAAACGCGGGGTTGGTCAAAATTCGTATCGAACAATTACAGATCAATTCGCATGTCACGCCGGGCGGAGCCGCGGGTGAACACCCGTCGGCCCAGAATGTGAGTGGCTCGGTAAGCAAAAAGAAAGCGTAAGACTCCTCCGGAGCACCGGACCGGTCTTCCCGGACTCACTGTTTTTCGATCGGCGTGACGGTCGGCTTGCCGTCGGTCCAGGTCACCTTCGCGATTGAGAGATACCAGGTTTTGCCGTGGTCGTTGTTCCCCTGGAAAAACAGGTACGTTTGTCCGTCGTCGTCGACGAAAACGCCGGGGTGACCTGACTCCGACGAATTCCAGTCGCCGGGCTTGCCGTTGGGCAGGACGGGCTGGTCGGACACGCGGGTCCAGTGGATCGCGTCTTTGCTGGTCGCGCACCCGATCTGCTGCGGCGCGTTGTTGTACGCGCCGGCATAGAACATAAACAAACTGTCGCCGTGCCGGCAGACCGTTGGGGCTTCGATGCACTCCTGCTCCCAGGGCATTTCCGGTTTGAACGCCGGACCGTCGGGGCTTAAATCGGTCCAGGCGGTCGGGCCGAAATCAGAATGCACGTCGGCCGACGCGATGCCGACCTGCTGGATCTTCATCTGCGGGTCGCGGGTGGCGTAGTACAACATCAGCTTGCCGTCGTGTTCGAACACCTCGGCGTCAATGGCCCGGCCGACGCTCCACTGCCCCGTCGGCCGGAAGATCGGATTATTTTTGTCGCGACCGAAATGAATCCCGTCGTCGGAAACGGCATGGCAGATCGCGTCCTTCTTCCACGTTCCGTAGCTCTGATAAAACAGATGCACCTTCCCGTCGAGCACGCGGGCGCCGGGCGCGCACAAACCCTTGGCGTCGATCGTGCCCGGCGTCGGGAGCATCTCGCCGACCTGCGTCCAGTGAATCAGATCGGTGCTGTTGGCAATCCCGATTGACCAACCCGTCTTGTTCTCGGAGATGGAAAAATAGAGCCAGTACTTACCCTGAAACTTCACCACCGACGGGTCTTTGGCGAACGGCCGGCCCAGACGGGTCATGTCGCCGAAATGCATGGCGGGCTCCGCCGCCCGCGACCGGGCGACGCTGCCAAAAACCATCACGGCAACAATGACCAGCGCGAAACGCATTTCCACCTCCACACTCCTCGCCGGTTCGACCCCCGCAGAATCGGGGGTTCACGGCAACTTCGTCAACTTGATCCAGCGCAGATTGATCGGCTTCCACGCACGGTTCGGTGCCGCGCGCAAGGTGATCGGCCGATCGCCCGGGTGGGCCAACGAAATCTCGCCGAGCTCGATTTCTTTGAACTTGTCCCACCCACCGGTGCCTGGAAATGACGACGTGATTTTCTGGTCTCCCGATTCGAGATTAACCGTAGTGTCGTCGATCGCTCCGTAGCTGGCGGTGACTTTAAACTTCCCGGACCGGTCGACCGCCGCCTTCCAGTTGGCAGTGTCGGCGGCATTGTCCCAGTAGCCGATATTCGACACGCCGTCGTGAGTCTCGAGTTTTAAACCGCCGTTGAGCTCCGCGTCTTCGGCACTCAACTGGAAACTGCCGGTTGCATTGGCGTGAAGGGCCTGGGCTTTAAAGATCGCCAGCTCGGGTTTGAATCCGAGTAGGTCTTCACCGTCGATTTTGAGCCCGATCGCCGACTCACACGGCCGCGTTTCCGGAAGGTGGACGACCAGACCGTCCGCGGTCTGATTCCACTCCAGTGGGCCGGCATTGCCCATCAGAGAGACGCGGTTGATTTTCGCCGTGACCCCCGGAAGCGCCGCCAGCGAGTGAATTGTCATCGCATGACCTTCGGGCCACCCGAGCGCGAAGGCGTAGATCGTCGTGTCGCCTTTGCAGGTGAAACGAATGTCGTCCGCACCGTAGTTGTGGTTCTCGTTGAACATCCCCCCGGTGGTTTTTCGCTTGCCTTCGCCGTACACCAGCCAGGGTCGTGTGCCGTAGATGCCGTCGCCGTTGACGGCAATCCATGCCGCCAGTTCGTCAACGATTTTGCGTGCTTCGTCGTCCAGCGTGCCGTCGGGCCGCTGCACGACGTTGATCAGGAGGTCGCCGTTCTTGCTGACGGTGTCCACCAGCGAGTGAATGATCCATTCGCTGTTTCGATATTTCCAGTGCTTGTTATAAAACCAGTCGCCGATCGACGTGTCGGCCTGCCAGGGCTCGGCCGAGATGCCGGCCTTGCTGCCCCGCTCGACGTCTTCCACCCACATGCCGTTCGGCGTTTCTTTGCAGTTATAAACCGCGTCGGCGGTCCCGCTATTTCGCGTCGCGCTGCTGTTGTACAGGTGCGCGATCAATGACCGGCCGACGTCGTTGCCGAACGGCACGCCCCCGTCGGAATACAGCAAATCGGGGTGATAATTGTCGATCAGGTCTTTAATCCGTGAGAACCATTCCAGCTGGGACCGCGGGTCGTTCGTGTACCACTTGTTGTCACCGGGCGCGGTGGGGAGGTGATACAGCTCGGCCCACCGCGGGTCCGACCCGTCGTACGGCACGCCGGCAAACGGGCCGGTCTTGTCCGAGCCGTGGCTGCCCTGGAACCAGGTGAAGCTCGCGCCGAGGTGCTCGGACACGCCGAACCGTAACCCCTGCTTCAAGGCCGCCTTCCGCCAGTCCCCGACCATGTCGCGGTGCGGGCCCATGTTGACCGAATTCCAGCTGTGATATTTCGAGTTCCAGTTATCGAAGTTGTCGTGGTGAACGGCCTGCGCGACGAAGTACCGCGCGCCGGCTTTTTTGTACAACTCCATCAACCCATCGGGGTCCCACTTCTCGGCCTTCCACAGCGGGATGATGTCCTTGTAACCGGCCTTGGACGGGTGCCCGAACCGGGCAAGGTGGTCGTTGTAATCCCGGCTCCCCTGCTCGTACATCTGCCGGGCGTACCAGTCCCCTTCCATGGGCACCGATTGCGGCCCCCAGTGCGACCAGATGCCGAGCTTGGCGTCACGAAACCAGTCGGGATATTTGTACTGCTTGAACGATTGAAGGTCGGCGTTGAACCGGCCCGGTTCGATGCTCACCGGCGGATACTGCGCTGCCGGGCTGGATGCCGGCGGGTCGGCGCGCGTGGGCTCGGGGATCGACGTCATCAGCAGGCCTGCTGTTAGAACCGCGGCAAGTTTGAGCGTTGTTTTCATGGTCTTCAATCGAATACCATCCCTGCATGCGCTCGTTGCCGACGAAGATATCACAGCGGCCAAAAAGCAATTTGGCAAGTGTTCTGATTCGCCTCTCGACCGGCGGCAAATTTTAGTCTCGCTTGAAGTTTTTTAGATAGGCTTCCCACTCGTCGGCAGTCCTAAAGTCCGGGCCTTTGTCCCAGCACGCCCCAGCGTAGTACACCAGCGGCTTGCCGGCAGTCGCTTTGACGAGCATCAGGTAATTCAACTTGTCCTGTGTGAATCCGACGACCAGTGCCGGGTCGATCACGACGCCGACGCCAATGCTGCCGTTTTTCTCCGGCGGTTGCCAATACGACATCAAACCGAGTTCTTTATCCTGAACGAACCGCCCTCCTTTGCCGGGGCGTTTACAGAGCCCGATGCCGACGGTGATGTTGCCCGGTTTGTCGCTGTCGAGGGTGGTCTCGATCCGGTCCAGATTCGACCCCGCTTTCAGCGTCATCGTGCGGTGTTCCCAGACCTTTCGGCCGTTTGCATCCCAGGGGGCGTATTTGAGTTCGAACCCGCATTCGTCGGGGCCTTTGTCCAGGATTTTGTGGTCGAACCAGTCTTTGGAAATGTACAGCTGGTTGTTGTCCCAGACGCCGAGCCCGCCCGCGCCGCGGGACGTGCCGACTTCATAACAATCAAGTCCAGTGCCGCGGTCCCGGTGGTAGTCACCGCTGCGATACCATTCGTTGATGACCGGCTCGCGGACGGATTTTACCCAGACGTCGATGCCGCTGCCGCTGTGTTCGTGCGGGGCCGTTTCTAATGCCGGGCCGTAGATGCGGTGGGCGATGCGGTCGTTCTCCCAGGCGATGTCGTCGAATCGCTCGGGCACGTACCGGGCGAAGCACTTCGCGCCGGCGGCCGGTTCGGTCGGTTCGGTGGGCTTGGTCTGCGCGACCGTGACCTTTCCGCTAACTAGATAAGAGCCCGTGGCAAACCCGAATAACGCGACCGCGACGGCAACGCTTTTGAATCTTCGATCCATGTTGTCTCCTTCGAGCCTGAAATGCCTGTCGGGCTTTTTCGCAAGACGTGATTACCGACCCAGCCAGCCTCCGTCGACCGGCAGCACCGTGCCGTGAATATACGCCGACGCCGGGCTGCAGAGAAAGACCAGCGGGCCGGCCAGGTCCGACGGGTCGCCCCACCGCCCGGCGGGGATACGACCGAGGATAGACTTGCTGCGGTCGGGATCCTCACGGAGCGCCGTGGTGTTGTCGGTGGAAATATATCCCGGCGCGATCGCGTTCACGTTCACGCCTTTGCCGGCCCATTCGTTCGCCAGCGCCTTGGTCAGTTGCGCGATCCCGCCCTTGCTCGCGGCATAGCCGGGGACCGTAATTCCGCCCTGGAAACTCAGCAGCGACGCGGTAAAGACGATCTTTCCCTCACCCCGCGCGACCATGTCCCGGCCGATCTCCCGGCTGAGGATGAACTGCGAATTGAGATTTACCTCGAGCACCTCGTCCCAATATTCGTCGGAATGTTCGACCGCCGGTTTTCGGCGGATCGTGCCGGCGTTGTTCACGAGAATATCGATGCGGGGAACATCCCGGCGAACCTGTTCGATGAAACGATACAGCGACGGGCGGTCGCTGAAATCCGCGGCGTAACCATGAAACTTTCGGCCGACAGCGGTGACGTCTTTCTCGACATCGCTGCCGGTCGTTTCGAGCGTCGCGCTCACACCGACGACGTCGGCACCTGCGGCCGCGAGCGCGACCGCCATCGCCCGGCCGATGCCGCGCTTGCAACCAGTGACCAACGCGGTCTTGCCGTCTAAGCGGAACGGGTCTTGAGTCATGGCAGGCTTTCTGATGAAGCGTTTTTTATTGCTTCGATATCATTTGCGACTGAAAATAATGTCCAACGCAGCAAGGTGCACTGGCCGAGTTATTTGAGGCTCGCGATCGGGACGGCGTCCATATCGTCGAAAGCCTGATTTTCACCACCCATGCCCCAACAGAAGCTGTAGCTCGTGGTTCCGACGCCGGCGTGGATCGACCAGCTCGGGGATAGGGCGACCTGCTTATTCGCGACCACAAGATGCCGGGTCTCAGTCGGTTCTCCCATGAGGTGAAACACGCGGGCCTCGGCCGGTAGACCAAAATAAAGGTAAACCTCCGACCGCCGAAGGTGCGTATGCGGGGGCATCGTGTTCCACGCGCTGCCGACTTCCATCTGCGTGAAACCGAGCACCAGTTGGCAACTTTTGATCCCCGTGGGGTGGATGTATTTGTACAGCGCCCGCTTGTTGCAGGTTGCCTCGGCGCCGAGCCGAACCACCTCGGCGTCTGCTTTCTTCGCCGGCGTCGTGGGGTGGGTCGTGTGCGCGGGATAGCTCAATAAATAAAACTCCGCCGGACGAGCACCATCGGTCGATCCGAACGCAATGTCCCTGCTGCCCCGGCCGATATAAAGGCAATCCAAGTTGCCCATCTCGTATCGAGCCCCGTCGACGGTCACCGAACCGGCTTGTCCGATATTGAGAACGCCCAGCTCGCGACGTTCGGTGAAGTAGGCGGACCGCAGTGCGTCGTCGGTGCCGAGCGGAATCGGCACGTCGGTCGGTACCACACCGCCGACCACCGCGCGATCGGCGTCGCAATACGCGAGCCGGATTGCGCCGGGTTCGAACAGATCTTGAACAAGAAAATTCGCCCGGAGCGACTCGGTGTTCATCGTCGCGGCGCGAACAGGATCGGCGAGTAGGCAGAGCTTCATACGGGCGAGTGTAACCGGTCCGCCGTTCGTGTCATGGGGCTGCAAGCTGGCCCGACCTGGTCCCTTCTCCTGGTACGCCGGGAGAAGGTCAGGATAAGGGTGATTTAGAATTTCGAACGACGTTCCACGGTCGAAGTACCCTCACCCCGGCCCTCTCCCGGCGTACCGGGCGAGGGGGAATAATACGTTTTTACTAATACTGTGCGCTCGGCGACATCCAGTCGCCCCGTTTAGCGGCTGCCCCGAAGGGCCGCTTTCGGCCCGAGACCACGCCGACCTCGTGCCCCTGCGCGGCGACCGCTAACCGGGTATCGTGCGCTTTCCACGAATGTGCGCTCGGCGATCCCGTCGAAATCTCTTCCCGAGCGAGACCATGATCGGCTTGGCCCGCACGAATGAATTGGGATCCGTCTAACACGTCACGAACGATGATCACGACCCGCGTTTCGCCTGCTCCGCGACTTTCATCGGCAAGCCGAACAGGTCGATGAACCCGCGGGCGGCGGTGACGTCGTACCCTTCCATGCTGAAGCTGGCGAGCTTGCTGTCGTACAGGCTGCGGGGGCTGCTGGCGTTGACGGCCATCGCCCGGCCCTTGAACAGCCTGACCTTGGCGATGCCGGTGACGGTCGCATTGGTGTGATCAATGAACGTCTGCAGCGCTTCGCGGAGCGGGTGGAACCATTGGCCGTAGTAGACCAGCTCGGCATATTTGAGCGCGACCTGCTGTTTGAAGTGCAGCGTGTCGCGTTCGATGCAGAGCTGCTCGAGGGCTTTGTGCGCTTCGTACAGAATGGTCCCGCCGGGTGTCTCGTAGACGCCCCTCGACTTCATGCCGATCAATCGGTTTTCGACCAGCACCGTCACACCGACGCCGTGCTTCCCGCCGAGCTTATTCAGCTCGGCGATGATCTCGTGCGCGGGCATGTTCTTCTGATTCACCGCGATGGGGTTGCCGTTTTCGAACGCGACCTCCACCACCTCGCTGTCACTGGGGGTCTTGTGCAGCGGCTGGGTCATCGTCAGGCACTTGTCCCAGTTGGGTTCCTGGTCGGGGTGCTCGATCTCGGCACCCTCGTGGCTGATGTGCCAGAGGTTGCGGTCCTGGCTGTAAATCTTGGTCTTGCTGACGGGGATCGGCACGTTGTGCTTCTCGGCGTATTCGATCGCGCTCTCGCGGTCGCGGAGCTCGAAGCCCGGGTCTTTCCACGGCGCGACGATCTGCAGGTCGGGCGCGAGCGCCATGTACGTGAGTTCGAACCGGACCTGGTCGTTGCCTTTGCCGGTCGCGCCGTGACCGACGGCGTCGGCGCCGGTCTGCCGGGCGACTTCCACCTGCTTAGCGGCGATCAACGGCCGGGCGATGCTGGTGCCGAGCAGATAATCCTGTTCGTAAATCGCGTGCGCGCGGAGCATGGGCAGGCAGTATTTCTCGGCGAACTCCTGCCGAAGATCCATCACGACCACTTCGTCCGCGCCGGACTTGTAGGCCTTGTCGGCGATTCCTTTGAGTTCGTCGCCTTGCCCGAGCTCGGCGGCGAACGCCACCAGCTTCACGCCGGGGTATCGCTCTTTGAGCCACGGAAGGATCACGGACGTATCAAGCCCGCCCGAGTAGGCGAGGACGATTTTTTTGGGATTCGGTTTTTCGGTCATAGCAGCTCCGGTTGAAACGAGCGGACAGTATAAGACCCGAGCGTTGGTTGGCTATGGGATTCGACAGGTTGATCGCCTATCTTCTGACCGGTCGAATTTTCACGGCGTTCGAGAAAACTCCGACAGGGCCGTGAAGAGCTATCGTTGAGCGGCAGAATTAGCGGAGATTTTCATGTCTGAACTATTTTGCGACCGCCTGCTGGACGCGATCGCGTCCAAGAGGTCGCCGATCTGCGTGGGCATCGACCCGATGTACGAGCAACTGCCCGACGCGGTGGCCGGCCCGTCGGTGGAACGGAATTTCAACGACCCGGAAGCTGCCATTGACGCCATCTTTGCCTTTACCACAGCCGTGTTGCGGACGGTCGCGCCGCACGTGCCGGTGGTGAAATTCCAGTCGGCGTATTTCGAAAAATACCTCTGGGAAGGCGTCGAAGCGTATTACAGCCTGGTGCAGGAGGCCAAAGACCTCGGGCTTCTGGTGATCGGCGACGTGAAGCGTGGGGACATCGGTTCGACAAGCTCGGCGTACGCCGCGGCACACCTGGCGGAGTCGCCTTTCACGGACATGGACGTGGTCGTTCCCGACGCGATCACGATTAACCCGATGATGGGGCTCGACTCGATCGAGCCGTTCGTAAAAGTCGCCCGCGAAGAAGCCAAAGGCTTGTTCGCCCTGGTCCGCACGAGCAACCCGGGGTCGGCTGATTTCCAAGACGCGAAATTAATCGATGGGCGGACCTGGTCGGAGCTGGTCGCCGACAAGATCGCGACCATTGCGGATGACCCCGCCCTGGTCGGATCGCACGGCTTCAGCAACCTGGGCGCGGTCGTCGGCGCGACACAGATGCATACCATGCAAAGCCTTCGACAGCGGATGCCGAAATCGATTTTTCTACTGCCCGGTTACGGCACTCAGGGGGCGACGGGTGAAATGACCCGCGCGGCTTTTGTGAACGGAAAAGGCGCGATCGTGTCGGCAAGCCGTAGCATTCTGTACGCCCACCGCGACCCGAAGTACTCCGGCACGAGCGACTGGGCCCAGTGCGTGCTGCAAGCAACCCTGGACATGAAAGCGGATCTTACTTCGAGAAATCCGGTTTCTCGTTAAGTAACACGCATCGTCAAATCGACAAGAAAAAACGGTGTTGGACGATGAAACGGTGTCGGACACCGTTTAACAACGTGTTTTCATAAGATGAACTTTCAAATCAAGTTATAAAAACGGTGTCCGACACCGTTTTGACTGTCTGCATGAAACGCGTGGGAATCCTGTGGGGAAATCTTTGATAGCCGAGGCCGGGAGGCCGCGGATTGAACGGGTTGTCGCGAGATCGACCGGTCGATCCCCGCGCTGCCGGGACGGGGCTATTAAAATTCGGCGATTCGCAGAAGACGCGCGAACAAAAACGCGTGCGACGTGATCACGTCGCACGCGTTTCTTGTTGATTCTACAAGTGGCGATCAGACCTTGGTGATCGTGCCGTTGTTCTTGCCTTTGACCGTGATTTTCCGGAGCGGGTGGGCGACGATCACCGCGCCGGTGTTGATGTCGCCGTCGACTAAAAGCTGATCCAGGTTGAATCGGGTCGAGATCGACGCGCCGCTCAGGATCGACCCGCGAACGACCAGCGAAGAGATGCTGGTGGACGTGATGACTGCAGGGTTCACGCCGTCGCCGATATTTCCGCTGATGTCAATGTGCTCACCGATACCACTGGGGGCCAGCAGCGAGCCGTTGAGCCCGTAGTTCGCGCCACCGACGATTCGGAAGTCGCGGATCGAATCGATCTTGCTTTCGACGGTCGCACCCGAGTTGACGTTTCCGCGGGTGAGCACGAATCGGCTGATCGAGTTCTCGGCCGAGATGTCCGAGGCGATGTTGCCGTTGATCACGCTGGCGGTGCCGAGGCGACCCCCGACGTTGATGTTGCCGGTGATGATGTTCGGCGTGGTCGCGTCGCCCTGCACGGACAGGTTGGTCAGATCTCCACCGATATTGACCGATCCGGTGATCTGGCCAAACACCGCGAGCTTCTTGAGCGTGCCGTTGACCGAGAGCGCCAGCTTCAACGCCGACCCGCGGCGTTTGCGGTCCGCACCGATCTGAATCAGATTCGCGTTGCCGGTGATGGCCAGTGACCCGGTCGAAGAACCGAGTCCGCCGTAGACGATGATCGACCCGACGTTGCCGGTGATGTGCGTGGTGCCGTCGAAGATGGCCCCGAACACGCGGAGGTTTCCCAGGCCCGTGTGAACGCCCTGACCCAGGGCGGTGATGCTGCCGGTCACGTCACCGAAGACCAGCATGTTCTGGATCTCACCGTTGGCCGTGACGTCGGCCGACATGTTGCCAAGCACGCGGAGCGTGCCGATGGTCCCGCTGGGACCGCCGGCACTGACGTACGAATCGGGGATGTTCAGGCCGGTGCGCGGGTCTCTGACCAAGAAGCCGAGGTTGCCGTGCACGGTCAGGTTGGTGATCGTGCCCGCGACCGAGATCCCGAGCCGGTTCACACTGCTCGAGAACGTCGTCCGCCTGAGCGCGCCGGCCGTGACTTGCAGCCCGTCGATGGCCTGCACCACCCGGAGGTACCCGACCGTCCCGCCGAACGAAATCGAGTTGGAGAAGATCGTCCCGATGTACGGGATGTTCGGCGCGGAAGGCGCGGGCAGCACGTTGATGCTCGTGATCGGGGTCGCGGTGCGTGCCTTGTCGGCGGTCAGCCCGGTGAAGTCTGCTCCCGACAGAGTCGAGTCTTCAAGCACTCCGGTGTCGGTGACGTTGGCGATGTTGGGCGTCACCGCGGTCGTTCCCAGGATCTTATTGATGTCGATCAGCCGGTCGGGCGTAGTCCCGAAGAACGGATCGAGCGCGTTGACCGTGTCGCTGGGGCGGACGTCGATCGGGAAAGTTGTGGTCGGTAATAACGTACCGTTTCCGGTCAAGGTCACGGGACCCAGAAACCCGACGGCGTTGATAACCGTGTCCCGAATACCGTAGCCGGAGGCCGTCACGCTTCCGATTCGTTTAGCTGATTGTCCTTGAAAGTCTGAACTGAAAATACCGAAGCCACCGTTAACCACGCTGATGGCGGCCAGGCTGCCGGCGTAGATTTGGGTGCCAATAATGCCGCCCAATCCTGAAACGGTCACCGGCCCGACGTCGTAGACGTAAATGGGCTGGCCCGGGGAGAAATTGTTCCCGTTGAAGGCGACGACTCTCGGAACTCCACTGAGCGGGCTTGTCTCAATGAACTGGGGGATACGCGGGGGAACGATACTGTCGTGAATCGTCCCGATCTGCGCGCCAATGATTGAAGCGTTTTGGAGTGTGACTGAATCGATTCCGGTGCCGCTGGGGTCATTTTCGGCCGAGATGATATTCCCGCGGATGTTCCCGTTGGGGTTTCCGTTGTTGTTGACGATCCCGACTTTATACGTCGCGTAAATCCCCGCCAGACCGACCAGGCCCGCGCCGCTCGGCAACAGCCCTTGACCGACGTTTACGTAAAGCAGCCGTGCCCCGAGGATCGGACCGACGATGCCGTTGAATTGGCCAAGGATGGGCTTCGCGCCGGCGACGCCGAGGCTTTGACCGGCATTCGCAACCAGGCTTTGAATCGTGCCGCCGGCATTGACATTACCGACCGCGCCGCCGACCTGAATGCTGACCGCGTCACCCGTTGTGTTCAAGTCTTGACCGGTCGTCGGTACGACGAAACCTGTGCCGAGCGTGACGGCTGTGTGCTGCTGGACGAACGGATAGGTGTTCCCTTCGCTGACAACCGCGCGCTGCAGGACCGCGGCTGGGGTTCCAACCGGCGTGGCGAAGCCGAGGTTTCCGTTCACCTTAAGGGTTCCAATGCCCGGCGCGGTGAAGTTGACCAGTTCACCTCGCGTGGCATTGTAGACTTCGACCGGAGAGTTGAGGGGAAAACGAATGTCGATTGTCGCGACAGTGTTCAACACATCGATCTTGGCGGGGCCTGTGATCGAAAGAAACTCGTCGGTGGTGTCTGTAAATGAATTCGTGGTCACACCGGCAGGCGCGTTGGTCGGGACGATCTGCTCGATCAGCTGGTTTCCGTTGGCGTCTGTGGCCGGTACCGTGCTGGTGCCGATCGTTTTCACCGCCGGAGTGATCTGCCGGCCGATTCCAAAAATGCTAACCCTGCCGATTTCGACGTTAGACGTGGTCCCGGCGTTACCCGCGCCGGCGATCGTCAGGCTACCCGTGCTGCTGATGACCAGCGGGATTTTTCCACCCTTGTCGAGTACCGGGTAGCTCAGGATGCTTGCCTGCGGGCCGGTCGTGACCGTCGCGGTCGTGGTGATTGTTCCGGTCACGAGCTGCTGCGTGGTGGTAGTCGTTGGCCCGTCCGCAGTGACGGCGATGATGTTTCCGCTGTCGTCGGTGAAGTTGGTCGTCTCCCCGGCCGTATATTGCGTGGCCACGTCCAGAACCTGCCCGAACGCGAGCGGCAGGAAGATAGCACCGCCGATCTGCACGTAACGCACGTCGCCGCCGTCGTGGGTGACAAAATCAGGACCCCCGGCTGCGAGCGTGCCGAACTGACCGACGACGTCGACCAGGTCAATGATGCCGTCGCTGCCGGTGTTGTCGGCGTTGACATCAATATACGAAGCCGGATTCGTGGCCATGTTGCCGGCGCGGATCGTGCCGATCCCGCCGTCGACACCGGCGTCCATGACAAGGGTGGTCGCGGCGTCGATGGTCTGGATGCTCCCGCCGATCGCAGTCGCGTACGGCGTGTTGGTCACGAACTGAGGCGTCGCCAGTGCCAGATAACCGGGGTCGAACTGCGTCTCGAACTCCAGAACGCCGGTAATGGGGTTAGTCGACTGCAGTAACCCGACGCTGCCGTGGGGCACATTCAGGAACGGGCCTTCACCGATGCCGCTGGGCGTGGTGGTCCCGATCGAATCGGCGATGATCGTTCGCAAGCTGCCGTTGGAAACGATGATGGTCGACGACGCGAAAATCGGGGCTGGCGGGGTAGCAAGCGCGGTCGGTCCGGTGGTGATGGAGATGAGCGACCCGGCGGCGACGATCCCGCCGAAATCCCCGTTGGAGATCGTCAGGAATCCGTCCTGGCCCATGTCGGACACCCGACCGCCGGCGGCAAGAACGCCCAGACCTTGATCACCGGTCCCACTTACTGTCAACGTATAGGCAAGGTCAAGGTTGCTCGCGCCGGCTACGGGCACGAGACCGATCCGGTAAATGCCGGGCCGATCGGTTCGGACCTGCACTGCCCCGCCGCCGACAGACTCGATGTCCGAAGCGATAATTCGCCCCGACGGGTCCTGCAGTTCGGTGATGATCAGGCCCGTATTCGGTCCGCCCAGTTGAACGGTCAGCGGCACGCCGGCGAGCATGGAGACGGCATACCAGTCGGCCGGGTCGCCGCCGCCGTTATAAGGCGGGGCGTTCTGCAGCGTGCCTTCGACGTAGGTGTCGTAGGATTGCGTCCCGTTCTGATTGAATAAAGGAATTCCAGTTACGTCGACCGCCTGTTCGGTTCCCAGATATTGTGCCGTCGCCGCCGTGTCGTTGGTGAAGGGCGCGGGCAGGTGTGGCGGCGTGACGTAGGGAAGGAAGACTTGACCAGTGCCTTCGAAGATCTGACCGATGCCGCCCGGGTCGCCGTTGAAAAAGTTACCCGTGTTCTTCAGCTCGACTTCCTGCTCCGGGACGTCGTCGGCGATTCCGGGGACGGTGGTCGAGTGGCTGACCTCCATGGTGCCGAAGAATCCGCCGTTCAACTGTTCGACCTGACCGACCTTCCCGCCGATGGTCGCGTCAAATCCGGTCGAATAATTCGGGACCGAGTTGGTGCCGTTGATGCCGATGGCCCCGCCGACGTCGCCGGCAGTGATTAAATCGCGGATGTCTCCGCCGATGTTAAAATTACCGGGGATCGTTCGGGTATTGGTGCTCCCGATTGGGACTGAGATCCCGGTGGCGTCGCCCGTCAAGAGCGATCCGGCGTACACCATTTGGATGTTGCCCGACACGCTGACGCCTCCGAACACTTCTCCGGCGAACTTGAAGGCTTGAAAATTTTGTGGAAGGCCCGTAGTGGCGTCGTTGGGGACATAGAAACCGGCGTGGAGGGTGCCGTCGCCGAAATAATCACCCGGGTAGACCCCGGTCGGACCGGGGTCTGCCACCGAGATGATCGGGACGTCGCCGGGGTTTACATTCGCGATCGGCAGGGTGGTCGCGCCGAGCACGCCGCTGCCGATGCCGCCTGGCGCGATCGTGTAAGCCTGGCCGTTCACCGCCGGGAAAACATGAATTGGATGTCCGCCTCCAAAGGGCTGATCGGCACGGTAGTTTTGACCCGGAGCAACTCTCGGAATCGGCGCTACAGTAATAACCGAATCCGGGAACGACTGACTGACATAGATCGAAAAGAGATTAACTCCGACCTGCGGCGGCGTCATCGTGTCTGGCGAGATGAAATTCGTGACAGTCGCGTTGTTGTTCAGCGGATTGACGATTACACCGAACGCTTCGAAGGTTACGTCGCTGTAGGCCAGCCGCATGACGACGCCGCCGGCGGCCTCGAACTGGAATTCCTGCAGCCCCCCCGCGGGGGCGGAAAATGTCGTGAACATCAACCGCTGTTCGAGGGCGTCGATCAAGTGAGAGGGTGAAACGGCATTGGAGACGACGGTCGAGCGACGGCGGGAGAGCTTGCGGCGGGGCATTCAGGGTCCTCCTCAACCGGCGATAGGTCAGACGGCTACCACACACACGACGCGGTCGTTTCGCGAAGCTTTCACTCGCGAAAATGACCGCGTCAGGCGCGTCGACAGGTCGATCAAATGGCTCGATTGGGCAAATGTCTATTAGTTGGCGTGTTCAACTTCCGGCGCACACACACGATCGCCACCACGTGTGCGAAGATTCCGATCCCCCGCCTCACTCATCCCCCGGAACGTTTCGGGGAATGCAGTAATTACAGGAAATCCCCGAGCGTTCTATCACCCCCGAAAATGGCTGTCAACGCGATGGCAAAGCCCGCGACAGGGGGAGGGGGAGAGGATGAATGATGAGCGATGAATGATGAATGCAGAATGAAGCGCTTTCCAAAGATCGCTCGCCGACCAAGGCAGGCGGTCCATGGATCGCTTGGTCCTCGAATTCATTCATCATTCATCATTCATCATTCATCATTCATCGTTCATCATTCCTGGTTCATCATTTCTTACTTCAGCTTCTGTCGCTTCTCGGCCGTCTGCTTTAACAGCGTCTTCTGCGGGTCGGCGAACTTCAGCGTTCCCTCTTCCATCAGCTTGTCTTCCATCTTGGCCGGGTCGACCTTCTTGCCGATCTCGTCGAGGATCGCCTGCGGGGGCATCTGATCGACCTTACGGGAGTATGATTTGTCCAGCTTGTCGACCGCGTCGTTGGTCGCGGGCGGATTCGTTTGAATGTCGCTGCCGGCAAGGGCTTCGACGTACTTATCGGGCGGGTCGGTCGGTTTTTTCGTGCCCGTACTGGCGAAGATGATCTCCTGCTGCAGTTTCAGGCCTTTGTCCTTCCAGAACTCCTGGTTCAATTTCCAGAGCCGCTTCGCGTTGACGATGCCGACCAAACCCTGGGCGTCGGCCGACAGCTCGGGGACATTCTTTTCTGTGTAGACGTCGACCCGGCTGACGAAAATGCTGTAAACGCTTTTCAAGCCGAGCCCTTTGTCCGGACGCCGCTGGGCACCCTTCCAGACCGCGTCGCGGGCGATCTTGTACTGCCGTTCGGAAAAAATCAGCGTCACGTTAAGCGTTACCCCCGCGGCCGCGAGTTCTTCGAGCGCCCCTAGCCCGGCGGCGGTGGCTGGCACCTTGATCATCCGGTTCTTGTGCCCCGTCGCCCACTTCTTACCCAGCTCGATGTACTTTTTCGTCGCCTGATCAGTCGGCGTGGGATTTTGTTTGTCCTCCAGCAACGGATCGAGCTCGAAGCTGACATATCCGTTGTTACCCTTGGTCTGTTCCCAGACCGGCAGGAACACCGCCTGCGCGTCCTTCACCAGATGGTCGGTCAACGCCCAGGCGATTTCTTCGTCCGACTTGCCTTGAGACACCAAGTCCTTGAACGGCCCGTCCAGATCCGTCGATGCCTTGATGATTCCTTCGACGATGATCGGATTAGACGTGGCCCCCGAAGCGCCGGCAGCGCGATTCTTCTGAACCAGTTTCGGGTCAATCGAATCGAGCCAAACCTTGGTCCCGGAATCAATCAGTGATTTTAAAGACATGAGCGTTTCCTTTCGTTGCCTGGTGTCGTACTCGCCGGATGATAGCTAACCCGGCAACACGCGAACACCTTCAATACCGGCCAATGATACACGTTGGTTGCACCGATAAGTCATTGTCGAAGCAACACCGCAACCTTGCTGCCGATCAACTCGATGGACCTCAGCATCTTGTCGTGCGGGAGGCCGGCCACGCTCATCTGGAAGCTGAGCCTGGCGATGCCGCCGAGCGAGTCGTCATAATGCCGCAGCTTTTCAACGACCGACTCGGGCCCGCCAACGACCAATGCGCCGGTCGGTCCGAGGAGCGCGTCGAACTGCCCGCGGGTCACCGGGGGCCAGCCGCGTTCTTTGCCGATCGCGGTGAACGCGCGGGCGTAACCGGGGAAAAAATCGTCCGCCGCGTGTCCGTCGGTTTCGGCAACGTACCCGAGCGCGTGAACACCGACCTTCAGCGTCTCGGGATCGTGCCCGGCTTTGATGCCTTCTTTGCGGTACAGATCAACCAGCGGACGAAACCGGTGCGGTTCACCGCCGATGATGGCAACCATTAACGGCATCCCGAGCTGCCCCGCTCGCGCGAACGACGCCGGCGTCCCACCCACGCCGAGCCACACGGGAAGCGGCTGCTGCAGCGGCCGCGGGTAAACACCTTGCCCGGTCAACGCCGGGCGATGCTTGCCGGCCCATTGCACGTGCGTCTGTTTACCGAGCTTCAGCAGCAGATCGAGCTTTTCGGTGAACAGCGATTCGTAATCATTCAGGTCTAGCCCGAACAGCGGAAAAGCTTCGACGAACGATCCCCGGCCGACGATCATCTCGGCCCGGCCTTTGGAAATCAGGTCGAGTGTGGCGAACTCCTGGAACACCCGGACCGGGTCGGCCGCACTGAGCACGGTGACCGCACTGGTCAGCCGAATGCGCGACGTGCGTGCCGCCGCGGCGGCCAGAATGACCGCCGGTGCCGAGTCCAGGAAATCCGACCGGTGATGCTCGCCGAGCCCGAAAACGTCGATCCCAACGCGATCCGCCAGGGCGATCTCGTCCAACAGGTTCGAGATCCGCTCGGCCGGCGTAAGGCTCGCTCCGGTAACCGGGTCGGGCGCGTGTGCGACGAAGCTGTCTATTCCGATTTGCATCAATAACTCGTTAGTCTCAGAAGGTCTTGTGAGTGTCGACCGGAGATTCTAGGGCCTAGGCGTACTTCTCAACACGCACACCCAGACTATTAGACCGACGACGCGATCGGCCGAGTGATTCAACTCATTTCGCACTAATTTTTGGAATCGGTGTGTCACTCACACCCAGTTGATGCAGGCGGTCGCAGCCGAGCACGAAGGCCCATTTCGCGGGCACGTTCCAGGTGATCAGAAATTGATAATTTTTCTTCGCGCGATCTGGCTGCCCGGTTAGTTCTTCGTCGCGGGCGGCGAAATAAACGACATTGGCGCCCTGCGAGTCATTCACCCTATCGAGCAATTTTCCCAGCTCTTCCTTTGCCACACTTTTGTCGCCGGCCGCCAGCTCTAACTTCGCGAAGTCGACCAGTGCAGAAAAGTCTTCTCCGGCCGCGTTGGTGCTGCAGTTATCGACGACGAATTTCAAATCCTCGATTCGCGCCTGCGGGTCGTCCTGCTGCAGGCAGATCGTCGAAGCCATGACCCCAGCCCACGCTTCGTGACCGTCCTTCATTGCCCGCTCGAGATACGACCTCGCTTTGCCTGCCTGGCCTTGGAGATAGTAAATCACGCCGACTTCCTGAAACGATCTCGCCTGCTTTTGGTCGACGATCTTGTTCACGTACGCGTCGACGGAGGCGGTCGCGTTGACCAGATCACCCTTACCCGTTCGCTTACACCAGAAAAACCATTCGGGCCCGCCGTACCGTTCGGTGGCGGCGTGGTGCTGGTTTTCAGCGGCGGCGAAGTCGCCGCAATATTCGTCCGCCCACCCCGCCGTTTCCATCGCCCACCCCGCACCGCTCTCGTCGGCGCTGGCGTCGGCGAAGCGTCTTGCTTTCTCGTATTCGCCCTTGGCCATGCAATGTCTGGCAATCTGAAAATCCACGATGGCGTGGTCCAGGCCGGGGTCGGGTTGAAGTTTCACCCGTTGCAGCGTTGCTTCCCACTTGGATTCGTCATTATCGACCAGATAGAGCCCTGCCAATTTCTGGAATACGGACAAATCCGGCGCGATCTTAGCACACTGCTCGAACGTCGCTTTGGATTTATCCATCTGCTTACTGGCGTAGTACTGGGTGCCCAACGCGACGAGCACGGCGGGCTGGTCTTTGAAATCCCCGGCCCACTGGTCGGCGTGCGGCTGGCTGTTTTTCCAGTCCTTGAGGATCAGCGTTGCTGTCGCCACGCCGGAAAACTTGGAGAACGTTTTGAAGTGCCTGGCCTGATCCACTTCGTAACCACCGTTCGCCTCGAGCGAAGTCGGATGGAGAACGCGCTCCAGGTCGTACGCGGTCCCGTCGGTGTCGTTGAGCAGACGCCGGGAGAGATTGGAGCCGGTCATTTTTCCCGGCGTCGGTGGAATGGACTGCACCGTATAAATCAGGTCCCTCATTTGAAACTGCGGGTCCGGCACCTCGAGCTGCGCGAGGCGGGCGGCACGCTGATCGGACGGGTGCGTCATTGCCTGAATGAACGGGGCCAGCGGGTGATCGGCAACGAGCGGCTGAGATTCCTCGACGAACGCGGCGCAGTCGACGCCCCACATGTCGGCCATGAATTTCGTGCGCCGTTTCACGTGGACGAAGCTCGTCTCCTGGATGATCCGCCCGGCCAGCGTGTACGACGGCTCGGCAGGTTCCGGCGCGTCGACGAACGCGGCGCTGACGTTCGCCAGATTCCTGATGTGATCCGCGCTCTGCCCGGCGGCGGTGAGCGCGGCCTGCACGCGTGCGGGGACCACCGGCAGCATCTTGATGTCGGCCGGCAGCGTCCGAAGCATCAACGGCGTCGGCATTTCGGTCAGCATGTGACCCGCGCCGACCCCGGCGTACTGGGTCATTCCGTCGATAATTCGGAAACAAGCGGGGTCCGACCCGAGCGCCAACTGACCAATCCTCATCAGGCGACTGATCGACCCGCCATTCTCGACGGTCAGAAAACAGCACAGTGCGGCCAGCGGTGCCCGCCGCGGGTCTTCTCCCGTCAGGGACTCGAGTTTCGACACTTCGTACCGACACAGCGGAAGGATCAATTGCGTCCACGGCGGGAGCAATTCCACGGGCCGTCCCGAGTCCTTTAATTTGGATCGCAATTCCTGTGCGGCAGTGACGTCGTCGATCGCGGCCTGGTGAAGCCCGGTCATCGCGAACGCGTAAGCGCGGTGATATAGCGCGAGCGGCGACTCGGGGTTCTGCACCACGAGCCGCTGGGCGTAGAGCAGCGATCTGGCGGTCATTGCCTTGTGAATGCTCGACCACTGAAACGAAGTGAGCTGCCCGAGGTTTGCATACCCTCGGACCAACGCGCCGAGCCGGGCTGGCGATTCTCCCGACCGGGCGATCAGCGCGTGAGTCTGCTGCACCGCAGACAGCGGCGCCATCAAAGTCGTCTGATACAGGAGGTCGTCGATCGCGGCGGGAAGATCGCCGGCCCCCTGGGTCACCGGTTCCCCGGTGTACCCGGCCTGATTCAGGATGATGACGTCTTCGCTTTCACTGGCGTGCTCGGCGGCGGCGACCAGCGCGGGCATGTCGATCCAGTCGGATTTTCGGTGAACAATCGGCAATTTCGATGAACAACCAACGCGGCAGTCGGATCGGCATGAGTCACGTCCACAGCGATGCGGTCCGGGCCGTCGCGGTGAATATCGATCCGCAGCGGTACGCCGGCAGATCCGGACGGGACACCGGCAGCCGAGTCCCACTCGCGCATCAATGCGTCGCGCGTGTGGAGCCCCAGGCCGTCGCGCGCCGCGATCAAAAGTGCCTGCCGGGCGAGCTCCCGGGCGAGAAGCGGTGGGGTCGAGACGTCGGGGTTCTGCCGGGGCTCGGCGAGGAACAGTGTGTCGCCCGGCACCTCGGCGGCCGACGCGGCGGGCGTGAAGCGCCAGCCCTGCAAGGCAAACGACGCGACCGTAATCGCAAAAGATGAACCGACTTTCATATGCCTCCCGTTGACGTGGCGACGTGATGTCACCGCCGCAATGAAACTCTACTGACTGCGGTTCACTGGACAAGCTGAAAGTGAAGCGGGTCGAACGGACCTTGCGGCCTTGCCACGGGACGACAACGCCCGACTCACGCAAAAGAAAAAGCCGCGGGTGAGCACCCGCGGCTTTGATTCGATGCGTCGATTTTGCCGCTTAAAGTCAGTCTTTCACGACGACCGTGCTCTTGCCGGGGACGAGCATTTTGTAGACCACCTCGACGTCTTCGTTGTGTAAACGGATGCAGCCCATCGAGGATTGCTTGCCGATGCTGTTCGGATCGATGGTGCCGTGGATGCCGTAGGAGCGTTGGCCGATGGCTTGTCCGTCGGTGCCCTCCAGCCCGAGCCAATAGGGGCCGAGCGGGTTCTTCGGGTCGGCCGGGTCGAGCACCCCGCCGGGGTGCCCGTCGGGCGGAAAATAGGCCGGGTGAGTCACCTTGTTTTTGATGACCCAGCTGCCGGTCGGGGTCGAATTTTCGGTCCCCAGGCCGACGGCGAACGTGGTGATGTAAGTGCTGTCCTGACCGGCGGGCGAGCCCAGATACAGGTCGAGGGTGAATTTGCTTTTGCTGACGACGACGTGAAACGGCCCGTTGATGATCTTGAGAGTTTGGCCGTATCGCAGCTTCCGCGAATCGGTCATTCGATTTATTGACATCAGCAATTCGAAGGGGACGCCGTGGCTGTTCCCGATCGAAGCTAGCTTCTCACCGGCGCGGACCTGATAGACCCCACCGAGCGGGTCTTTCGGGAACGGACGCGGCGAGAACACCAGAGTTTGATTGATCTCGGCGATCTGTTTTTTCACCAAATCGGTGTCGGCCCCGGACAAGGTGCCGGTCAACAGGGCGTCGTTGAGCTGCTTCCGGGCCGACAGGTAATCACCGGCGTCGACTTGCGCCTTCGCGTGGGCGAGAAGATCCGACGTGGCGGGCAACTGTGTGTCGCTGACGAGCTTGGCGGCGGGTGCCGCGGGCCGGCCGGCCGGCGGGGTCCCGGTGAAGTTGGATCCAGTCGAATTGGTTCCGGCGGGGGTCGATCCGATTACAGTTGGTGAGCCACCCGGCACGTTCGATACCGGTGCTGGCGGCGGATTGGTGTTGGTCGCCCAGAGCGTGGGCGGGTTGCCCGCAGGCCGGGTCGGGTCGGGTGTCTGTGTGATGACCGGCACAATTGCCGGCTGTGCGGGAGCGATTACCGCGGGCGGTGTGACCGGCTGCGGTTTCGGCGAAACCGTCAGCACGTCGGGCGCGGCCTTGGGCGCGACGGCGACTGATTTCGTTTTTGTTCGGTAAAACTCGATTGCAGCGACTGCTGTGATCGACAACACGACGATTGTGACGACCGTTCGACTGGTTCGTGTGTGGGAAAGACGGGCCACGAGAACCTCCATGTTCTCAAGATCAACTTGTCGGAGGGACAGCGAAAAAGGCCCGGGCGTGTCGGCGAAAACTTTAGCCGTGGCTGATTGCGCTGGGAGCAAAACGACGTACGCCTTGCTCTGTAATCAGCATACTCAGCGGAACATCATGGTCAAGCACGGGGAGCTCGGGAAGCACCTGTTCTTCGAACGCTAAGCCGCAGGATCGGCCAATGAAATCGGGCTGCGACAGGAATCGGTCGTAGAACCCCATGCCCCGCCCGATGCGTGCCCCCGCCGAACTGAAACCCAGTCCCGGGACAATGACGAGATCGATCATGTCGACCGGCACCGGCTTCCCGGACACCGGTTCCTGGATACCGGGGCCGGTTTTTGTCATGCCCGTCTGGAGCGATGAAATTTCGACCGGGAGCATCCGTTTCTGGTCCCAGGACACTTTCGGAACCACAACGGTTTTGCCGGCCTGCCAGCAACGCAGTGCCAGTGACGCAGTGTCGACTTCGTCCGGCGCGCTCAGATACAACATGACCACACGGGCTTGCCCGAACTCGGGAGTGCTGGTGACCCAATTACAGGATAAAAGCGACCGGGATCGTCGGCTTTCCGGCAGAATACCCGCAAGGCGTTCCCGGAGCATTCGACGAACGGCAGGCTTGCTGTTCATATCAATCATTACGGAATTCCCGAGCTTATGTTTGATGATTGCAACGCAAAACCAAGCGCAACCCGCATTCTAAAAACCTACTGCCACGGAGCGCGAAAGCAAGCTTATTCATCATCGGCGATTTGCCCCACTTTTCGCCGCGATTGTTCAAGGCCAGCCGCCGTAAGTCAGAATTAAGCGCATGCAGAGCCGAAGTTTAGATCAGAGATATAGGTAGCTCAAAAACAGCCCGGCTTTTGCCAGAAGATATATGCCCACGACGAATTGCCGAGCATCATTTGGAAAGTTTGGCGGACAGTGCTGGTCAATCGGAGGCAATTTTGAGGGCCCTGCAGAGTAGTCAGAAACCCTGACCCAGCGGACATCAATGCGGGCATAAACACGGGCATCAATCGGATTCAGCGTCGTCCATCATTTGACGATGCTGCTGAAGGCGCTCGGACACCTCGGCTTCGTAACCGCGGTCGGTCGGGGTGTAATACGTTTTGGCGACACCGAGATAATCCTGATCGACCACCCCGCCCGGGAAGTCGTGTGCGTATTTGTATCCGACGCCGCTGCCGAGCTTTTTCGACCCGGCGTAGTGACCGTCTCGCAGGTGCCGGGGCACCGGGATGGTCCGCCCGTCGCGGACGTCGCTCATCGCCGACCAGATCGCTTTGGCCGACGCGTTCGACTTGGGCGCGGTGGCCATATAGATAGCAGCCTGCGCGAGCGTGAGCTGTGCTTCGGGCATGCCGACCTTTTCGACGATGTCGAACGCGGCCGCTGCTACCGAGATCGCCCGGGGGTCTGCGTTGCCGATGTCTTCACTCGCCAAGATCGCAATCCGTCTGGCGATGAACCGGGGATCCTCGCCCGCTTCGAGCATCCGGGCGAGCCAGTAGACCGTCGCGTCGGGGTCGCTGCCCCGCATGCTTTTGATCAATGCGCTCGCCGCGTCGTAATGATCGTCACCGGTGCCGTCGTAGACGATTGCCTTCCGCTGCATCGACTGCTCGGCAATGTCGAGCGTGATGTGCAACGGTTCGGTCGAACCGGCTCGCCCGGACTGCGCGGGGCTGATGCTGCTCAGCACCGCTACCTCCAATGCAGTCAGCGCACGCCTACCGTCGCCGTCGCTGATGGTCGTCCACAGTTTCATCGCGTCGTCGTCGACGGTGATCTGCATCTTGCCGTACCCCTGCTCGGGGTCGGCAATCGCTCGACGCAGCAGCGACTCGATTTCCTCCTCGCTAAGGGCTGCGAATTGAAAGATCTGGCTCCGACTGACCAGAGGCGAATTGACGGCAAAGAACGGATTTTCGGTCGTAGCTCCAACTAGAAGAATCAGACCTGCTTCCACATCGGGAAGCAAAATGTCCTGCTGCGCGCGGTTAAACCGATGAATTTCATCGAGAAATAAGACCGTTCGCTTACCGCCGTGGCCGAGCTTGTCCTTTGCGGTATCCAGGATCGCGCGAACTTCCTTGACGCCAACTCCCGCGGCGTTCACCTGCTCGAAATTGCTCTGCGTGTAATTGGCGATCAGCCGGGCGAGCGTGGTTTTGCCGGTGCCCGGGGGACCGTAAAAAATAATGCTGGTCAGCCGGTCGGCTTCCAGCATGCGTCGAAGCAGCTTACCAGGGCCCAGAAAATGCAGTTGCCCGGCAAACTCGTCCAGCGATCGCGGCCGCATCCGCACCGCCAGCGGGGCGACACGGTCGAGATTTTTTTGTCGCGAATCGGCGAAGAGGTCCATGCCGTGATTCTACGCAGATCGCCGCCGCGTCGTGCGGCACGCCGCCCAAAAAACAGCAACCATTTCTCACGCAAACCCTGTCAAGGCGACCCCTCATCGAGTCGATAGGCGATGCTAGGGACCGCCGTTCGTGGAATCTTTAGCACCACGGCAACGGACATCAATCAATGCTACGACGCTGGTTTAACAAGCTTAAAGTTTCGCAGAAGCTGATGCTCATCAGCGTCTTTTTCATGATGCCCGACTCGTACATGCTTTACATGTTCATCACGGGCATCAACGCCAACATACAGTTCGCTCAGCTGGAAAAGCTCGGCAATCGCTACCAGCGCCCGCTCGAGGATTTGCTCGAACTCGTCCCCGCCCACCGCCTGCTGGTCAAGCGAGCCAGCGACGGGGATCTGAACGCATTGAAACAATTGCCGGATCTGGACCGCGAAATCGATACGGCCTTTGCGGGGCTGACCGAGGTCGACGCACGCATCGGTGCCGATCTTCAGTTCACCGACCAGGGGCTGGCAAAACGGGGCCGCGGCCGCTGCCGACCTTCGGTCGTCAAAAAATCCTGGGAAGATCTCGAGCGCCTCCAGTCCGACGCCGCCCGGGATGACACCGAGATCGACGCCCGGCATCTGCAGTTGATCGCCGACATCCGGACGATGATCACCCACTCGGGGGACATGTCGAATCTGATTCTCGACCCGGACTTGGACAGCTACTACCTGATGGACGTCACGCTGCTCGCGCTCCCGGACATGCAGGACCGGCTGACGAAGGCCGCGTTCGACGGGTACTCCGATCTGACCCCGAGTCGGCCCGGCAGCGACACGATTCCGGCGACGACGAACGCCCGCGTGGTCAGCACCGTGAGCGCCGCCGTGCTCGAAGAAGTAGATCTGAACCGGGTCATCAACAGCACCCAGACCGCGTTGAACGAAGACGTGAACTTCTACGGCACCAGTCCGAGCCTCCAGGCCAGGGTTCCCCGGGCGATGCAGGCCTGCGTCGACGCGACCCGGGCGTTCGTGCGACTGACCCGTCGGCTCAATACAGAGAACCACGGCCATGTCAGCGTCGAGGATTATCTTGCCGCGGCGGACAAGGCGCGGCAGGCGAGTTTCGACTTCTGGCGCGTCGCCGACACCGAAGTCGACGCCCTGCTGCAGCTGCGAATCGAAGATTACGCACGCCGCCGAACGCGAAGCCTCGGCGTCGCCGCGATGGCGTTTCTCGCCGCGGTCACGCTGGTCACCTTCATCACCCGCAGCATCAGTCGGCCGTTGAAACAGCAGGCACTGGATCTCCGACAGGCCAATGACTCGTTGCAGGCACAGATCGCCGAACGCGAGCGAGTGCAAGCGGCGCTGCTGGACCGGACCCGTGAACTCATGCACCTGGCATTGCACGACCGCCTGACCGGGCTTTCCAACCGCGCGATGTTCAACGAACGCCTTGCCAGGGTGGTCGAACAGGCGAATCAGGACGGCCGGTCCAAATACGCGGTCCTGTTTCTGGACTTCGACCGATTCAAAATGGTCAACGACAGCCTCGGACACGAGGCGGGCGATCTGCTCCTGAAAGGGATCGCCGGCCGGCTCGAGACCGCGCAGAATTTGATCGAGCTGGCCCGTCTTTCCGGGCAGATCAACATTCTTTCCGCGCGTCTCGGCGGCGACGAGTTCGTCGTCCTGATGGACAACATCACCGGCCCCGCCGACGCCACGAGCTTTGCCGACGCGCTGCTGGTTTTGCTTTCGACGCCTTACGACCTGGACGGCCGGGAGGTGCACAGCACGGTCAGTATCGGGATCACGTCCAGCGAAGTGGGATACGTCCGGGCCGACGACGTGCTGCGCGACGCCGACACGGCCATGTATTACGCGAAGGCGGCCGGGAAGGCCCGGTTTGTCACTTTCGACCGCCCGATGCACGCCGCCGCGACCCTGCGGTTGGCGATGGAAAACGAGCTCCGCGGCGCGATCGAACGCAACGAATTCGTGCTCCATTATCAGCCCGTGGTTTCATTGTCGTCCGGCGCGCTCCACGGGTTCGAAGCGCTCGTTCGATGGAACCACCCGCACCGCGGGATCGTCGCGCCGGTCGAGTTCGTGCCGTGCTGTGAAGAGATCGGGCTGATCCTGCCGCTGGGACGGTGGGTCCTGACGCAGGCGTGCCAACAGCTGAAACAGTGGACAGCAAGACATCCCGAGCTCCCCGACCTGACGATGAACGTGAACATCTCTGCCGCCCAGATCGCCGACCCGACGCTGATCGAACAGATCCGGCAGGTGATTGCGGAGACCGGGGTCCGGGCCGAATCGTTGGTGCTGGAGATCACCGAGAGCTCGATGATCAGCGACGCCGCCGGCGCGATCGACATTTTCCAGCAGATCCGCGACCTGGGCGTTCGGCTTTACATGGACGACTTCGGGTCCGGTTATTCGTCCTTGAACTGTCTGCACCAGTTTCCGCTGGACGGGCTGAAGATCGACCGGTCGTTCATGCAGAACGTCAGCAGCAGACGCGACTACACCGCCGTCGTCACGGCGATCGTGAACCTCGCCCGGCATCTGGACCTTCGGTTGATTGCCGAGGGCATCGAAACACCGGAGCACATTTCTCTGCTCCGCTCACTGGGGTGCGATCTGGCGCAGGGTTTCTATTTCGGCCACCCGTGCGACACGGCCACTGCCGAGGCGTTTATGAACATAAATGACGCCCGCCTCCGGGCGGCGTGATGCCCGAAAAAGATTGGTTCCACCTCGCTCATTTCCTGTTTGCCCGGTGTGGAAATCGACGATATAGTCAGCACGTGCGGAAAGTCTGTGGTGTACGAGATTCGGGAGTCACATTTGGTTCAACCGATAAGCAACCCTAGGGGTTAGCCGCCTGCCGGGCGCATGCCTGCGTGTCGTCGCCGTATGTATGTCGGCAATGACCAAGACAGGAAGCAAACGTTGCAGGCAACCGGCAGTTCCCCTGCCGGACGTGAGGCGGCCTTTAAAAGCCGAATCACTTGGCTTTCACCCACCTACTTCATTAGGGTTGAGCTAACGACTCTCACACGGCACCAACGGATCGACCGTGCTTTTTCTAACGCCCGCAGCCCCGAAACGGGCGGCGGGCGTTTTTTCTTGCATTCCACCTCTCGTGAGCGGGAAAATTCATTACTCGCAGGCGAGCCGCAACCGAAACATAATGCGGTGATGCCCATCACTTACAAAACCGAACCCGAACTGTCCGCCCCGGAGCTTGCCGGCGTGTTCGAACGCTCCGGAATCCGGCGGCCGACCCAGGACCTTCCCCGGCTGCAACAGATGATCGACAAGGCCGACCTGATCCTCACCGCCCGCGACGGCCCGTTACTGGTCGGCGTCGCGAGATCGCTCAGCGATTTCTGCTTCGCGACTTACCTGTCCGACCTGGCCGTCGACAAAAACTATCAGCACAAAGGCATCGGCAAAGAACTCGTCCGCCTGACCCGAGAGGCGACGACAGACGCAAGCATCCTGCTGCTGATCGCCGCGCCCGAAGCCAGCGAGTACTACCAGAAGATCGGCTTCGAAAAGATGGACCGCGCACGGCTCATCGACCGGGCGAGCTAGCGCATCCGTCGAGTGAAATTAACCGCAGGCTTTCGGCAAGAAGACAGGCCGAGACGCCCGTTCTGAGCTACCCCGAAGATTCGGGCCGGCGCGCGAGTCTTATCTCCTGTCGTAACACTTCCGAGGTTGCTCGTTAACGCAGCCGGTTTGGGGAGAAATTAGTGATAAAACCAAACGCCGGGAGACATGCAACAAAAAAGGTTTTGCTGGTATCTCCAGCCCCGCCCATCGAAGGGGTAAGGAATCCGGCCGACAGCAAAACCTTTAGTCGTATCGTGATCGTAGCTCAGTCACTCGTCAACGTGATTTATATAAGTTTTCTGAGCGAATCTCCCAAGAGTCGCACTTACGAACGCGTAACCGGCGCGGTCGCCGTTGCCGCCGCGAGCTTGGTCGGGTCTATCGCGGGGTTGACCGTCACCACCGGCGGATTCGCTGCCGCTGCAGCGTTTCCCATCGCCGCCACTTCGACCGCCAGCGCGCGGTAGTCGGCCGCCCCGTTGCTGGCCGAATCGTATTTCAAAATCGTCTGCCCGAAGCTCGGGCTCTCGGCCAGCTTGATGTTCCGGCGGATCTTGCTCTTAAAAATCTTCGCGTTCGCCCAGGGCAACGGCTTGCCCGCCGCCGACGCGATGAACGAGTTCAGTTCACTCACCACTTCCCCGCCCAGCTTCGTCTGGCTGTCGAACATGGTCAGCGCGATCCCGCTGACCTTCAACTTCGGATTCATCCGCTTGTTCACCAGCTGCACGGTCTCCAGAAGTTTGGCGACGCCCTGCAGCGGCAGGAAGTGCGGCTGCATCGGGATGATGACTTCGGTCGCCGCCGCCAGCGCGTTGATCGTCAACAACCCCAATGACGGCGGGCAATCCAGCAGGACATAATCCACGTCGAGGTTCGCCGCTTCAATCCGCTTCTTCAGCAGCAGCTCGCGCCCCAGCACCGCGACCAGCTCCACCTCGGCGGCGGCCAGATCGATCGAACTGGGGACCAGCGTGATCCGCTCGCCCGCGGGTTGGGTCGCCTCGTGCAACGGCTTGTCGTTCACGAGCACGTCGTACAGGCTCATCGCTTCTTCGGGGACGTCGATGCCGTAGTTAATCGTCAGGTGTGCCTGCGGGTCCATGTCGATCAGGCAGACGCGGGCCCCCTGCTCGGCCAACGCCGCCCCGAGGTTCACGGTCGTGGTGGTCTTCCCGACCCCGCCTTTTTGATTCATGACAGCGATGATGCGCATGGCCGTAAGCATACGGGGAAACGATGAATGATGAACGAGGAACGATGAACGGAATCAGAAATTGCGTGAATCACCGAGTGTTCGCCGCTCTTTGTTCATCATTCATCATTCATCATTCATCATTCATCATTCATCATTTCCCAAAAAAAAAGAACCCTTCCGCCGTGGCAGGGAAGGGTTCTTTATCGTTTCGAGGCCCAAGTTGGAGCCGGGGCCAAAACTGTTGGGGTGAACTTTTCGGTGTACCTGTTTTCGAGGTGGCGTCTTGTTCACCAGGACTACGATCACCGGACAACACGGGGAGCCACGCGTCCGGCAGAGGCGAGAGACCATTACTTCTTCTTGGTGGTCTTCTTCGCAGTCTTCTTCGCAGTCGTCTTCTTAGCAGCAGCTTTCTTCATTGCCATTGTAACAATCACCTCCTTTCACGTTTTGCAAATTTAAGGTGCGTAGAAAAAAAGGTCAACGATTATTTGTGACTGCATGTGAGTTTCTTGCACTGTTCACTGCGCACCGGGGGGTTCTGTTCGAGGCGCGGCGATCCTCCTGCAGAACTCGAATGACGAAACTCGAATGACGAATCAATGACCAATGACCAAGCACAAATGGACTAGCGATTCAACGCGAAAGCGTGGTCGTCGGGTCGCGGGTTGTCATTCGAATTTCGTCATTCGAATTTGATTCGTCATTCGCATTTCGTCATTCGAGTTTCACAACTGTATACTCCAGGAAGAAACGCAGTCGGAAAAAACTCGCGAAAAAGGCCTGAAGATGTGCGGATTTGCCGGAGTGGTGACGTGGGACGACCGTTACCGCATGACCCCCGAGACGCTCAAGCGGATGGGCGACGCCGTCGCGCACCGCGGGCCCGACGGCGAAGGATTTCACATCAATCACCAGGACGCGATCACGCCCAACAGGCCACAGGTCGCGCTCGCGTTTCGCCGCCTCGCGATCCTCGACCCCGACCCCCGCAGCAACCAACCATTCACCGACGGAAGGCACTGGCTTGTCTTCAACGGAGAGATTTATAATTTTCGCGACCTCCGAAAAGAACTGTCGCGGGCGCGCCCCGACTACGCCTGGCGAACCACCGGCGACACCGAAGTGCTCCTGCTCGCGTACGCCGTCTGGGGTGAGAAGTGCGTCGAGCACCTCAACGGCATGTTCGCCTTCGCGGTGTGGGATGACGTCGAGAAGAGTTTGTATCTCGCCCGTGACCGCATGGGGCAGAAGCCGTTGTATGTCGCTTACGTCGGCAGAAACGGCGCAACTGCGACAACGAGTAGCCCCGCATGGCCGGGCGAGGCTTTACCTGCAGCAATCATCTTCGGCAGCGAACTACCAGCGGTGATTCGGTGCAGTTCGATTCCCGAGATGAGTAGGCGCATCGACACTTCAGCGGTCACTCAGTATTTGCACTGGGGGTACATTCCTAGCCCAGAAACAATCTATAACGGCGTTCAGCAGATAATGCCCGGCTACACCTTGACCGGATGCATCGCAGGCTTTCGGAGCAACAATTACTTCAAGCCATCGAGTGAAACGATCAAACGCACCGATGATTCAGACGAATGTCGTCGGCGGGTCCGAGATGCAGTCACTCGGCAATTGGTTTCGGATGTCCCGCTCGGCTGTTTTCTTTCTGGTGGCATTGATAGCTCAGTAATTGCTGCCGCCATGCGTGCTTCGGGTCAGCAGGCGATGACATTCTCCATTGGTTTTGACGATCCTAGATATGACGAAAGTCAGTACGCCGCCGAAGTCGCGAAACATCTTGGGACTTCGCATCACACTTTCCATTTTCGACCCAATGCCGCGGAGGACTTGCCGAAGCTCGCAGCCGCGTTCGGCGAACCCTTTGGAGATTCATCTGCGCTACCCACCCATTATCTTGCCCGTGAAACCAGGTCCTCCGTCAAAGTCGCTTTAAGCGGTGACGGCGGCGATGAACTGTTCGGTGGGTACGATCGCTACAAAGCCATGGACGTCGCGCGGCAAGTAATTCGCGCAACGACTCGGCTGCCATGGGTCATGATCGCTCCCATGTTTCGAGCAATGCTCGGTGGTCATCCGAAATCAAGACACACTAAAGCCGCTCGATTCTTCACCTCCTTAGCAATGGCGTCCGATCGACGATATTCGTTTTACCTAAGGCTATTTGATGGGGACACACTTGCTGCCCTGCAACGCTTTGAAATACAAGCACAAGACTCGACGCGAAGCTATGGGCCAACGCACAACGATCGATTCAGCTCATGGTTTGCACGTTCGAACCTGGATTTTGGGTCATCGCAACGCATTTCAGATCCTGTAAGAGCCGCTTTGGCTTTGGACAGAATGATGTATCTACCCAACGACCTTCTGACCAAAGTCGACCGCTGCTCGATGATGCACGGCCTGGAAGTCCGCAGCCCGTTCATGGACCACGAGCTGGTGCAGTTCGCGGCGGGGTTGACGACCGATCAGCTGCTCAAGGGCGGGCCCAAGCGGATGCTGCGCGAGGCATTCAAAGACGACCTGCCGGCCTGGGTATTCAAGCGGAAGAAGATGGGCTTTGCCGTGCCGATCGGCGACTGGTTCCGCGGCGAGCTTCGGCCGATGCTCCGCGACACGCTGTTTTCCGCCCACGCGTTCGGCCGGTCGCATTTCGACATGAAAGTCGTCGAACGGCTCGTCGATGAACACGAACAACAACGCGTCGATCACTCGCAGCGGTTGTACGTGTTGCTCATGCTCGAGCTGTGGTGGAACACCGCCCGGCCGGGTGCCGTTTAGCGGCTGCTCCGAAGGAGCGCCCGTCGTGTGACCACCCCGACCGTGCCCTTTCGGGGTGACCGCTAAACCGGTGTGGCGAAACTCCCGTCACGTTCATCACGCATCACGGCGAACTCCATTACTGCGATCAAATGTGATCGCCTGCTAACCTTCCGGAGAGACCATTGTCTTTTGCTTCAGGAGACGATTATGCCTTATAAACAACTGAAAAAACATGGGTTCGTGAAACTCGTTCTGATCACCGTTCTGTCCGGTCTGGGTGTCAGCAGCCTGAGCGGGTGCATCATTGTCGAGCACGAGCATCACTGGCACCATTGGCACCGATGGTGATTGCGAGGCTTTGCTTTTGGGCGCCGGCTCGCCTTCAATCGGGCGATGAAGGCGCTGTCTATCTATATAGCAATGAACGCAGTCGCGCTGCTCGCGGCCGGGTGTGCTTCAGTTCCGTTGTCGACTCATGACGGCAGTGATGCTCGTGCGGTCGAGTTGCTGCATCAGGCGGCCAATGCCGAAGGCTCGAACGCGCTCCTGCGTCTCGCGGCCGTCGATGTCCGCTATCACGGCGAATGGGGCGCGGATATCGTCGCAAAAGTACAGCCGGTGCTGGTCGACAAGCAATTCCGCGGAAATTCCAAGGAGCGGTACGCGGTTGCCGACCGATCCGTAGAGCAATACCACACCGGTCCGGGGGGTCAGAAGTATGTAAAGCGAACCCCGACAACCACGCGGGTTGCCTATAACAATATAGACAACGCCGATTCCGACGTTCAGGACGCCGCCGCGCTCGTGGCGGATGGGTACCGCATGTTTCTGTTCGGCCCGGCGTTCTTCTTGGAACGGCACGCCGTCGTTCAGTCGCTGGGGACCAGCAGTGTTGACGACATGGACTGCGACGACCTGCTGGCGGTTCTTCGGCCGGGCATCGGCAACAGCGTCGAGGATCGCGTCATCGTTTCGATCGATCGCGGCAAGCATTTCGTCCGCCGGGTCCGGATGACGGTTGAGGGAATGCAGAGCACCAAAGGAGCGGTTGCCGATGTTTATCTTCGCAATCCCATCCGCATCGCCGGAGTCGTGTTCCCGACCGTTTTTGACGAAGAGCTGAAAAGCCCGTTCGACGTCAACGTGCACCACTGGCAGATAACCGATATTGATCTGGAGAAGTCGTCGCCGGGTCATTAATAGACGACGAAGGACCGGGAATTGGTCCCGCCTTCGCCGACGACGAATTTCACCGGCTTCCCACACCGCGGGCACCGGCCCTGGTACGTCTGGCCGTCTGGGCTGCGATAGACCCGCTGATAGCTTTTACAACACGCGAACTCGACCTGCAGGAACGGCGTCGACGACGGTGTTGGCCTCGCAGGCTCACGCGGGGAGATGTCGGTGATATCAAGATGATCAGGCATCGTCGTACGCTTCTTCGAACTGTGGACTTCGTGCGGAACGTCAGGCGATTCTCTTCCATATCTTCGGCGAGACACGCTGGATTCGTTCAATCGCGTCGGCCAGCATCTGGTCAGTCTCGGTTCGAAAACGTTCTCGATCCGCCACATTCTCCACGCTGGGAAGGTTCACCCGCACGTTGTAGCTCGCGCACCGCGCGGTCGCCGTCGCCAGGTCGGCCGAGACTGCCAGGTCGGACAGCAACCACGGATTCACCTTGTCGACCACCCGTTCGCAGAGTTGCAGGATCATGACTGCCGTCGCACCGATCCCCTGCGGCCCCCGGACGCACGCCAAGACCGCGGCGGGCAGCCGTTCCTGTCGGTCGGCCGAATCGGCTGGCAGTTTGCGGACAGCCGTCAGCTCGGCGTACGCCTCCTGGTCCTCGACCATCAATCGAAGCAACACCTCGCGGGCGTTTTGCAACTCGTGTGCGGCCCGTTTTAATTCCGGTTCGAACGTCAGCAGATCTTTTTTACCGATGCTGTAACTGAGCACCATTTCCCCGATCGCCGCGGCGAGCGCCCCCGCGAGCCCGGCAACGCTGCCCCCGCCGGGCGTCGGTTGGCGGGCGGCCGTTGCGGTCAGGAATTGGTCGATCGTGTTGCTGCGGTCGTACATGATCGACGTTTTCGCGCCGGCGTTCCCGCGTGTCAATTCTGCCGCGTCGGGTCGATCGCCATTTTCATTCCCTGCCATGGCACTTAGAATGCCGGCGAATGTCGCAGTACCCTTCGCCTTATTACCCGCCGAACGTGTCACTCAACTATGCCGCCCCGCCGGACCTGCTCGCGCCGGCCCGGCGGGCCAGCGTGCTAATGTGGATCCTCGGACCACTCGGGATGCTGCTGGGAACCTGCTTCATTTCGATGCCGATGATTCTCCGCGCCGCCCCGGGCCCGCAGGCGGATCAAATGCGGCAGCAATTCTCCGAGGCAGCGCACGCGCCGATCGACGTAGTCTTTCCGGTCGCCGGCGTGATCTGCCTGATCCCGTCCGTGCTGCTGATCGTGCTCGGATTCTTCGTCCGCCGGGGCAGGCGCGGGCCGACCCTGTCGGCGTCGATCCTCGTCGGGCTGATGACTGGTTACTGGCTGATCAATACGGTGGCCGGCTTGTTCAGCCAGCGGCTGGACGCGAAATCCGGCTTCGCCATCTGCATGGGGCTCGGCATCGTTTCGGTTTTCGGGCTGCTGCTGTCCTGGCTGGTCGCCGCGTTCCGGGTCTCCGGGAAAGTCGCGACCGCCCAACAACAATACGCGGCTCAATACTGGCAATACCAGCAGAACATGCAGGCGTACGCCCAGCAGCAACAGCAGGGATACCCGACCTCACCGTACGCGCCACAAGGGTATGCGACCGCGTCCGAGCAGACGCCCGTGCCGCCTGCAGCTCCCCCGAGTCTTCCTGTCGACCCAAAACCCACAACGCCGGTCGATCCGAAAACCGACGAAGGTCCGCCGACGTGATCACTTTG
Organism: Tepidisphaeraceae bacterium; assembly: GCA_965247815.1. Lineage (GTDB taxonomy): Bacteria > Planctomycetota > Phycisphaerae > Tepidisphaerales > Tepidisphaeraceae > CBDAQA01. Next base: position 199,729 of record CBDFHW010000034.1, on the reverse strand, counting down.
TTGGCAGCCAGCCCCGCGTTCGCACGCCACTTCGGCGCACCTCACTCAAACTCTGGATGCTACTGCCAAAAATTCCTGTTTAGCGGCTGTCCCGCAGGGACGCATTTTCCCCCGCGAAAGGCGTCCCTTCCGGACAGACGCTAAACGAAGGTTCTGAACACCGTTATCTGAATTGTAAATCCGAGCCGAACCACGGAGTCGCATCGACTGCCGCCTAGACTCGGCCGGAGCCCGTCATTAGACTCCCGGTCATGACGCTGTCGCCCCCGGCCGACTCTTTTGACCGCTCGGCGGCGGCCGTTCAGTCCCCCGCCCCCGACGTTCCCCCGGTCATCCTGATCGCCCCCAACGTGTCCGAGCAAATGGGCGGAGAGGCGATGAAAGCCTTTCAGATCTGGCAGGAACTTCTGCGTCAGGGCGTGAAGGCGCATCAGATCACGCACGAACGCAATCGACACGAACTGTCGGCGAAATATCCCGACTTGGCGATCTCTTACGTCACGAACACTGCCCTGCAGCGGAACATTTGGAAACTGTGGGTACTGCGGCCGTTGCTGCGAATCATTTTCCAGTACCACGCCGCGCAGATCGCCAAATCGCTTTTGAAGAATGAGCCCACAGCCGTGGTGCACTACACCGCGCCGGTGTCGCCGGCGCTGCCGGCGTTCCGCATCCGCGAGGCGCCGGTCGTCATCGGGCCGGTGAATGGGAACATCTACTTTCCGCCCGGCTTCCGCCACCGCGAGAACTGGACCAACTGGTTCAAGCGCGTCTGCCATCCGGTCGTGCAGATCACGCACCGTTTATTATTCCGCGGCAAGCAGTCGGCCGACGCGCTGCTGGTCGCCGGCGGGGAACGAACGGCCGGCTCGCTGCGGATCGCCGGTTGTCGGCCAGAACAGTTCGTGACCTCCGCCGACAGTGGAATCCCCGACCGGTTGCACGACCTTCCCCGGGCCGTCCACCAAGGTGTGAACTTGAAGTTCGTGCACAACGGCCGACTCGCGGACCACAAGGGGACCGACCTGATTTTGCGCGCGATGGCCAGGACGAAGAATCCGATCGAACTGACGATCATCGGCCGGGGACCGGAACGGGCGAATCTCGAGCGGCTCACCCGCGAGTTGAATCTCACCGGTCGGGTCACGTTCATCGAGTGGATCAAGGAACATTCCAAGGTCGCCGAGACCTTGCAGCAGTTCCGGGCGTTCGTGCTGCCGAGCTTTCTCGAAGCCAACGGGATCGTCGTACAGGAAGCGATGATGCTCGGGCTTCCCGTGGTCGCCTTGGACTGGGGCGGGCCGCAACTGCTGGTGACCCCGGAATGTGGCGTGCTGATCAAACCCGTGAGTGAAGGACAGGTCATCGACGAACTGGCACAGACGCTGGACCGGCTCGCCACCGACGGGGAGCTGGCCGACCGCATGGGCCAGGCCGGCCGGGCTCGCGCGCTGGCCGAGGGGTACCGCTGGTCCGATTTGATCCAGCGGTGGATGGCCGTCTACCGCAGCATCTCCGCGCGACGCCAACGGTCCGTGTAACCCGTTCCTCTCCAAAACGCCGTGCACCATTCCCAGCCGCTTCGCGTCCCGACGCGAGTGAAATTCCTAGCCGGGAACTTTGTCGCTTTTTGCCACAAAACCGCAGAGACCGGTATCATCGGTTTGCCTTAACCTGGTGATTGACCGATGCCTGACTTTCGAAAATTACGCCCGCGTTTGCATCACACAATTGCAGCCGTATTCATTTCTATGATCGGTTGCCGCCCGGCCGCTGTACCGCCGCATAAACCGCTCCCGGTGCCGACGTCGCTGGTCTCTGTGGATCATTTTTTAGGGACGCCGTTGTCGGGCCCGGGCGTCGGGCCGACCACCGTCCCGTCGGACGACCCTGCCGGCGCGCTGGACGTCCGCGTAACACTGATTGCCCTGGAGAAAATCCCGGCGTCTGATTTCACGCCGCTGGGCAGCCGTGCGACGTTGATGAGCGCCACTGGGTCTCGGAACGCTTTGCTGCCGGCCGAGGAACTGACCCGGAACATTCAGGTGGTCGACCCGAAAGACACGACCGATTTCCCGGCACTGCTGCGGTCGGCTGGTGCCGGCCGGCTCCGGCAGATCGCGGCGCTCGCCGGTGCCCTGCCGCCGGGCGTTACCGCCGACTTTTCGGCCGCCGACCCCGACTCGATCCTCGATCCAATCACCGCTGCTCAAATGCACCGAAGCTTGCGGGTGATGGTATCGCGATCGACCGACACTTCGGTACCGCCACGCGTTGCGTTGTTGATCAAGGACCAAGCCGCGGCGACCTCACCGCAACTGCGCACTGAGCAGGCAATGGTCGAGCTGTCGGGGCAACCGAATTCGATCACGGGGTTCATCGTGCCTTTCCGTTTCGACCACGCCGAAAGCTCGGCCGTCGGAATTCTTGTCAGCATTTCGCCCGGGACGACCGATGCCGTTCACGTCGCGGCCAACACGCTGGCGATCAACCAGATCACTGCGCACTTAGCGCGCCCGCGACTCGAAATCTCCAGCGGCCAGGCCGGGCAGGACGCCACGATCGCGGCCGCCATTGCCGGCATGAACTCGCCTTCGCACCGGCGGACTTCGCTCGCCTTGCTCGCCAATCAAACCCACGCATCGTTGGCCGAAGATATCGCGATGGAAGCGAGCGACGCGACGCTGCAACAGGTGGTCGAGTCGGCGAAGATTCCGCCCGGTTCGCAGCCGTCGCCGACGCTCGGCTGGCAGTTGGATCGCGCCGCGCTGGCCGTGCTCGCCAGGCAGTTCGACGCCGCCGCAAATAGCACCAACGGCGCGAAGCTGCCGGACGAATTGGCCGCCGTGCTCACGGCCCACACCGGCGAAGTCGGTCGTCATCCTTCGTCGCTGAACGACGTGCTGACCGGGTCGAACAGCCGGGCAGATTTCGACAACCGCCTGATCGCCGAGAACACGATTTATCTCGAAGACGGAAGCCCCGCGTCGCGGGTCCGGGCGTTCGACTGGCTGAAATCGCACGGCCACGAACCGGTCGGGTTCGACCCGCTCGCGCCGGCAAAGCAGCGGCAGAAGCAGCTCGAACACGCTTTGAACCCGCCGACCAGTGAACCCATAAACGCTCCTACAGGTGCACCATGAGCACGACCCCTGACTCGACACCGCCCCCGTCCCCCGATCCGACGCCCGATCCAACTCCGGAGCCGACCAGCAAACCCGCCAAATCACCCAAGGTTAAGAAACCAGGACGGTGGCGACGGCGGGTCATCTGGACGTTCAGCGTTCTGATCGTCGTGCTCTTCGCGGTGCGCGGTCTGCTCCCGCTCGCGCTCCCGGCGGTGCTGCAGAAAATCGCCGCCACTTACGGGCTCACCTGCTCGTACGACAATCTCGAGCTGAATGTCTTCAGCGGCGATGCCGGCATCTGGGGCATCAAGGTCGCGCCGAAAGAAGGCGGCCCCGCGATTTTTCAAACAGACTACTGTCACGGCAACGTCTCGGTAATGAACCTGCTCAAAGGAAATCTGAACGTCTGGCGGGCCGAAGCCGACGGCGTCGATGTCAATCTCGACCGAACTGCCGACGGTCACATTCCCCTGCTCGACCGATTCGTCAGCACCACCGCAACGCCCGCGGTCGCGCCGCCGGCGCCGGTGGCATCTGGCAAGCCGCAACCCATTGACCTGGCTTCACCGCTGCGGCTCGACGCGCTCCGGCTCAGCCACATCCGCGTGCACATTCACGACCGGGGCATCACCCCGGAGGTGGACACCGAGCTCGCGATGGACCTTCGGCTCAGCAACCTCGGGTCGACCACGTCGCCGGCCAAATTCGAGATGAACCTGTCGGCCGATCCGATCCTCGAATCGTTGAAGATCACCGGCGAGGGGACCAGCGGCGGCAAAAATCTGGACGCGAAGATCGACGTGCTATGCCGGGGTGTTCGGCTGAAGTCGGCAGCCGCGTACCTGCAACCGCTGGGGATCACCCCCACCGGCGACAGCATCACGATCCGTGCCGCCGGCAACGTGAAGACGTCGGCGGCGCTGAACAACGCCGAAGGGTTCACCGGCAGCGTTGCGTTCGAAAACCTGTCCGCGACCGTCGACGGCACCGAGGCAATGGCGCTCGACAAGCTGACGCTGACCGCGACCGCCATCGACACCAAATCAGTACACCTCGGCAAACTGCTAATCGAAGGCGGGCGGGCGACCGCCGGGCGCGCGGGCGATGGGAGTCTGCGTATGCTCGGCATCGAATACCATCCACCGCAATCGGCCGGGGCCCCCGCATCGGTGCCGGTACCGCAGACCTCTGCACCGAAGCCGGCGCAGGCTCCGCCCGCGATTCTCGCCTCGATGCTCGCCGAGCCCTGGAGCCTGGACGAAGCGGCAGTCCATAACGCGAGTATCGCCTTGCACGATCAAGGCGTCACACCGGAAGTAAACGTGTCGTTTATCGCCGACGAATTATCGGCCAAGAACATCAACCACGACCCGCAGAATTTAAACACGATCGTCACCCTGACCGGACTTCTGCACGCCCCGGGCGTGATCGGCGATATCAAGCTGTCGGGAACCGCGCAGCCGTTCGCCGCTCTGAAAAAGCTTCACGCCGAGCTCGCGGTCACCGGGATTCGTCCCGACGCGGCCGGGCCGTATCTCGACTTGATCGGGGTCGAGTCGCAGTTGAAAAACGGGTCAATGACCACCAGCCTAGACGCGTCGGCAGCGGTCTCGAATACCGGCGAGCTTTCCGCCGAGATGAAAGTCGGCAAAGTCATTTACAAAGACGAGGCAGAGCTGCTTTCGTTCAACGGCGTCTCGGTGATTGGCGCAACGCTGGCGCCGGACACGGGCCGCATCGGCATCAAGGCGATCGAGATCAGCGGTCCGTCGCTATCGGCAACAAGGAACGCGAACGGGACTTTTTCGGCCGTGGGGTTCCGCACCAAGCCGCGGCAGGCTACGAAAACCGCCACGGCGGCGAAGACCGTAACCGTGACCAGCGCGAAGACCGCCGTGACGGCCGCGAAGGAATTGCCCCGGAGCGCACCCGCGAAAGGAACCACGATCGCAGGCTTGCCGAGGCTCACGCTCGGCAGCTTCGTCTGGAAGGACATTCACGTGAACCTGAACGATCAGGCCGTGCAGCCGGCGGTAATGGTCGGCCTCTCGGATCTGCGATTCGAAGCGGGCAATCTTACGACGGAACTCGACGCCCCGGGCAAACCGCCACGGGGTTACGCGCACGCCCGGCTCGTCGCGGACGAAATCGCCAGGACGCTGGACCTTTCGGCCCAGATCACGCCCCGGGCGACCGGGCTGGATGTGACTGCGAACCTGACCGGCACCGGGATCACGCTGGTCGGTCTGAAGTCGTACCTCAAACCACTGGGCATCGAACCAACTCTCAAGGACGGCGGCCTTTCAGGGCACGTGCGGCTGTCACTCGACCAGCCGACGGACGAGAAAATGAATGTCACGATGATCGCGGACCATTTCACCTACCACGATGGCCCGACCGAACTCACCGGATTTGACGAGATCTCCGTCAAAAACGCGGCAATCTCGGCCGGCGAACTGGCCGTCGACTCGGTGAAAATCACCCGGCCACGGGCGATCGCCAGCCGGGATGCCGCGGGTAATTTGAACGCCGGCGGCATCCGATTCGTCTCCGCCCCGACCGACGCTTCCAAAAAGATCGAAGCCACTGCGATCACGACGCCGGTCAATTCGCCCGCCCGGCCGGCCGTGACCGAACTGCCACCGGCGACGCAGCCGACCCTTGAAGTCGCCGCGCCGTTCGTCGTATCGGTAAAGCAGTTCGCGATCGAAGATTCGGCGATCCAGTGGAGCGACGCGGCGACCCGGACGCCGGTCAACATCACCTCCGGCGCGACCGTTCATCTCGACAACTTCGTCTTCGGAAAAGCAGCAGCCCCGGCAACTTTAAGCGTCGTTGCACGCGCCGACGGCGCGGCCGACAATTGCACGATCACGGGAAAGATACTGACCGGCGCGGACTCGCAATCCGCGCAGCTGGACGTGTCCGGGACGGGCCTGCGGGCCGGGCCACTCGCGGTTTATTTTCCGCCGGGGTTGAAATCGTCGCTGAAAAGCGGCCGGTTGCATACGTCGATCGATGCCGCGGTGTCGAGGAACCCGGTCGGTGGTTTGGCCGCGAGTCTGAAGATCGGTGCGTCGGATTTCCGTGACGGCCCGGCCGACCCGCCGTTGTTCAGGCTGGACTCGGTCCACCTGATCGTTCCACGAATCGACCTGCCGGACACCGCGCTGGCGGTCGACGAAATATCATCAGCCGGGGTCGAAACGCACGCGGAGAAGGCCGTCGACGGAAGTATTCGGTTGCTGGGCCTTTCGCTCGGTGGGAACGCGGCATCAGATCAAACGAACCCGCCGGCCGTGGCAGCGGCTGTGCGCGTGACCCCCGCGACGATGCCGGCTGTGGCTGCGGCGGCGAATCCGGCTGCCCCGGAAAGCGTCGCCGATCGTCTCGCGGCCGCACACAAGGTGCTCCCGCTGGTGACGCTGGAAAAGCTCGATTTAAACCTCGGCAAGCTGTCATTGACCGATCTGTCGCGGCCCGATTCACAACCGCTGGTGGTCCGCGATCTGAACGTTCGAAACGTGAACCGTGTCGAATGGCTCGGCAAAGACGCGGCCGCAAAACCGCCGACGCATCTGCAGCTCACCTGCCGGGTCGATCCCGTGATCGATCATGTTTTAATCGACACGATTGTCGCCCCGTTCGTCAAACATCCGACGTTGCAGATTGATTTCGCCGCGACGGGCGTCCGTGGTGACGGACTCACCGGTCTTGTCCCAGAGCTGAAGCCGAAGCTCGACGGGGCTGATTTGACCAACGGATCGCTGACGGCACATTTCGAAGCCGAAGCGAAGCTCGATCGCCGGAGTCCGCTCGATTTTGACTTGTCGCATGGGTTCGATCTGAGCTTTTTGCTGAACAAGGTTTACTACCGCCAGAAGCCCGACGGGCCGGTTCTGGTCGGCGTCGACGAAGTGCAGGCCGAGAGCATTCGCGTTCAGCCCGCTCAATCGGTCGTGCGTGTGAAGGAACTCGACATCACCAAACCGATCGGCTTGATCAGCCAGGACGAAGCCGGCATTCATGCACTGGGGTGGGTGTTGAAGCTGCCCAAACCGCAACCGGCCGCACCGGCGACGCAGCCTGCGGTGGTCGTCGCGAAAGAAAGCACGAACAAGCCGATCGCGCCCCCCCGGCCGGCCGAGAAGCCCGCGGGAGAAGTCCGGATCGACAAGCTGGTGATCAGCGGGGTCGACGCACAGTTCAACGACTTCGCGGTGAACCCGCCGATGATGATTCCTTTAAACGGGCTGGAAGTAGAGGTGCGAAATCTGAGCACGCTGGACCCGTACGAGGACCGGCCGATTCGTTTCAGCGCGATCGTCAATTCCGGCAAGGTGAAACTGAAGGAACGGCCGAAGGCGGGCGGCGGGATCGGCGGGCTGCTCGGTGGCGCGCTGGCCGAAAAATCCGACGCGCCGCCCGTGCGTATGGAGGACCGCGACCTGTTCGCGCAAATCACGGCCAACGGCGAAGTCTCGCTGTTCCCGCGGTTGCACGGCTGGGCAAAAACATCGGTCAGCGGATTGGATCTGGCCGCGCTCGAAGGCGTCGCGACGCAGGCCGGGGTCAAGCTGACCAACGGCTTGTACGACAGCGCGGTCGACGTCAAATTCAACCCCGACGGGTCGGTCGCCACCGAGTCGAGATTCATCCTGACCGATCTCTCACTGAGCGAGCCGTCGGACGGTCCGATCTCTAAAGCGCTGAATTTGCCGGCCCCGTTGGACGCGGCGATCGGCGCGGTTCAGGGCGCAGACGGGTCGATCGTCTTCCCGCTGAAGGTGGCGGTGCAGCCCGATAACATTTCTTACTCAGCGGTCGGTGTCGCGGCGGCAAGCGGTGTCGGACAGGTGTTGGTCACGGCGATCGCGGCCGCGCCGCTGAAAGCGGCCGGCGACGTCGGCGCGCTATTCGGTGTCGCCGGCGACAAGAAGTCGGCGCAGGCGGATACGGTTGACGTCCCGTTCCGGGCGGGTTCGATCGCGTTGGAAACAGGCTCGACACGCATCCTGGCCGGACTGGTCGAGAAGATGCAAGCAGACCCGTCGCTGACGGCGACCGTGACGCACCAACTGGGCGCGGGCGATGTCTTGCGGGCTGCCGAACGCGCCAACCCGTCGCCGGAGCAGTGCGACGCGTTGCAACGGCGGTTGCGGACGCGGAAGGTCGAGCTGCTGAATCTGCGGGCCGACACGGCGGGCCGGGCCCGGGCTCAGCTGATGTCGCAGGGGACCAGCGGCGCCGCCCCGGCGATGCAGCAGCTCGCGGCGATCGACCGCGAATTGGCCGGGACGGAAGATTCACTGGACCAGGTCTGCGACCTGCTCAGACCGGGGGCGGAAAAGCAGGCCGAGCGGCGGACGCGATCGGTCGCGCTGCGGATCGCGGAGGTAAGGCTGGCCGAGGTCAAAGCGATGTTGCTCGCCAGCGGGTTGCCTGAGATCGCCGACCGCGTGAAAGTCGTCGCCCCGCGGTTCAATCCGGGACAGGATGCGGACGGCCTGGTTTTGATCACGACCGTTCAGAAAAAATAAGTCGTCGGCCGAACAGTCTGAGCGGGGTCAGTCGCCGTCAGTGGAAGACGCGGCACCGTGCCGGTGGCCAGCAGATCGCGGCGACCTTGCAGGTGACCTGGTCGAGCGGCATCGCGCCGGGCTGGTGTCCGTGGATCGAGGGCCAGACCCGGGCGTCGAACGATTCCATGGTGTTGTCGCCGAGCAGAAACAGTTCGTCGCTGCCGAGTCGAATCGGGTGTCCCCAGCAGCCGTTCGCGGCGATGGTTTTTGAAGGTTTATTCAACGGCTGGGTCCACCGATCGATCGACTGGTACGGCCCGGCCTCGGCGGGCACCTCGATCGGTTTACCGTTGATGAGCACCCCTTTCGGGGTGACCTCTACGGTTTCGCCGGGCAGCCCGACGACCCGTTTCATTTAGTTCCCGCCGACCGCGTTGCGAAACTGTTCGGGGGCATTAAAGCCGACGACGTCCCATCGTTTGATCGGTGTTGATTTGAACGTCACGAATCGATCGCCCTCTTGCAGCAGAGGGGCCATGCTGGGTGTCGGGGTGTAACAGATTTCGAAGACGTTCTTCTGAAGATATCCGATCAACGCGTGTTGCCCGACGAGGGCGGTGATCACCAGAACGCCGGCGACGGTGTACCGAATCATTGGCTCGGGAAGCCACTCCGTGGAGCTGCGCCGGGCACAGCGAACCGCGTCAACGATCTGCAACGCGAACACGATCACGGCGACCGGAACCAGAACGAAAATGGTGTGGGCCCACTCCGGATATGCGATCGCGCCGAACAGGCCGAGCGCGGCAGACGTACCGACCGCGAACCAGAACAACCCCAGATAACAACTGCCCACTAGAAAGTGCCCGATACCCGGAAACACCATTGCCCCGCTTAATGCGAGCAGCGGTTTACCACGGGAAGACTCGGATTCGAGGAACTGGAACAAATCAGGAGGGTTTGTCGCAGCCACAACAGCCGTATCGGGTGTGCCTGTAGATGGATTAAACAATTACATCTAAGTTGGTTCAAGATAAGGCCAAATTCGCCGGATTTATGCGGTAATTTGCTCAACCGATGCTTTGCGAACAGTCTGCTCTGCAATTAGATCACGGCTAGGCGACGATTACTTGCTTAGTCGAGTGTCAGGACTCGGGCGGACGAACCGGCCGCAGATGCGTCGCAACTTTCCGAACGGATCAACAGGGCGTTCGCTCGGGCAAGTGTGAATACGTCGGCCGAGCCATTGGGTGTGAACGGAGTGACAATAGTGCCGGTCAACATTGCCGGCAGGTACAGCTCCCGGGGACCGTTGGCAGGCACGGCGGTCGCAAGCTGCGCGGTGCCCACTCTTTCATCGGGGGACCCGCCAGTGAATTTTGCGAGCACACGCGACGCCAACCGCAGCGTGCAGACGTACGCGCTGACCGGATTGCCCGGCAGGCCGAACACATGGCACCGGTCGTCGTTCAGCCGGGTGTAGACAAAGGGCTTGCCTGGCTTGATCCGCAGCTTGGAGATCTGGAACGGCGGGCCGAGTTCGAGCAGTGCCTTGGGGACGAAATCGAACTCGCCCATGCTCATACCGCCGGTGATGAACAGGGCATCATGTTGCAGGTTCGAGCGGATCGCGGCGAGCACATTTTCCATCGTATCGCGGACGTGTTCGACGTGACGAACGTCGCAGCCGAGCTGCCGGAGCAATGCGACGAGCATCAGACTGTTCGAGTTGCGGATTTGCGATCCGGTCGGAATCTGGTCGATGTCGATCAGTTCGTCGCCGGTGGAAAGCACGGCCACGACAGGTCGGGCGAATACCGAGACGGTGGCGGCACCGACGCTCGCGGCGACAGCGATTTGAGCGGCGCCGAGCCGGACGCCTGGCTCGAGCAGCACCTGTGCGGCGAGGGTGTCGCTCCCGCGCGGCGCGACGGCGTTGCCGAGCTTCGGTGGCGTGTTGATGCAGACCCGGCCGGGCAGCCGGGACGTGTGTTCGACCGGCACGACCGTGTCACAACCGTCGGGCAATGGTGCACCGGTCATGATCGCGGCGGTCTGCCCGGGGCCGACGGCCGACCCCGTGGCACCGGCGGCGATCGTTTCGATCACCTGCAGCTCTACCCCCGGCGATTGCACGTCGGCGGCGCGCACTGCGAATCCGTCCATGACGGCTTTATTGAACGGCGGATAATCGCGATCGGCGGTAATCGCCTCGGCCAACCGAAGCCCCGTCGCTTCGAGCAGTGGAAACCGCACGACGCGGGACCGAACCGGCGCCGAATCGAGAATCGCGATCGCCTGCGACACGCTCAGAAGATTATTCACGGGCAGTTCCGACATGCGACTGTTCGATTCTCACACCCGGCGATTCAAAACCGGCCTCACGGGTTCGTGCGGTGCTCGATGATCTTGCCGTCTTTAAGGACCACGACCGATTGGGCGTAGGCGGCCACGGTGGGTTCGTGGGTCACCATAACGATCGTCTTGCCGTGCACCGTGGACAAATCTCGGAGCAGTTCGCAGACGGCTTTGCTGTTGGTGCTGTCCAGATTGCCGGTCGGTTCGTCGGCGAGGATCACGGCCGGGTTGGTGATCAAGGCCCGGCCGATCGCGACGCGTTGCTGTTCACCACCGCTCATCGCGTCGGGGCGGTGCCGACTGCGCTTTTCCAGGCCGAGGCTGGCGAGCAGGTCGGCGACTTTTTTGTTTCCGATGTCGCCGTTCACGCCGTCGAGCATGAGCGGGAGCATCACGTTTTCCTCGGCGGTCAGAGTCGGTATCAGGTTGAACGACTGGAACACGAGCCCGATCTGCCTGCGGCGAAACAGCGTGAGCTGGTAATCGTTCATCGCGCCGAGGTCGGTACCATTGAGCACGACGCGGCCTTTGTCGGCGACTGCGAGCCCGGCCATCAGGTGCAGCAGCGTGCTCTTACCGGACCCGCTCGCGCCCATGATCGCCATGAACTGCCCGGCCGGGACGTCCAGGCTGATGTCGTCCAGCGCGGTGACGGTTCGCTCGCCCTGGCGAAAATTTTTCGTGACGTTCTCGACGACCAATGGAGACATGGCACCCGGGGTTAAGCTTGTTCCTTGGAACGGGACGCGGATGATAGTTTGGAATACCCGATTTCGGAACCGAAAATCCAACAGAAGTCCGGACCGTCGACGATCCCGCCGATCGCCGGTCTGGTCCAGACTCGCAAGATTTCACCGCGGCGTGCGGTGCGCACGGCGATTTCCGGCATCATCCGGTTTCGAAAATCAGTTTTACACCTATCATCACGATAGTGTCAGAACATCAAATGAATATTCCAGAGCTGCTGTCGCCGGCCGGGGACTGGGACGCGATGCGGGCGGCGGTCTTGAACGGGGCCGACGCGGTCTATTTCGGGCTAGAGAACTTCAACGCCCGTCACCGCGCGACGAACTTCACGCTCGCCGAACTGCCGAAGATCGTCGCTTATCTGCACGACCATAACGTGAACGGGTTCGTTACTTTCAACACGCTGATTTTTTCAGACGAGTTGCCGGCGGCGGTGCAGTATATCACCGCCATCGCGTCGGCCGGGGTCGACGCGGTGATCGTGCAGGACTTGGGAGTCGCGCGGCTCATTCATGCGATCGCGCCGACGTTGGCCATTCACGGGTCGACACAAATGACGTTGACCGAGCCGCGGGGCATCGATTTCGTCAGGCGACTCGGCGTCGAGCGTGTCGTCCTCGCCCGCGAACTGAGCCTGACTGACATTGAAAAAGTTACGGCCGGTTCGGACATGCCGGTCGAAGTGTTCATTCACGGCGCGCTCTGCGTGGCGTATTCGGGGCAGTGCCTGACCAGTGAGTCACTGGGCGGCCGCAGCGCCAACCGTGGGCAGTGTGCTCAGGCGTGTCGGTTGCCTTATGAACTGGTGGTCGACGGCGAGATAATACCGCTGGGTGACAAGGCATATCTGCTGTCGCCGCAGGATCTGGCCGGGCACGAACTGGTGGGCGACCTGGCTCGGCTCGGCGTGCGGAGTTTGAAAATCGAGGGCCGATTGAAGACCGCGCATTATGTCGCGGCGACCACGCAGACCTACCGCAACGCGCTGGACACGGCAGGCGACGGCAAGGATTTTCAGATTCAGCCTCAACAGAAAGCGGACTTGGAGCAGACCTTTTCACGCGGGTTTTCTCACGGGTTTCTGTCCGGCGTCGATCACCAGAAGCTGGTCGTCGGGCGGTTCCCCAAATCTCGCGGCCGGCGCGTGGGTGTTGTCCGGCAGGCGACTTCCCGGGGGATCCTAATCGACCTGCAGGGTGATGAAATGAACCCGCTGAAGCCGGGCGACGGCGTGGTGTTCGACGAGGGCCGGCCGGACGAGAACGAACAAGGCGGCCGGATCTTCGCGGTGCACCCGCGGGGGCGCCGGCAGATCGAAATCGAACTGGGCCGGGGCGACGTCGACACCGCTGCGCTCTCGCGATCGGCGATCGTCTGGAAAACCGACGACCCGGCGTTGCGAAAGCGGTTGGAAAACTCGTTCTCCAGAGACACGGTTTTACGACGGTTGCCCTTGCGAGCCGAACTAAAGGCACACGTCGGCGAGCGATTAGCGATCCAGTTCACGGACGGGGATTCGGAAACGACCGTCGAGGGGGATAAACCCCTCGAACGCGCTCAGAAGTTTCCGTTCTCAATCGATGCTGCAAGAGAGCAACTCGGCCGGTTGGGTGATTCGCCGTTCGAATTAGTGGACCTTCGAGCGGACGTCGGCGGCGAACCGATGGTGCCTAAATCAGTTCTAAATGACCTGCGGCGACAAGGGGTGGCGACATTGCTCGAGCGGCGCGCCGGCCGGCTGCGACATGTGCTGTCCGATCAGGACGAACTCGCTCGGCTGCGTATCGAGATCGGCTCCGAGACTAAGCCAGCCATCGAATCGGCGACGCCGAAGCTTTACGTGTTGGTTCGTTCGCTGGACCACGTGGACGCGATCCTTGCTTGGCAGTCCGAGTTGCGGCCGTCGATGTTGTACTGCGATTTCGAGGATATTCGGAAATATAAGGAAGCAGTGGCCCGGTGCCGGGCGGCGGGGATGCCGGTCGGATTGGCGACGATCCGGATCGTTAAACCGGGGGAAGAAGGTTTTCTGAAACAGGTCGCCGACTGCGAGCCCGATGCGGTTCTGGTCCGCAGCCTGACCGCCGTAGAATTTTATCGTCAGACCACACCCGGGTTGAAATTGATCGGGGATTATTCGCTGAACGTCGCCAACGAATTAACAGCAAAGATCTTTACCGAAGCCGGGCTCGAACGGATCACGCCGAGCTACGACCTGAACTGGACGCAGATGTCGGCGATGTTCTCGCGATTCCCGGTCGACCGGTTCGAGGTGGTCGTTCACCAGCACATGCCAATGTTTCACATGGAGCATTGCGTTTTCGCGCACACGCTTTCGACCGGCACAGATTTTCATGACTGCGGCCGGCCGTGTGAACGGCACGCGGTGAGCTTGAAAGACCGCGTAGGCGAACCGCACCCGCTGCTGGCGGATGTCGGGTGCCGAAACACGGTCTATAACGCACAGAGTCAGTCCGCGGCCGAACTGCTGCCGGCAATGCAGCAACTCGGCTTACAACATTTCAGGGTCGAACTGCTGCGTGAGAATGCCGGCGATGTAGTGTCTCTGCTCGATTCGTATGTCAAAATGCTGCAGGGGAAAGTCGACGCGAAATCGACGGTACGATCCCTGCGCGTGCTCAACCAGCTCGGCGTGACGCGGGGCACGTTCGACCGAGAATAAAGCCGAACCCGCAGCAATCTATTTCGTGCGTCGACATCGACCGGGCTTGCTGGCGTACCATTCGACTGCGGCGGCATGCTGCATGTCATGATTATGGCGATCAGGGTTTTTCCAAGCTCCGAACTTGTCTCTCGCCAACCAATCGAGCAACGACCTATCATTTCCGTCTCGCCCGGCGAGTTTTTTATGAGTAACTTATATGGCTAATACAACTTCTCAGATTTACGAACTGCTCGGCAAGGAAGCCGACGACCTGTTGACCTACACGGCCAAAGGGTTTCCGAAATCACAGCTGCATCTGCCGGGTCCGGGATTTGTGGACGACGTGATGTCGCTCGGCGATCGCAAGCCGGCCGTGCTGCGAAATTTTCAGTCGATCGTGAATCATGGTCGCTTGGGTGGGACCGGCTATGTGTCCATTCTGCCGGTCGACCAGGGGATCGAGCACTCGGCCGGGGCGAGCTTTGCGCCCGAGCCTATCTACTTCGACCCCGAAAACATCGTGAAGCTTGCCGTCGAGGGCGGGTGCAATGCGGTCGCGTCGACGCTGGGGACGCTGGGCTCGGTGAGCCGGAAATATGCCCACAAAATCCCGTTCATCTGTAAGCTCAATCACAATGAGTTTCTGACCTACCCGAACAAATACGACCAGATCATTTTCGGTTCGGTTCAGCAGGCGTTCGAGATGGGCGCGGTCGCCGTCGGCGCGACGATTTATTTCGGGTCGGCCGAGTCGGATCGGCAAATCCAGGAAGTCTCCCGGATGTTCTCGGTCGCGCACGAACTGGGCCTGGTGACAGTTCTGTGGTGCTATTTAAGAAACGAAGCGTTCAAGACCAAAGACAAAGACTTTCACGTTTCGGCCGATCTGACTGGCCAAGCGAACCACCTGGGAACGACAATCCAGGCGGACATCATCAAGCAGAAACTCCCCGAGAACAACGGCGGTTTTAACGCGTTGAAGTTCGGCAAAACCGACCCCCGCGTCTACAGCGAACTGACGCCCGGTGATCATCCGATCGAGCTGACCCGCTATCAGATCGCCAACTGCTACATGGGCCGGAGTCCGATGATTAACAGCGGCGGCGCGAGCGGCAAGAATGATTTCGGCGAAGCCGCTCGAACGGCCGTGATCAACAAGCGGGCCGGCGGTATGGGACTGATCAGCGGACGAAAGTCGTTCCAGCGGCCAATGGCCGAAGGCGTCAAACTCTTGAACCTGATTCAGGATATTTATCTGGATCCGACCATTACTGTGGCATAGTTCCAGACCAATGGGATGCTCTCGATATGCGGAACTTTCTTGGCGTCTTGTCACGGGGCCAAGGCGACTGTGAGAAGCGATGTCGGGGCCGCCGCGTAAGCCTGCCGAAATCGGGCTTGGCTTTCGCAATCTGCAGGCGAAATGCGTCGCCCAGGCACGTCCAGTACGATTCGTTTAAGATCGAAAGGCCAGGGCCTGACGCGTAGGACGGAATCGGAATCCGTAAACAGTTTGAGCTTTAAGGGCTCGCCCTCGGGGGACGGCAACAGCTCGCCGGTTTCAGTAGCCGGCGGATGCGTGCAACAGACGCACAAGCTTAAAAGATCCATCGCCTGCAGCAGGCGAAAATGGAACCGCAACTGGTTGTCGGCGGCGGTCACTCCCGCTTCTGCAATGCCGTGTTTAAGTGGCACGTCGGTTCGAAATCCGAGCTTACGGCGGAGCTGCTCCTGGCGCTCTACCTCCCGATGTTGAAACTTATTTATGTCGAACTGCGCCTGTTGGCGCGCCACGTCGAAGCGCTCGTGCTCCCTGGCGTGAGCGGGCGCCGTCGCCTGAATGCTAAGCGAAAGGGAATGCAGGCTCACGAGCAACCCGACGTACGGGTCGATTGCCGCCGCCCGCTCGGCCGAGGCGGCCCAGACTTGCAAAGCAATCGGCCGGGGAACCTCGAAAACATCCAAAGGTCGGCTTTGGCCGTTGAGCGTGGGCTCGTCGTCGTGCAGTGGCCATCCCATATCGTGCCGGGATATAGCCGTCAGAACCAGCTCGCGGGACACGGGCCGGGCAAATTTGCCCGTCCCGAAATGTGCTGCGAGTTGTCCCGAAACCGCCGCATGGTCGTCCTGCGTGATGAGAAAAAAGGTACCGCCCGAATCCCGCCGAATCATACGATGAAGCCTATCGGCCCCGGCTCGAATTGACCAGCGGGAGTTCTGCGGACGCGCGGGCTTCCCGCGGTCCCAACCCAGGGTCCGATAGGCTTCGGGAGGACTCTTCACAGTGCAGGTTAAAGTCTTTAATGGCCTGCCGGCCTCGAGGCGAAAAGCCCCGCAATTGTGGACAGATTAAATAATGCTCTTGAATAAATGGCTGAAAGTCGCGCGTATATCGGCGTCCTTCGGAACTGTATTATCAGATTATTTCGACGGTATTTCGGTGCGAAGGAGATTGATTTCAGACTCATTTATGACTTTAAGCTTACTAAGGCGTTGCGTAATCAAGACTAAATTGCTAATGTCTTCAAGCGTCGAACACCATTTACAAGAGAGAACCAATGCCAACTGCGACCGTTTCAGCTGCCCTGCCCGCTCAAATTCAACGTCTTTTAGAGCAACGCGAGCAGCACTCTGCCGCTCTCGCTTCGATCGAAGAAACGCTTTCGCGGATCACCGCGGCGTTGGGTGGGACTGCGTTGAAGGCGATTGCACGCAAAGCGCCGGCCGGGGCCTCGGCGCCGAAACGCCGTGGCCGACCCAAAGGGACATCGTCGGGCGTAACGGCCAATGATTTCGTCGTCGGATTCGTTCGCGACAATAAGAACCCGACCTCCCAGGAGATCAACAAGGCCTGGAAGGACGGCGGTCGCAATGGAACGGCCGACAACGCGTTGTCCGTGCTGACTAAAGCCGGAAAGCTCAAGCGGGTTCCGCTCGGCGTAGGCATTCGCGGCAGTCGTTACACGGTCGGCTGATTCTCAGACTTTCATAAACTGCCCGACTCGATTTGCCGGGCCGATCTAAAAATCACCGTGACGCGTCGTGTCCGAACGCGTCACGGTGATTTTTTACGCATCGCACGACGCTTCTTCGAATCTCAGTTGTCGGCCCGGCGTCTATTTTGCGCTCCGGTTCGTGCTCGATTAGGCTACACCCTCTGTAGATGAAAAACGACGCGCGAGTGACGCCGGTCCCCGGATCGGGCAATTTCCTCACCTCATTTATAAATACGGTGCTCGGGCGGCCACTCGCGTCCAACGAGCAATGCGACCAGCAGATCGGCGTCTTCGCCGGGTTGCCCGCGCTGGGGCTCGACGGCCTATCTTCGTCCGCGTACGGACCCGAGGCGGCGCTGACTATTCTGGTCCCGCTGGGCTTTCTCGGTACGCAGTACATTCTGCCGATCACACTCACGATCCTCGCGCTGCTGGCACTACTCTATTTCTCCTACCGCCA
This sequence comes from Tepidisphaeraceae bacterium, assembly GCA_965247815.1. Classification (GTDB taxonomy): domain Bacteria; phylum Planctomycetota; class Phycisphaerae; order Tepidisphaerales; family Tepidisphaeraceae; genus CBDAQA01. The sequence continues at coordinate 181,853 of CBDFHW010000034.1, read as the reverse complement.
GACGATCGAGGCGTACCCGCTGAATGGAGGCTCTTACACGGTCGCCAAGGAAAACCTTGGAACCTGGGCGCGTCTATTTTCCGCCGCGGCGTTGATGATCGACTACATCCTCACGGTGGCGGTGGGCATCTCCGCCGGCGTGGCGGCGCTGGTGTCGGCGGCGCCTACCCTGCACCATCAGACCCTTCCCCTGTGCCTCGCGGTGCTGGTGCTCATCACGCTCGCGAACCTTCGAGGCACGGGGGAGGCGGGGCTAGTGTTCGCGTTGCCGACGTACACGTTTCTCGCCTGCATGGCAGTGGTACTAGGGATCGGGATCACGAGATCAATCCTTGCCGGTAGGCACCCGCACGCAGTGACCGCCCCGCCGCCGTTTCATCCGGCCGTCGAAGGCGTCGGCGTGTGGTTGCTGCTGCGGTCATTCGCCAGCGGTTGCACTGCAATGACCGGCGTCGAAGCAGTGAGCAACGGCGTCGGCGCGTTCAAAGAGCCGACTGTTAAAAATGCACACCGGACGCTGACCTGGATCGTAGGCATCCTTGCAATCCTGCTGGCAGGCGTTGCCTATCTCGCCCGCGCCTATGGCATCGGCGCGATGGACCAGGAGCACGACCGACATTACCAGAGCGTGCTGTCGCTGATGACCGGCGCCGTCGTCGGCCGGGGGTGGTTTTATACGGTTACCATGTCGAGCGTGCTGGCTGTCCTTTGCCTGTCGGCGAACACCAGCTTCGTCGGTTTCCCCCGGCTGTGTCGATTGATCGCGAAAGATGATTTTCTACCGCAGAGCTTCGCCGCGATCGGCCGACGCCTGGTCTATTCGGTGGGCGTGCTGTTCCTCGCGGCGGCGGCCGCACTTCTGCTCGTCGTATTTCGGGGGATCGCTGACAAGCTGATTCCTCTGTACGCGGTCGGCGCCTTTTTGGCTTTTACATTGTCTCAGTCGGGAATGGTCGTCCACTGGTTCAGGCAGCGACGGGATTCGAAGAATAAGCAGAGCGGTTCCGGGCTGGCTTTAAGAATGGCCGTGAATGGCATCGGGGCTGTCGCGACGGCGGCGGCGCTGGTGATCATTCTGGCCGCCAAATTCACCGAAGGCGCGTGGATCACGATCCTGGCCATCCCGGCCCTTCTAGCATTGTTCAAGTTGATTCATCGGCATTACGGCTTGGTGAACAAACAGCTTGCCCTGTCAGGAGGACTGGACACCAGCCCGCAGGTGGACCCGATCGTGGTGGTGCCGTTGCGAGAATGGGACAAGCCCACCGCGAAGGCGATCCGTGTCGCGATGCACCTTTCGGACGACGTGATCGCAGTTCATCTCAGCAACCTTGAAGGCGACGAAGCTAAGAACGAGGCCGCGCGAGTGCAGCGGGAGTGGTCGGAGAAAGTAGAGTCGCCGGCCCGTGACGCGGGGTGGGCGTTACCCAGATTAGAGTTCGTGCAGACGCCCTACCGCGAGTTCGTAACGCCGTGCCTGCAAACGATCGAGAAGCTGAAAAAAGAACACGGCAATCGTCCGATGATCGTGATCATCCCGGAGATTGCCGTGCACCATTGGTGGCAAGCCGTCCTGCACAGCAACCGGTCGGCCCGGCTGAGGACGGCGCTTCGTCGTCACGAAAGTGCGCACGTGGTCGTCATCGAAGTACCGTGGTTTTTGGAAAAGTAATTTCGGCTTTGAACAAAAAATACCTTGTCGAATCACACCATTTCGTTGATCACTTTTCGCCGGGGCCCAGGCTGACGACGGTCATCGGGTCGAACGGGAACTCTTCCATCAGCTTCTGCAGCGACTCGGGGGTGACCGCCATCAGGGTGGCCATGTCCTTTTCGAGCGACCGGTATTCTTTGTTATAGATCCACTGCCCGCCGATGCTGCGCATGCGGCCGATCGGGACTTCGCCGGACAACACCAGTCCGCTCGCGATTTTGTTCTTCGCGCGTTCGACTTCGTCGGCGGCCAGGTCCTTTTTCACCCGTTCCATTTCCTTGAGCGCGATGTCGAGCGCCTTCTCGCTGCGGTCTGGTTCCGTGGTCAATGCGATATAGAAACTGCCGCACCCGTCGTGGGGGTAAAACCCGAAGTCGGCGTCCTCGGCGATCGCGTTGTCGACCAGTGCCCAGTAGAACCGCGACCCGTCAGAATCGCCGATCACGTCGGCCAGGATACGGGCCGCGAACCGGCGGTCGTCCTGCGCACTGGGGCCGGGCGTCATGCCCATGGTGTACTGCCGATTCAGCTTGGCATCGGACATGTCGATCCGCTGCGTTTTGTACAACGGCTCGGGCTGTTTCCGCGGGGCGTCGATGCGGGGCCACGACCCGCAGTATTTTTCGGCCAGCCGAATGACCTCCGCGAAATCCATCTTGCCGGTCACCGACAGCACCATGTTGCCGGGCCCGTATCGGTGCGTGAAATAGTCGGCCATCTGGTCGCGTTCGAGTTTCTGGATCGACTCGGCCGAACCCAGCACGCTGAGCGACAACGGGTGGTTCGCGAAATGGGCTTCCATCAAACGCTCGTAAAGCCGGTGCCCCGGGTCGTCCAGATACATCGCAATCTCTTCGAGGATGACTTTTTTCTCGGTGGTGAAATCCTCGACGCGGATCGCCGGGCGAAGCAGGTGAGACAGGTGCTCGACGGCTTGCTCGGTGAATTCTGGTAATACATTTGCGTAGTACGCCGTCATTTCCTGGCTCGTGTAGGCGTTATACCTGGCACCGATTTCGTCGAAGATGCGGTTCACGTCTTCCCAGGTGTACTTGCTCGAACCTTTAAACATCATGTGTTCGAGAAAGTGAGAAACGCCGTTCACGGACATGTCTTCGTCCCGGGACCCGGTCTTGACGAAGATGCCTGCGGCGAAGCTGTGCGAGTCCGGGTTTTCCTCGGCAATGATGTCGAGCCCGTTGGCGAGTTGATGATGTTTGAACGTCAAAGGCATTCTATTTCCTGCAAAATCAGAGCGAAACGACCGAGCCCCGGACGCGCCTTCGTCGGCGGCCGGCCGGGGCCGGGCATGATTGTAGCCGCGCCCATGACTGTCGCCAGCGTCGATCGTTTTACGACCCGGCACCAATGCAAAAGCCCACGGCCGGGCCGTGGGCTTTTGCAGCAATTGATGGCTTTGACTGATTACCGGAGTTCGCCTTTCAATCCTTTGCGAGCCAGTTCAAGGCGGACTTCCAGGTGAGCCGGCCAGCTGTCGCTGGGCAGACTTTCCAGCTTTTCGTAAGCCGAGACCGCCGCCGCGAAATCCTGCCGGGACTCGGCCTCCATGCCGGTGCTCCACAACAGCTTGGGGTCGTCGGACGACGAAGGCGTCGGAGCCGGTTCGACCGCCGGGGTGGCCGGCGTGAGGGGCTGGGTTTGCGTGTACATCACCGGCTGAAAAACGGCACGCGGTTGCGGGAGGTCCATCGCGAGCACCGGGCGTGGGTCGAGATTCACCATCGCAGTTTCGAGAAAGCCCGATTGAAGTTGGCCGAAGTGCGCGTCCCCACCGGCCCCGCAGATGGCGGGTCCGCTCGCGGCGGACTCGATAAAGACACTGCCGCTGACGGGCTGAAGACCGTCCGGGTGGTCGAACCGGCACAGCTGAAGCCGGCCGACGACCGTCGTGGGGCCGTTGTCCGGTGCGGCGCATTGTACGGTGCCGTCGGTCAAAATTTTCACATCGGTCGCGCCGGGGATGGTTCGGATCGGGGGGACCAGCGGGCAGCCGTCGCCGATGTTGACCATCAGATCCCCGTTGCGGGCGATCATCAGCGAACCGTTGCGGGTGAACCCGGTCCCGTCGCCGATCTCCGAGCCGATTTTGACTTGCAGGTAACCGTCGCCGGAAATGCCGACGTCGAGCCGTCTGCCGGTGTAATCGAGCTTTGTGTGAGGCGATTCGACCCGGGCGACCGCGGGCGTCGAATGCGAAGTAGTGAGGGCGATGACCGGAGTGATCGGCGTCGCGTTGCTCAGCTTGACCGCGACGGGCCCGGGCTGAAACCAGCCGGCGACGACGTGACCCACGGGCCAGACCAATGCGGCGAGCATCAGGAGCGCCACCAGCGCGAGCCCCGTTTTCAGTTTGCGGAAATCGAAGGGCTGCCGACGGGGGATGTCCCGATCGGGGGTCGCCGTCGTCGAGCTGAATTCGAGGAGGAACGCCTTGGCGACGTCCCGGGCGGTGAGCAGGTCGTCCTTGGGCACGTGACGGTCGGACGGGTGTTCGCCGAAGACGGCTTCGATCGGCGTCTGGTCCGCGCTCTCGCTGCTGAGCACCGTGATTGGTTCGGGGTCGGCCGTGATCGGCGTCGTGTCATCGGGCAGCGTGATCGGCTTCCAGTCGGAGGCGGTCGTGTTCGACACGGACGCCGCGGCCGGCAGGCACAGGTCGTGATTGGTCGGCCCGGACTCGCCCGTTGCGGATTCGCCCGACGCCGACTCGCCCGACGCCGAGCCGAGCGACGATTCGTGCCGTTCGACGTGCGATGGCGTCGGTTCGGGCAGGGTCTGCAATCGTTCGCAGTTGGGGCAGACCATTTCGTCGCGCTCGACGTCTTCGCCGCAGTCGTAGCACTGACCAAACTCTCGGCTGATGCCGCGGACCTTCGAGGCCAACCGCCAGAGTTGCCCGGTCGTCGGGCCGCGAACCACCGACCGGGGTGTCACGACGTGCCGGCGAATCAATGCCTGCAGTGTTTCGAACGTGACGCCCGGCGCGGACGGGTTCCGCATCTGCAGCACGAACCAGGGCCCGACCCGCTGGGTGGCCGCTGCGCGGGTCAAGTCGGTGTCTTCCAACGCACATTCCACACAGGGTTTACCGACCCCGGCGTTGAACGATCCGCAGAAAGGGCAAAGACATTCGATGTCCGGCAATCGCGATTGGTCGATCTCCGGCGGAGCAAAAGCGGTGCATGTGGTCTGATCCATCAGATCCCCAAGATGTGGTGCGAGTGTGCTCATAGGCTGCCATCCATGGCAATCCATTCCAGATAATGCCATGCCTTTTTTCAGATTCCACTGGATGGATCGGCAAATCTGGCGAGAAAACACAAATAATATCGGACGTGGGACCGAAGTTAGTTCGGCCGGTCGTTCGCCGAAGACTTGTGGGGCAGGTGGTACGTCACTGTCAGGGGGTCGGAATGGGCACGCTGATTCGCCGGGGGTGGGCGTAGATATTCATCCGTTGGTCGCGAAGAAAACCGACCAATGTCTGCCCGTTTTCGGCCGCAAAGTCGACCGCGAGGCTCGACGGCGCCGAGATTGCCGCGACGATCGGGATGCCCGCCGCGAGCGCCTTCTGCATGATCTCGAATGACGTTCGTCCGGACACGAGCAGGATCGATCGGGTCAAAGCCTCGGGCCGATCCAACAGACAGTGTCCGATGACTTTATCGACCGCGTTGTGCCGGCCGACGTCTTCGCGAATCACGACCAATTGCCCGGTCGGGTCGAACAACGCCGCCGCATGCAGCCCGCCGGTGCGGTCGAAGGTCGCCTGTGCCGCCCGCATCTTCGCTGGTAAATCAGTCAAAATTTCCGGCGTGATGACCAAGTCCGTCTGAATGGCCTGGAACTGCCCGCGGATGGATTCGATCGTCGCCTTGCCGCACAACCCGCAGCTGGAGCTGGCGAACACGTGGCGGGTGAGCTTCTGCAGATCGACCCGAACTTCGGCCGCTAGGACAATGTTCAAGACGTTGTCGGATTCGTTCTGGTCACAATGCTCGATCCGCAACAAGTCAACGGCGGTGCGGACGATGCCTTCGGTCAGCAGAAATCCCGCCGCCAACTCCGCGTCGTGGCCCGGCGTGCGCATCGTGACGCTGATCGCCCGTCCCCGGACCCGGATCTCCAGCGGTTCTTCGACCGCCAGTTCGTCCTCAACGGCATCCAGCGACAGCCCATTCCATCGCATAACCTGCATCAGCATCTTCCGTAAGTCGTAGTCAGCAACGTCCGAGGGGTAGTGCGCGCCCGGTCGAAAAAACTAACAAAACCTAACATAACTTAACTGGAAAATGAAACCGTTTTACGTTTTCTTGATGCAACATCGTATTGTTGCTGGCTACAAGGCGGATTGCTGCTACTCGACTTGTGTAAGGCGTTGCTGCCAGTAGACCACAAAAACGCGTCGAGGTGTTCACTGCCAGAATGAAGCGACCGATCTCAACGTGAGATCCCCCTCACTCGAGATACGTGTACCCTTCCAACCCGTTCTCATAGAACTTCAGCAGCACACGCGATTCGTCGATCGTCAGCTTCTGGTCACGGAGCGCCTTCTCGACGCTCTTTCGCATGGCCCGTTTGAGATCGTCCGCATTGAACTGAACGTATTGCAGTACTTCGCGAACGGTGTCCCCTTCTACGACTTCGTCGATGGTGAATCGGCCGGTCTCGTCGACGCTCACGTGCACCGCATTGGTGTCGCCGAGCAGGTTATGCAGGTCACCGAGAATTTCCTGATAAGCACCGACGAGAAACGTAGCCAGGCAATAATCGTTGCCGTCGTAAGGGTGCAGTTCCAGCACCGATTTCACCCGCCGGCGGTCGATGAACCGGTCGACTTTCCCGTCCGAGTCGCAGGTGATGTCCGCCAAGATCCCTCGGCAGGTCGGTTCCTCCTGCAACTTGTGGATCGGCATGATCGGGAACAACTGGTCGATCGCCCAGCTGTCGGGCATCGACTGGAAGATCGAGTAGTTGCAGAAATACGTGTCGGACAACATCGATTCGAGGCCTTCGAATTCGTCCGGCACATAGTCCAGCTTGCGGATAATCTGCAGCACCTTGGAGCAGATGGCGTAGAACAACCGCTCGGCCAGGCTGCGCTGTTCCAGCGAGCAATACCCGAGGCTGAACAGATTCAGCACCGCGTCTTTGCTGATCTGCGCGTCGTGGTAGTACTCCATAAAATTCTGGTCATTGATGCCGGAAAACGTGTCGAACAGATTCAGCACCGGGGCGGGCAGATTGCCGCGTTCCTCGGGCGACAACGCCTTGGGGACGTCGAACCGGGCGAACCCGCTCCAGCCGAGCACGTTAAAAATCAGCACGCTGTGGTGGGCGACCATCGCCCGGCCCGATTCGCTGATGATCGTCGGGTGATCGACCCCGCACTGGTCGCAGATTTCTTTGACGTGGAACACCACGTCGTTGGCGTACTCCTGAAGGCCGTAATTAATGCTCGACCCGAAATCGGTTTTGCTGCCGTCGTAGTCGACGCCCAATCCTCCGCCCACATCAATGAACTTCAGCCCTGCACCCAGCCGCTGCATTTCGACATACACGCGCACCAATTCGATGATCGCGTGTTTGATGTTGCGGATGTTGTTGATCTGGCTGCCCAGGTGGAAGTGCAGCAGGTTCAGGCAGTCACCCATCCCGTTTTTGCGGAGATATTCGAGCGCTTCCATTACCTCGGAGATAAACAGACCGAACTTGCTGCGAACCCCGCCGGACTGTTCCCACCGCCCGGCGCCCTTGGCGGCGAGCTTCACACGCACCCCGATGCTCGGTTTCACGTTGTGCTGCTTGGCGTACTTGACGATCAGTTCGAGCTCGCTGAACTTTTCCACCACCGGAATAATGTTCTTCCCGATCTTGGTCGCGAGAATCACGGCTTCAATAAACTCGTCGTCCTTAAATCCGTTGCAGATGATCGGCGTCTTATCGTCGTCGACGATCGCCAGCACCGCCAGAAGCTCGGGCTTGCTCCCGGCTTCCAGCCCGAACCCGTATTCCTTACCGATGTTGTTGATCTCTTCGACGACGTGCTTCTGCTGATTGACCTTGATCGGGTAAACGCAGCGGTAGTCGCCGTGGTAGTCGTGGTCGCGGATAGCATTTTTAAATGCCGAATGCAGCTTGCCCACGCGGTCGCGAAGGATGTCGGTGAACCGGACCAGGATCGGCAGCGCGATGTCGCGTTCGCGGAGCTCGTCGACCAGCTTTTTCAGGTCGATGCTGACCGCCGGGGTTTGCGTCGGGTGGACCGCGACGTGCCCGTCGTCGTTGATGGAAAAATAACCGTTCCCCCACTGCTGAATCCCATAGATCCGGGCGCTCTCGGCCGTCGTCCACGGTTTGGCCGGGGCGGTCGCGTGTTCGAGCTGCCCGTTGCCGGCGGTCGGATGAGTCACCACTGGACCGGTCACCCCCGTGCTGTTCTGGGCCGTCCCATTCGAAACCGTTTTTACGACCGCAGCGGGGTGTTCTTCAACAATTGGCATCGACTTTTTTTCCCTGTCTTCGACTCTCGATATCGGAAGCGGACCATTCACAAACGCGAATGCTTTAATCGTAACACACGCGGCACAATGTCAATGTAAGATTGCAGATTAATTTTTCGGCCCGCGCGTGCCAAATTACATCCGCGGTTGACGGGGCTCGCCGGAGTAAAGATCAAGGTAAAAATACCGCAGATCGCGACCGTGCATGTTCCGGCTTAATGAATGGCGGAAGTGAAATTTCTCGAACAGCCGGACCGCCGGTTCGTGATCCATGAACGTGTCGAGCGTGACCTTGAGGTAATTGTTCTGGTCGCAAAACTGGATCGCCGTTTCCAGCAGCTTCGACCCGATCCCACGACGCTAGCTGTCCTGCCTGACTCGCAGCCGGCGCACCTCGCCCGTGCTCGCCTCGTGGTGTTGCACGCCGATCATTCCGACCACTTCACCGGCTTCGTTCTCGGCGACGAAAAGACAATTGCCCGGCCGCTTCATGTACGCGCCGTCAATGTCGTCGATGTCAAAACCGGTATCGTTCTCGGCCAGCTTCGTGCTGCCGATCAATCCCTCCCGATACAACGTCTGGCACGCGTGCGCGTCCTCGGCCCGGAAGGGACGAATGGTGACGGGAATATCGCTCGGCGTCTGCACCGCCGTCATCTTAGCATCGGTCAACAGTTCGTGTGATTTTTAATCGGGAAGGATTTACGCCCGACAACGACCGTCGCCCACCAAATCGCTCGAAGACTTTCGGCATAGCGGCAGGCGCGTCGCGCGAGCCGACACGACTCGCCGCTCGCCCGCATTATTTTCGCGGTTCGGTTCGCCGCTCTTTCGTCGTCGTTTTCCTCTTTGAAAAACCACAGCGCTGTCCGGAAATACAGAACGGTGTCCGCGAAAATACAAAACGGTGTCCGACACCGTTTCCATCTTCGATGCCTCTTTTTTGTCGAAGGATTTCCGAGAAAAGTGAAAATAACCAGCAAAAAATGAGTTTTTTTACATATGAGAAGAAAAACGGTGTCGGACACCGTTTCGTTGACAAAGAAGAAAAACGGTGTCGGACACCGTTTCGTTGTTTTGGACACCTTATTTTTGCTTATGATCGCGGTTTCCGTGGCCGTTTCTTGATCGCCGATTTCGGAGCTGCCGTCTTTTTCTTCGCTGCTTCGCGGATGACTTGTTCGAGCATCTTCCCGGCGATCCCTCCTTCCGCGGGGCGGTGCGAATTCCAGACTTCAGGATTGTCGGCGGCGAGAATGTCGGCCAAGTCACCGTTACTTTTGACGCTCATCGGCGCAAACTCCGCGATGTCGACCTCCCCGGCCCACTCGTCGCGGTGTTTGATGAGCAACCAGCTGCGGTCCCCGCTTTTGTCACCAGGGCCGGGCCGGCCACGCGTTCGCACGAGCACCCACGAGCCTTTCAGCTTGGTTCCGGTCAGGGTGAATTTGAAATCACCTTTCTCCAGTGCCGCGTCGATCTCGGCCTCGGTCGTACCGTTTTCCGGCTTCCACGTTCCTTCGTCCCAGAGCATCACCACCCCGGCCCCGTAACCTTCGGGAATGACCCCTTCGAACGTGCGGTATTCGAACGGATGATCCTCGACCCGCATCGCCAGGCGTTTGTCGGCCGGGTTCAACGACGGCCCTTTCGGCACCGCCCACGACAACATCACCCCACGATGTTCGAGCCGAAAGTCGTAATGAAGATGACTCGCAAGGTGCTTCTGCACGCAGAACCGCAGGCGCGACGTTTTCTTCGCCGTCACCGACGGCTTGGTCTTTTTCTCAACCGCCCCCGACGGCTCTGGCGTTTTTGAAAAGTTTCGCTTCGCCTTGTACGCCGCCAATCTGCCGGAATTCGTTTTCTTCGACCGCATCGAGTCACGTTACTCAGCTTGTCCCCCGACGTGAGCGCGAAAAGCCGTAAGCCACACAACTCCCCAGCCATACTGCATCTACAAAGCGCGACGTGATCTCCACTCTTTGCTATACCAAACATATTGCTAACAGTGGCATGGCGGTTGCTGTCTCTTTTCTGTGTTTAATAACGGAGACATCGCGATGAAAACAGAAGATATACGCAACAACGGCATGATGGCACACCTCCTCGACGCACTCGAGAAAGGCGAAGACATCGGTCACTACGGCCGGCTGACTTTTGTGATGGTGGCCCGGCATTTCATGTCCGACGAAGACCTTGTCGAGTTGCTCTGCAAGGATTCGACTTGCAGCGAAGCACAGGCGACGGCGTTGGTTCAACAGGTTCAGGAGCGCGGATACAACCCGCCGCGGGCCGATCGCATCAGCGAATGGCAGAAAGAGCAGGAGTTCCCGATTTGCCCCGACGGCGATCTCGACGCCTGCAACGTCTACCGGGACCTTAAGTTCCCGGACGGAGTCTATCAGCACATCGAAGAGTACCGCGAGCACAAGGCAGAAGCTCAGTAAACATAGCTGCAAGGTGAGCTGCATTAGCATTGACGCCTCTGGGCTTGAGTCCGCATACGATCGTTGGAATGCATCGACTTTTCGCCCCCCCCACGCGTGCTGAAGCACGGCGGCTAAAACAGCAGGAGAAAACCGCTTAGGACTCGACGTGAAATCGGTATCGGACTTGGCTGATGGTGAAGTGAAATCGAGTCACTCGATCGCGTGCTTCCCGTCCTGGGCCGGCGGTACTGCTCGAGTCGGCTCGGCAAGCCCGAGCCCGATTCCGCGCAGAATGCCAATCATGGCCGCCAGCCCTCGGCGAAAGTCCTTGTTGAAGATCGAGTTTTTCATCAACCCCCACACGCCCGGCGGTTCCGTCTGCAGCGACGCGACCTGAATCGCCTGTGGGATCGGTTTCGTAAGCTTCTTCATCGTCTCGGGATCGATCGAGCCGGCCAGATTAAACAGTAGCAGTGCGTTCCTCATTGCGTGCAGTGCCGCGGGCTTATTCGCTTCATCGACGGCAATATCGAGCACGGCATCGGCCGATCCGACGAACCCGCGCAGCGTGTCGATCATGCCGCGGTCGTGCAACCGTTGGAGCAGGTCATACACATCCAGCAACGCCTCGGCGTGCTCGATCGGCGCACGGTCGAGCTTGTGCTGCAGTTCGAGTCGGACGTCGCGGGACGGCGCTTCAAAGGGGATGGGTCGTGCCATTGCCGTCGTTCCTTTTCCCACGAATGTGAATCTGAACCAGGTTACCGCCCGGCACCGTGTAGCCGGGCTTTTTCCATTTCCGTTCGACCTCGACCCCCTGCTGCGGCGTGCGGTGCCCGAACCGGAAATTGTGCCGCGGTAGCGGGCTCTGACCCACGTCCGGCAGCACCATCATCTTGACCGCCAATTCCTTATACGCCGGCGTATGCGTTACCGGGTCGGCGTGATTGCTGGTTAACCGGTTGATTGCCGAATCGGTCGAATTCATTGGCATGTACATCTGCTTACCCTGCACGCGATTAGTCACCAGTGCCCGCACCAGCACCTGTCCGTACCGGGACTTCAACTGCACGTGCGTTCCACTGACGATACCCCGTTCCCTGGCCAGTTCCGGTGACACTTCGACCATCGTGTCCGGGGCGATGGAATGAATGCCTTCTGCCCGGGCGGTCATGTTGCCTTCGTGAAAATGTTCGAGCATTCGGCCGTTATTCAAATGCAGATCGAACTCGGCGTCCGGCTGCTCGGTCGGATCGGTCCGGTTCACTGGATACAGCTTCGCTTTGCCGCCCGGCAGGCCGAACTCTTTTGTGTACAGCAACGGCTGGTCATTCCCGTCGAGATCGACCGGCCACTGCAGCGACTTGTACCCCTCGAGCCGGTCGTAAGACACGCCCGACATGATCGGCACGAGCTTGGCGATTTCGTCCATGATCTGAGACGGGTGTTCATACTTCCATCCTGCGCCCATGTGATTCGCGAGATCGCGGAGGATCACCCAGTCGGGCTTGCTGCCTTCGAACGGGGGAAACACTTCGTACAACCGCTGGATCCGGCGCTCGGTGTTGGTGAACGTCCCGTCTTTTTCCAGGCTGGGTGAAGCCGGCAGAACCACGTCCGCGAACTGGCACGTGTGGGAAAAAAAGATGTCCTGCACGACCATGAACGGAAGCTTCGTGAATGCGTCCTGCACGTGGTTCGAGTTGCAGTCGACCAGGCTCATTTCCTCGCCGAACACGTAAAGGCTTTTCAGCTTTCCTTCGTGGATCGCGTCGATCATCTCGTGATTGTCGACGCCTTTGCTCGCGGAAAGCTCGACACCCCACGCGGCCCCGAACTTCTGCCGGATCGCGTCGTCGTTCACGTCCTGATAGCCGGGCAACTTGTCGGGCATCGCGCCCATGTCACCGGCACCCTGGACATTGTTATGACCCCGCAGCGGGTACGCCCCCGTGCCGGGCCGCATGTAGTTGCCGGTCACCAGCAGCAAGTTGGAAATGGCCGTCGACGTGTCGGCCCCCATCGAATGCTGTGTCACGCCCATCGCCCAGAGGATGCAGACGCGCTCGGAATCGACGATCATCTGCGCGACTTTTTTCAGAGTCTCGATCGACAGTCCGCTCGCCCGCTCGGCTGCTTCGAGCGTGAACGGCTCGAGGCTTTTGTTGTATTCCTCAAACCCGTCGACCCATCTGTCGATGAAGTCTTTTTTGGCCAGTCCGGCGTTAATGATGTGTTTCGTAACGGCCGAGACCCAAACCAGATCGCTGCCGGGTGTGGGGCGGACGAACAGGTCGGCACGCTCGGCCATTTCGTGAACGCGAATGTCGGCCACGAGCAGCTTCTGCCCCCGATACTTATGGGCGCTCTTCACGCGGGTCGCCAGCACCGGGTGGCTTTCGGCGGTATTACTTCCGATCACGACGACCAGGTCGGCCTGCGCGATGTCGTGGATCGACCCGGAGTCGCCGCCGTACCCCACGGTGCGGGACAGACCCTTGGTCGCCGGGGCCTGGCAGTACCGCGAGCAGTTGTCCATGTTGTTGGTGCCGATCACCGCCCGCGCGAGCTTCTGCATCAGGTAGTTTTCTTCGTTCGTGCATTTCGAAGAGGAAACGAACGCGAGCGCGTCGGGGCCGTGTTCGTTTTTGATCTCCGAAAAACGCTTCGCGACTAGCGTCAGCGCTTCGTCCCAACTGGCCTCGCGGAAGTTATCGCCTTCGCGGATCAACGGCTTGGTGATTCGGTCTTTGCTGTTCGTGTAATCCCAGCCGAATTTCCCTTTGATGCAGGTCGAGATGCCGTTCGTGGGGCCGTGCTCGGGCTCGATTTTCAGGATGTGCCGGTCCTTGGTCCAGACGTCGAAACTGCACCCGACCCCGCAATACGTGCAGACGGTCTTGGTCCGTTTCAACCGGGACTCGCGCATCGCCGCCTCGGCCTCGGACACTTTCATGATCGACCCGTAACCCATCTCGGGTTCGACGGCCTTCACGATGTCGATCATGCTGTCCAGCGTTTTGGCCGGCAGCGCTGTGAAGAACCCCGCGTGCCCGAGCATTGATTTTTCCTGCAACGCGTTGCACGGACAGACCGAAATACAATGCCCGCACGACACGCAGCTCGACTCGGCGATCGTCGACCCCTTGTCCCATTGCACCCGCGGGTGCTCGGACTCCCAGTTGATCGACAGCGTTTCGTTTACCTGCACCGATTGGCACGCCTCGACGCACCGCCCGCAGAGAATGCACTGATCGGGGTCGTATCGATAAAACGGATTGGTGTTGTCCTTCTCGTAAGGTTTTTCCTTGAACGGCGTCGCCTGGTGCTCGATCTCAAGCATCTTGGTCACGTTGTGGACCGTGCAGTTGCCGTTGCTGTTATCACAAACGGTGCAGTACAGAAGGTGATTTCCGAGGATGCGGTCGAACGCTTCCCGCTGCGCCGCGACCGCCTGGTGCGATTTGGTCGAGACCTTCATCCCGGCGGTGATAGCCGTCCCGCACGCGCGAACGAGCTTCCCGTCGACTTCGACCATGCACGTGTCACAGGTCAGGATCGGGCCCAGCTGTGGGTGGTAACAGACGGCGGGGACGTCAATTTTCGCCCGCGCGATCGTGTCGACCAGCCATTCGTTCGGGTTCGCCGTATGAACGACACCGTCGATCAGAATTTTACTCATGCTTACACCGTTGGGTTCCGCGGACCACAAAACGTGCCGCCGTCGTTGATCTAATTCTTATACTAGGCGAACGAAAAAAGGGCATCGGCAGATAAGGCGTCAGGAAATTCGTGAAACCAAAGCACCTGTTCGGCCAACACGCCCGGCGCAAAAAAACACCGGCCACGAAGGGCCGGTGCGAATGCGATCAGCTTTTTGTGATTTCCCGCGAAGGGCTTATTTCGCCTGTGGCATCGATGCCGCGAGCGTTTTCAATGTGTCGCCGGGCAGTGCACCCGACCAGATCGACAGATCGCGGATCTCCCCTTTGAACTGTTTCGAGTTCGACCAGGGGTCCAGTGGCGCGAGCCTGACCACGGGCTCGTCGTCGGCCAGCGTCATCTGTTCCTCGCCGATCTTTTCGCCGTTTTTGAAGACGCGCAACGCGTGCCCGTCGTACGTCGCCGTCAGCATCTGCCAGCGGTTCAGGTCCAGCGCGATGCCGGTGTCGGCGTCGGTGTTCCGGCTCCAGAAATGAATCCCCTGCGCGAACTTCGTCAGATACCGGCCCGACCCGTCGGCGACCGAATCCTTGTCACTGTTGCGACCGAACCCGGCGATCACCGTCATGTCTCGTGGCTGCGATGCCGTCTTGACGAAAAAGTTCAGCGTCCAGGCGTCGCCGGCTTTCACCGGCAACTTCTCGACCCGTTTTTCCATCGCCTCACCCGTCGCGTGGAAGCTGTCGAGCTTGAACACCGACCGGCTAAAAGAAACAGGCATTGGTCCGCCCGCGACGGCGTTCGCGTTCGGCGAAAGGTCGGTGACGCCAGTGATGCCCAGCGTGTACGCCGCGTCGGTCGGCGGTTCGGCCAGTGTCAGCATCACGTGCGTCCCGTCGTCGGCCAACGCCGCCGACCGGACCTTCAATGCCGGCTGCAACTGGTAATGACCAACGACTTCCGCCTGATCCTTCCGGACCGGCTCGTTGAACGCGATCGAAATCGTTGCCAGCCCGGCAACACCGTCTACCGAGGTGACCTTCGGCGCGGTCGTATCGTTCACGTCGAACGCCGTCGAAACCGACGCCGACGCGTGCCCGGCCGCGTCGACCTCGCAGGCTTTTACGGTCGCCGACGCGTTCAGCACGAACGGCTGAATATACACCGGCGACTCGGCCGTCGGTTCGGTCCCGTCGGTCGTGTAGTGCAATCCGCCCTGCCGGAAATACATCGGCGGGTTAATCGTCACCAGCGTAGCGTCGTTGAACTTGCCCCCCGCCGGTGAGAACGACGGCGCGCCGTCGGCGACGTGGTCCTGCAACGTGTCGTACAGTGGACGCGCTGCGCGGGCGTCGTCGTGCGACTCGGTAGCCGTCGTGACGGCGAACACCCGCACGCGGTCGTTGTCCGGCAACGTCAGCGACGTTGCCCCGGCCGGAACGTCGAACCCGTATTTGAACAGATATGTGAATTTGTAATACTCGTTCCCGCTTTCGGGATGATGCCGGTGCGAGCAGAACCACGCGACGGTTTCCCGCTTGATGTACCCCGGGGCGAGCCCGGCCAACCGGTTTTTCCAGTCGTAGGTCAGGCCCGGAACCACGCCCTGCCACAGCCGGTTGTCCCATTGGCCGATGTAACCGGACCAGTCATTGACCGTGCATTGCTGTGGTTGATCCCCGACCTTGAATGTGGCGGGGGCGTCGCCGTTCACCGCGGCAGCGAGCACGTACACGCGTTTGCTTCCTGCCGGAATGGAGATCGATTGACCCTTGCAGACGACGGCGTTTTTCTGCCCGTCGGCCATCGGACCGACGTCGAAGGAAATGCCTTCGCTGACAATCGTCTTCGGCATTGATTCGGCCGGGAACGTCCGGCCCTGGTCGTCGAACGACCCGTCGTTCAACACTTCGTGCGAACTGATGGCGTCGAGGTCGAACGAAAGCTTGACCGCTTGCGAAGCGGTCGCGGTCTGCGGGCTTGAAGGCTTCGCGAGCTTCACGGCAAACGCACGCAACGCGAACGGGGTCAGGTCGGCTTTCAGCTTGCCGTCCTGAATCGTCGCCGGCCCGATCTCGCGCTCCTGCCCGTCGACTTCGCGGGCGGATTCGACCTGCCCGGCGAACGTCACGTTCACGTTGCCGGCGGGTTGCCCGGTCAGTTCGTGCAAGCGAATGATGATCTCGTCGCCGTCCTCGGCCTTCTTGATCGCGGTCGCCGTCACCTGGGGATTATTGATCCTGCAGAACGCGAACGACTTGCCCAGCGGCCCGTCGTGCTTCGGCGTCAGGAACGTGAGCAGCGGCTGGTTCAACCGCTGCGCCGCCCAGGGCACCCCGGCCTGTTGCCAGCTTCCCGAGTGCGGCGCGATGGCGTAGACCATCTCGTGACGGCCGAGGTCCTGCGACCCCTGGTCCTGATACCCGCCCTGCACGCCAGGCGTGTAGAGCAACGTCAGGCGAACAGTGTGGTCGTCGGGCTTGTCAGAACCGTATTTCGAATCGTTCAACACCGCAGTGCCCGCAGCACCATCGGTCCCGGTGACGTCGAGCCATTGCTGCTGTGGGACTTCGAATTTCTTCGGGTCGTTGTTACCGCGCTGGACTGCCGCCGACTGTGATTCGTAGGTCGCCATCGGGTTACCGGCGGCCAGCGGCATCACCGCTTCAAGGCTCGACTGCGTCGTGTGCCAATCGATCTTGGAAACCACCTCGACCTGATTCCCGGCCTCACCGGCGGCGAGCCGAACCTGTTGTACGAACCGTGACCCCTGGGCCGTGCGTTCGATCTCGATCGCGACCCGGGCCGGGCCGTTCTCGACGATGCGGACCTTGCAAGGCCCCGTCACGTAACCCCGCGGGGCGGCCGACCGGTCTTTGTAGTCCATGTTCCATGCCGGCCATTGCACGGGGTTCTCGTAAAGGAATTCGAGCCGGGCCGGTGCCGAGAGCGTCTCGCGATTGTTGGTCTTGTCGAACACCGACGCGATGTCGCCGTCGGCATCGATGGTGACCTTGAACCGCTCGTTTTCGAGCGAATTTTCGGTGACCTTCAACACCGGTGCCTGCGCCACTGCCTGCGCGGGGGCCGCGCCGGGCATGACCTGGTAGACCGCGTATCCGACCGACGGGGCTTTGGCGAGAAACAGAATCTTGACGTTGTTGCCGTCTCGGGAAACGACCTGCGCGGGCACGGCGACACCGTCGGGGCCGAGCACCTGGATGCCGTCACCACCGCCGGGCGGGAGCGCCACCGTCGCCTCGGCGACGTCTTGTCGGTCGGTCGCCAGCGGGTTGTAGACCACGACCGGGACGCCTTGCGTGCGGGTATCCATCGCGTGAATCACCCCGCCGACACCGTCCTCGGTCGCGGCGGCGAACTGGTTCAACGACAGAATTTCGTTGTTCCAGGAGTATTCGTACGACTTGGGGAGAGCCGTGCCGGCCATGGTGTCATGAAACTGCGCGCCCAGCGCCAGCGTCCACGCGGCGTTGATCTTTTCCATCGGGTACGCGGCCGACCCGAGCCAGTCGGCGGCAACCGACGACCGCTCGGCAGCGTCGGCGAGGTTCTCGATTTTCCGCTCGCAGCGCTTCATGAACGCTTCGGACGTGAGTTCTCCGGTCGAGTGCCCGGTCAGCAGGAGATCACCTTTATACCGCGGCAGCGCGGCGATCTGATTCGGCTTCAGGTCCAGGAACATCTGGTCGGCCTTGGCCGAGACGACCTTCACCGGCCCGTCGGTGGTGACGCCTTGTTCGAGCAGCTTCACCGACGGCTCCCGCGGCGAACCGCCCCGGTCACCGACGCCGTAATATCGGTAGTCGACATAAACGCCGGACTTCTTGCCGTTCTCGTTGATCCGGTTTTTCCACTTCTGGCTGTGGCTGAGATCCTCGTTGATCGGCGAGTCGTACGCGCCGGGATTCAGCGCGGCGATGATGCTCTTACCGTCGGGCCCTTCCCAGACGCCGACGTTAAACGGAATACCGACCGCCGACCCCCAGGTCAGTTTTTGTGTCGAGAACCCGGTCAACCCGCAGTGGGCCAACAGGCTCGGCAGCGATGCCTGGAAACCGAAACAGTCGGGCAGCATGTATTCCTGGCTCTGCTTGCCGAACTCTTTGCGGAAGTATTCGTTGCCGTACAGCACCTGACGGATAATCGCTTCGCCGTCGGGCATGTTGACGTCGCCTTCCTCGACCGACGAACCGGCCGGGAACCAGCGGCCGGCGGCGATGTAATCTTTCAACTTCGCGTACTCGTGCGGGTAGTACTCCTTGAACATCATGTACCGGTTAGACCCGGTAAAATTGAAGATGTAGTGCGGGTACTTCTCGAACAATTTGAAGTTGTCGTTCAGCGTGCTGCGCAGGTACTCGGAAATCACCTGCGGGTAACTCCAGCGCCACTGAGTGTCCAGGTGCGAATAGCCGATGCAGTACAGCGTCGGTTTCGCCGCGGCGTCATTGGCCGGTTGAGGTACTGCGTCCGGCGTGTTCTCGGCACCGCGACTGGCGGCGCTGAACAGCACGACCCCGCCGAGCGTGGCGGCAAGAAGGGTGAAGAATCGGGCACGTTTTTTGGCAGGGGTGAGCATCGGGTTCATCTCGGTTCGGGGTCGGTCGGAGGAGCATGATCCTCACGGTTTCGTTCTTACAGTTTAAAAAACGATCACAAAGCGGCCGCGGTCAGCCCGAGGCTTTCGTCCAGAAAAGCGGCGAGTCGGTCCGGGTCTGCCTCGGCTCGCACGTGGTCCCGGAATTCATCCCGCATGACGAGCCGGGACAGCTTGGCGAAGATTTTCATGTGCGCCTGGGCGTGTTCCTTTTCGCGGATCGCGAGCAGGATCACGACGTCGACGGGGTTCCCGTCGAGCGACCCCCAGACGACCGGAGCCGCTAGCCGGGCGATCGCGATCGTGTTGGCCGACAGGTGGTCGGTCTTGCAATGCGGTACGGCAAAGCCGTGTCCGAACCCGGTCGAATATGTGTCTTCGCGCTTCCAGATCGCCTCTTCCAGCAGGCGGGGCTCGGCGACCCGACCGGCCTGGTAAAGCGAGTCCGCCAGTTGCTTGATGACTTCTTCTTTGGTCACCCCGTCGACAGTGATGATCAGTTTCGGAGTCAGGATCGGGGCAGACCGGGCCGAGGCTTCGACCGCGTCGAGCAACGACTCGACCGCCCCGGTGGTGCCGCAGCAAATCGCGGTATTCACCAGGGCCGTGCATTGCTCGAAGGTGGTATGCCCGATCGCCGATTTGACCGCCCCGACGCGGGGGGACGACACGCTGATCTCGTCGAACCCGAGTCCGACCAGAAGGGGCAGCGCCGTCGGCTGATCGCCCATTTCCCCGCAAAGACCGACCCATTTGCCCGCTGCGTGGGCCTGGTCGACGACGCTTTTCAGCAAGCGGAGGAATGCCGGATGCGACCACTTATACAACGGCGCGACTTTCGGATTCGCGCGGTCGGCGGCGAGGAAATACTGAATCAGGTCGTTACTGCCGACGCTGAAGAAATCGACTTCGCTGCAAAGCTCGGGCATGAGAAAAGCTGCCGAAGGAATCTCGATCATCAATCCCAGCGGCGGCAGTTTTTCCAGCACGACGCCTTCGGCGCGAAGGGCTTCGGCCGACTCAGCGAGCATCTGTTTCACTTCGACGACTTCTTCCAGGCAGCAAACCATCGGGACCAGGATTTTGACTTGCCCGTGGACCGACGCGCGCAGAATTGCGCGGAGTTGGCTTTTGACGAGCGTAGAAAATTCGCGGTAGAGCCGGGCGCCGCGGTAACCGAGAAATGGATTCTCCTCGGCCGGAAGGTTCAGGTACGAAGCCGGTTTGTCCCCGCCGATATCCAGCGTGCGGATGATGACCGGGCGGCCCCCGGCGGCTTTCAGGGCGGCGGTGTAAATCTCGGTCTGCTCCTGCTCCGACGGGGCCTCGTCGCGGTCCATGAACAGCATTTCGGTGCGGAACAACCCAATGCCCTGTGCCCCGGCGTCGAACGCGACGGTCGCCTCTTCCGCGCTGGCGATGTTCACACCGACTTCGACGGGGTGACCGTCGGCGGTCATTCCGTCCCGGGCAACGAACGACTCCAGCTGACGCCTTCGCTCGGCGAGCCGGTGTTGCTCGCTGGTGTAATACCGGCGAACCGGTTCGGGGATCTCCGTGACAAGAAGTCCGAGATTTCCGTCGACGATCACCTCTCGGCCGGGTGAAACGGTCGACGACCGGGCGACGCCGACCAGCGTCGGGATATTCATAGACCGGGCCAGGATCACGGTGTGGGAAGTGGTTCCTCCCTCGGTGAGCACGAGGCCTTTAAGTTGCGCACGATCCAACGAAAGAAATTGTCCCGGCGTGAGATGGTCGGCGACGCAAACCGAAGGACCGGTCAAAGCGACCGCTTTTTTAAATGAGTGCGCACTCCCGTTGACCGATGCCGACGAACGATCGCTGCCGTTGTTCAAGACGCGATCCAGCAACTGGGTGCAGACGTCCTGCACGTCTAGAACGCGCTCGCGGAGGTACGCGCTTTTCGAACCGGCCAGCGTGTCGTGAAAACTGGTGCAGGCGACCACGATCGCCTGGGGCGCGGTGCGATTCTGCGAGAGGATCAGCTGATCGATCATGTCCGACAGAGCGGCGTCGCGGACGATCGACGAGTGGGCCTTGAGCACCTGGATTTCCTGGGGATGCCGGGCGGATTCGATCCGGTCGGCGAGCTCGGAGTCGACGGCAGCGATCGCGGCTTTGGCCCGCTGCTGCTCGTGCGCCGAGTCCCCGGCGGGCTCACCTTGTGGGATGGCCGGCATCGTCCCGCCGCCGAGCAGGACGACCTTGCCGAAACCGATGCCACCGCCGACCGCTTTGCCGCGAACGTATTCGGTCAGTCCCGCGGCTTTCAAGGATCGGGGCAGATGAAGCTCGGCGTCGGAGTCGGGAACGCTCGGCAACGCTTCGTCGCAGTGCGGCAGTTCCTCGCGGATAAATTGCTCGACGGCCGCGAGCGCGGCGGCCTCGTCTTCGCCGTCGATGCGAATCCGACACCGGTCTTCATAACGCACGTCGGCGCTGACCATTGAAAGCACGCTGCGCAGGTTCGCGACCGCCCCCGACTTTTCGTGGACGAGATTGATGGCCGACTTGAACCGGCCGGCGACCGCCTCGAAGCAGCTCGCCGGGCGGGCGTGCAGGCCGTTTTCGAGCGGAAATTTGAAACGGATTTCTAACGCCATGGCTGCACCGCGAGCGATTTCGATCGACTGAAAGGGTTTACTTAATTTTCGCGAAGATGCCCGCCGGGTTCTTGATCGCGTCCTGCACCGGGACTTGCACGATCTTACGACCGGAGAATCGCTCGACCTGTTCGACGGCAATGTCGACTGCAAAAATCACCGCATCCGACCCCTTGATGTCCGCGGCGGTCAGTTCGTTTTCGATGCCCATCGCACCCTGGGTTTCCACTTTAATTTGATGCCCCATCGCTTTGGCGGTTTTTTCCAGCTGCTCGGCGGCCATATACGTGTGGGCAATTCCGGTCGGGCAGGCTGTGACGGCTACGATTTTCATGTGCGTTCTTTCGAATGACGGGGGTTTGGAGAGTTACCGATTAACGAGAACGGCTTCGGTCGGGGCGGCGCCTTCGTCGGTCGATTCGACCACCACGGGCCGACGGGTCAGGGTCTTTGTCAGGTTGACCAGGACGGCTGTTACGACAGTGCCGGAGACAATGGCGATCACATACATCAGCGGGTGATCGACCACGGGCAGAACGATGGGCCCGCCGTGCGGGGCGTGGTCGCCGACACCACCCAGCATGGCAATGACCGACGCGACGGACGAACCGACCACGATACACGGAATCACCCGAAGCGGGTCGGAAGCGGCGAACGGGATCGCGCCCTCAGTGATGCCGATCATTCCCATGGTCATGGCGGCGATGCCGGCTTCGCGTTCTTCCTCTTTCCACAGATTTTTGCCAATCACGGTCGCGAGCCCCATTCCCAGCGGCGGGATGCAGATCGCGGCGGCGATCGCGCCCATGACGGTGTAATGCCCGTCGGAGACAAGGCCTGCGCCGAAGAAGAATGCGGCCTTGTTGATCGGACCGCCCATGTCGAAGGCGATCATCGCCCCGAGAATCATCGCCAGGACGACCCGGTTGCTGTTGCCCATCGAATCGAGCCACATGCCGACGTGGCCCATCACCTCGGCGATCGGGACCCCGACGACTTTCAACATGATGAACCCGATCAGCAGCGACGAAATGATCGGGATGATCAGGATCGGCATAATCGGTTTGATGAACTTGGGGACGACTAGCTTTTTCAACAGCATCACGACGTACCCGGCCAGCAGGCCGGCGAGCATCGCGCCGAGGAATCCGGCGGTGGCTTCGTTGGCTTTTACGCCCGTGGGTAAGACAGCGGGCACCGACCGGACAATCTCATGCGTATTGCTGAGAACGAAAACACCGAGGTGCGTGGCGAGATAACCGCCGATCATTCCCGGGACGAGCCCCGGCTTGCCGGCCATCGCGTTGGCGATGTAACCGGCGAGGACCACGGGCATCAGCGTAAAAGCAGCGACGCCGACGTCGAGCATCAGTTTCAGAATCGGGGTCGCAGCCGTGATGTTTCCGGGGGCGTTCGGCGAATAGTGCGCGTTACAGGCGATCGCGGCCGCGATCAAGATTCCGCCGCAGGCGATGAACGGAATTGCGAACGACACGCCGCTCAGCAGATATTGACGCAGCTTGACCAGTGATTCTTTCATTCCGCTTCCTCGTTTTTCGATCGCGATATGACTGACCGGATCCGCACCTGGAACTGCCTAGTTCCGCCTAAAATAGAAAGTATAGCGGTAACGGGCTGGCGAATAGTGGACTGATGTACCATTTGTTAGATTCCCGTAACATTGTTGTGGTACAACGCCCGGATGCCCGAAGCGGCGACGATGGTCATAGCAGACGCGATTGAAACCTTTCTGGACCGGGACGGGGTTCGAAAAGTATACATTGCAGGCGGAACGACCCCGCCGCCGCAGTTGGGGTACTTGGTCAGCTTCCCAAGGCTTTCGGTCATCCTCGCCGGGCACGACCAGATGGAGATTGAGGACGGCGGGGAATCGACCACGGTCGAGGTCAAAAAAGGGGAAGCGGTGTTTGTGCCCGGGAATTGCTGGAACAGACCCGCTTGGGCCCGGCGGGTTAAGGTGCTCACGCTGCTGTTCGGGAAACGGCAAACGGGCGTGAGCCTGGTGACCCAGCAACGTCGGGGTGATCCCGCGGCGGCAGTCAAAGCACATTTTCACCGCCCGATGGACGGGCCCGTGCCCGGAGTGCTTGACGCGTTGATGACACTGACCGGCACCGCGGGGCGTAGCCCGATCGACCGGCTTCTGGTCGAGGCATTGCTGCATTCGTGCCTGAAACTGCTGCGCGACCCGCCGGGCCATGCCGGCGGAAAGGCCGATAAGACGTTTCAGAATATCTGCCTTTACCTGCAGGAGAATTTCCAGTTTCCGCTCACCCGGGACTCGGTCGCGGATCATTTTCGGCTGTCACCGAATCACGTCTCCCGACTGTTCCGAAGCGAGGGGCTGATGAAGTTCACCGATTACCTCACCTGGGTCCGCCTGGATCGGGCGAAGTATCTGCTGCGGCACCACGACAGAACGCTTTCAGAAGTCGCGAATAGCTGCGGGTTTACCGATCTGGGCTATTTCTGCCGGGTTTTCAAACTGAAAACTAAGCAGACACCGACCGCGTATCGCCTGCAGAAATCTACGATCACTGCGGACGATTGCATGTGAAGTTGTCTTGAAGAAATGTAGCATTTCGAAAGCAGGGATAATGCTGCGCGTGCTTCGATCAAACGAAAGGTGGGCCGGCGTGAAATCGAAGTCGCCGGTGCAGATTTCATCGGCAAAATGGCTTAATTGTCCAGCTAATGATACGAATCTCCAATAGCCGGAATCGCACCGCATGCTATTGTTCTTGCTGTAAATCGAACGTCTGGTTTCCCCGCAGCCTTCTTTTATCTGTCCTTCCTGGCGGCCTGTTCCTGACCGGCGGGCCGCCCTTTTTAAATTCTCAATAACGCGTCGGTTAGATCTGCCTTTTTGTGGGAGGAGCTCAATTCACCGCGTGCCCGGGCTGCATTTCATCAGGATTCCGGCCGCTGATGCTGTGGATCGCGGCAAGCAGTTCGGCGGTGTCGACCGGCTTGGTGAGGTGGGCGTTAAATCCTGCCGCGAGCGCCTGGCGTCGATCCTCTTCCCGGGCGAATGCGGTCAGCGCGATGGCCGGCAGCTTGGCTTCGCGGGACGATTCCAATTTTCTGAGCATTTTGATCAGTTCGTAGCCGTCGACGACCGGCATGCCGATATCGCTGATAATGACGTCGGGCCAGTCCCCCTGCGCCGCCGCGATCGCTTCCGACGCCGACCCCGCGACCACCACCCGGGCGGCCTTTGCTTCCAAAACCCGGCGGAGCAGTTCACGGGCGTCGGGCTCGTCGTCGACCACCAGCAGTTTTAAACCCGCGAGACTCGACTTGTTCATAAAAACGGCCGGTTGGGTCTTGGCCCGGGCCGACAAAGGCGAGCCCGGTTCCTGCAACGTCGGAGATGAGGCCGTCGGCAGCAAAATGGTGAACGTCGACCCCGCGTTCCGACCCCCGCTTTCCACGGCGATGTCACCGCCGTGAAGCTCGACCAGGTGCTTGACGATCGCCAGCCCCAGGCCGAGCCCGCCGTGTTCACGGGTCGTTTTCGCGTCCGCCTGGCGGAACCGTTCGAATACATACGGCAGGAATGCCGGGTCGATCCCCTGCCCGGAATCCGCGACCGCTATTTCCAATGACGCGGCCAAGCGCCGAACGCTGACCCGTACGATCCCGTTGCGGGGGGTGAATTTGATCGCATTGGAGAGCAGATTCCACACCACCTGCTGGAGCCTGCCGGGGTCCCCGGTAATGCTGCCAATGTCGCGGGCAAAAGCGGTTTCAATCTTGACGCCTTTGGCGGTCGCTGCGGGGCGTACGGTTGCTACCGCGGCAGTCAGCACGGCGACCGGGTCGATCGATTGAAAATCGATGCGGATCTTGCCCGAAATGATCCGGCTCATATCCAGCAGGTCGTCGATCAGCTGGGTTTGTACGCGGGCATTTCTTTCGATGGTCGTCAGGCCGTCTTTGATCTCGGCCGGGTCCATCGGGGCCGTCTGCAGCAGATGCGACCAGCCGAGGATGGCGTTCAACGGGGTGCGCAACTCGTGCGACAGCGTGGCGAGGAATTCGTCTTTCATCCGGCCGACCCGTTCGGCCTCGGATCTCGCGGCCCGCTCGGCGTCCAGCACGGATTGCCGGTGCAGTTCCATGTGCTTCTGGTCTGTTACGTCTAACGAAACGCCGGCGATTCGGACCGGGCTGCCGTCCGGTGCGTACTCGGCTCGGCCACGCACCGACACCCAGTGCTCACTCGTGTCGGGCCATACATTTCGGTATTCGGCGACGTAGTCCGTCCGGTCGCTCAGGGCCCGCGCGACAGCATCTCGAATCCTTTCGCGGTCCTCCGGGTGGATTACTTCGTACGACTGAGAATAGGTGAGCGGCTCGTTCGGGTTGCGGCCGAAGTTCTGCTTGTACCGTGCCGAGCAGACCATTTCCTGAGTGTGCAGATCGACTTCCCAGGTGCCTAAGTTGCCCGCCTCCATGGAAAACAGAAGCCGTTCTTCGGCCTGGCGGATGGCCTGAAACTGCTGGCGGGCCTGGTACTGGCGAAGCCTTCCCCGCACCGCCGCCTGGACCGCGCTGGAGACCGACCGCATGGGTGCCGGACGCTCGAGGATCGTTACATTGCTGAGTGACCGGAGCAGGTGGCCGGCGACCGGCGTCTGGTCGTGTCCACGGGCCATGATGACGATCGGGAAATCCGACCAGGCCGGCTGCTCGGCGAGGGTTTTCAATAATGCCTGGACCCCGTCACTGCTGATGGCTTCGTCGGTGATCAGCGCTGCCGCGCCACCCGCCCGCACCTCGACCGCAAGATAGTTCAGGTCCTGGCAAATGGTGCAGGTAAGCCCGGCCCGGGACAGTAAGTCCGAGGTGATCCGCGCGTCTTTGGCCGTCGGGGCGACCAGGAGCACGCGGGTTTCGAAACTGAAGTCTTCGCGGCTTGTCATAACACCCGGGGTGCAATTAATCCTCGGCCATTACCGGCCCTCCGACGCTCACTTCCACGGGGACACCGCTCAAGATTCCGCGAAACTGGGTGAGGGGCTCGCTCAGTTCGATTCCATTACCACCCAGGATCAACTCGCGGATCGTCTCCTCGTGAGGACCGCTCCGTTTCTTCAAGACCGAGATCGCTTTTTTAACTCGGCCCGCGTGTTCGAAATAACGAAGCATGATGACCGAGTCGGCGAGATAGCTGGTGTCGATCGGCGTCTGCATTCCGCTCCCGACCATGCCGTGCTGGGCGACGACCATCATCGTCGTGACGCCTAGCCGTCCGAGATAGCTCAGCAGTTCGTGAAGCTGCGCGGTCAGGAATCGCTCTTCGGGCATCGAGTGCAGGTAACCATTCAGGCTGTCGATCACGACAACGCGGGCGTGATCCTTTTCGACCGCCGCACGCACCATCGCCGAGAACTCACCGGGGGAGACCTCGGCAGGATCCACCTGCACGACATCGACCTGACGGGCGCCGGTTCCTTCCTCGAAAGAAGCGCCGAACGCGGCCGAGCGAGCTCGGAGGGTGGCAATGCTTTCGTCGAACGCGAAGATCACCGCGTGGTCCCCGCGCGAGGCGGCGGCGACGGCGTACTGAACCGCGATGCTCGATTTCCCACACCCCGCCGGGCCCACCAGAAGCGTGCTCGTCCCGCGGTCCGGCCCGCCGCCGAGCAAGTCGTCGAGCGCTTTGAGTCCACTTTCGATCCGCCCGCGGTTGAAATTACTGCCGTGCTCGGACGCGACCAGCCTTGGGAAGACCGACAGCCCGCCCTGCAGAATCGCCAGGTCATGAAACCCGCCACGGAATGAGGTCCCGCGAAACTTCATCACGCGGAGCCGGCGCCGCGCCCCGCCGAACGCCGGCGCGAGCTGTTCGAGCGACAAGACGCCGTGCGCGATGCTTTGTAGTTGCAGGTCGGATCCTTCGGACGTGCGGTCGTCGAGGAGCAGGACGGTGCATTTGCGACCGATGAAAAACTGCTTGAGTGCGAGAATCTGCCGGCGGTACCGCAGGGAATTTTGTGCCAGCAAACGCATTTCCGACAACGAGTCGAAGATGACTCTACCGGGATTAATGCGTTGAACTGCTTCGAGCACCTTTTTGGTCGTCTCATTCAGTTCGACTTCGGACGGGTGATACATCGTCACCTGGGCATCGCTGCCGAGGTCACTCTCTTCCGCGTTCAGCTCGATGATTTCGATCCCGTCGAGTGACCACCCGTGCGAAGCGGCACCGGCGGTCAGTTCTTCCTTGGTTTCGGACAAGGTGATGTACAGGCATTTTTCGCCCTGCTTCACACCTTCGAGCAGGAATTGAAGCGATAGTGTCGTCTTGCCTGCCCCGGGGTCGCCGTCAATGAGATATAGCCGGTGCGGGATCAGACCCCCTCCTAGAATATCGTCCAGCCCGGGCACTCCCGTGGTAGATCGTTTCGCCCGGCCGTCGTTGGGAGTGTCGCTCGTGTTCGGCACTTTCTAATCTTTCCCGACCCGATCATTGCGGTCGTTTGCTGCGCGTTTGGGACGGCATTAACCTTCGCCATGGAAATGCACTCCGTCGTTACCTGCAAACTAAGGATTTTCCAAGAATTGGTCAGCGGCTGAAATTGTTGATTTGCCTCGACCGACGCAGAAAGATCAGACACCTAGTGGCAAACCTATTTTCACGCGGGCGCGACCGTGGCCTGTATCAGATGCTCGCCGGGTGCGTAATCCTCTTGCTGATGTGGCCCCTGAGCTACGGGGTGGCTGGCAGACTCGGAATTCATCTCGCGGGGCACGGCTTGATCGCCGACACCGGCCCCGGCTGGTTCGCATTTACGCTGGAATTTTCGACACCCCTCGGCTCGCCTGTTGTGGATTACGCCTTCGGCACCTCGCAATCGGCTGACACTGGATGGCTTCAGCTTCGCACGCTGACCCGCGTCTACTCGGGTCCGACGGACTACCGTTTTTATTGTCCGTTCTGGGTTCTTGCGTTGGTCATCGCCCCCGCGATAGCAACGGCGGCGGTGATATCGCGTTTCAGACGCGAAGACGGATTGCCGGGCTGTTGCACGGGATGCGGGTACGACCTGCGGGCGACCCCGGACCGGTGCCCGGAATGCGGGCTCGCCTGCCGACCCGTTTGAATCGCTTTGTTTTCAAGCCCGTAATTTAGACTCGCGTCGCTTCGTTGATTAAGTTTACAATTGAAACTTCGACAACAATGGCGCATCGAATGACTCGGGAGCTATTCATGATAAACAACAATCGGGTCGGTCGAAGCGTGGTCGGGCTGTCGTCTTTGCTGTTGATCGTAGTGACGCAGCTTCAGGCAGGCGCAGTGCTGCGCCGGGTTCCGCGCGGGCAGGGTCCGGGGCCTGTGAATCTGCCTTACACGACCAGCGACGCGCGGGGGAACACCTGGATGGTGTACCAGCCGTCGATGATTCAGATGCAGGGAAACTTTCCGATCTACGGACAAGCCGCGTCGATCACAATCAATGGAACTCAAGCCGCGCAGACCAACCAGGCCCGGATCGACGAGAAGACCAACGAGTTGATCATTGAAAACATGCAGGTCTCGAATTTCGTGCTGACCCGGCGGATCCTTTTCAACAACGACGACGGATACATTCGCGTCATCGATCAGGTAAAAAACACGCAGGCGACCGACCAGCAGGCGAACATCGTCGTCAGTTCGAATATCAACTACGGCGTGCAGACCTCGCAGCTGGTGGCAGATCCTAAAACGGCCGGTCAGAACATCGGTTGGGTCGGGCAGGTGCAGGCCGGTCAGGTGCGCGCGGCGACCGACGTGTACGCCGGGTCGGGTTCGAAGTTCTATCCGACCTTAGACACGCCGCAGGGAAACAACTTCATCCAGGCGACCGCCAACGTGAAGATCCCGGCCGGGAAGGAGATCGCGTTCGCTCATTTCCACATGGTGCTCAACTCGCAGGAGCAGGGCATGCAGTGGATCAAGGACATGAAAGACGCGAAGCTTTTTGCCGACGTGCCCAAGGAAGTCCGGCGGGAGATTATCAACTTCAAACTTCGAACCGGACTGCTCGGCGACCTCGAAGTGCTTCGCGGGGACGCCCTTGACGTGGTCGAACTTCGCACCGGCGACCGGTTCAACGGGAACCTGACCGAGACCAACTACAAACTCGACACGTTTTACGGAAAAGTCGAGCTGCCGGTCGCCAAGGTCGTCTGCATTATCAGTGCCGGGCAATACCGACCGAGGCAGTTGATTGTCACCGCGGACGGGCAGATCTTCGGCGGGTTCCTGGAAAAACCGACGATCGAACTCGAACTGTCCAGCGGGCAGAAAACGCAGATCCCGCTGAGCCAGATCAGCAGAATCGGGTACCGGCACCGCGCCGACGACCGTGACGAGCCGGCGGACGAGCCGACGCTCGATTCGGCATTTGTTTTAATGAGCACCGGCGACCGGATCGGCGTGTCGCGGCCGACCGGACCGATCACCGTCGTGACACGCTACGGCACGCTGGCGCTGTCGCCGGACGTGATCGCGAACATCGTCTTCAATTCCGAAGATTCGGCCGTTCACACGATCAACCTGGCAGACGGCAGCCGCTTTAATGGCCTGGTGACCGCGCCTGATTTTGAAGTGCAACTGGTCGCTTCGACGAACCAGACGGTGAAATTTCCGGTCGGGGTGTTGAATCGGTTCGTCCTGAAAAATAAGCCTGATGACAGGGACGAGGCGACGCCGTTGCTTAATCTGAAAAAAGACGACCTGCTGGTCGGAACACTGCAAGGGTCGCTGAAGCTGGACACCGCATTCGACACGATCACGCTGAACGCGCCGGAGATCAAGGCGATCAGCCGGGCTAAAGAAGGCGGCACCGATCTCAGTGTTACGACCTGGGACGGCACCGTCTTCAGCGGACAGCTGCAGGACCAGACGCTGGCGTGCCGACTAAGCAGCGGCGTCGACGTGCGGGTGCCGGTCGGACTTCTGGAAAGCTATACCAATCCGATTGCCACGGTCCCGGCAATGATGGTCGACCTGATCAACGGAATTGTCGCGGACCTGGACGCCGACGACTGGAAGCAGCGAGACGCCGCCCAGCAGCAGTTGATTAAAATGGGAACAGGTGTGATCCCCACCTTGAAAAGCGTCCGTGAAAAGCAACCCCCCGAAGCCCAGCAGCGGATAGACACGATCTTGAAGCAGCTGCAGAAGTGAGCCGACCGTAAACCGGCCGCAGCGTCGCCCGACGCTGCGGCATCATTCGGTTTCGAGACCGACTAATTATTGCGTCAGTTCGTCGACGACCGGCTGCGGATAGACGACGCCGGCCGACTCGAGGATCTTGGACAACATCTGGCACATCGAGGTGAACTCGGGCGTGTCGGCGAAAATCGACAGCGCGTTTTCCAGGCTCTCGAGTTCGTGTCGGCTGATCATTACGCAGATGTCGTCGCAGTCGTTGCGCGAGATGTGTACCCGCTGTCGGCTGCCGCAGACCCGGTCGTGGAGGTGCTTCAGCGTCTCCCCCGCCTGCGACAATTCAACGATCGGGTGTGCGTGTTCCATACTCGACTGCATGACCATACCTCAATTTAGCAATGTGAAGACACTGGGTGTCCTGACCCCGGCGGCCGATTTCGGTGCCGCCGAGTGTAAGTATGTCGCAGACCCTAAAAATGTTCGGAATTTCTATTTGACTATCTTGCTTGATGAGCTTAGCAAAAACTAAGTACGACGGCCAAAGAATCAGGCAATTAACTCTAAGCGCATTTTGAAGCGACACTTAGACTGAACGAAATCCAGCTGTTTTGCTGGCTCTAGCCTCGAGCGCGATCCAGACTCGAGCTCGAACGCGACATCGTTTTCGCAAAGACGCCAGCCGACTGACTTGCTCGATCGATTCAGAAATTTGCCTTCGGGACGGCAACGCCAAACCCCCAGCCGGCGGCACCGTTGAGGATCTTCACGAAGATGCGATTCACGCCGGGCTTGAGCTGGGCGGCAGCTTCGTCACTGTCGGGCTTGTAGCCACGCATGACATCGTTGGCGTGGACGACTTTGCCGTTTACCCAGATCTTGATGCCGTCGTCGCTGCCGCAACGCAAGACTGCCTCGCGGGCGTGGATCGATTCCACTTCGGCGTAGGCGTACCCGACGCACCATTCGATCAGGCCGAGTTCTTTGCTGAGATCGACAAACCCGTTCTTGCTGGACGCGCTGGCCTTTTTCCATTTGAAAGTTTTATCCTCGGCTTTGTACACGCCGGCTTGGTCGATCGAGCCGTCGCCTTTTTTCAGGAACTCGTCTTCCACCTGGGTCTTGAACTCGAGCGTCATTTCCGCCGAGTTCGAGCCCTTGAACGGACCGATGAGCTGCCATTGCGTGAGATAATCTTCCCCCACCTTGGTCTGGGCCGAGTCCCAACTCTTGCGAAGGTCTTTCGCCTCGACCTTGCCGAACGATTTTCCGCTTGTGGGGACGAGCGTTTTCTTGGCGTCGAGATTCGGAAGAAACCCGCCGTCTTTTTCGAACCCGTGGGCGGCGATCAGTTCGTCGCACATCTCGACGATTTTATCCAGCGGCAAAGTCGCGGCGGTGAGCGGGTCGAACATCGCCGCCTGGTAAACGTGGTCGCGGCGGCCTTCCATGGCGGCGCGGATGAACAGCTCGTGCTGGGTCACGTGCGGGTTCATGTAGGCGATCAACTCCGGGGGAAGTTCCCCGACGTTTGTGAACTGCAGCCCCGCGCGGTCGACCAGGGTGGGCAGTTCGGCGATGGCGTTACGCGGCAAATTGCTGATCGCGCCGTTGTTGGGCATGTTCCCGTAGACGACGCTGGGCTTGCCCGTGGCGATGCTGTGCACGATGACGCTGCCGTACTCGTGGCTGGTTGCGGGCGGTTTCGCCGGTTCGTCACTGGCGGCGAATTTTTTGCTGCGCTCGAACTCGTCGACGACGCCGTCGCAGCGGCGGAGGTATTCGTCGATCGGCACGCCGAACTTGATGATCGAGCTCTGGCCGTGCGGAATAAAATACGGACTGTACTCGGCGTTGTGTTCCGACGACTCGGTGACGAAATACCCGAGCCGGCGCATGAGCTCGAGCCGCACGCGGTTGCTGTTGTAAACGTCGGGCCGGTCCATGGCTTCGAACAGGCGCGGGTACAGGCTGACGCCGTCTTTCTCGATCTTGAGATAGAACGCCATGTGGTTGATGCCGGCGCACTGGAACGCGATGTCACCGGGGTTTTCACCGATGTACCGCATGAGCTGATCGAACGTGCCCTGCACGCTGTGACAGAGCCCCACCGCTTTGATGTCGCTGGTGCGGGTGATCGTCTGCATGTTCATGCTCATCGGGTTGCTGTAGTTCAGCAGCGTGGCCTTCGGGCAGACGGCGGTCATGTCCTGGCAAAGCCCTTTGAGCATCGGGTACGTGCGGAGCGCCCGGAACAATCCGCCCGGCCCGGTGGTGTCGGCGATGGTGAAGTTCAGGCCGTATTTACGCGGGATTTCGAAGTCGACCAATGTCGAATCGAACCCGCCGATCTGCACCATGTTGATGACGAAGTCCGCGCCGTCGAGGGCTTTCCTGCGCTCGGTAGTAGCCTGGATTTTCGGCGTCGCGCCGATCGCCTTGGCGATCTTGGTGCAAAGGCCCGCGCCGACTTCCAGCCGTTCTGTGTCTACGTCCATGTAGCTGAACGACGCCGAGCGGAACTCGGGATAGTTCAGGATGTCTCCGGTCAGATTTCGGCTGAAGACCACGCTGCCCGCGCCGATCAGTGCGACTTTGATCACGACACATCTCCGTTCTAAAAACACCCGGACCCGCCGACACGGCCGGGGGTCGCGTGCCGCAGGAGCATACCGCGAATCAACTGTTTGATGTACAGCGCGGACTCGCAAACCGCGACTGCTTTTAAAATCGCGACCGGGGATGTTCCCGAGTCGATCGAATCGACCACGACCGACCGGCGGGTCGTATTCCTGGACGTGGCAGCGAGTGACATTTTTGACTTCCCGTTGACCCGCCTTTAGCCTACGCCGCTCACCGCGGAGGGCAGGGTTCGGAGATCGCGGTCGGACGTATTGGGGCGAAAAAGACGCGCCAGCTGGAGACGACGATATGACATCAAAGCGGATGCTTCGCACCGCCCTTGTTCGCGCTGCCCTTTGCGGTTCGATCGGATTCGCGGCACTCCCCGGCGGGACCGCCCGGGCCGATTCGGTCACGCCGGTCTCGACGCTCTCGCAGGCGAATCGGCTTTCGGTCTTTCACGAATATTCCATCGACGCGGTCGGAATGGTGTCGGACAAGCTCGCCGGCGGGCCCGGCGGCGGGGTCGTCAACTACCTGCTGGGCAACTGGACCTCGGGCGACGCCACCGGTACCGGCCGGAGTTTTGAGATCAACTTCAGCCCCGTGGTGGGTTACGACAGCAACCCCGAAGCGCGCCGTAATCAACAGGCGGGCGAGTTCGGCGGCGGCGACCTGAATGCCGCGTACCGGTTCGACTTCGGTCCCGACGATGCCACGATCGGGCACCCGGGCGAGATCGAACTGTATTACGACGTCGTCGGCGCGTTCTATTCGGGCCCGGTGTTCAAGGCCAACACCGTCCAGCAGACGCTCGGCACGTCGATGCACCGCAGCCTTTCCGACAACACGATCGTGCTGCACCTGGCTGCCGACGATCAGTTCACGGTCGAGCACGACCAGGCGTTTTTGAACACCGTGGACGTCGCGCCGTCGGTCGAGATTTTCCCGGTCCCCCGGTCGTCGGTCGAACTGGGTTACGACTATGCCCGGCTCGACTACGCGATCCGTACGCGAATTCACAAAAATCCCGACGCAAATCGGCACACGATCAATCTGAAATATCACTTCTATCCGACCCCGCAGAAGGCGGGCACGCCCGAGGAATCGCCGGACCAGCTGGGTGACATTCTCCGCCAGAGCCTGCGGCGGGCGACGGTGGGCTACGACTACATCTTCAATCAGTCCGACGGCAGCGACTACCACTACGAAGGCAACCGGGTCTATATCGGGCTCGAGGGAATGCAGGTACCCGGCGCGCCGGACATCTCGTTCGACGCCCGGTACGCACACGAGTGGGACTGGTACAAGTCCCCGAACCAGGAAGGGCCGTTTGTCATTGCGGGGAAACCCAAAGCGCGCAAACGCAAAGACCATCTGGACGTGTTCACGCTGCGGGGCAACGCCCGGCTGTACACTTTGCCGCACGACGCCGGGACGTTGTCGACGTACGTGCAATTCGACATCATCGCCGACCGGTCGAGCATTCTGGCCCGGCACTTCAATGAGTACGTCATCGGGGGCGGAGTTTCGTTTCAGTACTGAACGTGGAAAGCGACCCGGCCAAACCGATCCGCCTCGGCACGCGTGGCAGCTTGCTCGCGCGGATGCAGAGCGAGCTCGTCGCGACTCAGCTGCGTGCCAGTCGGCCGGGGCTGGTGGTCGAGACGGTCGTCGTGAAAACCACCGGCGATCGAATTCAGGATAAACCGCTGCACGACGTGGGCGGCAAAGGACTGTTCACCAAAGAACTGGAACAGGCACTGCTGGCCGGGCAGATCGATTTCGCGGTTCATAGTTACAAAGACGTGCCGGTGACCATGCCGCTGGTGGACGCGTCCCGGCTGACCATCGCTTCGGTGCCGGCGCGGGAAGACCCGCGTGACGTGCTCGCCTCACGTGCGGGGTGGAGAACACTGTCCGACCTGCCCGCCGGTGCTCGAGTCGGCACCGGCAGCCTGCGGCGGCGGTGTCAGATTCTGGCAATTCGGCCCGACGTGGCGGTCGTCCCGGTGCGTGGGAATATTGATAGCCGATTGAGAAAACTGGGCACCGGTGAACTGGACGCCGTGATCCTTGCGGCAGCAGGTTTACACCGGGCCGCCTTGTTCAATTCGCAGACAATGACGCCGATCGAAACCGTGAACATGGTTCCCTCCCCCGGGCAGGGAGCACTGGCGTTGCAATGCCGGGCCGACGATGCGTCGACCATTGGCCTGTTGAAAACGCTCGACGATTCGAATACCGCAATCTGCGTAGGGATCGAGCGCGAACTGGTGCGATTGCTGCGGGCCGACTGCCATTCGCCCGTGGGGGTCTACGCAAGGCTTGCCGGTGGCACGGCGCATGTGGCGGCATCGGTCGGGGCGAAGGACGGCGAGCCACCGTTAATTTCTGTGACAATCAGCGGTTCGTCTAGCACGGGCAATGAATTAGCCGATAGAATCTTTACAATGCTCGACCACCGCGGCGCAATGATCGCCCTTCACGGGGCCTGATCGTATCCCGTGGCGACCGGGCCGGTCTTTCAGACGGCCGACAGGCAAGCACAAGGTCGCGCGGAGCGCTTAAATTCTTCGGCAGACTTTTACGGGTCTGCTGTCGTTCGACTGTATTTTTGTTGACCCGCAAACACAGTCTTAACTAAGATGTGTAGAGCAGGCGGCGGTTCGAACAGGTTTTTCTTGGACGACACGCGAAACAAAGTTTTGGTTCTCGCAGGTCCCTCTTCGGGTAGCAGTCCTGCTATTGAAGGATTACGGTCGCGGTGCGAAGTCGTTGAAGTTCACAACGTGGACCAGGCGATCGAGTTGCTGCGACGAGAACCATTCACCGCGGTTTTTTCCGACTCGGCCGATTTCCTTCCCCTCGAACGTGCCCTCGTCTCACAACAAGCCAGCTTGATTCTGAACACCATCGGTGAAGGCGTCTGCATCGTCGACGGCGAGGGTCGATGTAACTGGATGAACAAGAAGATGAGCGTCTGGCCGACGCGAGCCCACGAGAAAATCCGGGCGACGTGTCAGGAGTCGTTCGAGCTGTTCAGCAAGCAAGTTTCCCCGCAAAACGCCGACACGCCTTCCGCTTTTAATCGCTCAAAACGTTACGCCTTCAATGTCGAAGACCAGCAGTACATGGAGATGATCGCGTCGCCGGTGATTGACCCGACGGGCCGGGTGGTGCAGGTGGTCGCGGTGGTGTGGGACGCGACCGGCACTCGCAGGCTGCAGCAGAAAATCGATGCCATCGACAAAGCCGGCCGGGAACTGGTCCGATTGGAATCCGACGCGATCGTGAAAATGAACGTGGGGCAGCGATTGAAGCTGCTGGAAGAAAAGATCATCAGCTTCACCAAAGAGCTGATGCATTTCGATCACTTCGCGATCCGGTTGCTGGACCGCAAATCGAACAAGCTCGAAATGGTCATCAGCGCGGGTCTGCCTTCGGACGCGTTGAATGTTGAACTGTTTGCCAATGCCGAAAGCAACGGCATCAGCGGGTATGTGGCGGCCACGGGCCGCAGCTACATCTGTCCCGACGTCGAACGTGACCCGCGGTACGTCCAAGGGCTCGATCAGGCCAAGAGCAGCATGACGGTTCCGCTGCGGTTGCACGACAAAGTGATCGGGATCTTTAATATCGAATCCCGGCACAAGGGCGCGTTCAACGAGGACGACCGACAGTTCGCCGACATTTTCGGGCGGTACGTCGCGATCGCGTTGAACATTCTGGATTTGATGGTCGTCGAGCGGGTGAGCACGAGCCACAAGGTCGCCGACGACGTCTGCTCCGAGGTCGCGGGGCCTTTGAACGATATTATTCTGGACGCCACAACGCTGATGGACGACTACATCGGCAACGACGATCTCCGCATGCGGTTGCAGCAGATTCTCGACAACGTCGCCGGGGTGCGGAAATCGCTCCGCCAGGCCGCCGAGGGGCCGAACACCAAGATTCTTGGCGCGAACGACCTGAAGAGTCAGGAAGACCCGATCATCGGACACGCCCGGATTCTGGTCGCCGACGACGAACCCAATATTCGGCTGACGATCAATGACATTCTTCGCAAGTATGGCGCGATCCCGACGATCGCCGCCAATGGCGGTGAGGCGATCAAGCTTCTCGAATCCAATTCATACGACTTGGTAATCAGCGACATCAAGATGCCCGACAAGAGCGGTTACGACGTGTTCGCCGCCGCACACAAGCAGTCGACGACGCTGCCCGTGATCCTGATGACCGGTTTCGGGTATGACCCCGCGCACAGCATCGTTCGCGCGAGCCAGGAAGGCCTGTCGGCCGTCCTGTTCAAGCCTTTCAAAGTCGATCAACTTCTCACCGAAGTCCGCAAAGCGCTCCAACCCGCGTCACAGCCAGTAACCGCTTTGTAAGTCCGAATCCCGACCGGTCTGAATTTCAGTTTTTTACAATAGCTGACTCGACAGTTCCAGCACGTTGCCCCACCCCGGTGTGCGGTCGTCCATATAGATCGAGCCCGACGCGAGTCGCGCCGGGCTCGATCAGCTATCGGTTTAACGTCGATAACTACTTACAGCTGAACGGCGCCGGCGGTCCAGC
Source organism: Tepidisphaeraceae bacterium (assembly GCA_965247815.1). Classification (GTDB taxonomy): domain Bacteria; phylum Planctomycetota; class Phycisphaerae; order Tepidisphaerales; family Tepidisphaeraceae; genus CBDAQA01. Next base: position 143,891 of record CBDFHW010000034.1, on the reverse strand, counting down.
TGCCGGTCAACGGCCGCGAGTTGTCGTACAGGTCCGCGATCACACCGACGACCGGTGAAGCGGCTTTCGCGGCCACGTTGCCGCTCGACGGTGCGAACTTGCTGCTCAGCGTTGTCTTGGCGAAGTAATCCGTCCCGACCACCGACTGGGCGTTCCACGCCGCCGGCGTCAGCGACCCGAGCGTGCCCGCGGGCCCGCCGACCAGATTCACCCCGCCGTTGGCGGTGCTGTAAAACGTCTTGGGCATTTGCCAGACGTTCCCGTTGATGTAGGTGAAGCTACTGAGGTTTCCTTCGACCACATAAACCGGCGCGCCGTTGTTGGCGCCCACGGCCAGGTTCGGCTGGACGAGCAGATTGTTCAGCATCGTAATGCCGTTCGTGTGGTTCTCGACCTTCACGAGATTACCGCTGACGCCGTTGCTGATGCCGGTGTTGTTCAGAATGCGAATGTCCGACGAAACACGGCCCAGGCCGTCGGTGCCGGAGACGTCGATCATCATGGCCGAATCGCGGTGCACCACGTTGTTGCGAATCGAGACGTGATGCGACCCGGGTTGCACCCGGATGTACGTGTCGTAGACCGAGTTGTCGGCAATGACGCAATTGTCGGTCGCGCTGGAGATTGGTTCGTTCCAAAGCCCCAATGGACCGACACGGATGTCCCCGCCGGTGACGGTGTTGGACTCGATCCAGGCGTTCGCGCCGTTGTGGATTTCGATGCAGCCTTTGCTGTTGCGGTTCACGAAATTGTTGTCGTACGCGAGGATGTCGGTCGCGCTGCTTGTGCGGACGATGTGCTCGTGAACGCTGCCGTTGGCGTAGTTTCCGAGCAGTGTGGTGTCGGTGCCTTCGTTCCAGACGAAGTAGCCCTGCAGGCCGTTGCTATTGGGCGAGCTGCTGTCGATGACGGTCAGGCCGATCGGTGCGCCGCTGCCGTTGATGTCGTAGGCGACGTCTTTGAACGTGCACCGGAGCACGGCAATGTCATACCCTCCGGCCATGACGCCCATGGGCTGGTTCGCGATGCTCGGGTTGCTGCCGTTCATCGTCGTAAACGTCAGGTCCTGGATCGTGACGCCGATGCTGTGCGAAGAATTAGCGCTGACGATGTTGGTGCCGGTGCCGGTGCGGGTGTAATTGATCACCGGCTGTGACCCGCTGCCGTAGGCACCGATCAGCAGGTTGCGGTTGTGAACCAGGAACGACTGGGCGGTATCGAAGGTCTGCCCGCGGGCGAAGAAGACTTCGGTGTTGTCTTTGATCAGGGCGCTCGCGTGCGCGGCGGTTTTGATCGCCTTGGACGGGCTGGACCCGTCGTTGTTGTCGCTGCCGTGAGCGGCATCGACGTAGATCGCGTGGCGGTTGTCGGCTGCGATCGTGATGGCGGCGCTGACCGTCGACACCTGCCGGGCCGAGTTCGTCAGTGTCAGCGTGATCGTGTATCGCCCGGCCTGGGTGTACACGTGCGACGCGTTGAATCCGGGCAGCGTGTTGTATTCACCGTTGGGGTCGCCGAAATTCCAGGAATAGCTGGCGTCGATCATCGACCCGGCGCCCAGGGTTGAGTTGATCGCACGGACGTCGACCGCCGCTCCGACGACCGCCGTCGGGGCGAGCACCTGCATAACTGCTTTCAGGCCCGACGACTGTGCCGAGGCGCTGTAAGTTGTCCAAGTCGGGGTACCGGTGGAAGACCCCGTGCCGGTCGAACCCGATCCGGTCGAACCAGTCGGTGGGGTCGGATTGGAAACCGTCCCGGTGGGGGTCGTTACCGGCTTGCCCGTCGAGGTGACGACGGTGTTCTGCCCCGACGAAGAAACGACCGTCGACTTGGTGTTCCCCAGCACGATGTAGTTGGTCCCGCTGCCCGGGATGACCGTGCTCACGCCGGTGCCCAGGGTCAGCTTGTCGTTTCCGAGTCCGCCGTTGACGCTGTCGTTTCCGTTCCCGACGACGACCGTGTCATTCCCGCCGTCGGCGGTCACGGTGTCCTGTCCATTGCCGGCGGTGATGGAATCGTTTCCGTCGGAGCCGTCGAGCGAATCATTGCCATTGCCGGCCACGATCGTGTCGTTCCCGGCCGACCCTAGCACGACACTTTTGCCGTTCCCGACATGGACCGACCCGCCGGTCCCGCCGAGGTTGATCCAGTCGGCGCCGTTGCCCTCGGTGATCGTGTTCGCCCCACCACCGCCGCGGACTTCGTCGTTACCGTCACCGCCGGTGATGGTGACCGGCAATTTGATGGCCGAGTCGACGTAGATGTAGTCGCTTCCGGACCCGCCGGTGATTTTGATCTGCTTGACCGAACTCAGAGAGACCGTCGTGGCGTGGCCCTGGTCGGCGCTGGCGTGGATGCTTTTGCCGCCGTTGATCAGGCTCGCGGTCAGGCTGCTGCCTGCGGTGGAACTGCCCTGGATGGTGAGCACGCCGTTGGACAGCGAAACCGAGTTTGACATCAGCGTGCGGTGTTCGAGCGGTTCGCAAATGATGTCGGAGCCGACGAGTGCGGCACCGCTGGCGTTCGAGCAGGCAAGGCGGGCGGCTTCCGCGGCCTGGGTAAGACGCAGCGACGCATGGCGGAACTTCTTGGCGCACGAAGAGAGAGCTTTGAACATGATAAATCTTCCAGTGGACGTAAATTCGAACGAACCGGACGAAAAAGAGGTCCGGGAAAAGCAAAGGCGGTCGGGGTCGGGCCTGAGATTCTGAGCAATTCACTGTCGCGACTTCGGCGCTGCGTCGCGGGCATGTTCGACCGGGAATCGAGGATTATCCCGGGCGTTCGTGAAACAAACTCGGATCAGATCAAACAAAAGGGCCAGACCACAGGACGCTTACAGAACAGAACCACTTGGAGGGAAAGGGCTTTGAGTTCGCGAAGCCATTCGGGGCAGAAGACGCTCGATCTTCCGCCCACCCCGGGACGAGGTATTGACCATCAAGGACACGCAGGTAACGCGGATGCCCGCGAAACGCTTTCGTTTCATGTCGTTTCCCTATGGTTAGAGGACTCAAAGACACCGACTAAGGCACTGTACACGGAGCCAAACCTGTTGACTGCGAACCCCGGGTGTGTATGGCAGGGTATGCAGGTGACCCCTCGCATCAAGCGAAATTCGGCTTAAAAATTAAAAAAAGTCGTTCGCGGCCCGCTCGGATTAAAGAAAACAACTTTAAAACGCATAACCCACACGCTTGAACAAGTGGTAAATCGCCGCGCGGTTCTTCATAATGCGCGGCGCGACGCTTAAGTTTTCACTGATCCAGGAGCGAACGACCATGGTGCAGATCGATGCCGTTTACGACGGGGACCTTCGCTGCAAAGCGACGCATGCCGAGTCCGGCACAACCCTCCTTACCGACGCGCCCAAGGACAACCACGGCAAAGGAGAATCCTTCAGCCCCACCGACCTGGTCGCGACTGCGGTCGGGACCTGCATGCTGACTACGATGGCGATCGCGGCTAAAAACCACGGCATCGAGTTCGCGAACGCGTCGGTCCGTGTCCGCAAAGAGATGACCGCGTCACCGCCCCGGCGGATCGCGAAACTGACGATCGAAATCATCGGACCCTCGGCAGTCCCCGAGGCCCAGCGACTCACGCTCGAACGGGTCGCGGTGCAATGCCCCGTCTCGCAGAGCTTGCATCCGACCGTGCAAACGGGGATCGTGTTCGAGTGGACCGCCTGAACGCTAAACTCGATAAGAGAACTCTTCGCCGGAGCAGCTGATGCGTACCTTGCTGATTGCTCTTTTTGTTCTCGGGCCGGGGCTCACTTTGACCGGTTGTTCTCACACGTACGACGGGTCGGAAAAGTACGGCGAGCAGATGCCGCAATACCAGTACGACGGCGACAACCCGACGCCGGATTACATGCACCCGGCCGACAGCGATATGCCGTCTCATTGAGAACCGTTTGAGACCGGTCGAGCCGACCGTAAAAATCATGACGGCCGATCCCGACCCGACGAATCGCCCGCATTTTGTGTAGTGGAACTGAAACATGATCGACTCGATAACCGCTTTGATTCCCCCCTGGTTTGTGATCGGACTGGTCGCCTTTGCGACGATTCTGGGGTCGATCGCGTATCTGATTCTTCTGGAGCGCAAGGTCGCGTCTTGGGTGCAGGACCGCTTGGGTCCGAACCGGACGGGCCTGGGTTTCGGGCTCATTCCGGCGCTGGCCGACAAGCACATGTTCGGCCTGGGTCAGCCGATGGCCGACGGTCTGAAGTTCTTCTTCAAGGAAGACTACAAACCGAAGAACGTCGACAAGGTGTTGTTCACGATCGCGCCGGGGCTGATGATGATCATCATGATCGTAAGCGCGGCCACGATCCCGTGGGGCGGGTGGCGGCAGACGACCCGCACGTACGAAACCTACGGAAAACTGAGCCAACCGACGCTGGTCAACCAAGTCGCGATGGCTAAGGAACTGGCCCGGCAGGATATCCCGTCGAACGCAGAAATTGTCGAGCCGGTAACGGTGGACCAAAGGCACGTCGCTACAGTGACGTACCGGTACCCGTTCCAGGCGGCCAATTTGAACATCGGCGTGCTGTTCATTCTCGCGACGCTGTCGCTGGCGGTGTACGGAATCGTCGTGGGCGGTTGGGCGAGCAACAACAAATATTCGTTCCTCGGAGGGCTTCGCGCCACTGCGAGCATGATCAGCTACGAAATCCCGCTGGGGTTGTCCGTGCTGTGCATCGTGGCGATGTTCGGAACACTGGACCTGGGGCAGATCGTTGCGGCCCAGGACCACTACTGGCTCGGATTCATCCCCGCGTGGAACGTCTTCAATCAGCCGCTGGCTTTTACACTATTCTTGATCTGCATTCATGCCGAGGCCAACCGCGCCCCGTTCGACCTTGCCGAGGCCGAGCAGGAACTGGTCGGCGGGTATCACACCGAATACAGCTCGATGCGATTCGCCCTGTTCTTTCTGTCGGAATACGCGGGCATGATCACCACCAGCGCGATCTGCGTTGCGTTGTTTTTCGGCGGCTGGCATCTGCCGTGGGTCGAATGGCTGTTCCCGTCGCTGGGCGGGAATGTGGACCCGAAAAATCCTGCCGTTACCACCGCAATCCTGGCAAACATCGTTCGTGGAATCGTCTTTTTCACAAAGACAATGGGCATCATCTTCGTCTTCATGTGGGTCCGATGGAGTCTGCCGCGGTTCCGGTTCGATCAACTCATGATGCTTGCCTGGCGGGCGTTGATTCCGATCTCGGTCGCCCTGCTGATGGGCACGTTCGTCGTGATGTACTTTGTTCTGAACACCAGCAGAGCCGGGACAATATTCATCGACGGCGCGCTGGCGTTCTGGTTGTTGGTGATGAACGTCGGCGTGGTGGCCGGTTCGATGATCGTCAGCACGCTGATCCCCGCCGCCCCGGCGACGAATCGACGGTTGCGGGTATCGGACAGCCGGTTCCTTAAAACTCCGCTGCCCGCGGCATTGAACTGAATTTTGCGAAATGTCGCGCGGCTCACTGCTCGGCTTTGAAGCGCGGTCGACTCGATCAGCCACGCCGATAAAACTCGCTTTTTGAACGGGTAGATCGCGGTCCTAAGATCCGCTATGTTTGCGACGGCCTTCGGCCGGTTCATACGTCAAACGGTTATCGACCATGAAAGAATCCGACGTCATTGTCCTTCAGGAACCCAGGCTTTCGCTGGGGGATCAGTTCTATCTGCCACAGGTGCTTAAGGGCCTGGGCACCACGATGAAGCACATGCTGATGGTGCTGGGCGGGAATGACAAAGTCATTCAGTACCCCGAAGAAAAACGCGAAGACCTGCCGGTCGAACAAGGCGGCATGAACCTGCGGACCTACCGGGGCGTGCACCGATTGAATAAGGACGAAGAAGGCCGCGTGAAGTGCGTCGCCTGCTTCATGTGCAGCACGGCGTGCCCGGCCCGGTGCATTCACATCGAAGCGGCCGAGTCGCCGTGGGAGGACCGCGAAAAGTACCCGGCCAAGTTCGATATCGACGAACTCCGCTGCATCTACTGCGGCATGTGTGAAGAAGCCTGCCCGGTCGACGCGATCGAGCTGACGCATCTGTACGACATTGTCGGCCTGTCCCGCAGCGAAATGATCTTTGACAAGAGCAAGCTGCTGAAGGTCTACGACGAAACGGTCAAAGACGAGCCGATGTAATCGCTTTGGTGGTTTGGTCTCCGCTCATCGACATTTGTTTCGGAATCAGAGCCACCCATGGACGCGTCCGACCCAGGCGTGGAAATCAAAACCACGACTCCGGACACCAGGCGTCCGGAAGACCGCACACTGATCCGTGCGCTGCACACCATCGACCGGCTTTACGCCCGCATTTATCACGATCTGACTGTCGTCACGCCGTCGCAGCTTCCCGCAGACGGCCCGGCCATTCTGGTTTGCAATCACATCAGTTCTTTAGACCCGGTATTGCTCCAGGCAGTCTGTCCGACTCGCGTTATTACCTGGATGATGGCCAAGGAGTTCATGACCCTGCCGGTGCTCGGGTGGGCTTTTCGCACGCTCGAGGTGATCCCCGTCGAGAGGAGCGGTCGGGACACCGGTCCCCTGCGGGCGGCCCTGCGGGATCTCGCCAGGGGCAGAGTCGTCGGAATTTTCCCGGAAGGCGCGTTCTCGACCGACGGACAGCTCCGTGCGTTCCACACCGGCGTCTCCCTGATGGCAATCAAATCCGGAGCTCCGGTCTACCCCGCCTATACAGACGGAACGCAGCGAAACGCCGACATGCTCCGGGCGTACCTGGTGCGAAACCGTGCGTTTGTCGGATTCGGGCCGCCTGTTGAATTTGATCGCAGCAATTCTTCCCGCAAAAATCTAGAATCTGTGACCGGCCGCATCCGCCAGTCTGTTGAAGAACTTTCGCAAGAAGTTCACCACCGGATGCTGTGCGATAAAGGCCTTGCGACCAGGGGTTTAAATAGTCCGGTAAGCACTTGACTTCGGCTTTTTTATTTCCCGGATTTTTGATATTTTTTCGGATCGCATCAAGAAATTGCAGTTCCGATGCCGATCAGCTGGGTGTCAAAGAATAAAAACACGATTGACGAATATGAGCGGCGAGATAAAATAATCTGGGTAACTTAAAAGGTTCGCGCCTACGGCGCATTTTCTCCCCTCCGGAAGACACCGTGCAGAAATGCCGGTGTCTTCTTTTTTGATCAGCAATCAGTTTCACCTGGCCGGAACGGCTCTGGATTCATCCGAATTTTGAATTTCCAATCTGCCGGTATCAGCGGTCGGCATGGATATACTGCATCGCTATGCGATACTTTTTGCTGTTCCTCGTAAACACCACCTGGGCGCTCTGGTTCGGTGGGACTATTGCCACATTCGTCTTCGGCTTAAATTTGTTTCACACCCATCCGGACATTGCCGGCGCGGCCAACAGTTCAATGTTCGTCGTCTTCTCCAGATACGAATTAATCTTGGCGGGCATCGCGGTGCTGGCGACGGGGATGCTGCTGGTCACCTACCCGGCAAAAACCCCGCTGGCGATACTGGCGGCGTTGATCGTCGCCGGCGGCATGGCGATCACCGTTTCTCTAGGGCTCATTCCGCACATGGAAGCGCTCCGCGAGCAGGGTAAACAGCACACCGACGAGTTCAAAAAATACCACGGTAAATCAATGATGGCGATGACGATGCAGTCTGCCATGCTTCTGCTCGGCGGCGCCGCCATCGTGGCAGCGGGCAAACCTTGGAAAGCCGGCCCAGCCCCTCAGGCGACCGCCGAACCCGTTTCCGAATACGAGCCGATGTTCGACGATCGGAACAAGCGGCAGCTTTGAGTATCGACTCGTCTAATCACGGATTGGCCCGGCTGCTCGGAACATGGCGAGGAACACCCCGGGCGGGAATTCTTCCGGTCGGCGTTGCCCGTCTGAATTTGTAGCCGTTAGCAGTCGGTCGGCGTCCGCCCCGGCCATCGTCAGCGCCTTTCGAAGCGTCTTGCGCCGGAACGAAAAGATCTTCTGAACGAATCGGCTGAAGTCGGTCGCGTCGGCACCCAGTTGGTCCCGGCGTGTCATTCGTACCAGGGCCGAATCAATCTTCGGTGCCGGCCAGAAGGCTTGAGGCGGCAGCGTGCGAAGCACCTCCACCTCTGCCAGCAGATTCGACATCACCGACAACGGCCCGTAATTGTCACCACCGGTCGACTTCAACCGGTCGGCCACTTCTTTCTGGACGGTGAACGCGAGCAGATCCACACCGGCAAGGAGCAGTTCGATCACCAGCGGTGATGCAATGTTGTAAGGCAAATTCGCGATCAGCTTAAACGACGTCGACCGGGCCGGGCCGGGTTGCTTCAGGACGTTCAGCAGGTCGAGGTTTAATTCGTGTTTGCCGGACAGTGCGTCGCCTTCGATGAGCACGAAACGCTCGTTGCCCGCGTGTCTTTCACGCAGCATCTTGGCCAGATCACGGTCGATCTCGACTGCGACCACACGCGACGCCGGGGATGCCAGCAACTCTTCTGACAACGTCCCGGTACCCGGCCCGACCTCGATAGCGACATCCCCGGCCGCCAGGTTCCCCGCGGCGGCTACCACGCGGACCAGGTTCTGGTCGATCATGAAATTCTGCCCGAAACGGTGTCGCGGCTCGGTGTCGGCCCCGGCAAGAAGGGATTGGATCTGCGATTTGGTCTGGGCCATTGCCGGCCGAGGATAGAGGATCGCCCGCCCCGGATCGAGGATCGGGCGGCACCAATCGGGCGGTGCCAGGGTTCGCGATCGCCGGGAACGCGACCTTCACTATTGGATTTTTTCGGTACAATCCTTGGTATGAAATCGTACGACGTGATTCGTTTGGCGGTGGACGAGCCGGGGGTGAAAGCGGTCGCGGCGGCACTGAAGGTGTCACCGGCACTGGTCTACAAGTGGTGCGAACCTGCCGCCGAGGGGGCAGACCCCGATCAGAGCGGCACCAAAAACCCGCTCGACCGGGTTCGCGAAATTTTCCTGCTGACAAAGGACATCCGGCTGATCCGGTGGCTGTGCAACGAAGCCGGGGGTTTCTTCGTCGCCAACCCGGTCCCGGACATTCGCAAAACGCTCGACGAGACGGTTTTCTCACACACCCGGGCAATGGTCCGGGACTTCAGCGAACTTCTCGAAGCCGTCACCGAAAGCGTAGAAGACGATTCTCAGATCGATCTGAACGAAGCGGACGACATCCGGCAAAAGTGGGAAGACCTGAAGGCGTGCGTGGAAAAATTCACCGTCTCCTGCGAGAAGGGTCATTACCACATCAAACGCAAATGAGTGCGAGCCGGCCCGGGATCGCCCGGGCTCGGGCCGCACCCCCGGCGGTTATTTTATCGGAGCGGGACTCGGCTGCCCGGGCGTTGTCGGCGAGGGCGTCACCGGCGAAGGCGTCCCCGGCGTGGGTGTCAGCTGCGGAGTCGTCGGGCTCGACGTCGACGGCGGGCTTAGCTTTTCCGACATTGCCGCCTTGGCTTCTTCGGCCGTCTTGAATTTCCCGGCATTCACGTCGGCGAGCAGTTCTTTGAAGACGCCGATCCCGTGGTTCACGCTCCCGAGGGTCTGATCCACCTGTTCGGGGGATTTGCCGGCGACATACGCCGCGACATCGACTTTCCACTTCCCGTCGATCTTTTTCAGCGACATCGTCCCCTGCGCGGTGTTGCCGGTGACCACTTTCGCCGAGTCGCCGTCGACCTGCTCCTGGGCCTTGTCGAGGCTGTCCACCGTCTGCTTTACGACGTCGGCGGGATCACCCATGACCGCCTTGGCCTGTTCGGCGCCGAATTTCGCGGCCATCCCGCGATTCAGTTCGGCCACCGCGACGGCAGTGTCGGTCATTGCCGCAACGAGCTTCTGGTCCGATGCGGTGTTGGCGTACAGCAGATCGCGCATCGCGGCGGCGTCGCCGGTGCTCATCGCTGTCACCAGCGACTTGATGGTCGACTTCGGCGAGTCAGCCGCTGCCGCCTGCGTGGGCTGGGTCGTCTGACCCACGCTCCAACCCGCGTGCATCAGAGTAAAAACCCCTACGTACGACAGAATCGAAACCGGTCGGCTGCTGTTGTTCGCTCGTTTCATAACGGAGTTTGTATCCGATTCGCTGAAGCGCTAAAACGGCGAAATTCGATCGGCCGGATAAGGAAATCAAAATCCGGTCCGGCGAGAGAACAAGCTTTGTCTACTGCCGTTTGTGCTGTAGACTTGTGCGGGCGGCAAAAATGCGCCGAAGTCGCTGCTTGAACGCTGTTTTCCGCAAGTGACTTTCGGCTCGGGCGTTGGATCGGCGAGAAACAACGCCGTGTGGGGCATTCGGAGATTTTTTGATGAGCATCCGTGTCCGACGGCTTTTGCTCCAGATAGTTGCGCCAATCGTCTGCGTCGGAATTGCTCTGTTACTCGGCAGCAAGATCCCGGCTCTTCACGAAAAGGGGTCGCTTTTCGTTTATCTTGCCGCCGTCGTCGTCAGCATGCGGGTCGGCGGCTGGCTTTCGGGGTTGCTCGCCACCCTGCTGTCCGGCCTTGCCACGATGTACACCACCGGGGGGCCGGTTAATTCCCTTACCATCGAAAGCTCCAATGAAGCGATCCGCCTTGCCGTCTTCGTCGGCATCGCACTAATGATCCTGTCGCTGCACGCATCTCGCACCAAAGCCGAAATACAACTCCGCAGAAGCGAGCAGCGTCTGATCCTCGCCTTGGACTCGGCTCACATGGGCGTCTGGGATTACAACCTGCTGACCCGCGAGTTCTGGTGGTCGAAAACACTCGAAGCCACTTACGGGCGGACAGACGGCAGTTTCTCCGAAACCTATGGCAAATTTTTCGGTTACATCCATTTCGACGACCAGCCACTGTTCAACCGAGCGATCACGCGGACCATCGACGAAGGCACCGATTACGAGGTGGACCACCGCATCACGTTGCAGGACGGGTCGATCCGCTGGGTGAACACCCGCGGCCGCGTCTTTTTCAACCAGGCAAGCCGCGCCGAACGGATCGTCGGGGTCGCCACCGACATCACGTCGAAAAAGAAGATCGAACGCCAGCAGGACCTGTCACGCGAAGGCGTCGATACCGAATTCGAATCGTCGGTCGCCTGACCCGTCTATAACCTTCGCTGCGGTTGATTCCGGCCAAACCCCGAACAGTTTCGCGTAGTCCGGCTATACTGCTGGCATGCCAACCATGCTCGAAAGCATCCTCGGCCCGCAGGGCGCGATCGCCCGCCGCCTTGGCGCCAAATACGAGCATCGTCCGCAGCAGCTCGAGATGGCAGAAGCCGTCGCCGACGCCTTTCAGTCGGGTCATAACCTGCTGGTCGAGGCCGGAACGGGCGTCGGCAAATCGTTCGCCTATCTGCTGCCGGCGATCGATTACGCGGTGAAAAATAAAAAACGGGTCTTGATTTCGACCCACACGATTTCGCTGCAGGAACAGCTGATTGAAAAAGACATCCCGCTGATTCAAAGCGTTTACCCCGACGAGTTCACAGCGGTACTGGTTAAAGGCAGGGGCAATTACCTTTGCCAGCGTCGTCTCGAACAAACCCGACTCAGGCAACAATATCTTTTTGAAGACCAGAAACAGCTCGAATCGCTGTGGATGGTGGAAGAGTGGGTTCAGGCGTCGATCGAAAAAGGCGGGCTCGGTTCGCTCGCGGAACTGCCCAGCGTTCCCGACCCCGCCGTCTGGGATAAAGTCTGCGCCGAGCAGGGCAACTGTCTGGGCAAAAAGTGCAAGTTTTACAACGGCTGCTTCTGGCAGGCCGCGAAGCGCAGAATGAATCTCGGGAACGTGCTCGTGGTTAACCACGCGCTGTTCTTCTCCGATCTCGCGCTCCGCATGGCGGGGGTGAACTATCTGCCGAAGTACGACCTGCTGGTGCTCGACGAAGCGCACACGATCGAGGACGTTGCCGGGCAACACTTCGGTCTGAAAATCAGCGAGGCGGCCGTCCGTTATCAGCTTCGCTCGCTGTACGACCTCAAACGCGGACGGGGGATGCTCAGCGTCCACGGCGCGGTCGCCAACGACGCCATCCGCGACATCATCGCGCTGGCTGATATGGTCGAACGATTCTTTCAACGATGCGCGGTCTGGCACGAACAGCACGGCAAAGGCAACGGTCGGATCCGTGACAGAGACGTGGTGATGAACGACCTGTCGCCGAAGTTGCGCGACCTGTCGCTGCACATGAAGGCGATGCTCGTCCAGATCAAAGGCGAGGAGGAAGTCGCCGAGATCACTGCCGCGGTCGCGAAGGTAGCAAACTTTGCCGAGGTGATTGATGCGATCGTGAAGCAGTCGGTGCCGGACGCGGTCTACTGGATGGACGTCGCCGGCCGGACGCCCAAGCGCGTCTCGCTGCACGCCGCCCCGGTCAACGTGGCCGACGGGTTAAAGCGTTATCTGTTCGACAAAATGCACAGCGTCGTGATGACCAGCGCGACACTCTGTACGAAGGCAGAAAAATCAAAACTCGCATTGCCACTCACGCGCGCGATGGGGGCCAACGACGCGTCGTTCGACGACCAAAGGCCGGAGCAGGAGGTTGGGGCCGCTAAAGCCGACTCGTCGGACCCGCGATTCAAATACATCAAAGCCCGGCTGGGGATTGTTAAGGAAAAGACGCTCGCGCTCGGGTCGCCGTTTGATTACGAATCGCAGGCGACGCTGTACCTGGAAACCGGGCTGCCCGAGCCGAGCGACACGCTGCGATTTCTGCCGGCGGCGTGTGAAAAAATCATCCGCTACCTGCACCAGACCCGCGGCGGCGCGTTCGTTTTATTCACCAGTTATTCGATGCTGATTGAAACCGCGAACCGGCTGAAGACGCGGATCGAAGACCTCGGATATCCGCTACTGGTCCAAGGCCAGCACGCGCCGCGGAAGATTCTTCTCGACCGATTTCGTTCGACGCCGAATGCCGTATTGTTCGGTACCGGCGCGTTCTGGCAGGGCATCGACGTGCAGGGGGACGCGCTGCGAAACGTGATTATCGTCAAGCTTCCGTTCGCGGTGCCGGACGAACCGATCGTCGAAGCGCGACTCGAAGCGATCGAACGAACCGGGGGCAATCCGTTCATGGATTACTCGGTGCCCGAGGCGATCATTAAATTAAAACAGGGGTTCGGGCGGCTGATCCGCAGCCGCAGCGACACCGGCATCGTGGTGATCCTGGACAGCCGGGTGAAAACAAAACGGTACGGGAAACTTTTTCTACAGTCGCTGCCCCCGTGCCGGGTGGTCGAGATCGACGGCCGGACGCGGGTCGAGGAATAACGAAAACATTCCCGGCTTTGATACCCGGGATTTGGTCATTCGAGCCGCCCGCTTTATCCTAAGACCCTCGATTGGAGCCAGCATGTTCGGTAACACCCTCGGTTGGATCATCTCCGCGGTCATGACTGCCGTCGCGGCTTTCGGTACTTACCTGCTGGTGGTCGCCGGGGTACCGACGCCTCCGACCGGGCTGGTGGAGACGGCGTTGAAACCGCTCACGCTCGCGACCGCGGCCGAATCGGTGATCCCGCAGGCAACGGACAGTAAAGCCGAAGCCGGGGCGTTGTATCGCGAGGCGATCGCCGATTACGAAAGTCACCCCGAGGCGTACGACAGCCTTCAGCACAATTCGAACTACGCCAGTGCCAAAGCCGAGGCAGCCAGCCTGAAAGGGCTCGACAAACTGCTGCAGGCGTCGACCGCGCGGTGCATCGGGATCTTCACCGGCGAGCCGAAACGGATCATCAATTTCGACGCCAACCCCGCCGACCTCGACGCGATCGACGGTCTTTCCAAGACCGCCGGCATGATCACGGCGCTGGCTAAGCTGGAAAAGGATTACAGGACTGCCCGCGACTACGGCAACGCCGTGCTAGTGCTCGGTGTCAGGCTGTACCAGGAACGGCTCGCCTATCTCGAACTGGCCAAGGGGGAAACGCTCATCGGTTTAGGGACGGACATTCTTTCCGGCGTCGCCGACGCAGAGCACAGTTCGGGCGCCGGGATTCTTGCGTTCAAGCAGCAATACCGCGACGACTCCGAGCAGGTCATTCAGAAGATGGCCAAGGTGCTGTTCGACATCAGCGACGCCGGCATCTCAGCACATGCCGGGGACATGTTCGCGATGGCGACCGACCCGAAAGTCGACCGCGTCTGGCGGGTCGAGGCGATTCATCGGCTCGGCCGGTTGCAGAAAAACGCGGGCAATCGCGCCGACCAGATCAAAGCCGCCCGCGTTCTGGCCGAGCTGTCGGCTGACCCTAAAGAAGATTCGATCATTCATCTCATCGCCGACCAATCGCTGAACATGAGCGAAGGCGATTATCAAAGCCAGCGATAAGCCGCGAACTGGAAGTCAGCGTCGCGCCTTTACCTGCATCCCCCACCGCCGTACCTTTTGGACAGATGGACCAACTAAAACCCAGCCAGTTTAAGCCCGGCGTGCAGGTGCGCGTCGTGCAACAGATCGCCGCCCGCGACCACACGTTCACCAGCGACGTTCGCGGCATCGTCGTCTCGTTCAGCCAGAAACCGACCGGCAGCTGGTTCGCCCACGGCAAAGACGACCGCCTCTGGCTCGACCGCCTCACCCTCCGCAAGCCCGACGGCGAATTGATCACGCTGAACCTGGACGATTACAGCGTCGTCGAAATCGAAAACGCGACCGCGGAGTAAAGCTGCCGCCTACAGCCGTCTACAGACCCGGGTTTCTGCGATTTGCTAAGGCGTATGTGGACACACGATCTTCTTAACCAGTTCGGATCTCAGGGCTTTGCGATCATTCCTGACGTCGCAACTTCGGACGAGACGGCTCGCTTGGCGTCGACGATCGACCAGTCCATTTTATCGAACGACGCTACGGCTCGACGCGAACGCAACGGCGTTACCTTTGGCGTTCGGAACCTGCTGTCGATTAAAGAAGTTGCGTCATTCGCCGCGTCAGTTTCTGTTCGCAGACTAATCGAACCTGTACTCGGCCCCGACGCGATCCCGGTTCGCGGAATTTTTTTCGACAAAACCGCTGACGCAAACTGGAAAGTGCCGTGGCACCAAGATCTTTCGATCACCGTTCGTGAAAAACGTGAAGCGCCCGGATTTGGTCCGTGGTCGGTCAAAGCCGGAGTTATTCATGTCCAGCCCCCGTTGTCGATCCTGCAAAGTATGTTGACCATTCGGCTGCATCTGGACGATTGCGGTGCAGACAACGGTCCGCTGTTGACGCTTCCGGGATCACATGCCGCCGGTGTACTAGACTTAGATTCGATCAGAGCATGGCGGGAATCGAAACATGCCGTTACATGCACGACGGCCGCAGGTGGAGCAGTACTGATGAGGCCATTGCTGTTACATGCCTCATCGGTTGCGGCAGCTCCGCGACGTCGCCGAGTCGTGCACATCGAATTCGCATCGGAGCCGTTGCCGAACGGTTTACGCTGGCAAGAAGAATAAAACCACGTGGGCCAACGCACCTCGTTCATACTTATGGCAGCGCATTTACGCATTTTCCTTGCGGAAAAGACTGCCGTGATTAAGCCCCGCTCGGCCAGAAAATCGTTTTTGGAGTGCTATCTAACTCCGAGGATGATCCAGCGAAAAGGCGATCGCTTGCTACAGTCTATTGCGGTGAAATTGTGGTTCAGCGCTCGACGCGATTTGGCCGATCGAATAGCGTAATGAACGTGATGAACACACCAGTGGAACAGGCCGGAGTTGTAGCTGAGCCGACCGCCCCGCCGCCCCCGCCGACGACGATCTCTTCGGTCCTCGCACCTGCCAAGGAAGAGGAATACAACCGGAGTAAATTGAACTACCGCCGGCCTATGCCCCGGCCCAAGGTCCGCGGGCTGGTGATCGACGCGCACACGCATCTGTTCGCAGCTCGACACGGACGGGGGTGGTTCGAATGTGCGGACCATTTCGGCATCGACGCCTGCATCACCATGGCGCCCCTTGAAGAAGCGATCGGCTTGCAGCGCGACTGGGGACACCGGCTTCAGTTCATCGCGATCCCGGCCTGGGGCGATACGTCGCCGCAATGGGTCGACAACTGGCTCGTTCGGTTGGAAGCGTTCTACAACATGGGAAGCCGGATTATTAAGTTCCACGCCGCCCCGGGGACGATGGCCATGCGGGGGGTGCACCTGGACGACCCGCGGATGCGGCGGATCATGGACGAAGCGGTCAGCCGGGGGATGATCCTGATGTCGCACGTCGGCGATCCGGACACCTGGTACAACGGCAAATATGCCGAGGACCCGGCAAAGTACGGCAAGCGGGACGACCACTACAAAATGTGGGAGAACTGCCTCACCGCGTACAAACATCACCCGTGGCTCGGCGCGCATTTCGGCGGAAACCCCGAAGACCTGGCCCGCCTGCAGGTGCTGCTGAATAAGTATCCCAATCTGATGCTCGACATGAGCGCAACGCGGTGGATCGTCCGGGAAATCTCCGCGCGCCGGGACGCGGCCCGCGAATTCGTCGTCCGGAACCAAGACCGGCTCTTCTGGGGGTCCGACCAGGTCAGCGGGAACGACCGCGGGTTCGATTTCCTAGCCAGCCGGTGGTGGGCCCACCGCAAGCTGTGGGAAACCGCCTACAACGGGCCGAGCCCGATCTTCGATCCTGATCTTCCGACGGACCAGCAAGTCATCATGCACGGGCTCGCGCTGCCGGACGAGGTGCTGCAGAAGGTGTATCACGACAACGTCGTCAAAATGCTCGGCAAGGTCGGCGTACGCTTCGACCGTCTGCTCGCCGCGGCGTAACAAGTTTGGCTCCGGTAATATGCGCCTTTGCTAATTTTACGCGGCACGCTTTCACCAGTTGACGCTATATTTTGAGGAATAGCTCAGTGTCCGTCCGAGAAAAGCCTAAATCTCCCGAGGTCGGTGACACCTTCGCTGTCTCGTTAGAGAACGGACTGTATACGGCATGTCGAGTGCTTCGAAGCGGCTCTAGTGATCAACCTTTCAGCAGCTTTAAAGATGTAACGCTGGTTGCGAGCGCGGATTGGTTTGGTGACCACGTCCCATCGATCGATGAACCTCGCCTTCGTAAAACCCTCCGGTTGAACCACCACACTTGGACTGATAGACCCAATGTTCGGTGGGTACCCGGGCGACCGCCGAAACAGTTCAAGAAAATAGGGCACATTCCTCCAACGGCCGAGGATCTTAAAACCTCTAATCACAGTTTCGACCGATGGGACATCGGTCTAACCGCATGGAACGCGTTTCAAATCCAGCCGTTATTGCAATGGCGATGGGATCACGACCGCGAAGCGCTTGAAGCAGAAGACAGAATCGAAAAGGCCGAGGAAGCGAGAAAAATCGAAGAAGCGAAGCGCGACCGCTCGGCGTATCTTTCAACGGTGACGCTGAACCAACTTCTGGACAAGACGCGTTTCGCCCATTGGCGACGGTTGGTCAAGCCAAAGCCGCTGGCGAAGTCGCGAGACTTATTCTCCCGTGCCATTGGGAAATTAATAAGCATTGGACGCAACGCGACGGAAGAATCGAAACTCAACGTTTTGCGAGAGCTGATTGAAGGATTTAATTCCTTAGATGCTGAATTCACGTTCATTGAGACAGAAGAGCGGGAAGACATCTGCTTGGAAGTCGATGCCATAGCTCATGCCTGCGGGCTTGCCGAAAAAGCAAGGCTTGTAGATCGCTGGCGCGAGTGGTGACTCAACCGAACAGTTGCAACAATTGCCACCCCGCGATTGGCTTCGAATCAGTGTGAGAAATACAGCAGAATATTCCCGCCATTCGTGTTGTACCCGTTCCCGAAGCTGCCGCTGTAGCCGACGCGTAGGCCGCAGCTGTCGTCTTTGCCGAACTTGAAACCGATGCCGGCCTGGGGGGTGAAGTAGCCACTGACGTAGGCGTCGCGGGTGAAGTCGGTCCAGGTGCCGCTGGCGTCGAGGAAGAAGTTTCCCCAGGCTTTGCTGAGCTGCAGGCCGTTCTTGAAAATCACCTGATTCACGTTGGTGTCGAAGTGGTAACCAGCTACTTCGATGTTCGCCCCGTGGTAGTACCCGGCCTGGTCGGCGAGGGTTACCGTGAACCCGCCGAGGTGGACGCCGAACGAGCTGGTGACTTGTGCCCCGTAGACGACACCCCCGCTGACGAAGTCCTGTGAACCGGCAGCACCGCCCTGAATGGCGGGGGTCACTTGCCAGAAGAAAAGGCCGCCCTTGGCGGGCATAATCGTGATGGGCAAGCCGATCACTTCACCGCCCATGAAAATGTCGGCCGAGCGAATTTTTTCGTACCGCAGCGGGCTGGTGAACGTGAGCCCGATGATGTCATTGAAGTGGATCTCGGTCGACAGTGTGAGATCGACGTATTGCCCGGAGACCCCGCCGGCGTCGAGCACACCGCCGTCGGTCCAGTAGCGGTTGACGATATGGCCGCCGTCGGTGCTGTAGGCTTTGCCGTTCAGATCCAGGGGGCTGGTCTGCAGACCGAACTGTTGGAACCCGGCGTCCTGCAACATGGCCGTTGCCGCGAGCGGGTTGCCGTCGACGACCCCGGCAATCGTGCTTCGATTCACGATCGACTGAAAATCCGCCAGCTCGGCCAAGCCGCTTTTTTTCAGGTAATCGCGAATCTGCGTCTGCAGGCTGCCGTCGGCGGCGTTGAAGGTCTGGTTCACCCCGACCGAAGGCACGCGCAGGTTCAGCACGCGATTCCCGGCCGGGTCGAACGACTGCTTCACCAGGATCGCGTTGCGAATTCCGACGTAATTTAGCGACGCGTTGAACGTCTGATTTTTCAGCGGCGAGAACTTATCGGTGTTATCTGAGAGATTCTGTATCAAGTTCAAGACGCTGGACCCACCGGTTTTCACGGTCGTGTCGGTGCCCGTGGCGACGAGGCCGAAAAGGTCGTCCGCCCGCGATTCGGACGGCACGAGCGCGATAGAGAAAGGAACGGCCAAAAGAACCGACAGAACGCGGCTACGACAAGACATTGTCTGAACTCCCTCTCAGGATTTTTTGCTGTGACCAACTCCGGCGCGGGCACAAGCGTATCGGCAGGAAGGCGTTCAGGGAATCAGTCGCGAAGAAGTAAGCAATAAAGCAATCCCGGCCACGCTGAAAGCGTGGCCGGGAGTGATGAAAAATAACTTTGACGAGCTACTGGCTGAGGTCGAAAATTACTGCATCGAGTGAACGGGGCCGGGCAATTCATACAGATGGCCATTGGTGCTGATCTGTACCGGGGCGTAGTTCGCCACCGGGACAGCGGTAAGGTTGCCACCGGTGGTGTTGAAGACGGTTTCCGGCGCGATCATGCGGGACGTATGCGCGG
This sequence comes from Tepidisphaeraceae bacterium, assembly GCA_965247815.1. Lineage (GTDB taxonomy): Bacteria > Planctomycetota > Phycisphaerae > Tepidisphaerales > Tepidisphaeraceae > CBDAQA01. The sequence goes on along the minus strand of CBDFHW010000034.1, from coordinate 124,547 downwards.
GAAGCTTATCGACGAAGAGCGAATAGCTTTTGGCGACCCAGACCGTGAAGCCGGTCAGCGACGTGTCGCCGGCATTAAAAAGCGTCACGACGCCATTTCCTTCGACCGAGTAAAACATGTCGGGCGCTTTTTCCGACGACATGTTAGACGGGTAGGCTTCTTTCGCGGCGTGCGATGACAGCACGGTGGGATCCGCCGCGGGGCGGTACATGCTGTCCGACTGGCAACCAACGACTAACAACGACGCGCCGGCCAATGCGGCGGCTTTCAACATCTGGATCATGACTGCTCCTGGAGAAGAATTACGATTTCGAAGGATTCCAAACAAACGCCGTGCCTATGGCAGACTCTGCCGTAAATCCGAAATCAACGGCCGTCGTACACCGACATAGCGTCGCAGTAAGTGACCCGAATGGTATGGATTTGTCAACGAATGGCTGCGTCGGCAGTATTTTGGAAGCCGGTGTGGTTCAGGCCGGAGAGCCGGCCATTCCCGTTGCGACCCCGTCCCGCCCGATCGAGGGGCAGGAAAAGCTCGTTCGAATCGACCAGTCCGTACGCGAGCAAATGGCGTTGCGGAATGAACCAGATCTGCCGCTGCTGGTTTGAGAGTATAAAATAGCACTCACTTGTTTCCGAAGGGTTGTACATGCCCAAAACCTTGTAGATGCACTCGGGGTCAAAGTGTGCATCTTCAACAGGGTGTGGTCTGGGAATTTGCCCGGAAACAAGTGGATGAATCTCCACATAAAGACGGTCGTTGATGTCCATGCACAGAGCTATTCACGTCTCGTGCCAGCTAAAAACCCGACGCCAAATCATTCTATAATTGAAAACCGATGCCCCTGTTTAAACGCCGACCCGGCTTCACATTAGTCGAGCTGCTTGTCGTCATCGGCATCATTGCCCTGTTGATCGGGTTGCTACTGCCTGGGTTGACGCGCGCCCGTGAAAGCGCAAGCCGGGTCGCGTGTCTGAGCAATCTTCGACAGGTTCATCAATCGTTTATGCTGTATGGGCTGGCGAATCGAGATCAGGTCCCGCTCGGCTACCGCGCCTCCACCGGGTCGAAGCAGTTTAACAGCATGGTTTATAGCACGACCGGGCAGTTCACGCTGTTCGGCTGGCTTTACAACGCGAACTTGATAGCTCAGCCGCGTGCGTTTTACTGCCCCGCAGAGAATGACCCACGCGAGCAATTTAATACTGCCGCGAACCCCTGGATTGTGAGTCCGGCCGTCCCGCCGACGACCAACATCTATGCCGGTTACGGATGCCGCCCCGAAGCCGCTTTGCCCGACTCGCCCGACCCCTTGACCATTATGCCGCGGCTATCACGGTTCCAGAATAAAGCGATTTTCGCCGACCTGGTTTCGGTCTCCCAACGCGTGGACACGCGGCACGTGAGCGGAATCAATGTGCTTTTCGGCAACGGCGGCGCTCACTGGGTTCCACGCAAGTCGTTTAATGTCGACCTCGCCAAATGCGGCAACCCGTTCCCTCCCACCGGCGCGTACAACGCGTTCCAAGACAATATCTGGAACCAGCTCGACCGCTGAGCTCGGGTGAATACTGCGGAATAATGTCCGATAATAGCAACTAAATGACGCAAAAATTCCGCTTGGTGGCTCCACGCATCTCGTAGTTGTAATAGCGACAGGATTGCCTGAATCTTTACCAGGATGGTCAGTTGTGGATCACTGCTTAAGTCTCACCCATGCCGCACCGATGCATAAATGGGTAAGATAGGATGTTCGGGATATATCTTCGGCCTCGGCCGAATTATCCCGCTTTTACGGTGTTCGCCGGTTTGGCCGGATCGGGAATCCGATCGGCATTGGCGTGAACACCAGGGCGGGATGCCTTCTGGAGACGGTATGAAGACGGTATTCACAACAGGTGAGGCTGCGGAAGTGTGCAAAGTCTCACAGCAGACCATCATTCGCTGCTTCGACAGCGGCCGGCTCCGCGGGTTCCGCGTGCCGGGCAGCCGATTCCGCCGGATTCCCCGCGACGCCCTCATCGCTTTCATGAAGGAAAACGGCATTCCGCCCGACGCCCTTGAAAGCGGCAAGCAGAAGATTCTGGTCGTCGACGACGATCCGGAGATCGTGGAATTGTTTGTGGACGTTCTCGAGCGAGATGGTCGATTTGAAGTTCGGACCGCGGCTACCGGTTATGACGCCGGGATCGCGACTCAGGACTTTATGCCCGACCTGATCATCCTGGACTACATGTTGCCCGACGTGAACGGCAACGTGGTCTGCCAGACGATCCGGAAGAACCCGAATTTCGAACACATGAAAATCATCATCGTGTCCGGCGTCGTCAATCAGGACGAGATCAACGACCTGATGAAATCGGGTGCGGACGACTTTGTGAAAAAGCCGTTCAACATCGAGAAACTGATCGAACGCGTGGGAGAACTGCTGGCGGTGTGAACGTGGCGGCCTGGTCGTGGCCGGTCGTCTGTTTATGGAAAACCTTAACCCTTACGGACGACGACCCGTTAGCAACCGCACATGTCAGACCCTCGTGAAAAACGCGTCGAGCTGATTCTTCATCAACTCGAAGACCTGCCCACGCTCCCCGCGGTGGCGGTCCGAGTGCTCGAAGCGACCGGCCGGGACGACTCGTCGTGCGACGAGGTCGTCCGGCTCATCGAATCCGACCCCGCCCTGACCGCCCGCGTGCTGAAACTGGTCCGCCGGTCCGACCTCGGTGTTCGCGGTGACGTCACGACCGTCGAACGCGCGGTGCAGCTGCTCGGTTTCGACGCCCTGCGGTGCAGCGTACTGGCCGTCTCGGTCTTTCAGACGCTCGGCGAAACCAAGGCACAGGACGGCGGCTATTTCGACCGCGCCGCTTTCTGGAAACATTCCATTGCCGTCGCCTGCTGCGCCGAATTGCTCGTCGAAAAGCTCTCGCCCGCCTTTGCCGCGGAACAATCGTTAACCCCCTCGAACGCTTTTGTAGCCGGGCTCCTGCACGACATCGGCAAGGTCGCGCTCGACACGATTCTCCCCAAAAGTTTTAACCGCGTCGTCGAAGGCGCGGACCTGTTGCGCGGAAACATTGCCGATCTCGAACGCAACATGATCGGCCTGGACCACCTGGTGGTGGGCAAACGGCTCGCCGAACGATGGCAGTTGCCTATGCCGATCCAGGAAGCGGTCTGGCTGCACGGCCAATTACCGGACGCGCTGCCGGTCAACATCAAAAACCGCGGACTCGTCAATCTCATCGGACTGGCCGACCTGGTCGTCCGCGAACAGCACCTGGGGTACAGCGGTAACTATCTGCTGCAGGGCAAAGCTGCCCTGCTCGAATCGTTATCCCTCACACCACCGCAGGCCGACGACGTGGTCCACCATCTGGTCGCCCACATCGAGCCGCGCGCCGCAGCGCTCGGGCTGGGCGAGACCAGCACAGACGACCTGTATCAATCCGCGCTCAGCCAGGCGAATAAGGAACTGGGCCGAATCAGCACCCAGCTGGCGGTGAAGAACAAACGGCTGACCATCCGCGCGAAATTCTTCGACGCCTTGAGCGCGTTCCATGGCGAATTGCGCCCCGATGCCGGCCCACAAACGGTTCTGCACGCGATCGGTCAAACCGGCGCAGAAGTGCTGTCGGTGACGGCGGTCGGCGCGTTCTCGCTGTCCCCCGGCGCGACCTTTGCCGAAGCCGTCCTGGTCGATCAGGCGGGCGAGATCTTCGAAACGACCTTGATCGACTGCAGGTGCCGTCCCTCGTTGCCGGCACAGGGCGACGGTCCCGTCATGGCCGCCGCCGACGAACTGGAATGGCTGCTCTCGGCCGTCTCCCCCCGGCTCGCCTCCAACGGACGATTCTGGATGGCGCTGACCGCCGACAATCAATGCATCGGCGGTGTCATCTGGGGCGCGGCGCCGGGTGAGTCGCAACGTCTCAGCCCGCAGGTTCAGGAACTGACCGCGCTCATCAACGGATGGTCACTGGCGCTCCGAACGGCACAGATCCGCGAAGAGTCCCGTGCCCTCAATGAACAACTGGCCGAGGCCAACCGACGACTGCATCAGGCACAGAACGAGATCCTGCGCACCCGGACGATGCTCACCGTCGGTGAGATGGCGGCCGGAGCGGCACACGAGATGAACAACCCGCTGGCGGTGATTTCCGGACGTTCGCAGCTGCTCGCGAGCCAGTTGACCGACCCGAAACTGAAGCACGCCGCGACCTTGATCTACGAACAAAGCCATCGTTTAAGCGAGATTATTACCGAATTGATGGACTTCGCGCAGCCCGCCCCGCCGACCGCGGGAGTGGTCGAGGTCGCGGACCTGATCGGCCGCGCGATTCACGATGCAAAGATGCTCACCGAGCAAGCCGATAGAACAGTTGAGACGACTGTGACAGATGTACCGCCTGTCAAAGTCGACCAGACGCAAGTGGCGGCGGCGATCGCGGAACTGATCGGGAACGCCATGCAGGCGACCGACTCGAGGACGGGCGAGATCGAGATCCATGCCGCGTATGAAACTGGATCCCGGCAGGTGGTGATCACGATCACTGACAACGGCTGCGGTATGGACGAGCCGACCTTGAGGCGCGCGTTCGACCCGTTCTTCAGTGCCAAGCCCGCCGGTCGCCGGCGTGGGTTGGGACTGGCCAAGGCCCTGCGATGGGTCGAAGCAAGCGGTGGTTCGATCCGGCTGGAAAGCCGGCCGACCCAGGGAACCAGATCGGTCATCCTGCTGCCCGCCGAAGGGGCCGCGGCATTCGAGCAACCTCCGGCCTGCCCGCCGGAGGTAGTAAGGCAAGCGGTCAATTTGTAATCGACATCTTCGAACGCCTGCTGCCTCGCGAAGGCAGCCGTGGGTCCGAAGGATTCGACGCCCGGATTTGTAGAAACGAGAAACAATGCTTCCAGCTACTCCCGCAACCTCAAACTCAATCAAGCATCGTCCGCGGGTGCTCATCGTCGACGACGAACCGGGCTTGATCGACGTGCTGGAACACACCCTTAAAGCCCTCGATTGCGACGTCACGGTCGCCAACTCACACGCCCAGGCCAAGCGGAAACTCGTCGGCGAAACATTCGAATTACTGGTGACCGACGTTCACCTGCCCGACGGCGACGGGCTGTCACTGCTCGCGACGCTCCGCCGGCACCAGCCGATCGCGACCGCGATCGTCATCACCGGTGAACCCAGCGTCGACCGCGCCATCACCGCCCTCCGCGGCGGGGCCGTCGATTTCCTGTCCAAGCCCTTCAGCCACGAACAGATCACCGACCGGGTCCGCAAGGCACTCGACAAGCACACGATTCTGTTCCGGCAGGAAAAGCGATTGACCCGGCTCCGCAACGCCGTCAAAAAGCTCGGCGTCGCCCGAAGAATGGTCAGCCAGAAAGTCGACCTTCTCTGCAACGATCTGGTCAGCGCTTACGGCGATCTGGCCAAACAAGTAGACGGAGTACGCACGCAGGAAAACTTCCGCAAGCACATCGACCAGGCCGCCGACCTCGAACAACTTCTCTGTCACACAATGGACTGGCTGCTCCGGCAAGTCGGTTCGGCAAATGTCGCACTCTGGCTTTCGGGCGATGACGGGAATTTCCAGCTCGGCGCTTACATGAAGCACACGATCGCCGGCGACGACAAGATCGCCGACGCAATGCTCAGCGGTCTGCTCCCGGCCATCTCCCGCGACGGGCTCGTTCACGTCCGCGGTGAAGACCTCAAGGGCAAACTGAAAAAGGACGAACTCAAACTCTTCGCCCGCCAGGACATCCTCGGCATGAGCGCGACCTATCTCGGTGAACCGCTGGCCGCGATGATTTTCTTCCGAGATAACGAACAACCGTTCAGTGAGCTCGACGAAACCACCCTCAAGGCGATCGCGCCGGTGTTCGCGTCGGCCCTGGCAACCATCGTCCGAGACCCGTCGCTGCCGACCGAAGACAACGGCGACGCGCCCTTCATGGACACCGACGAAGAAGACGGCCGGGGTTCCAAAGAGGCCGGCGACTGGTGGAAACGCGGCGAAGCCCCGCCGTTCTAACGCACGGTCATCCGTCTGATTTAAACGCGAATCGACCGGCCGGTTCCCAAGGCCCCCCGCGATAATGCCAGAGCGACACGCCGGTCGCGCGCCCTCGCACCGGGGCCCACGACTCGGACAGATTCTGGAACAGCGCCCGGGCCGTCGCCGGGTCGACTTTATTCTGAATCGTCACGTGGGGTGCAAACTTCTGACGGTCCTGCGGAATCAGCCATTCGTCCCACCGTTCGGCGAGTTCGGAACGCAACCCCAGCGCCAGCGTCCCCACCAGATTGATCGCGACCCCCTTACCTAGGAATCGTAACGTCGACAAAACAACCTCGAACGACGGCGTCCGCTCACAGACGTCTCGCAGGTCGTCCGCAATGCCGTCGAGTCGATCGCCCGGCAGATGATGAAACATCGTCACGTGAGCCGAGAGAAAATTACGCCCCGCCGGGAAGTGCAGTTTGCGCAGGCGGTCCACGCACGCGAACAGCCTGTCGTCCACTTCGAGCGTTAAAATCAATGGGTCGGCCATGCCGATACTAAGCAGGTCACACGGCCGACATACTTTCAAATCTATGTTCGAGCGAACGGTTCCGGGCAAAACGGCGACCGAGACAATGCAAAAAGGCCCCGACTCCACGGAGTCGAGGCCTTCTGATTTCGGAGCAATGCCGGGCAAACAAACTCACGGTGCTGCATCACCCGCGCCGGGCGCGGCGACCCAGTAAACCTGGCCCGCGACCAGCTGATCGGGGTTCGCCTTCAAACTCGGGTTGGTCAGCGTGACCGTTTCGCGGTTCGCGGCCGAGTCGCTGCCGAGCAACGCGGTGGTAACCTCGGACATCGTGTCCCCCGCCCGGGCGGTGTACCTCAGGGTATGCCCCACGCCGGCGGTGACGGGCGCGGCTACGGCAGGTCGAGCGGCAGGTGTTTTTTCTGTTTCAAGCGTCGTTGCAGCCGCGGGCTCGGATGCCAGCCCGTTGCGGGCAACGATCGTGTACGTCTGGCCGGCCACGAGATGGTCGGGGTCATCCTTCAACGACGGGTTCTTCTCGACGATGCCCGCGCGATTGGCCTTGGTGTCAGCACCCAGCAGATTCGTCGCCAGCCCGCTGACGGTGTCGCCCGGCTGGGCGGTGTATTGCAATTTCGGACCGCTCGACACCGGAGTGGCCGGCGTCTCTTTCGCCGCGGCGACTTCCGCCGGCGCTTCTATCGTAGTAACGGCAGCGGCGGTCGGTGCGATCGTGTAAACCTGCCCTTCGAGGACACGGTCCGGGTCGGCCTGCAGGGATGCGTTCGCCGCGATCACCGCATCGCGATGCTCCTGGGTGTCAGTCCCCAGCAACGCAACCGCCAGCTGCGAAAGCGTGTCCCCGTCGCGGGCGGTGTACTTCATCGCACCGGACGCCGCGACATGAACCATCGGCGCGGCAGGTGTCTCGGACACAACCTGCGATGGTGTTGTACCGGATGCCGTAACGGCCGCCTGCGGCACCATCGGTTCGGTCCGTGTCACGGTCGTCGGAGCAGCAGCGGCCACTGGAATGACCGCCGCGGGTGCCGGCACCGGCGACGCAACGTAACCCCGGTCACTCGATCGCGCGTTCATCGACCGGCGGTCTTGGACCACCCAGATCATCGTGCCGAGCAATACGACGAGCGTCGCAAAAATAAGACTCATCTTCGTTTTCATCGGAACCTCTCCTGATTGGTCCGCCGGCCAGGCACCCGGCGTTGGTCAACAATCACAACGTCCGAGAACTCGAAGGCGGTAGTTAATACATCGGCCCGAAAACCAGCCGGGGACCAACCAATTCTGAAAGTTTCCGCCGCCCCGGGCGCGGGTAAACGCTGGTCGCGCAAACACGGCCCGGGCGGTTCATTACACCGCCGGTTCAGTGCGGGGCGGCCGCCATAGCGTCGTTAAAGCCTTTAAACGTAGCGTCGAACTTCCCGGACTCGGCCGCGAATCGAAGCGGTTTCACCCGGTCGACACAAATCTCACCGCTTGCGGGCTGCGATTTGAAGATCTGCATCACCTCCGTGATGTAGTCGGCCAACGGCATCGCCCGCGGGTCGGTCGCGCCGTTCATCAGATCCGTTTGAACGTACGGCGGGACCAGTTCGAGTACCTCGATTTTCGTCTCCTTTAGTTGATACCGAAGCGACTGCGTGTACGAGTGAATCGCGGCCTTGGTCGCGCAGTAAGTCGGGGTCATCGCCATCGGGACAAAGCCAAGCCCCGACGACACATTGACCACCGTCGCGGCGGGTTGCTTTTGCAATAGCGGGAGCAGCGCGGCCGTGAGCCGAATCGGGCCCAGCAGATTGGTCGTAATGATCGCCTCGGAATCAGCGAGGTCTGGCTGCTGCTCGAGCAGTTTCTCCGCACGCATGATCCCGGCGTTGTTGATCAACACGTTCAGAGCCGGAAACTCTTTCTGCACACGGGCACCAAAGTCGCGAATGTGATTCGGGTCTTCAATGTCCAGCGTCAGCGACTTCATCCCGGGGTTGGCCGATGTGGTCTCGTCGAGTGCCGCTTGCCGTCGTCCGGCGATGACCACCTGATTGCCCTGCGCGTGAAATGCCTCTGCGAGTGCGCGGCCAATGCCCGAACCGCCACCAGTAATCAAAATCGTGTTGCCCGTCATGTTCATAGCGATACTCCTTAGCTGGCACAGTAGGAGCGATTTCTTGCCTTGGAAAGATCGTCCGAAAGTTTGATCGCATGAGCACGCCTCTCATGACGTCGATCGCGGGACAGGCGAACCTACCGCGCGAGCTTGCAAGCGGCCGATACAGATCCGGGGCGGTCGATCAAAATGGCTTTGGACGCCGCCGGCCGAAAAACCTAAACTGAATTCAGCGAGCTGATCAATGCGAGGATCCAGCCCTCTCTTTCAAGCGACTCCACGCGGCCAGGCAGGCAGATTATGCGAATCTTTTCGTACTTGAATTCAATCGTTTTCTCGTTCGCCGTGCTGCTGCTGACGTTCGGGGTGCTGACCTATTTGAAAGTGCCGGTCGGGCAGTTTAATGACTGGGTCGCCGGGCTGCTGGCGTTCTTCTGGCTGGTTACGATCGTGACCGTCCCGTGGAACATTCACTTCAAAGCCAAAGCGGTTCTCGCCGACGCGGTGAGCACCCGCGAGCGCGGGTTGACCGTCGAACCGCGTCAAGTGGCCTACGTGTCCCGGCTGTCGCGCGCGTCGCTCTGGGCGGCGATCGCACTGCACGTCGGGTCGGCGGTCGTGTTGTTCGTGCTTGCCGTCACGGGCGTCACCCGCGTGGGATACATCGCCTCGGTCCTGGCATTGCTGCTGACCGCACTGCGTCCCGCCGCCAGCGCGTACGAATACCTGGCCGAGCGCTTGCGCACTATTGGAGAAACGTGGAAGTATCCGCGCGAAGACGTGCTCGAACTGCGCGGCCGGGTCGACACGATCGAAGCGGACATCAAACAGATCAAAACCGAGTTCGACCCCGAACCGCCCGAATCGCTGCTCAGCGTGCAACGGGCGAACGCGACGCAAACCCGCCAAGACCTGGCGAACGTCACGGCCGACCTGGACACGCTGCGGGCTAAAAACGACAACGACCACGAACGGCTGTCGCAGGAAACCCGATCCGCCATCTCGCAACTAAGCACCGACGGTCAGTTCCTCGAACACGTCCGCGAGATTCTTAGATTCTTTAAGACCGCGTGATGAATCGACGCGCAATCATTCAGCCGAACAGGTCATAACGTTTTCCACTAATACCGTGCGCTCGGCGATATCTAGTCGCCCCGTTTAGCGGCTGCGCAGACGGGGCGCTTTCGGCCCGAGACCACGCCGACTCGTGCCCCTGCGGGGCGACCGCTAAACGGGTATCGTCTGTTATCTTACAAATAACCTACGCTGGGCGATCCCGTCGAAATCTCTTCCCGAGCGAGACCATGATCGGCTTAACGCGCACGAATGAATTGGGATCCGTATCAGACAGCGACCAGATCATTTACTGCTGATAGCTCGAACGCCTCGGCGACTAACTCATACGACCGCTTGCGGGCGGCGTGATCGTGCGTGATCGTCACGATCATCACCTCGTCGGCGTGATAATCTTCGACGAGCTTCTCGATCGCCGGACGGATCGTTGTCGGCGAACCAGCGATCACGCGGCGGCCTATCGGAAGCGACCCCACCGACCGGCCCTGTTGGGCAAGGTATCGCGTGGCCTTCTCGACCGTCGGAACCGGAATCAACTGCCCGCGGTGCAGCAGTTCGATAAGCATCAGATGACTCGAAGCCAGCGATTTCGCTTCCTCGTCCGTATCGGCGCACAGCACCCACGCGGCGACGATCGTGTACGGATCGGGCGACATTGTTGCCGCGGGAGCGAAATTCGCGCGGTAGTGTGCGGCGATCGCAGTACCGCTGGGATTTATGAAATCGGCAAAAACGTACGGCAAACCCTGCTGCGCGGCCCAGACCGCCGACTGCGGTGAAGATCCGAGAAGAAATGGCGCGGGCGAATGCGGCCTGCCCGGAAGCCGGCCGGCAATCACCGCAAACGGGTGGTCGTGCGGCATGGTCCCATTGACGTACGCCAGCAGTTCGTCGAGCTGATCTGGGAAATCATCGCCGTTGGCCTGCCGGCGATCCCGTTGCAGCGCGAAGGTGGTGCGGGCGTCGGTCCCGGCGGCGCGGCCGATCCCGAGATCGATCCGGCCCGGGTACATCGCCGACAGCATGCTGAAATTTTCCGCGACCTTATACGGGCTGTAATGCGGGAGCATGATCCCGCCGCTGCCGACGCGAAGCCTCGACGTGACTGCCGCGATCGGGCCGATCAGCACCTCGGGGCTCGCGCACGCGAGCGCGGGCGTCGCGTGATGCTCGGCAACCCAATAACGAAAATATCCCAGGGCGTCAGCTGCCTTTGCGAGGTCGATCGAATTCTGCAGCGCCTGCGATCCGCTGCTCCCTTCTGCGATCGGCGATTGGTCGAGCACGCTCAGGCGGAACGACAAAGTTGGAGCATCGAACGGCATACACAATCGTAGGCCCGCTTCGTCGGATCGGTTAGACACTCGGTTCGGTCCAACCGATCATTGACCGAGCGGCTGCCGTCGACAAATATTTTCGGCTCACAGCGATGCCGACCCTGGGAAGATCCAATCGGTCGGCATCCCAGCAGACGCCAACCGTCGGATCGGTGCTGGTGCGCCCGGTGGTATGACCGGTGCACGCGTCACAGAGCAGGGTCAACTGTGATACCGAAATATTCAGAATGCCTTGACGGTGTAGTTCGGCCGAATAGGTCGCCGCTCGTGGGCCGTGGTCGGCGTCGGTTCCTTCGTCGCGTCGCTCGCAGTCGTGCAGCAGCGAGAACAGCTGACAGCTGTGTAAATCGGCGCCCTTGGCCTGGCCTGCGAGCGCCGTCGCGTGCTTGAATACGTTCAGCCAATGCGAAGGGCCGTGCAGAGACATTTCACCGAGCTGAAATCGGGCGATCGCCAGTCGGCAAATGGCGTGAAGCTCGACCGGGATCTGATCAAAGATTCGCAGCCGCTGGCAGTTTAAATCCCGCATTAATTCTCCGCGTCCGCCTTTGTACCTCGCGAAAATACGCCGTTCAACCGGCGACCCCATGCGAACAGTCTCCACCGCCAGCGTTTCACGACCGGGCTATACACCGGCACGATCAGGCGATGCAGGCGATTGTCGTATCGCCGCTTCCACCGCTCGTAATCCGACGGAAAGTCGAAGTCATCGGTAAAGTCGTCGATCGACAGAAAGTGGTTCCAGGTGGTGCCGTGCATCCGGTGGTACAAGTCCCAGCCGCCGCCTTTGTCGCGGGTCTTGGCCATCAGTTCTGCGCGGATCGCGAGCATGTGCCCGCGGAGCAGGTCGTGCTCGTCGGCCGGAAAACTGACGGCGAACATCTCACGCCACGGGCAACCCGTGTAATGGCTCCATTCCCCGCGCCCGACGAAGCGGTGCGTGCCTTCGTGGGCCAAGATTTTCCGCATCGCGGCTTCGGAAAAAAACACGTCGCCGTACAGGATCACGGTCTGGCCCGATTTAGACCACCGTTCTTCGGAACTGAGAAATTTGTCGATGTCACAAAAATTCAACCGGTCGTGTTTCGGTTGGTACCGTTCGAACCCGGCCCGGTCGTACTCGGTGTCGAACGCGACGACACTCACCGGCGCCGACGTGTTCTGTCGAATCAGCCGCAGCGTGCGGTCCAGCAGCATCTCGCCGTCGATCGAAATCAGGTGCTTGTGCACGCCCAGGTGATTGCCCCACCGCTCGGCCCGCCCCGCGCACATAAGAATGACCCGATCGACCATCGCATCGCTAGATATCGATAGATTCGAGGGGTGAGCTTGAGACCAAGTGATAACTGTCGGTTAATCGAGCCGGCCGACCGCCGAGTCACTCCGTCGTCACAAGATCGCACTTACGCTCAGATCTCGATCATTTTCATTTCTTTGATGATCTCGAATTGCGCGTTGGTCGAAGGGAAGCGTTCCGCACGCCAGGCATGTTCGTAGTACGCCTGCGCCGGATTCAGCTCGACAAGCCCGGCGTTCCGTGCAGCGATTTGTTCCACAAAGAATGCGTTGACGCCGTGCGATTCGCAGCCGACCAGAATATACCCCTTGTCACGACTGACCTTCGTCAATGCGGCCAAAGACGCGCCGTGATACAGGCCCGAGGCGTGATACTTCATTCGTTCGAACTGCGGGTCGTCGACGACGCTGACCGACCGTTCGGGGCCGAAGACGGCGTTGTATTCGATCACCAGCACGCGGGGGCGGACGGCCGTGATAGCCCGCCAGACCCACAGGTCGCTGCCGTCGATGTCGACGGACAACAAATCGGTGGCCCCACCACGCGCGTGGTCGGCCAGGTGGTCGTTAATATTTCCGGCGGTGATGAACGCGTGCTTTACCACGACCTGTGCCGGCTTCAGTTCGGACCGGGAGCCGTAGAACCGCTGGGCTTTTTCGACGTCCACCGGATTCCCGTCCATGAGCAGACCGCCCCAGTCGTGATGAATCGACAGGTTCGCGGTGTTGCACTCTTTGCCGTTCCCGATGCCGAATTCGACGAACCGTTGATCACCTTTCCCGAGGCGATCGAAAAGGCAACTTAAAATCCCGTCTTCATTGAACTGAGAAAAGACCTTGGCTTCCGCGGCGACGAAAGCGTTCTTTTGGATCTGCCAAGGTTCGGTGAGTGCCTGCATCCGCCGAAGCATACCGCGAGTGGCCGGGCTGTAGCAGCACTGCGAGGTTTCGCTGTTCAATGGATGTGACAATGCCGAGTCGTGAACGCGATACGGCGGTGCTTAAGCCGCGCGGCGTTCGCGCAGTTGATCCAACGCCGCGGCGGCGACGATGATGCCGCCGGTGACCATCATCTGGTCCGACGTGCTGAGGCCGACCTTATTACAGCCGTTCCCGATCGTCGTCATCAGCAGCGCACCGACCAGGGTGCCAAAGACAGTGCCACGTCCGCCGGACAAACTCGCGCCGCCGATCACCACGGCAGCGATCACATTCAGTTCGTACCCGTTAGCAGTGGTCGGGTCGCCCATTGTCAGGCGGGAGAACTGCAGTACGCCGGCCAGTCCGGCAAAGATCGTCGCGAACACGTAAATCAGCAGCTTGGTGTTTTCAACACGCACCCCGCACAGCCGGGCAGTCTGTTCATTGGAACCAATCGCGAACACGTGCCGGCCGAATCGGGTGTACCGGAGCACCGCGGCGACTAACACGGTGAGCCCCAGCATGATCCATACGCCGGCCGGGGCGAACAGGATTGAATGCCGGACGTCCAGCAGGTTCACCAGCCAGGTCTCGGTCGGCGGATAAATCTCGGTCTCCCCGGCGAACCGCTCGGCGGCCCCGCGGAGCGCGCCGAGCATTCCCAGCGTCACGATGAACGGAATCAGCTTCAATCGCGTGACCAGAAGCCCGATCACCAGTCCACAGCAGCAGCTGGATAATATCCCGGCCCCTGCCGCGACAAGCGGGGAGAACCCGTGCACCAGCATCGTCGCCACGACGACGGTGCAGACGGCAATGTTCGAACCCACCGAAAGGTCGATCCCGCCGGAGATAATGATGACGGTCGCCCCCAGCGCCGCGGTGCCGACCACGGCCGTGTCGAGCAGGATGATCTGCAGGTTGTCGGCCGCGAGAAAAGTCCGGGGTCGAAGGACGGCGAACAGCCCGAAGATGCAGACCAACCCGACGAGCGGCCCGAACGCCGACAGCATGCTTTTGGCCGCCTCCCACCGGCTGACGCTGAATGTGTCTGTCGATTGAACGCCGGCGTCCGGCGGTGCTAATGTCTTCATGCGGCCTCCACGGTTCCGGTCGCTTCCAGCATCATCTGGTGCTCGCTCGTCTGCCCGACCGGCCGGGCGGGGTTCAGCCGGCCTTTGCACATTACGGCAATGCGATCGCAGACACCCATCAGCTCCGGCAGATAGCTGCTGACAATCAGCACCGCTTTGCCGGCACACGCCAGCTCGTCGATCAGCTGATAAATTTGTGCCTTGGACCCGACGTCGATCCCGCGGGTCGGTTCGTCCAGCAGCAGCACGTCGACGTCGTGTTCGAGCAGCCGGGCGATCGCCACTTTCTGCTGGTTCCCGCCCGACAGATCACCCACCGCTTGACGAGGCGACCGGCAGCGGATGCGAAGCTTATCGATCCACCGGCGGACCCGCGCGTCCTGACGGGCCGGTCTCACGATCGCGCTCAGGCTGCTGAGTGCCGCGTTCTCGGCAATGCTCAACTGCAGCGCGAGTCCTTCGGTTTTTCGGTCTTCGCTGACGAATCCCATGTGCTGGTCCCACCGGCGCGCCGGCGATGCCGGACCCGAATACGCGGCCAGCGTTACCTGGCCCGAGCGGATCCTGTCCAGACCGAAGATCGCCCGGAGCAGTTCGGTCCGCCCCGCCCCGATCAGCCCGGCGATACCGACCACTTCCCCTCGACGCAGGACAAGACTGGCATCGTTCGGCTTTTGCACCCCGGCCAGGTTGCGCACCTCGAGCGCGACGTCCCCCGGGACGCGAGGCGAGCGTGGGTACAACTCATCAACGGACCGGCCGACCATGAGGCGGATGATTTCGGCGTCTTTCAGAGACGCCGTCGCGCCACCGCCGACGCTTTTGCCGTCGCGGAGCACGGTGACCCGGTCGGAGATCTCGCGGACTTCTTCCAGAAAATGCGAGATGTAGATGATCGACATCCCCGACGCTTTCAGCCGCGTGATGAGGCCGAAGAGTCTGCGGATGTCGGCCGCCGTCAGGCTGCTGGTCGGCTCGTCGAGCACGAGCAGCTTGCACCCGACAGCCACCGCCCGGCCGATCTCGACCAGTTGCTGCTCGGCGATCGACAAACGCGAAACGATCGTGTGCGGTCGAATGTCCGGGCGGCCGAGTTGAGACATCGCGTCGGTCGCCCGGCGGCGCATCTCGCCGAGGTTCAGCACCGGCCCGATCATCGGTTCCATTCCGAGCAGGATGTTGTCCATCACCGACAGGTGCGGCGCGAGCGACAGTTCCTGGTAGATCATCGCGACACCGCACCGCCGGGCGTCGAGCGGGTCGCGCGGGAGGTACGGATCGCCGTCGAGCTGCATCACCCCGGCGTCGGGCCGGTGTGCGCCAGACAGCACTTTCATCAGCGTGCTCTTGCCCGCGCCGTTTTCACCGACCAGTGCGAGCACTTCCCCGGCTTCGACGCTTAGATCGACACCGCCCAGCGCGATCGTCGCCCCGAAGCGTTTTTGAACGCCCTGCATCGATAAGCGTGGATGCTGAGGTGTCTGTTGCATGGCCCTTGTGAACGGCAGCCGGCGCGGATCTCGCAGCTATGCCTGTCGGATCCGGAGCTTACCGTCGAATCGACGAGGTGGACGACGCGCGCCTTAAGTTCAACCGCCGGCGAGCGGTTTCTGAACCTCGGGCGAGTTCAGATTATCACGGGTGATCAGTTGAACGCCGCTGTCGACTTGCAGATCGATCTTCTGACCCTTGATCGCCGCGACACAGTTCTTGACGCCGAGGTAACCCATCTTGGTCGGGTTCTGTGCGACCAGCGCGTCGATCTCGCCGGCCTTGAGCGCGGTGATCAATGCCGGGCTGGTATCGAACCCGACGAAGTGAACTTTTCCAATTAAGTTGTTCTGCCGGAGCACGAGCAGCATGCCCATCGTGCTGGATTCGTTGGGGCAGAAGATGCCGTCGGCCTGGCGGAGCTGGTCGAGCATTTGCCCGGCCGACTGCTGGGCTTCGCCGATGGTCGCGCCGGCATACCGGTTTTCGACCAGCATGGTCAGGCCCGCGTTCTTGTGCATTTCTTCCAGGAAACCGGCCTCTCGCTCTTCGGTGCTGGCCGACCCTTCGGAATATTTCAGCAGGACGATTTTTCCTTTGCCGGCCAGAATCCGAGCCAGCTCGTCGCCGCCCATCGCGCCGCCCTGGTGGTTGTTGGTCGCAACGAAGCAGGCGAAATCCTTGCCCGGTTCGGCTTTCAGGGCCGAATCGATAATCACGACAGGAATACCCTTCCCAGTAGCGAGCTTCACAGGGTTTACCAGGGCCACATCATCCAGCGGCGCGAGAACGATGCCGTTCACTTTGTCGGACGCGAACTGCTGCACGACCGAGATCTGCCCGGTGCGGTCGTCTTCCTTCAAAGGGCCGTTCCAGGAAATGTCGACGCCGAGCTCGTCCGCGGCCGATTGCGCGCCCTGATGGACAGACTTCCAATACGTGTGCGTGGTCCCCTTGGGAATGACGGCGATCCGCAGTTTAGCGGCCGATTGGGAGGATGGCGTTCCGGTGACGGAAGTCGTCGAACTGCTCTTATCGCACCCGGCCAGAAAAGCCGTCGCCAGAACTAACGACACGATCCGCATGCATCGATTCATTCGTTTCTCCTATAAGCCGCTATAAGCCGCAGGATCCGCGGCCAGATCATCGTCGAACACCGGCGGTTTTCCAATCGGCACCGGTCGCGACACCGGGAGGGGCCGCGGGGGTGGCGGGTCCAGAAAATCGACGTTCCCGAGCGGGCACGCATCGCGATAGCGTGTCGCGATGGTGTTACTCAGACGACCCCGAGCCGTGCGATCGTCGATCGCGTTTCTGTACCTGGCTTTGGTGCTCTGCGCCGCCGGTCTGACTGGTTGTGCGCAGACCGTGCACGACATCGGTTCGGCGGCGACCAGCGGCGCGGTGCCGAGCGCGATCGCCGAGCTGCAACGGACGCCGAACCAGCAAGGCTTGTCTGCAATTACGGCCTCACCGCCTGTCGAAAAGGCGAGTTGGACCGTGGGCGTCGGACTAGGTCACGGCATCGTCGACGGCGCGATCGGTGAGGTGATGGGGGAACCGGTCGACCCGACGTCTACGACCCGGCCGTCGCTCAAAATCCCGGCCGGGACGGGGGATCAGATCTCGGCCTTCATGAAGCAAAACATCGAGCCGGCCGTGATGGAACTGGTCCGCAAGAGCGCCCACGAGGCCATGCAGGAAATCCTCGGCCCCGATTCCCAAAAGCAGGCGGGCGCGATGGCGCAGGCGATCGGTGACGGGACCGAAACCGGCATCAACCGGGTGTTCGAACGGGACACCGTCCCGTTGGTGCTGAAAATGGTCCGCGAGCAGATCGAACCCGAAGTGGCGAAGATTTTAAATCAGCAGGTGCGACGCGGGTTCCTGGTCTGGCTGAAGGAAGACATCGACCCGTACCTGAAGCAGTTGATCACCGAGACCGCGGCCGAGACGCTGAAGATGCCGACCCGGCCGGACATCGTCCCGTCGGTGGTTTCGAACGCGAGAAACCTGTCGATCGGCGGGAGCCTGGGCGCGCACGACGCGGCCGTGGAACTAGGCTTTCTCGACAAGAACGGCACGTTCACGAATGGCACCAAATGGTTCATCGCGGGCACAGTCACAGTTCTGGTGCTCGTGGGGCTGGTTGCGATCGGGTTCCTGATCGTCCTTACGATGATTGCAAGAAATCTGAAGAAGAACACTCCGGCCAAAACGGGCGTTCTGTAATGCATAGCTGCTCCGCGCGGTTCGAATCCCAGTCTCGGGCGAGCGGCGTTTCTCCGGCGACGGTGCGGCGAGCGTCGTCCCGTATTTTCGCGCGGACTTAAGGCGTTGGTTTACGTGGCGCGGTCAGTTGATGTTGCCGAGCCCGCTTCACCCACGGATTCAACGTTCTTTGCTCGCAATGGCATGCAGGCGACCGCGACGGCGAGAAGAATTAGCGCGTCGAAATGTTTGTTCTGAATGAAGTAGCCTGCCGGGGACCAGCGGGGCGTGAATTTGATTCCGTTCGTATTTAGCGTCAGTGCGACCAGCACGCCGACCAGCGCCGCGGCGGCCAGCCAGGTCCGGGGCCGCCGCTCGACGATAGCGCGGGCGAGCAGCAGCGCAGGAAGAATCTCGGCGGCGAAGTTGAACGTCCAGGCCCGTGGGGAGGCGATCGTCATCCACAGCAACAGGATCGAAACCTCGACGAGCGATTGCTCGGTCGACGAGGGCGTGCCGCGGTGACGTCGGGCGAGATAGATCCAGCCGTACACCAGGGCTGAGAGCACGAGCACGATCGCCGGATACACGCGGGACAGCGTCGCCAGGTGGTCGGCCGAGAAATGGGTCTGATTGCCGTCGCTGACGAACGGCAACCGGGCGAGCGCGCCCAGCAGCGACTGGTTACCCGTGCGGATCGTCTGATCCGCGGTCTGGGTCTGGACACAGAACCGAAGCCATTCGACGTGCAGCGGGAGCACGCGAGACGCCCCGACGAAAATGACCGGCGCGACGACTAGCACCGACAGCCCCACCGTCACGCCGGCAAGACCCCGCCAGTCCCGGCGCAGCAGCAAGTACGGCAACAGCAGAGCGGGGTAAATTTTCAGCATGATCGGCAGCGCCAGGACTATCCCGCCGAGCAATGACCGGCCCGACAGTGTCAGGGAAATCCAGACCAGGCAAGCCAGCAGGAGCAGGGTCCCCACCTGCCCGTTATGAATGTCGGCCCAGAGATACGTGCCCGCCGATGCCACGGCGAGCAGGCCGATCAGGAATGCGTTTCTGCCGTGGGGACCGAGCAATCGCAGGCCCAGAAGCACGCAGATAATCGTCGCGATCCAGTTGATCAGCATGAACGCCCGGACGGCCCATAGGTACGGCAGATAAGCGAACAGCCGAAACAGGAAATGGGCGAAGAGGGGCGCGTACATGTAAGCGCCCAGCGGGCCGTGTACGTCTAGAACATACGGTGAATGCCCCGCTCGGACCGCCTGTCCTGCCCGGTAGTAGGCACCGAAGTCTTGAATCTGCACGCCGGGCTTGCGGGTGCCCAGCAGCGAGACGATGACGAGTATGACGACAACCCCGATGGCGACAATGCTCGCAATTTTCCGAATCGGCGACGGCAGTGAATGGGCATCGGGGATGGCAAGGCCAGAAGGATCAGTCGAAACCATTAGCCGACGGTAACAGTGCGATCGTTCACCCGCTATATCAGGAAGCTACGCATCGCGAACGCTCGAGTGGCTGTTGACTCGTTGTGCTAACGGCACGAAAAGTCGACAGGACCGTGCTCTGTGTCTTTCTCGTCAGCGAGCGAAAATGCTACCTTCGTTTTTGTTACAACGGATCACCGCTATGGCCCGATCGATTCCCATTTTCGAAAAACTTCGCCGCGACATTGAAACGTGCGTGGCCTGTCCGCGATTACGCGAGTATTGCAGCGAAGTGGCCACGACCAAGCGGCGGGCGTACGCCGCGCACGAGTATTGGGGCCGGCCGGTTGCGGGGTTCGGGGACCCGGATGCCCGGCTCTGGGTGCTCGGGTTGGCCCCGGGGGCGCACGGCGCGAACCGCACGGGCCGGGTGTTTACCGGGGATCGCAGCGGTGATTTTCTGTTCGCCGCGTTGCACCGTTGCGGGATGGCGAACCAGCCAACGAGCGTCTCGAAAGACGACGGGCTGACATTGACCGATTGTTTTATCAGCGCGACGGCCCGGTGTGCCCCGCCGGGAAACAAGCCGTTGCCGGACGAAGTCGCCAACTGCTCGACCTTTCTGGACCGCGAATGGGGTTCGCTGCGGAACAAGCGGGTCATCCTCGCGCTGGGCGGGATCGCCTGGTCGGCCGCCGTCACGTTGGCTGTGCGGAATGGATGTTCGATCGACACCCGGCCGGGGTTCGGACACGGGGCCGAGGTCGTGCTGTGCCCGGGACTGGTGCTGATCGGCTCTTACCACGTCAGCCAGCAGAACACGTTTACGGGCCGGCTGACGACCGAAATGTTCGACGGCATCCTTCGGCGGTGCCGGCGGATTGCCGGGCTCGATCCTTCCGCAGCGGGCGATTTGCGTCGGTTCTAAGCAGCGACCGTGGTCGTTACGTTTCTGCGGGACGTCGCCGTGTTGAGACTTTGGCAAGATCGAGAACACTGACGCGGGCGTCCCCGCCCGGTGCGATTGAGGCGTTCAATGTCGTTATCTGAAGATCGCTTCGCTCGAACACACGGGCAAGGATGCCTGTGCCACGACAGGCGGCTATGCGGGAATGAGGTCGGCGGCCGGTGGCGGGGTTGGATCCGCGGGCGATTCGTCGAACGCGCTGCGGGGCGATGCGGCGCTTTGATAACGGACGTTGGTCCAGACCAAGGTCGCGCACATGGCCAGCATGCACCACGCGGGGCCGCCGATGTTTCGCCAGGCTTGATCGGCAAAATCGAACGACTTGGTCCCGCCCGGTGGGAACGTGACGCCGATCGCCATCACGGCGGCGGCGATGATCAGCGGCGTCCGCCGGACCAGTCCGCGTGTGCCCAGGATCAGAACGCCCGCTGCGATGTTGACGTCCATCAGCATGTAAAGGTGCCGGGAATTGGTGAACGGGCTGAAGATGAGCGTGAGCAACAACATGGCCATCCACTCGGTGGAAAGCAGGCCCCGGAACGGCGCCGTCGCCTGTCGCTGCACCGACGGCCAGGCGAAGATCGGGACTTTTTTCTGAGCATAGACTGCGGCAATGAAAACGAAGAACACGCCCGCCACGCCCGCGGCGATCAGTAGCGGGAATGGAGACGGCAGCCGGGTCATCCGTGCAATTCCACTGGTGAGTGAGATACTGACCGGGTCAGTGATGTCCCGGACGTGAGCGGGGTGCGGGATTTGAATGTGAATGCCGAACAGTTTTAGGATGCCGCCCGTTGCTTCACCCCACGCGTGGAGGTTGGCGCGTAACCCCATCGAAACAGCGGGGAGGACGGCAAAGACAATGGCCCAGACCGCGAACCAGCCGATCGCTTTCCAGCGATGCCGGAGTGCGAGGTAAGGCACGAGCACCAACGGCATGTACTTGATGTTGAACGCGAAACCGAGCGCGAGACCGCAAAGCCACGGCCGCTTGTCGACCCAGCGCATTGCGGCGGTGAACGCGATCAGCATGAAAACATTCGTCTCGACGTGGGCGAATTCACCTTTGATCTTATCGAGCGTGCAGAAAGCCCCGAATAAGGCCACCCTGGCGGCGAGCATCGCGTCGACTCTGCCGAGCAGGCGTTCGACCAGCACACGACTGACGAGCACCAGCGTGAAGACCGAAACGGCGGCGTTCAGCGTCAGCGAAACGACCGCGGCGGAACGCTCGGGCAGCATCGCCAGTGGTTGATATAGAAATGCAATCAGCGGCGGGTAAATGTAGCCGTGCGACCCGCTGCTGTAGATATCCAGCCCCCGGAGCATCGCGCGGGCGGCACCGAGAAAATCCCCAAGATTTCCGGGGGATCTTCCTTTGACGATCCCCTGAAGCGACAGAAGAAAGCCGACCGTGTGGGGGACCAGGGCGACACACCATACCGCGGCGGGGTTATTCCAGAACCGATGCCAGACCGTTGTCGGCACGACCTCTAGGGGCAACAAATCGCCCGGAGTCAGGTCCGGATTTTGAATCGTTGTCATCGGCAGCTTTCAGGCGCAACCGACTGCGGAGTTGGCTCGCGAAACAGGGAGGCTTTGTAGGGGCTCAACCGTACCCCAAAAAAAATCGTTTTGATAGCCCGCGTCGACCTTTTGCGATGTTTATAAGGCCGTCATGCGGCACGCCGAGGCGCGTAACAAAGCCGGCGACCCGTGAGGGTCGCCGGCTTTGTTTGTTAGAGGTTCAGATCCGTTCGATCAGCCTGATCGAGATCAGACGTTGCGACGACGACGGCGGGCGAGCATACCAACTGCACCGACGCCGAGCAGACCAAGGGTGGTCGGTTCCGGAACTGCACTGGAACCGCTTGCGATCTGCGAGGTCGCACTGGCGATCAACGCGGCGGGGTTCGTCCCGAGGGTCGTTCCCTGCGTGTTGAAGGCGTTATCGATCAGCGTGTAGTCAGAGCCGTCGATCTTGTTGTCGTAGTTGAAGTCGCCGTTCTGCCAGCCGCTGGCGGCCGTTCCGAAGGCGGCGTCGATCTTGGTGTAGTCCGACCCGTCGACGGCACCGTCGAGGTTGGCATCGCCGTAGTACGTGTACTTCACCAAGGTGTCGGTGGCCGAGACGGTTGCACCTTCGAACGAGGTGAGGCCATTGGCTACACCGATCGTGGTCAGGTGGGTGCTGTCGGCGGCAGCCGTCGAGCTGGTGATCCCCGAGGTTCCGGCGAACGTTCCGCCGGCATAACCGGTTTGGATCTGGGTGGTGATCGCAGCGAGCGTCGTGCCACCCTGAACGACCAGGTCGTTGTTGGTAAGGTCGACAAGGCCGGTGCTCGTGAACGAGCTGGTCTTGACGACGACGACGTTGGTCGCGGGACCGGTGTGTGCTGCGATCTGCACCGTAGCTCCGGTTCCGATGGTCAGGCTCGTCGCGGACGGGAAGGCTCCGGCCCCGGACAGGACCAGCTTACCGCCGGAGACGTTGGTGCCGCCGGTGTAGGTGTTGACCGTTGCGAGAGTCAGCGTGCCGGCACCGGACTTCACGAGCGTTCCGGTTCCGCCGATGCCACCTGCACCGGAGAAGTTGTAGTTCGCGGCGCTGTTCACGGTGGTCGAACCCGGGGTCACGGTCGAGGGGATGCTCACCGCGTAGTGCCCGTTGTTGGTGTCGTTGAAGGTGACGTTGTCGTGATTAGTCGAGCTGAACGTCGCGGCACCGGTGCCGTTGTTGAAGTTCTGCATCGTCGTGTCGAACGTAACGCCGTCGCCGGACCCGCCCGTGTTGTTCCAGGTCAGGTTCTGCGGGGTCGTGACGACCACACCACCGACGACCAGGTCGAGGTAACCGGGGTCGACCGAGGTCGACAGGCTATAGGTCGCGCCACCGGTCGGAGTCGGCAGGGCGAAGGCGGCCGGGTCGATCGTCGAGTTGGACGAAGCCGCGATCGCATCGGAGTCGGCGATCAGACGGTAATCGTTGCCCGAGACCGGCGCTCCGCCGAAGGTCAAGGCGGTGCCGGTATCAAACAACACCAGTGAACCGGCGGCCATGGTAAGAAGATCGCCGTTGGTGACGATGTTGTTACCACCGATGACGGTCGCGGGGCCCGCACCGAGATCGAAGTTGATCGTGGTCAGGTTAGCGGGTTGACCGCTGCTGATGATGCCGCCGATCTTCAGGGAACCGATCGAACCCACATCGCCGGGGGCGATCAAGTTCGGGCCCGTGCCAGCACTGACCAGGCCGTCCACGTTACCAACAGTGCCCGACGCCAGGGCACCACCGTTGATGGTGATTGCACCCGAACCGGTCGCCGAACCAGTGGTGTTCGCGGCCGACAGCGTGCCGGCGTTGATGGTGACTGCACCGGTCAACGTCGAGCTGCCCGCCAAGGTCAGCTTGCCGTGGGTGACTGCCGAGTCATTCAAGGTCAAACCACCACCGCCGTTGTCCAGCATGGGCTGGGCGACGACGACCGTGTGACCGTTCGTGTCGAAGGTTCCGCCGGACGGACCAACCTTGAACGCGCTGAGGCCTTGGATAAAGGTCGGGCTGTCGGCAGCCGCGACGAGCGTGCCGCCGTTGAAGTTGAAGGTTCCGGTGCCAGCAACGCTGGTGCTCGACCGTGAGATCGAGGGGACGGTCAGCGTGCCGCCGTTGAGGGTATAGCTTTCGGCACCCGATGCCGTAGCGAGAGCATTCGTGCGGCCGAGGATCAGCGAGCCGGTCCCACCGACGGTGGTGCCGGTGTTGCTGTAGAACGTGACGGTGCCGGCGTTCTGTACCACCGAATTAGCCGCAGAAGTGTTCTGTGAACCGACGACGAAATTCGCGTTGTTGTCCAGATTGACGGCCTGACCGGCCCCGATGGTCAACGAACCGACAATGCTGTCGAAGATACCGACTTCCAATTCGCCGTCGGTGTAGGTCGCCAGTGACCTGACGTTCAAAGTTCCACCGGACAGGTTGGCCGTACCGGTTCCACCACCGCTGAAGCCGACCGAGAAGAAGTGGGAGTTGATGGTACCGGCGGTCTGGGTGACGGTCGCTGTAGAGGTACTTCCGATCGGCGTATTGCCGATTACGAAGTTGGCGGCCGTGAGGGTTCCGCTGCTTAAGTTGATCGAACCGGTCGAGGTATTGGCAAGGCCGACTTGAACGTTACCACCAGTGACCAGCGAACCGCTGGTGATCGTAAGCGAACCCGTGTTACCGACAGCATTGGCGATCAAGACGTTGCCGACGGTTGATTTGACAACGCCGCCGTTCTGGATCACCAGCGTGCCGACTTCACCGGCGGTTCCGCTGGTGTCGATGAGGATATTTCCGGTGCTGCTGATGTTCGACTGGCCGGCGGTCAGAGTCGTGCCATCGACGATTGCGTGACCACGGATCACGGTGGTGATGCCAGTGTAGTCACTGGAACCGCTTAGAACCACCGTACCACCTGCGGTACCGGCACCGAGGCCGCTGATGTCAAGGCTGACACCGGTGGTGCCGTTGTGGATCGGGCCGGTTACGAACAGCGTGCTCCCGGTCGTGGCACCGATTCGTGCCGCGGTACCGAGGGTACCCAGGTCGATCGGGCCGGTCACGGTGCTGTTGGTACCGCTAGCGAGGATCGCCCCGCCGAGGGCCACACCCGAACCGTTAATCGAGAAGGGGTTAGCGAGCGTGAACCCTGTCGGGATGTTCACCCCGGCGGTGTTGGTTCCGACGATCGTCGTGCCGGTGCCGAGTGCGAGGTTGTTCTGAACCAGCAGTTCGCCGGTGGTCACGTTGAACCCTCCGGTGATCGTGTTGGCGTTCGTCACGATCATTTGGGTGGTACCGTTTTTCTGCAGCTGGCCTGCACCACTGATGACGCCGCTGAGGGTCAGCGTTCCGCTGCCAGCGGTGGCAGTGGCCCCAGTGTCGATGACCGCGAGCGGGCCGGTCAAAGCGATGTTACCACTGAGGGTGTTAGAACCCTGACTGTTGCCGATGCCGAAGCCGTAGTCGGCCCCGTTACCGGTGGCGGTTTCACCACCAAGGTTGATGTTGTTGGTCAGGTTGATGCCGGTCACGCCGGCCGCAATCGCCTGCGGCGAACTGGTGGCCGAGTAGGCGTTGTTTCCGAGCTGCAGCACACCGGCCGGGCCACCCGGGGTGGCGTTTTGGCCGATCGTGATCGGGCCCGTGCTCAGCGACTTGGAGTTGGTGACGACAATGCGACCGAAGGCGATGTTCGTTCCGCCGGTAAAGGTGTTGGTGCCCGTCAGGAGCAAGGTGCCCCAGTCCTGCTGATTGGCAAAGGTGACCCCGGGAATAACAGCGTTGTTCTGCACGCCAAGAGAGCCTGGACCACTGATGGTCCCAGTCAGGTTAAGCTCACCCGAGTTATCGCCACCCGTGTCGGCCATTGCGACGATCGTGTTACCATTCAGGGTGATGTTGCTCGTGATGACCGGTGTACCGGCGTTAATCGACTTGGCAATGTAATTGGTCGCGCCAGTAAAGGTCAGCGGCACGGCGGTGAGATTCGACCCCGCTGGGACCGGGTTGATATACCCTGGAGCGGTCGCATTCGTGATGTTGATCGCGGCCCCGGTCGCTCCGGTGGCCGTCAAGGTCAGGCTGCCGGTACCGACAGTGTCTTTCAACACGCCACCACCGAAAGTAATCCCACCTTGCTGCACGGCGTTGCCGTTGATGTCAAGCGAAGCCGAAAGGCTATTGACCTGGACAAAGTTACCGCTGTTGCCCAGAGCAGTTGCGCTTCCGAGCACTACCGCGCTGCCCGGAATCACGGTCGTGCCGGAATACGTGTTGGCACCCGAGAGCAGGAAGCCGCCCGTGCCGGCCGCACCGCCGAGGGTCAGAACCGTGTTGGGGTTCGTGCTGCTGATCACACCGCTCAGGGCGAACTGGCTGCCCGAGTTATTGGTGATCGACTGGCTGACCGGCAGGTTCAGATTGGCAGAGATGCCGCTGCCCGCGGCGAGGCCGGCGTCGATGACAATACCGGTTCCGGCCGCGAAGGTGTTCGCACCGGCGTTGATGTTAAGCGTTCCCGGTCCACTGATGGTGACGGGGGTAGAAGCGGCCGGAGTGCCGGTCCCGGTAAATTCAAGGCTGTTGACACTGGCAAGGCCGCCCAGGGTCGCACCGAAGTTCGCCGTCGTGGCGGTGTTGGCAGTCAGGACGACGTCGGTGATTGCCGTCGGAGCGGAGGTCGCGGTGACAGTGCCCGCGACGTTGTTCGAGAAGTTGCCGGCAACGTTAAGGCTGTTGCTGCTATTGCCGGTGTAGTACAGCTTGGCGACCTGACCGACGCCGACGGTCAGAATGTCGGCCGTGCTGGTCGAGGAGAGCGACAGGGAATACTGGTTGCCGCCGGTGATGATCGTGCTGTTGGTGAGCGAGAAGCCACCGACGCCGCCGTTGGTATCACTGAGCAGGGTGTATGCACCCGGGGTCAGGGTTTGACCGACGCCGACGTTGACCGTGATGGTCCCGCCGGTGCCCAACGCGGCAGCGTTGGTCACGGCGACCTGATCGGCGCCCGTGGTCGCGATGCCGAACTGAAGGTTCGTGCTGGCCGAGTCTGAGAAGTCCAGAAGAGTGAGACCTGGAGTCGTGCTGCCCTGGGGCGACAGGAAGTTCCCGCCGAAATCGATCAGCGAGCTACCGGTGGTCAGCAGGCGAGTGTTCTGCGGGAGCGAGGCGCCGCGGATGAGCAAGTTTGCATTCGTGATGCTGGTCGGGCCGGTGTAGGTGTTGATACCCGACAGCGTCAGGGTTCCGCCACCCGTGCCGGTAGCGATAAGCCCGCCATCGGTTCCGGTGCCCGTGTGTGCGATCGAGGAAGCGATCGTCTCACTGAAACCTGCCATGCCGAACTTCAAACCGCCGGCATCGATCTTGGTGTTGACGTTAGCGGGAATGAATGCAGTGCTGGCAACGATCGCGTTGATGTTGCCGCCGTTGAAGTTCAGGTTACCGCTGCCCCCGGCAGCCGAGCGGGTGATCGGACCCGTGTTTAACACGGCGGTGCCGGACAGATTCACGGTACCCGTGCCGCCGTTGGTGTCGGTATTGATCCCGACAAAGTTACCAATCCCGGCAGAAAAGTTATAAGTACCGGAATTGTTTTCGGTCAGGAAGAGTTCCTCACCCGCGCCCGTGCTATTGATAGTGCCGCCGGTCTGATTGATGACGCCGGTCCCGCCGATGCCGGTCAAGCTGATGTGCCCGCCACCGGTCTTGTTGATGACGCCGCCGGAGAAATTGAGGGTACCAGTGCCACCCGCGCGACCGACGCTGAGCCAGTTGTTGGCGTTCAGCGTACCACCGCTCATGTTCACGACACCGACTGTGCCCGTATTACCGTTACCGATCCAGAATTCGCTGGCGTTGGTGTTGATAGTACCGCCGGACATATTCATTGTTCCGCGACTGGTCGACTGTCCACCACCGCTGCCCGAACCGCCGATCGCGACAGGGCTGTTACCGCTGCTACGCATGTTCCAGACCGCAGTGCCGCTTAGATTGACAATGCCAGTAGCAACCTCACCGATGTTGCCGTTGCCGTTGAAATTTAGGACACCTGCCGACTGGTTATAGGTACCCGTGCCACCGGCAACGGTGCCGAAACGCATCCAGCCGTTGGCGGTAACCGTGTTGCCGGTCTGAACCCAAGTGCCGTTCCCGGTACCAGTGGTTCCGGCCAAGATATCGTTGACGACGACCTGCCCGGCGACCTGCCCGGCCTGGGCGGTCGAGCTGGCGGTCGAAATCGTCACGACGCCGGCTTCGACGTTATTGTTGGCCCCGCCTGGGTACGCATTCCAATGCGGGAAGCTGGTGGTCGTGGTCGCCCCGAAGTCATTGACCGAGCCGTCCCAGGTTGCAGCCTGCGATTGGCTGGACTGGAGGCCGACCGACCCCGCACCCGCCACGAGGGCCAACAGAAGCGCCTGACGACGACGCGTCTTCACCGCATTGCCGTGATTCGTAACCGATACCATCGACTTCAGATTCTTCCGCTGCATCAGACCCTCCGAGGGAAATTTTTCCATTGCCCGGCCCGGAAATCGGGCGGACAACCAACTCGCATAAACGCAACCGCGAACGCGACCACGCCGACGCAAAAATGCCGAGAATTTGCGCGAGAACATCCCGCGCAAGCCGCCAGGACAAGACTCAGATCTGACGTACGATAAATTTTCTGACCACGCCAGAACTGCGAAACAGAAATGCACCTAATTTAACACGTGCCGGATTTCGTACGCAAAATGTGAGCGGTACGACCGGATACGTGTACACGAAACAGAGTATTCTCCACGACGCCGACGATAATCATACTACAGTTGAACGCAAATGCAATTTTAATTTGTGCGGGTTATGGACGGCAAAATCGGCGTTCATTTTTCGCCTTGATGCTGCGTCATCCACTGCATTCGACGGCGTTTAGCTTTGATCAAACTGAATACCACATGGTAATCCGCCGGCAGAACCGGCTCGGGCGGAGAATGTGCAGTACGGCGAGATGATGCCGTTTGAAGCTGCGTGGCACGGCCGCAGATTGATCAAAATCGGCCATGGATGTGCCCTTAGCTGCAGGCCACGCCTCCCTGGCTGTCGTCCATACGGGTAAGCCGGGGCGGGGACAAAAAAGACCTGGCACCATCCGTAAGGGTAGTGATCAATATTTTGGGACCCTCGCTATCACTATTTACCCAATACCTGCTCCGAATTTCGGCAAAAGGGATTTATTGCCCTGTTGTTGAACAACGCGGGCAGGCGCTCGTAATTTATTGGATTGCCAGCGGAGTTTAAATTCCAGAGCCTTGCATCTTAATTGCAAGTTTACGGTTGCTTATCTCTAGGACGCGACGGCAGTGTTCGTTCCAGCAAAGGCAGCCTCACAAGGATCGAAACTCCCGTCGCCGCGAAAGAATCCCCGTCCAATAATGATAAAATATTCTAATATTGCTACGTTGAAGGGTTTGGCAGAAAATTTCGCTTGGAGATTTGCCGTTAAGGGTGTATTTTTGATCTTTCCAACACATGGTCCAAGTGTAGTACCAACATTTCTCCGTACCGGTCCACCCCGGATCGGGTTCGGTCAAGCAGTGTAGTAAGGCAGCGCATCTCGATGCGCAAGAGAGGAAAGTCATGATAGTAGGTCACCGTTCGCGTCGTAAATCCGCGTTTACTCTGGTCGAGCTCCTGGTCGTTATTGGCATCATCGCGCTGCTGATATCAATCCTGCTCCCCGCGCTTTCGAAGGCGCGACGGACAGCTATGACGGTTAAATGCGGGTCCAATCTTCACAATATCGGGCTCGCGCTGCTGAATTACGCCGCGGCCAACCGGCAGGCGTTGCCGCAGCACCCGGCTGCGTCTTCCCAGAACAATCCAGCCCCGGGTACCGGCTTCTGGCTATGGGACGTGTCGGTTAACACGCGCGACGCACTGGTCCGTTACGGTGCACAGCGGGCTAATCTTTACTGCCCGTTCCAAGAATCGTTCGCGACCGGGGACCAATTCTGGAACTTTAACGTCAAGACCAACGCGGACGGGTCGCTGAGCGGCTATTCGGTGCTCGGATACTGGATCCTGATCCTTCGTCCTGACAATTCGTTCCCGAACGTCGATTTGACGAAGTTTGATGATCCGGCAAACGACGGCGCTTTTATTCACAAAACATGGCGTTATCAGAAGACGACGCAGGCAAACAACTTCGGATGCGTTCCTTACCGTGCGAATAGCTCCTCGGATACGGAAATCGTCTGCGAGGCGACGGGTGACGACGGTACAGCGAATTCTTTCGGGCATCTGCAGGGCGGTTTGCTTAACCAATCCAGTCACTACTTTGGCAAGTTGCCTTTTACAGTGAATATTCTGTACATGGACGGACACGTCGGTCAGAAAGATTGCAACCTGTACTCGATCCCGGGGCCGAAACAGCAATTAAATAACAGGGGCATCGTGCACTGGCAGTCGAACACAAATGCTACAAGCCCGGGTCCGGGCAACGGTAACCTTCGGTTTTACTGGTAATTGTCTTGGTTATGATCAAGCGTATAGATTGAATTTATTTGGCGGTCAGCGAGCGGAGGAAAAATGTCGAAACGAAGCAAGAATGACGGTGTTGCGCGGGCGCGGTCTACGCAAGGTAAAAATCGGCTGTTAATGCTGGCGTCGCTGGCATCAGCGGCGTTGCTTGCCCCGAAAGGGGCTTCAGCAGCATTGATTACTTGGAATAATGGTGGCACTGACGGGGACTGGGGCACGGCGTCCAACTGGACGCCCGCAACGGTTCCCGGTTTGGCGGGGGGTAACCTTGTTGATACCGCCGAAATCGATAACGCCGGGACGGCTAACATTTCGACAGGGGAAACGTTCACGCCGTTCGCCATTAACATCGGGAACAACGCCGGTGGTGGGTTCGGGGCGTTGAACATGTCCGGTGGCTCGTTGTCCGCCAATGGGGCTACTAGCCCCAGCATTGTCATTGCTAACAACGGCTCGCAAGGTGAATTCGATTTGACCGGTGGCACAGTGTCCGCGGGCACCGGCGAATTCTGGGTCGGGCAAGGCGCGAACGCAAATGCCATCTTTAATCAAAGCGCCGGAACGCTTACCGTCAATAATTGGCTCGCAGTTGGTCGCGGTGACCCGGCTTCGACCGGGGTCGTCAATCTGAGCGGCACTGGGGTTATCAACCAGACGGGTGGCAACCACATCACGCTCGGTTCGGTGAACGGAAACGGAACGATCAATCAGACCGGTGGTACGATTACTACCGCTTCTGCTTTTTACCTCAGTGAAACCGGCCCCGGCACGGTCAACTTAAGTGCGGGTACTATCACGACCCCGACGATGGAATTGGCCGTCACGAATACCACGTCGAACGGCTTGTTGAACATGAGCGGCGGCACCATCACTGCCGCGACGTCGTTCCTGATCGGTAACTCGGGCGTCGGCGTCTGGACCATGAGCGGCGGAGCGGTTACGACTCCGACCGTCCAACTCGGCATCAATGGCGGCTCCAGCGGTACCTGGAACATGACCGGCGGCACTGTCACGACCACCAACTCTGTGATCGTGGGTAGCGCCTCTACCGGCACCTTGAACATCAGCGGCGGAACGATCATCTCCCCGTCGGTGGTGCTCGGCTCGGTCGGCGGTGGATCGGGGATCCTGAACCTGGGCACCGGCGGCACGCTGTCGACCGCCGGCATCTCGGCCGGCACGGGGACGACTACCCTCAATCAACTGAATCTGAACGGCGGTTTGATCAAAGCGACCGCCGCGTCAGCGAACCTCATCAGTGTTCCTTCGAACGAAGTGAATGTGCAGGGCGGAGGCGCTTTCTTCGACGCGAACGGGTTCGCGAGCACGATCCCGGTTGCCTTGAACGGCAGCGGCGGGCTTACCCTGCAGGGCACCGGCAACGGCGGAAGCCTCACGCTGGCCGTCTCCAACGGCTACACCGGCGACACGACTGTCAATGCCGGTTTCCTGATCCTCGGCGCGGTCGGTGCTGCGGGTGGGACGAATATCAACCTGAACGGCGGCGCGGTTGCCATCTCCAATGACACGTTCATTGGTGGCAAGACGCTCCACTTCAACCCGGGACCGAACGGGATCGCCGGGGCGTTGCAGTTCCAGAATTACTCGAGCGCTCTGAGCTTCGACACTGGGTCAGTGCCCAACCTGACTCTCGGGGCGGCACTGGGTGCGGCTTCGACACTGTCCGGCCAGATCACTGGCGGCGGGTCGCTGACGTTCGTCGGCCCCGGCATTTTGAACCTCGCCAACACTGCCAACACTTATTCCGGCGGCACTAATGTCGATGCCGGCGTTTTACAGGTCGCACCGGGAAGCCTGGGCTCCGGCGCGGTCAATCTGAACTTCACGGGTACGATCGGGATCGGGTCCGATGCCGCGCTGACCGGCCTTCCGCTGGTCTTCAACGGTGGCGGTATCACCTTCAACAACTACGCCAGCACGCTGAACTTCAACCAGGGCGTGAATGTGACCCTCGGCGCTGCCGCGGGCGTGGCGTCCTCCCTCAGTGGAACGATCTCTAACGGTGCGAGCCCGACCTCGATCACTTACGTCGGACCGGGAACCCTGGCTTTGACCGGAACCAACACCTACACCGGCGGGACCACGATCGCCGGCGGGACCCTGAACTTCACGACCGGGGCACTCGGAACGTCCGGCCCGATCATCCTCAAGAATGCCGCGACGCTTCAATATGCGGCCAGCAATACGACCGACCTGACCACCGGGACGACCTTCGGCATCGGTGTCGCCGGCGGCACGCTGGACATCGGCGCCAACAACGTCAACTTCGCCGGTAACATCATCACCGACCCGGCCCTCCCGGCCGGGACTTTGTCCGGGCGGTTTATCAAGACCGGCACCGGCACACTGACACTGAATGGCAACCTGACCACGGCCGGAATCTCCACGAAGTTAGGAACGGTTGTGCTCAAGGGCACCTCGACGGTGTCGACGGTCACCACCCCGATCACGAACCAGAACAACTTCGTGCAGATCGGTGCGAATCCGGGCGACAACTCGACCTTAACGCTGCAGAACACCTCAGCGCTGACCGCCGCCGGTGACTTTAACGTCGGCGACGCGGGCAACGCGAGCGTCGGGACGCTGTCCGGAACGGTCAATCTTCAAGACTCGGCCGCTCTCACTGTCCGCACTCTCTTCGTCGGTAAATTCGGAAACGCGGTCGGTACCTTTAACCAGTCCGGTGGGACGGTTAATCAAGCCAACAACGGCGCCGGCGGCGGCGAGTGGCGTATTGGCGGAGGCGGCTCCGCGGCAGACGCCGCGGCGGTCGGCATCTACAACCTGACCGGCGGCACGCTCAACGCGCAGGCTAGCTTCCAGGTTGGTGCCTTCGGCACTGGTACCCTCACTCAGACCGCTGGTACCGCAACCATCGGCACACAGACTGCAGGTCCGGGCACCGGCGGCGGGTTCCTTGCGATCGGCCGCTTCACTGGTGGTACCGGCCTTTATGACATGAGCACCGGCAGCGGCACGCTGACTGCCAATGCAACTCCGGTAGCCATCGTAGGTGAAGCCGGGAACGGAACGCTGAAAGTTGGCGGGACCTCGACCGTTAATGTTTTTGGCTTGTCCCTCTCACATGCCGCCGGTGGTGTCGGACTCGTTCTCCAGACCGGTGGCACGATCAACGCTCCGAACGGCGTCAGCTTAGGTGGAAATGTCGGCGGCGCCGGCGTTGCCAACGCGACCTATAACTTGAGTGGTGGTCTGCTGACGACCAGTGCGATCAATGGATCTCCGTCTACCGCGACAACATCTGTGACAACCATGTTCCTTAACGGCGGAACAATCCAAGCCACCAAGGCGGGCGCTACGCTGATCAGTGGGCTGAACAACGCCAATGTTCAAACCGGTGGTGCGATCATCAACACCAACGGTCTTGATGTGCTGGTCAATCAGCAGTTCAAGCACGACCCCACCGTTGGTGCACCTGCTACCGACGGCGGGTTTACCAAAACCGGCCTCGGCACTCTGTCTGTTACTGCGGCGACGTCGAACTACACGGGTCCGACCACCATCAACGGCGGTACTGTGAAACTCGTCGGCGGAACCAACGCCCTTCCGGCATCCGGGCCGGTCGTTATGGCAACAGGTACGACCCTTGATCTGAACGGGCTTTCACAAACGGTTTCGACCCTGAATGGGGCGTCCGGGTCGTCCGTCACACTCGGAACGGGCACAACTCCTGCTACCGCAGGCAGCCTTACGATCAACTTCACTTCCACCACCCCCGCCGCCACTTACAACGGCGTCATCAGCGGTAACGGAAAGTTGACCAAGTCGGGCACCGGCATTCAGACCCTCGGTGGAGCTGACACGTTCAATGGCGTGATCGCCGTTAGCGGTGGAACACTGAACCTCGGAGCCAACCCGGGCACGGCACTGGAAGTTCGCACTGTTGGTGGTATCACGTTGGCAGCGGGCACCAAGATCACAGTCGGTAACGCTGCTTCGCACGTCAACCGAACGCTGCTGGTTACCCCGATTTTCACGACCGGTACCGGTGCGAAGCTCGATTTGAACTCCAACGACATCGACTTTCAGACCGGTGTCCCGACGATCGCCACGGTGACCACCCTGATCAAGGCAGGTTATACGAATGGAACCTGGAGCCCGGCCGCGGGAACCACGGCCATTCTCAGCACCGCCGCTGCGAACAATACGACGCACCTGACCACGCTCGGGTCGATCGTGAACAACGACGGTACAGGTCACACGATCTACGGTACGCCGATCGGGACTGGGACCAACCTTGGTCTGTTCGACGGGACTTCCCCGGCCCTGAACGACGTGCTCGTGAAGTACACCTACTATGGTGACGCCAACATCGACGGCCAAGTCGATGGTTCGGACTACACCAAGATCGACGCCGCCTTCGGAACCGCCGCAACCGGGTGGGCGAATGGCGACTTTAACTACGACGGCAAGATCGACGGCTCCGACTACACGCTGATCGATAACGCCTTCAATACCCAGGGTGGTAATCTAAACACCACCTCCGCTGCACTGATCGCAAGCAGCGCCGCCCAACTGGGCGCTGGGTCGGCCTCGTCCGCAGTCCCCGAGCCCACCACGCTCGGCATGCTGGGTGTCGCGGCCGCCTCCCTTCTCGGGCGCCGTCGCCGCCGAATCTGAATCGGCGACAAAAACTTTGTAGGTTGAAACCACTCGCGGCGGCCCTGTTCAAGGGCCGCCGCTTTTTTTATGTACCTCGTCTTGACCTTACAGACCCGTCGCCCCCGAAGTCGCCGTGCGCGGCTACAGGGGCCGGCCAATCTATTTGTCTTTAGGAAATGACGCAGCAGAGCCGGCGCGCGGCAGCGTGCTCAAGGGAGAATCCAATACAAGCTTGGAAAATTCGTGAGCGCGAGTCGAACTGATTGGCCAGGATATCAAACTATCTGTGCTTACGTTTCGGCCGGTCCCGCCCGGAAAGGATCGCATCGACGGTAACCTGATCGTCCGGCGTCAATGCCCGCAGCGCTTCGACCAATTGCTGGATCCCCGCCGACAGCGGCTGATGCCCCGCATCATCCAACAATTTAACGAGCCGGTCGCTCGACATCTGCAAACCGGAAATAGCGCGTTCGAGCGTTTTGCACGTACCAACCAGCATGCTCATGTCGCGGGCGTGATGCGATTCTTCCATACCGGCAACTCCTATGCGTTCTATTATCTCCACACCATCTTTAACGGCAACAAATTTCCATCCATCGTTTCAAATTTCAAAATGGCCCCGGGCCGTGAACCACCCGTGAACCACCCGTGAACCACATTGACACAAACGAGCATCCTCAAAGCCCCCGAAGAGAACTTGACTCCGACAGTTCACGGACGATAATCAGGATCTCCTAGGCAATCGTTTGTGTTTGCCCATGACGCCCTCATCGTCTAGTGGCCTAGGACAGCCGGTTCTCAGCCGGCGAACAGGGGTTCGACTCCCCTTGGGGGTATCTGACCCGTCGCGAGGCGGGTTTTTTTACGCTCGGCATTTCTGCGTTCTCTTCATCTCAACTCTGCATATCGATCGCGGCGCTGGCGTGTCCACCGACGCGGCAGGCTTGTCGTGCGGTCCTATACCAACGTCACGGCTACCGAACTCGGGGCGGTCGACGATCCTGCGAACTCGATTAAAAAAGTTAGCGACAGGTCATTGGCGATAGGTGCCCCGATGTTAAGGAGTTTCGGATCGAGGTTGAAGCCGTCGGTGACTGTTTTTGAAGCACCAGTAAAGGAATTGGTTAGCGTGCAATAGAACACGGCGGACGCCTGTGATTGCTCTAATGCAGTTTCTGACGCGGGGAAATCGGTGTAGCCGTAGATGTGGAAACCAGTGGCGCCGAAGGTTTTCACGGCGGCATCCAGATTAAGCGTGACCGTCTGTGTTCCGGTAGAGATTCCGGGACCGGACCAACCGAGAAGTCCCGACCCGGTGGTCCCCTGCCCGACAGAGTAGGTGGCCCCGCCGAACGTGGGGGCGAGCACTGTTCGCGTGTACAGCTCGTGGCCGGCCGGGATCGCGTAGCGGATCGTCAGGGTGTCGTAGTCCAGATTGGATTTCAACCGTTCCGCCGGCAACTTCGCGGTCAGATCACCGTAAGCAACGAAAAGCGCCATTGTTGCGGGATCGATCGCTTTATTAATCCCGGCAATCTCACCGACGGTATTACCCGAAGTTCCGACCAGACCCGTGTACATCGCCAGTCCGATTGGATACGCGAACGGGCTGGAAACTGTCGTTGTAAATCCGACGAACGCGGCGGCACCGTTTTCTAGAAACGCATTTGCGAGCAGTCGGTCGGCACTGCCTTCGTGGCAGCCTCCGGCATAGATGATCGTTTTATTTAGCCCGGTATCGTACTTCTTAATGAACGCCGGAGTGACAGCATACACGTCATTGATCTTCATCAAGCGGCCAGTTTCGAGATCCGCTTTGTAGGCAAGATCGAAAGTCGGGGTCGGAGAAATCTGCGTGCTGAACGTTGAGCCGTAATCGACACTGGAGATTTTGTCGTGCGGCATCAGAAAGCCGTGCCCCGTGAAGGCAAATGTCGCTGCCGACCCGAGATTTTTAAACTGCTCAATGGAGATACCGGCGTCGAGCGCGGTCGCGTGGCGGTAAAGCGTCACATTGAAATTCGCGGCGGTGAGAATGTTGGCAATGTCATCGCCTTCCTCCTGAGGCTCGAAACCCA
Source organism: Tepidisphaeraceae bacterium (assembly GCA_965247815.1). GTDB lineage: Bacteria > Planctomycetota > Phycisphaerae > Tepidisphaerales > Tepidisphaeraceae > CBDAQA01. The sequence continues at coordinate 87,251 of CBDFHW010000034.1, read as the reverse complement.
CTGCGTTGGCTGCGATCACAATCGCGCTGCCCCGGCTAGTGTTGGCGGCCGCCGCCGGGGTCTTCACTGCCGGGCTCGAAACGGTGTCGGTTGCGACCGCGCCACTGGCGAGCACGCCGACGCCAGGGCCGGACCGAAAAGTGATCGCCCCGGCGTCCACGCCCTGCAGAAGCCCGTCTACCGTTTTCCAGCTCAGCAGCTCGTTTTCAATATTCAGGGTGCCGGCGATCACGTTCGGGTCACCTGACAACGCGGACATCGCCGCCGCGAGCGCGGCATCGGAAGTACCATTCGCGTCGATGATATTCTGTGCGGCATTCGTCGCCGCAAAGCTTCCGGCGTTGTCGGCCGCGAGTTGGTCGGCCGTCGGTTCCGCCGCGGTGGCAATGGACGCGGTCGCCGAGACGACCGGCACCGACAGTAACGGGTCGGCGAGCTTCGCGACAAAATACCGGTTGGCGATTGCGTCCGCCGACACGGTCGAGTCGACGGCATAGATTGCGGTCTGACCGACGTCCAGTGCCAGGTCGGCGACCTTGGCGACGAACGTGCCGTTCGCATTCACTTCGTCTAGTTCGACCGAGGAACCGATCGTCGCGTTCTGGACTCCCACGCTGAAGCGTATGTCTGCCGGTGTGCCGACGAACACGGTCGGCAAGCTGGTTCCAAGCGACGTGGAAAACACCGGCAGCGCTTGCGGGACCGCGGGGTTGGCGATCAACAAGGTGGTCGTCGTCGAGGCTGTGTCATTACCAGTCGAGAGGTCGGAAGTCCCCGTTGTCGGGACTAGTTCCGCGATCAGATAAAAGGTGCCGCTGGGCACGGTCGCGGCCAGCTTGCCGCGGAGCACAATCGATTTGGTTTTACCCGCTGGGAGATTTACCGGGATCACCTTGCCCAACAGCAGCGTGTCGGAATCGCTACGGCTGGTGGATGAGGCCGCATAAAGTCGCAGCGTCGCCCGACCTTTGCTGGTTACCGTTCCAGCGTTGCCCAGGACGATCGTCGCCGAGATCGGTTTCTCTTTTTTTCCAACGGTAATCGTCCCGGTGGGAATTGTTCCCAGGGCAACCGACGGATCCATCGTCGGTCGTTGGATGGCGTGCGTGGCGGTCGAGAACGCGAGATCATTCGCCGAGTTCGAATCCCCGATCGAAGAGTCGGGCACGACCTGAAACAGGATATGGTAATCCCCCGCCGCCAGTGCCGGTGGGGTACTGAATGCGATCGGGAACTGTGAAAATTTGCCCGGCTGCAGGCGGACTTTTTTCTTTTGGCCGCCCAGAAGCGTGTCACCCGCATCGAGCGACGTGTCCGCCGAAGCGTACAGATTCAGCGTCACCAGACCCGCGGCGACGGCGTCACCTGCATTGGCCAGCTTCGCCGACACGCGGTGTTTTCCCACCGGCGCGAACACCGCGTCCAGCGGCACCGGAAAGCTGGCGCGCAAGTCTGCGGCCATCATCCAGCGCGATTCCAGATGTTCGATGCAATTTCCAACCCGTGTTCCAATTGGCATCCGCGGTCCCGATGAAGAATTAGTAGACAACGCAACCAACGATTTGACGGCGGACATACTAGTGATGCCGCGTTTGGAGGTCAAAAGAACTCACAGCGACTTCGGACTAAAACAACTCACGTGGTTTCCGCGTAGATCATCGACGACCGGGAGACCGGTCGGAGCAAAGGTTTTGGGTTCATCGAAATGTCCGGTGACGACGAAGCCGAGGCGGCCATCGCCGCCCTGAACGGCCAGCAACACAACGGCCGCGCGCTAACGGTCAACGAAGCCAGCCCCCGTGAAGAACGTCCCGGTGGTGGTGGTGGTGGCGGCGGCAGCGGCGGCGGCAGCGGCAGCGGCGGTGGCGGCGGTGGCGGGGGTGGTGGTGGAGGCGGTGGAAGCCGGGGTGGCCGCGGCCGTGGTGATCGTTACTGAATCGCTACACGCGCCTGTACGCGCATAAAAACATGCTGCGGGCAGACGTGTCGTCTGCCCGCAGCATCGTTCATCTTATCGCCAGTGCCGATTGCCGCCGTAGTAACCGCTTCGGTAGTAGCCGCTGTGGTAGTACCCGCCGACATAGACGACGCTTGGGCCGTAGTAGGGGCCGTAGTAATAGTCGTCGGTATAGTAAACGACGCGCCGGGGTGCCGGGTCGACATAGGCGACGCATCCGGTCGACACCGTCAGGCCGATAATTGCCAGGATTCTTAAGCTCGTTCGCAGCATAGTTCCGTCCTTCTTAAAAACAGTCGCGTTCAATGCCCTCGGCGCGGGGGCACGAAACGTCGGGCGACTTTTGAGCTATCGGAACGCAACCGCCGGCTCTCAACCTGCTTTCTTACGGCACAGCCGCCGCGGGCCCGGTCTAACGATCGCAATGTTCGGCCTGTGACGGTTATCGGGGTTGGCTGCGACTGCTTCGATCGGCTATCTAAGAGCCCGATGCCGAAGCCCCATCCCACTCGGCAGTTCGTCGCCGCGACTTTTATCTGCTGTCTTTCGACCTGCCTCACCGCGTGTCATCCTCACGCCCCGGTTCCCGATCGGCAGAGCATTCGCCTGGCCGGCGAAAGCGGGCTCGCCCCGCCGTCGACAGATCGCGATTTGAACGCCGTCGTCGTCCCGCCGCTGGGCTGGAAACCCGAGCCCGTAAAAGTGTCGCCGAAGCACCGCCATCAAATCTGGATCAGCCCGAGCGGTAATACGGCGTACGGCGTGATCCTCTTTCACCTGCCGCTGCCGGTCGGTTCCAACCTGGCACTGCGCGGTTTTTTAAACCAGATGAAAAACACCGAGGGGACCGCGGACCTGCTGCGTCGCGAAGACGACGACACGCTCCCCGGCATTCGGTTTGTCGTCGACGGCGCGTTTTACACCGTGAGCGGGAACCTGACGACGGCGGGCTTCAGCGGTTGGGTGGTCTACGCCGCGACCGTCCGGGCAAAGCCGGTGGACACGACCGAACTTTTCACCGCGACCCGTGCGCGGGAGCAGACGCACGTCAATTTGCCCTAGTCCATCCACGAAATTTCCCCCACATTTCCGATTGATTGGCGAAACTCGCAGGGTATCCTTTTAAGATCAAAGCCGTTTCGCCCCGGGCAGGCGAACGGCTCGAATTGAATCCAACCACGCTTCCGAAGTGTTGTCGTTTCTAAGTTTCGGGAGAAGCAATGGGCATGCGAGTTGTTTCGCGCGGCTTTGGTTTTGTCGTTCTTCTGCTGGTCGTCTCCGGTTGCCAATCCACGCAGCCGGACCTGGGCAATCGTCTCATTGCACACATCGCAATGATCGATTTTTCCGGGCTGAACCCGTCCGAACCCATTACGGATCTTAACGTCCGGGCCGCGATGCCGCAGAGTTGGCAGGCCGTCCCCGCGCAAAGCAACGCGCTGTTTACCCACCGACAATGGCGGTCGGCCTCGCACGCGACCGGTGTCGGGGTGGCGTACATCCACCTTCCGTTGCCGATGTCGCCTAAGGCGATGCTCTGGCTTGCGAAGGCGAAATACTCCGGCAAAACCGCCGACGGCCGGCTCACCGCCGAGTGGACCGACACGCTGGGCCGCGAATGGTTCGAAGGGGCCAACGCCAAATACCACGTCCGCGGGTACGCCGTCACCAGCGGTTTCGACGCCTGGGTCGTCTACACCGGATACCGCCTCCGCGGCACCCCAGACCCCGTAGAACTCAGCCTCGCCGCCCGGTCGATGGACTCCGTGGTCCCGCTCCCGCTGCTCAAATAGCGCCCGATTCTAAAAAAGGTTGCCGCCCGGATGGCCATTGCGTACGCTCCGGGCATGCTGTCGACACATCATTTATTTCGCGTCTGTTTCGGGTCAATGCTGGGCTGCTCGATTACCGCGACCGCGGTCGCGCAGGAGTACAGGATCAAGCTGGACCGCCCGTCGAAAGTCGGCGACGAGATGCTGGTCCACGCGACCGCCAAATCGAAAGAGGTCCGCGAGGCCGTCGTCGGCGGCGAGAAAAGATCCCGGGTTGAAGAGTTCACCGCCGAGCTGCAAGGCACGGTCAAAGTGCTGGCCGTCAACGCGCATACGGGCAGCGCCACCAAGTTGTCGTGCACCGTCGACAAGCTGCTGAAAGACGACGCCGCGATGTACCCGCCCGGCACCGTTATCGTCGGTGAAAAACGAAACCAGGCAGATCGGTTCACCATCGACGGCCACCCCGTTCGCCCGGGCGAAGTCGCGGCTTTGTCAGCGGTGATGGAACTGACCGACCCCGACCGCGAGACCTCGCCCGACCAGGTCAGCGGGACCGATCAACCGCAGAAGGTCGGCTCGAAGTGGCCAGTCAACGCCGACAGGTTCGCCGACCAGAATGCTGACTCGAAACTGCCGATCCCGGCCGAGGACATCAAGGGACAATCCACGCTGGTCGAGGTGAAAAAGGTCGGCGACGTCGACACGATGCGGGTCGAGACCCACATCACCGCCGACGGCTTCAAGACCGAAACGCCCCGCGCCACCCTCACCGGAAAGTTCGACCTAGTCGTCAGCGGCGTACTGCCGGTCGACCCCAACCTGCCCGGCACGTCGATGAGCACCAAGCTAAACGTCGTCATGACCGGAACCCCCAACAGCGGCAACCCCGACTTCACGGTCACCCTGACCCGCGAGTCGACCCGGGAACAAACGCCAGTGAAGAAGTAAAACCCGTTTAGCGGCTGCCCCGCAGGGGCGCATTCGATCCATGGAACGCGACCGTACCCCTTCGCGGCGACCGCTAAACGGGGGTTGTTTCCTCCCGTTCACGACCCCGCGAACTCTCTCGGTTGGTTGATGATCCGCAGGCAGATCGCCGGGCCTCGGAATAAGACTATTGCGAAACGTTATGAATGGACGAAATAGAGAAGCGCACAACAAGGGCGGACGCCTGTTAATCGAAATTTATATGCGAAAGTTCGGCGTTGCTCTAGTTCTTGTAACTTCGTTAAAACCGGCTGCTGCCTTGGCTGGCTTCAATATTTTTACGCTTCAACTTCCCAAATGGGCAGCTCCACTGACGGACCAAGCAGGACTGAATAACTTGGGGCATGTCAGCGATCTTGTGCAGTTCTACAGTCCGGGCGGGGGTATTCCAGCGATTTGGACGAGCGGTTCGCCCACGTACTTACAATCCAACCGGGGTGATCTTGGGTCGCCAGTCGGCATCAACGACAAAGATCATGTTGTAGGTTCGGTGTCGATTTCTCCAACGCGCGAGTACGCGTACATTCTTGCCAACGGTTCTGTGCAACAACTTCCAGGACCGGGTGGCGCGAATTCGATGGCATTTGCGATCAACAACAATGACCAAGTCGCAGGGGCTGAACAAACGATTCTTGGCGACACTAACCTGAACCGGGCGATGATTTGGACGAATGGAAGCCCGTTGAATTTAGCCGCTGATGCTCTTCCGTCCAGCGAGGCATTGGATATTAATGACAGCGGAAAAGCCGTTGGCATTTCGTACATCGATCCGAATATCGATATCAAGAATTACAAATACACTGCATTCACTTGGGAGAAGGGTAAGACGACCTACCTACCGGGGTTTGGCGGACGATTGACTCAAGCGGCGGCGGTGAACAATTCTGGGTTTGTCGTCGGGCTTTCAACGGATGCCGCCGAAACAGAGAGTGCTGTCGAATGGGATCCGGCGGGGCGGATTCACAGCCTCGGCACACTTTACGGCGGGGGAACGTCCCAGGCGTTCGACATCAACGATCAAGGCGATGCGGTCGGGGTCTCGCTCCTGCCAGACCTGGTCGGTGAGGCCGTTCTGTTCACGAACGGAAAAGTCGAAAACCTAAACGATTTGGTGCCCGCCGACGCGAATCTGCATTTGGTAGCGGGCTTGGACATCAATGACAGCGGTCAAATCCTTGCCGAAGGCAGTCGCAACGGGCAGGATTCGCTTTTCGTACTATCACCCGATCTGTTCGCGCACCCCATCAATCAAGTCGACGGCATCCCCGAGCCTGCGTGCGGACTTGTCATCTCGGCCGTGGTCGGTTGTTCGCTGTTTCGCCGTCGCGCGAGCAGGCGACTGCATGGATCGTAGCTCAAGCAACATGACTTTGTTGCGGGGCGACCGCTAAACGGGCTTCCCGTTCACGATCCCGCGCACTCTTTGGACTGGTCGATGATCCGCGGGCAGACGAGTGGGCCTAGCCGAGCATCGTTCCCGAAATAATCCTTGGTACAAAGGAATTTCAAGCCCACACGCACTTGTTGTCGATGCTTCGATCCGGCCAGACCATTAAATTCGGCCGGCCGTTGCGTCGGAGGGGTAATATGCGCAGAACAGCTCTAATCTTATTGCCGGCCACGCTGTGTCTCGCCGGCATCGCCGAAGGCTCCTACATCATCAGTCCGTTGCTCTCGCCAGCGAACGTGACGTCCACTCTTTCAAACCTAAGCTTGAATAGCAACGGGCAAGTCAGCGGTGCCACCGAATCCGGGCCATCGTCGGAGCCGATTCTTTGGACAAACGGTCGCCCTTCGATCGTCAACGTCCCCAACTTTGGCATCGTTACGGCATCCGGCATTAATGACTTGAGCGAAATTGCGGGAATGTTCGATAACCCCAAAAATGAGTTCTACGGCTACCGATTCGATTCGAAGTTGCACGTTCTCTATGGATTGAATGGAAGCCAATCGACTGCTTACGCGATCAACAATCGCGGCCAGGTGGCTGGATCGTCGCAAGTCGAAAACGGCGCGACGTCCCGCGCGGTCGTGTGGACCAACGACAAGCCGCGGGACCTCGGCGTCAATGCCGGTGACGCAAGCTTCGCGACCACGATCAACAACGCCGGCGAAGTCGCGGGCGTCTATGAAGGCCTTTCGGGATCCTTCACGTCCGGAGCTTTTACTTGGTGTGGCGGCAAAACGTCGTATCTGCCCGGCCTCGGCGGTGCGAGCTGGCGAGCGAAGGACGTCAACAACTTGGGCATCGCAGCAGGTGTTGCGCAAATCTCTACCGGAATCTCCCACCCCGTCGAATGGGACAAGTCCGGCAAGATTCACGATCTTGGGGTGTTGCCGGGTACTCTGGGCACAGAAGCCGTGGCCATCAACGACTACGGACAAGCGGTCGGGACGGACAGTATTTCTCCGCTGCTTTCTGAGGCGGTGCTGTACCAAGATGGAAAAGTGATAGACCTCAACACGCTCGTCCCCGCCGACTTCGGCTACCGCCTTTTCGACGCCTTGGATATCAACGACGCGGGCCAGATTCTGGTCGCCGGCGAATCCAAGACCGATTCCCAGCTTTTTCTACTTTCCCCCGATTTGACCGCGCGCCCTATCAATCAAATCGCTTCTGTTCCCGAACCAGCAGGCATTGCCACGGTGATGGCCGCGGCTGGAATATTGGCGTCGCGCAGACGACGGGTGAGCCTTCTCCGCGCCTCGGCGTCTCCGCGGTGAGCCGTTGCAATGACCGGCGTCACTCGGTCTCTTCGAGCCGGATGATGCTCCCGCCCAGCGTGTCGACCACCGCGCGGATCAGCGAGTCGTTCTTATAAAGATTCGTTCGAATCTCGTCGGTAACGCGAATGGTATTACTAGGCTCGACCGGCGGCGGGGCCGCGGGCGCGGGACGACGCGGCGTCTCGGACGGGCGAGCAGGCGGCGGCGGCGAAGCTGGCGGTTGATTCGATTGTGGACTGGCCGGTGCTTGGTGTGAAGAAGATGCTTTGCTCTGCGTCGCAGCCGGCGCTTTCATCTCCCCGACCTCAAACTTCACGCCGACCGCGCGATCCATCACCTTGGAAATCGCGTCGCGGACGGCATCTTTCTTGCCGTTTCGTTCGAGCAGTTTCACGAACGTTTCGTGGTGCGGGGCGTACCGCACGACGGCGACGCCGTCCTCGATGCCGATGAACTGCCCGTGCTGCAGCAGCCCGCCGAGCGCCGGTCCCTGGTCGACCAGCAAAGCCAGCATCGCGCGCCACTGTTCGGACAAATCAGCCGGCCGAACCGGTTCGATATTCGACGGCTCGGGAGTCCCTGCGTCCTCGGTGGCCGGTGCGTCCGGCGTTGCCGCCGCTGCCGCGGCAATGTGCTTTGCCATCAACGACGCCAGCGATTCCTGCCCGCCGTCCCACACCTTGCCCGGGGCCGGGAGGTCGTCGTCATCGTCCAAATCGGAAGTGGTCAACGCCTGCGGCGCTGAGGGCGTTGATTGGGCAGGCACAGGCGCGGCCGGCGGTGGGGCCACCGCCGGTTGGGGCTTAGGGGTTTCAACTGCAATCGGTGCGGGTGTTTCGACGCGTGCGGGTTGGGCCGCGGCCGGTCGTCTTACCGGCTGGGCCGGTTCACCGGGCTTTTTTTTTTGCGCCGTCGCGCCGGCCCCGCCGCCGGTGAGCTGCGCCAAAAGATCGCTCAGGCTCGAGAACTGGTCGGCCAGTGTCATCCGCACCATCGTTGCGTCGAGCAGCGCCCGGCCCGCCTGCGACTGCCGAACGTGCCTACGAAGTTCTTCGAGGATCACGATGTCCTGCGACAACGCCGCCGGGTCGAACTGGTCCGCCTGCTGCGTCAGTTCCTTCAATGACAGCCCCGGCACTTCCACCAGTTGCGACTCGGGCCCGCAGGTCCGCAGCAACATCAAGTTTCGCAGGTGATCAATCAGCGAGACGATCAGCGTGTCTACTGCAAGACCGTTGGAGATGATCGAATCGGTCTGCGACAGAACCGACTGCACGTCCCCCCCACCCACGCCGGCGACCAGGTCGAAAATCAGCTGGCTCTTCGGCAACCCGAGCAGTTGTTCGAGCAGGTCGACCGTGAGCCGGGTTTCACCGACGCTCAGCAACCGGTCCAGCAGCGACAGCGAATCGCGCATGCTGCCCGCCCCGGCCTTGGCCACCAGGAGCAACGCGTCTTCGTCGGCTTCGATTTTCTCAGTTTTACAGATCGACTTCAGATGACCGGCAATTTCCCGGGTCGGGATGTTCCGGAAATCGTACCGCTGGCACCGCGACAAAATCGTCGGCAGCACCTTCTCCGGTTCGGTGGTCGCGAGGATAAATTTAACGTGCGCGGGCGGTTCCTCCAGCGTCTTGAGCAGCGCGTTGAACGCGCTCTTGGACAGCATGTGCACTTCGTCAATGATGAACACTTTAAACCGCGAACGGGCCGGGCTGTTGTACGCGCTGGAGATGATCACGTCGCGGATGTTGTCCACGCCGGTGTTGCTGGCCGCGTCGATCTCGATCACGTCGATGTCGTCCCCGCGGGCGATCGACTTGCAGCTGTCGCAGACGTTGCACGGCTCGGTCACCGCGTGGTCGGCCGACTGGCAATTCAAACACTTGGCCAGGATCCGCGCGGTCGACGTCTTGCCCGTCCCCCGCGTCCCGCAGAACAGATACGCGTGCGCGATTCGGCTCGACTGGATCGCTTTTTTCAGCGTCTGCGCGATGTGGTTCTGCCCGACGACTTCGTCGAACGTGTTCGAGCGGTACCTGCGGGCAAGGACGGTGTAAGCCATGACGGTCTGATTCTATCGGCATCCGGGGCAATGACGAAACAGACGATGGAAATCGGCGTTTATCTGCTAAAAATGACGGTCCCTGCAACGCGCAGCCGCTCTCGACCCGACCGAATTCGTCCTTACTTGCCAGCCGCACCGCCGCGGACGAAAAACGTCTCGGGAAGTCGCGACCGCCAAGCTTTCGGGACCGGGGGCACGTGCAGATACGTGCGGTGCAGCCGGTCGATCTCGCTGCTGTTGACCTCGAACCAGTAATCCGGATTCCCCCGCGCCCCCGGCCCGGCCCAGGCGGTCACCGCATCGTCGGTGTCGGCCGGGAGATCGAAAACAGTTTTGTAATGCAGCTCCGTCATCGGGATCTGATACAGAAACGCCTGCGCGTCGCCGACCATGCCGACCTGCATGTTCTTCGCCTTCGCGTCGGTCAGTTCGTTCGACAAAAACGCCGACAGGTCGACGATGCCGACCAGCGCCCGGTCCGCCGGGACGGCCGACTGCTCCATCAACAACGGCACGTAGTGCCACCACCCCAACCCCGCCGCCGCCAGAACCATCGCCACGCCCGCCGGCCACGCCCGGCCCCAGCGCAATCGCCCGATCAGGATTCCCGCCAACGGAATCAGCATCACCAGAAACCGCGCGAGCAAGTGCGTGAACCCGATCCAGACGACCAGCACCGTGCCCGCCGTCAGCAGCAGCAGCCAGGTCTGCCGGTCCTTCAATCGAAAGCCTGCTGCGAGCAGTCCCGCGGGCAGCAGCAGATAGCCGTATTGCCAATGCCCGAGCACGTCGACCCACAGCACGCCGAGCCGCGCCGTCGCCGGCCGTTGGTCCGGTCGCGGGCTGTGCGCCGTGACGAATCGTTCGACCTGCCCGGGCGAGAAATGGTCCCGCCCCAGCGTCTTCATCGCCAGCGGCCAGACCGGGTTCCCCGTCCACGCCCAAGTGCGAATCAGCCACGGCGACAGCATCAGCATCCCCACCAACACGCACCCGCCGCAGCCGAGGAGCACCCGTCTCACCGGCATATCGGTCGGCCGGCGTACCATCAGCACAACGAACACGATCGCCGGCACGCTGAGCAGCAGCATCGGCACGGCCGTGATCTTCACCCCCGCCGCGAGCCCCGCCATGCCCCCGGCCAGGATCATGTATCGAACGAACGCCGTCGACCCCACCGCCCGCATCGCCCACGCGATCGCCAGCGCCGTGTACAGCATCAATGCCGATTCGACATATCCAACGCCCGCGAGCACCAGCAACCACGGCACCACCGCCGCGACTGCCGCGCCGATCACCGCGGCACCGGTCTTCGCTTCCCCCTGTCCCGCCGCCGCCCCGGCGACCGCCAGCACCATCAGCGCGGCATACCCCGCGCACAAAAGTTGGCACGAATACATCGCCGCCCAGGGGCTCCCCATCACGTGCATGAGCAGCAAAAACTGCATCTCCACGCCGAACGGGAAATACGAAAACATGTTGTGTCGGAGCGGAACGATCCGCCCGGCCTCGAACCATTCCCGCGGCACCTGCAGGTGGTAGCTCGTCACGTCATAAGGAGCCGGATCGAACGGCTTCCACAACACGCCCGGCAGGATCGACGCCGACACGCAGACGATCGCCAGCGAAATCACAGGCACGACCCACACCCACCCGAACCCGGCCGGGGCGGCTAACCATTGTTTCACCGGCCCAAGATCCGATCGGGTCCGAAAAGCCCTCAACTGACGCGAGCGATCCGCAATCCACAACACCACCGATCCGATCGGCATCGCTAACGCGACCGGACGATTCAATGCCCCGGCCAGCCCGAGCACCAACCCCGCCAGGCCGAACAGCCCTAGGCCAATTCCTGCCGATGACGAGACGGCTAAAAGGGCGTTGGCGCGCACGCCGCACGCACGCAGGAAAACGTGCCCCAATGCCGCCGCACCAAGCATCCACAGCAGCGTGAAAAATCCGTCGTAGGAAATGACCGCCAGCACCGTCGGTAGATTCTGCCGACACGTGAACACGACCGCGCCGATGAATGCGGCGACACACACAACGATGCAGGAAGCCCGACTGATCAGCAGTGAAAGCGGTGCGGGCAAAGGCGTTGCTCCAGATTCGATTGCGACCGCCGATCCGTCTCGTAGTAACAGGCGATCGGCTCAGTCTTTCTTCTCGCCCAGCTTGAACAGCTGTTCCATCGCGTGGATGTACTGATCGGCGGGCCCGTGGGCGGCGTCGGCCTTGCGCATCGCCGCCACCGGGTCGTGCAGCAACTTATTCACGATCCGGTGCGCCAGTTCATCCAGATGCGATTTTTCCGCATCGGTGATCGTCGGCAATTTGTTCAGCGTCCGCGCCAGCTCTTCCTGCGCGAGCTGGTGATACCGCTTGTAAAGCTGATCGATGACCGGCCCCATCGTCCGGGCCCGGTGCGACAGCAGGTATTCGTCGACGGCCGAGCTCACGATCTGCCGGGCCGAGTCGATCGACTCCCGTCGGCCGGCGTGCGTCTGCGAGACCACTTTCTGCAGGTCGTCCAGGTTGTACAGGTAGACGTTTTCCATCTCCCCGACGGCCGCCTCGATGTCGCGGGGCAGCGCGATGTCGATCAGAAAGATTGGCTTGTACCGCCGGCGCTTGTGGGCCGCGGCGAACCGCTTTGCGGTGATGATCGGGTCGGCCGACCCGGTCGAGGTGATCACGATGTCGACCGACGCCAGGTGGTCGTCCAGCGCTTCGAACGCCGCGGGCTCCCCGCCGAACTGCGCCGCCAGCGTCGCAGCTTTGCTGCCGTCACGGTTACACACCAGCAGTTTTTTCGGCGACACGGCCGCGAAATGCCGGAGCACCAGCTGCGCCATCTTCCCCGCGCCGATGCACAGCACGGTCTTGTCGTTAAAATGGTCGAAGATCCGCCCGGCGTAATCGACGGCCACGCTGGCGATGCTCAGCCGTCCCTCGGCCAGGGCGGTCTCCCGCATGACCTGCTTCCCCACCGCGATCGCCTTCTGGAACAACGGGTTCAGCATCGCGCCGGTACACGACTGCTCGCGGGCCGCATCGTAGGCCTCGCGAACCTGCCCGAGAATCTGCGTCTCCCCCAGCACCATCGAGTCGAGCGACGACGACACCGTGAACAGGTGCTCGACCGTCTCTTGATCGGACTTTTGATACAGGTGCGGGCGGACCGCGTCGCTTGGCACGGCATGAAACCCGGTCAAAAAGTCGACCACTTCTTCGACACGCGGGTGCCCGTGCACCGCGCGGGACGTGTACAGCTCGACCCGGTTGCAGGTCGACAGAAGCACTGCTTCGCACTGCGGGAACCGCTCGTGAAAGCTCGCCATCGCCGCCGCCCGCTGCGTCGGGTTGAACGCCAGCCGTTCGCGCACTTCCAGCGGCGCGGTCGTGTGGTTCAGTCCGAGCAGGTGAAGCCGTTGCATCAGCGTGCCCCCCGGCTGATATGAATGTTGCGAGCACTCATCGCGCCGCCCCCGTCCCGAACTGAACGGCGACCAGCGTTCCCAGCATCAGCGCGAACCCCATCACGCTCAGCACGGCCGCCCGCCTGCCCCGGAAAATCGGGTTCAACGGCGCGTGGAGCACCACTGCGTAAACCACCCAGACCGAACCGGTCAGCACCAGTTTCCAAGGCGAGGTGGGCTTGCCCATCGCGAACATTTCGAACGCGCCGGTGATGATGCCGATGGTCAACAATGCGAACCCCAGCGTGACGGCCGTCATCGTGAGCCGTTCGAGTCGTTCCAATGAACCCAGATAAACCGACGACGGCTGTTTCTGACGAAGCCGGGCGCTCGCGCCCAGGTACATCGCCCCGCTCGCCGCGGCGACGGCGAACGCGACCGCCCCGACGTAGCTGGTCGACCGGTGCACGTACGTCCAGGCGTGCCCGACGTACGGGTGAAACTGCGTCCGGCCGAACACCGCGGCGAACACGAGCAACGCGATCACGATCGGCATGATGAACCAGTCCAACGCCGCCAGCGGCTTAGTCCCCTGCACGTACGCGGCGAACAGCGACAACAGCACCGCGAGCCAGATCAGCGCGTCGAAATTGTCGCCGATCGGCACCCACCGCCCGCGGGCGGCGCTGTGCCAGATCAACACCGCGACTGCCGTGGTCGTGCCCCAGTAGAGACAGGACTTGCCGACGATCCGCATCGTGCGGGTGTTCGAGCGCAGCCGGGCGACGGAAATCAGACCGCCCACCGCGAAGAACGCCACGGCGGCGAACAGCAGGGCGATTTGCGGGGTGGTCGGCGCGAACAACGAAAACGTTCCTATTCTGTCATGACCCGTCGAGACAAATCCGCACGCCGCGGGACCGGGGAATCCAATCCGGTATCTTAGACGCCGGGGCGTTCTTCGAGCTTCAAATCTACTGTAAGGTTCGTCCGCTGCTCGACCCATCGTGACAGGGCCGCCGGTCCACCGGTGGCCAGTATCTTCATCGCATCGTCACCGGCCAGGTCGCGAAACAGATCACGCCTGGCGACCGGGCCGAGGGTCGACGACAGGATCACCGGCCGAAGCCGCGCCATGGCGTCGGCCATGGCCGACCATGCGGGGTCGAATCGCTGTTCAATGCCGTCGCGGATTTTCACCGCCAGCGCCGCGCTCCCGGCCGAGACGGTGACGAGCACCGATCCCTGTTGGAATTTTGCCGGCGTGACGAAATCGCCCGGCGACGCGTCGCTGCCGTCCGCCCGGCTGACCCAGATCCCCGCCGCCTTGGCGTCGATCACCACCGCATCGTTCACTGCCGCCGAATCGGTCGCGGCAAAGACCATATCCGCATCGGTCAAATCGCCCGACGCGTATCGTTTCACCCGCCGGTCGACGTCCGTCGGCATCGCGGGAACAAACATCGGCGCGACGACGCGGACCCGCGATCCGCCGGCCTCGAGCACACCCGCCGCCTTCCGCGCCGCCACCGCCCCCCCGCCGACGATCACGACGAGCAGATCAGTCACGTCGAGCATCACCGGGTAAGCGTGCGGCACAGTCGCGGCAATGGTATCGGCAAGCGCCGAACCGGTCCACGATGACGGTGACGGTGAGGCGATAAGCGCAGATTTCTGAAGTCGACGTCTAGCGGCGGCCCGGAGGGCCGGGTTTTCTTCAAGGTCACATCGTTGATCGCGCCCAGCCCGGCCCTCCGGGCCGCCGCTAAACGAATGACGTACGACCACGACCGACGATCGCGCTCGATCAGTTACCCGCGGCGACGCGGTTTCCCCTGCCACACCACACCGGCGGCGATCAGCAAAACCAGCGACGGCAATGCCACGCAGACAGCCCCCAACGGCGGTCCGCCGTCGTCGGACGCTCGAATCTGGCGGATCACCGGCACCGCCATCGCGACCGCGGCGGCGAGCAAAAGGCCGGCGACGATTCGGCGTGCGACGCGAGACATACTCGGAAGCGGGTTACCTAACAGAAGTCCTGCCCACGCTCCGACCGACTAATTGGCGCAGAACGCTCGGACGCATACCACGACTAGGACGATTCCGACGAGGACGCAGAATGCGCCGAATGCAATCATGATGAAGCAAAACCATCCATCGAAGGTTTGCAGCACCGCCCATCCGTTGCCGGTACATCCCCATAGCGAAAGAACGCCGCGGTAAAAGCAGACCGCGCCGTTGCCGCACAGAAACAAACCGAGCGTGGCAACCTGCACGACGGTAATGCCTGGTTCTGATTGCGGAGATGCATAATCGATGGAGAGCAACTTCGTTTTCATCGACACCAACTTTAACGCATCGCGTTATCAAACGCCGGGCTCGCAACCTTCGAGTCTACCCGCAGAAATGCACTACTTGTCGAGCACCGCGGCGCAGAAACCGGCCACGACGAGCGATGCCAGATAGCCGTATCGGATGTACAGCAGGTCAGCATGCCCCGGGGTTTGCGGTCGCCGCGCGAGCATCACGGCGACCCCTGCCCAGAAGCCGATCATGGCATAACCGGCGATCTTCGCGACATGTCCGTCGTCGAGAAGAGTGATAAACAGCAAAGTCAGCAAAACCTGCAGCACGACGACGAACCGGATCGCGTCGCGATACTCGTTTGATACGGGAATGGTAGTTGGCATGAGTTCAGCCGGAGGGTGAATGTTAAATGAAGCTGTCGAGCGTTAACAGCGCTTGCATCAAATACATCGTCGAATTGCCAGGCAAAGCAGATGCGCTTGGATGCTCCTTGAGGCGGTGCAACGCCTCACCGAAATAGAATACGTTTGAGTAAAACTCGTACGGCCGGTCCGGCGGGAACGTGATGGTGAAACGTTTGTTCATTGTCGCTGGTCATTTCCCGTGTGTTGGGCTCTGAATGCCGGCGGTCCCGGTGCCGCATTCGGGGAAAAGGGATTGCGTCTGGCAAGTCGTAGGCGCGGGTTGAGCCACAGCAGAATTTGGTTAGACGCTCGTTGTACACCGTCCAGATAGAACTGTCCAAAATCTGCGTTCAGCGGCCGTCCCGCAGGGACGCTTTTCGCCGGTCCAAGATGCGTCCCTGCGGGACAGCCGCTAAACGGGGTTTTCCTGCGGTGACATCCGGAATGTGAATCGGGGCCGTTATCAATCGTGGGTGATCGGCAGGTGTTTGTTGTGCGGCTCGTTGCGGATGGCGGTCCAGTATTCCTCGCGGGCATCTTCGTCGATTTCGACGGTGCCGCCGTAGATTTATCTTCGATGTACATGATGCGGGGCGGCATTGTCATTTCACAGATTATACGGTGCCGGCCTTCCGGCAATTACTACAATTGCCGTTCGATCGGCTCTATCGGATTGCGCGGCGGTGCAACTAAGCCCTAAACCCCCACTTTTGATCGATCGCAACACAACTAATGAATTGAAATACACTTATCAAACCATCCTAGTTCGATCTGCGACATTCGTTCCCGAATTCTTGATTTCGGGAAAGATGGGTAAGATGTTTAGCAGGTGATCGGCTAAGAAACCTAATTTTGAGAGGATTTATGGCGAAAATTGCAATTCTGGTCGAGAAGATTTACGAAGACTTGGAGCTTCAATATCCGCGGTTGCGGTTAAAGGAGGCGGGGCACGTGGTCGAGGTCATCGGCCCGAAGGCGGGGGAAACGTATGTCGGGAAGCACGGGTATCCGCAGAAGTCGGACTTGGCGGCGGCGGACGTGCGGGCTTCGGATTATGCGCTGATCGTGATCCCGGGTGGGACGTCGCCGGATCATATGCGGCGGTCGGAAGGCATGGTGAAACTGGTACGCGCCGCGGCCGAGCAGCAGATCCCTATGGCGGCGATCTGCCACGGGCCGTGGATGCTCTGTTCGACCAAGGCGTTGCGTGGCCGGCGGTGCACGAGTTACATGAGCATTGTAGACGACGTGATTAATGCCGGCGGGAACTGGGTGGACGAGGAATGCGTGGTCGACGGCCCGATCATTACGGCCCGGTGCCCGGACGATCTGCCGGCGTTCAGCAACGCGATCCTGCAGCTGGTCAGCGACGGCAAGGCGACCGGCGTGGTCGGCAAGCCGATCGCGCCGGCGTGGGTCTTGGGGAAATGATGAATGATGAACGATGAATGCAGAACCAAGAGAAGACCTTGGCAGTCATAATTTTATGCCGCTATTCGTTCTGCATTCTGCATTTCCTTATACCTCGCATTGAACATCAGCGCCCAATTGTCGGCGTCGTCGGCAAGCCGATCGCGCCGGCGGGTAAGGGGAAATGATGAGGATGAACGGCAGAGAAAAGCATTCGATCTCGGCGTCTTCTCTTCGTTCTGCATTCATCGTTCATCGTTCATCGTTTCTCTATGCCTCGCTTTGAACAACAGCGCGCTGAGTTGTTCGAGGTCCGCGGGGGACATGTGACCGAGGATGTCTTTGTGGGATTCGCAGAGGGGTTGGGCGAGCTGGTCGATCAGTTGCAGGCCCTTGGGGGTGATGCCGACGTAGACCACCCGGCGGTCTTCGATACAGCGGGTGCGGGCGACATATCCGTCGGTTTCCAGCCCGTCGACTAAGCGGGTGATGTCGGGGACGCGGGCGATCAGGCGGTCGGCGATCTCGAGACTGGGGAGGCCGTGTTTACAGGCTTCGCCGGTGATTTTGGCACCGCGGAGGATTCGGAGGATGTTGTACTTGGCCGGGGAGATGCCGTGCTGTTTGAATAGCTTTTCCGAAGGGCCGGTTAGGACCGCGTGGGTCCGCATCAGGTTCAGAAATGCTTCCTCGGCGGGGCTTTCGAAAGGCAGCCGCTTTTTAATCTCCTCGGCTAGCGTATTCGGCACGACTATCTCTCCGCAAACCCCTGTCAATACCATAGCTCCGGCGCAGTAGTCGGGTCAACAAGTTTATATTACGGCGGTGCGGATTTGCTCTGTCACCCGCCGACCCATGATTTCGGCTTGGTGACGCTCGGCGGGCCAGGTTCTGGACGCGGAGCCTCGGTCGGGCGCCCAGGTTGGTTGCCAATCGTCAAGTAAACCGAAGCCGGGGCGAAGCCTCAGGCGGCCCCGCGGGATTCGTTGAAGCGGGTGATGTCCGCACCCACGGCGGCGAGCTTTTGTTCGATCTTTTCGTAGCCACGATCGATGTGATAGACTCGGTCGATGCGGGTTTCGCCACGGGCGACCAGGCCGGCGAGCACCAGCGCGGCCGACGCGCGGAGGTCGCTGGCCATGACGCTCGCGCCTTGCAGTTCTTTCACACCCTGGATGATGGCGGTCGGGCCTTCCTTGCGGACGCGGGCGCCCATGCGGTTGAGTTCACCGACGTGCAGGAACCGGTCGGGGAAGATGCGTTCGGTGACGACGCTGATGCCGTCGCCGAGGCAGAGCAATGCCATAAGCTGGGCCTGCAGGTCGGTCGGGAAGCCGGGGAACGGCTGGGTGACCATCTCGATGGGGTTCAATCGGCGGGTGGCTGAGACGATCACCGAATTGTCCTTGCGTTCACATTTCACACCGATTTCATCGAGGCGATCGCTGACGGCGATCAGGTGGTCCATGTTGCAGTGCTTGAGCTCGAGCTCGCCGTTGGTGATGGCGGCGGCCATGATGAAAGTACCGCATTCGATGCGGTCGGGGATGATGCGGTGTTGGGTGCCGGTGAGGCGTTCGACGCCTTCGATGCGGATTTCGGGGGTGCCGTGACCTTTGATCTTCGCGCCCATTTTATTGAGCATCTCGGCACAGTCGGTGACTTCCGGCTCGCAGGCGGCGCCGACGAGGACCGTGTCCCCTTCGGCCAATGCGGCGGCGCACATCACATTGATGGTTCCCAGCACGGTCGGGCCCTGGGCGCCGCCGAGGTACATCCGGCAACCCTTGAGCCGGCCTTTGACGGTGCCGACGATGTTCCCGCCTTCGGTGGTGAATTCAGCGCCAAGCTTCTGGAGCCCGCGGACGTGCAGATCGACCGGCCGGTCACCGATCGCGCACCCGCCGGGGATCGACACGATGGCCTTGCCGCGCTTGGCCAGCAGGGGTCCGAGTACGCAGATGCTGGCCCGCATGGTTTTGACGATGTCGTAATGGGCATGGCACTGCTTCTCGTCGAGGACTTCGATGTCGAGCGGGCCGTTCAGGTCGGGGCCGTCCCCGACGGTTTTGTTGATCGGGTCGTGGCGGTAGACGTGGCAACCGAGCTGACCGACCAGCTTGGTCATGGAATCGATGTCCGACAGGCGGGGGACGCCGTGCAGGGTCATCTTCTGTTCACCGGCCATCAGGCAGGCGGCGACGATGGGCAGCGCGGAGTTTTTGCTCCCGCTGATTTCGATCTTCCCTTTGAGTCGTGAACCGCCGCGAATGCGAAATGAATCCATGATTACCCGTCCTTGGGTCAAAGGTTCGAAAAGAACCCGAGAGTCCCGAATGCCGACCGCACGTCCCGGACGGCACCCAAACAATCCGTAGGGCCCGGTCGGCGGTTCACTCGGTGTATCGGCCAGTCCGTTGGTCGATGATCAATTTGTGTGCGCTAAGGCAATTGACCGCCGCGATTGTGCCACAGAGTTCCGCGTTTTCAAGTCGGAATCGAAATCGTTTTCAATGTGCCCGAATAGTTCCTTTTTCGTCGATTTTCGGTCAATTTTGGTGCGCGACACGATCGGCTGCCGGGTCTTTCCATTTTAGAGAGTGCGGAACCCGGGCGAGGTGATCACGGTTTATTAAACAGGCAGTCGCGTCTATACTTGCGGCAGGTTTTCCTGGAACAGCTGATGAATGATTCGTCGACAAGACAGCGGTTGACAGTTTCGACAGACGGGACGGCCGGGCCGTACATCATGGTCCCCGTCAGCCAGCTCGACGAGGTTAAAGCGGTTCTGGGCAAGCATGGCGTCCCTTTTCGGGTCGACGAACATGCGATTTCTTTGAACGGCACGCCCGAAATAGCCGTCATCAATCTGGGTCGAGGGGCCGACGCGTCGGCGGTGCAATATATACTGGACGACGTCGGCTGATCGGATCGCATGTCACTGGTCGACGACATCACATCGCTGCGGGATCGCGTACTGGCCGATCTGAATTCTGCCCACGACTATTACACCGATACCAGGATAGCCTGGGAACTGGTCCGCCGATTCGTTGCCGCCGGCCAGACGCTTTCAATTCGCAATTTGACGACCGGAACGACAACAACGCACGTCGAACTCGCCGCCAAATCGCGTGGATATGTCGCCGAACAACTGGCCGAGGCGACGTTCCAGCAATTCATCTCGATCTTTGAGAACTACTTTTTCGACCTCGTCCGCCTCTGGCTCACAGCGTATCCCAAAAGTCTGGGCAGCAAAAAAATTGATTTCAAAGAAGTTTTGGACTCCGCAGACGTGGAATCGCTTATCGCTCGTGTGGTGAACCGGGAACTTAACGAGATTCTGTATATCCGTCCGGCCGGGTGGTTCGACTATCTCGAAGAAAAGGCAAAGCTCCGGATGCCCCTCGCAGGACGAGATCGCCGACCTCGCCGAAGCCAAGGCGTCACGGGACGTGCTTGTTCACAACCGAGGCGTGGCCAATAAGACGTACGAATCCAAATCCGGCGCACTGGCTCGCTACAAGGACGGCCAGCGGATTGAAGTCACCGAAGACTATCACCGGAAGACCTGGGAACTGCTTCGAAAGGTCTGCTCGGATCTGGCAAATGCGGTCGTCGCGAAGGTCTCGTAGGCCGCATTTTATCGCCTGCAAAGTTTTGATGCCCGGGGGTGCCCACGCTTAATACTGCCCCGTCGGGGTCAGCTGCTTCAACAGCGATTGCTTTTGCTCGCGCATGTCCTGCAGCGTCTGCGGGTCAAATTTGTCGAGGTTCTTCAGGACCATGCCAATGCGGGGGTTGGTCTCGAGCTTCTTTCGGTTGGCTTCCAGGAACGTCCAGTACAAATAGTTGAACGGGCAGGCGTCCGGGCCGGTGCGTTCGGCGACCTTGTACCGGCAGGATTTGCAATAATCGCTCATTCGGTTGATGTACGCCCCGGAGCTGACGTAAGGCTTGGTGGCGCAGGTGCCGCCGTCGGCGTTCATGCCCATCCCGACCACGTTCGGCGTCACGACCCAGTCGTGGCTGTCGATGTACATCTCCAGGAACCAGTCGTTCACCGACTGCGGGTTCAGCCCCGCGAGCGTGGCAAAGTTGCAGATGATCATGAGCCGTTGAATGTGATGACTGTAGGCGTGGTCGACCACGTGCTTCATCGTGTGAGCCAGGCAGTTCATCTTCGTGTCGGCGGTCCAGAAGAAGTCGGGCAGCGGGGCCGTCTCGCCCCGGGCGTTGCGGTCGCGGTACTCGGGCATGAAGGTCCAATAGATACCGTACATGTATTCGCGCCAACCGAGGATCTGGCGGACGAACCCCTCGACCGCGTTGACCGGCGCGAGCTGATTCTTCAAGCGTTCCTCGGCCCCGCGGATCGCCTGCATCGGCTCGATCAGCCCGTTGTTGATCGCCGACGACAACCGCGAGTGGTACAGCAGCCCGTGATCGGACAGCATCGCGTCTTCGTAGTCCCCGAACAGCGGAAGGCGATGGTCCAGAAAATCCTGCAATGCCGCGGCGGCGTCGGCGCGGGTCACCGGGTAGTCGAACCCGTCGGTCGACCCGGGGTGGTCGGGAAATCTTCGGTTTACTTCGTCCATGACCTCGCGCGTGATTTCGTCGGGCGGGTAGTTCGGCACCGGGGGCATGAGCAGGGCACCGGGGGCCGGTTTGCGATTCAGCTTGTCGAAGTTCCACGCCCCACCGACCGGTTTCCCGCGGGCCATCAGGACGTTGTGCTGCACGCGCGTCCGCCGATAGAAATTCTCCATCAACGGCGATTTCATCGACCGTGCCCAGACCGCGAATTCGTCGCGGTCGGTCAGGAACATCTCGTTGGGCTGAAAGTCGATCTCGATCTTCAGTTTTTCCTCGAGCGATTCCTGCCAAACTTTCGTGTGGTATTCGCTCGGCAGGATCGTGCTGAAAAGCCGATTGCCGGTGGTTTTGACGTAGTGCCGGATCGCGGAAAGGCTGTCGCGGTAACCCCTGGGCTTTAGCGCGTAATAATGCACCTCACGACCGGCGGCGATCAGCTCATCGCGGAAGTGGCGCATCGCGCTGATTAAAAATGTCAGCCGCTTCTTGTGATATTTCCACATGCGGAACGAAAAATCCGATTCGATCATCAGCACCGGTCGGCCCGGCGGCGCGAGCGGCACGGACAGCTGGTCTTCAAGAATCCAGGAGGTGATGGGCATGTGCTCCCAAGCAACAGGGGTTGGAAATGAACACAATTCGCGAAAGATCAACGCCGGTCGATATGGCAACGAGTTTGCCGTTGGCTCGGCGTAATCACGGGACCCGTCGAACCAAACTGACGCGCCCGTGGATCGATCGGCGGATGTTAGGCAACCGTTCCCGTTGCACGGCATTCTTTCTGGTATAAAACTTTCATCATGCAATACGGCGTCATCATGGCGGGCGGTTCAGGTACGCGGCTTTGGCCGATCTCGCGCGGCGACAAGCCGAAGCAGCTGCTTCGCGTGGTACGGGGAAAAAGTCTGCTCCAGGTCAGCTACGAACGCCTGCGGGGCATGCTCCCGGCGAACCAGATTTATGTCTGCACCGCCGCAGCGCACGCGCCGCTGGTAATGGAAGACCTGCCGGACCTGCCGAAGGAAAACATCATCGGCGAACCGATGGGCCGGGACACCGCCGCCGCCGTGGGGTACACCGCCGCGGTTTTGAAAAAGCGAGACCCCGACGCGGTCTGTGCGGTGGTGACCGCCGACCACGTGATCGAACCGATCGAAGCGTTTCAGCAGGCGATCAAGACCGCGTTCGCGTTGACCGAGACTCACCCCAACGCGCTGGTGACGTTCGGCATCGTGCCGACATTCGGGCACACCGGGCTGGGGTACGTGCACCGCGGTGAGGCGATGGAAGTGAACAACGGCGGCAAGGCCTATCGCGTCCTGGCGTTCCGTGAAAAACCGGACAAGCCGACCGCCGACCGGTACGTCGAGTCCGGCCGGTACTACTGGAACAGCGGCATGTTCGTCTGGCGCGCTGACACGGTGCTCGAAGAACTGCGGGCGCATTTGCCGGAGACGTACAACGGGCTTGCCAAGATTGCCGACGCCTGGGGCACGCCCGATCAGGAAAAGGTGGTCAACGAAGTTTACCCGACGTTGAAAAAGATCAGCGTCGATTTCGCCATCATGGAACCGGCAGGCCAGGGCAAGGGCAAAGCGCAAGTGGCAGTCGTCGAGATGCCGGTGCACTGGCTGGACGTCGGTTCGTGGACGAGCCTGGCCGAGACGCTGGCGACCGATGAGCACAACAACGCGGTCGAATCCAACAGCTGCATTTTGATCGACAGCGACGACAACATCATTTTCAGCACCGCGCCGGACCACTTGATCAGCACGATCGGGGTGACGGACATGATCATCGTGCACACGCCGGACGCGACGCTGATTTGTCCGAAGAATGAAAGCCAGCGTGTCAAAGACCTGGTCGGGAAGATCAAGGAGAAGTTCGGGAACCGCTTTCAATAAGTACACGTTTAGCGGCTGCCCCGCAGGGGCGCTTTTGGTGTCGTTAACGTCGAACGTGCCCCTTCGGGGCGACCGCTAAACGGGGTTGCCCCGTGCCACGATGCGAACACTGGCGATCGATCTCGGGACCCGGCGCGTCGGGCTGGCGATCAGCGACGAGGGCGGGGCGTGGGCGACGCCGCTCGAGGTGTTGTTCGTGACCGATCCGGTCCAAGCGATCGAGCCGATTTTAAAAGTCGTCCGCACCGAAGCCGTCCGGCGGATCGTGATCGGGCTGCCGATTAATATGGACGACAGCACGGGCCCCGCCGCCCGGAGTGTTCGTGCGTGGGCCGCCACGCTCGCGCAGTCGGCGGCAGACCTGCTCCCGCCGGTCGACATCATCTTCGTCGACGAACGCCTCAGCAGCTTCGCCGCCGAGCAGCAACTCACGGATCGAAAAAAGGCCGGCGAGAAGATGACGCAGAAGCGAAAAAAACAACAGCTCGACGCCGTCGCCGCGGCGGGATTCTTGCAGGCGTTTCTGGACGGGAAACTGCCCGCGATCGAAGTGTGAGTCCCGTTTAGCGGCAGTCCCGAAGGGACGAATCCAAAAACGCCGATTCAGCTATCGTCCGTTGATAAGATAATCGCCAAGAGCAATGGGGAAAAAAATCACGGCGCAAACAGCAAAGCTGATCCAGTCCCTGCCGTAGCCCGCAATGAGATCGCTGTGTCTCAATGCAACGATGATTCCTTGGCACATGATGGCCGTCGCAACGTAGATGAATATTCGAAGTGTGCTATTTCGCTTCTTCTGCACAACACCCTCACTTCGTTGATCAGCCCGCAACACTCTCTTCGCCCGGCGACTTCTTCATAGCGTCTTTTGATCTGCCCCTACAGTAGACTGTTGGACTTGAGCGTCGCGGTAAAATTTTCTGCTTAAACTGATAGAAATATACCAACCTGATTCCTTTTTGTTAAAAATCTGTCCACAGTGAACCCATCGGCTTTACGGTGCTGGCAGGCAACCAAGATCTGCATGACGATGCCGATGTCTAAGTCGGCTGCGATACCGCGTCCGTGTCCTGCTTCAAATGCGGTGTGCCGATCAACCAGAGGACGCCGGCCAGTGCCATGCAGCTGGCGACGACGATGAACGCGGCGTTCCACCCACACTTGCCGGCGATGTACCCGAGGATCGGCGGGGACGGCGCGTCGCCGAGTCCGTGAATCACGAAAATGTTGACTGCGAATGCCGACGCGCGGATCGACGGGCTGACGACGTTCGCCAAGGCGGTGTTGGCCGGCCCGGTGTTGAAGAAGAGGAAGAAGACTGCGCCGAAGAGCATGACCCAGGCGAAAGGGAACGGCGTGTACAGCATTGCGAGCGTGAACGGGACGGCCAAGAGAATGCCGACGCCGGACACTAGAAAATACGACCCGCCGAAGCGGGCGCGCAGCTTATCGCCGGCCAGTCCGCCGAGCAGGGTCGCGCCGAGACCGGCGACGACGGTGATCCCGCCGAAGATGACTTTCGCGTTCTGCGGCAGGTGCCGGTCTGAGGTGAGATACCTCGGCATCCAATACGAGATGCCGCCGATCGCGAAGGTCATGGCCGCCATGGCGGCGGTGTTGAGCACGAACGACCGGACCTTTAAGAGGTTCAGGTAGTCCGCCATCTTCGGAAGAGTATGACCGCCGCCATTCGCGGCTCCGCTGTGGGCGCCACCATCGTGTGCCCCGCGGGGCGGGTCCTTCATGAACAGCGCCCAGAGCCCGAGCAGCAGGCCGGGGATGGTGACGATGTAGAACGCCCAGCGCCAGCCGAACGACGCGCCGACCGCCCCGCCGATGACGTAACCGAGCGCGCTGCCGACGGGGATGGCGACGTAGAACCACGACAGCACCGATCCGCGCCGGGCCACCGGGTAGAAATCGGAGATGATGGTCGGCGCGGCCGGTCCGTACCCGGCTTCACCGATGCCGACGAACAGCCGGGTGAACAGCAGGATGGTAAACGTGCCGGCGAACCCGCTGCCGGCGGTCGCGCAACTCCAGAGCAGCACGCTGATGCCGACCAACAGCCAGCGGGAGGTTCGATCGGCGAGCCAGCCGAACAGCGGCGCGGCAACCATATAGGAGAGGATAAACGCCGTGCTGAGAAGCCCCATCTTCGCCAGCACGGCGGGGGTTTCGGCGCCGGGGAAAAACGTCTGCGAGATGTTCGGTTCGACCGCGGACAGCACCTGCCGGTCGATATAGTTGAACATGTTGATCAGCAGCAGCAGGGTCAACGCCAGGCGGGAACCGGGGAGCGGCGATTGGGATTGAGTCGGCTCGTTTGCGGCAGTTTTTTCCATGAACACTGATCCTCGTGGTGTCGAACCGGCAAGATTGCAGTCGCGGGATCGGCCCGCGAGCGGGCCGGCTAAACGGGTGTCAACGCCGGGCGCATTGTACCGGTCCGGCCGGGCGTCGATACTGTCGCGCATGGCAGCCTGGGTGAGCACTTATCAATCGCTGATCGCGGAACTCCGCGACATTTCGCTTCTGTCTTCGGTTAGTTCCGTGCTCGGCTGGGACGAGCGGACGCAGCTCCCGGCCAGGGGCACTGAGCTTCGCGCACAGCAGTCGTCCATGCTCGCGCGGATGATTCACGAGAGGTCGACATCTCCGCGGATCGGGGAATGGTTATCAGAACTGGAAGCGGTCGCGCTCGACGAAGACGCGCTGGTGAACGTCCGCGAGACCCGTCGCGATTACGACCGGGCGACCAAACTGCCCACGGCGTTGGTGGAAGAGCAGACGCGGACGGCCGTGCTCGCGCAACAGGTGTGGGCGGAAGCGCGGAGCAAGTCGGACTTTGCGATGTTCGAGCCGTGGCTGGACCGGACGCTGAAGTTGAAGCGGCACGAAGCCGAATGCGTGGGCTACAAGGCCCACCCGTACGACGCGCTGTTGGACGAATTCGAGCCGGGCGACACGACGGCGGATCTGACGGCGGTGTTCGAATCGCTGCGGGGCCCGCTGGTGCAATTGATCGACAAAATCCGCGGGTCGTCGCGTCGCCCGCCGGTGGATATTTTGTGCCGGCACTACCCCGCGGCGGGACAGGAAAAGCTCGCGCGATTGGCCGCGGCCGCCGTGGGGTTTAATTTCCAGGCCGGTCGGCTCGATGTCAGCGTGCACCCGTTTTGTTCCGGCATCGGACCGGGCGACACGCGGATGACGACGCGGTACGACGAGCAGTTTTTTGGCGACGCTTTCTTCGGCGTGCTGCACGAGACCGGGCACGGGTTGTACGAGCAGGGTTTGCCGGCCGAGCACTTCGGCACGCCGTTGGGGTCGTCGATCTCGTTGGGCATTCACGAAAGCCAGTCGCGGATGTGGGAGAACCTGGTCGGCCGGAGCCGGTCGTTCTGGACGCATTTTGGTCCCGCCGCCCGGGCGATTTTCCCGCAGGCCCTGCAGGGGGTAAGCGATGACGATTGGTACGCGGCGATCAACGAAGTGCGGCCGAGCCTGATTCGAACCGAGTCCGATGAGGCGACCTATAACCTGCACATCCTGATCCGATTCGAGCTGGAACAGGCGATGGTCACCGGCGACCTGGCGGTAGCCGAGCTGCCCGGGGCGTGGAACGACCGGATGAAAAAATACCTGGGAGTCACCCCGCCGGACCATGCGACCGGGGTCTTGCAGGATATCCATTGGTCGGGCGGCGCGATCGGTTACTTCCCGACTTACACACTGGGAAATCTGTACGCGGCCCAACTGTTCGAACAGGCGAAGGTTGACCTGGGGGATTTGGACGCTCAGTTTGCTTCCGGGACCTTTTCACCGCTGCTGGGCTGGCTTGGTAAGAACGTGCATAGCCAGGGCAAGCGGTACTCCGCTCGCGAACTGATAAAGCGGATTACGGGAAAACCGCTGGGTGCGGCCGCGCTGCTGGGGCATCTGCAATCCAGTACAGCTGAAGTGTACGAAATTTAATTCGAAAATCGGTGAAATTGTGTTGTATGTGACTGCCGACGACGTCATTACTAGATACAGAGTCGTCGTCGCGTGGTGGTTTGGAGAAGGCTTGCAGAAGGCGTGGGCTGAGACGGCTGTACGGCGTTAAAACAGCAGTCGTTAGCTCGAATAGGTGTTAGTCGACGCGGACTAAATTTTTCGATAACGCAGAACCTCTCGTATTCTGCGGGGTATATTGAGTAGTAAGTGAACAAGCTGCGGCATCGCGACCCCGGCGGGAAACGTATCACGCGGATCCGGGCTTTTTGCTCCCGTTAAAAGCCAGACCATTTTCTTCACTGTGAGGGCCAGAACATGACTTGGAATCGTCGTCGAAAAAATATTGCTGCTGCTCGTCCCGTTGTCGCCCGTCGGTCGCTGCTGGAACGGCTGGAAAATCGCCAGCTGATGTCGGCAACTGTCGACCTGCGGGTCGCGAGCAACGGCGGGAAATCAGCGACGGTAAGCTCGGTCGGCCAAGTGGTTGATCTCCAAGTCTGGGTGACGATTGCGGGCAAGCAGTCGGGTTCGAACGACGGATTCCAGTCGGTGACGGGTTCGATCCTGGGAACACCGAGTAATTCTGGAAGCATCATCGGAAACATGAAGTCCAGCGTGACGCCGGACTATACGGCGTTCGCCGCCCAGGACGGAACTCCGAAGGACCTGAACGGGGACGGCGGGCTCGACATCGGCAGTAACGACAATTCGGTCATCGCCGGGTTTTTCAACCCGCGGGCCGGCGGCATTCTTCAAGACGGAACGGTCTCGGGCAACACGCAGTCGTTCATGGTCGGGACGTTGACGTATACCGTCAGCAAGCTGAACTCGGGCGGCCCGACCAGCCTGAACTTCCGCGTGCGGACCATCAGCGGGGGATCGTTCGAAGCGGTCTGGCTCGAAGACGGGGTTAAGACGACCGATGAATCCGGCACCTTGCAGGTCGGTTCACCGGTCACGATCAGCAACGGGAACGTGGTCACGACCGGCTCGATCTCCGGTTCGGTTTCCAAAGTGGTCAGCGGCTCGACGTCCGGGTTTGCCAGCGCGACCGTTTACCTCGATTCGAACAGCAACGGCACCTTGGACTCGGGCGAGAAAACCGCGGTTACGAACTCCGCCGGTGCGTTTACGTTCAGCGGGTTGACCGCCGGGACGTACCACGTCCGCGAAGTGGTCCCGTCCGGTTACACGCAGACGTCGCCGACGTCGTCCCCGACGAATGTCACGCTGGCGACCGGTCAGAACGTGACCGGCATCAACTTCACCGACACCGCGGCGTCCACGGCCGGGAAGGCGAGCATCTCCGGTAACGTGTTCGGCGACACCAACAGCGACGGCAAATGGCAGTCGACCGAGAAAGGCGTGGCCGGCGTCACCGTGTATCTCGACTCGAACAAGAACGGGGTTCTGGACACGTCCGAGACGCGGACGACCACCGCGTCGAATGGATCCTATAGCTTCACCGGGCTTGCCGCGGGCACGTATCGCGTCCGCGAAGTCTTACCGTCCGGGGCCAGGCAGACCACCGTCGCGTTCTACGACAGCACGCTGTCGAGCACGACCGCGGCGACGAACAAGAACTTCGGCAATGCCGGCGGCACCACCAGCACCGGTTCCATCGCGGGCACGATCAACAAGATCGTCAGCGGTGTGACCTCGGCGTTCTCCGGCGTGACCGTTTACCTAGACTCCAACAACAACGGCGCGCTCGATTCGACCGAGCAACGGATCGTTACCGGCTCGTCGGGAACGTACGCGTTCGCCGGGCTGGCCGCGGGCACGTACCACATCCGAGAAGTGGTCCCGTCCGGGTATACGCAGACGTCGCCGTCGTCTTCGCCGATCAACGTGATGCTCGCAACCGGGCAGTCGGTCACCGGCGAAAACTTCACCGACACCGCGAGCTCGACCGTGAAGACCGGGACTATTTCGGGCTTCGTTTTCGCCGATGCCAACGGCGACGGCAAATGGCAGTCGACGGAAAAGGTGATTACAAACGCGACGATCTTCCTCGACACGAACAAGAACGGCGTCAAGGACAGTGGTGAAACCAGTGCCGTGACCGGGTCGAACGGGCAGTTCTCGTTCGGCAACCTCGCGGCCGGTAACTACCGCGTCCGCGAAGTCGTGCCGAGCGGTAAGAAGCTGACGACGGCCGCGTTCTACGACGTCACACTGACCGCAGGCACCACGCTGGCGAACAAGAACTTCGGCAATCAGTAAACCATTGATCGCGTCGAACAACGGACGCGACTTAGTATTCAAAAAAGCCCTGGAATCAGCAGTCGCTGATTCCAGGGCTTTTTAGTTTCTCGACCGGTGTTCGGTCACACGGCCGGCGACATAAAACAAATGTCGGTATTACTTCATCTTATCTTTGAGCTCTTGAGCCTTTTCCTTGGCGGCGTCGGTGGCCTTGGTAGCTTCTTCCTTCGCGGCGTCGCCCATCTTGGTCATGTTCTCTTTCATGGCGTCACCGGTCTTGGTGGAGCTTTCCTTCACCGCGTCGCCGGCCTTGCTGGCATTGTCCTTGGTCGCGTCCATGGTGGGTTTGGCAATCGGCGCATTCGGATCAACCGCGTTCGGGTCCTTCTTGTTGTCACAACCGATAAACATAGCCCCGGCCAAAACAACGCCCGCGATCTGCATGTAGGTCTTCATTGGGACCTCCTTCTGTAAATGGTTTACTGTACCGGGCAAATTATAAACGCAGAGAACCGCGTCTGGCTAGTGTGTATTTTTATGCAGCGATCCTCCTTTCAAACGTGCCGTGCCTATCAAATGCGCAGATGACGATGCATCCACAGACGGGCAAGGTGCACAAAACCAGCGGCTTTACCGAGCTTTTGAGGCATTTATAGAACTCGCATGAGCATGGCACCGGCTTCGCTATAACGATTTTCGTAGTAATCGAGTGTGCCGCGAAATGCGGCTTCGATTGCTGAAACAGATGTTTGGAGCGCGGTTGGTTCCCAAGGGCAGTACTGCCCGCAGACGGTCTGCGGGCAGTACGAGTCCAAGGGTGCTGACGATGATTAAACAATAAGCCGAAGCTCGCAGGGTAATGTGTCTTGTTTAGATCGTTCCCGCGAGTCTCGGAAAAGCCTCGTTTCCTCCTCCGCCAAGCCGCACTGCAACCCTCCGCAGTGCGGCTTTTTTATTGCGCTGGTTCTTTTAAAGCCGCGCCTTCAGGCCGCGGAGGATTTTGACGCCGACGTGTTTTTGACGTGGAACGATCCGCGGTCTGAAGACAGGCGCCTTATATTGCAACAATCTTAGTTGCAGTCTTTATCGATCTGAATGACCTGGTCGTTCGCGATCTTTTCCGGCCGAACGAACGTCGAGCGGTTCGGGATCGTCACGCGGCGGAACGTGTGCTGCGTCGTCGGCTCGTCGAAGTCGAAGCTGATCTGATTGCCGTTGTCGGGGAACAGCAGGTCGTAATGCCTGGAGACGACGGGCCATCGCTCGGCCGGCTGATTCGGCAGCTCGACCGGGCCGTGGTTCGACAGCTTCGCCTGCAGGATCACCCGGCCATTTTCGTCGAACAGCAAAACTTTTATCGGGGTCTTTTTCTCTCGGCTGAACCAGACCTCTTTCTGCACCACCCACCGGTCGGGATACCGGCGATTAAAATCCAGGACGTAAGCCCCGCCGTTCTCGTTGTCGAACCGCATCACCGGGACGGGCTCCTCGAGAAAGTTGGTGTTGAACAAACTGACCCCCAAGACCTCGATCACCAGCTGCGGGTCGAACGGCAGCGACCGGCAACAGGGCTTGCCGACGTTGGCCTGATGGCCCCAGTAGAAGTCGGAGCTGTCATTGGTCCGGCGGATTTTCACCCAGAATTCGTTTTCATTACTGCCGACCTGGAACAGTTGCCCGATCACGTCTTTGTTGCCGTAGAGCAGCAATGACCCGGGCCGGCTGTACGCCAGCACCCCGTCACCGGACGCGGCTTGCGTTTGTTTCTTTTCGTCGACGATCCGAGCGGTGTAGGTCAGTCGCGTCCACAGCGTCGGAACGGCCGCGGAGTTGTGGTTGATCTGCTGGACGACCGCGTCGATCGATTCGGTCGGGCCGGTCCATGTGGTGTTCACTGCCGGTTTGGCCGGTTGATCGCAACAGCCGCTGCCAACGATGCAAATCGCAAACCCGAGCGCCCATTGAGTGAGGCGTCGCCGGGTCGCGCTGTTTTTCGGGGGTCGCATTGGGCTCATGTCGCTTCCGTCAGAGCTCTTCGTTCAGAATTTCTCCGAGCTGCTGGCTGACCTCGGCGACCTGCTGCTCGTCGAGCCGCGGATTGAGCAAGTCCATCATGAGGTCTTTGCCCCGAAGGCGAACCGTCCATAAGTCTCGGCCGTCTTCTTCCCGGCTCGACTCGTACACCAGCATGCGTTTGCGCATCAGAATCAACCCGAGCACGAAACGGAAATTCAGTTTCGCAGGCTCGGTCGTGTCTTTGAGCCGCTCGAACAGTTCGCACAACACGGCATCGTCGACGAAGACTTTTTTCTTCGCCTCGGGGCTGGGAACGCTGGTTTTCCAGAACGCGAGCAGGCCCGTGCGGTCGACCTTGTCCCAGCACCCCATCGAAATATCGAGCCGTGCGAAACCGACCGGCGTCTCGCGCAGGCTGGCCATGATTTTCGTGCCCGGCGGTAACGGCTCCTGGCAGACGCTGCACACTCCCCCCGGCCGACCGACGTCGTACTGACCCGGTTTGGTGAGCTTTGCGTCCTGAGGTTTTGAGCTCGATGCCATGCGCGTGTCGCTCGCAAAAACATCTTGGATAACCGAGGCCGTGCGGCTATCAGAGACGCCGTTCTACTTGGTGATCGTGCTGGAATCCTTCGGATTCGTATCACTGCCGGGAACATGACTGCTCGAGCCGTCGGCCCACTCGGTGTGGACCATCTTGCCCGGGTCGTCGATCCGCTCGTAGGTGTGTGCGCCGAAGAAATCCCGTTGCGCCTGGATCAAATTGGCCGGCAGGCGCTCGCGGCGATAGCTGTCGTAATACGCCAGGCTGCTGCCGAACGCCGGTGTCGGAATTCCGTTGGCGATGGCGGTCGTGACGATGCGGCGCCACGCCTCCTGCCGGGGTCCGACCGCTTCCTTGAACCGGTCGGCCATCAGCAGATTCGCCAGGCCCGGGGTTTCCTTGAACGCCTTTTTGATCTCGTCCAGGAAGACCGCGCGGATGATGCAGCCGGCTTTCCAGATGCGGGCGATCTCGTCCAGGTGCAGGCCGTATTTGTATTCCTTGTCGGCGGCCGACAGCATAGCCATGCCCTGCGCGTAAGAGCAGATCTTGCTGCAATACAACGCGTCGGCGACGTCCGCCGTGAACGCCTTGATGTCCTGCGTGGTCTTTTTTGGCTGCGGACCGGCGAGCACTTTCGAGGCGATCACGCGTTCGTCTTTCAACGCCGAAATTCCGCGGGCGTCGACCGCCGACGTGATCGTGGGGATCGAAATACCCAGATCGAGCGCGGTCTGCGTGGTCCACTTTCCAGTGCCCTTTTGCCCGGCCTTGTCGAGGATCATTTCGACCAGGTATTTGCCGGTCCCGTTCGGGTCCATGTGGTCCATCACCTTGGCGGTGATCTCGATCAGGAAGCTTTTCAGCACCCCGCCGTTCCATTCCAGGAACTTGTCTTTGATCTGCTTGTTGTCCATCCCGCCGATGTTTTTCATCAGGTCGTAGGCCTCGGCGATCAGCTGCATGTCGCCGTACTCGATGCCGTTATGAACCATCTTGACGAAATGCCCCGACCCACCGGACCCGATGTAGGTCACGCAGGCGCCGTCGCCGTCTTCCGGTTTGGCGGCGACTTTCTTCAGGATCGGTTCGAGATGTTTGTACGAATCCGGGTCGCCGCCCGGCATCATGCTGGGTCCCCAGAGCGCGCCCTCTTCACCGCCGCTGACGCCCATGCCGAAGAACTTGATCCCCGTCGGGGCCAGGTCCTTGTACCGGCGCTCGGTGTCGGTAAACAGTGAGTTCCCGCCGTCGATGACGATGTCGCCCGGTTCCAGGTGCGGTTTGAGCGCTTCGATCACCAGGTCGACCGGTTTGCCGGCCTTGACCATGATCAGAATCCGCCGCGGCTTCTCGAGCATCTCGACGAACTCGGCCTCGGTCTTGGCGCCCTTGGCGTTCTTGCCCTTGGCCAGCTTGTTGATGAAGTCCTCGGTCTTGGAATAAGTGCGGTTAAACACGGCAATGGGGTACCCGTTGCGCTCGATGTTCAAGGCAATGTTGCGCCCCATGACTTCAAGACCGATGATGCCGAATGCCTGTCCGCTCATGATTAGATTCCTTAAGGGTTCGTGCCGCCCGCGTTGGCGATCAACGATTGTGTGGATTTCTCGCGGGGTTAGCAACCGGTCCCGGACTGTACCGACAATCAACTTGTGACTTAAGTGCTTTGAACGCCTGCCTTCACGCCTGCCGGAGCCGGAGCAGAAGATCGTGGAGCGCCGCCTTCCCCGAGGCTACTTCTGGGAGGGCCGAGTTTTGATATTCGATTTCGAGGGATGCCCGCAACCGATCGTACTCCCGCTTGTGAAATTCGAGGTCCGAATCGTCGAGCGTCGATTGCTCGGGCCCCGCGAGCTTTCGATCAATCAAATCGGGAAGATACGGCAAACAAAAATCTTGGTTTAACGTGATCAGGTTTGCTTCGATCCTACCGGTCCGCATCAGGTGAATTCCCGTCATCAACACGCGATAAACGTATAGCAATGGCTTGACCCGCGGAGGCGATTCCTTAACGAACAGCCGCTGCTGTGTCTCGGCGAAACCGAGATAATGGTGCGCGTGATGCTTCGTGATGCAGGTCGCGCCGATGGCCTTGAGTTCGCCGTGTTCTGGCGAGGTGTGCACGACCCAAGGCGAGTAAAGCTGTTCCAGCACGTAGCCATTTTTTCGGAGCATCAGCGTGAAGAATTTCTTCGCGTCGTGGCTGACAAGATCGAGTTCGAGGCCGTCGCGGTCGCCTTCCACTTCGATCGTCTCGGGCCCGGTGTCCAGCCCGAGGAGTTCCTTCAACGGAAGCACGTGTAAACCCCGCAGATCAAAGTCCGAATCGGGCGAAGGAAAACCGTACAGGTGTGCCCCGCTAATGGTTGCAAAGACCAGTGGATACTGCTGCTCGCGAACGACGTCGCCTAATGCACTGGGAATGGGTGTACTCATGGTGGGTATCCGCTGGCCTAGATTGCAATCGCCGCTTGTCGAGTTTCATTTCTACAGCGCGTTTTGGTTGTCCGCGATTATGCCCTATACTCAGGCACACAGGAAAATGGAGTGATCCCGAATGCTCGATACGCAAGTGTTGCCCGACAATGTGTTGACGTTGCAGTTGAAGAAGGTCGTGAACTGGGCCCGCCGCAGCTCGTTGTGGCCGATGCCGTTCGCGACCGCCTGCTGCGGGATCGAGCTGATGGCGACGGCGTCCAGCCGGTACGACCTTGCCCGGTTCGGTGCCGAGGCGATGCGGTTCAGTCCCCGCCAGAGCGACCTCATGATCGTTGCCGGCCGGGTCACCATCAAGATGATGCCGGTGCTCCAGCACATTTATCAGCAGATGACCGAACCGAAATGGGTCATCAGCATGGGCGCGTGCGCCAGCACGGGCGGCGTCTTCGACGCCTACGCGACGATTCAGGGCATCGACCAGTTTATGCCGGTGGACGTGTACATTCCGGGCTGTCCCCCACGCCCTGAAACGCTGATCGAAGGCATCATGGCTATTCAGCGGATTGTGGATCAGGAAGGCCTGCCCCCCGCAGGCAAACGGCGCCCCCTGCAGCTGGCGATCGAACCCAGTTACGTGCC
The DNA here is from genome assembly GCA_965247815.1 of Tepidisphaeraceae bacterium. Classification (GTDB taxonomy): domain Bacteria; phylum Planctomycetota; class Phycisphaerae; order Tepidisphaerales; family Tepidisphaeraceae; genus CBDAQA01. The sequence goes on along the minus strand of CBDFHW010000034.1, from coordinate 51,846 downwards.
GGGTGCGCAGCCGGTCCCGCTGAGCGTGGGCGGGCGACGGGTGTGAAAAAATAAGATGGTGATGGGTGATTGGTTCGTGACAACGCCCGGCGCGTGTCACGCAACAATCACCCATCACCATCTTCTAAGTGATTAAACTTAACGATCAATTCAGCTTATTCAGATATGCGCCAACGACCCCGGCGTATTCAGGCTCGGCCCGACGACCACCCCGAGCTTGCGGAGCGTGTCGTTCACCAACTGGTCGTCCGGCCTTACGGCATACGCCTTTTTCAACGTCGACGACGCGCGGTCGTTCTGGCCGAGGGCGTATTCATATAGCCCGGCTTCCTTCGCGATCGCGAACCGGCTCGGGTCCACCAGCACGCATTTGTCGTAGGCCTCGATGGCCGCATCGGCGTCGCCGGAATAGCGGTAAATCTTGGCCAGCAACCACTGGTCGTCGACCGACGGCTTGCCGGCGACTTTCTTCTCCATCGCCGCGGTTTCTTCCGCCGACGTCCCGCCCTTGGCGATGCACTGTGCGAACGAGTCCAGCGCCTGATATTTCACGCCCAGGTCCTGTTTGCCTTCGATGGTCAAAGGCATCGTGTCCAGGCACGACCGGTACGCGCCCAGCGCCTGCTGATACGAGTGCATCTCCTGGTAGCTCTGGCCGAGATAGAAATAAGACTTGTAATCGCGGGGGTTCTGCCGGGCCGCGTTGGCGAACGAGGCGGACGCGTCGACGTAGTCACCGGCCTGGAATTGGGTGATGCCTTCGCTTTGAGCGTTTTTCGAGAACGTCAGCGCGTCGGCGCAACCGAAGCCGACCAGTGCCAGCGACGAAAGGCAAAGTAGCTTGGCGGTGATGAACAGGGTTCGAACCGGGGGGGATTGTTTCATGATCGCTACCTCCATGTAGCTGGGCGGACTTTCGAGACCCGGGGGCCGGATGATGTCGAAAGTGTGAACCGGGCGAACGCGGCCGAATCGTTCAGACGCATGGATCGCCGTTGGTCCCATAAATTAATCGACCGCGCAAAAAATGCAAGTTGGTCCGGCAAAAAACGCGCGTGTGAATCTTACAGGCTTTGAACCCTACAGTCAGGTCGGATTGCCCGCCGGGAATCTGGCCAACCCCGGCCGGAACGGCGAAACTGTCTCGATGGACATTCCGAGTTCCGGGCATGATGCCGTCTTATTGAACGAGGTTCTGAGCGCGCTACAGCTTGCCGAGGGCATGACGATCGTCGACTGCACGCTCGGCCGGGCCGGGCATTCGTCGGAGATCGCCCGCCGGCTGGGGCCGACCGGTACGCTCATCGGGCTCGATGCCGACCCGAGAAACCTCGAGTTCGCACAGAAACGGCTTGCGGACGCGCCGTGCAAGTGCCGGCTGTTCCACGCCAACTTCGCCGAGCTGGCCGACGTGATCAAAGAAACCGGGCTTTCGGCAGTCGACGGGATCTTGGCCGACCTGGGGCTCAGCACCAATCAGCTATTCGACCCGCAGTACGGACTGTCGTTCGCGACGCAGATGCCGCTGGACATGCGGATCGACCCGCGGAGCCCGAGATCGGCTGCCGATCTGGTCAACCATCTGCCCGAGGAGGAGCTCGCCAACGTCCTATATAATCTGGCCGACGAACGTTATTCCCGACGAATTGCGAGAAAGATTGGGGACGCCCGCCGGATCTCGCCGATCAACACCACAGATCGATTAGCGGAGTTGGTTCGGACGGCAATACCTGCCAAGTACGGACCCCCCGAGCGGATCGATCCCGCCACCCGGACGTTCATGGCCCTGCGTATGGCCGTGAACGACGAAGTCGGGAACCTGAAGCGGTTGCTGGAGCAATCGCCGAAGTTCCTTAAATCCGGAGGGCGTTTGGCCGTCATCAGCTTTCACTCGGTGGAAGATCGGCTGGTAAAGCAGGCGTTTCGGTCGGCGGAGCAGACCGGGCTTCTCAAGGTGATCACCAAGAGACCCCTGACTCCGGGCGAACCCGAACTGGCTGTAAATCCCCGGTCCCGGTCGGCGAAGCTGAGGGTGGCGGGGAGAGAAGTTGTCAGTTGGTAATTGTTAGTTGGTAGTGAAGAAACCTTCACTCACAACCAATGACCACCAGCGGTCAACTGCCTCTCCAGAGAAATGCAGTTCGCGGTGCGTACTTGGTGTTGATCAGTGGACGAACGCCTTTCCACTAACAACTACCAACTATCAACTGATAACTGCCTCAAACAGAGGCTCACATGACCCGGGAAACTAAGATCGGCCTGCTGGTCGGGCTCGCGTTCATCATCGTGATCGGCATCCTGTTGTCGGACCACCTCAGTAACACCAACGAGTCCCCGGTCGCTTCGATGCAGGTGGCGGGGAGCACGCTGCGGGCCGGGCTGGGCGAGCCGTCCAACGACGACGTCGCGCCGCTGCTGCACCCGCCGCAGAACATCTCTCCGCGCCAGCGGATCACGACCCACGACGAGATGGTCCGCAAGCCGATCGGGCAGGGCGTGGTTCTGGTCAACCCGGGCAATGCGAACTTGAACCTGCCGGAACAGATTCCCGCCCCGCCGCACCAGGATCAGCCGCGGCCCGAGACGCCGGCCGAGCGGCTGCAACGTGAGGCGATCGCCCGGGGTGAGGAAGTCACGCCGATCGACCCCAACGAAGCCGGAACTGCCCCAAAACCCCCGGTGCTGCCGATGCCCCCGGTCGTCCCGCAACCGACCAAACCGGTGGTCGCGACGTATAAAGCTCAAAGCGGTGACACGCTGGGAATGATCGCGCTGCACGCGATGGGCAGTAACAACAAGGCCAACCGCGAGGCGATCGTGGCAGCCAACGCGAGCCTGAAAAGCAACCGCAATCTGATCGTCGCCGGCCGGTCCTACACGATCCCCGGCGCGTCGGTCCGGGCAACGACCCCGTCACCGGCCACCCCGGTCACCCGTGAAGAAACCGCTCCGGTCGAGACCGTCGCGGACAACTTCTATGTCGTGCAGTCCGGCGACACGCTCTGGTCGATCGCGGTCGACGAGACCGGCAGTGCATCCGGAGTCGCGACGATCAAGGAACTGAATCAGAACCTGCTGGGCGATTCGGATCAGGTCCGCCCGAACATGAAGCTGCGACTTCCCGCGAAAAAGGTGGCGACGGCCAACTGAACACCGGTCGCCTGTTTTGGCGGCTACCCCGAAGCGCGCGGCCGTGCCGCCGCGGGGCGACCGCTAAACGGTTTCTGAACTCACGTTGAAGTAGTTCCATGATCAAGCTTTTACTCTGCCTGCTCGCGACCGTGGCGACCGCCGTGTGCCTGGTACAACTCCGCCAGCAGCGGCTGGAGCTGAATCACGAGTGCAACCAGTTGCACAACACCATCGAAGCCAGCCAATCCCGACTCTGGAATCAGCAACTGCAGATCGCCGCCGACACCTCCCCCGGTGCCTTGGACAAACGAATCAGCGAAAACAGGCTTCAGCTCGAGCCGTTGGGGTCGGTCGGTTCCGCCGGAACAAATTGGATCGATTACGCCTCCCCCGCAAGTCATTAACGCCTCCCGAGGGCACCGAAACGGCCGCCAAGTTCACTGACTTTTGCTATAGGCAGTAGAAACAGGGTGTGACTTATTTCTGTGGTCTACGCGGCTGCTCGGTTCCAGTACGAATGCCACAAATCGCTGTACTCCAAGCAGCGGAGGTGGCCCATATGTTCGGCACGTTTGACCCGCCAGCGGGCGGCATTGAGTTTCAATCTCGCACCAATCGTGTTTTTGCATCCGCCTTCAATCAGACCGCTGCCGATGGGCCTTCCATTTTGCAGGCGCCGGGCATACCACATGCGGTCGCGGTTTTCGGCCAGATAGTTCAGCAGCGACCGCAGCGCGTTGACGGCCGATGGCTCTGACTGCCGGTCGAGTTGTTTTTGAAGTTGCTCGATGAACTTCGGACCACCCCATTGGATCAACTGCATCAGTTGATGACCGGACCAGGTTTTGGCCGCGGGGTTTTTTTCCCCCAGCAGCTGTTTGCCGGCGGCGTGGATATGTTCGCTGGCATGATAAATGTCCAGCACCCACTGTGCATTGGATGCTGGCAGTTGCAGTCCCGCCTGTTCCCAGATCCATTTGGCCCCGTCGGCGATGACGCTCAGCGCCGTGTCAGGCTTGACACCCGCATGCTTGAACATTTTCTTCCAACTCTTGCCGACCTTGCGGCTGTCGGCAATCGCGCTCCACGCCAGCCGCGCTGTCGGCGGGGGCAGTACGCGGTCGTCCCATTGTTGTGGATCAGCGGGCAAGGCGTTTTCACGCTTGCTCAGCACGCTCAGACGCATCTCCCGCCATCCCTCGGTGGTGTTGATGCAGGTGCCGTCGGAACTGAATTCCAGTTCACCCGATGCCTGGTTGATCGGTTCCACCGACGCTTTATTGCCAGCGACCCATCGTCCAGCCTTTTGACCTTCCTCGTCGCAGACCGCGCGAACCGTGTCGTTGCTGACCTTCAACCGGCACAGTTCCATCAGCTTGTCGGCCGCCTTCTGAAACGACCAGCTGGTTCCGGCCAGCACGATCAATCGCCGGACCTCCTCGCTGACCGTGCGGGAACCGATGCCCGCCCAGGCATCCATCGGCAAATGCGTCTGCCCGCAGTCACAGGCAAAGTACCGCCGCGGCACCACAATGTCCCCCGCGATTGTCAGCAGATTGCGCGGCCGCACCCCGCGATACCGCTGGCGGGCTCCGCAGGAACAGCTCCGGCGACTTACCCCTTTTTTTGCGCCTCGTCGCGGGCGCCGATCGTCTTCTCGAGTGTCAGGCGGAGCAGGTCCATACCCTGCTCCATCACCGCCCGCTCCAGGCAAGCGAGCCCTTTGCCATAGGGAGCATCGTCCCCGGCCTGCTTGACCGCCCGCGCCATCAAAACCGCTCGTTCGGCAATCAACCGCTCGTCATCCGTGAGATGTCTTAAGTCCATGTGGATCTCCTTTGGCCAAACATTATGCCATAGAAGCCACAACCGCGCGCCTCACCCTAGAAACACCTATCCGCTTTAAGCAGTTGAACTCGTCTGTTTTTGCGGCATAATAGACCGCACGATAAGCTCCAGGCTTTGTCGCACGTCTTCTCGTTAGCGGTGAGGAAAATATCGTGTCGAACAGTGTCCCGATAAAATCGGTTCTCGTTGTTGGCGGGGGCAGCGCGGGTTTTCTTTCCGCGCTTACCCTTAAAGGTCGTCACCCGAATCTGAATGTGACCGTTCTCCGGTCGAAGGATATTGGAATTATCGGTGTCGGCGAAGGCACTACTGTCGGCTTCACTTCCCACCTGCACGGATACCTCGGCGTCGACCCCGGTGAATTCCACCGCGAAGTCCGCCCGGTCTGGAAACTCGGCCTCCGCTTTCTCTGGGGATCCCGTCCTCATTTCGATTACACCTTCACACAGCAACTCGACACGAAGTACCCGCCGTTGACAAAACCGACCGGTTATTTCGTCGACGACGACATGACCGACTTCGGCATGGCCACCGCATTGATGGCCCGGAACCGGATGTTCGTCCGAAACGACAACGGCCAGGCCGTCATCGACGGGGCCTACGGGTACCACCTGGAAAACGAAACCTTCGTCCGCTGGCTGGAAAAGGTGGCCTGCCAAATCGGAATCACGATCCTGGACGGCACCGTCGTTCAGGTCCTGCAGGACGAGCATTCGGTCACCGGGCTGACACTTCAGGACGGTCGCAGCCTCGCGGCCGACCTGTTCGTCGACTGTAGCGGATTCAAATCGGTGTTGTTGAAGCAGGCACTGAACGAGCCGTTCGTTGATTACTCGAGTTCGTTGTGGTGCGACCGGGCCGTCATCGGCGGGTGGGACCGGCGTCCGTCCGAACGCATCCAGCCTTACACCGTCGTCGAGACGATGAACTCCGGCTGGTCCTGGCGGATCGACCACGAGGACCGCATTAACCGCGGTTACGTCTACTGTTCCAAGTACGCTTCGGACGAAGAAGCCGAGCGCGAATTCCGTTCGAAAAATCCACACGTAGACAACACCCGGGTGATCCGCTTCCCGAGCGGCCGGTGCGAGCGGGCGTGGGTGAAGAACGTGGTCGGGATCGGCAACGCGTTCGGGTTCGTCGAACCGCTGGAGGCGACCAGCCTGGGGACCATCTGCACCTTCTCGCAGAACCTCGCCGAGCTCCTCGCCGACGGCGACCTGGTCCTGCGGGACACGCACCGCGCGCTCTACAACTCACTGCACACGCGGTCGTTCGACGGCATCCGATGGTTCCTGTCGATGCACTACAAGTTCAACGACCGGCTGAAAACGCCGTTCTGGAACGACTGCACCGCCAACGTGAACTACACAGGTGTGATGCCGATCGTCGAGTATTTCAAAGAGAACGGTCCGAGCGCGTTGTTCCGCAACACGCTGCTCGACCCGGCCGACCCGTTCGGCGTTGAGGGGTACCTGGCCATGCTCGTGGGTCAGAAAGTCCCGTACCGCAAGACGTACGTCATGACCGACCAGGACCGGACGGTCTGGAACTCGCTCCGCCAGCGAATCGCCGGGATAGCCGATCGTGCGGTCGGGATCGAAGAAGCACTTTTGCAGCTGAAGTCCCCGACGCAGCGATGGTCCCGCGACGTGTTCCAAGGTGCCGCGACCCCCGCCGCCGTGGCGACTTCCGTCGCTTAAGCGATCGCGAAGGCGTTGAAAATAACCCTGACCCCGAGCCGCGTTTACGAAATCGTAAACGCCGTCGTCTGCGCCGTGACGCTGATGCCGTTTTGAGTAAACGTCGCTACCGCGGTGTAGCTGCCGGGGGTCGCCGTTTTCGGAACCGCCAGCCGCACGTGCAGCACCACCTTTCGACGGGCTTTTATCTTGTACACCCGACTCGTCGTTCCCAGCGGCACCGCGATCGTCACGCCGTCCAGCGACAACCCCGCGGCGAGGCTCGCGATCCCGGTCGTGTCGACATTCCCGTTATTGGTGATCGTGAAAACGAAGTTACCCGTGTGCCCGAGCTTCACCGTCGAAGGCTTGACCAGGGAAACGGCCGAGGCCGAAAACGACACCGTCGCCGGCCCGACCACCAGCGGCGCAGACGTCAGCGCGGCGGACGATTTGTTAGCCGAATCGAATGCGTACGGCAGCAGCGTATAAGCCCCGGTTGCGAGCGTACCCTTGGCGTTGATATGAAACGACGTCGTCGCGCCGGGCTTTAGATTTACCGATTTACGCTGTGACCCCAGCAGCGTGAAGGTCGTGCCGTCGTAGGCGTACATCCCCACCGTGGCAAGCCCTTTTTCGACCGCATCGGTCGTGTTTGTGACCAGCACGTTCACCGAGCCGTGGAATGACTGGCCGTCGAGTGCGGTGCCCGGCAACGTGCTGCGGGTGACGCCGGGCAACAGATACGTCGCGGACGGGGTCGCCCCACCGGTGGGGATGGTCGCCGGCCCGACGCCGAAGACGGTGCCCCCGTCGGCGGCGTTGGTCTGGCTGGTCGTGCCGAATAAATTCGTCCCGTCGGAGACCAACCCGCTGGCGGGGTACGCGCCGGTCGCGGTGGGAAACGACACCACCGTTTGCGGGACGCCGAAAACACCGTTGGTGTTCGCACTCTCCCAGACGGTCGGCTCTCCCGACGTGCTGCTGCTCGTGGTGCCGTACAGATTCCCGTCGGCGGCCATGAACGTCCCGCCGGTCGGGAAATTGCCGTTACCGCCGGTGAAGTTGCCGACCGTGGTCAACGCGCCCGCGGTACCGCCGGAGATCGGCAGCGACCACAGAACGCCGTTGTTGGTCGCGCCTCCTTCGTCCCCTTCGCCGATGCCGAACAGCGTGCTGCTCGTGCCGTTGTTCAAAATGCTCAACTGCCCGTGCGGGTTTGAATTGACCAGGTCGAATGCGGCGATCTGCTCGATCGTGCTGTGCCCGGCGGGGATCTCGAGCACCGCGCCGTGCTTGTTGTCACCGCCGCCGTTGATCGTGGTCCCGTAGAGGTTTCCCTGACTGTCGGAGACCAGATTGCTTTCGAAGCCGCCGAAGCCGTTGGTGTTCGTGAAGTACCCGTCGTAATCAACAAGGTCGTGAAAGCCCGTCGAGTTGTATTCGAAGAAGCTGGACGTCTTGCCAGTGGTGACGATGCCCTGCGCCTGACCGAAGACGTTGTCGCTGGAGTCGACCGACAGCATTCCGCTGACGTTTTGCCCGCCGAGATCAGTCAGCGCTTTTAGCAGCTGTAACGAGCCGTAGCCGGTCGCGGTTTTCGGCAGTTCCCAGAGCGTACCGACGTTGGCCGAGGTGAATGGCGTGTAACCGTCGTAGTTCGTGCCGAACAGATTTCCCTTGGAGTCGATGACCAGCCCGTCGCGGGTGTTGTTGCCGAAACTTCCGTCGGCCGGGAAGTCGGCCAGAACCACCGGGGTCGTTTCGTAGACACCGGTCGCCGACCGAAGGGCCCAGATATATCCGTTGCCGGTGGTCCCGCCCGATGCGGTGCCGAAGACGTCCCCGGCCGAATCGATCGCGACCGTGCTCGCCTGCACCGGGGTGCCCGAGGTGAACGTCGAAAGCGTCGTCAACGTAGTGACGCTGAGCAGCCGTCGCGGTTCCAAAGGGTCAATCAAAGTCGGACGGACGGCCAGTCGGGTTGGGCGCATTCTGCTCCTGCGGTGAAGTGCGGATCGTTCGGACACGATCGTAACTTCAAGCAAGATTGTGCGTCAAACCCGGCCACGTAGCGCGCGGCCTCGGTTCACGCCGCTTTGGCGGTGAAGACCAGCGTCGCGCCGTCACTGGACGTGCCGATCTCTTCGAACCAGCCGAGATTCAGCAAATTGGCCAGCTCGGAATCCAGCGCGACGAATGCCAGGTCGGGATCGCAGCTGTCGCCGAACCGTTGCGCGAACGATAACGCCGGGGCGCGGACGGCCAGCCGGACGCGTTTCCCGTCGTGGGTCTGACTGACCTGGACGGTGTCGCCTTTGGCGCCGATCGTGTTGGCCAGCACGCAGCGGGTGATGAGTGAGAGCGCGAGCCGGGCGTCGACCGCGACCGGGAGCGCCGCCTGCGACTTGATCACATCCGCGCACATCGCCGCGACGCCTTGCTCGGTCGCGGCGGATTTAAACTTCGTCCGCTTGTTCGTTTCCGACCCGGGCGCGGCGTCGGCGAACAGTGCCTCGCAGAGCACGTCCTGCACTTCGACCTGGGCGTTCGCGCCGCCGGCGTTGGTGAGTGATTCGAGCAACGCGGCAGCCGCTTCGGCGCGGTTCAACCGCAGGAACCGGCGGACCGACGTGACCGGTCGGCGCGACCCGTCGTCGGCGAAGAAGATCGCCCGGCTCGCCGCGGCCCGGACCTCGGGCGTCAGCAGCGCCGTCAATTCATGAGGCAACCCCACCAGGTCGTAGGCCGAGTCGGTGATGGCGTCGATCTCGGTCTCGTCCTGGTAGACGTAGCAATACTTGGCCAGCTGATTCGCGATCTGCACCAGATACATCGCCTGGTGCAACGGCTTGGGATCGGTGTTGGAGAACGCGCGGTCGGGGCAGTGGTGCCAGCGGATCGCCTGCACGAGGTCTCCGGGGAGACCCCACTTGGCGGCGAGGTTCGCGCCCAGGGTCGCGTGGTCGACGCCGAGCACGCGGATCTCGCGGTCCAGCGGCGCTTCAGCCCCGCCGGACCCACGGAGCAGCTTCGCTTCCTGCGGGAACTGGGTTTGGACGACGAGCTTGCCGATGTCGTGCAGCAACCCGAGCGTCGACACGAACCCACGGTCCACGCCCGCCACCCGCCGGGCGAGCGCGTCGGCGATGTACGACACGACCAGGCTGTGAATCCACAGGTCTTCGACGTCCGGGCTGCTCTTGGCGGTACCGCCAAGCGTCTGGTCCAGTTGGAGCCGGATCACCATCGACTTGACGCTGGAGAAACCGAGGAAACTGACGGCTTCGGCGACCGAGGTGATCTTCCGGCTCAGCCCGAACGCGGCCGAGTTAACAGTCCGAATCAGCGAAGCTGCCATGGCCGGGTCACTGGCGGCGATGTCACCGACGCTGGACGCGGTCGCGTTGGGGTCCTGAATTTCTTTGAGCAACTGCGCCACGACGTGCGGCAGCGGGGGCACCAGATTCAACCCGGCCTTGACGCTGGGGATCATGTCAGTGATCGAGTTGGAAACATCGTTGGCCTTGGGAACTCGGATGCGATATCCGCCCGGCGCGACGACGTACGAGCCTTCGTCGGAATCGCTGTCAGTGATCGCGCTGGAGAATGTTTCCGACGCCGACCGGGGCGTCGACGGGCCTACGAACAACTTGCGCAGCAAACCTAAAAGCCAGCCGAAAGGCCCGGCCGCGGGAGCAGAAATCAATCCGGAATTCGTCGGGTTGGAAACGGTCATGAGTAAGATATCCCGTCGTGTGTGACTAATGTCCCGGGCATGCGTACGCCCGGGTAACAACCGTATCGGCTAATAACGAGGTCGAGTTGTGGAACGGCGGCGACTGTGCGGGCTGTGTGGCGCAACGGCTCGCCCGATAACGAATCGGCGATCGAACCGGCGCAGGGACTCGGCTTTACCGGACCCACGGCGTAGCTGAAGATTATTGGTATGGCGGTCGCGCTCACCTCAACCTTAGACGGGGTCATCTTCGCGGTGAAGGTGGTCCCGGGGGCGTCACGATCGCGGGTGGTCGGGGAATACGACAGCGGTTTAAAAGTGACCGTCGCCCCGGCGGCCGAGGCCGGCGCGGCGAACAAGGCCGTGATTGCCCTGCTAGCCCAAACGCTCGGCCTGCCGAAAGCCCGGATCCAAATCACCAAAGGCCACACGAGTCCGAAAAAATCGGTGCTGCTTCGCGACCTTGATCCGGCGACGGCGGAAACTCTGCTCGCTCGATTGATCTAGTCGTTTTTCGACCAAGAACTGTGTCGGTTGTGCGATTCGCCGAACCGTCCTACAACACAAGTCGCAACACCTTACGAAGGATGACAGATGTCGATGTTTGACGCGCTAAAATCGCTGGGCAACCCAATGGATCTGATGCGCAAGGCGCAGCAGATGCAGGAAAATCTGCAGAAGATGCAGGAGGAACTGGCAAAAAAGACCGTCTCGGCCGACGCGGCCGGGGGAATGGTGTCTGCGGTGGTGAACGGTCGGCTCGAAGTCGTGAAGGTGCGGATCGACAAGTCGAAGATCGATGTGAACGACACCGAGATGCTGGAGGACGTGATCACCGCCGCGATCGCCGCCGCTCAGGCGAAGGCGGCCGACATGATGCGCAGCGAAATGCAGAAACTGGCCGCCGACGCCGGCCTGCCCGCGGGAATGTAAGGGTAATTTGCCATGAATGAGCCCAATCACACCGCAGTCGAAGACGCCCGGCACGTGCCCGACACGCCGCGAGAGCAGATCGTGCTTTTCGACGGGCTGTGTGGCATGTGCGATCGCGCGGTGCAGTTCGTGATCAAACACGACCCGGATAAAAAGTTTCGCTTCGCGCCGCTGCAGTCGCCGGTCGCTAAAGAACTCTTGTCGGAACACGGCATCGACCCGGCGGGCATCGACAGCGTGGTGCTGGTCGACGGCGACCGCGTCTTTTTAAAGTCGACGGCGGCGTTAAAAATCGCTTTAGAACTGACCGAGCCGTGGCCGCTGCTCGGGTTGCTCGGTTTCGTTCCCTCCCACCTGCGCGATGCGGCTTACGACTACGTCGCCCGACATCGCCTTCAGTGGTTCAAACCGCGGGCCGAGTGCCGGATCCCGTCGCCGGAGGATCGGGAACGGTTCATCGGTTGACTATAAACGAACGCTACGATCGTTCCGTCATTTTCCGGGCGTCGAGGGCGGCGTTCAGGTTAGACTCTGGAAGGATTTTTCGTTCGACGGCAACCTGTCGGACAGTTTTGCCCGTCTTAAAGCTTTCCTTGGCGATCTCCGCGGCGGTGTCGTATCCGACCAGTGGCGCGAGACTCGTGCACATCGCGAGGCTTTGCTCGACCAGGCTTTCGCACCGGTCGCGGTTGACGCCCAGGCCGGCGACGCATCGGTCGGCGAACACCCGCGCCCCCGTTGCCAGCAGGTCGATCGATTGCAGCAGGTTGTACGCCATGACTGGCATCATCACGTTCAGTTCAAAGTTGCTGCCCATCGCCGCGGCCCAGCCGATCGTCGCGTCGTTGCCGATCACCTGAGCCCCCACCTGCAGGACCATTTCGCTCATGACGGGATTCACTTTGCCGGGCATGATGCTGCTGCCAGGCTGTGTCGCGGGGATAGTCAACTCTCCGATGCCGCACCGGGGACCGCTGGCGAGCCAACGAATGTCGTTGGCGATTTTGGTCAGGCTGACGGCGATTGTTTTCAACAGTCCGCTGGTTTCGACGACGCCGTCTTTGGCCGCCTGGGCTTCGAAATGATTGTCGGCTTCGACAAAATCGCTGCCGGTCTCCTGGTTGATCAGGCCGATCACCTGTCGGGCAAATGTCGGGTGCGAGTTGATCCCCGTGCCGACTGCCGTGCCGCCCAGCGGCAGTTCTCGAAGGGCGCGGATGGCTCGCCGGGCGCGTGTCACTGACAGCTTGGCCTGTGCGGCATACCCGCCGAGTTCCTGCCCGACACGCACCGGCGTCGCGTCCTGCAAATGCGTCCGGCCGATCTTGACGACTTCGTCGAATTGCCGGGCCTTGCCGTCGAGTCGTTCGAATAAATGCTCCAGCGCCGGAATCAATGATTGATCAATCGCCACCGCGGCAGCAACGTGCAGGGCAGTCGGGATCACGTCGTTGGAGCTCTGCTGCATGTTGACGTGGTCATTCGGATGCACCGGCGATTTCCCGCCGCGGTGCCCGGTTGCCAGTTCGTTCGCCCGGCCGGCGATCACTTCGTTGGCGTTCATATTGGTGCTGGTGCCGCTGCCGGTCTGGAAAATGTCGACGACGAACTGGTCGTCGAGCGTGCCGAGCATCACCTCGCTCGCGGCCTGTTGGATTCGGTCACCGATCGCGGCATCCAAGCCGCCGGTTTGCTGATTGATTCGGGCGCAGCTCCGCTTGATCAATCCCAGAGCTGAAATGAAGCCGCGGTTGAACCGCAGGTCAGAGATCGGAAAATTTTCCACCGCCCGCGCGGCCGACGCCCCGTAGTAGGCGTCGGTCGGCACCTGCATGTCTCCCATCGAATCGCGCTCGGTCCGAGTGTCGGGCATAGGACGCTCCAAAAGTGATCCCGGCGAATTGTTTATCGACTTGGTATACTACGCCCGCGCTGACGTGGAGTGCCGATATGCCAAGCCCATTTCCCGGCATGGATCCCTATCTCGAAAAACACTGGGAGGACGTGCACGGGAGTGTCATTACCTACGCCCGGGACGCCATCGCGCCCCAACTGCCCGGCGATCTGTTTGCCAGAACGGAGCAGCGGGTTTACGTCGACGCCGGCGGGTTCCCGATGTCGATTCAAAGGCCGGACGTTCACGTCGTCGAGCGGCCGCGATGGTCCGAGACGGGTCGCGGTTCGTCTGCCAGGATAACGGCGGCAGAGCCGATTCTTCTGGATTTTCAAAGCGACCCGGTCGTCGAGAGCTATATCCAGATTATGGATGCCAATGGGAATAGCGTCGTCACCGGGATCGAAGTCGTCAGCCCGGCCAACAAAATCGACGGGGCTGGTCGACTGGCCTATCTTCGAAAACGCGACGAATTCCTCGCCAGCAACGCCAACCTGGTCGAAATCGATCTGATTCGGGCCGGGAACTGGGTCACAATGCTCATGCCATATCTGGTTCCCGCGCCGTACCACACGGCCTATCGGGTGAGCGCCCGGCGGTCGACGTCCGGGGCAAAAGGCGAGCTTTATCCGATCGCCTTGACGGACCGACTTCCGGTCATTCGCATTCCGCTTCGCGTCGACGAGCCCGACGTGTTTCTCGACCTGCAACGCCTAATCGACCGCGCGTACGAGTTTGGCGGTTACGACGGGACGGACTACACGAAGCCCTGCGATCCGGTGCTGACAGGCGAAGAGGCCGACTGGGTAGATGCACTGCTCAAAGCAGCGGACCGACGATAAATCAGGTCAGCGCCTTCAAGACCCGCACGCATTCGCTGAGCGCGGGGACGGGGTTATTTTCATCCCCTTCGTACTCGATCACGAGCGGGCCGGTGAAGTCGATCTGTTTGAGCAATGCCATGAACTTCGGCAGGTCGAGGATGCCGGTGCCGATGATGACATCCGACGGATTTCGCTGCCGGTCGTAGACGAAGTCTTTGACGTGGCAGCCGACCATGCGGTCGGCGAACGTCTCGACCATCTCGACCGGATTCTGCTTGGCGTCGATGGCCCAGGCGGTGTCGATGTGCAGGCCGATGCGTTTGCCGGTTTTGCCGAAGACGTATTTCAGGACCGCCGAGTTTCCCAGCCAGTCGTACCCGCCGTGGTTGTGGATGCCCAACTGCAGGTCGAATTCGTCGGCGAGTTTCTCGATATTTTTCAGGCCGTCGAACATGGCATCGGGCTGGAACGAGATGCTCATGTGCTTCACGCCGGCGGCTTTGGCCCATTCGAACTGCGGCTTGTCTTTCGCGTAATCACCGCTGAGATATTGCACGCCGATCGCGACGATTTTCACGCCCGCGTCGTCGAATTGTTTCAGCACGGACGTCGCCGTTCCGGGTTGATAAAAGTCGGCGTGGACGCCGCACAACTCCGTCGCCGAGACGCCGGCCGCCTTTAGCTGCGGAAAGAACTCCGGCAGCGTTTTGAAACTTCGGTAGCACCAGCTCTGGATGGCGATGGGTTGATTCATGGTGGATATGGTTTACCTGTCGAACGTGATTCGTGCCAGCGATTGACACATCATCGTGATCGAACCCCGACGAAAACCCCATTTAGCCCGGCGTGATTTCACGCCGGGGGATCGTGCGAATTGAAATGGATCGCGACCTCGACACCAACTTGGCGTGTCATCATGTCGGGTAATTGTCCGAAGTGGCGTTCACCGTAACGTGATCGCGTAACCCGGCGTGTAATCACGCCGGGCTAAATGGGATTCATCCCGGTCGAGAAGACGCGATGGATCCCGGCCGTTCAATTCCGCGTATTACTGCCCATCGGCGTCAACACGTTCAGGCTGCCGCGTTTCAACGTGACCGGCGGCGTCGCCGGCACGTCCGGGCACTTGGCGGCGAACTCGTCGTAGAACTTGTTGATAAACGTGCGGGTCGCCCAGCTGGTGCCGTCGGCTAGGCCGCAGATGGTGGTGCCGGGCATGATGCCCATGGTTTTTTCCAGCTCCATCAGCATGTCCAGGTCTTTCGCCCGGCCGTCGCCGGCGACGATGCGGTCGAGAATCTTCCGCATCCAGGTACTGCCTTCGCGGCACGGCGTGCACTGGCCGCAGGATTCGTGACTGTAAAACCGCACGGCATTCCGCAGGGCTTTGACCATGTCGGTGTGTTCGTTCATGACGATCATGCCGGCCGTTCCCAGGCCCAGGCAACCGCCGCGGAAGCGGACGTCGTCGAAGTCGAGTTTCACGTCCAGTTGATTGGTGCCGAGCACGCCCATCGAGATCCCGCCGCAGATGCAGGCCTTGTACTTCCCGCCCTTCATCCCGCCGCCGAGTTTGTTGATGGCGTATTCCAACGTGATGCCCAGTTCGTCTTCGTAGACGCCCGGCGTATTGATGTGCCCCGACATGCCGAACAGCTTCGGGCCGGGTGACGATTTCGTGCCCATGGCTTTGAACCAATCGGGCCCGTTGTCGCGAACCAGAATGTGTGGCACGCAGCTGAGCGTTTCGACGTTATTGATGACCGTCGGCTTGGCGAACGCGCCGGCGATGGCGGGGAACGGCGGCTTGTTTCGCGGCCAGCCCCGCTTGCCTTCGAGCGCTTCGAGCAACCCGGTTTCTTCGCCGCAGATGTAAGCGCCCGCGCCGCGGTGCACGTAGCATTCGACCTTTTTGCTCGACCCGAAAACGCCCTGCTGCCCGAAGATGCCGTGGTGGTACGCTTCCTTGAGCGCCCGTTCGAGGACTTTGGCCTGCAGGTGATATTCGCCGCGGATGAAGATGTAGGCCACGTCGACCTGCGTCGCCAGGGCGCAGATCGCGATGCCTTCGAGCATCTGATGCGGGTCGTACGTCAGCAGGTACCGGTCCTTGAACGTGCCCGGTTCGGACTCGTCGGCGTTGACGGCCAGGTAGTGAGGGGTCTTCTTTTCCTTCGGAATAAACGACCACTTCTGCCCGGCCGAGAACCCCGCCCCGCCGCGACCGCGCAGGCCCGAGTCGATCATGATCTTGGTGATCGCTTCGGGGGTCAGGTCGATCGCCTTCTTCAGCGCGTCATACCCGCCGGTGGCGACGTAGTCGTCGTACCAATACGTCTTGCGCTTGGACGGGTCGGGGTCGATGCGCTTCAGCAGAACAGGTTCGGTATACGCCATGGTTCAATAAATGCAGAATGATGAATGCAGAGTGCGGAATGAAGAGAAACTCATTGCTTTTCTTTATTCTGCATTCTGCATTCTGACTTCTGCGTTTCCTTAATCGCTTCGTCGATGATCGTCCGCCGGAGCGTCACGTTCGGGTCCGTCGGGCTTCGCACTTCTTCCACTGTACATTCACGATAGACCGTCTTCGAGGCCGGCGGCGCGGTCACGTCGGTTTTCACCGCTTTTCGCACGTGCCCGATCTGCCGGCCGAGCCAGCCGAACAGGCCGTTACCGGGGAGATTGTTATTCTGTTGGACCATCGTCAAAAAATTTCGATGTATGTCGCGCTGTCCGGTTGCGAAAGTTGGTGAATAAAAGCCGCGTTTTCGCGCAACAGCGATTCGATCAGTTTGGGAGTCGAGTTACCACACCGCAACCAGACAATTTTGGGTGGCGATCCAAACAGCTTTGCCCTGTCCACGTAGTCAGAATCCTGTGTAACGACGACGAAGTCATTTGACCTCGCGTATTCAATGATCAGTGGATCCTTCGCTCGATCCATGCCTAGCAGCCGGACGTGCGCCGAATCCGGAAACAAATCGGCCAGCCGCGACGGCAGGCGGAAGCTCAGATTTTGATCGAAGAGCAATTTCAATGTTCACGCGACCGACGCCATGCGATGAGGTCCGGGCCCACGATCAGCTGCAAACGCGAGTGCCGCACGAATGTCGTCTTCGGTCAGCTCCGGATACTCGTCGATAATCTCCGCCATCGACATCCCGGCTGCCAGCCAACCCAGAATGTCGTAAACGGAAATACGCATGCCGCGGATGCACGGACGCCCGCCCCGCTTGTCGGATTCGATCGTGATGATCTGTCGGTAGTCCACAGAATAAGTTTATTTCTTCGGCCGATGCCGTTCAAGCGAGTTTTACTCAGAAGACGCCGCCCGCAGCCCCGGCGGCAACGTCATTGCCTTGGCGTCGTACGCATGAATGAACGCCCGCACGTCGTCTAGATCTTTCGCCTTGTGCTTGAACGCGAGCATCTCGGCTTCGGCCTGATCGGGTGATTCGTGCATCACCGATTCCTGATAAGCCGCGGCGAACATGCCGGTGCGGCGGACGCCCTGGGCGCAGTGGACCAGCACGGGTTGATTGGCCGGGTCGGATACGATCGCGATGAATTTCTTGAGGTCGTCCCCGACCGGCCAGCCCCCGAGCTTGACGGGGATGCGGACGTGGTGGATGCCGGCCGAGGCGCAGTAGTCGATCTCTTCCTGAAACTGCGGTTTGGCGGGGTCGGCCAATTCGCGGTCGTCGATCAGGCTGACGACCGTTTTCGTTCCGGTCATTTGCACAGCGTGGGTGAACTCGCGGAGTCCGCGATTGCCGTCGCGATACAGCACGCCCGGTTGCACGACGGCCAAATGGTACGTCTGCAGGGTGCTGTACCAGTAGTAGCCGAAGATGGCCGCGAACCCCGCGACCAGCAGGACCGCGAAGACGCCCCACCGCAGCCAGGGGCGGGGAGGACTTTTTCGAATTGTGATCGTATCGGGCATCTGTTTAGCCGGCCCGCTTGCGGGGCGATTTCGGAGGGAGATTACGCCCCGCGAGCGGGGCGATTTCGGAGGGAGATTACGCCCCGCGAGCGGGGCGGCTAAACGGCATCAGTTAACCGTGATGTTCGTCGTCGGTCCACGTCTGGCCGGGGTCTTTGAACTGATGCGGGTCTTCCGGCAACGATGCGAGGATTTCGTCGAGCTTCTCCGGCGTCAGGTTCTCGAACAGCGTCTCGTTCACCATCGCCACCGGCGCGGTGCCGCAGGCGCCCAGGCATTCGAGTTCCACCAGCGTGTACTTGCCGTCCTTGGTGCTTTCCCCGGCTTCGATATTCAGCTTGTTCTGCAAATGCTCGGTCAGCTTTTCAGACTGGCAGATCTCGCAGGCGAATGACCGGCAGACCTGGAGCAGATATTTCCCCTTAGGCTTCAGCCAGTACTCTTCGTAGAACGACGCGGTGTCGAGCGCTTCTGACGGGGCGATTTCTAAAAAGTCGGCAATCTCTTCGACAGCCTGCGTGGGGATCCAGTTGTACGTGTGCTGGATGTAATGCAGGGCCGGCAGAAGCACCGCGCGTTTGGTCGGGTAGCGAGGAAAGTACACGTCTTTCAGGTGCGCTTTCATCGCGTCGGTCAGCAGCGGCCCGTCCGAGGTTTTTGCGGCAGGTAAGGTTCGATTTTCTGTAGCCCAGGCCATTTAAATATCTCCGGTGGGGATTGTGCGCATATGTTAGGCCTGCCGCAAGCCGACCAGTACTCGCGAGTGATCTGCAACTCCGTACAATCGAATCAGTGACCGAGCCTTTACCCGTGATGCCGCTCCCCGATGACGTGCCCCGCCAGCTGGCGGCGGCGACGCTGGCTTGGACGAAACTCCGCCGGGCGTGTGCGTATGCCACCTTCGACGCCTGGTCGCTGGCGATCTTCGGCGCGTTGACCATGGTCTGCGGCGGGTACAGCTCGGTGCTCGGGTTGCTCGGGAGCGTTGCGCTGCTGGGGGCCGCGTTCTTCGAGTTTCAAAATGTCGGAAAGCTCCGGCGGCTCAATGCACAGGCGTTGACGTATCTCGCCTACAACCAGTTCGCGCTCGGCGGGGCGTTGATCCTTTACGCCGTCGTCAGCCTGATTCAAGTCGCGCGCGGGGGCGGCATGCTCGCTGCGTTGAACGCGCAAATGGGCGACCTCGGGCAAATGAGCGGGCAGGCAAATGACCTTGCCCCGATGGTGTTAAACATTACGTATAGCGCGATCATCGCGATCGCGGTGCTCGTGCAGGGCGGCACTGCTTTGTACTACTTGTCCCGGCGAAAATTTCTTAAGCGGTATCTGGAACAGACCCCGCCGTGGATTCAGCAGATGCAGTTCGAAAGCGGCCGGGGCGTCTCGGTCGCTTAGAGACGATGCAGCGGTCAATTTCGTGAACGGGGCATCCCCGCTATAACACCGGCATGTCAGAACAGCAGAGCCGTGCACGCATTCTCACCGGTGACACCCCGACCGGAAAACTGCACCTGGGGCATTACGTCGGCAGCGTCGAAAACCGCGTCGCGATGCAGGACCAGTACGACTGCTTTTTCATCATCGCCAACAAGCACGCGTTCACCACCCGCGCCGACAAGCCGGCCGACATCCGGCAAAGCGTGCTCGATCTGGCCACCGATTACCTGGCCGTCGGGATCGACCCCAATCGCAGCTCGGTGTTCGTGCAAAGCGAAGTGCCCGCGATCGACGAGCTGACGTTTTTCTTCTCGATGCTGTTGCCGTTCAACCGGGTGATGAAGAACCCGACGCTGAAAGACGAGATCCGCGACAAAGGGCTCGGCGACAGTTACCCGTTCGGGTTCCCACTGTACGCGGTCGGGCAGACGGCTGACATTCTTGCCTTCCGCCCCACGCTGGTGCCGGTCGGTGAAGATCAGTTGCCGCACCTGGAGATGACCCGCGAGGTGGCGCGAAAATTCAACCAGATGTATTGCGGCGTCGATCCGCAGGCCGCGGACAAGGACAACGTCAAAGCCGGTGGGCTGTTCCCGGTGATCGAACCGAAATTAGGTCGTGTGAAGCGATTGGTCGGCACCGGCGCGCCGGGCGAGCACGGCGACCTTTTGAAGATGAGCAAATCGCTGAACAACGCCATCTTCTTCGCCGACGACGCCGACACGGTGCAGAAAAAGATCATGGGCATGTACACCGACCCCAAACGGCTGCGGGCGACCGACCCGGGTGAAACCGACCCAACCAAGAACCCGCTCTGGGCGTTTCAGGAAACGTTCAACCCCGACTCGGCCTGGGTCGACGAACACCGCGAGATGTACAAAAACGGCAAGGTCGGCGACGTCGTCATCAAACGAAAATTGATCGAAGTGCTGAACACGATTATTGAACCGATCCGTGCCCGCCGGAAACAGTACGAACAACGCCCGGATGACGTGATCGACGCCCTGCGGATCGGCACGAAACGCGCGAACGCCGTCGCCGAGGAAACCCTGGCGCTGGCCAAAAAAGCGATGAAGCAGGATTACTTCGAAAGAACGTTAACGATGGCCTGAACGCCCACCGGCGGGGTCGCTTCAGCGACCCTGCACCACCCGACCCACGCTACTCCGAATACTCACACCAAGTCTTAGGCGTCTCCCAAACGGTCACGCCCGCCAGTTTCCCGTCGAACCGCGACTTCAACATGTGAAAAATCGTCCGCGCGATGTTTTCCACGCTGGGGATCGTGTCGCGAAACTCCGCCACTTCGAGGTTGAGAAACTTGTGATCGAGTTTCTCGATCGCCGACTCGGCGACGATGCGCTCGAACTCCGGCAGGTCGATCAGCACGCCGTTCGCGTTCGGCTCGCCGCGGAGCGTGACCTGCACTTGGTAATTGTGCCCATGCCCCAGTGGGTTGTTGCACTTGCCGAACGTCTTTCGATTCTGTTCGTCGGTCAGCGCGGGATTGTGCAGCCGATGGGCGGCGGAGAATTCGAACTGCTGGCTGAGACGAACCATGGGCGACTCCGAAATAATCATGCCGATCGACAGGTAAGGCGACAGCATCAGTTCGAGCCGGTCGAGCGTCGCGCCCGGCCAGCCGTCGCGCAGCGCCTGATGCAGCCGTGCCGGCAGGCGTGCGACCGGCGCTGCTTCGCGAATCGCGTTCGCGACGACCGCAATCGCCCGTTGTCGAACGACCTCATCGATCTCTTTAATGTTGCGAAGGTACTGACTCGCCGGGTCGAGCCGGCCGGACAGGGTGACCCGCAACGCGAAGTAATGTCCCAGCCCGGTGAGCGACGGAAACCCGCCGTGTCCATTGCTGGGCCGGCCGGACAGCTGCGCGTCCGGGCGGTCGTTGATCGCAAAGCGGACCTCGCGGGTCAATCGGTACATTGTCGGATTGTATCCTGAAAGTTGCAGGGCGAGATTGGGACGAATGTTCTGTAAAATTCGAATGACGAAATTCGAATGACAAATCAATGATCAAAATTCCAATGACACAATCACCGACTCGCGATGGTTATCGCGACCGACCCGAAGAACGATTCGAGTTTTGTCATTCGGATTTGATTCGTCATTCGAATTTCGTCATTCGAATTTCCGCCCCTCGATCATGTCTTGACAACCCCCCGCCGCGTCGCGCCAATGCACGGCTATGAGCAAAGCGTTGATCCTGCAGCATGTGGCTCACGAGGGCCCGGGGCGAATCGTGCCGGTCTTTCGTGACTACGGCATCCCGACCCAGGTCCGTCATCTTTACCGCGGCGACGAAGTGCCGTCGGATCTGGACGAAATCCGAGTCTTGATCGTCCTCGGCGGGCCGATGGGTGTGGCCGACATTGGCAACGAAAGGTACCCGTTCCTGGCCAAGGAAGTCGAACTGCTGCAACGCGCGGTACGGGCGGATCGACCGGTGTTAGGTATTTGTCTGGGTTCGCAACTGCTCGCCCATGCGGCCGGCGCGAAGGTGTATGCGAACGTGAAGATGGCCCCCCCCGCCGGGCACGGCCAGCCGCCGTTGCCGGTCGAACCGATCGTTCCGTTGCCGGAGATCGGATGGCTGCCGGTGACGTTTCCTTTTCCCGGTGGCACTGAACCGATCGTTACCGGGCTGCACGACGGCGTAAATGTTTTTCACTGGCATTACGACACGTTCGATCTGCCAAAACTGCCCGCGCCCGCGAACCCGGCCCCCCCGCCCGCGCCGCCCCCGCCGACGGGTAACGCCCTTCTTAGTTCATCGAGGCTCTGTCGAAATCAGGCGTTCCGGTTCAAGAACCGGCTCTTCGGATTTCAATATCACATCGAAAGCGACCGGACCGGCATCGAAGCCATGCTGAGCGGCGCGAAGGACGACGTGACCAGAGTACTGGGCGAGGACGGCGTCAAAAAGATCCGCGACGAGACGGCCGTGAATTACCCCATGTACGAACGGCTCGGCAACCGGATCTTGGGCAACTTCGTCCAGTTTCTTAAGGTATATTGAGCCGCGACACTGAATGCTGACCGCGGCCGATCGGGCGGATAGCAATCTTTATTGCCGATGGTTTGCCCGGTCGGCCGGCGGCTTGTGATCGCCCTGCCGCATCCATCTCATGCACCGCTTCTGGCAATATCTCCGCATTTACTCGCGGCGGAAGCACGTGCGGCCGTGGTCGCTGTCGGCGCCGATTGTTGTCCTGTTAATCTGTCTCCCCCTGCTCGCCCCGTTGCGACACCCATTGGTGTCGCAGATGAGTGACGAGGAATCAGCTCGGTTCGCGACCGTGCAGGCGATCGTTGAGCAGCAGACGTTCGCGATTGAACCGACCAACTCATTCTATTCCACACGGCAGAAATTCCGCGTCGCCGACGTGTATTACAGCGACCAGGCCCCGACGCAGGCGCTGCTGTTGTCCGGGCCTTACTGGCTGATGGTCCGGTTCGGATTGAAGTTCTCGACCAACCCGGCATTGGTTCAATATCTCCTCACCCTGATCGGCGTCACTGTTCCGGTCGCGGCGGCGGCGGGCATGCTGTATCGCATGGGGCGGTTGTTCGAACTCCGTCGTCCATGGCGTGCCGGGCTCGCGTTGGCTGCGGTATTGGGCAGTGGATTTATCAGCTACGCGACCGTTTTGAACCCGTACGCCCCCGCCGCATCGTTGATCCTGGGCGCGGTCGCTGTGCTGGTTCAGGTCAGCCTGGTCCGTTCGCCGGTCCGAAGCGGCGGTTACCTGATCGCGAGCGGATTTTTTACCGCGTTGGCAGCCGCGATCGACCCGCCGGCGCTGGTTTTTATTTTCCTTCTCGCGGCCGTTATTCTGGTGATGCGCTGGCGATGGAGCTTGCGCATCGGCGGCATTCTGATGTTCGGCATCGGGTTGGTCCCCCCTATCCTGTTACACCTGAGTCTGAGCCTGCCGATCACGGGAGACGGACGATTGGGGCTCGGGTCGGCTGTCCGACACGATCTTGTGGCCGTATTACCAGAGCAACCGCCGGGCAGCTTCAATAGACACAACCCTGCCATCACCGCCGCCACCGCCCGGCATCTGCCTGACAGGCAATCGGTCGAACAAGCGGAAGACAATTCGCTGTCGGGGCCGCCGAGTATTTGGCAGAAAACGGGGACTTTTCTTGCCCGACTTGCCGCGGCACTGGTCGGAAGTCACGGCATTTTGAGTCATTTTCCAGTTTTGGTGTTCGGCGTGATGGGCGTTGTCAGCGTCATGCACCGGCATTGGCCGGCAACGACGAAGATGCTGGCAATCGCGACGGCGGCCGGTGTGGCGATTGTCGGGCTGCGGTACGTCTGGGTGCCCGTTGACTTTAAATACGCGATGTTCGGCATGCGGTGGTTCGTGCTGTTCCTGCCGCTCTTACTGTTCTGGTCCGGGGCTTGGCTCCGCCGGGCACACCACCCGGCTACCTGGTCGGTCGCGGGAACGTTGCTGCTGTTTAGTGTTGTCGCCTCACTGATCGGCGCGACCGATCCGATGCCTCGCGACGGCTACACAAGATACTCGGTCACCACCGCCGTCCGGCACTTGATTCGACCGGCACTGACCGACGACGCCGCCGTCGTCACCGCCCGGCGATAGCCGCACTTCAATTACCTGAAAACGCCTGAGTCAGTCTGGACAGGATACCGCCCGGCTGGCTGGTTGCCGTGCGCTTTGACGTCAAGGCGACAACGCCCGACAGCTCCGTCTTGTATGCGGCAAGCTCGCCTTCCGCCTTTGCCTTGGCGACGTCGGCTTGGTGCGCGCATTCCTGCTCACGCTGCAGCTCTTTTCGTTCGACGTCCTGCTCGGCGGCAAGCTTCAGTTGTGCCTGTCGGGCATCGCCGATCGCTTGGTTTCGCTCTGTTTCACCTAGAGCGGCGATGTCGGCGACGCGACGGGCTTCGGCGTTGATGGCTGTCACGGTGTGGGTACACCAAGCGACAGCGCCGATCACCAGAAGTAGCGTTGCGGCAAGAGAATAGACAGCCACTCGCGCTTCAGTCCGGTATCGCCGGGCGTCTTGCCGGGCGAGAATGAGCTGGCTTTCCGCTCGCACGGTTTGATCCTGTGCGAGGCGAACCAATGCCGAGGCACTGCCGGCGGCAATGTCGACCTGCCGGTCGGCCATTTCCTTCATCGTGTCATAGGCGTCGGGCGGAATTGCCTCGACTTCGTCAGGCACTAACACCATGACCTCGATCTGCCCGTCATCGTTCCGCCGGGATTCAATTTTGTTGGCGACAATTCGTCGTTCGACCGTACGGGGATGGACTTTCATCGTGGCCGCGGCTTGTGCGACCGATAACCATTGCTCCGGCATGACAGCACTCCTTTGCTGTTGGGACAGGATGGACGGCGGGTGTCGGGCACCTGCCGTAAAGAATTTTAACAAGGCGGAGGCAGATGCGAAACCGTTTCGCGGTCAAAAATTTGATGCGATCGCTATATCGGACATGAAATGATCTGAATAATCGAGCCTTTGCGGCCTTAGCCGCTGTTCCACGTGGAACGTTTTACAAAAGCATACTGCCGCTGCACGCTTTAGTCGACCTCAAACTTAAGCCGGGCGAGTAGATCATCAAACTGATCGAGCGAAGCATAGTGAACGACGAGTCGTCCTTTGCCGCCCTTTTTGGCTTGGTGGATCTCGACCCGCATCTCCAGCGTTCGGCTGAGTCGTTTCTCCAAATCAGAGATATGAGCGGATGCCGATTTTTTCGGCTCGGCTGAGACCGTCTTGGGTGTGGCGGAGACAAGTGATTCCAATGCCCGGACGCTGAGTTGATCTCTCATCACCAGTGCTGAAAGCCTTTGCTGTTCAGCCGCGTCTTTCACCCCGGCCAGGATTTTTGCATGGCCGAGGCTAAGCAGGGCGTCCGAAAGGGCCTGCTGGACGGGTTCGGCGAGCTCCAATAGGCGAACAAAATTCGCAATCGTGCTCCGGTCTTCGCCAAGCCGTTCTGCCAGTTGCTCCTGAGTTAGATGGTCTTGATCGAGTAGCTGTCGATAAGCTGCCGCCCGTTCGATCGGATTCAGATCCTCGCGATGAATATTTTCTATCAGAGCGAGCTGGGCCTGCTGCGTTGAGTCGACTGTGCGTACTATGGCCGGCAGGGTGCTGAGACCCGCGAGCCGGGCGGCGCGTAAGCGTCGCTCGCCCGCGACGAGTTCGAAGTCTTCTCCCACACGCCTGATCACGATAGGCTGAATAAGCCCACTGACTTTTAGACTTTCCGCCAGCTGCGCGAGGGCAACGGGTTCGAAGGTCCGCCGGGGCTGAAAGGGATTGGCTTTGACCCGGGCAAGTTCCACGTGGAACAATCCATCGGTCGCCGCAGACTCAGACACCCTGGCAAGCTCGGGCGATGTATCTTCCAGAGCTAGTGACGGCTCGGGTAAGCTTGTAATTTCGTCCGACTCGTGGAGCGACATTAGACTGTTCATACCCCGGCCCAGACGTGACTTGGGTTTTTGCATCAGCTGAGACTAATCAGACGTGGCTATGTGGACAAGCAGGAAGACCAATATTTCATGCCAACGACATCTTGATCAGACGCCCGTGGTCATCTCTCGGGAGCGTTATAAAATAAAGATCGCCATGCTCGAAACACGCGCAGGATGCACGTGCCACGATCGCTTTTTTTGACTCACCGGACTGAAAAATAGTGTTCAACGCTCTAAATCTGATAGCATTTGCAAGCGCTGCATGAGCCGGATCACAAACTAAGATTTCAGTCGTTTCAGATATCACGGAAACTTTCATGCGGCCTTTGTCAATGATGGAACAAACCTTCGATCGCTATATACTCACCGACACTTGGTCGAGAAATTTGCTGCACCGCTTCAGGCTCAGAGGACTTTTAAATGCCGTATACCTTGACCCCCTTGGATGCCGACGATCAGATCGCCTTGGCCGACCCGGCCGCGGCCGAAAATCGCTGGACGCTGAACTTCGGGCCCCAGCACCCGGCTACGCACACGACGCTACGCCTTGTCCTTGAGTTAGACGGCGAACGAGTTGTAAAGTGTACGCCACACATCGGTTATCTTCATAGCGGCTTCGAAAAACTCGGCGAGCACCTGAACTACAATCAGTACGTGACCATCGTCGACCGCATGGATTACTCGGCCCCGATCTACAACGAACTCGCCTGGCACGGCGCGGTCGAAAAACTCATGGGCATCGAACTGACGCCCCGGTGCAAGGTGCTGAGGACGATCGCGGGCGAGATTGGTCGAATCCAATCGCACCTGCTCTGCGTCGCGGGGGCCGGGCTCGATCTGGGCGCGTACACGGCTTTCTTGTACGGCTTCAATCCCAAGGAACCGATCTACGACATCCTCGAATTCATGACCGGCCAGCGGTACCACACCAGTTGGACCCGGGTAGGGGGGCTCAACATGGACCTGCCCGACGAGGCAGTCTTCAGGCGGATGGTGCATGCGTTCATCGACGACACGTTTCCGCGGGCGGCCGAGGACGTGGAAAAATTGCTGAACAAGAATCGCATTTTCATTGACCGGACCAAAGGGATCGGCGCGCTCAGCAAGGAAGACGCGATCGCCTGGAGCATGACCGGCACTTTGGCCCGGGCGGCGGGCGTGCGACGCGACGTCCGCAAGGACGAACCGTACCTGTGCTTCGCCGACAACTGGGACGGTCTCGGTTCGCCCCCGGTCGATTTTAAAGTGGCCGTGATGAACACCGGCGACGTCTACGCCCGTTATCTGGTTCGACTGGAAGAGATGAAGCAGAGCGCTCACATCATCCGCCAGTTGATCGACAAAATCCCCAAGGGGCCGGTGAATGTGTCGCCCGAAGGCAAAGAAGTATTGCCCCCCAAAAGTCAGGTCTACAGCAGCATCGAAGGGCTGATTCAGCACTTCGAACTGATCATGACCAACCGCGGCTTCGAAGCCCCTCGCGGTGAAGTGTACAGCGCGATCGAATCAGGCAACGGCGAACTCGGATATTACATCGTCAGTGCCGGTGAAAACGTGCCCTGGCGTGTGCGTACCCGGCCTCCCTGTTTCGTGAATTACCAGACGTTCGCCAAGCAGATCGAAGGGCACATGATCAGCGACATCGTTGCCGTGCTGGGAAGCATCAATGTCATCGCGGCCGAACTCGACCGATAAACCACCGGGGGTTCGCGAGCGACCGTGTTAAAATCCGTGATGAGCAACCTGTGGTTCGCAATTCACCACGCGGCCTGAACTACTGAATTTTGAATTTTCCCCGCCGACAGATCGCGGCAATGTTTCTCAGGTGTTCTTTGCCTTCGGGGGTGGTGAACCAGGCAAAACCTGTGGCCGGGGTCCGCAAGACGACCGGCGGTTTGACCCGACCCGCTTGCCAGTCGTCGAGAATCGACGCCGCGTTTTCACAGGCGTTGCTCAACGCAATTCCCAGCAGCGTTGCGTCATTCGCCGTAACGGTCTGACCGTCGGCGGATAAGTAGTCGGCGTGCCACGGGACCAGATCCTTGCCGTCCAAAATGCCGTCCAACCCGTTCGCGTTGACCGGCTCACGCATCGTTCCCTGGGGTTCCCAGCCGCACAACCGCGCGAGCTCGAGCGTCATCGTCCATAGCGTCGCACTTAGACGGATCCGCGTTTTCTCTCCCGCAAGTTCAATCATACTGCCCCACAATAAACGTCTGGATCGCTGCCCGGCTAACCTACCAGCCGAATTCGCGTATGCAATCCGTTTCGCTAAATCAATACGTATAAGTCCCGACGACGGATTAAGTAAAACCCGCCGGACGGGGTTCGATGCTATTTGTGGCCTGCGGGCGGCAATTCGCCCAGGTACTTCGTTGCAACGGCCGCGGTCAGGCCCACGTCGTTGATGTTCGCCAGCGTGCAGAGCCAGGCGAAAACGTCGGCAAATTCTTCCTCCAGATTCGCCCGGTCCTGTCCGTTTAAGGCAGTCGCCAGTTCGCCGACTTCTTCAATGAACCAGAGAAATGTTTTCGCCGATCCGCGCTCCCGGTCGACTTTTTCGTACTTGTCCGCGATGTGTTTCTGAAATGTCGCGATCGTCAAAGTGTCATTCATGCAACCGCCAATTGAAACGCTCAGAGAAATCTCGCCGGGAAGAATTCACTACCGGTCGACCGATTCGAAATCGCCCGGCCCGCAGAGCGAAACAATCCGGGATCGCAACTCGTCGGCGGACCCTTCCAGGATCCGCACGGCATACGGGTGTTCCACGAAGCTGGCCAGGCTCTGATGCAGTCGGCCGTGTGCGAAACTCCGGGTGCAATTAAAATGCACGTGTCCGGAAAGTACCCGGCGGACCCTTTGATGCTTGTCGAGCACTGCGTTAACCGATTCCTGATACGCCTGCATTTTGTCGATCAAAGCATGCCCGGAATTGATTAAAACCGGGGGCCCGACATGTGTCGGGCAATGCACGACAACCATTGCCGGGCGGGACGACTGCGTGCCGAGCAGCGTGTCCAACGCCGCCGCTTTTTTCGGTGTCAGCACCGGCACCGGGAAACAGTCGCCGCGCCAATACGGCACGGCAGAACCGGCGGGGGACACATAATCGTTGTCCACCAGCAGCAGGTCCAACTCTCCCAGCCGGTGCACGCCCGGCGTCAGTCGGACATTCGGGAACGGCTCGACGGCACGCCGAAAGTTGTCGGTAAAAGCAGGGTGCGTGACGTCGTGATTGCCCATCACCATGAACACAGGCTTGCCGTGCGATGCGACCGCGAGCAGGTCTAAAAAATGTCGGGCGGCATCTTCACTGCCGCCGTGCGTCGCGTCGCCGGTGAAGATCAAGGCGTCGGCGTCGGCGGTGACCCCTGACAGCCGGACGAAAAGTTCCCGCACGTCGCCCGGCCACAAAGGCTCGACCGCAAACTGTTTTTCCGACGCCGGCGTCAACTGGACGTGCGCGTCGCTGAAGTGGACCAGTTTCACGCCGCGACTCTGATCGCCGACTTGTCGTTGCGGATGACCACCGTTTCCCAGAGATCGATATTATCGAGTTTGAATCGGTAATCGATGTGAATACCGGTCTTACGGATCAGATCCTGTAGTGCCAGATCGCTGCGCCAGCCGAGCTTGGTGCAGAGCGGCGACAGCCATTTTTCGACCACGGCGATCGCCCGGTTGGTCGACTGAAAGTGGTTGACCATCACGATCCGCGCACCGGGCTTGGCTACGCGCTGGGCTTCGCGCACCAGTCGGACCGGGTCGCTGACGACGCTGATCACGTGACTGATGAAGACCTGGTCGAACGTGTTGTCACCGAACGGCAACATCAATGCGTCTGCCTGAAAGACGGTCGCCCGGCGGAGCCCGCGCTCGCGGATTTTTTTCCGGCACTCCCGCAGCATCCCGGCCGACAGGTCGATCCCGACGATCTGCCCGCGGTCCGGGTAATAATTCAACGACGCGCCCGTGCCGATGCCCAGATCAAGCACCAGATCGGTCTCGCGGACTTTCATGTGCTCGATCGCCCGCTCGATCCGCCGTTTGACCAGCCGGCCGAACGTCGCGTCGTAGAACATCGACTGCACGTCGTAAATTTTCCGCGTGCTTGCTTCCTGCATCAGCATTTTAAATGGCAACCTTTCAACGTCCGGTGAATGTCGCAGAATGTAGCGACCGCACTTTATCAGGCCAATGCTCGAATCGATCAAGACGGGGAAATCTTAGAAAAGATTTTTACTGCGGCAGGAGTTTAAGCTCCAGACGACCACGGCACCAAATCACTTGTGCATGCTCGCCGCGGCAGCGTCGAGAAGCCAGACCTGCTTTTTGGCCGCGTGAATCCCCTGGATCGGCAACCGCTTGATGTCCTTCGGCCCTTCCAGCACTTCCTCGAGGGTCTTCGCCTTGCTTTCCCCGGCTATCAGCATCATCACCTGCTCGGCCCGGTTGATAAACGGATACGTCATCGTCACCCGCCAGGCGTTCAGCTTCGGCACGAAGTTGGCCACGCAGCGGTGGTGCGTTTCGTCCAGCGCGGTGGTGTCGGGAAACAGCGACGCGGTGTGCCCCTCGTCGCCCATCCCGAGCAGCACAAGATCGGGTCCGCCGTCGTGAAACTTGTCTTTCAACAGCTTGCCGTATTCGATCGCGGCCGCGTCGGGTGTCAGCTCGCCACGCATGCGGTGGATGTTCGGTTCCGGCAACGGCAGCTTTGACAGCATCGAGGTGTAGGCCATGAGATAATTGCTGTCCGCATGGTCCGGGGGCACGCACCGCTCGTCGCCGAAATAAATCTCGATCTTCGACCAGTTCAACTGCGACCGGTAAGGCTCGGCGGCCAGCAGTTGGTACAGCTGTTTAGGCGTGCTCCCGCCGGACAACACCAGCGAGAAAAAATGCTGGTTGTCCGCCAGTTTCTCCTCGGCCAGCGTCACAATTCGGCGAGCCGCCTCTTCACACAAAGCCGTCGGGTCGGGGAGCACTTTTATTTCGCCGTTGTCCATGCCCGGCAGTTTAGACCAGACCGCCCGGTCTGTGGAAGCTCAGATTCTTCCGCCCGAGCCTCGCGGCAGTCACCACATAAAATGCCCCGGCAAAAGCAGGGGCGGCAGGAATACCGCGTCGTGACGGGCACAGAACATTTCAAGGCCAGCGATACTGATGACATAACCCCAGACGCCGGTTCTAAGGTAACACGACAGGTTAGTACACCGAAGCGCCCGGCTCTTCGGGGTATCTCAGAACCGGCGTCAATTAAAAAAGTAGCTAGCGCGAATCCACTCCTAAACCTGGGAAATGAAGTCCGAAGAGTTCGGTGAGTCGTAATCCTATTTCTCCGACCGATGCGGCACGAGCCGGATCGCGGCCAGGTTGGTGGGCCGCCAGTGTTCGGGCCCGCGTGGGCGAAATTCCACGATCGTCTCATCCGTCTGATCGACGTGCAAAACACCGACGGTGATGTCGCGGTAGTCGTCCCAACTCCTGGTGTGCTCGGTCGAACCGATGAACGTCTGATCCCCGACTTTCACGGTGAATTCGGTCGGGGCGTCCGGTTCGGCGGTTCGCGCGATCACGTCGTAATCACCGGCCGGGATCGACGGGGTTTTCCACCCGGCCCAGTCCTGCCAGTTGTTCCAGTAACCGATGTCCAACCCGCTCGGGTAACAGTCGATGTGAATCTCGCCGTGCAGTTCGACGGTGGTCGGGTCGAGCAGAATCTCGCCCGGCCCGGGCGCGACGCGCGCCCCGTTCGGCGTGACCGGCGCGGTCGACTGCGTCGCGACGTAGAGCTCCTGCAACGTAAACGGCTGGTTTCGGCCGGTGGTCAATTTGCGAACGTCGGCGATGTCTTCGGGCTTGATCGACGGGGCCGTGTTCCCCCAGTCGTTGCGGGCGTAAGTAAGGATTGACGCGAGCCAGAGATCGTCGGCCCATTTAAAGCTGGCCATCTGCCCGGGGTAGACTTTCCCGTCGTTGTTCGGGCCGGTCAGACCGTGCAGAAGAATGCGCGCGACCAGCTGCCGGTCAGCCAATAGCTTTCGCGAACCTTTAAGCGGCGGAGCGAGCGTGGTGCCGTTGTGCTCGGGGGTCGGCATGCCCATGCCGTTGGAGGCGTGACACGCGATGCAGGTCTGCGAATACGCCTCCCGGCCTTTGATGAACAATTCCCCCTTCGCGGCGTCGGCCTTGGCCATCTCGGCGTTACGGCGCTCGTCTTCGGCCGCCCGCGCGAGCACCTCTCCGTAACGCTTCGCGATCGCCTTCACCTCGTCAGTGTCGGCGGCGGGGCGGACGTCGTCGGCGGTCGCCGAGGCGATGACCGCCTTGGTGTCGGGCAGCGCCAGCTTCTGAACGGTCAGGCAAACCTGCGACGCGACCTTCGGGTCCGGGTCGGTCGCCGTCGCTTTGACCGCATCAGCTAACGATTGGTTTTTCGCGAGCAACGGTTCGGCGATCCGTACCGCGGCGGCGCGCACTCGGGGGTCGGCATCTTTTAATTTCTCGATCAACAGATCGTCGCCGAGCGCGTCCAGGCCTTCCAGGGTCCACAGCGCGTGCAGCCGAGTGATCGGGCCGGTGTCGGATCGCGCGATCGAGGTCAGTTGCGGGACGACCGATTTATCCGCGCGCAGGATGATCAGTTTCTGAGCCGTGTCGCGCCACCACCCGTTCGGGTCGGACAAATGTTGCACGAGCTGCGCCGGCGTCTCCTGCAGCATGTGTGGCTGCTCGCGCAGCTTTGTGCCGTCGTGCACCAGCCGCCAGATGCGACCCTTGTTGATGTTCTTCTGCAGGCCGTATTTTTTAATCTGCGGGCGAAGGAATGAACCCTCTTTGGTCCAGTTCGCCTCTTGAATAATGCCGTGATACATGTCGCAGAAATACAGGCACCCGTCGGGCCCGGTCGCCGACCAGACCGGCCGGAAATTCGGGTCCGTCGACGCGATGAACTCTTTCGCATCGTACGCGTTGCTCAGCACGGTTTTGCCGTGCACTTCGGTAACTTTCGCCCGGCGAATCAACCGGCCCACCGGCTCTGGAATAATCAGGTCGCCGTACAGGTCGCCCGGCAACGCGTCGCCGCGATAGAACGACGGCCCGGCACACCCGCTGAAATGATTCAGACCGCCCTCGGGGCGCAGCCTCGGCGTTCCTCCCTCGACGTCGGTCAGGTATTCGATCGGGTAAATTGCCTCGAAGTTTTTCGCCAGTTCGCCCGGCAGAAAAACGTCACCGTACTGGGGCATCGCCTGAAAGTTGTGTGCCGGCCGTTCGCTGCCGGCGGTGCTGAACAGGATCTGCCCCGTGTCATTCATCGCGATGCCCCATTGACCGGGGTGGAACGGCAACTTTTCCTTCTCAACTTTGCCGCGTGTGTATCGAAACCGCTCGGCCTGATTCGTGAGATAGATCCAGTTGTCGGTGTCCCAGATCAGGCCCGCCGGCTGGTGCTCGAGGTTGCCTTCCTGCTTTCCGCCTTCGTAGAACTTCGTTTTTTCGTCCGCGACGCCGGTGTCTTTGGTGTCCCGGAAACACCAGATGTCTTTCGTGTCGGTCTCGCGAATCAGCACGCGGTCGTCCAGCGGCAGTACCATGCGGGGGAGCATCAAATGGTCCGCGAACACCGAGTGCTTGTCGTAGACCCCGTCGCCTTTGGTCTGTTCCCAACGCGAGACCCGGCTGATGGGCGTGTGCGCTTTGCTGCCGTTGAGGTCCAGCATGTACGACCGCATCTCCGCGACGTACATCCGGCCGCTACCGTCCCACTCGCACAGCACCGGGCTGATCAGGTCCGGTTCGGACGCGATCAATTCCAGGTGATAACCGGGCGCGATCTGAATGGTCGCCAACTCGTCGGCCGGGGTTCGCGCGTGCGCGTCGACCGGCGTTTCATTGATCACGTGCGTTTCGGTCGTCGCGTCACCGCTCGCGCTCAGACCGACCGCGATCAAAACACCGACCGCGGCGAAGACTGCCGATTTGAACTTGGTTTGCTTCGACACGCAGAAGACGTTGGAAAAACCAACAGCCTGTGTGCTCCCCTGTGGCACGGGCGTCCCGCCGGTGCGTTCGACGGCTCTATCTCTCGTAAATGAAGATTGCACTGCACGAGAATACGTGCGGGACGCCCGCGCCAGGCCAAGCCGGATTTTTTTAAAGAGATTCATCACTAATTGCTCGAGGAACAATGAACGCCCAGCACGCCGTGACCGCCGGCGCGACTGCAATATACCATACGCCGATTCACCCCGATTCGTTGTGACGACCGGATAGCACATGCGCTCTGCCGGGCAACAGATGCAGAGTTGTCTAGCCGTCTGTCGGTCCCCGGTCAGTTATCGTAATCTTCCGACCGAATGAAAATCGTCCACATCATCACCCGGCTCATCATCGGCGGGGCACAGGAAAACACACTCCTCAGCTGCGAGGGGCAGCACCGTCTGGGTCACGATGTCACGCTGATGACCGGCCCGGCGATCGGGCCCGAGGGGTCGCTCATGGACCGCGCGAAATCCTTCGGCTACCGCGTCGAGGTGATCGAACCGATGCGACGCGCGATCCTGCCGGTGAAGGATTACCAGAGCTATCGCACGATGGTCCGCCGGATTGCTGAGATTCAACCCGACGTCGTCCACACCCACAGCAGCAAGGCGGGCATCATCGGCCGGCGGGCGGCATACTCGGCTCGCGGGTCGGGGCACAAGCCGATGATCGTCCACACCATTCACGGTTTAGCGTTCACCGCCTCGACGCGCCCGTCAATTAATTACGTCTACAAAAAGCTGGAGAGCTGGGTCGCGCCGATCACCGACAAGATCGTTTGCGTCGCCGACTCGATGAGCGAGCAATCGTTGGCCGGGGGGGTCGGGACGCCCGACCAATACATCACCGTTTACAGCGGCATGGACACCGCACCATTTCTGAACCCGCCGGTGCCGCGGGCGGTCGTCCGAAAACAGCTGGGGCTGACCGACGAGCACGTGGCGGTGGGCACCATCGCACGGTTGTTCGACCTGAAAGGCCACGACGACCTGCTGGACCTGGCCCCCGATCTTTGCCGGCGATTCCCGCAGCTGCGGTTCATGTGGGTCGGCGACGGATCGCTCCGCGGCGCGTTCGAAAAACGGATCGCCAACATGAGATTGCAGGACCGGTTCATCCTCACCGGGCTGGTCCCCCCGACCCGCATTCCCGAACTGGCCAATGCGATGGACATTCTCGCCCACCCGTCCCGGCGTGAGGGGCTCGCCCGCGCGCTGCCGCAGGGCGGGCTTTGCGGTTGCCCCTGCGTGACGTACGACATCGACGGGGCCAAAGAAGGGGTCCTGCACGGCCAGACCGGTTACGTGCTGCCGCCGTTCGATAAAGATCAATTCGGAGACGCGATCGCGGGTTTGGTTCAGGATCCCGCGCTCAGGGCGGCGATGGGAACCGCCGGCCGGAACTTTGCCGTGAAACGCTTCGACGCGCAAGTGATGGTCCACGCGCTCGAAGCGGTCTACCGCGATCCCTGAGCACCGTTGCGCTCACGCGGCGTCTTCGCCTTCGTCTTCGGTCAGGTCTTGGTCCCGCGGGTCACCGACCGGGTAATCCGCGATGTACGTCAACACCGTCCGGACGTAATTCACGCATTCCAGCTTTTGCAGGTCCTGCACCTTGAACGATTCGATCGAACCTTCGACGACATTGTTTTCTTCGTCGGTCGTGATCAGCTCGAACCCGGCGCCGACCAGAAGCTCGACCGCCACTGGAATCCGGCTGGAATAACTTTGATGCAACACGACCACAATGTCGGCGATTTCGGCGTCGCGATGATTCATTCTGCACCGGGTTGGATAACTGAGAATCGTTCAAGGCCCGATAACGCTCGGGCGACAGAACCATACCCGTCCGAGGCCGGGCGTGCACGTTTATTCCCACCGCACTGACGGCAAAACCTCTCCCAATTACCAAATATTCGCCCCGGTTTGCCCGGTCACGAAGCGCGAGGTACTTCTTTATTGTTAGCCGAAATCGAGAGGATCATCCCATGCGCCGCGCGTTGAAAAAACAGTCTGATAGCAGCGTCCGACCCCCGAAAGCGATCGACCTCGAGCAGGACATCTCGGGCCAACCGGACCCCGACGACGCGATGGAAGGTGCCCCGGTTCCGTGGATCGACCGCCGGCATTTTCCCCGCGCGGTGTACCAGACGGTCGCCTGGCTTGCCCCGGCCGACGACGGCGGGGCGCTCCGCCGGCCGATCATCCGAACCCGCGACATCAACCCCGTCGGCCTGGGTTTTCGCGCCCGCCAAGACCTGTCGGCGCTCGGAGAAGCAATCCTCCGCATGCCCGCCGCGACCGGACGGTCCATCTCCGTCGCCTGCAGGGTCCGTCGGTCCCGCGAACTGGGCAACGGCTGGTTCGACGGCCTGGTCGAATTCCTCACGCCACAACCGGATCTGACCATCCGCAATGGACAACTGTGGCGCAAGACGAATCGAAGAAAGTGATTGGACGGCAATAACAGTCGCAGACAGTCCCCCCGCGATCTTGTAACTGTCGGGACGTTGAAACATTGATCGCCGGCGACGTCCGCCGTGGCACGGGCGTCTCGCCCGTGTGTTTATAGAACTGAAGGCCGCTCCGCTCGAACCCACGGGCAGGGATGCCCGTGCCACAACAAGGCGGAGTTTTTCGACCGGCTCGATCTTGAATAAAACCAGCCGCGTTAAATCGATTCACCTCGCGCAGAAACGTCCGATAAGTCAGAGTCGAACCGCGTCCGGGGATTTCCCGTAGTCGGGTCCGAAAAGTTCAAGATTGCGCCGCCGTTGGACTGATAAATCGGGGGACGGAGTTGTCGGACGGTCGATCTCCGGTCCGGAAGTTCAACGGAGACAGTTGATGAGCGAACCAGTCGCAGCCGAGTCCAAGTCGCCTCCCACGGCCGCGCGGCATCGCCTGCAGATCCCGGCCGATATGGCGTTCTATGCCGCGCTAGCCGGGAAGACCCCGCAGATCGACCCCGCCCTGGCCGACCCGCTGGTCGCCGCCACCGAGGCCCGCCGCGAGCACCCCTGGTCCCCGATGCTGCTCAGCATTTATCTTCGACAGGTGTGCAAACAGCAGGCGACCAAGATCAACAAACCCGAGCTGACGGCCTGGGTGCGCAGGCAGTCGCAGATCGCCCGGCGTCGATTGCAGCAGACGCAAACCAGAATGTTCGAAGTCAGAAAAGACCGCGCGGCCTGAGACCGGGAAGCGATTTCGCAGCCTGCCTGATACGTCCCCTAACCCCGCATGGATCGGTCGAGCCGTCCGCACCTTCTGGCGTGCGCGGGTCAAACGGCGGCGAACGCTTTTGCCGCGGCCTCGATGGTCTTGTCAATCGCGGCGTTGGTATGCATCGTGCCGACGAACATCACCTCGAACATGCTCGGGGCGAGATAGACGCCGTTGTCTAACATGGCGTGGAAAAACTTCGCGTAAGCGGCGGTGTCGCCGGCGGTCGCCTGGGCGAAGTTGCTCACCGTTTGTCCGTGTTCTCTAACGAAGAACAGTCCGACCATCGACCCCACCCGGTTGATCGCGACCGGCACGTTCGCGGCAGCGGCGGCTTCTTTCAAACCGTTGGCGAGCCGGGCACTGCTTTGTTCGAGTTGGTCGTACGTGCCGGGCTCTTTCAGGATTTCCAGCGTGGCCAGTCCGCAGCTCATCGCCAGCGGGTTCCCGCTTAAGGTGCCGGCCTGGTAAACCTTCCCGGCGGGGCTGATCATTTCCATCAGCATCCGGCTCGCGCCATAGGCCCCGACGGGTAGCCCGCCGCCGATGACTTTTCCCAGGCAGACGATGTCGGGCCTGACATCGTACAACGTCTGCGCCCCGCCCCAGGCGACGCGAAAGCCGCTCATTACTTCGTCGAACAGCAATAGCGCGCCGTGCTGATTGCACAGTTCGCGAAGCCCCTGCAGGTAACCCGCCGCCGGGGGCACGACGCCCATGTTGCCGGCGATCGGTTCGACGGCGAAGCAGGCGATCTGCCCGGGGTTATTATCGAACACCGCCGCGGCGGCGGCCAGATCGTTATACGGCACTACCACCGTGGCGGCGGCGACGGACTTGGGAATCCCCGGGCTGCTCGGCGTGCCGAGCGTCAACGCGCCGCTGCCGGCATCGACCAACAGCCCGTCGACGTGCCCGTGATAGCAGCCGATGCATTTCACGACCAGGTCCCGGCCCGTCGCCGCGCGGGCGAGCCGCAGGGCGCTCATCGCCGCTTCGGTGCCGCTGTTGACGAACCGGATCATCTCGACGGCCGGCAGGGCGGAGATGATCGTCGTCGCCAGGTGCGTTTCGAGTTCGGTCGGCGCCCCGAAGCTGGTCCCCCGGCCGATCGCTTTGGAAAGGGCGGCGACGACGCGTTCGTTGGTGTGCCCGACGATCAGCGGGCCGTAGCTGGCGACATAATCGATGTATTCGTTGCCGTCGATGTCGGTGATCGTGCAGCCTTCACCCTCTTTGATGAATCGGGGCGTCCCGCCGACCGCCTTGAACGCCCGGACCGGGGAGTTTACCCCGCCGGGCAGGACCTGCAGGGCCCGCTGAAATGCGGCATCGGAATTAGTTGTCGAAGCCACCAAAACCTCGGTCGTAAGGGCAATATCGCCGGAGCGAATCGTTCGGGCGCATCGTAGAGAAGGGTGAACTTTGTCGCAACTGACCAACGACGATCGCCGGCGTCTCGATTCTCGCCGGACCGGACGGTGATTCGCTTTATCCGTACGACCGGGCGGAGTATAAGGCCCGCTAAGAACTTTCACCTCGGAGATCGCAAATGGCTTTGACGCGGGAACAGATCGCATCGTCTACCAGCAAAAAACTCGCCTCGGCCGCGCCGGGGTTGAAAAACACCAAGGCGCTGATCGGCCTGGACGGGTTCGTCGACGAAATTATAGCAGTGGTCGACAAGCGACATTCTTTCAACGAATTCGACCCG
The DNA here is from genome assembly GCA_965247815.1 of Tepidisphaeraceae bacterium. Lineage (GTDB taxonomy): Bacteria > Planctomycetota > Phycisphaerae > Tepidisphaerales > Tepidisphaeraceae > CBDAQA01. The sequence continues at coordinate 12,939 of CBDFHW010000034.1, read as the reverse complement.
ATTAAAACCATCGCGGTGCTGGGGCAGAAAATTCTCAACGCGGCGGGGCAGTCGAGCAACTACGAATTAGTCACCCGGCAGATGAAGCTCGGCGGGAACGGGCCGATCATGGCCAACGCGCTGGCGAGCTTCGGGCTGGCCGTGACGTACATCGGCGGGCTGGGATATCCCGCGTTGCACCCGGTGTTTCAGGAAATGGCCGGCCGCGCCAAGGTGATCAGCATCGCCGACGCCGGGCATACCGACGCGCTGGAATTCGAAGACGGCAAGGTCATGCTCGGCAAGATCACCGCGCTCGACGAAGTGAATTGGAAGAACCTGATCGCCCGCGTCGGTAAAGCCGAACTCACTCAGATGATGGACGAATCCAGCCTGTTCGGGTTCGTGAACTGGACCATGCTCCCGCACATGAGCGACATCTGGGAAAACCTGCGGACGCAGATCGTCCCCGGCGTTTCGAAGAAACCCCGGAAGTTTTTCGTCGACCTGGCCGACCCGGAAAAACGCACGCACAAAGACATCCACGCGGCCCTGGACATCATCGCCAAGTTCGAAGGGCTGTTCGACGTCATCCTGGGGTTGAACCTGAAAGAGGCGGTCGAAATTCTCGCCGTGCTCGGCCTGCCCACGCCGGCCGACCCCGAGTCGGACATCGAGCACTCGGCCAAGGTGATCCGCGGAAAACTGAACATCAACTGCTGCGTGGTTCACCCCCGCAGCGGGGCGGCGGCGGCGACCGCGACTGCTTCGGCCGCATTCAAGGGGCCGTTCGTCAAGCAGCCCAAGATCAGTACCGGTGCCGGCGATCATTTCAATGCCGGGTTCGCCATGGGTCAGGTGCTTGGATTCACGCTGGAAGAAAGCCTGTGCACCGGCGTCGGCACCAGCGGGTACTACGTCCGCAGCGGGATCAGCCCCACGGCAACCCAACTCGCGGAGTTCATCGAGACCCTCCCGCCGCCGCAGTAATTAACCGACGCGTGCCACGCAACGCCGCTTAGACAGTAAAAAACGGTGTCGGACACCGTTTTTTACGGAAAATTAGAGTAGTGTCTAAGATACGATTCGAAAACACCTTACAAAAACGGTGTCCGACACCGTTTTTATTTTCCAAGGGTCAGGTGGTTGGATTCACGCTGGAAGAAAGTCTGTGCACCGGGTTCGGCACCAGCGGGTACTACGTCCGCAGCGGGATCAGTCCGACGGCAGCTCAACTCGCGGAGTTCGTCAAAACGCTTCCCCCGCCGCAGTGATTGCCGGGCATTCTCAGTGATGAACCGTCACGCGAACGATTCAGTTCTTCTGCCCCGATTCGGCACTGCCGACTAGCAGTTGCCGTAGATATTAGAAAAACGGTGTCGGACACCCTTTCTAGGATAAATTGCGGCCGTGATATCTAAGATGCTAACTCAAAATACTTTACAAAAATGGTGTCCGACACCGTTTTGATCGTGCACCGGCGTCGGCACCAGCGGGTACTACGTCCGCAGTGGGATCAGTCCGACCGCGACGCAGCTCGCGGAGTTCGTCGAAACGGTGCCCCCGCCGCAGTGATAAATTAAACCATTGTCGCGCGGTCTACATGTATGGAATTCGAAACGCGACCGTCAAACAGAAAATGACGGTCGCGTTTTTTCGCGCCCCGGTTCAGTTCTTCTGCCCCGACTCGGCGCTGCCGACCAATAGCTGTCGCAGCGACGTGCCTACGTCTGAAAGCGTGGCCTGTTTGTACGTCGGCTTGCCGACATTCCCGCCCAGGTTGATCGTCGTCAGCGTGCCTTGCAGCGCGCTGAAGACCTGGTCGAAATCCGCCAGCAACGGCAGGCGTGTTTCCTTCAGTGGTCGTGCGCTGCCGGCGACCTGCCCGCCGAGCGGGGTCAGGTGGTAATCGTCGAAGTTCAAAGGTCCGACGCCCGCGATGCCGTAGGCATCGATGCCTCGGTTGTAGAACCGGAAACTGGTTACCCGCAGCGTGCTCTGCTCGAACGCCAGATCGACGGTCCCGGTTCCGTTGGGCTCCGACCCGCCGCCGGCATTCATGATGTTGTACAGCGACGCGATGGGCCCGAAGTTTGCCAGGTCGGTCTGAATCAGATTCACGTGCGCCAGCGCCAGCAGTTGGCTGATGCTCGGCCCGCTGCGGATGAACCCTATGTGCCCGCTGAGCCGGCCGGGGATGTCGCCTTTGATCGATGGTTCCACGTGCGCCAGCTGATTCAGATCCAGATTTTCGAAGTCGAAGGATTCCTGTGAAGAGATCCCGCCCTTGGTGCTGACCCGCCCCCACAGGTGCATGACGCCATCGGCCAGGTAAAGATCGGAATGATCCAAGACCGCGCGGTCGACGTCGGCGTACGCGACCGCGTGCATCGCGAGCAGGTTTTTCCCGCCCAGCTTCAACGACCGGAAATGTCCCCCGTCGGAGGCAACATTGACGTCGATCCGCACCGGCAGCAGCGGCCGCGGTTCGTGCGTCGCCGGCGCGAGCGTGATCGTGCCGGAGAATTTACCGCCCAGTCCGTCCAAGGTCGGTAACACGTCCACGATGGTGCTCGCGTCCACGTCCTGCCAGCGTACCTGCCCTGTCGCTTCCAACGGTTTATTCAGATCAATCGTCAACCCGCCGTTGAACGAACCGGCCAGCACGTTCCCGCTCAGGTTGTGAATCTCGACCGCGCGGTTTCGAATGTCGGCCGATAAATCCGCGTGCGCCAGCGTCGCGGTCTTGATCCCGGTGTGCAGCAGCAGATCGGTCTTGGCGGTCAACGTCCCCGACGCGCCCACCTGCGAGCCGGGCTCGGACCGCTCGGAGTTCGGGGCCCGCAGGTTGATATCCAGGTTCGTGTGAGCCGACGTCACCACCTCGGCCCCACTGGTCAGCTTGGTCGGCCAACGGTCCACTGTTGTTTCAGTGACGACATGCCGGTGGGTTTTCAAATCGAACGTAGCCGTCGTGGTGACAGACCCGTCCCCGCTTTTGGCCACCAGCGGGTTGAGTTGGAACACGCCGTCGTGCAGGGTCGCGTTGGCATCGACAGTGTCAGCGGTCACGCCGGCGGCACCGACATGGATCAGGTGGTACTCGGATTTCAGATCGATCGCGTTGAGTCCTGCGCCGAACGCCACCAGCGACCACTTGGCGCTGGCGATCTGCCCGGTGATGCCGGACACTTTTGCCACCTTGGCCAGTTCCTCGACTGGCAGTTGGCTCACCTTCAGATCCACCTCAAGACCGTGGTCCTTGTTCGGGTAGAATGCCGACACGTTCCACGGCGCCTGGAACAAGGCGAAATCAGTGCTGTTAAGTTCCGTGTGCGGGTGTTCGCCTTCGAGCGTGACCGTGTTGCCGGCCAGCTTGATGTCGACGTTCCCGATGGGCCGGTCGAAGACCACCAGGTCGGTGCTCATCAGTTCCCCGGTGGTCGTCAGGTACGGCCGAAAGTGCAAACCGGGGTCGGTGTCCGGGTGCGTGGTCGGCGTGGTCGGGTCTTTCTTGAACAGGTCACCGACGATCTTAAATTCACCCGACAGCGAGCCCTGCACCGGCGAATCGGGCACCGACCGCGACGACTGCGACAGCTTCACGTGCAGCGCCAGCGGCCCAGGGTCTGTCTTGTCGGTCGACTTGCCCGCCCGGTAGGAACCGTCGGCGGTCATCATCGTGTCGGCGACTGCGACCATGAACCGTTTCAAGTTGTACTGCTTGTCGTCCCCGTTAGCCCGGAGCTCCACGTCCACATTAATCGGCACGCCGTCGAAGCTGGTCCCGAACCGGTCGGTCGCGTTGATTCGCCACTGCTTGCTGTTGAGATCGAGCTTCGCCGTGGCGAGCAGGTCTGCACCGGCCGTGCCGGACGTCGGGGTCGGCAGCGACAGATCGGTCAGTTCGATGACCGCCGACTTTTGGTTCAACGGCACCCGCTGCGACACCCGCGCGGTCAGGTTCGCCAGGCTGTAGGTTTTAGCCGGGGTGACATAATCCAATTGCGGCGCGGTCAGCACCCAGTCGATCGCCTGCCAGCTCGAGCCCTGCCCGGTAAGATCGACCTTCGCGGCCCAGGTGCTGGGCGGGCCGGTTTCGGCCGCGGCGTCGCCGACCGTCCCATTGCTGTTTAACTCGACGTGAATCACAGGTTGATTCGCGAACGGCTGGTGCAACGACGCGGTTAACGACCCGCCCTGAGTCGTCTGCTTGGCCAGCGAAAGACCGCTCCAGGTCGCCTGCAGCCGGACGTCCTTGCTGCCGGGGTCGAACTGCCCGTCGAGATTGGCCAGCCCACCCAGCATGCTGACCTTGACCGACTGAGCGTGCACGCCGGTGGCGTCGGAAACGATCGCGCCGGACTGGATACCGATCTCGGGCAAGGCCGTCAGGCTCGTGCTCAACTGAAGCTTGTTCGGCTTCAACGTCACTACCCCGCCGGCGGCTTGAACGTCGACCGATCCGCCGAGCGACACGTCGCCAAGTGTCGGTACCGCCTTGGCGGTCACCTGCTCCATGGCCATGTTCCCGAACACTTTTCCCTCGGCGAACTGGCCGTTCCAGACCCCTTTGACGGCCGCGGCATACGTGCTGTCGATCCCCCAACCCTTCACTAGCGGGTCGAGGTCGTGAACGACCAAGGTCACCTGGTGCTGCCAGTTCCCGCCCGGCGCAACCACCCCAGTGACCGCAACCGCCTGGGCGATCTTCAGCTCGTACTTCCAGACCAGCGGCCCGCCCGGCCGGCCGTCGACACTCAGCGGCGCGAGCACCACGGTTTTTTTCTGGTTGTTCGTGACACTGATTTTCCCATCGATCAATTCGACGATCGGCAGCTTCGGCACCCCCGAACTTTTGGTCGATTCGCTGGCGGTGTTCGAACCAAGCGCTTTGGCCAGCAACTCGACCACCTGCTGCAGGTTCCATCTGCCCTGCGCGTCCTGCGTCACGACCACGTCGGGCCGATCCACCGTAATGGAATCCACCGCGATCGCCCGCCCCAGGGCAAGTCCGATCAAACTGTTGTGCCGAATCTGCAGCGACTTCACGTTCAAAAATGAACTGGTTTCCAACGGGAGTCCGAGCGACACGTTGGTCAGTTCGGTTTTTCCCAGCCAGCCAGTGCTTAATGTGTCGGCGGAGATTCGAAGGCCCAATTCCTTTTCGATCTGGGCCATGACGATTTTTTTCGGCAGGCTCGACCATAGCACCAGTTGTACGACCACGATCAGCAGCACGATCAATGCGGCGACCCCGATCGCGATTCTTAGCAGCCATCGTTTCATAACATCTCGGCGGGGCCGTCCGGAACAATCAAAGAATCGACCCGGAACAAAACACGCCCGGGACAAGCGAATTTCGGTCGGTCGTTAACGGTCTCTCGGGCTGATCGGTACGCGCCGCTGCGGCGTCTTCGGGGCTTCGGGCTTGGGCGGTTCCGCGGGTTTGGGTTTGTCCTGCGTCGCACCGCCCCCGCCCGTCTCCGGGGCCGGCTCGGCGGGGGGGATGTTCCCGATCGTCCGCGGGCCGTACCCGAAGAACCAGTAATCGTCGCGAATCGTCCGGCCCACGAACGGGCCCGAACTGGCGACGACTTCCCCGCTGTCCCGCCAGTAGGCGATGAACGCCACGCTGGAAAAACCGTGCTGCTGCGTCCGTTTGACAATCGATATCTCGGGCGTCGACCCGGCGAACCCGCCGGTGAAGATTCCGCCGACGGAAGACTGCGGGAGCCCGAGCAAAAATTCGACGTGGTTGACGCTGACGCCCTGGCTGCGAACTTCTAAAATAATTTCGGCCAGCTCACGCCGGGCGGTCAACCGCACGCCTGTGAGCAACAGCTTCGCCCGCAGTTCACCCAGCAGATATTGCTGCTGGTCCGACGGCTGGGTCTGCGCGGTCAGATAAATCGAATCGACATAAACCTTGCGGTCCCGCAGCACCGTTGCCGAGATCTGGTCCACCGCCAGCTTGCTGGCGACGTTTTCCAGATACAGTTCGTCGGCGGTGTGGTCGGGGTCGGTGATTCGAATTGACGAACAACTGCCGACGCCCAATACCAGCGGGAGCAGCAACAACGACCAGCGTCGGGTAAAGATCGAGATTAGTTTAAACGCCAAAGCTCTGGTTCCGATTGATCGACACAAACACCCCGAGTCGCAATTTAGTTGGTCTCGCCGGTTCGTACAATCGACGATTTTTTAACAGCAATTCCGAGCCATAAAAGAAGCCCGCGGGACGACCGCGGGCTTCTGCAAATGAGTCTAATCAAACAAGCAAGGTAATTACTTCAACGCCTCGGCGCCGGCGACGGCGACCGTGTGGTCGTTCTCGACCAGCGAACCGGACACGCCGATCGCGCCGATGATCGTCCCGTCGGCCGCCTTGATCGGCACGCCACCGGGGAAGCTGATCAATCCGCCGTTGGACACTTCGATCTGATAAAGCGGACCGCCCGGCTGCGACAGCTTGCCGATCTCGCCGGTCGGCATATCAAAATACCGCGCGGTCTTGGCCTTCTTGATCGAGATATCGATGCTGCCGAGCCAGGCGCCGTCCATGCGGGCGAACCCTTTCAGGTTTCCACCGGCGTCCACCACTGCGATGTCCATCTTGGTGTTGATCGCGTTCGCTTTTTTGACCGCCGCCGCGACGATCTGGTACGCCTGATCCAGGCTCAGATCTTTAACGTTCAACGGCTGGGCCATCTTGGCATCGCCCGCCATGGCCCCGGCTTCCTGCGCCGAAACCCTCTGCGGGGATGAGGTGAACAACGAAGCCGCCCAGCCGGCGGAAAATAGAACGCCCGCCAAGACCCAATGAGATCGACCGATCCGAGCCATACGATTTCCTTTTTGAAAAACTGTCAACGGGCACAGTGTGCGGGGAAGCTAGGGCAGTCGTCAATTGCTAAAGCCCCGTTCCCGCAATCTCTAAGCGATATCGAACAGAATGAACAGAATATTGACAAAGACGGTGTCAGGTTTATGCTCCGCCCGGTCGCTAGGAACCCTTTAAAAACACGGAATTCAGACATGCGCAATTCTCTCGCTACATCAGAACTGCTTGAAGTGCGTCGACTGTTATCAGCCGCATATTCCTATGACCTGATCGCAAAATCGGGTGGGGCTGAAGGTTTGACAAGCATGAACACGCAGGTGTCGATAAACGACGCCGGGACCGTGGCATTCATTGGCCAAAAATCGACTGGGTCGGGCGTCTATGTTGGCAAGGGAAGTTCTACCGCGGCGATCGAAGCCTCCAAAGGCTTTGACAGCCCGACCCGCACGTTCGGGTTTCCGGAAATCAACAACACAGGGCAGGTTTCGGCCAGCGAGCGCGTCAGCGGCTCTCCCCCTAGTTACGTGATTCGCAAATGGGATTCGACGCACCCCGGAACGTTCTCAGAAATCGCATTTGCTTTTGACGGCAATCCGGTGCTCGCGCCGACAATTTCCAATGACGGGACCGTTTCCTACCTCGAACTGGATATCACCGGTGGAGGAACCCTGCTTCAACAGGGTCCGGGACCGATTAACTTAGCAACTTACGCAGGCACAATCGCGCTCAGGCCCATGGCGGCAGATAATGGTGCGGTTGTTGTCCTATCGGGCGCAACGGCCTCCAGCCCCGTCATCATTTGGTCCCCGTCCGGCGGAACGCTGATCGCAGGTGCGTCCAACGGCTTTTCCAACTTGGGGCAAAGCCCCGGCATCAGCGACGACGGGAAGATCGTCGCATTCTACGGGAATCTCTCCGCCGCCGGTGCCACCGCACTCGGTACCACCAGCGGGCCGGGCATCTTTGCCAGCATCGCCGGAACCACCGGCCGAACGATCGTCCGCATCGCCGGGCTTGCCGGGAATCATCAACTCGATCCAGGCGAAACCTACGTCGACCAGAATAAAAACGGCAAGTTCGATCCCGCCACCGAGGTCGATTCCGGTCCGTTTGCGACCACCGCCACCACTGCATTCGACACCATCAACCGGATCGGTGTGAACGATACGCTATCGACACAAGGCGGTTTCACCGTCGTCTTCGGCGGCGCGACCACGGGCAAGGCGGGGCTCTTTTCCGTCCGAATCACCGCCGGAAAAACCGCCGGAACCTACACTGTGGCCCCCGCCGTCCCCGTGCTCCTCGCCGGGGACACCGTCGCGGGCGTCAGTAAAGTAAGGACCTACGGAATCTACGATCCTATCAACAACACCGGCACCGGGCAAATCGCGTTCTGGATATCCAACGGGACCACGCAGGCGGTAATCCGGGCGAGCGCGCCGGCGTTCGCCGGGCATGTGCACGCCGTGCTTCCCAACAAGGAAGACGACCCCTTGAAATTCGCCAAGGTGATCATCACACAAGGAACCAGTTCGCAGACAACCTTCACCGACGCGAACGGAGATTTTTCATTCACCGGCCTGACACCCGGCACCGCAACGCTCGAAGTAGACCTGGTGTATCAACCCACCACCGCGACCAAACCTCTGTTCAGCATCTACGACGGCGGCACCGAAATCACCTCTAACAAACCGGTGTCGATCGTGGATAAGACCGTGACGATCGCGGTGACACAGACCAAGCCTTTTGATTTCGACTTCGCCAAATCAGCGACCACGATTCATGACGCAACAAAACTTGCAGATCTAGCCCACAGCTATTTCGAAGAGGAACAATATGAAGATTGCGCGTACCAAGGCAAATTCGACGACAAGAGCGGGCTACTGGCAAACCTGATGGCCGCACACCCGCTATCTATCTACGAGTGGGCACAAAAAGATTCGCAAAATCACGTTTACACAGATCCCAAACTGTGCTTTTCAGCCGAAACAATCATCAACGGCTATCAGATATTTCTGGCTGATCGGCAGGCAGATTCGGGGTCTTCTTTCGACTCCCCGCCCAATCTCGATCAGCCAATGAACTCGGAATGGCATGAGACATCGCACTACTTCCAGAATCTGCTTGGCGATTTGACATTGACGCCGCAGGACATCAATCACAATGGCTACTTGAATCCAGATTCAGCAGATTCGTTCAAGGAAGGATTTGCCGAATATCTCCCCTGCGAATACCTGCGATTAACCAGTGCCGCCAGCCCGTCGTCATACAAACTCAACGGCGCCTCTGTCGACATTTCCAAAACACTGACCGCCTGGAGTCCGGGGTCAACGTTGGGCGATTCATCGGAAGAATTTGCCCTGGCTTCGCTCCTGTGGTCCATCACCACACCGGCACCCGGCCCGATCGCATACGGCTCGCTTAGCCTTCTTCTACTGCTGCAAAAATATCATCCCACCACCGTCGCAAGCTTGCATACAGACCTGATCACCGCCAAGGTCGGACAAACCACGGGCAAGATCGGCGCAACCGTTCTCGACGACGCGTTTATTTCCCATGGGTTCTTCGCCGATCCGAAGCTCGTCTTCAAATCAGGGCTCTTTTATCTGCCCAACACGACCATGGCGATCACCCAAGTGCCCGTGTTCATCAAGGGTGATATTGTCGGGCCGGCCAGCAATACCAACCCGCTGAACAGCCCCGACCGAATCGATCGCGATTCAACTGCGACGCACGCGACGACTTCCACAGTGGCCACCAAGACATCCCAGTCCACTTACGGTCAAGCTGTAACCTTCACCGCAACCGTCGTCGCCTCCGGTATAAGGCCGACGGGGACGGTGACCTTTCTCGACGGCAACACCGTGCTCGGCACTGCGATTCTGAACGCCTCCGGGGTCGCCACGTTTACCACGCCAACCGGGAAAACGGCGCTTGCCGTCGGAATTCACACCATCAAAGTGGTCTATCTCGGCGATGCCAGTTGTCTTGCGAGCGTATCGAAAACCATCACAGAAACGGTCGCCAAACCGCCGACGTCCAAAGCGGTGTTCGCGGGCATTTTCTCAACCAACAGCATCGCCAGCCTGGCTGCCCCGGAAGACTGGCTTTTCGCTTGAGCTCCTGTCTCTTTTCTCGACAATTCGGGTGAAGGCGATTTCGGATGTCGAACGATTTTCGACGTTCGAAATCACCCTCACACAAACCTCTCCCGGAGTACGAGGAAAAGGCACCAGAAACTCTAGCACGCGCGGTTGCCCCGCCTCACACTGCCACACTGCGCCGCTGGTCGCTGGTTCGCTGGTCGCCTCGCTCTTGCTTGCTTCCAGCCGGTTCCTTACAGTTTTCCGCTTTCGCTCCACGAACCGCAATGTAGAGAAGGAACCGCCATGCCGTTGAAGATTCTGGTCGCCGACAAGCTTGCCGACGAGGGGCTCGAGTTCCTCAAATCCTCTGGCATCGCCTTCGACGTCAAGGTCGGGCTCACCGAGGCCGAGCTCGCCGCCACGGCCGGTGCCTACGACGCGTTGATCGTCCGTTCCGGCGCGAAAGTCACCGCCAAAGTTCTGGAAAATCCGGGACAGCTGAAAGCCATCGCCCGCGCCGGGGTGGGCGTCGACAATATCGATTTGGATGCCGCCACCGCCAAGGGCATCCTGGTGATGAACACCGCCGAGGCGTCGACGCTGTCGACCGCCGAGCACGCGCTGGCGCTGATGATGAGCCTCGCCCGCAAAATCCCGGCTGCCAATCAATCTTTGAAATCGGGCGCGCTCGAGTGGAAAAAACGCAGTGCGTATCAGGGCACGCAGCTGGCGGGCAAGACGCTGGGCGTGGTCGGGCTGGGCCGGATCGGCCGGACCGTCGCGACCCGGGCGCTGGCGATGGAAATGAACGTCGTCGGGTTCGACCCGTTCTTCAGCGCCGACACCGCGCTGGACGGAAAGGTGAAACTCGTCCGCGATTTCGACGAATTTCTGACCCAGATCGACGTCGTGACCTTCCACGTCCCCGGCGGGGATGCCACCCGGCACCTTCTGAACCGCGACCGGCTGTTTAACAAGTGCCGGCCCAACTTGTTGGTGATCAACGACAGCCGCGGTGAAGTGCTGGACGAATACGCGATGGCCGACGCGATCAAGGCCAAGAAGATCGCCGGCGCCGCGATTGATGTGTACGCCGTCGAACCCCCGCCGAAGGACCACCCGCTGTTCGGCCTGGAAAACGTCGTGCTGACCCCGCACCTGGGCGCGAGCACCGACGAAGCCCAGACCGCCGTATCAGTGGAGGCCTGCAAGGCGATCGTCGCGTACCTGTTCCGCGGCGAGATTCGCGGCGCGGTCAACGCCGGCGGCATCCGCCTGGACCTCCCGGCCGACGAAGCGCCATTCGCCGACCTCGCCCGTCGTATGGGCACATTGCTGATTGGGTTAACCGACGCGGGGATCAAATCGATCACCGTCCGGGTCAGCGGCACCCGCGCGCCGCGGCTGCTCAATACGCTGCTGCGACTGGCCGCGGTCGAATTGCTTCGCCCCAACCTCGGGCAGGGCAGCGTGAACGTGATCAATGTCGAGCACCTCGCCCGGGGCCGGGGCATTGAAATGATCCAGGTCCACGAACCGGCCCCGCCCGCCGGGCTGGTCGGGGACATCGTCGGCGTCCGCATCGACACCCCGACCGGTGAAAGCCACCGCATTCTCGGCACCGTCTACGCCGACGGCCTGCCCCGCATTCTGCGCATCGACGGGTTCACCATGGACATGATCCCCGAGGGCCAGATGGTGCTCATTCTCAACCAGGACCAGCCGGGCGTGATCGGTTTCGTCGGGACCAGTTTCGGCGACGCCCACGTAAACATCGCCGACATGGTCATCAGCCGGTCGATCGACGACGCCGGAAAGGCGACCGCCATGATGCTGTTGAAGACCGACAGCGAACTGCCCACCGAGCTGGTCGACCGCCTGCGGGCCAAGTCGAACATCCTGAGGGTCAAGAGCGTGGTGCTGGCCCCGCGCTGACGCGGCTGCGGAGTGAAACCGCCGCCGGGCAATGTTCCTTCAAGTCGCCCGGCCGATCGTCCGATAATCAGTGAGTGACACTCGACCGGGTCATCTCCGCCCTCATTTCGTCTAAAAACGAGGCGGCCGACGACGCGCTGCTCGAGGCGCTGGCCCTTGGCGACTTGGCCGAACGGCAGATCGTTCTGGACGCGCTGTTCCGCCGGGGCACGACGCACGGGTTGATCGGCGTGATCGGCCTGTACGAAGAGCTGCCCCAGTCACTCCGCGACTACCTGCTCGTTCACATCAAGGACCTGCACCACGCGATCCGCGAGGCCGGTCGCAGCGACCGCGCTGAGCTTCGCATGGCGTCGATGAAGCTGATCGCGCTCGGCCGGCAGGGCAAGCTCGCCTACGTTCTTTCGGAAAACCTGCACAATCCCGACGAAGGGCTGTCGAAGGCGGCGGTCGCCACGCTGACCGCGCTGGCCCGGTGGATTGCCGTCGAGACCAGGAAGCTGCAGCGGGGCGAGTACGTCACGGACCCCGACCAGGCCCCGGAACAAGTCGACCCGCACCTGGCCATTCCGTCGGCATTCTCGTCGACGCCCCGCGGGCCGGCGGGGGAACCGTCGGTCTACAGCCAGTTGCTCGACCAACGCCCGGAAATCGAACAGGCGGTCGCCCGGGCGCTGGACGCGCACCGCGGCCGGCACGCGCCGGACCTGATCCGGGCGGGGCTGCTGCTGTGCGACTGGCCCGGCAGTAAAATGCTGGCGATCCTCCACACGGCCAAGCACGGCGGGCAGAGCGCGATGCTCCGCCGCTTGCAGCAGACCCCGGCCGCCGAGGAAGTCGATGCGTTCCTGATCGGCGCGTCGCACGGCGGGCTCCGGTCCCATTTCGGGTCGGCGTTCTCGCACATCGAAGAAGCACCGACGCTCGACGCGCTGCTCCGCCGGACGCACTGGTTGAAAGACCACGCGCTGGTCAATTGCATGCACCTGGTGACCCGCGGCGCGTGGTGGAGCGAAACCGAATTGCTGCGGGACGTGTCCCGCCGTGAAGCCGGGGACGCGGCACGGATCGGAGAATGGATCGCCGCGTCGGGGA
>CBDFHW010000033.1:0-2916 GCA_965247815.1 Tepidisphaeraceae bacterium | reverse complement strand
GATGATTCGAGAACGCGACGAGATTGAGCGACACGCCGTGCAGCATCATCTCCGCCGAGAGCATCATCGTGATCAGGTTGCGTCGCGTCAGAAACCCGATGGCTCCCAACACGAACAGGATGCTGCCGACAATGAGGTAATTCGTCAGGACGATCATTCCAAACTCCGCAGTAGGACGGGCACTCTTGCCCGTCGCGCGTCGGGCAAGAGTGCCCGACCTACAACATCACAACTTTCCGCTCGACCGCTTGGGGACAATCACGATGGCTCCGATGGATGCGACCAGCAGCAGCGTGCCGGCCAACTCGACTGCAAACAGGTAATCGCCAAACAACGATCGGCCGAGTCCGCGCATCGTGCCGAACGTATTTTCGGTCGGGACGCTGGTGGACGCCGGCACGTCTTGCGGTTTCGCCGGCGCAGCCGGTTCGGGGGGATGACCGACATCGCCGCCCAGAGCACTGCGCCCCATCGGTCGTTGAATGGGGACGACTCGCAGCGGTTTCGTTGGCTCGGCAAGCAGCGCCACTCCCGTCTGCGTCCGACCGGCGGCTCCGTTTTTGGCGGGGACCAACACGAACAGCAACGCTCCCAGCAGAACGAAACCGGTGAAAGCCGCAAGTCCTGGCTGACGGGAGTTTTGATCGTAGTTCGTGATGCCCGCTTGCTGGGCCAGCATCAGCACGAACAAGAAGGTGACGATGATCGCTCCGGCGTACACGATGACGGTCGCCGACGCCAAGAACGGAGCCGATTGCAGTAGGAACAGGCCGCAAACCGCCAGCGTCACGACCGCGAACCAGAGGGCCGAATAGGCGGGATTCCGGTGAGTGATCATCAACGCTGCGGCGACCACGGCCACTCCGGCGAACAGAAAAAACAGGGCGTCGTTGACCAGCGCCCCGGACGGTTGCAGCAGGGTTCCGCCGACGAATCCGACCGCCGCCAATCCCAACAGCCGACCGACCAGCGTCGAGCGGGGCTCTCCCTTCGGCATCAGCCGGGCCACCGCGAAAGCTCCCAAGACCATTGGCAGCACGAGCAGCCAATGCTCCTTCAGCCACTGCATTCCCTTGTCCTTCAATCAGCAAACGTCAAACGACCGGTCTCGAACGCGGGGGGGTACTGTAGTTGGCTCACTTCGCGATGGGAATGAACCGCGAAGTCCCGCAATCGACCGCAAATTTCAAGCGGTAGGTGGCACGTCCCTGACCATCGGGAAGGGCGTGGCTTTCAAAGCGGATCGTCGACACCCCACGCCCTTCCCGATGGTCAGGGACGTGCCACCCAAATTGAAAAACTCGCTTGCCCTGACGTCCCTCAAGCGACTGAGAACTCCGAGCGAATTTGGCGTCGCCGCGGAGGTCGTTGAGGTCGATTCGGAAATTCCTGTCCGACAAAGTTTGACAGCGTTCCGCCGCGACCTAGGTTTGCTTTGACCGCTGGTTTTCAGTGGTCGTGTTGCTGATTCGTCACTGGCCGCGGTGCCCCTCTTCGTTCGCCCTGATGCATCAGCACCTCAAAACCCTGCCTTCAAGAGTGATTCGGACAAGGCTGACCGCCGTCGAATCCCGCTGTGAGTCCGCGTACCAGGAGTTGGCGCGACGTCCAGCGAACCACGAACACACCTTCCAAGGGGCCGATCGATGTTTGGTTTGAAACGCTGGTTCAAACGATCTCAAACGGTGACTGCAAAACGACTCCAAAAGTCCCAACGACGCGAACCGATCATTGCCGAGCGTTTGGAAGACCGCGTGCTGCTTTACGCGGCGTCGGGCAATGCGTGGCCCGCCAAAGATTTGATCACGATCAGCTTCATGCCGGACGGGACCGATTTGGGCGGCGGCAAAGTCAGCAACCTGCAAAGCACGTTCAACACGAAGTTCGGGGCGGCGGCCACTTGGCAGAATCAGGTTTTGAAGGCCGCTCAGTATTGGGCCGAGCAGACCAACATCAATTTTTCCGTCGTCTCAGACAACGGCGCGGCCGAGGGTTCGGGAAGTTATCAGCAAGGTGATCCCGGTTTCGGCGACATTCGCATCGGCGGGTACAACTTCGGGACGACCGTGCTGGCTCAGGCGTTTCTGCCGCCGCCGGTCAATAACTACTCGATCGCCGGCGACATTCAGATCAACACCGGAGTGACGTTCAACGTCGGAACTCAATACGACCTGTTCACGGTCATGCTGCACGAGATTGGTCATTCCACGGGGCTGAATCACTCGACGCTCAGTACCGCGACCATGTTTGCGACGTACAACGGCGTCGATACCGCCTTGAACGCGGACGACATCAGCGGCATCAAGTCGATCTACAGTGCCGGAGCCGCTCGCGCGAACGACACGTATGACGCCACCAGCAACGGCACGACCACGGCCGCGTCCGTGATTACTTCGTCGATCAATGCCACCACGAAGACGGCGGTGATCAACAACTTGAATCTGGCGACGAACGCCGATTTGGACTTCTACAAATTCGTGATTCCGACCGGTGTCGCGGCGGGCAGCACGCTGAAGGCCAAGGTGGTGGCGACGGGGAACAGCCTGTTGGACCCGAAGGTGGAAATCCTCAACAGCGCGGGGACGTCCGTCGCCAACGCCACGACGACCAACGGCTACGGCGGAACGGTGACGGCCACCTACACGAACGCGGCCGTCGTGTCGGGTGCCACGTTCTTTGTGAAGGTCTCCAGTGTCGATACCGTCTCCGCGTTCAAGACCGGCAAGTATTCGCTGGTGTTGAACATGGGGACCGGAGCCGACCCAGCCATTACGAAGACCACGACAACCTTGGCCAACGGCACCCCGCTCCAAAGCGGCGGCGGCCAGGCATTCCAGGCCAATACGGCGGACCTTCAGGTCAACACGGCAACGGCGGATACCCAACAAACCAGCGCCAACGGGCATCAGAACGTCG
>CBDFHW010000032.1:0-122800 GCA_965247815.1 Tepidisphaeraceae bacterium | reverse complement strand
ACAGTCGGTGCGTAGCCCAACGCCTTTTGCATCTGGCCGAGCCCTGCGCGGGTAGAACTGACCAAATGGAATATAGCTTTTAACGGTCTCTAGAATGATTTGAAAAAAACTGCTACGGCCCAGTCCCGTTCGGCACGCCGTTCGCGCACTGGTTTTAGTGCGGCGCGATGACAGTGTGCGGCGCTTTGTCGCACTTGCGCTTCGGTGAATTCTGGCGCACTATGTGTGCGTGGCTGGTCCATGCTCGTCTAAAAAGTCTGATGCTCAGCCAGTGACCGTTGCGCAGTTGCGGGGGTTGAAGCAGCTTGAACGCGTGGCTGGGTTGCTTTCCAGGCTGCATGCGGTTGGCTGTACACGTGATAGGGCTAACAATCGCGAGCTGCATTTTGATGACTATGTTCTGCTGATGCTGCTGTACCTTTTTCAATCCGATGATCGACTCGATGCGCACGCTGCAGAAGGTGAGCGAGTTGCCCGAGATTCAAAAGCGTCTGGGGATCAAGCGTTTTTCGCTGGGGAGTTTCAGCGAGAGTTGCCGGGTGTTTGAACCGGCGATGCTTCAGTCGGTGGTGGATCAACTGGCCGGGGGACTGCTTCCGGTCGATCGGGAAGGATTGCTCAGGCGGCTGCCCGGCAAGCTGACGCTGGTGGATTCGACGGTGATCCAAACGCTGTGCACCGTTGCAGAGGCGATGTTCCTTCCGCTGGGCAATGGCCGGCACAGCCACGCGTGGCGGCTGCATCTGCAGCTGGATGTGGACCACCACGTGCCGGGAAGCTGGGAGATCACGCCTCCTAAAAACACCGGCAAGAGCGATGAAAAGAGCGTGCTGCGCCGCAACCTGGCGCCGGGCCATACGTATGTGATGGACCGCTGGTACGCACAGTTCACCCTGTGGAACGATATCCGGACAAAAGGAAGCAACTACGTCTGCCGCGTGCGCGACAACAGCGTCTATAACGTGATCAAAGATCGTCCGCTGGATCAGGCGGCGATCGATGCGGGCATCATCAGCGACCAGATTGCCGAGATGGGCCTATCCAAAAAAAAGCCCGGCGAGCGAGCGGATCATCCCACACGATTGATCTGTGTCAGCTGTTCGCCCCATCAAAAACGGGGCAAGGGCAAAAAGCATGGCGTGGGTCAGACCGGTCCCACCAGTGACGGCACGCTGCGCATCGTTACCGATTTGCTCGACGTGCCGGCTCACATCATCGCGTTCCTGTATGAATACCGCTGGATGATCGAAGTCTTTTTCCGCTTCCTCAAACAGACCCTGGGTTGCCGGCATTTGTTAAGCACCAAAATCCAGGGCATTCAGATCCAGGTTTACGCAGCAGTGATCTGCTGCCTGCTGCTCAACACGCTGACGGGCAAAAAGCCAACCAAGTGGATGGTGACGTTGATGGCTCTGTATCTGCAGGGCCTGGCCAGCGACGACGATGTGCTGCGTGAACTCAATAAGCCCGACAACACCGGCGTGAAGCTCAGAGCCAAAGACGAGCTTTGGAAAAAACTGGGGTATTGATCAAGGCTGAATTCTGCGCCGATTCAGCCGGGCGTCCGCTGCTGCGCGCAACTAATTGAGACAATCATACGATCGAACAATCGTCGCCGAGCGAATGCCAAGCCCAGGCCGAAAAACCGTTTTATTGCGATATTATCAGATGCCACCAAGCGGCGTGCCGAACGGGATTGGCTACGGCCCCTTTAGTCGTTCCCTTGGTTACGTTCTTACTCCCCGTCGCCCGTCTGTGGA
Source organism: Tepidisphaeraceae bacterium (assembly GCA_965247815.1). GTDB lineage: Bacteria > Planctomycetota > Phycisphaerae > Tepidisphaerales > Tepidisphaeraceae > CBDAQA01. The sequence goes on along the minus strand of CBDFHW010000032.1, from coordinate 121,040 downwards.
TCGTGGACTGCCAGCCCGGTGAACTCTGCGAGTTCTTCGGCATCCGCTTTCGCGGCAGTGATGGCTTCAACTGCGCCGTCCCAATACGGGATCGAAAAGGAGATGCTCCCCCGATGCACGCCGACCTGCACCCCCCACGCTTGGTTCGGGTGGGCGAAATCGCGTCCCAGTTGCGGGTGTTCGAACTCCTTCGTGTATCCCCGTGCGATCAACCACGTGACGGCGCCCTCGATCGCTGGCATCGGGATGGGATCTGCATCCGTCCAATCGCCGAGTCGCTGCTCGATGGCTCGCCGCAGGAATTCCGGCTTGTAGAGGCTGATGTCATAACTCATGGCCGAACCGCCGTAGGCACATAACGGACCGACGTTGAATGGCCGGCCCGGCGCCGACCACGCATTTCGATAACAAGGACCATTCCGCCGGGCCGGTCCAGTGCGAGGTTGGGTTATACGTCAGCCACCCGTGCTCGCTTCCCAGCCTCAAACGTAATCACTCTCTGATCCGTCACGAGCGTGTACCGGATGCCGACACTGGTTTTCTGCTCATGCGCGCCAATCAAGCCTTCCATGCAGTTGTCGTCTCGATTAATCCAAGAATCTGCAACCGATTGGACCTCATCAAAATAAGCAACGCGCTGCGTCGCTGTATTCTCTGGATCATGCGTTAAGCTGACTAGAAGCTCCCTTGCGGCAGGATCATACTTCGCCGACGTGAGCCACTGAGCTTGGCCTCGAGTCAGTTCATCTTCGATAGTCGGCGTAGCCATGGTGACGCATAACGGACGACGCTCTGTGGCCGGCAACGCGACGCGCGGGGCGGGCCGAAGAGTATGACAGCATAAGGACGCGACGCGGGCCGTCCACAGCAGCGGCTGGTTATGCGGCTGGCCGACTAGCTCTCCATCGAGATGTCTTCGACACTGCCGTCATCGTCGAAGCGGACGGAGATGACGTAGTCGGTGACCTCGCCGGGGAAGGGTGAAGTCAAACACGTTGATTCCGTCGTCCCCGTCGCCGCCCCAATGCGAACGTAGTTCGAGCAATTCAAGGACTCGCTCGCGGCTAGGGCGCGGCACGCCGGTGTGCTGCTGCCAGTACGCCGGCGGGAGTTCCTCGAGGTGGTGGGACGCGAACAGGCCAACGCCGGAGTCAGCGTCGTCCGCCGCCTGCTTGATGCCCGCTAACGCCGCGGTTGTCCGTCGTGCGATCTCTTTCTTGGTGGCCATAGTGTGAAGCCGCATAACTACTATTCTGCTGCGCGTTGCCATCAAACGCGCGTTTGGTGGTGATCGCTGCTCAGTACCTAAGTTACTCTCACAGCAATCGATGTCAATAAATATTGGTAATATTTGCTCCCGGTAATGATGCGCGCGGTATGGCCTTTATGCAATTGATTTCGATGTTAGGAAATTTCCTTTTACGGGGCGGTAGGCGACGCCCCCTTTTGACTCTAGACGATGCATTGTGCACTTGAATGACGCCGCCTAGGTGCTGCGTACTGTGCTTACGGTTACGCGTGTCGAAACATTTTGCGAGGGACCCAACGCCTGCTGGATCTGGCTGAGCACCGTGCGGGTAATTTTGTCTTGGCGGATTTCTGAATTCCAGGTGTCGGGGTTTGCTAGATCGATCCACAACCTGTTTCGATGATGCCGCAGTCCGGGGGGATCGGCGGGCCGGGTTCGTAGCCGGGGGAGGGGTGGCCGCTGACGATTCGGCAGAGGGTAGGTTTTGAGCCGCGGGTAGGCGCCGGCGGGGTCGTCGTGTTCGAGCAGCAGGCGTTCGACTTCGACCCTAAGGTTGGTTTCTTCGCGGATCTCGCGGCGGACGCAGTCGTGTTCGGACTCGCCCGGCTCGATGCCGCCGCCGGGGATGAGCCAGAAGGTGTGCCGGGTAACGGGGTCGCGAAAGCGGATCAGGAGCAGGCGGTTTCGCTCGACAATTGCACCTTGGTAACGGACCGTGCGGTTCTGCATGTGTGTCCCCGGGGTGCTAAAACCGGTGGCAACTGAATCGTTACGTAGACGCAATCTTTGCGCGGTAAGCGTTGCGCAACCCGCCTCGAAAGCGCTCTCAGAGCTGCGAACGCTCCGATAAAAACCGAGTCCACGGGTCGCACCGAGTGACGAAGAACTCAATGCAAAACATTTGCTGACAATAATTTGCGCTCATTTTTGTCGGCTACCGAGCTTCTGCGACTCGGCCACGTTAGTCTAGCGATTTTCGCCTACGATAACTGCTTTGCTGACTAAACGTTACAAGCCTCGGACCGCCACAATCCTAGTTCGATCTGCGACAAACCGAACTCAAATTCGGTTTCGGGAAGTTTAGGTAAGCTCGCAGGGTCAGAGCTCGGCCCTCTCCGTCTCACTCTGGCTTCCCGGTTTTCCAGACCGGATCGACATGGCTTTCGGTTTTGGACTCGAACCAGCGGGTCATCGTGGTTTTCTGTTGCGTATAGAACAGGACGGCTTCGGGGCCTTGGATGTGGAGGTCGCCGAAGAAGGATTTGTTCCAACCGGTGAAGGCGAACCAGGCCATCGGGGCGGGGACGCCGACGTTGATGCCGAGCATGCCGGCGTTGAAGTGCGTCTTGAATTGCCGTGCGGCGTAGCCGCTGTTGGTGAACAGGCTGGCGCCGTTGCCGAACGGACAGTCGCGGGCGACGGCGATCGCTTCGTCGATGGTTTGAACCCGCAGCACCGAGAGCACGGGCCCGAAGATCTCGTCGGTGGCCAGGCGTGTTTTGGGTTTCACATGGTCGACGATGCTCGGCCCGACGAAGAACCCTTCGGACTTGGCGGCGGCGACGGTGCGGCCGTCGAGGGCGACGGTCGCCCCTTCGGACTTGGCGATGTCCAGATACCCTGAGACCCGCTGCTGGTGCTGGCGGGTGATGACCGGGCCCATGTCGGGAGAGGCGGCGGTGAAGTCGTCGGTCGGTCCGGTCTTCATCGCTTCGCCCATTTTCGTGAGCCGGGACATGAGGTCACCGGCGATGTTGCCGACCGGGACGGCGATCGACCCGGCCATGCAGCGTTCGCCGGCACACCCGAAGGCCGACGCACCAATGGCGGCGGCGGCCTGATCGAGGTCGGCATCGGGCATGATGATCAGGTGGTTCTTCGCCCCACCGGCGGCCTGAACGCGCTTGCCGTGCTTGGCGCCGGTTTCGTAAATGTACTGGGCGATGCTGGTCGAACCGACGAAGCTGATCGCCCGGACCAACGGGTGCGTGAGCAACGCGTCGACGGCGACCTTGTCCCCGTGGACGATGCTGAACACACCGGCGGGCAGGCCGGCTTCAATGAGCATCTCGCCGATCATGTTCGAGCAGATCGGCACCCGCTCGGACGGCTTGAGCACGAACGTGTTCCCGCACGCGATGGCGACCGGGAACATCCACATCGGCACCATGAACGGGAAGTTGAACGGGGTGATGCCGACGCAAACCCCCACCGGGTGGCGGGTGGTTTCGCTGTCGACGTTGCGGGCGATGTTGGCCAGGTTTTGGCCCATAATCAGGCTGGGGATGCCGCAGGCGAATTCGACCACTTCGATACCCCTCTGCACCGAAGCGCGGGCCTCGGCCAGAGTCTTGCCGTGCTCGCGGGTCACGGCCCGGGCGAGGTCTTCGAAACGGTCGAGCGCGATTTGCCGGAACTTATAGAGCACGCGGACCCGTTCGACGATCGGCGTGGGAGCCCAACCGTCGAGGGCGGCGGCGGCGGACTTCACCACGCGGTCGACCTCGTCGGCAGTGCAATACGGCACTTTTGCGATCACCGTCCCGTGGGACGGGTTATACACCGACCCGGATCGGTCGCTGGAACTGGTGGTCCACTGACCATTAGCGAGGTACGGGAGGGTCGAAACGGATTCCGCGGCGGGGGTCATCACTGTGGACATAAATCTCAAGCCATTCAGAGGGTCGGTTGGTGGCGAGAAATGTAACCGGTTTGCGGGCAAACCCAAAGCGCCGGGAGCGAAAGTTTAAACAAATCACCCCGGGAAGGTTAAGTGCCCCGCCGCCGGCGTCGACGGTGAATAGATCGTCCGTTTTGGCTTCGTGCGTTTCGAGATTTGAAGATGCAGGGAATTGGCAACGCCTTATCGATCGCCGCTACCGGCTTGGATCAAGCCGGCTATCGATTGGCGGTGACGGCCCGGAACATCGCAACGGCAACCACGGGTGACGGCGTACCAGATCTGGTGAGCAATGTCGTCGACCTGATCGGGGAGCGAACGCTGTATAAGGCCAATGCTCTGGTACTGAAGACGACCGACCGAATGCTGGGGACGTTGCTCGACGTGCTGGATACGAAGCCGGGCGGGCGGACTTAGGTCGCACATTCACGCCGCCGCTGATCGCAAGGACGAATCTCCACCCGCACTGCTTACGGGCCAGCCTTGTTCCGGCAATACAAACCAGAGCTGGATCGCATAGAGAACAGCCAGCTGAGTAAAAGCGGGCGATCAGCGGCGCGAGAGGTTGTTGTCGACATCTTTACGGCACCGCTGGAGGCGTCGGCTCGTACAGCCTGTCCGAACCGACATGACCTTGCCTGAGTCATGTCCCACTTTAGAACGCAGATCACCTTGACATTGTCGGCCCGAAACCGAAATCAGCCGGTCGAGTTTTACAATTTAGCCGGTCAAGTTTTACAATGCGGCCTTTACTGCACCTGGGCGACCGACGCCAACGGCTGGCGCATCCGCCGCACCGTCGGTCCGGCGAGAAACCATTGTGAGATCTCGAGGAAGTTCGGTTAAACGTCTAGCCGTCCCGCTCGCGGGGCGGTTTTTCAAACGAAATCGCCCCGCAAGCGGGACGGCTAAACATCTATCTCACTCACTGCTCAGTTCCCGGACGAACTGCAGCGCTTCGGCAACGGTGCAGACCTGCACGCCCCGCCGCCGGCCGGCGGTGTCGAGATCCCGTAGCAACAGCAGGTCGTCGAAGTCTTCCGACTCCCGCAGCCGGATCTTCGCACGGTGACCCAGCGTGCCGTTGTAATACGCCAAAGCTTCCATGTGATTGGCGATCAGAAACCCGGTGCGGGGCGTGATCGAACCTTCGAGTGCCGCGAGCCCGGCCGCGACGTGATCGCTGGAATCAATCGCCTTCCCGACGTCGTGCAATAACGCAGCGGTTAAGAATTCTTCGTCCCACGATTGTCGGTCCCGCGCCAGCTCGAACACCTGCAGGCTGTGATAGAGCGCGTCGCCTTCGGGGTGATAAGCCGGGTTTTGTTTCACGCCGTCCAGTGCCTGCAGCAGCATGCGGTACAGCTCGAACCGGTCGATGTGATCGCCGAGCCGTTCGACGGCCGATTCGAGGTCTATGTCCGGCTGTTCCCGCTTCAACAACAATTCGAGCTCGGCAATGCTCGCGCGTTCGATCAACCGGCCCGTGATCGAACTTTTAAACGGATAATTAATCTTCTCGACCGGGTACAGCGTCAGCTCGAAGGAGTACCGGTCACTCACGTGCACGTGAGTGAAAAAACGTTCTTCGTTGAATTTGACCACCCGCTTTTTCTCGACCGAGTATTGCAGTCGTTCGTCTTCCAGCACGGCCGTGATGGCCGACAGGTGATTGCTGAAAACGTGCAGGTCAATGTCGGACCCTTTGCGAACGTGACCGGTGAGAACGCTTCCGATTAAGCGTGGATGGAATGCATCGAGAAGTCGCATCAGGCGAAGGGCCTCGAGCCGCATGTCGAGCAGGTTCTCCTGTCGACGGTCGCCTTCGTAAAGGTTTGCCAGGGCCGCGAGCTGGTCGCGGATCTCGGCGTTGGAGGGTAAATCCCCGGGATGGAATCGATACTCCACACCCAGTTGCCGGGCGGCTTTCCGCTTGGCGGTGAAGTATTCCGATTCATCCCGGGAATACATCATGCGTGCCGCGAGCAACGCGATCTGACCACGAGTTCGTACATCAGCCATGTCCTGTTCACGCCGCGGTTACCAAGCCCGGGGAGCAATGCTCTCGAAGTGCGGCGGAGGGCTCTGCGAAATGGAATATAACAGATACGCCGTGCGAATGCATCGGAAATACGGACAGCTAATTTAGCAAGAAGGAGAAAATTTAATCTCGAATATCAAGCTAGCCACTCGAGGACGTTGCCGTGCGGCAAACTCATAAAGAACACCATCCGCCTATTTTCTCCTTGACGCTTGTTTTCACACGTGATAAACCTCCGCCGGTTCATAAGTCTTTTTAAGCGGGGAATATGTTCATTTTGGTTGCTAAGTTTGCGATAAAGTCAAAACCTAGAGTTTACAGTGCATTGGTCGGCATCCCTTTATTGAGCTTGGTTCAATCGAGGGCCTCATTTGCCGACCCGACGCCAACGCTCGACGGTGCAACTCTGACCGGAACTTATCTGGTCAACACGGGTGACCCTGTCTATTTCGCGAACGGACTTACTTTAGACGATGCGACCATTTTGCTCGACTCGTCGAGCCTTCGCGGGCAGGTCGCAGCGATGTATGCACAGGGGACCGAGACGCTCGGCGGGGCCGGAACCGTCACCTTCGCCGGGTTTGGCAATGAATTCGGCGGGGCTGGTAATTCCAGCACCACCCCCGTGTCGCTGACGATCGGGTCCGGAATTAAGATCGTCATTGACCAAGGCGCGTGCGTACTCGGCCGTGGTGATGCTCTTTTTTTAAATCAGGGTTTAATTAATGTCACGAATAGGTCCCTTACCCTGGATGGAAATTGGCAAAACCAGGGGACGATTAATCTCGATACAGCTACGCTGACGCTCGCCGGGAATTTCAAGAGTTCGACCATTGGAACGATCAATCGCACGTCGACGAGTTCAGTATTTATTAACGGCGTGGTCGATAATACCGGAAAGTCTCTCGATCTATTTAAGTCGACAGGAAGTGTCTATCTCAACGGCACGATCGTCGGAGGTACCATTTCGTCGTCGGGGCCCGTCAATTCTACATACCTCGGAAACTCCGGAACTTTGTCGGGCGTCGGGCTCGGCTCTGATTTGCAACTAAGCTCGGGGTCGAATTTACACATAACCAACGGACTTTCGCTGAACGGGCACCGCCTCGGTCTCGGGAACGGATCGAGTCTCAATTTTACCAGTTCGGCAGCTTCATCGAGCGTTCTAAGCGGGCCCGGTCTAATTGCGATCGACTTAACCCCAAACACGGGCACCGGGGAGACGACACTCAATAATTTAACGATCCCCGCGGGGGTACGGATTGCACCGGGCAGCCTTGGATCAGCACCGTCCACGGTTCTCGTCATTTCGAATTTCGCCAACAGTGGTGAAATTGACGCCGCGGCAAACCTTCCTGTAAGGTTAACAGGGACGTGGACCAATCAGGGTACGGTCATTAATAACGGCGGAACTTTGACCCTAGGCGGAACGTTTAAGACCTCGGACATCGGCAGCGTGCAAAACAACTCAGGCGTTGTTGTCCTGGAGGGTGCGTTAGACAATCACAACGCCACCTTTTCTCCATCGTCTATGGGGGGCGTTACACTCAACAGTGGTCAGATTGCCGGGGGTACGATCGGACCCGCTTCCGGTGCCGGGCTAAGCGTCAACGATGGTAACAACTCATTTAGTGACGGTGTGACGCTTGCGTCTAGCGTTTTGATGAACCAACAAGCGTCAATTGTCGTCCATGGTGGCCTTACGCTCTCCGGGGCGGTGGTCGATATGACCGGCGGGAAAGCCACTCCTCAGAGTCCGACGGCTCTAAGCTTCACAGAGCCCGAATTACTACAGGGGAATGGCACCATCAATTTCAACGGGCCGGGACCTTATAACGCGATCCAAAGCTACAGCAATCCGTTGACCATCGGGCCGGGCGTAGCGATCAACGTTTCGGGTGGGGGTACGATCACGACGACTCTGGCGAGCGGGATTAGCCTGCAAGGCAACACCTCAATTTCTAAAACCGGCAGCCTGACTTTAAATAATGTCATTAATTCCGGGACGATCACCTCGGCCGGTGGGACGACGACCTTCACTGGATCCTGGAGTAATAAAAACGGGAGCTTCCTCCAGACCGCGGCCGGCGGCGTGGTAAACCTAGCGGCACCGTTCACTATTGCTGACCTCGGCACTTTTAATAACTCAGTTGGAAGCATTAATCTAAGTGGCGGGTATTCCAACAGCAATGCTACGTTGGATATGAGCACGCTCACCGGACCTTGGACGCTCGCCGGCGCAAGCATCTCTGGCGGGACCATCAACTCCACCGATGGGTACGCCTTGTCCGCCAGCGGCGGCGCGAACACGCTGAGTTCGGTGACGCTCAACGTGCCATTAAAATTGCTACCCCGTGCCAACCTGACCATCGGCGGTTCATCAACATTGGTCAACCCGACTATTTCTTTAGCCGGTGGCATCTCAACCATTAATACATTTCTTTCGCTCGCTGCAGTTCAGACCCTCTCTGGGACCGGCGTGATCTCTTTCGATGGAACGACATCCTTTAGTTCAATCACCGTATCCAACGGCATGACGATAGGACAAGGGATCAAAGTCACGACCGGGACGGCCGGCGGCAAGCTGACGGGTTTCTCGATCGTCAACAAGGGCACTCTGGCGGCCGCGAATAACAACACCTTGAGCTTCAATGGCACGCTCAATCAGCAAGGCACGCTGTCGGTCGGCAGCGGTGGCACCTTCTCCGGTCTTACGATTCAGAATAGCGGAATCTTCGACCTCGAGCCGGGCGGTCTGATTTCCGCCAGTTCGGTCACCGACTCGGCTACCTCCAATGTAATCGAAATGATTAGTGGTGATCCGAGCCCGTCGACGTACGGGAGGGTTGTCGCGTCGGGCACGATCTCGCTTGCCGGATCGCTGACGGTCAATTTTGCACCCGACTTCGTTCCGACCACCGGGGATCAATACCTGCTCATGTCCGGGAAATCCTTGACAGGCTCATTCACTTCGCTCTCGCTCCCGCCCGCGGGAGCAAATCAGCGTTACAATCTGGTCTACACGCCGACCTCGGTTTCTCTCGTAGTCGTGCCAGAACCATCGGCATCGCTGACGGCGATCAGCTGCGGGCTGCTTCTTGCGAAACGACGACGCCGATTGATGCCTTGAAGTCACAGCGATTACGAATGCGGCGATTGAGGCGTGTCTGCCCGCGTCCGCAGAAGAATCCGTCTGCCGCTTCGCTAACGGTCAATAATCAAGTAGTCGCATTCTTTGGATTGTGAAAACGTTGTGAATGCCGATAAGGGATGCACGCATGACTGCATCCACGCCAACGTCACCATCTGCGGCCATCGTGACCTGCGTCGAGGCGGGGTATCTGGAGACGCAGACGATTCGCATGATCGAAAGCCTGCGTCGCTGGGGCGGGCGGATGGCGAAGGTGCCGGTGATCGCGGTGACGCCGCGGTTCGGCCCGCCGATCGCGGCGTCGACGCTCGAGCGGTACCGGCAGTTGGGGGTGACGTATCTCAGAGTCCCGGCGACCAGCAAATACGCCTGGTACAACTTCATGAACAAACCGGCCGCGTTGCTCGCGGCCCAGAAGGCGGTCACGGTCGATTCGATGATCTGGCTCGACGCCGACATTCTGATCGTCGGCGAGCCGTGGGACCTTTTGCTTGGATTGCACGAAGACTTCGCGGCCTGTCCGACGGAGAAAAACGTCGCAACCACCGGGCCGGGTGATCCTTATCATCCGTACTGGGTGGCCATGTGCGAGGCAATCGGCATCTCGATCGATGACGTTCCGTGGGTCGACGAGTTTCGGGACCAGACCAAGATCAGGGCGTATTTCAATGGCGGTGTAATTTCCTACCGCCCCGCGAGCGGGTACGGCACCGCATACCTCGAGGCGACCGAGCGCATTCTGGACGCGAAAATCCAGATTCCGAGCGACGGCATTTTCTACCACGAGCAGGCGGCGGTCGGGCTGGCGATGGCGAAGCACAAGATTCGCTGGCGGGTTCTGTCCGAATCGTGCAATTACCATTTCGGCAGCAGCACCCGGCAGCACGTCGACCCGGACAAATTCCGGACCGCGAAAGTGCTGCACTATCATCGGTCAATGCAGAGCGACCGCTGGGACGCGTTCCTGAAGTCGTTCGAGTCCGATTATCCCGAGGTTTTGCAATGGCTGAGGCCGTTCGGCCCGCTGGCGGATAATTTGCCGTTCTGGAAACGGGCGATGAACAAGATAATTAGAAACCGGCGAAAGACGACGACTGACGCATTCAAACAGTCGTGCCGGATGGTGTGAGATCGCTCGACCCGTGACGCTCGATACCTTATCTTATCTGACTCGACCTTCGGCCTCCCTCATGCCGATGCTCACTCTAGCCGATGCCAGCTAGGCATTAGCCGCTTTTGCGTCCAACGCACTTTGACTTTTTAACAGAGAGATTTTCTGTGACTGTTGCCGATTCGTCCCTGATATCCTCCGTCGAAGCGGGCTCCGCGGTCCAGGAATTGGTGATTCAGCCCAAAAAAGGCTGGATCGCGATCGACTGGGCCGAGATGTATCGCTACCGGGAGTTGATGTACTTCCTGGTCTGGCGCGACATCAAGGTCCGATATAAACAGACCGTACTGGGCCTGGCCTGGGCGCTGTTGCAGCCGTTGATGCAGTCACTGATCGCGGTATTCATCTTCGGAACCGTTGCGGGGTTTCAGGATAAATTACCGAAGCAGGTCCCGTACTTGCTTTTCGCGTTGGCGGGGCAATTGCCCTGGCAGTTTTTCGCCACCGGGCTGGGGTCGGGCGGCATGTCCCTGATCAACCAGCAGCACCTGTTGACCAAGATTTATTTCCCGAGGTTGTTCCTGCCGACCGGCGTGGTCGGTGGCGCGGTGTTCGATTTGGTGATCTCGCTGTCGCTGCTCGTGTTCTTCATGATCGTTTACCATTTTTCACCGACGTACCACTTCACGCCGAGCTGGGGGCTGCTGGTTCTTCCCCTGCTGCTGATCCCCGCCACGATCGCGACGCTGGGCGTTTCGTATTTTCTGTCGGCCGTGACAGTCACTTACCGCGATTTCCGATTCCTGATCCCGTTCATGGTGCAGATCTGGATGCAGTTGAGCTTCGTGATGTTCCCGCGGGAACTGCTCGACACCCGGCCCAAGCTGCAGCACTGGGAATGGGTTCTGGCGTTCAATCCGATGTACGGGATCATTCAGGCGTTTCGCCATTTCGCGCTCGGGATGGCTTGGAACCCGAACCACCTGGTGATCGGGACGTTGGTCGCGGTCGTGATGTGTGTCTACGGCATGTTCTACTTCCGGAAAACCGAACGCCGATTCGCCGACATCGCTTGAGGAAAGTTGTCGGTTGGTAGCTGCTAGTTGTTAGTCAAGACAACTGACGCCGCCAGCTGATAACTAGCAACTGACAACCAGCAACTAGCAACTTTTATCTTCCCCCATGAGCAAACCAGTCATCACCACCGAGCGTCTTGGAAAGGCCTATCAGCTGGGCCAGAAGAAAATGGACAGCAACGCGACGTTCCGCGACGCGATCATGGGCGCGTTCTCTTCGCCGCTGAAGAAGCTCCGCGCCCGGATCGGTGAACCGACCGGCGGCGACGATACGTTCTGGGCCATCAAAGACGTGTCGTTCGAGGTCAACCAGGGCGAAGTGCTCGGTCTCATCGGCCGCAACGGCGCGGGCAAAAGCACGCTGCTGAAAGTGCTGAGTCGAATCACCGAACCGACCGAGGGGAAAGCCACGATGCGGGGGCGCGTGGCTTCGTTGCTGGAGGTCGGCACGGGGTTTCACCCGGAACTGACGGGCCGGGAAAACATCTATCTCAACGGCGCGATCCTCGGCATGCGGAAGACCGAGATCGACCGCAAGTTCGACCAGATCGTCGAGTTTGCCGAGGTGACCAAGTTCCTCGACACGCAGGTGAAGCGGTACAGCTCGGGCATGTACGTCCGGTTGGCGTTCGCGGTCGCGGCCCACCTGGAGCCCGAGATTCTGATCGTCGACGAAGTGCTCGCCGTCGGTGACGCGAATTTCCAGAAAAAATGTCTCGGCAAGATGAGCGACGTCGTCCGTGACGGACGAACCATCCTGTTCGTCAGCCACAACATGGACGCGGTCGCGAGTCTCTGCACGCACACGTTGCTGGTCCAAGGCGGTAAGGCCGGCGAACGGTTGACCCCCGACGAGGGGATCAAGGCGTATCTCGCGCTCAGCAGTGAAGGCGGGGACCTACCCCTGCGGGACAAGCCCCGCATCCAGAAGCTGAAGCGGCCCCCGATTTTTGTCGGGCTCAAAATCACCGGCGACAGCGGGCACCCGAACGTGGTCGCCAGCGGTGGCCGGGTCACGTTCGACATCGAAGTCGTCGACTGCGACGACCTTCGCTCGGGGACAATGTGCGGCATCGCGATCACCAACGACCGCGGGCAGCGGGTCGCGTTCTTCCACACCCTCATCCAGGGCGGGTTCACTTTTAAAGGCACCCGGCACGGGCACTTCCAGTGCGTGGTGCCGTCACTGCCGCTGGTTCCGAACGGATACTTCGTCGAACTGGTGATGGCCGACGGTTACGGAATTATCGAAAAGATCGAACGCGCCGACCGGCTCGACGTCGTTTTCGCCGACATCCTTCACACCGGCAAACTGCCCAACCCGCACCAGGGATACGTCGCCTGGCCGGCACAATGGGAATACGACGGCGTGATCGAAACGCAGGTCGACGAGATTCCGATGGACGACACGCAGCAAACTCGCGTCGCCTGATCACCCCCGCGGTCTTGATCGCTCATGAAGGTTCTTCACATCAGCACCGGCGACAACGGCGGCGGCGCGGCACGGGCGGCGTTCCGCCTGCACACCGGCCTTCGGCAGCTGGACGTCGACTCGCACATGCTCGTGCTCCGGCGGACCAGCGGTGACGCGAACGTCCGACAGATCGCCTGGTCGACCGACTTTTTCACCCGTCTGAAACGCAGCCGCCGCCGCAAGCAGATCGATCGGGATTTCGCCGGCTACCGCAAGACGCTCCCCGCCGATTTCGAAATTTTCAGCGACGACCGCGCCGAACCGGGTTACGACTTGGTCCGCCAACTGCCGGGTTGCGATCTGATCAACCTGCACTGGGTGGGCGGGTTCCTCGATCACGAACTGTTCTTTTCCAGTCTGCCTGCGGGCGTCCCCATCGTCTGGCGAATGGCCGACATGAACGCATTCACCGGCGGCTGTCATTACGACGGCGGGTGCGAAAAATACACGAACTGCTGCGGGGCCTGTCCTGTGCTGGGCTCGTCGACCGCGCAGGACCTTTCACGCGACGTGTGGACGAGGAAAAATGCGGCCCTAAAACCCATTCCGACCGATCGCCTGCACGTGGTGGGAACCAGCCGATGGATTGCCGCGCGGGCGAAAGAGAGTTCGCTGCTGGGACGCTTCGCGTCGACCGTCATTCCGAACGGACTGAACGTCGACACGTTCTCGCCGCAGGACAAACTAAAAGCCCGAGACGGCCTGGCGATCCCACGCGAGGCGCAGGTGGTCCTCTTCGTTGCCGAGTCGTCGGCCAACCGACGCAAGGGATTCCAGCATCTCGCGTCGGCGCTGGCCGGGCTGGCGAATCGGCCGAATCTGTTTTTGGTCTCCGTCGGTGGGGGTCAGCAGACGGTCGCGGGTCTGCCGCAGTTGCACCTCGGCCGGGTCTCCGACGACCGCCTTCTAGCCAAGGTGTACAGCGCCGCCGATTTGTTCGTGATGCCTTCGTTACAGGAGTCGTTCGGCCAGACGGTGACCGAGTCGATGGCGTGCGGAACACCGGTCGTCGGGTTCGACACCGGCGGGATCCCGGACATGGTCCGGCCGGGCGTCACCGGTTCGCTCGCCCCACCGGCCGACGCCGACGGGCTCCGCCGCGAGATCGTTTTATTACTAAACGACCAAGCAAAACTGCAGGAAATGCGCGTTCAATGTCGGCAGATTGCGGTCGCCGAGTATTCGCTCCAGACACAGGCGACCGCGTACCAAAAACTTTACCGGCGGTTAATAACAACGGGGCATTAACGCCGGATTTCGAGGAAACCGGACGCGTTAAACTATCATCGGTTTGGGTCGATAATCCTAAAAGAACGCGCTCGCCGTCGAGGTCGAGCTACGTATTGAACAGTTTCGCCAGGAGCCCTCATGGCCTTGCCCAGCATCAGCATTGTGACCCCCAGCTACAACCAGGCGGAGTACCTGGACGAGACTATTCAGTCCGTGCTCGACCAGGGGTATCCGAACCTGCAATACATGGTGATCGACGGCGGAAGCACCGATAACAGCGTCGAGATCATCAAGAAGTACGAAAAGCACCTCGACTACTGGGTCAGCGAAAAAGACAAAGGGCAGATGGACGCGCTGAACAAAGGCGTCCGCCGGTCCAAGGGCGAAATCTTCGGTTTCATCAACAGCGACGACGTGCTTTACCCCCGCGCGCTGCAACGGGTAGCCGACACCTGGAACCTGGGCGCCCGGTGGATCGTCGGGTGGACGAAATACCTGGAACTCGAAGGCAGCGAGTACCCATACACCGTCCGCGCGCACGGTACGAAGGTCGATTACTTCCTGGACAACCCGTTTCCGCAGCAGTCGTCATTCTGGGCGACAAAACTGTTCGACGAGGTAGGCCTGTTCCGCGAAGACCTGCACTATTGCTTCGACTACGAATTCTGGATGCGGCTGCGGTTCAAGAGCTCGGTCCGGCCGTGGGTCGTCCGCCAGTGTCTGGGGGCGTTCCGTTTGCACGGGACTTCCAAGACCGTCAGCGACTGGTCCAAGTCCGAAGCCGCTTTCGAAGTGATCCGCGCGGAATACAAGCATTACCTGTCGACGTACGAGAAATTGAAATGGTGGCACGGCCGCCGCGCGATGGAAGCCACCGCGGCAAAGAAACGGATGTGGCGTGCCCTGCAGGATAAAGACGTCCCGGCTGCGCGTAAGGAAGCGTTCGCGGTGATGGGCGACCAGCCGTTGTCGTTGGAAAGCTGGAAAAGTCTGTTCTTCGCACTACGCGGGCATTGACGCTGGCGTAGACTCGGCTATCACTCACGCGACACAATGCCCAGCGAACCCCTGCTATCCGTCTGCATGCCGGTGTACAACGCCGAGCAGTACGTCCGCCAGGCGACGGAAAGCATTCTTACGCAGACGTTTTCAGACTTCGAATTTATCATCATCGATGACGGCTCGACTGACGGTACAAGAGCGATCCTGGACGAGTTGGCCGAACGCGACCCGCGCATCCGGCTGATCAGTCGGCCTAATACGGGCTATACGGTCGCGCTCAACGAGGCGATCGGCATGGCACGGGCACCGTACATGGCCCGCATGGACGCCGACGACATTTCGATGCCGCAGCGGTTCGAAAAGCAGATCGTTTACATGCAGTCCCACCCCGAATGCGTCCTGCTCGGCAGCCGAATTTTGACCATCGACCCGTTCGGTTCTCCTTTATATGAACCGAACCATAAGCTGGTGCACGAAGAGATCGACCGTCAACTTCTGAACGGCGTCGGATGGGCGATCGTTCACCCGGTTTCGATGATCGTTCGGTCGCACTTGGTAGCGCTCGGGGGCTATCGCGTCGAGATGGAGCCGGCCGAGGACCTGGACCTGTTTTTGAGGCTCGCCGAGCGTGGCAAGATTGCCAACCTGACCGACGTGCTGCTGCACTACCGCCAGCACATCAAGAGCGTGAATCACACGCGATACGAAGAGCAGAACCGCGCAACCCGGGTGATCGTCGCCGAGGCGTACGCCCGCCGGGGGATCTCGCTGTCTCCCGACTGGAAGCCCCCGCCGGAACGCCAGATCCTTCCGATGAACAAAGAAATCGACATGTGGGCATGGGTCGCCCTTCGCAACGGCAATATCTCGGCGGCGCGAAGGCACGCGTTCAGCTTGATCAGGCTCGCGCCGTTCTCGACAAAAACCTGGCGTTTGATGTATTGCGCGTTACGCGGGCACTAGCACAACCGCCGGTCCGTGGAAATAGTTCCGTGAGGTCGTCTATGAGCGGAAAAATTTCAGTCCTGATACCGACGTACAACGTCGGCGCGTACCTGGCGGAGACAATACGCTCGGTGCTCGCGCAGACACGCCCGGCCGACGAAATCATTATCGTCGACGATTGCTCTACAGATAACTCTTTCGAGATAGCAAAAAGTTTTTCAGACCCCCGGATGAAAGTTCTGTCGACCGGCAAGAACTCCGGTTCGGCACTGGCCCGCAATCTCGGCGTCAAAGCCGCGAAGAACGAGCTGATCGCCCTGCTCGACGGCGACGATATCTGGCTCGAAGACCACCTGGAAACCGTTGCCGCCCTGCTCGACGAGCACCCGACTGCGTCGCTGGCCTTTTCCGCCACCGAGGCCTTCGGGTCCGAACAGTGGGTCTGGCCGATGGTGATCGCCCCGAACGAGCCGGTCAACTGCTTCTGGCAGTGCATTCCCAGAACTGTTATCCCGCAGATGAACGTCATCCTCCGCCGGCAGGCGTTCGATGCCGTTAATGGTTACCGCGTCCGGATGCGGCAGACTCAGGATTTCGACCTGTTCCTCCGCATGGCATACCGATCGCCATTCATCTGCACGCACAAGGTGACCTCGAAATATCGCCGCCATAATTCGTCGATCACCTGGATGCGGCCCAAGAACGCGCTCCGCGGGCATTACCTGGCCCGGCACCTGTTCTGGCTGGAAAACAAAGCGACCATGGACCCGCAGACCCTCGCCCGGTTTGAGACGGCGGCGCGCGACGTCTGGGTCCAGCATCTGGCAAATTGCGCCAGCCGAATGGATTTCGACATGCTGAATTTTCACGTCAGCCAGTTCAGAATGATCCCCGGGTCGGCCGAGCCGTACCGCCACTTCAAGCGGATCAAGCGGATCGAAAGCATCAGACCCGCTTGGGAACGATTACCCTTATTCCTTCGCAACGGCACCAAGGCCGTGGTCCAATGGGTCCGGCCCGGTCAGACCACCGCGAGCCCCGCCGCGACGGGACCGGCGGACCCGGCGTCGACGGGCGACAACCGCAACCCTTCCCCGGCGGACGCGACCTGGCCTGACGTAATGCGCAGGGGTCCGGATTACGACCGCAGAACCAGCTGACCTGCCGCACGCGGCACCGGTGCCCTATGAACCGGCCGGAGTGAACGGCTCTATCGGTGAAAGCTTCATGCCGCAACACCCTGTCGTTTCTGTGCTGATGCCGGTCCACAACGGACAGCTCACGCTGCCCGAGGCGGTCGAGAGCATCCTCACACAGACGTTCGGCAATTTTGAACTAATCGTCGTCGACGACGGATCCACCGACGATTCGCTCGCAATTCTCCGGCGGTTCGCCGAGCGGGATCCACGGGTCAGAATCATCAGCCGCGACAATACGGGAATCGCGGGCGCGTTGAATGACGCAATCGCCGCAGCCCGGGGCGAACTTTTTGCCCGCATGGACGCCGACGACGTTTCGATGCCGACTCGATTCGAGCAGCAGGTTAAATTCCTCGTCGAACATCCCGAGGTAGTGCTCTTGGGCAGCCGAGTTCTGCTTGTCGAGCCGTACGGGACCCCTTTGTATACCACGTCGCACGCGCTCGAACACGATCAGATCGACCGGGAACTGCTCCGCGGAACCGGTTGGGCCGTCGTGCATCCGGTCGCGATGATGCGGGCGGCTGCGGTCCGCTCCGTAGGCGGGTATCGCGCCGACCGCGTGCCGATCGAGGACCTCGATCTTTTTCTAAGGTTGACCGAAGTCGGCAAGGCCGCAAACCTGCCGGACGTGCTTTTGCATTACCGTCAACACCTCGACAGCACGAATCACAAGCGCTTTCAGGAACAGGAAGGCAAGAAGTTGGCCTGCGTGTCCGACGCCTACGCGCGGCGAGGGGAACACATCCCCGACGGCTGGGCGCCCCCGCCCCGCCATCAGCTGACAACCCAGGCCGAGCTCAGTCAATGGGCCTGGACCGCGCTAAAACATCACCGCGTGCCCGCGGCCCGCAAGCATGCGCTGTCAGTGATGATGCTGAAACCGATGTCGCTCGCCAGCTGGCGATTGATGTACTGCGCGTTAAGGGGAAGATAAGAAACATGACCGCCGAACCGTCGTCGAATCTCAACCAGTCAACGACCGAGGATCTATCAGCGCCCGCCGTCACGGTGCTGCTTGCTGTTTACAACGGTGAACGGTACCTCCGCGAGTCGCTGGACAGCGTGCTCGCGCAGACGTTTGCTGATTTCGAATTGCTCGTCATCGACGACGGGTCCCGGGACAAGACACTTTCGATTCTCGACGAGTACGAAGCAGGAGATACTCGCGTCCGCATCGTGTCCCGACCCAACCGTGGGCTGACGAACACCCTGAACCAAGGGCTGGAGCTTGCCCGCGGGCAGTTCCTGGCCCGCATGGACGCCGACGACGTCTGCATGCCGGATCGGCTCCGCATTCAAGTGGCCTATCTTCGCGAACATCCCGAATGCGTGCTCGTCGGTTCACGTGTGCAGCTGATGGACCCCGACGGGCGGCCCATCAAGCAGATGTGCACCGAGACCACGCACGAGCAGATCGATGCCGCGCATCTGAACCGGGGCTGGCCGGTGGTCCACCCGGCTGCGACGATGCGTCTTTCGACCCTCAGGGAAATCGGCGGGTATCGCGACAACTACAACACGCTCGAAGATCTCGATCTGTTTCTTCGTCTGGCCGAGGTGGGGAAACTCGCGAATGTGCCCGAGGTTTTGCTGAAATACCGCCAGCATTTCGCGAGCGTGACTCACAGCAAAGAGGCGACGCAGATACAGATCCGCCAGGCGATCTACGACGAGACGCGGGCCCGCCGGGGTATGCCACCCCTACCCGCACCCACACCGGCACGCACACGCCCGCGGTCGCGGTCCGAGCAGCATTACCTCTGGGCCTGGTCGGCATTAAAAGCGGGCAACGTCGCGACCGCCCGAAAGCACGCCGTCGAGACGCTCCGCCGGGCCCCCGTCTCACGCGAGTCGTGGCGGCTGATGTACTGCGCGATCCGCGGACACTGAAACGCTTCAAGATCCTCTCACCGGCGACTCTCCTTGAACGTAGTTCACCTGTGACCTACGCGGGATTCGTCCACCCCGTAGCCACGCGGCTGAAATCCGAACCGAATCGTGACCACGAATGCAGGACAATGGCAGTAAGTGCAAAACGGTGTCGGACACCGTTTTTATAAAGTCAATTTTATAAAAATCTTATGTGATATCTCTCGAAAATGGTGTCCGACACTCTCGAAAACGGTGTCCGACACCGTTTTGTCATGGGCGCGAAAAATTAAATGAGAGCCGAATTATCCTGAACTTCGAACCCGCACGCTCTCGGCGTGGCCGTCCAATCCCTCTGCGTCGGCGAGCGACACGATCGCGTTGGTGTCGGCTAGCAACCCGGCTTTTTCGTACCGCACCACGCTGCTGCGCTTCAAAAATTCATAGACGCTGACCCCGCTGCTGAACCGTGCCGTGGTATTCGTCGGCAGGCAGTGGCTCGGTCCCGCGACGTAATCCCCGGCGGCCACCGGTGAATACGGCCCGACGAAGACAGCGCCGGCGTGGTCCAGCTTTGCGATCACCGCGTCGGGGTCGCGCACCTGGAGGTTTACGTGCTCGGCGGCAAAGCGATTCGCCCAGCCGATCAACTCTTCGAGCGACGACCCGATGACGATCGCCGAGTGTGATTTCAGCGAGTTGGCCAGCGCCGCCGACCGGCCCCGGTTCGCGAACTGGTGTTCAATTTCTGAACTTACCTTCGCGGCCAGATCGGTCGAGGTCGTCAGCAGAAAGCAGCTGCCCGGGTCGTGTTCCGCCTGCGCGATCAGATCGGCGGCGATAAATGCCGGTACGCCCGTCTCGTCGGCGATCGTCAGAATTTCACTCGGCCCGAGAAATCCGTCGATGCCGACCGCCCCGGCCAGTTCACGCTTGGCCAACTGTACGTACAGGTTTCCCGGACCGACGATTTTGTCGACCCGCGGGATCGTCTTGGTCCCGACCGCCATCGCGGCAATCGCCGCCGCACCTCCGGCGCGGTAGACGTGTTCCAATTTCAATTCATGACACGCGGCCAGCACCAGATCGCTGCGACCGTATTTGCTCGGCGGTGTCGCGACCACGATCTGCTTCACGCCCGCGGCCTGTGCGGGGACCGTCAACATGATCAGGCTGGACGGATACGACGCCTTCCCGCCCGGAAAATACAACCCGACGCTCTGCAGCGGTGTGAAACGAATACCGAGTTCGAGCCCCGGGCGTCGCAACGGTGGTGGCGCGACCGGCATGATGTGCGTCTGGTATTCACGCACCTGCGTGATCGACCGACGGATCGCAGCCAGCTGATTCGCAGGCACGCGGTCGACCGCGTCTTTCATCTCCGCCGCGTCCACACGGATCTCGGCAGACGTGAAGTGCTCGGAGTCAAATCGCCGAGAAATCTCGACCAGCGCGTCGTCTCCGCGCTCGGCGACGTCGGCGATGATCTCACGCACGGCGGCCGTTTCGCGCGCGTATTTTCCGCCGGCGGTGAGCTGCGCGACGTCGAGCCGCAAATCATTCAGCAGAGCTTCGACGGCCGCTCGGCCGTCGGTCGTGTTCAGGAACAGGGTCGGGATCATGCCCGGATAATAGCGTTAAACCGGCGCGAGCCACAGATTGCACCCGCGTCGAAAACTTCGAAAGGATCTTGAAAGAGAATGACGACGCTCGTCGCGTTACTGCGATTTTTTGAACGCTTTTCGGTTGAACTTCGCGCTGGCGAGCAGGTCCTCCGCAGCCTTGTGCGTGGCGGTGACCGCCGCTTCGTCTTTCTCGACCGTGCTGACGGTTGCCATCAGAACGCGGGGGCCGACCGATTTGTAGATGTGGAGTTCGTCTTCGACGTACTGGCCGACCTTGAACTTCTCGTGAATGTAGATTTCGAACCGGGAGTCGCGGACGATTTTGGGGGCGAGAACGACGACGTCTTTTTTCTCGGCGTGTTTGGCTTTCAAATCTTTCACGATGCCGCCGGCGAAACTCCCGGCCGTCTCGCGCGAGAGCTGAAAATCCTTAGGTGCCCAGAGCAGCTGAATCGCGCCTTCGCCCTTGGTGGCCTGAAAATATGCCGAGTCCGGGGTCTGGGTCTCCCGGTATTTCCAGTCCGCCGCGGGAGGCGGTGTGAACTGCACCTGCTCGGCGGCCAGGGACTGCACCGCGCCGGAAGTATCGGCCGACGGCGCGGTCGTCGGTTTTGTCGCGGGCCTCGCTGCGATCAGGCAGAACCCGAGCGCTGCGACAACCGACGCCGTGCTAAATGCGCTCGCTGTTTGCATGAACGCAATGATAATCGAATTAGACCGCAGACGCCTGCTGGAATTCTTTCTTGCGGTCCGCCATCTGCGCTTTCAGCCGGGCAAGGATACTGCTGTGCATCTGGCTGACGCGGCTCTCGCTGAGGTCGAGCGTCGCGCCGATTTCTTTCATCGTCATCTCTTCGAAGTAATACAAAATGATGATAAGCCGCTCGGCGCGGCTAAGGCCCTTGGTGATCAGTTCCTTCAGGTCTTTTCGCTGAATCTCGCGGACCGGATCGGCGCCGCGCTTGTCTTCGAGAATATCGATCTCGCGGACGTCTTTGTTGCTGTCGGTTTCGAACCACTTCCGGCTCAGGGAGACGAGCCCGACGGCGCTGGCGTCCTTGGCCATTTTCTCGAACTCGGCCATCGGGACCTTAAGCCGTTCGGCCAGCTCGTCGTTGGTTGGGGCGCGACCGAGTTCGACTTCGAGCTGCTTGGTCGCGCCGTCGAGTTTGTGCGACCGGGACCGGACCAGACGCGGGACCCAGTCCATTGAGCGCAGCTCGTCGAGGATCGCCCCGCGGATACGCGGCGCGCAGTAGGTTTCGAATTTGACGCCGCGTTCCATGTCAAACGCGTTGATGGCGTCCATCAACCCGAAGATGCCGGCCGACATCAGGTCGTCGAGCTCGA
Source organism: Tepidisphaeraceae bacterium (assembly GCA_965247815.1). Taxonomy (GTDB): domain Bacteria; phylum Planctomycetota; class Phycisphaerae; order Tepidisphaerales; family Tepidisphaeraceae; genus CBDAQA01. The sequence continues at coordinate 99,035 of CBDFHW010000032.1, read as the reverse complement.
CTTCGTCGGGCAATTTGACGTGAATCCGCTCGGCGTTGTAGCGGACCAGGTGCAGGTAATTCTCCATCAGGAGATTCCGCAGCCGCTCGGTCTTGTTCTTCTTGTACTCGACCCAGATTTCTTTGATGTCTTTTTTCGGTGCGTGTTTGTACGTCGGGTTCGGGGGGAATGATTTCAGCATAATGGTCCCAATCCTTTGGGTTTAGTTCAGGTCCGATCCTTGGTTCATCCACAGGCTAAAACGGCCAATGGCACTTCATAAACACCGACCGACGGAAACCCGTTCAACCACTTTCGGTTATCGGGCGACCGGGGACTTTTTCCCCTGCAAATCTTTCGGGACGTTCGCTTCTTTCGTCACGGCCCGGAGGTTTTCGTCGAGCATTTTCTGCGCCATTAATCCGATCAACCAGCCGACGACAAATGTACCAACCATTGCCGTTAAAGCACGAAGAACGGTCGTCGAAAATGGATTTCCCGTTTGAAGCCCACCGACGACCAGGCAAACGGCAAAGACCAGCAAAGAGAGGATGGCGGCTAATCGTCGGGGCATCGTTTTCAGACCGTTTGTTTACCACCGCCGCTTCCGCTCGAGCGTTCTACGGCACCGGCATCCGGTGGCCGTTGCGAACTTACTTCCGGAACCACTGGCTCATTCGATTAAAAAATCCCGTCCCGTCATTCGTCTTGTAAACGCCCTGCTCGAACCGCATGGCCAACTGCGTGATGCACTGACCGGCAGCACAGTTCGGATTGCTGAGCACGAACGGCATCCGCCGACGGACCGCGAGCGAAACCTGCTCGTCGGCGAACATGTACCCGGCGTCGAGCACAGTCGCGTTGAGGAACTGCTTGGCAACCCGTGAAATTCTTTCATAAACGAGCCGGCCTTCGTTGGCGTTGCGGACTTGATTCACCAGCAGGCTGATTCGGCGATTGCCCGAGTCGCGGTTGACGACCTTGATGACCGCGTAGGCGTCGGTGATCGCGGTCGGTTCCGGCGTGGTCACGACCAGCACGTCGTCGGCGGCGCGGGTGAAGCTGAGCACATTGGGGCTGATGCCCGCACCGGTGTCGATCAGGATCACGTCCGTCTGTTCTTCGAGTTCCGCCAGGGCCGACACCAAACGCTGGCGGTCGTCGTCACTGAGGTCGGCCATGCGCGCCAGTCCCGAAGCGCCGCCGATCAACCGGAACCCGCCGGGCGCGGTGGTCAGCACGTCGCGAAGCTCTTTTTTACGGGAGATCACGTGCGACAGATTCGACGGGACGTCGAGATTGCAGAGCACGTCGGCGTTGGCGAGCCCGAGGTCGGCGTCGAGCAGGACGACGTCCTTGCCCGAGCGCGCGAGCTTGATCGCGAGGTTGACTGCGATATTGCTCTTGCCGACACCGCCTTTACCGCTGGTGATGGCGATCACGCTCGCCCGGTTTCGGGACCGCGCCATGGATCGAAGGCTTGCCGCTTGGTCGTATAGAACGGTCATATCAGTAGCACCATTGCAGGAGACTCATCGCTCCGGGACGCATACGCCGGGCCGAATTCGAAGCACGGCAAATAACCGTCCGGCCTCGCACCTCGTCTGAACTTGAATTAATTCGGTAATCTATGCGCTATTCGGTCATCCGTTTTTAAAGCGATTACCCGATTCTTTCTTCGAGCCGGGTCATTCGATCCTCTATTTTGTCACCGCCGAGGATCATTCGGGCGAGCATTCTTCCGCGGCCGACCTCGATGTCATTGGGCACGTCCTGCCCGGTCGTGACGTACGAAAGGCTCTTGTTCAGTTTTTTGACGACGTTCAGAACCACACCGACGTGGGCCGCTTCGTCGAGCTTGGTAAAAATAATTTTGTCGACGCGGACTTCGCTGAACCGCTGGATCGCCAGTTCGACACACGACTGGGATACGGTGCTCGAGAGCACCAGGTGCACTTCGTCGGGCTGGATGGTCGCGAGCAGGTCGCGCAGCTCGTTGAGCTGCATGGTGTCTTTGGGGCTGCGACCGGCGGTGTCGATGAGCACGAAATCCATGTGACTCATGGACGCCATCGCCTCACGAAGTTCCTGCGGGTTGGAAACCACCTTCAGTGGTGAGCAGATGATGTCCGCGTACCGGCGGAGCTGCTCGACGGCGGCGATTCGATAAGTGTCGAGCGTGATCAGCCCGACTCGGTAATGTTCCTTGAGCTTCAGGTTCGCGGCGAGCTTGGCCAGCGTGGTCGTCTTGCCGACGCCCGTGGGGCCGATCAGCGCGAGCACGTGGGGCCCGGCGGTGCTCTTGCGGACGATCGGACCCGACGAGGGAATCAGCCGTTCGATGTGCTCGGCGAGTTTTTCGCGCACGTAAGACTCCTGAGACAGATACTCGGGCCGAAGGTCGCGCTTCAGACAAGTCATAATTTCCTGCGCGAGCTCCGCAGCGACTTCGTTCTGGATCAACCCTTGATAATGGTTAAACAATTCCTCGGGCACCTGCGGCATCGTTGCCTTGCGGGTGTCGTTGACCAGTTCCTGCACCATCGTCTTGATCAGGCACATTTCCTGGTTCACGCTCTGAATGATCGCCTTGTGCGCCGCCGGCGTTTCCAGCAGCTGCGCGCTCATCTCGGTGAGGTTCTGCGACCTGGACGGCTGCGCGGGTGTCATGGCTGTGTTGGGCATGGATCGCGCGGAACCGGGCCCGTAGGCGAGCACGGACGACGCAGCCGACGCCGACGCAGCGGCACGAGCGGCGGGCGGCTGGGCGGCGACCGGTCGGCGGGCGCCCCGCGTGACGTTGAGTCCCCGACCGGCGGTGATTTCGACTTGTTCCCGGCGGCGCAGGCCGAGCCATTCGCGGGTGCGCAGCGTCCGCGTGTGCAGAATCACGGCTTCTTGACCGAAGGCGATCTTCACTTGCTGAAGCGCCTCGGCCATCGTTTTGCCGCGAAAGGTTTCGAGTTTCATGCCGCTGTTCATGTCACCCATTCATCCCGACCAGGGCCACCGCTTCGACGGAGACCTCGGGCACGATTTCGTTGTAGGCCAGCACCGCCACGTGAGGCAGGCTGGTCTCGATCATCTTCCGCACCGCGGAGCGAATCTGCGGGCCGCACAGAATGACGGCCGACCGTCCCGACTGTGTCAGTTCCATGGTCTTGTTCGACACCTGCTGGACGATCTGTTGCGCGGTCGCCGGCGGCATCGTGTTGGTCGTCCCCCGCTCGCTGCGGTCGAGATGACCGTTGACGAGTTCTTCCAACGCCGGGTCGAGCGTGAGACACCAGACCCGGTCCTGATCGTCGACGTATTGCTTGCAGATCGTCCGGGCCAGGGCGTTGCGGACGTACTCGGTCAGCACGTCCAGGTCCTTGGTCCGGCTCGAATAATCACCGAGCGTTTCGATGATCGTTTCCAGGTCGCGGACCGGCACGCGTTCGCGGAGCAGATTCTGCATCACCTTCTGCAGTTCGCCGGGCTTGATCTGGGTCGGGATGACCTCTTCCACCAGCGCGGGGGTTTTGGCTTTCAGGTTGTCGATCAGGTTCTTGGTTTCCTGCCGGGTCAGCAATTCGTACGCGTGTGACTTGATCAGTTCAGTCAAATGTGTCGCCAAGACGGCAGTGGCTTCGACGACGGTGTAGTTGAGCAGCTCGGCCTGCGACCGCTGGCTTTCGCTGATCCAGAAGGCGGGGAGACCGAACGCCGGCTCGGTGGTTTTTTCCGCGTGGGGGATCGGCCCGCTGGCGGCGCCGTTGTCCATGGCCATGAACTGCTCGGGATAGGTGACACCTTTGCCGATCGCCTGCCCGCGGATCTTGACGATGTAATCGTTGGCCGACAGCTGCACGTTGTCGCGGATCCGGACCGGGGGCACGATGATGCCCAGGTCGATCGCGATCTGCCGGCGGATCAGGCTGATGCGGTCGAGCAGGTCGCCGCCCTTGGACGCGTCCACGAGCTTGATCAGCCCGTACCCGACTTCGAGTTCCATCGTGTCGACGTCGAGCAGCTTCTCGACCTTCTCGGGTTCTTTCTTGGTCGCTTCCGCGACTTTCTTCTTGGCCGCTTCTTTGACCGTGTTCTGCTCGCCGCGGTTGATCACGAACGCCAACCCGCCGCAGCAACTGCCGAGCACCAGCACGGGAAATTTTGGCAGACCCGCGACGCTCATCAGCCCGAGGAACACCGCGGCGATGATCAACGCCTTCGGTTTGGCAAACAGCTGGGCGATCATCTCGTTACCCAGGTCATTCTTGCTGCTGGTGCGGGTCACGATCAGGCCCGCTCCGAGCGAGATGATGAACGCGGGGATCTGGCTGACCAGCCCGTCACCGATGGTCAGCTTGGTGTAGATCGCCAGGCAGTCGAGCGCGCTCAGGCCCTTCTCGAAGACGCCGACGTAGAACCCGCCGAGGATGTTGACGAACGTGATGACGATGGCGGCGATGGCGTCGCCCCGGACGAATTTGCTGGCACCGTCCATGGCACCGTAGAAGTCGGCTTCCTGCCCGATCGCCAGCCGGCGTTCGCGGGCCTGGGGTTCGGTGATGATGCCGGCGTTCAGATCGGCGTCGATCGCCATCTGCTTACCGGGCATGGCGTCCAACGTGAACCGGGCGGCGACTTCGGAAATACGCGTCGCACCTTTAGTGATCACGACGAACTGAATCACGACGATGATCGTGAAGATGATGATGCCGACCGCGAGCGAGCCGGCGGTGACGAATTCGCTGAAGGTCTGCACGACGTCCCCCGCCGCGGCGGTGCTGCCGGTGCCGGTCAGGATCAATCGCGTGGTGGCGACGTTGAGCACGAGCCGGAACAGCGTGATCGCCAGCAGAAGTGAAGGGAAGACCGCGAAGTCGAGCGGGCTCCGCACGTAGATCGTGGTGACCAGCACGAGCACGCTAAGCGTGATGTTGCAGACCAGAAGGAAGTCGAGAACGGCCGTCGGCAGCGGAACGAGCAAGACCCCCAGCAGCCCGATGAATGCAATCGGGAACACCATCCCACGGTTGTCGTGGAGGCGGGCGAAGAAGGGGTTGGACGGGATGGCGGACATGAAGAGTTGTTAGTTGTTAGTTATTAGTTGTTAGCTGCCGGGCTCATTCTTACTAGCAACTAACAACTACCAACTTCCCCTATCCTGCTTTCGCAAAATGCTTCTGTTTAAACTTGCCGTTCAACTCGTACACGTAGGCCAGGATCTCCGCGATGGCGGAGAAATATTGCTCGGGGACTTCCTGTCCCACGTTGCAGATTTTGTACAACGCCCGGGCGAGCGGTTTTCGTTCCAGGATCGGGATGCCGTTTTCGATCGCGATCTCTCTGATTCTCGCGGCGATGTAGCCCTGGCCTTTTGCGACTACCTTCGGGGCGTTCATTGATTCGGGGTCGTACTGCAGCGCGACGGCGAACTCGGTCGGGTTGGTCACGACCACGTCGGCCTTGGGGACGTCCTTTTTTAACTGTTCCTTCAAACGGGCCAGGGCGAGTTGCCGGCGGCGCGCCTTCATCCGCGGGTCGCCGTCCATATTCTTCATCTCTTCTTTGACGTCCTGCTTGCTCATCTTGAGCCCCTGCTCGATGTGGTAACGCTGCCAGGCATAGTCGATGATCGCGAGCACCAGCAGCAGGACACCGATCCGGACGGCGATTGAAAAAATCAGCTCCGCGGCCAGGCCGAACACCTGTCGGTAATCGAATTGCTGAACGAGCATGATCTGCCCGAGCCGGCCGTGAAGTGCGGAGTAAGCCATCAACCCGACGAGCACGAGCTTGAGCAGGCTCATACCGAGTTTCACCAGACCCTGGCCGCCTTTGAAGAGCCGTGAGAAACCGCCGACCGGGTTCAGGGCGGCAAAGTTCAGTGAGACCCGGCCGGGATTGAAGTACAACCCCGCCTGCGCCACATTGACACTGACGGCGATCAGCATCACCCCGGCCAGCAGCGGCGCCATCGCCATCGCGACACTGGCGATCGAGTGCATGAAGACCGGTCCGAACGGTGAACTGTCGGCGGCTGCGAAGGTCCGGCTGCCCAGCATGTCCTGCATCAGGGTCTGCAACGTTTCGAACAGTCGGCCGCCGAACCACTTGAGTAGGAACATCGCGCCGATGAGCAGAACCGCGGCGGTCAGATCGGCGCTTTTGGGGATGTTCCCCTGCTCCCGGGCTTCCTCGCGCCGCTTGGGCGTAGGAGCTTCTGTCTTGTCGCCGGAAGTGTCGTCTGCCATCTGCGTCTCGGGTGGATGCGTCGGACGTTGTTAAATCACAACGCCTTCGGCATCAACGGTCACTTGCGAACTACACAACTACCTGCCACCGGCCCAGACCATCCGGGCGGTGTCGATCGATTGTTCCAGTGCCGACTGGAGTACGTGCGGCGTGCTGTACAACGACAGCCCGACGATCAGCACGATCATTCCCACAAGGGCTTTCACGCTCTGCCCCATGGCCGGCACATTTAATTGCGGCATCGTCTTGCCGAGAAAGCCGAGCGTCATGTCGACGATCAGCATGGTGATCAGCACGGGTGCAGCAAGGCGGATGGCCACCGTGGTGCAGGTGCCGAACATTTTGATGAGGACGTCGAACAACGGCTGGTCCACGCTGACCGACAACAGCGGCAACGACTCGAAGCTATCGCGGAGGCCCCGGATCATCTGGCGGTGCCCGCCGATGAACAGAAACACGACCAGCGTGAGCATGTAGTACATGTCACCGACCAGTGAACTGCTCTGGGCGAACTGCGGGTCGAATGTTTCGGCGAGGTTGAACCCCATCTGCTGGCCGATCATTTCACCGGCCCACTGAGCGGCGATGAACACGAAACTGAGGATCATGCCCATCGCGAAACCGAAGCAGATCTCGCCGCCGATCCCGACGGCCACGCCCCAGCTGGTTTGCGGGAGTTGATGAGGCGGCGAGACGGTCGCGGTCAAGCCGACGGCCAGGATGATCGCGAACAGCGCCCGGACCCGCTTGGGAATTCGCGACGATCCGAACAGCGGCGCGAACACCATGAACCCGGCGATGCGGAACAGCACCAGGACGAAGACGGGAATGAAATTCAGGAGAGCATCGAGCGACATAAGAACCGCTGATTTGACAGACCCGGCAAACGCTCACGACGCCGCGACCGGTCGGGGTCGGATCAAGGGACATTCCCGCCGGAAAAAATCGCGGTGGAATATTCCATCAACCGATGACTGATCCAGGGCATCAGCAGGATGGCCGATCCGACCATCGCGACGATTTTGGGAATGAAGGAAAGGGTCTGCTCCTGGATCTGTGTGACCGCCTGTAGCAGCGACACGACAATTCCGACGACCAGGCCGATGATCAGCATGGGGGCGGAAACCAGCAGCGCCAGAACGAGAGTAGAGCGGACCAGATCGGTCGCCTGTTCGAGATTCATCTTCCACATCCTTCCCTGGATGCACCGGTTTTCGACTGGGGAATCGAAGCCGGTTCTATGCGCGAAAGGCATTCTGCCTGTCGTGTTTGTGCTCCAAATCATCCGTGACGAGAGGCCCAAACGCATATGAATTTCTTAGTTTATGAAACTACCCATCAGGTTACCGGTAATCAAGCGCCAACCGTCGACTAAAACAAACAATAAAAGCTTGAACGGCAGCGAAATCAACGCCGGCGGCAGCATCATCATGCCCATGCTGATCAGCACCGACGAGATCACCATGTCGATAATCAGAAACGGCAGATAGATCTGAAAACCAAGATAAAACGCGGTTTTAAGCTCGCTCAGCATGAACGCCGGGATCAGCGTCATCGTCCCGACGTCGGACCAGGTGGCCGGAACTTTCTGCCGCGCGAAGTCGGTGAACAGCAGAACGTCGGCGTCATTATTGCGCCTGCTGATCTGGTCGATCATGAATTGCCGGAGTGGTCGCACGGCCCGCGTGAGCGCGACTTTCTGGTCGGTGATTTCGCCATTCATGTAAGGGGTGATCGCCTTGCCGTTGATTTCCTGCCAGGTGGGCCCCATCACCAGGAACGTCATGAAAAGCGCGAGCCCCATCAGCACCTGATTCGGTGGCAGCTGCTGTGTCCCCAGCGCCTGCCTTAGAAGCGACAGGACGATGATGATCCGCGTGAAGCTGGTCATCATGATCAGGATTGCCGGCGCGAGCGAGAGCACGGTCAGCAGGATGATCATCTGCATCGCAGACGAAAACGATTTGGGGCTGCTCAGGTCGGGAAGTGTGAATGAAGGATTCAGCGGGCTGGTCGGCGGTGTGGTGGGAGTAGTCGCCACCGAGGGCGGGGTCGCGAGCGTCGGGCTGGTCGGCATTGTCGGGTTGGTACGGCCGATCGGCGCGTCCGGCGACTGCTCCTGGGCGATGGCGTGACTGCCGAAGAACAGAGTCACAAGCAGGAGCGCGCGCGGGACCCACCGTCTTGTTCGTTCGTGAGAATCCGTTCTCATCGCCGCGTCCTTTTTCCGTTTTCGCTTCTGTCTACTGTTTCCGGATAGTCTTCGTCTTCAGCACCCGGGCGGCCGAACCCACTTGATATTTTTTACGACCCCGTCTGTCTGAACTGTGCACGCATCTCGCGAACTTTCTCCAGCAGGCTCCCCACGTCTTCGTTGTCCGCCTGCCCGACGGGTTCGATGTTCTGCAAGGGTTCGCCCGAGGTCGGACCCCGTGGAATAATTGCCGGCACCTGCTCGGCCTGCCCCGGATCAAACGGCTCCGAGGCCCGCCGGAACAGACTCGTGAATGACTTGGGGTTGGCCTCGGCGTTCTCCTGCCGACTCCCACCGACGACGGCGGCAATCTCGTCCGGGTCGGTGATCTCACACAACGGGTGCATCGCCCCGCCGCTGTCACCGACGACCACCAACCGCTTTCCCACCTGCAAGACCAGCACCTGTTGCCGGGGGGACACGGTCGACCGCGAGATTATCTTGACGGCACCACTCCTGGTCGCGCCGGGCACGAGCGCCATTCGACGGGCGACCCACCGGAGCAAAAAGATGATTCCGACGACCGCGGCGAGGGCGACCACCATCCGAGACAAATCACCAGAACTGACCGGCGCGAGCGTGGACCCCGCCGGGCGGGTCACAGATCTTCGGACGGTCGAAGGGTCGAAATTAAGAGCCTTCGTCTCCAGTTCCGGCACCGAAGCGCCGGCGATCGAGGGCTGGCTCGTCTGTGCCAGTCCCGGATTTACAATCCACAACAGTGCAAGGAGCGGGAGGATGACAACGATTCGGCTCGCTCGAAGGCGCACCGAACAGGTAGAAGCAAACGAGCGGTGTTCGAAGATAAGTGTCGCACCCGCGGGAGCGAGCCGCGTCGCGGATGGCTTCGACAGGCGATGGTCTTCGGTCCGGATCACGACCCCTCTTCTTTGATGCCGGCCATGATCTCGTTGACACGAACACAGAAGTTGTCGTTCAACACCAGCACTTCGCCGCGGGCGACGAGCCGGTCGTTGACGAACACATCGACCGGGTCCCCGGCCAGCTTGTCGAGTTCGACGACCGAGCCTTCGGACAACTTAAGGACGTCTTCGACCAACATGCGGGATCGCCCGAGTTCGATTTTGACGTTCAGCTCGACGTCGCGAAGCAGGTCGATACTCGACACCTGTGCGTCGGCCATTGCCTGTTGAAAGTTCGGGAGTTCGAACGGGGTGGTAGGCAGCGGCGAGTCTGCCGGTGCCATGCTGGAAGGGTCTTCGAAATTCGCCTGCTTCAGCAGCTCGTCGATCGAAGCCTGCGCCGAAGCAAGGTCGGCATCGACATTTTCAAGTGACGCTGAGGACGCGCTTAGATCCGCCACGGGGTCGGCGTGGGCGTCAGTTGGGGATTCGAATGAGGGGTCAGGGTCCTGGGCCATGTCGCACCATCCTTGGCAGCGGCCGCGGCGAAAATTCCAGGACTCCGTCCTAGAAATCGGTTCGGAACGGGATGCAGCGGGGAACCAGCACTTCTTCGATCATCCCGTTGGGAATGATTTGATCGAGCTGATACTTCACCTGCCTGCGGAGCGTTTCTAATCCCGGTTCGCTCCCGCCACCCAGTTTCTCCGGATCGATCTGAGCTATAATGGTGCGGACACGGTCCTTTATCAAGGCATCCTGGCCGGAAATTAAGTCTTTTACTTTGTCGCCGTTCTCGCCCTTGGTGGTGACGAAGATCGCGACGTCGTACAGAAACGTCTTGCCGCTCTGCTTGTTGGGAGCGCGGAAATCGATCAACTGCAGTTCGACCACGCCTTTCTTGGGCGCGCCTTCTTTTCCCTCGCCCTTCTCGTCGGTTTTTTCGGTCGAAAGCTCCGCGCCCTGCGATGCCTTGGGACCCCCACCCAGCATCTTCAAGCCGGCGACGAGCACGACGCCTTCAATGACCATAACCGCCCCCAACAGGACCGGCGTGTTCTTGAGCAGCTTGCCGATACCCCCGCCCTTGGCGGCGCCCTCCTTGCCGTGCTCCCCCGCTTTTTTCTCTTCGGCGGCCGGTTTCTTCTCGTCCTTTTTGTCTGACATAGCTTGCTCGTTTCGTCCGGCGTCCGGTCCAATAACGGATCCATACGATGGTCCCGCTAACAGCCCTATCGGCAGAGTTTAGGACCGGGTGAACTGGTTGAAGCGACGCAATTCCGCTGAAGAAACTTCGAACCAAATTTCTGCGTAGTTGCGGTACGGGGTTTCGGTCCGACGGTGATCGGCCCGGGTTGACCTGCCATTTATTTTTCATTACCCTGCACCGACTTCGTGCAAAAAAGCACAGAGTCTGATTTTTGTGTGGAGAAACCATGGCTGACGACTCCGGTTCGAACTGGGGGAGAGGCCTTGCCCAGGGCTTGGAAGTGGCTGTCGGCGTCGGGCTTGGGTACGTTTTGGGTCACTGGTTAGGTCAAAAATATGGTTGGGGCCCCTGGGGTGACTTCGGAGGAGTCATGATCGGGTGTGCCGCGGGGATGTATTCGCTGATCAAAGAGGCTGTGCGGTCGGATAGGAAATGAGTCGCGTGATGTCCCGGTTCAAAATCGTAGCAAGTCACCCGTTGATCATCCTGGTGGTCTTCGCGGTCGGGTTTTCGATTTGTGGGGCGCTCGGACTTAATCCTCACTATCGCGAGGCATTGATCGCGGCAGGCATTAATCTCGTAGCCGCGGAACTGGCGATGATCCCGGTTTTTATTATCCGCAATAAGCCGGCCGACAACGTCGTGCAGGGGGCGTTGGTTTCGACCATTGTTCACATGGGCATTGCCGCTGGCGGCGCGATGGCGGTGCTGCAGTGGTCCCACCCGCCGCAGGCTTTTCTTTACTGGTTGTGTGCTTTCTACTGGACGACGTTGGCCGGTGTCTGTCGGATCCTCATGAAGTTGATTAAGTCCGCCCCGGTCCCGACATTTCAGTCCCCTGTTAGTTTAAGGCAAGCGAGCGAAACATGAACCTGTTGCTGGCCGTTACCGATCCGATGGAAGAAGTTCTTCCACACGTGCTGTTCCCGCTCGGGCCGCTTGTTTTTACAAACCAGATGCTCATGACGGTGCTCGCCGCCGTGTTGATGCTTCTGATTTTTCCCGCGCTGTTTTCGTACAGCAACGCCGGCGCGCCCACCGGCAGTCGAAACTTCTTCGAAGCCATCCTGGAATTTCTGCGGGTCGAAGTGATTCGCCCGGCGTTGAAGGACCATGCGGATCGTTTCGTGCCGTTTCTGTGGACGCTCTTTTTCTTCATTCTGTTCAGCAACGTGCTGGGACAACTCCCGGTTAATGAATTGCTGACAGTCATCACAGGCAAGGAATGGCATTTCTGGGGCACCGCCACGGGAACGCCGATCACCACCGCCGCTCTGGCGATCTGTGCGTTTTTCCTCATTCACATCAGCGGTGTGATGGAAATTGCCCGGGCGCTGATGAACGGCACCTACGGCCACCACGACCATCACGCCGGTCACGAGGAAGCCGAGGACCTGCCGCACATGCGCGGTGACGCCCTGCCGACCGACGCCCCGGGTGACCTGCGGGCCCTGACCGACCCGGCCGGCCATTACGACGACGGAATGCGTCCGTCCCACAGCCATACGGCACACGCCGGGGAGCACGAAGGACCGCATATGAACCCCGTGGTCGCGGTGCTCAAGGCGATCCCGCTGTATCTTTGGAATTTCGCCCCGCATCCTTTCAAGCCCGGCAAAGACAAAACGGGCCTCGGCCGACTGGGCATGTGGTGCGCCGATCTGTTCATGTGGACGATTCTGCTGGTGCTCGAGTTGCTCGGGGCATTGATCAAGCCGTTCTCGCTGACGATTCGATTGTTCGCGAACATGATCGGCGGCCACATCGTGCTCGGCGCGTTGATCCTGTTGATCCCGGTCACGGCGAGCATCGCCCAGCAGATTGGCTTTGGAACCCCGATCACGATATTAAGTCTTGTGATTCGTTGTCTGGAATTGTTCGTGGCGTTTCTGCAGGCGTACATATTTACCTTCCTGGTAACGCTGTTCATCGCCAGTGCGGTTGCGCCGGAACATTAATCAGGTCAGCCTTTCCGTTTTGCAGGGATAAGCCCCGGCAAAGCGGGAGCTAATGGACGTCGAAAAGTAAAATATTCGGACCGGACCGGTCCGGCGATTTTTGAATGACAAACAGGTTTGGAAACCACCCCCTCCCCCCGCGTTTCCAGTTCTGAACGGTCTTCGAATCTCGCCACCGACTCTTCCGACGATCGTGGCGGTGTCACCGACAGCCCCGGGATTGAAATCGTTGTCGGTCTAACTGGAGAACTGTCATGTTGGATTTGCTTGCACAAGTGGGCGACAAGGGTATCGCCGGCCTCGGCGCTGGTATCGGTATGGGCCTTTGCGTCATCGGTGGTGGTCTGGGTATCGGTCGCATCGGTGGTTCGGCCATGGAGGGCATCGCCCGCCAGCCCGAAGCCAGCGGTAAAATCGGCGTGAACATGATCATCGCCGCCGCGCTGATCGAAGGTTTCACCTTCTTCGCCATCATTTTCTGCAACGGCGTCATCAAATAAATTGTCCCGGCAATTTCTAAACCGGTCCGGTGAATAGCCGGCCCGGTTTATTAAGCGGAAACTGACGAACGGTTCGTGACAAGGATTTTGGCATGCTCAATTGGAACTATCGGCGAATCAATCGGCTCGCCTTGGCTGTCGCGATGGCACTGGTGCTTTCGGCAATCATGGCAGCGCCGGTGATGGCAGAAGAGGCGAAGCAAAACGTGATGCCCCCGATGACCGGCGACGGTGCCCAGCAGACCTACGCCCAGGCCGTCTGGGTCATGATCATCTTCGTGATTCTGCTCGTGATCCTGTACCCGACCGCGTGGAAGAACGTGCTCGGCGGGTTGAAAAAGCGAGAGGAAAAGATCCGCTCGGCGATCGCCGACGCCGACGCCGCCCGCAGCAAGGGTGAAGCAGTGTTGAAGGAATACAACACTCAACTGGCGACCGCCGCCGACAAGGTCCGCGGGCTGTTGTCGCAGGCCGCCACGGACGCGGAAAAGATTGCCAACGGCATCAAGATGCGCGCCCAGCAGGAGGCCGAGGAGCTGAAGGAAAAGGCGATCAAGGAAATCGAATCGACCAAGAAGCAGGCGTTGACCGAGATCTACGAACAGACCGCGAGTCTGTCGACCAGCATCGCCGAGAAGATCCTGAAGCGAAACTTGAACGCCGACGACCAGCGCGATCTGGTCAGTCAGAGCCTGGAACAGTTGCAGTCGGTACATGCTTAAGGGGAGTTGTTAGTTGGTCGTTGTTGGTTCACAGCGGGTTTTCCGTTACCAATCAACAGCCGCCAATAACCGCTGGCGATATTCATGCAAACCATTCATCACACACCAACGGTTCTGTCTTACGCCAATTCGCTGCTCGAACTGGCAGAAGAGCAGAACCAGAGCGGTCCGATCGGCGAGGAACTCGGGCAGGTCCGCGAGGTTCTGGAACAGAACCCGACCTTCGGCCTGTTTCTGGCCGACCCGGGCATCAGCCACGACGAGCGCACGAAAGTCTTGAACAACGCGTTCGGCGGTAAGGTCTCGACGCTGCTATCGAATTTCCTGGGCGTGCTGAATCTCAAAGGCCGGCTTGCACTGCTGCCCCAGATCATCGCGGCTTACGACGACCTGATGGACGAGAAGCACGGCAAAATTGAAGTGGACCTGACGGTGGCACACAAGCTATCGCCCGAGGATTTGGAGAGCGTCCGCCGGCGGGTGAGTCAGGCATTGAAAAAAGACGCCGTCGTTCATCAATATGTCGACGAGTCGATCATCGGAGGAATGCTCCTGCGGGTGCAGGACCAGTTGATCGATGCCAGCGTCAAACAACAGTTACAAGCGATCAAACAGGCGATGCTGAAGCAAACGCCGAGGTGAAGAGAGTTGGTAGTTGCTAGTTGTTAGTTGCTAGTAAAGACCGAGATTGAAAAGTTAACTAACGAAGATTCTGATTCTACTAGCAACCAGCAAATAACAACTAGCAACTTCCCGAAGGGAATCCCATGGCTATCAACGTCGCAGAAATCACCAGCGTCCTCAAACGTGAAATCGCCGGTTTCGACCAGCAGCTTAAAGTCAGCGACGTCGGAACCGTCATCGAAGTCGGTGACGGCATCGCCCGCATCTACGGCCTGCGGAACGCCATGGCCGGTGAACTTCTCGAGTTCTCCGACGGCGTCATGGGTCAGGTCTTTAATCTCGAAGAAGACTCGATCGGCGCGGTCATCTTCGGGGATTACCTGAAGATCAAAGAAGGTGACACCGTCAAAGCGACCGGTCGCCTGCTCGAAGTCCCCGTCGGCGAGGCCGTCGTCGGCCGGGTCGTGAACCCGCTGGGCCAGCCACTGGATGGCCTCGGTCCGATCAACACCAGCGAAACCCGCAAGCTCGACATCGTCGCCCCCGGTATCGCCGAACGTCAGCCGGTGACCGAACCAATGTTGACCGGTATCAAGGCGATCGACAGCATGATCCCGATCGGTCGCGGTCAGCGCGAACTGATCATCGGTGACCGCAAAACCGGCAAGACCGCCATCGCGGTCGACACGATCATCAACCAGAAGGGCCGGGGCGTGAAATGTTTCTACGTCGCCATCGGTCAGAAGGAAGGCACGGTCGCCGGCATCGTCGAGACGCTCAAGACCCACGGGGCCATGGAATACACGACCGTGGTCGTCGCCGGCGCCGCCGACGCGGCCCCGATCCAGTACATCGCCCCGTACGCCGGCTGCACAATGGCCGAGTACTTCATGTGGAAAGGCGAAGCCACGCTGGTGGTGTACGACGATCTTTCCAAGCAGGCAGTGGCCTACCGCCAGCTGTCGCTTCTGCTCCGCCGCCCGCCGGGTCGCGAAGCTTACCCGGGTGACGTGTTCTATCTCCACAGCCGGTTGCTCGAACGCGCGGTCAAGCTCAGCAAGGAAAACGGCGGCGGGTCGCTGACCGCCCTGCCGATCATTGAAACCCAGGAAGGTGAAGTGTCGGCCTACATCCCGACCAACGTCATCTCCATCACCGACGGCCAGATCTATCTCGAACCCGACCTGTTCTTTGCCGGCGTCCGCCCCGCGGTGAACGTGGGTATCAGCGTCAGCCGCGTCGGCGGTAACGCCCAGACCAAGGCCATGAAAAAGATCGCCGGTTCGCTGAAGCTGCAGCTCGCGCAATACCGCGAACTCGAAGCGTTCGCCCAGTTGGGTACCGAACTGGATAAGGCCACGCAGAAGCAGCTCGACGTCGGCGCCCGCTTGGTCGAACTGCTGAAGCAGCCGCAGTACAACCCAATGCCGGTCGAGCAGGAGACGATGGTCGTCTACGCCGGTACGCAGGGTTACCTGGACGACGTGCCGGTCGCCCGCGTGCTCGAATTTCAGAACGCGTTTCTGAAGTACGTCGATCAGTCTGCCGCGGACCTTCGTTCGACCCTTTCGGACAAGAAGGAACTGACGAGCGACATCGAAGCCAAGCTGAAGCAAACGCTTGCCGACTTCAAGAGCAAGGCCTGGAAGAAGTAAGCTGGCATCGGTCCGCGTCCCGCAGCGTTCGGCGAGGGAAGTGTCGCAATGGTCTTTCGCATGAAGCTGCGGACGCTGACGTTTGTTTATCGCTTTAAGTTAGTTGAGTAGGCCTAACCCGTGCCCGGCGTGACTGCGAGGGTGCTTCGACGCATGGCCTTGTATAGGCAGTTCTCAGACTCGGTTTTTGGCGCATTCCTACTGTCGACCGGCAACGAGGTGCAGGTTTAAGCACCGCAGCGATTTTTGGCCGCGAGCATGGCCGATGTTGAACGTTTCAAATCGACGGCCGGAGAGTTTCTGAGAGATTCCGTAGGCGCTGCCGTCTTGCTCAAAGTGTAGATCACACTCCTGCCTTGCAGGAACATGTCATTGCCGCGTGATGAAACGGTCAAGTTGTTGGCAGATAGCAGTCTAACTTGACTGTAGTTGCTGAAAGCAGCACATGTCTCTTAGAGGAAGCCAGCCGCCGACCAAATTGCCGCAATTCACACGTCGCGCGAAGCAACTCACAAAGTCCGCTCAAACGGTCTGTCTTAAAGACTGATAACCTGCTTTTCAGGGGATCCGAAATTTTGCAAACTCGAATAATGCCCGCTCCCGGACGTATATATACCCGGGTGAGCAATCATTGCCCTGTCAAGACGCAACACTTCGATGTGTTTCGAGTAAGAAGGTAAAGTAGTCCGGGGAGTCGTCCATGAGCAGTACAAACTCGTCGCAAAATTCCGCAGCGGACTCCATGCCCAAAAAGCTTTTTGGGTATGACGTGATCGATTTCATCGGCGAGGGCGCCGGGAGCATGATTTACGCCGTCAATCGTCCCGAGTCCGGACAGGTTTACGCGCTCAAACATGTCGTTCGGAAAAATGACAAAGACGTCCGCTTCATCGAACAGCTCGAAAATGAATTCGAGGTAAGTCAGAAATTCAAGCACCCCGGCCTGCGGCGGTCGATCGACATGAAGGTGCTTCGCAGCATCCTGCGTAAACCGACCGAGGCTGCCTTGGTGATGGAACTGTTCGACGGCGTGCCCATCGATTCCCAGGCAATGCGTGATCCCGTCGCAACCGTCGACATCTTCGTTCAGGTTGCCGACGCCCTCGACGCGTTGCACAGTTACGGATTCGTACACTGCGACCTGAAGCCGAACAACATTCTGGTAAATTCCCAGGGCATCGCAAAAGTGATCGATTTCGGGCAGGCATGCCCTGCCGGAACTGCCAAGAAACGCATTCAGGGCACACCCGATTTTATTGCCCCCGAACAGGTCAAATGTGAACCCGTCAGCGTTCGAACCGACGTGTTCAACTTCGGGGCGACCCTGTACTGGGCATTAACCGGCAAGTCGCTGCCCACGCTTTTCACGATCAAACGCAGCGAAAACAGCTTTCTTTTCGACGACATCATGGCCAACCCGGCTTCATTGAACCCTAAGGTTCCCGAGTCGCTGTCGAATCTGGTCATGGAATGCGTGAAGACAAATCCTGCTAAACGTCCCGCCGACCTGAAAGAAGTCGCCCGCCGGCTCGAGATCATCCGACACGCTATGAACCGGCAAGCCGCCGCCCATGCCGCGAGCACGGTCGCTTAAGTCAAGCCCAACAGGCAGCGCTCGTTCACGGCTTCGGCCGCTGAAGTCTTGAGCCCTTCGCGACGATCTACCTGCCAATGCTTATCGGCCGAAGCCCACCGGGTAGACCCGGACGTGCATCAATCGGTTCTTTGAATCAAAAGTCGCCACGTGCACGCCGCACTTTCCAGTCGCCGCCGGCTCGATGTGCCATTCCGTGATGACCAGTTCTTCGTGGGCGACGACCCGGTCCAACGCGATCGTCTCGGCGTTCGCCTTCACGGCCTGCACGAAACCGTCGATCCGGGCAAAGACGGCGTCGTGTCCCTTCGCAGGCTTCCCCGCCGCCGGGTTATCGTAAATCCCGTCCGGGTTCCAATCGCGGAGCACGGCCGGCGTGTCGTAATCATTAACGGCGGCAAAAACACGACGCATCACTACTTCATTTTGAGTCATCTTGGTCCGGATACGAATTGATCAAGCGGTTACTCGCCGACCCTAAACATCGGGCTCGATGCCGAACTCTACCGCAGCGAACGCGACGTGGGCAGTCAGAAACCGAGACCATCCCACGGCAGGCAGCGCGATCTTCGCATCCCTCGCCCCCAACGTAGTTTCAGTTTATCCGCGGGCAACAAAACAACTCTCGATCTCGGGCGTCCGCGACTCTAAGATACCAGCATGAATGCTGCCGCAACTGTTTCGCCTTCCCTTCCCGATTCCACCGGCCATTTCGGCGCGTTCGGCGGGGTGTTTGTACCGGAGACTCTGATCCAGGCCTTGGTCCAGCTCGAAGCGGAATACACCAGGGCCAAAGCCGATCCGGGCTTTGTGCGCGAATTCGATTACTACCTCCGCGAGTTCGTCGGCAGGCCGAGTCGATTCTATTTCGCCAAGCGCCTCACCGATGCATGGGGCGGCGCCAAGATTTACCTCAAGCGGGAAGACCTGAACCACACGGGCGCCCACAAGATCAATAACACGATCGGGCAGGCGCTTCTGACCAAACGCATGGGGAAAAAGCGTGTGATCGCCGAGACCGGCGCCGGCCAGCACGGCGTCGCGACCGCCACGGCCGCCGCATTGTTTGATTTGAAATGCGACGTCTACATGGGCGTCGAGGACATTCGTCGGCAAAATTTGAACGTCTTTCGAATGAAGCTGATGGGCGCGAACGTCATCGAGGTGAACAGCGGAAGCAAGACGCTGAAGGACGCGACCAATGAAGCGATGCGCGACTGGATGGGCAGTGTCGAGAGCACCCATTACATCATCGGCAGCGTCGTCGGACCGCACCCGTTCCCGATGATGGTCCGCGATTTCCAGTCCATGATCGGGACCGAAACCCGCGCCCAATGTCTCGAGATCGAAGGCAGGCTTCCCGATTACGTGATCGCCTGCGTGGGCGGCGGGAGTAACGCGGCCGGCATCTTTGCTCCGTTCGCAAAAGATGCGGGCGTCAAGCTCGTGGGTATCGAAGCCGGGGGTCGCGGAACCTCACTCGGCGAGCACGCCGCCACGCTGTCGAATGGGCAGCCCGGCGTTCTCCACGGGTGTATGACCTACGTCTTGCAGGACGACGACGGACAGACCGCCAACGTCCACAGCGCGAGCGCCGGTCTCGATTATCCTGGCGTCGGGCCGGAACACGCGTATTGGAAAGACTCCGGCAGAGTTGATTACAGAACTATCACCGACGATCAGGCATTGGCTGCGTTTCAAACGGTCGCGCAACTAGAAGGAATTCTTCCCGCGTTGGAAACGGCGCACGCGTTCGCATACGCCGCTCAGCTGGCGCCGACGCTCGGCAAGGACCAGATCATCGTAATAAATCTAAGCGGCCGCGGTGATAAGGATTGCCAGGAAGTTTCCCGGCTTCTCGGGAAGTAGTACGGGTCCAATTCCACCGAAAGTTGATCTGCACATGCGCCGCGGCTCTGTAAACCTCCGGCCGCTCGTGGCTACGTTAGGCTGTTTCATCTTCAGCTCCTTTGCTGCCGCCGCCGTTCATCTCGACTGGGATCGAAAAACTCTCGTGCTGGTGCAACGCGGCGGCGGGTATCCCCGGATGGCGCGCATCGCCGATGGGCTGCTCTGCTGTTTCGAGCATCGCGGTGAATGCTACGTCCGCAAAAGCGTCGACGAAGGCAAAACATGGCAGGACTCCACGCGAGTCGTCGGCTATGAGTTTGGTTCGGCGGCGAACCCCGAGCTGTTGGTCTGCCGGGACGGGCGGGTGATGCTGTTTTTCAACGGCCGACCGCACGACGGCAAGCACCCTTTCACAATCGGCATGGCCGTCAGCCAGGATCGGGGCGCGACTTGGACCCCAGCCGCCAAGCCTTTGTACGTCGCCGGGAACGGGCCGAACACCGGGTGCTATGAGCCGTCCGCGCTCCAGCTGCCTTCCGGCGAGATCCAGCTGTTTTTCGCCAACGAATTACCTTACAAGCACGGCGATCAGGAGATTACCTTGACCCGGTCGTCGGACGACGGCAAAACCTGGACGGCGCCGCAGACCGTTTCGTTTCGACGCGGCGGTCGGGACGGCATGCCCGTCCCGCTCATTCTACAAAACGGCAAAGGCCTCGCGCTGGTGATCGAAGACAATGGTTTGGCCGGCGACCACCAGTTGAAGCCCGCGATCGTCCACAGCCCGACACCGACTGCCTGGACGGGCCCCGCCGCGTCCGGCGCGAGTCGCCGACGATGGGCCGCCGTCTCGACGCCATTCCCTCACGGCACCTACGCGGGCGCCCCGTACTTCAGGCAGCTGCTCACAGGTGAAACGATTCTGTCCTGTCAGAACGGAGATTCCCGCGGGCTTCAGCAGATGCTGGTCTACGTCGGTGACGCCGACGCAAAACACTTCGGCGATCCGACAGAGCCTTTTCCTACCGACACCGGGATGCGCAGCATGTGGAATTCTCTGTTCGTGAAGAACCGGACGACCGTCACCGCGCTTTCGAGCGCTACCGTCGACGGTGTCTCCGGCACCTGGGCGATCGATGCACACGTCAACCGCGATTGATGTTGTTCCGCAGGAACTGCACGCAGCCGGCAGAGTCTGCGCGTTGCCGTAATTCGTTCGCGCCGTCGTGACCCGAGTAGCCGGCGCGAATTCGGTCCGGCTTTAAATTACTGCAAATCTTGCTCCGATCGAAAGTTCGCTTCATCGCCCCGCAGCGGTGCGGCCCGCAATTGCCGTCCGCGTATTCAACCTGGCACGGTCGTTGATAACCACGGCCCGGAACACAGGTCTTTTCGGAGCCGGGCCATGCGAAGCATCAACATGCGGTCGATCAGCGAGCGAATCGTCGCGACCGCCCGGCTCGCGGCGGAGTTGCACGCGGCGGCCGACCGGTTCGACGAACAAAACCTTGAACCTCGGCAGCAGGATTTGATCGGTGGAACCGATCCGGAAAGCCCGCGCACCTACAGTGGCTCCGGTCACAACCAGGTGTCGGGTCTTCACACCGTCACGGATGACGTGCTGCATGCCTGTGAACGGGCGCTGTAGCTGCGACCCGCGTGTCGCAGCTACAGCCCGTCACGGCTTGATAACTCGATCACAGGCGAACGACCGTTCGCCCAGGACTTTGAATGCTCTACGGGCTTTATCTTTCGGCCACGGGTGTGATGAATAACTCATACCGCCAGGACGTCATCTCCAACAACCTCGCGAACGCGCAGACGACCGGTTTCAAAAAAGACCTGGCGATGTTCCGGCAGAGGAACGTCGCGTCGAAAGAGCAGGCCGGGAAACACGGCTGGTCTGATCCAAGGTTAGACCGAATTGGCGGCGGCACTTTTGCCGAGCCGACCCAGCTCGACATGACTCAGGGCAGCCTGGAATCGACGGGAAACACGCTGGACGCGGCGATCGAGGGCCGCGGATTTTTCACCGTCGACGACCACGGCCAAACCCGTCTCACCCGAAACGGCCAGTTTCTGCTCGACCAGGAAGGAAATCTGATCACCGCCAACGGCCACAATCAGAAAGTGCTCGACCCGGACGGTAACCCGATCAAACTCGACGGAACGCTTCGAGGCCAGACCGTAATCGGCCAGGACGGTTCCATTCGCCAGCAGGACAAGTTCGTTGCCAAGCTCCAGATCGTCGACGTCCCCGAACCGGCGAAACTGAAAAACGAAGGCGCGACCCTGCTCTCGTACCCCGATCCCAAAGAGTACCAACCCGCAACCGGCATCGTCCGCGGTGAATTCATCGAAAACGCCAACATCGACTCGGCGACCGAATTGACGGCGCTCATGGACACCCAACGTCAGCTCGAAGCCAACGCGAACATGATTCATTACCAGGATTCGACGCTTGACAAGCTGGTTAACACGGTCGGTCGAATCAGTTAATGGATCGGCTGCAGCGACGAACGCCGCGCGTCCGATAACAAACCGGACGACAGGATTTACGCGACGAAAACCCTATGGCTATCAATGCTCTCAACGCCGCGGCGACTGGTTTGCGGGCCCTCTCGGACCGCATCGACGTGGTCGCGAACAATCTGGCAAACGCCGAAACTCAGGCGTTCAAACGGCAGCGCGTGAATTTCGAAGACCTGATGTACCTGCAATACAAGCAGCCCGGTTCGACCAACGCGTCGGGCGACATGACCCCCGCCGGCATCAACGTCGGGCTGGGAACAAAAATCAGCAACACCGAGCTCGACACAACCCAGGGAAGCCTTGAAAACACCGGGGGAAATCTCGACGTCGGCATCTCCGGGCAGGGTTTTTTCCACGTCAAAGTGATGCAGGGCGTCGGCGACGGGACCGGTTACACCCGCAACGGGTCGTTGTTCCGAAATAACGTCGGGGACCTGGTCGTGGGCATCGGCGACGGCTATCAGTTGATTCCGCCGATCAATATCCCCACCGGGGCGACCGATATCTCGATTTCACTCGACGGGAACGTGCAATACACCGCGGCCGGCAAAAAAGTTACCGCCGGTCAACTCAAGCTCAGCCAGTTCGTGAATCCTCAAGGGTTAAAGCTCGAGGGCGGCAGCATCTACACCGAGACCGCCGCGAGCGGTCCGGCGATCGCGGCCGTCCCGGGCGAAAACGGCGCCGGCGCCATTCAGCAGGGTTTCCTCGAAAGCAGCAATGTCGACCCGGTCAAAGAGCTGGTGACGCTAATTAAGACGCAGCGGTCCTTTGAACTGAATAGCCAGTCGATCCAGACCGCCGATCAGGCGTTGCAGACGATCGCGAACCTGAAGCGGAACTAAGCCGGTTGAGTCGCGGGCGATCCGAGCATCGCTCGAGTGGGCAGGACGCCCGCTGCCACGCACGCAAAAACCTGGAAGGTTTTTCAAATGCATATTCGGAACAAAACTTCGGTTTTCGCCTTTCGTTCGACCGCGGCGGCGACCGCCACGCTTTTGCTGGTTCTGTCGTCCACAGGCTTTGCACAGCAGGACATCTCAGAGACCTCGATCACGCCGCCGCCCGCGGTGGTGCAGGTCGGCCCGGTCGTCGACGCGGGCGTCGAGCAATTCGTGCCACGGTCGCACATCAATGTCATCGGGACCCTCGAGATCCGGCGGGAAGCCGTGGTCACGGGCCCCGAGGTGAAGCTTCGGCAGATCTGCCGGTGGTCGCAGGACCAGTCCGCATCGTTCATACCGATCGCCGATCTGGTGATCGACCGGCTACCCAGCAAACGGCCGAAGAAGATCACGCTCGACGACCTCCGGACGACTCTGAACGACGCCGGAGTGAATCAAGGTTTGGTCCATTTCACCGGATCGACCAACTGCCTGGTCAGCTGCGCCGACGCCGCAACCGATACTCCCGCCGACGACCAGGCCGGACTCAATCAGTGGATCGATCAGAGCATTAAGAAGAACGCGACGGCGGCCGTTATTTCGGCAACCTCCGCGACTTCCGCGAGCGCCGTAGGATCAGAGGGGTCGAGCCTCGCGTCGGCCAAGCCGACGGTTATCGACGGCAGCGAAGTATCCGGCAGCGAGCAATTTCGCACCCTGCGTGACAAACTGCTGACCGACTTGTCCGAACGGTTGAACATCCCCGTCGACCGGTTGCAGATGTCTGTCGAACCCAAAAGCACCAACCTTTTGAACCTGTCCGAACCGACCTTTCACTTCGATTTGGAACCCCGACGAGTCCGCGACCTCGGCCGGGTGTCGTGGGACGTTTCGATTCGCACCGGCCAATCCACGCAGAAAGTGACAGTCAACGGCGAGGCCCGCGCCTGGGAAAGCCAGATCGTTCTTACAAAGCCGATGGGCAGTCGACAAATCATCCGGGCCGCCGACATCGACGAACGTCGGGTGCTCATGGACCACGTCGACGACGACACCGTTCTCACCCGGGAACAAGCCCTGGGTCAACAGGCCGCGCGGGACCTTAAGACCGGAACCGTCATGACGGCCAGGCTGGTCGAGACGGTGCCCCTGGCACGGCCCGGGCAGTATGTCTCGGTCGCGGCGTCGCAGGGCGGGATCGAAGTCCAGACCGTCGCAAAGGCGCTCGAAAGCGGCAGTTTCGGTCAGTCCATCCGGGTAAAAAACGAAGTCTCGGGCGAAACGTTCAACATCACGCTGACCGGGCCGCAGGCCGGTCGGGTCGGGGCACCCCCCGCTGCTGCCGACGCTGTCTCGACTGATTCGAAGTGATTCATCGCCGCGAGTTGAGCTAGTCTGCTTCGATATTCGTCGCGTCATGATTCAGGAAAAATATGTACAAAAAGCTGACACCATTCGTCGCCGTGGGTTTTGCGGTCGTGTCGTCACAGACGGCGTTCGGGCAGACGGCGGTCGACCCGCGGGCCGACAGCCGAACGACCGATCCGCAACCGTCGCTTCAACCCAAGGGCGAAGCATCGACCCAATTTTTGCTGCAAAATAACGGCGGTTCCCTGTTGCAGGCGACCGAACCCCAGACCAGCAGCACCGGGTTGCCGACCGCGATGCCGCTCAGCCTGATCGAAGTCCCCGAAGCGGCCCCGCACGTGCTTAAGAAACATGACCTCGTGAATATCGTCGTTCAGGAATCCAGCAAGTCCGAATCGACCGGCACGATGGACTTGAAAAAGAACGTCGATTTCGACGCTAAGGTCGACGCATTCGTGAAGCTCAGCCTCGCCAGGTTCAGCGTGATCGGCGGCGCCGAAGGCGCGAAACCGCCGGAGATCAAAGCCGAGGGCCAACGCGACTCCAAAGGTGAAGGCACCTACGACCGAACAGACACAGTCAGCCTCAGACTCGAAGCCGAGGTGATCGACGTCAAACCCAACGGCAACCTGGTCATCCAGGCCCGCCGGCACATTAAGACCGACGAAGAGGACATCGCCGTCAGCCTGACCGGCACCTGCCGGGTGCTCGACGTGGACGCGACCAATAGCGTTCTGAGCACAGATCTGCACGACCTGGATCTGCAGAAACTGACCAAGGGCGCGGTCGCCGACCGCACTAAACGCGGATTACTGCCAAGATTATTGGACTTTATCAATCCGTTCTGACGAAAGAATGATTAGTAACGGCGAACGTCCCATGCGAAAGACTCATCTCACCATCATCGCGGTACTGCTGCTGAGTGTGACTCGGCCGGCGATGGCCGTGAAGATCGCCGACGTGACCCGTATGAGCGGCGCCCGGACCAACGTCCTGACCGGCATCGGTTTGGTCGTCGGCCTGAGGGGTACCGGTGACGGCGGTTCGTACATGCCGGCCATGCAGCCTTTGGCGGCGATGCTCACCCGCTTTTCAGACCCGACCAAACCCGCGGACCTCAGCAACGCGGCGAATGTCGCCATTGTGATGGTCACCGCGACGCTCCCCCGGGTCGGTGTTCGCAACGGCGACGCCGTCGACGTTCACGTCTTCAGCAGCGGCGCCGCCACGAGCCTGCTTCACGGGCACCTGTTCAACGCCGCGTTAATGGACCCGAACGGAAAGCCGTACCGTCGCCACGACGCGCAAGGCAATCCGCTCCCGGCCGTTCCGTATGCCCTGGCCAACGGCGATATCGATGTCCAGGACACGACGTCGCTCACCAGCGGTGTCATCAGAGGCGGGGCAGTCATGGAAGCCGACCTGCTGCCGAAGTACGTCGACAACGGCCGGTTCACGCTCGTCATCGACGACGCCGCCGCCTCATGGGGACTCGCCAGCCGGATCGCGAAACTAATCAATGAATCGAACGAAAGCGGCGAGACGATTGCGGTCGTCGCCGACCCGAAAAACGTCGTCGTGCAGATCCCGGCCGAGGAACGCGCCCGGCCTGATACGTTCATCGGCGGGGTCCTGAGCCTGCCGGTGCCGATGCTCCCGACCGAGGCGCGTATAGTCATCGACCGCAAAAACGGCACGATGATCGCGACCGGTGACGTCGAGATCAGCCCCACTGTGATCAGTCACAAAGGCCTGACTATCACGACGGTCACCCCCGCGCCGGTGCCGTCGGCACGGAACCCGCTGGTGACCAACCGCACTGCCATCCCGCTCGACACCACCAACCAGGGCGGAGCCCGGTTGCAGGATCTGGCCAACGCGTTCGACCTGCTGAAGGTGTCGACCGAAGACCGTATCGAGATCATCCAGCTGCTGTACGACACCGGGAAGGTGCACGCCAAGCTGATCATCGACGGGCAGGAAAAGTAAACCGCGAACAACCGGGAAGGATTCCCATGACCACGCACGCATTACAATTCGGCAAACGCGCGAAGCACCCCTCGAACCCGCTCCGCACGCGGGCGTTTGGCAATCATTTTCTACCCACTCGCCCCACGCACTCCGACGACAAGCAGCATCAGAAGCTCGTCAGCCAGACTGAAAAATGGGTCGCGCAGACGTTTTACGGCCAGCTGCTCAAGCAAATGCACAACAGCCCGTTCAAGAGCAAGCTTTTCTCCGGCGGCCGCGGGGGCGAGGCGTTCGGTGAAATGTTCGACCAGAAACTGGCGGACCGCATGTCTAAAGGTGCCGGCAAAAATCTCGTGAACGCGATCGTGAACAAGATGGAAGCCGCCGGCGCTTATAAAAACGCGAGCAAGTTGCCTAAGACGTCGCCGGTCGCGCCGCAACCCGTTCGAACCTTCCGGGGGGTCGCATGAATGTCACACCCGTTTCACAAATCCCGGCCAATGTCCGGCTCATTACCGAGCTCGAATCAGTTCTCGAGCAGTTGCTCGACCAGCATCGCAAATTGATCGCACAGGTTTCGGCGCATTTCGAAGCCATGAAACGGCTCGATCTGACCGTGATGGATCAGACCAAGACGATGCAGCAGGGTTCGCAGAGCCGAATCATTTTCCTCGAGCAGCAACGCCGGTCGCTGATGATTCAGATCGCACGCGTCTGTCAGATTCAAGGTGACGCCAAGCTCTCGACCCTGGCTGAGCTATTCCCGCAGCGGCGACTGAACCTTCTGCGCCTCCGCGGAGAGCTCGGGAAAGTCGTCGGTGACGCCGCCCGGCAGGGGTTCGTCGCCGGCAAGCTCGCGTCGGCCGTTCTCGGCCACCTGAACACCGCGGTGCGGATTCTCGCCCGCGCGGTCGGTGACACGGGTGTCTACAACGGCCGCGGGATGGCGACCGTCTCCAAGCGGCTCGGGCACATGGAGATCACAGGCTAATGTCGCTTTTCGACGCACTTAGCACCGCGACCTCGGCACTGGCAGTGGACCAGGCCGCGCTCACCGTTACCGGCAATAATATTGCCAACGTCGGGAACCCCGACTACGCCCGCCAAATCGCCACGCTCACGCCCGCCCCTGACGAACAGCTGAAGCAGGGCATTTTTGTCGGGACCGGCGTCAACCTCACCAGCGTCCAGCGGCAAATCGACGAAGCCCTCAACGGCCGCCTCCGCAGCAGCCAAAGCGACAACGCTTCGGCGCAGACGACGTCTAATTGGGTCGGGCAGATCCAGTCGACGTTGAACGCCCTTTCCGGCTCGGACCTGAGCGCCCAGCTCAGCACATTCTTCACCGGATGGTCGAACCTGGCGAACGACCCGACGAACAGCGGGCTGCGTCAGGTCGTGTTGCAGAACGGCTCGAACACAGCTGGATATCTGCGAAATCTCGACGGTCAGCTCGGTGCGCTGAAAAGCAACGTCGACCAGGAACTGCCGCTTCAAGTGAGTTCCGCGAACGGACTCGCACAACAGATCGCCGACCTGAACGTGCAGATTACGACGGCCGAGGGCGGCAGCGGCGGGCAGTCGAACGCGCTCCGTGACCAGCGCGATGCAGACCTCACCAAGCTGTCCAAGCTCGTCGACATTTCAACGGCACAGCAGGCCAACGGTTCGGTTACCGTCTTCATCGGTTCGCAGCCATTGATCGAGGGCCAAACCAACCGCGGCCTTACAGTTGAAAATCAAACCGACGAAAATGGTGACGTAAATTCGATCGTCGTCTTTAAGGAAAACTCCGGAACCGTGCCCGCGACCAGCGGCGTGATCGGCGCTTTGCAGAACGCCAAGACACAAATCAAAACTACGACTGATCAGATCAATACGATTTCTCACAATCTGATCGATGCCGTGAACCAGATTCACGCCAGCGGTCAAGGTACGACCGGGTTCTCCAGTGTCTCTACGACCAACGCGGTCGACGACGCCGCGCAACCGCTGGACGCGGCAGCCGCCGGGCTGAAATTTCCGCCGAAGAACGGCAGCTTCGTTGTTCACGTCACGCAGGCCAACGGGACCTCCACCAGCACATTGGTTCAAGTCAACTTGAACGGCGGCGCGGGGGGAACAACCTTGAACGCTCTGGCGGCGAACCTGAGCGGCATCGCCGGCGTTAGCGCTACGGTGAACGCCGGCCAGTTGACCATCAAGTCGACGAGCCCGACCGCCAAACTCAGTTTCAGCCAGGACAGCAGCGGAACCCTCTCGGGCCTCGGTATCAACACGTTCTTCAGCGGAACAGACGCCGGTAACATTGCCGTCAATTCCGCGGTGGTCGCACAATCCGGTCTGCTCGCCGCGGCGGGCAATGGTTCACCCGGCGACAACGGCACCGCCCTTGCGATCTCGAAACTCGAATCTACTTCGCTCACAGGACTCGGTGGCAAAAGCCTGTCGGGGTCTTATCAGGATCTGGTCAACCAGGTCGGCAATTCGGCCGCTGCTGCCAAGACCGACGCCCAAGCCGCCCAGAGCATTCAGGACACCCTCACGTCGCAGCAGCAAGCGCTCAGCGGTGTGAGCTTGAACGAAGAAACGGTCAACCTGATTCAACAGCAGCAGGCGTTTCAAGCCGCCGCTCACGTCGTATCGACCGTCAACCAGTTGTTCCAAAACCTGTTGAGCTCCTTCTAATCATGGTCACGCTCCCGCTACAACTCGCCCGCGTAAGCAACCTGCTTCAAAGCAGCCTCGCGACGCAAACCATCGGCGGGACGCAGAGCGATTTGCTGACGATCGAGCAGCAGTTGTCGACCGGGAAAGCCGTCAACCAGCCCAGCGACAACCCGTCGGCGGCCGCGGTGATTCAGCAACTGCAGAAAACGCTCGATTACCGAACGCAGTATTCCACCAACATCAACAGCGGAAAAGATCAGCTGAACGAAGTCGATTCGACGCTGGGCGACTTAAATACCCTGCTCGTGCAGGCGCAGTCGATCGCGTCGGCGAACGCGTCGTCGACCGTCTCGGCCGACGCCCGCGCGAGCGCCGCCGAAGTGGTGGACAGCATCTTCAACCAAGCCCTGACGATCGCGAACAAAAGCTACGAGGGCAACTATCTGTTCGGCGGTGACAAGGCTGGGACCGCACCGTACTCGCAGGCGACCAACGGGATTCAATACGACGGTGGGACCAGCACGCTGACCAACGTCTTCGAAGAAAATACGACACTCAGCTTTCAAGTGGACGGGCAGGACGTCTTCGGTGGAAATTCGGCGTCGATTTCGACCGGTGTGGACATTTCTCCGCAGCTCGCCGCGACTGACCGCCTTTCGGATCTGGGCGGCAGCACCGGGCACGGCGTCTCACGCGGGGTCCTGCAGATCGGTAACGGCACTGGTACGACAACGGTCGATCTCAGCACTGCCGATTCCATCGGGGACGTCATCAATACGATCAACGCCGCGGGCATTCCCGGCGTGACCGCCTCGTTGTCACAATACGGCATCACATTGACAGCGTCCGGTGGTTCGAACATCACTGTCGCTAACCCCGCGGGCGTGACCACGGCCGCGGACCTGGGCATTGCCACCCCGACCGGTGGCGGCGCGAATGTTCCCGTCAACGGCGCGAGCGTCGGTTCCAGGATCACAAGCTTTACCACGATCGCGTCATTGCGGGGCGGCACTGGAATCGACACGACGGGGTTCACCATCAGCAGCGCCGGTACGTCCAAGAAGATTAGCTTCGCCGGTCTTTCGACCGTGCAGGATCTGGTAAACGCCGTGAACACCTCCGGGCTCGGGGTGCACGCCGGGATCAATTCGACGGGGAACGGCATCGACCTGACGAACAACACGCAGGGCACGAATCTGACGGTCTCCGAGAACGGCGGAACGTCTGCGACCGAACTCGGTTTTCGTACCTTCAGCCCGGCTACGACGCTGGCCAGTCTGAATGCCGGTAAAGGCGTCTCGACTCCCGCCGGGAACCAGTTCAGCATCACCAGCGCCGACGGAACGGTCACGAACATCGGCCTCACCAACGCGAACACCGTGCAAGATGTTTTAGATCAGATCAACAGTGCCGCGGCGGGGAAAGTGACCGCCAGCTTTTCGACGACCGGCAACGGGATCGTCCTGACCGACAACACGACCGGCACGGGCGCGCTGAAGGTAAACACGATCAATGCCGCGTCGACCGCGGCGGATCTCGGACTGCCGACGACCCCTGCTGCCGGCAACACTTTGACTGGAACGGACGTAAATCCGGTGGTCGCGCAGGGATTGTTCACGAGCCTGCAGAAGCTGCGCGACGCGTTACGTACTAACAGCACCGCCGGGATAACCGAGGCGGCCCAGGGCATCGACGCAGGCGAAAAAACAGTCACGGACGTAAACGGCTCCGTCGGCGCGCGAGTCCAGGAGCTGACCAGCCGCGCGACCGACGTCACGAGCGAGAACGTGGCGACGCAGTCGCTGATGTCGCAATTCCAGGACGTCGATTACCCCACAGCTATCACGCGGTTTCAAACGCTGCAGACCAGTTTACAGGCGTCACTGCAGGTGACCGGAAAGACATTGAGCCTGTCGCTGCTGAATTACCTCGGCTGACGAATAGTGGCACGCCCGTTGCTGTCGGATAAGGGACAGTTAGTGCGATTGTATTAGATGCAGTTAAACGCCCTAGAGGCGCAGAAAAAGACGCCGGTCACCGCAGAATGTGCCCGGCCGACTTGGAAGAAAGTGCAAGAGTTCGCTGGTGGCAGCGAAGAGTTTTTTACGCCGGGACGGAGGTCTCGGTCGGATGCGGGCGAGTGCCCGCCTTACGAAATGGAGTTCGCATGCAGATCCAAACGTCACGGTTCGGTTGGATTTCGGTCGAGGACGACCGGATCCTGACTTTCACCCGCGGGTTGCTCGGGTTCCCGAACCACAACCGGTTCGCGCTGATCCAGACCAATAGCGAGAACTATTTCTTCTGGCTCCAGAGCGTGGACGACCCGGCGCTGGCGTTCGTGGTCACCGACCCGGGCATTTTCTTCAAAGACTATGACGTGCCGGTCCGTGAGGAAAACACGATCGAACTGAAGCTCGACGAGCCCGGGTTCCTTCAGGTGTTCGCGATCTGCAACAAGGTCGGTGAATGGCTGACAGGCAATTTGCTCGGCCCGCTGCTGGTGAACTCCAAGAACCGGCTCGCGACGCAGGTCGTCCTGACTGAAAAGAAGTGGACGACCCGGCAGCCGCTGCTCAAGCTAGAGTCGCAGATGCCGTTGGCCAAGTCGGCCTGACCTTGCAGGCATTTTTGGGGTTCGACGGCCGATCCGGGCGGTTTCCGGGCCGGTTCGATTAACCCCGTCCGGTTTCGACCGAAGTGAAGCAAGGCGCGTCGACGGACCGACGCGTCGGAGGCCGCACGAGGTGCGGTCCCGTTTACCGCTTCACACGCGGCCCGAATCCGGAAGGATCAGTCTCGGCCGGCCGCCCATTCAGTTGGGAAAGGCCGGTAACGTCGCGACACGGATGTCGCGGCAGTGCGCGGGCCCGTTGATGTCCAGGCGCTTCGGCGGATGTTTCGCCGGCGTTGCCAGCGGCCCCTTACCAGGAAGGAGCCACTATGTTAGTGCTGTCCCGACAGCGCGATGAAGTCATCAAGATTGGTGACGACATTGAAATCACCGTCGTCGATATTCGTGGTGACAAGGTTCGCTTGGGAATCACCGCCCCCAAAGAAGTGCAGGTGCATCGTAAGGAAGTCTACGAGGCGATCCGCCGGGAGAACCGAGCGGCCGCCCAGGTAAAACCCGAAGACGTGCTGGGCTTTAAGTTAGGCCCGAAGGCGCCCCCGGAAGAAAAGAAGTAGCACGGCGACAGGCCGGTCCGCCCGACGGTCGGGCGGATAAATCGCGGTTCGAAGCTTCGAGCCGACGAAACGTATGAATGATTAGTCAGTCAGTTTCGAAGAAGATCCAACGGACGTGGATCTTAGCCCCGCCGGGCAATTGGGCCCGGTCAGCCATCGGCAATCACGGAGGATTGTATGGCCCGTATTAATACAAATGTCGGCGCGCTTGTTGCCCAGCAAGGGCTTGCTCATTCCCAGGCTACGTTGAACACCGCGTTACAGCGGCTCAGCACCGGCCTGCAAATCAACAGCGGAGCGGACGACCCCGCGGGGTTGATCGTAAGCAAGCAGTTGCAGAGCCAGATCTCTGGGATCAACCAGGCAGTCAGCAACTCGACGCAGGCGAACAACGTGATCGCCACCGCCGAAGGATCGCTGAGCGAAGTCCAGGCATTGCTGCTGGACATCAAGAGCCTGATCGTCTCGTCGGCCAACAGCGGCGCTGAAAGCGCCGACGAGATCTCGGCCAACCAGTTGCAGGTCGACTCGGCCGTGCAGAGCATCAGCCGGATCGCCGACAGCACGACCTTCGCCGGTCGGCACCTGATCGACGGGTCGCTGGACTACATCACCAGCGGCGTGAACAACACGGCCATCAAGGCGCTGGACATCACGCAGGCGAGCATCGGCGCGCATTCGTCGGTGCCCGTTCAGGTCAACGTGATCACCAGTGCCCGCCCGGCACAACTTCAGTTCGCGACGAGCCAGATCACTTCGTCTGTCACGCTGCAAATCGGCGGGACTACTGGCACCCAGGTCTTAACGTTCACGAGCGGCACGCACGCGTCGGCGATCGCGTTCGCCATCAATCGTATCTCCGATTCGACCGGAATCAGCGCGTCGAATGTCAACGCGGCTAACTGGCAGTCCGGCATCGTTTTTAAGAGCACTGACTACGGGTCGAAGAACTTCGTGTCCATCTCGGCTGAAAAAGGCACGTTCCAGACCACCGACGTCAATGGCAATGGTAAGGGCCGTACGACGGGAACGGACGTAGTGGCCACGGTAAACGGCGCAGTCACTGTCGGCGATGGATTGACCTTAAAGCTGAACACCAGCTCGTTGGACCTGAATCTGACGCTTAGCAGAAACTTCGGCGCGGGCCAGACGAACTTCGCCATCACCGGCGGCGGCGCAACCTTCCAACTCGGCCCGCAGGTGCTGAGCGATCAACAGATCAGCATCGGCATCGGGTCCGTCTCGGCCGACAAGCTCGGGAACAGCAACATCGGATTCCTGTCGGACGTGATCACCGGCGGGGACGCGAGCCTGGTCGGCGGGAACGCCGAAAAGGCCAGCGCGATCATCGAAGACGCAATCAACCAGGTTTCGATTCTCAGCGGCCGACTCGGCGCGTTCCAGAAAAACACGCTGAACACGAACATCAATTCGTTGTCAGTCGCCCTCGAAAACGTGACGTCGAGCCAGAGCTCGATCCGCGACGCAAACTTCGCGGTCGAGACCTCGAACCTGACCCGGGCACAGATATTGGTCCAGGCCGGCACCAGCGTGTTGTCTACAGCGAACAGCACGCCACAGACGGTGCTCAAATTGCTCGGCGGTTGATCCTTCGGTTCAGAATTAAGTTAGATCCCGGTCGGGCCGCGTCGCGGTCCGGCCGGTTTCGTTTTGTCACACGCCCGGGTAACGCGGCGTATAACCAGTGTGGTTTCAACAGTGCATCAACCGGGAGCGACATGCGTAGGTCAAAACTGATTGCAGGAGCCTGTCTAATCGGAATAGTGTTTCCGACCTGGTGCATGGCGGACCCGTTGGACCCCAGACAGGTCCCCGCCGAGGCCAAGTGGTTAATACACGTAGACATGGACGCCGCCCGCCCGACCAAAACGTGGGACGCGCTCTACACGCGATTGATCAACGACGACATGTTCCAACAAAAGGTCGGCCAGATCGAACAGCTCACGAACATGCAATTCCCGCGTGACGTACACGACATCACCATCTACGGCCGCGAGGCAGGCGATGAGGCGGGGGTCGTCGTCCTTCACGGCAACATTGACCGTAACCGAACGTTGGGCTTTCTTCAGTTGAATGAGACCTACTCTGAAAAGGCCTACGGTGAGCGCCGAATTGTCGCTTGGCAGGACCAGGAGAAAAAGCTGTACGCGGCATTCTTCAACGAATCGACGGTCGTCGTCGGCCGATCTGAGGCGAACATCCAGGCCGGGTTGGATGTGATGGATTCGAAAATAGAATCGATCAAGGCCGGCCCGCTCGGTGCCGGGAGCAAACCGCAAATGCTGGCTTACGTCGCCGTGAGAGAGTTGTCCCGATGGAAGCAAAAGGCGGGCGAGGCACAGTCGCCGGTCGTGAAGCAGATTCAAGGGGGTTGGCTCTCCTTGAACGAGACCGACGGCAACGCCGTTCTGCACGCGAGTCTTTCGGCCGACAATTCCGAGGTCGCCGACCAACTTCAAACAATTCTGCGCGGGATCAAAGCGATGGTCTCGCTTGCAGGAAGCGGCGAGAACGCGGACCCCCGGGCGCGAACGGCCGCGTCGCTGCTCAAGACTGTTGAGATTGCAAAGGCCGGCGACACCGTTGCGGTTGACTGCACGATCTCGATGGAACAGGTCAAAGATCTGATCTCGAAGCTGCCGATCGACGCCGACGCGGCAAAACCCTGAGTCGGAGCGTCCGGTGACTGACCCGGCTTTAAACGAGCAATCCGACGAAGCGCTGGCATGCGGCGCGCGAGCCGGTTCTATGGCGTCGTTCGAAGAGCTTGTCCGACGGTA
The DNA here is from genome assembly GCA_965247815.1 of Tepidisphaeraceae bacterium. GTDB lineage: Bacteria > Planctomycetota > Phycisphaerae > Tepidisphaerales > Tepidisphaeraceae > CBDAQA01. Next base: position 64,167 of record CBDFHW010000032.1, on the reverse strand, counting down.
TCAAGTGCCGTTACTGCGATTTCTTCAGCGGCGCGGCCCGCGTCCGAGCGAGGCTGAGGACGTCCTGCAAGACACGTTTCTGAAGGCGTTCAAATCGCTCGGTCAGTACCGCGAGCAGTTTCGGTTCAAAACCTGGCTGTTCACCATCGCGTATCGACTGGCCGTGAGCGCGATGCGTGCGGATCATCGGACCGGTTCGATTGTTGATTCGTCGCTACCCGTAGACATGAACGGCCCCGATGCCCGGTCGATCAGGCGTGAGACACATGAAGCGGTCTGGGACCTGGCACGACGGGTTCTAACCGAGGAACAATGCGCAGTGCTATGGTTGCATTACGTCGAGGAGACGTCGCCCCGCGACATTGCCGTTGTCACAGGCCGGTCGTGGGTATGGGTGCGAACGGCCCTGCACCGGTCGCGAAAGAAAATGGAAGTCGCGATTCGAAACACCGATTTACAAACGACGCTCGTGGGAAGTGACGTATGAAGCAGCGAGAAAAATGGATCGACAACCTGCGCGATGAAGCGGACCGCGCCGGGCCGCCGTTCTCCCCCCTGCTTCACGCCAGAATCATGGGGCAAATTGAGACCGTTCGAGAACGTCCCACCGGACGAGTCGGGTGGACGCCCGGGCTGCGTCGGCTGTCAGTCGCGGCCACCGTGCTTTTTGCGGGAGTGTCGGTTGCAATTATGCTGCGCCATGTGCCTCCGCACCCTTCGACGATCGGGCGCGCTCCCACTTTGCCGTCGATTTCGATCCCGAGCGCTTCGGTCCCCGAGCCGCTCGAACAAAGCTTTACCGACGCCCGCTACGCGTATCTCGATCGGGACGCCCGCGATGCCGTCCGCTATGTCGCCCGGCAGATCGATGTCCTGCCGATGAGTCGCTAAACGTATCAGCCGCGGACGACTTACTTCTGGATCGAAACCTCTTTGGTCTTGGCTTTGATCTCGGTTGTCTTTTTGTACACCTCAAGTTTCCCGGTCACGACGATGGTCTTGTCCTTGTAGGTGTCGTCCGGGGAGGTGTCCGGGGCGTCGTTCGGCATCAGGATCGTCAGCCGTTCTGGGTCGGGAAAATCTTTGCCGACGTTCAGCGAAACATTCTTTTTGTTCCCCGACACGTGCGTGCTGATGACCGGCCCGGTGATCGTGACAGTCTCGCCGATGTGCTTCGAAGCCTCGTCCCAGTTGATGGTCGCCGAAGGGGCCGTCGTCGGTTGAGACGTCGGTTGCGTGGACGGTTCTGCGGCTTTGGCGCTAAATCCAAAAAACAGGGCGGTGGTCAGACAGACACTCGCGGCGGCCGGAATCACGTATCGCATTCAATCTCCTGATGAGGGGAACGGGTTTGGTAGCAGGAATGTATCCGAGTTTTAAAAAATAATCACACGCTCGGACGCGCGACTCCGCTCGTATTCGATTCGAGATCGGGGCGGTGGGCTTCTGCCGGCTGGCTGTCCCGCCGACCCTGCCGAGACCAAAGCCACACTGCTGCGACCCCACCGACTAGGTACGCAACGACGTCCCACGGGTCGGAAATAGAATCGAAACTGTGCGGCATCCGTGGAATAATGCATTCAAAAATGATCGAAAAAATTGCCCAGTGTTGCAGGATGTCCCACCACCGCGGGTAGCCGTCGTGACGCCGAAGTCCGATCAAACGTTGGGCGTATAAGATCATCGGAACAAATAACGGCAGGCAGATGACGTCATTCAAATAGCCGTGAGTGAACCAACCCCCGATGTGGTGCGGCTTCAATACCCAGCGATTGAGCGGGTAAATCATGAGGCAGGCGATGCAGATTGGGTCGGTGTAGTAGTGAAAGCGAGGCGGTCGTGCTCGCATCAGTGACCGCTCGCTTGCGACAACTGATGGAACGAGACGACGTAGGCGGTGAGGACTCCGAACGCAGTGGTTAAAATAATCTTTACAGCAATGTCCCAGGGCGTGAGTGCCAGAGTCTGACGATACGTTTTCGGATCATTCGGATTGAATTTTCGAAGACAAGATTTACATCGCGCGATCGTCTTCCGTGGCGATTCGTACTGAATTTCACCGGGCTTCCCACCGAGCCAGGGACCGCTCGCGAGTGCAGGATCATCGGGCGGCACTGGAAGCTTAGCTGTGCAGCGTTTGCAATACACTAGATCTCCTTATTGGCCTGACATGGGCTTTGCATCTAGTTCCAGGGTGACCGGAGGGACCGGAAGTGGCCCGTTTACATAGGGTCCATGCACGGACCAGCCCTCGTGTCCCGGCGTAAAGTCGTATTCGATCGTGTGCTTGAACAGGACGTTGCCCGGCCCCCAGTATTGGTAATTGCCATTGGCTGCAATGCGATGACCGCCGGGCCCGTGGCCCTGATGCGAATCCAGTAAAGCGAAAAGGTCGTTTTCACTGGTGGGCGATTTGTCCCTTGCGTAAATTTTCATCTCTCGAACGACGGGCACGCAGTATTCTTGCACGATTGGCACGAGATCTTGAGCTGTCATCCCCTCGAGTTTGTGAAACGTGAGCTCGTTCGGCCCGAGCCAAAAACCGATGACGTAGAACCAGCCGGCCAAAGCCACGTTGAAAAGCACACGCAAAAGCCTGTGAAATGTCTCGGAGCTTTCATCCATTCTCACCTCAGCGCCTGTCGCGCGATATCGCGACGATAGTGCATGCCTTCGAAGTGGATCAGTTCCATTGCGGCGTAAGCTTTCTTCTGGGCGTCGGCGACGGTGTCGGCGATCGCCGTCACGCCGAGCACGCGACCGCCGTCGGTGATCAGTTTGCCGTCTTCGCTGCGGGTACCGCTGTGGAACACCTTGACGCCGGGCATGGCGTCGGCCTTGGCGATGCCGGTGATCGGCAGGTCCTTCGGATATTTTCCCGGGTACCCCTTGCTGGTGGCGACGACGCAGATCGCGGGGCGGGGGTCCCACTTCAATTCGATTTCATCGAGCTTGCCGTCGGCAACCGCGAGCATCAGTTCGAGCAAGTCGCTCTTGAGCCGCATCATCAGCGGTTGGGTTTCGGGGTCACCGAACCGGCAGTTAAATTCCAGAACCCGGGGCCCGCCGGTGGTCAGCATCAGCCCCGCGTACAGCACACCGGAGTAGTCGATGCCATCACGGCGTAGTCCGTCGACGACCGGCACCAGCACGTCTTTTTCGATCAACCGCAGCATCGCCTCGGTGACGACGGGCGTGGGTGTGTAGGCCCCCATCCCGCCGGTCATCGGACCGGTGTCGCCGTCGTCGACGGGCTTGTGGTCCTGACACGGTTCGAGAATGTAGATGCTTCGCTTGTCGACCAGCGCGAGGATTGAACATTCCGGCCCGGTCAGCATTTCCTCGATCACGACGCGGCTACCTGCCGAGCCGAACGCTTTTTTCCGCATGATCGTGTCGATCGTTTCCAGTGCGTCGCTGACGCGGTAGCAGACCGTGACGCCTTTCCCCTTGGCGAGCCCCGCCGCTTTGACGACACAGGGGACGGCGCGCATTTTTACGTACTCTTCGGCCGCGGTCGGATCGGTGAAGCTGCGCGCCTCGGCCGTGGGGATCGCCTGTTGCCGCATGATTTCTTTGGCGAACCACTTGTCGGCTTCGATCTGCGCCGCGGCCTTGCTGGGACCAAATGCTTTCACGCCCAGCGCGGTGATGCGGTCGGCGAGCCCCGCCGCGAGCGGGTCTTCCGGTCCGATGACGACTAACCCGATGTCATTCTGCTTAACGAATTTTTCGATACCGGCCAGATCGTTGACGTCGCCTGGCACGTTCTCGGCGGTCTGGGCGGTGCCGGGGTTGCCCGGCCACGCGTAAAGTTTGGACAGCCCCTTCGATTGCGAAAGCTTCCACGCCAGCGCGTGTTCCCGACCACCGTTACCGACCAGAAGCACCTTCATCGCGTTCAATCCTGTCATTCGTGTGAAAACCCCGCGGGTAAGATTAACGGCCACGTGCCGATCGGCAAAGCTGTTCGCCTGTCGCGGCTGGGAATTGACTGCAGAACTTTGTCTAATCACCCAACGTTTTCAGGATCGTATGGGTAGTCAATCTTTCGGAGAACCGTTGAACGTCTCTGTCCCGCGCTTGAGAGTCATTACTCCGTCGGCTGTCAGTTGGCGGCAGTGGTGGCGTGGGTCATGTTTGATCTTCGCTTTCTGTCAGCCAGGAAGCTCGGTAGCGCAGACGACTCTACCGTATGCGGGATTTACGTACCCTACTCCGCTGAACTTTACTTACTCGCAGGGCCAGACCGCGACCCGCAGCGAGGTCCGCGATCCGTGCATCGTCCGCGACGGTGACACTTACCATCTGGTCTTCACGATGTGGCCCTTCAGTGGACGCGACGAGAAAAATCTGGCCCGCCCGAATCAGGGTGGGTCTCCCGGGGTGGCTCTCTATGGGTCAAAGGATTTGAAGGATTGGACGTTCGAGAAGTGGTTAATCAAGTCATCCGATCTGCCGGACGATTGTCCTTACAAGAATCGATTCTGGGCGCCCGAGATTCATAAAATCGATGCAAAATATTACCTGATCTTCACGGCCGACAATTGGATCGACGGCAAAAACAACAAGCCCGGTAAATGGGGCTCGGCGGGTTATTGCTTCATCGGTGTGGCGGATACGATCACTGGCCCGTATCGACACGTGACATACGTCGAAGGCGGCACCTGCGACATGACCCTGTTCGCAGACACCGACGGCAAAACTTATGCGATCAAACCGAAATCTGACATCTTTCTGCAGCAGATCGATCTGACGCGTTTAGAACAAGGCCAGGCAAAGTTCATAGGGCCGGAGAAGCGGATCGTGACTTGCAACAACGCCGACATTGGGCTGAAGACCTCGCCCGCCTATTTGGAAGGGCCCTGGCTGGAGAAGATCGGTGACCGATACTGTCTGTTCCATGCCACGCTTTACAACGACCGGTCGTCGCCTTGGCTGTTCGGATATAGAACGAATGTCGCCTACGCCGACAGCATTGCTGGCCCCTGGACAAAAGATCCACGCGGCACTGTTTTTTATGGCGGTCACTTGGCCGTCTTCGACGGGCCCGACGGCCGAAAATGGTTTTCGTATCGTAAAGAAAAACCTGGCCCCGACCGAGGACTACTTTGTGTCGACCCGATAAGTTTCGACGCCGATGGACGTGTTCGGGTGGCCGAAGCCGGGCAGAGCGCTCCAGCTCAGCTGCCGTCGAAATAACTTTTTGACACGATCGGCGACGATTGCTTGTTCCGTCCGTTACAAGGTTCGCAACGGCCAGATTCGGATCAAGGTTGTGAGCCTTGGCTTCGGAGCGAACTGATTTCAGCCCCTCAAAAGGGTTGAAATGATCACGGGTGGTGCGTGTGCTGAATTTTTTTCGATTTCAGGGAGTCGTCAATGGCGGGTACCGAAGTCTTGATCACGAGCGATAAATTGAAGATCCCGCCCACTGTCGCGTCGCTGCTCGACCCCGCTCAACCTCTGCCGCCGGGTGTTTCGTTTTTTGAGAAACAATACACGATCGACCAGATGATCCGCACGGGGTTGCTCGCGGTCGCGTTCGGCTTGGCGGCGCTGATCATCGTCCCCTTCGGTGTGGCCGAGCTCTTTGATCGCGGCACGAACACCGTCAGCAGCAACACCGAATGGCTGCCGCTCGCCTTCGGGTGCGTCTGCGGGCTTGCGAGTTGGATGATGCTGTCATCCATCCTGTCCGCGTGGAGGTTGCGGGCAATACAGCTCGAGGGAAAGCCCACCCGCCGCGGCACGTTTCTCACCGACGACGCGTTGATTCAGGCCGGCGAGAATGACACCACGATCATCCCCCGCGTACACTTCCGCGGCTTGCAGGACAACACCGTAAAATATTTCCATAACAACGCTGAGAAGTCGTACCGCCTGCCGTCTCAGCTTATTCAAGCAGCACCCGAACAACTGCATCGAGCAATCCTTGAATGGGAGAAAGTAAACGTGAATGCGGTTTGACGACAGAGAATTGTGCCTCTGAACGGTTTTCGTTTTACCTCTGATCGGCGATTCGATTTGAAGGAATCTAATCGACTGTTCGTCAACCCGACAGGCAAACCTCCCGCTCTTGCTAAGCTTCTCATTACGGTTCCGCGAACCCACACTCAGCAGATGATTCGCGTTGCTCGATTCGGGCTACAGACTTCTATAGACCATCGGCGTTTCCAGCGGAACTTCCGCATGACTGCGTTCGAATCGATAGGTTGACTCATCCCAAAATATTCTTACCGCCCGGCACGTTGGGGCGGTAAGTATCATTGCCCGAGTTTCACTTTTTCAGCATGTTGCGAAGCACAGTATGCAGAATGCCGCCGTTGCGGTAGTACTCGATCTCGATGGGCGTATCGATCCGGCAGGTGGTGACGAACTCGATCCGTTTACCGTCTTTGTCCGTCGCTGTCACCGTGACGTCCTGCAGGGGCTTGAGGTCGGCAGGAACTGTAATATCGAGTGTTTCCTCGCCGGTCAGGCCGAGTGTGGCGCGGGTCTGCCCTTTCTTGTAGACCAGCGGCAGGACGCCCATCCCAACGAGATTGCTGCGGTGGATGCGTTCGAAGCTCTCGGCGATCGCCGCTTTCACACCCAGCAGGTAAACGCCTTTGGCGGCCCAGTCGCGGCTGGAGCCCATGCCGTAATCTTTTCCGGCCAGGACGATCAGGGGAATTTTTTCCGCCTGGTACTTCATGCTGGCGTCGTAGATGCTCATCGTGCCGCCGGTCGGCAAATATTTGGTGACACCGCCTTCGGTGCCTGGGGCGAGCATGTTTTTCAAGCGGATGTTGGCGAATGTTCCGCGGGTCATTACCCGGTCGTTGCCGCGGCGTGACCCGTAGCTGTTGAAGTCGATCGGCTGAACGCCGGCTTCCTGAAGGAACTTCCCGGCGGGGCCGGCCTTTTTGATGTCGCCGGCCGGTGAAATATGGTCGGTCGTCACGCTGTCCCCGACCATCACCAACACGCGGGCTCCGGTGATCGGCTTGATCGTTCCGGGCTCGGTCGAGAGGTTGGTGAAGAACGGCGGCTCCTGGATATACGTGCTGTTCTCGTCCCAGTTAAATAGCTCGCCGCCTTTGACCGGAATCGCGTTCCATTCGGAATTGCCTTCGGCGACATTGGAGTATTCCTTCTTGAACATCTCCGGTGTCACACACGCGGCGATCGTGTCGTGCACTTCCTGCTGGCTGGGCCAGATGTCGCGGAGGTAGACCTGTTCGCCTTTATCGTTTTTGGCGATCGGCTCGTCCATGATGTTGATGTCCATCGTGCCGGCCAGCGCGAACGCCACCACCAGCGGCGGGCTGGCAAGGTAATTGGCTTTCACGTGCGGGTTGATCCGGCCTTCAAAATTCCGGTTACCCGACAAGACCGAACACGCGACAAGGTCACCGGCGTCGACCGCAGTGCTGATCGGCTCGGGGAGCGGCCCGGAGTTCCCGATGCAAGTCATGCAGCCATATCCCGTCGTCTGGAAACCCAGCTTGTCGAGGTACGGGGTAAGGCCCGACTTGTTGAAATACTCGGTCACAACGCGCGAGCCGGGTGACAACGACGTCTTCACCGTCGCGGGCACTTTCAAACCTTTTTCAACCGCTTTTTTGGCGAGCAGACCGGCCGCGATCATCACGCCGGGGTTGCTGGTATTGGTGCAACTGGTGATCGCGGCGATCACGACGTCGCCATGGGTCATCTCGATCGCGCCACCGGGCAGGTGCGCGACGGAGGTCGCTTTTTGGTCGTTGATATGTTCGGCGGTGGCGGCGGACTTTTCGTCCTCGCTGCGGCCGTGCGCCGGCACGACGCTGTCGGTCGCGATCGGCGCTTCGGCGCTCCATCGGTCGAGTCGCGGAGTCGCGCTTTCACCGACTTCTTTTTTGAACACGTCGACGAGGTTCGACCGGAAATTCTGCTTTACGCCGCGCAGCTCGATGCGGTCCTGAGGCCGGCGCGGGCCGGCCACGCTCGGCATGACTGTCTTCAGATCGAGTTCGAGCACCTCGCTGAAGTTCGGCTCGACATTCGACTGCCGCCACAGCCCCTGCTCTTTGCAGTACCGCTCGACCAAGTCGATCTGCCCCGCGTCCCGGCCGGTCAGTCGAAGATATGCCAGCGTTTGTTCGTCGACGGGGAAAAAGCCCATGGTCGCGCCATATTCCGGGGCCATGTTGGCAATCGTCGCGCGGTCGGCGACGGTCATGTTCGCAAGCCCGTCGCCGAAGAATTCGACGAATTTTTCGACGACACCGTGGCTGCGAAGGATCTGCGTGACGGTGAGCACCAGGTCGGTGGCAGTCGAACCTTCAGGCAATTGGCCGTGCAGTTTGAACCCGACCACCTGCGGGGTAACCATGTAGATCGGCTGGCCGAGCATGCACGCCTCGGCCTCGATTCCGCCGACGCCCCACCCGACGACGCCGAGCCCGTTGATCATGGTCGTATGACTGTCGGTGCCGACCAGTGAATCAGGGAACGCGACCCCGTCGCGGGTGACGACCACCTTGGCGAGGTATTCCAGATTCACCTGGTGGACGATCCCCGTTGCCGGCGGCACCACGCTGAAATTGCGGAACGCCTTCTGTCCCCATTTAAGGAATTCGTAGCGTTCCATGTTCCGCTCGAATTCCATCTTGCCGTTTTCGAACAGCGCGACCTGGCTGCCGAACTGGTCGACCTGCACCGAGTGATCGATGACCAGATCGACCGGCACCAGCGGATTAATTTTCTGCGGATCACCCCCCGCACGCTTCATCGCCGACCGCATCGCCGCGAGATCGACCACCGCCGGCACGCCGGTGAAATCCTGAAGGATCACGCGGGCGGGTTTGAACGGCAGTTCGACGGCGTTCACCTTCGTGGCATTCCATGCCGCGACGCCTTTGACGTCATTTTCAGTAACGGCAAAACCGTCCATGTTTCGCAGCGCGCTTTCGAGCAGCACCTTGATCGAAAACGGCAGCTTGTCCAGATTTCCAAAGCCGAGCTCGGCCAGTTTATTCAACCGGAAGATGCGGACGTCGCCGGCCTTGGAGGACAGCTTTGCTTCGGAACCGAACGGGTTATGAGTGGATGCCATGGTGTAATTTCTGCCAAGAAGAAACCTGCCGCCGGCGATCGGCGACCGTCGCGCATCTTATGCGCCACCCCCGGCTCGAACAAGACGGGCGGTGACCGCCGGTGGTTGGCGGTTCGGCCGAGCAAAGATGATCAAGGCAGCACCAACCACGCCGTCGCAAAGCGAGATCCGGGCTCAAATCTATTGGCGTCGCACGGTGTATCCGGTTCTTCGTCCGACGACGTTTCGTTTCACGCAACATCTCTCCGCGACACCCGCGAGATATCCAACACGGTTCCCACTGGATCGTACGGAACCAATGTTGCCCGAAGAACAAAAACTCATTCTTCAGACAACCTCCCGGGCTCGCGGTTTCGAAGGAAAATCAATTGCGCGTTCCGAGGCTTCAAAGTCTGAAAAGCCGTAGCCGGCCACCGAAAGCCGCGAGTAATAGAAAAGGCAGTCGCCTGCCGACGAGATTCATTCAGCCAAGAAAGGTGACCATGATCGGCGTCTCATCCCAAACCAGACCACTAGAAGGATTTGACATAAAAAGGTGAGGAAATAGCATATGCCGAACGGCAACACATGGCAGAACGTGGCTTGTGATCGAACAGGTTTCCAGCACTGATCGGCAGTCGACCTCGGTGCGAAACTCTTACACGATCGCATGGGTTACTGCCTATGCGATCATCCGATATTTTGTGGCTGATTGGCCCGCTGGGTTCATGTTTCCGGATGTCGCAGACTTTTACCGTCAAGGCGGAGAGGTGCCTACGACGAGGCTCGACAGTTATTACCGAATTTGGGGCATAGGCGTTTTTGCGTTTGGCTGAATTGGGAGAATCGTCGGACACGGTTTCTACATCGCTTGGCAGCGAGGATAGACCTAGATCTTTGTGACAGCCTGAAAATGTCCTCGCAGCCACTGCGAGTTTCCCGCCAAGTGAGGGAGTGTAAGCGTGTTCTGGAAACCAAAAACCAAGACCGAATGGTCGCTCGTGATCAGCGTATTGGCTATCACGCTTGTTTGGGCTGTCTTGCGCGTGACATGGTTCGGGCCTTTCGACATTTTCCGCAACTTCAGCGGTCACGAGGCTGGCATCTTCGCGCGGGGATCTGCGATCGACCTTCCATTTATAATTCCAATCTGGCTGCTCTACGGGTTCCTGCGCGTGCGAGCTCGAAAACAACAAGCGGTCAAAAAATAGTCCTATGACTTTAAATCCGATCGCGGATAGCCTTTTTGTCCAAGTCAGGATGCACATGCTTCATCGCAAGCGACATAATCAAGTTTGATGAAGCTTACCCCACTTCCGCCAAACGTCATCGCCGAAGTTGCACTGGTAGTGCGGTAGGACGATGGCACCACGGTCCCGCAAATGGCTCGACTGATGAAGCCGGTCCAGTGCTCTGAGTTCGAATGCTGGCAGTGCGAGTATCGATTGGCCGGTTTCCGCGTCTGGGGTCGTCCCATCTACGGCGAAGACTCATGGCAGGCGTTGCAACTCGCCATCCGCATCGTCGGGGCCGAGCTGTCCAGCTTGTGGCCGCGGCTTTTTTACCAAGGAGAACCGGTCGACCCGAAATCGCTCGTCGGCACCCCGCCGGTGAAATGACGAGCCAAGGTGTCGCGTTCTCGACACGAACATGGCATCGAACAATCGGTTGGCGTTCGTTCGCGTCGCGGTTAAATTGCTCCGGTATCGCCCGCGTAGCTCAGTTGGATAGAGCGCTGGTTTCCTAAACCGGAGGTCACAGGTTCGAATCCTGTCGCGGGCACTCGGATCGTCGCAAGCGGCCCGGCGTTGCCGGCCGCGGCATAGGTCTTTCGATCTCCCGGCCCACGTTGTGCCCCGGGCCCGGCTGACTTCTCTGGAGAACGCATGCGGTTGTCTAGCGGTTGCCTTCTTTCGTCCGCCGCTCTGGTGCTTAGCTTCTTCCTGCACGGCTGCGGAACCGCAAAGCCCGTGGTGGCGGTGTCGACAGCGCGGACGCCCGCGCCGCCCCTTGAACTGTCGCCCGACGGCCAAACGCTCAACACCGGAAAAGACATCTTGCCGGCGCGGAGCATCACCCCATTGGGGCAATTCCCTTCGGGGCTGGTCAAAGCGGCGGATGGAAAGTTCGCGATCGTCTGCGGGATGGGGTACCGCGAGTCGCTATACTCGATCGCGACGGCCGACGGTCACGTGGCCGGCCGGGTCGACTTCGCCGCCAAACGGCCGACGCGGCTTAACCCGAACAACGGCGTCGACGACAGCAAGGACGAAGACCCGTTGTCGAAATCGAACGGGCTGTACTTCGGCGTCGCGGTTTCAGGCAACACCGTTTACGCAGCTCAGGGGGCACACGATTCGATCGCAGTGCTGACTTTGTCCGACGGTGGGTCGCTGAAACAAACCGGTTCGATCAAAACACACGAGGGAGATTTTCCGGCCGGCTTGGCGACCGATTCGCGCGGCCTGATTTACGTAGCCAATAACGCCAGCAACTCCGGGCAGGCAACCTACGTAATGCCCGGCAGCGTGGCGATCTACGACCCGAGCGGCACCGAACTCGGTCGGCTGACGTTCGATTCTAATACTCACACGTCCAACTTCATGCTCACGATCGTCGCGCTGTCGGACGGTCACAAGGCGTATGCCGCCAGTGAGCGGGACGGCGTCGTGTACGCCATCAACACGATCGACCCGAGACACCCGGTGCAGTCGGCCGCGATCGCGACCGGGGCGAACCCGGTGTCGCTGCTGCTGAATCGAGACCAGACGCGTTTGTATGTCGCCAACTCTTTGAGCGATACGCTGTCGGTGATCGACACCGCCAGTGATCAGGTGATCGGTACGATCCTGCTTCGGCCCGGCACGTCCCGCGGGCTGGCGGGTGTGAGCCCCAACTCGCTCGCGCTGTCGGCGGACGAAAAGACGATCTACGCGACGCTCGGCGATATGAACGCCGTCGGCGTGGTCGACGTCGCGTCGCAAACACTGACCGGCATGATCCCGGTGGGCTGGTATCCGACCGGCGTTCTCGCCACCGCCGACCACAGACTGCTGGTCGTCGACGCCAAGGGGGTTTCCGCCCGCAACCCGAATCCGAAATACCGGGTGAACGACCCGGCGAAGGACAGCTACATCCTGAACATCATCGTCGGAGATCTCGAGACGATCCCGGTACCGACGATGGATCAGCTGGCGACGATGACCCGGTCGGTGCTCCACAACAGCCATCTGGACGAGCCCACGCGGCAGTCAAATAACCCACTCGCGGAGATCGGGCTAAAGGCGGGCAAGATCAAGCACGTCGTCTATATTATCAAAGAGAACCGGACCTACGACCAAGTCCTGGGTGACGACCCGCGGGGGAACGGCGATCCGTCATTGACGTTGTTCGGCAAGAACATCACGCCGAACCTGCACGCGCTGGCCGACCGGTTCGTTCTGCTTGACAACTGTTACGCCTGCGGCGAAGTCAGCGGCGACGGCTGGGTCTGGAGCACCCAGGGCATGGCCAACGCCTACGTCGAGCGGAACATTCCGTACAACTATTCCGGACGCGGCCGCACGTTCGATTTCGAAGGCGAAAACAACGGGTACATCACCGGCGGGTTCCCCGCCCAGGGACCCGACGGCAAACCGACCGCGACCGGATCGAAATTTAAAAACGGTGCTCCCGCAGTGCCGGACGTGGCGTCGATCGGCACCCACCTCTGGGACAAAGCCGCCGCCGCCGGTTTGAGCTATCGCAATTATGGGTTTTTCCTTTCCTTTGGTGAGGAAGGAATGCCTGCCGAATACCCGACCGTCAAAGGTCTGCAACCGCCCGGGCACGACCTTGCCGGGTTGACCGATGCGGATTTTCGTCGGTTCGATTTGGACTACGCGGACAGCGAAGCCCCGAAAATATATTTCGAGCAGACGCAGGATCCGCGATGTCTCTATCGAAAAACAAAGTTCGGGAAGTACAACACGCCGAGCCGGTTCACCGAATGGAACCGTGAGTTCCAACAGATGCTGACCAAAGGCCCGGATGCCGTGCCGGCTCTGATGCTGGTCCGGATGGGACACGATCACACCCAGGGCATGAGCAGTCGAAACCATTCGCCCGCGTCGGAGGTCGCCGACAATGACTACGGCGTCGCCCAGCTGGTCGAGGCGATCAGCCATTCCGCGGTCTGGGAATCGACCGCCATTTTCGTTATCGAGGACGACGCCCAGAACGGCGCGGACCACGTCGACGCGCACCGTACGACGGCATACGTGATCAGCCCCTGGATCAAACGCGGAACTGTCGACCATGCCTTTTGCAACACCGACACGCTGCTGAAGACAATGGAGCTATTGCTCGGATTGCCGCCGATGTCGCAGTACGACGCGATCGCCAAACCGCTGGCAGATTGGGACACCGCGCCTTCGAACGCCGAGCCGTACGTGGCCGTGCTGCCGGCCAAGGAGATTATCTCGCAGGGAAATCCGGATCGCCGAAAAGCCGCCGCCGCGGCAACACCGACCGACGTGCTCGTAAAACAGTCCGACGAAATGGACTTCACGCACGCCGACGCCGCCCCGACCGGGCCCTTGAACCAGATCGTGTGGAAGAGCATCAAAGGCGTCGACTCGCAGATGCCAACCCCCCGCAACGCGGCCGCCGGCACCGTGGAAAACAAACCCACCCCCGCGGTGAAAGACGACGACGATGATTGAGTCGCCCCGCAATCGATAGACGACAGACCCGCGGCACCGGCACATCAAACTGAATTCGAGCAGCCCATGAAATTTCGCGTCACTGGTTCGAGCAAACAAACCGGCGCACGAATGACGCTCGAGTTCGACGCTGCGAGCAAAGCCGCCGCCGAGAAAAAAGCCCAGAACGAGGGGATGGCCGTCAACCGCGTCGAGGTGCTCGGCGATCCCGCCGACTTCCCCGCCGTCGGTCTTAAACGTCCTCAGAACCACTGGCTATTACGCACGATCATCGTGCTCGCGATTTCTATCGCGATGTACTATTGGTGCCGCAACCACGGCATCATCCGCTGACCGGTGACCTGCCGCGGCATCTGCGTGCTTGTCTGCTTTCGGCTCCCGTGCAAAGATGCTTCGCGACATGCACGTGATGCCCCCGACTGCCCGATCCTCCGTCGCCGTTACGGCCAAGGGCATTAGCCGCACCTTCTCCGGCGGGGTGCAGGCGTTATCGGCAGTAGACCTGGACATCGCGGCCGGGGAATTCGTTTCCGTCCTCGGGCCGTCGGGGTGTGGCAAGTCGACGCTGTTGCGGATGATCGCCGGGCTCGACACGCCGACGGCGGGAACGATCTCACTTTCAGACGACGGGCTATTCCGGGCGGCGTATGTGTTTCAGGACGCGCATCTGCTGCCGTGGCGGACCGTGCTTCGCAACGTGATGCTGCCGTTAGAACTGGCAGGCGTCTCGACCGCAGAGCGGGGTGACCGGGCGATCGCCGCGCTCGAGCAGGTCGGGCTTGCCGATGCGGTCGATCGAGTTCCATCGCAGCTGTCCGGGGGCATGCGGATGCGGGTTTCGCTCGCGCGGGCGATGGTCACCGACCCACAGTTGCTGCTGCTGGACGAACCATTCGCGGCGCTGGACGAGATCACCCGGCAACGGCTCGACGAGCAACTCCGCCGGCTCTGGATCGAACGACGCATGACCGTGATCTTCGTCACGCATTCGACCGCCGAGGCGGTGTTTCTATCCGACCGCGCGATCGTACTGTCGCAACGGCCGGGCAAGGTCGTGCTCGACCGAAAGATCGAACTACCCGCGGAACGGCTCGCGCCGTTGCGGGGGACGCCGGTGTTCGCCGCCCAGACCCGTGACCTCTACCAGGCCCTCGAACGCGGGGGAATGCAACAGTGATTGGTCGCTTGTTGAAAAAGTTCGTTCCGCCGCTACTGGTCCTAGGTGGCGTCGTCGTCGGGTTGGAATTTTTCATTCAGGCCGCGGCAATCCCGCAATGGGAACTGCCGCTGCCGACGGCGGTCTTCCGGTCGGTCGTCCGTGACTATTCGGAATTAATTCCCGCGTTGTGGACGACGACATCGGCCGCCTTGATCGGCTTCGCAGCGAGCGCCGTGGTCGGGATCGCGGTCGCGGTTGTCTTGTCGTCGTCGGTCTGGGTCCGCCGGGCGTTTTATCCTTACACGATCTTTTTTCAGACCGTCCCGATCGTGGCAATCGCCCCGCTGCTGGTGCTCTGGTGCGGGCCGGGCCTGGCGAGCGTTTCATTGTCGGCCTTCATCGTGTCCGTCTTCCCGGTCGTCGCCAACACGCTCGCGGGTTTGCTCGGCACCGATCCGGCGTTACTCGACCTGTTCCGCTTATACCGGGCGGGGCCCGTCGATCGGTTGTTAAAGCTACGATTGCCTTACGCGTTGCCGAGCATTGTGACGGGGCTCCGTGTTGCGGCGGGCTTGGCGGTGATCGGCACCGTGGTAGGCGAGTTCGTCGCCGGCACGCTGGGCGACCACGAGGGCCTGGGGATCAAGATCGCCGGGGCGAAAAAGAACGGGCACATCGACCAGGTCTTCGCCGCCGTGCTGCTGACGTCTTTGCTCGGGCTGGTCATGCTCGCGGCGGTGAACGGATTCGGATATCTGATGCTCCGACGTTGGCACGCGTCGGAAAAATGAACGCTCGCGGTCGGACGAGCGGTCGCGGCACCGGCCGGATCAGAGTTTTATTTCGGAGTCACTGATGAATCGTTTCGTAATGCACTCGGTCCGGGCGGTTTTGATCGGCGCGGGCGTGCTCGGATGCCTATTACCCGGGTGTAAAAAACAGACTACGGCCCCGTCGGGAAAGACAGAACTGACACTCGACTGGAAGCCCGAGCCGGAGTTCGGCGGGTTCTATGCCGCGCAGCTGAATGGTGCGTTTGCCGCGCACGGGCTCGGGGTCGAGATCAAGTCAGCGGGGGAAGGCGCGACCACCTGGCAGTTAGTGGCGGCGGGCAAGACGGATTTCGCCACGACCGCGGCCGACCAGGTGTTGATCGCGCGGGCGCAAGGCGCAGACGTGGTCGCCTTGTTTGCCGTTTACCAGACTTTCCCGCAGGGCATGATGGCGCACAAATCCCGACATTTCACGTCGCTGAAAGACGTCTTCACGAGCCCCGGCACGCTCGAGGTCGAGGACGACACGTGGTTAAAATTCTGTCGAAACAAGTTCGGGGTCAAGGACGTGAAGTTGATCAGTTACGCCGGCGGGATCGCGGGATTTCTGTCGAATCCGATGGATTCGCAGCAGTGTTTCGTCACGTCCGAACCGATCCTCGCCGCCGCAAAAGGCAGCGATCCGCAGACATTTTTGATCGCCGACGCAGGTTACAACCCGTACACAACGGTCGTGATCACACGCGGAGACATCCTTCGAAACGACCGCGCACGGGTAACGGCAATGACGACTGCCTGCCAGGAAGGATGGCAAGCCTATCTCGATGACGCCAAGCCCGCGAACGCCGTCATGGGGCAGCTGAACAGAGACATGGACGCCGGCACTTTCACCGCCGCGGCCGAGGCTCAGGCTCGGTTGATCGAAACCGACGAGACGAAAAAGGTCGGCCTTGGCACGATGACTACCACGCGGTGGGAAACGCTCTGCAAGCAGCTGATGGATTTAAAGGTGATCGACAAACCGGTCCCGGCCAAAGACTGCTTCGTCGGGTCCGGGTCGTAGCCGACGACAGTTCCCTTGCCCGGGTTATCTCGGTCGGTCCGCACCGAGAGATCTTTCTTGCATCTCGCGGGATGAGACGTCGATATCACTGACCATTTGCCGCATCTCGTCCTCGTCGCACGGGAACCCCATCGCGAACACTCGGCCTCCATCGGGGTAGGGCGCCCAGACACCGCCGCCGTAATAGACTTCGTGTACAGCGGCCTCGTGCAACTTCCGGATCAACGCGTTGTCGAGATTGTAATATGCAACACTCATGCGGATCAGGTCTCCTGTTTCTCATCGACATGCGCGGTCGGTTTCATCGTGCCGTCGGCGGCGGAGTGAAAGGTGGCGCGACCACCCCCGAGCAATCGAACGAATTCGCGGGCGGCGAGTTCCTCGGCCACCACGGTTTCGTCTGCCCCTTTTCGAACGGCATCCAGCCCGGACGAAATATAAGACACGCGGGCGATGATCCGGACCTTGGGGTTCAGTTTCCGGGCGATGGGGATCGCCTCGAGCACGACGCTTTCGATCGGAATGGTCAGCGCCAACACGCTCGCATTACGGATGCCGGCTTCCAGAAGAGTTTGTTCGCTGCGGACGTCCCCGCCGATGATCGCGACACCGGTCTTCCCGCACCGGTCGACGATCGTTTCGTTTTGCTCGATCACGACGAACGCCAGATTGTGCTTGCTCATCCATTCGGCGAACGCCCGGCCCGGCACGCCGTAACCGGCGATGATCGCGTGCCCGCTGAGTTCTGATTCACCGGGCAGTCGCCCGGCCCCGTCGTGATCTGTCGGCATTGCACCCTCTCGTTTTTGCCCTGCGGCCCGGCGACGAATCATAACAGAGAACCGAGTCATCGCGACGCAGTGCCCGGCACCAGAATCGCGGCTCCGCGGTTATTTTAAATTCTGAACCTGCGATCGGCGTCTGAAGCGCCGGGGGAGAAAGTCGTTCATCATCGTGACGCCCAGCATTGCGCAAACGCCGAGATAAGTCCCGGCGCCGATCCCCAGTAGCAGGAAAAGCTGCAGCGCCCAGGCGGCGCGGCCGTGTCCCTGCGGGTAGACCGGGCTGAATTTCAGACCGAAGCAGACGACACCCATGACGGTCGTCGCGATCAGCATTTTTACAATAGAGCCGGCACTTTGCCGCAGATTTAACCCGCCTATTTTCCGGTCGAGCATCCAGAGCATGACCACGGCCTGCACGGCAAAACTGACCACGGTGCCGACCGCCATCCCGCTCTCGCCCATCCACCAGAGCAGCGGAATCTCGACGACCAGATTGATGAGAATGTTCACGACCGACATGACCAGCGGCGTCCGGGTGTCGTGCAGCGCGTAGTAGGCCCGGCTGACGATCTGCAACAGGCTGAACGCCCAGATTGCGCCGGCGTAGATCATGGCGCTGCGGGCGATCAGCAACGCGCTGTGACCGTCGATCTGGCCGTGCTGGAACATCAACCGGCTCGCGGGTTCGGCAACGAGAATCAGACCCAGGCTGGCGGGGAGCCCTTCCCATAGGCTTGCTTCGATCCCGTGGCGGAGCACGCCGCGGAACCGGTCACGGTCCTTGTCCAGCGCATCCGCACTAAGCCCGGGGAAGATCGCGGTCGCCAGCGCTATCGCAAAAATGCCCAGCGGAAACTGATACAGGAACTGCGCCAGGTCCAGTCGCCGCGGCGCGCCGAGCTCCATCGGCAGGCGGATCGAATGTCGTAAACATGTGAAAGTCGTGATCGGGTGCTGAAGCTGATCGACCCCCTGCATCAGGCAATATGAAATCCCTTTGTCGAGGAACACCGACAGCTGCAGCACGCCCGCGCCCATAGCGACGGGCAGCGACAGCAGCAGCATTTTCTTAACCGGCGGGGTCCAAAAGTGGCGGACGAATTTGAAGCGAAATCCGACGTCATTCAGGGCCGGCAGCAGGACCGCGACCTGCAGGATGCCCGCCAGAAGCACCACCCCGGCGAGCCAATACGCGAGGGTAATCTGCTTGCCCACCACCAGCCCCGGCGTGGTGCTGCGGGACAGCCCGACCAGCTTCGCGCCGATGAGCAGCACAAGAATGTGGCAGGCATTGAGGATGATCGGCGCCGCGGCGGGCGGGCCGAACCGTTGGTGCACCTGAAGGATGCCGCTCATAAACGCCCCGCCGCAGATCAGCAGCACGTAAGGCAGCATGATGGCGGTCAGCTTCAGCATCAGCACCTGGTCGAACGTCGGCGTCCGCAGGTAAAGCAGGCCGAAAACGAGTGCCTCACCGACCAATGTCAGCGTGACCAGGATGGCAATAAGCAGGTTGACCGCAGACGCGGCGAAGTCGCCGGCGGAGTTTTCCTGCGACTCATAATCGAGCACATTTTCATCGCCCGTGACTTTTCGGCTTTCGGACGCACCGGGCGGATTCGGTGCAATTGGTCTGGCCGCGTTTTCTGCCTTAAGGGCTTGCGAGTAGAGCGGAATGAACGCGGCCGACAACGCCCCTTCACCGAAAAGTTTTCGGAAAAGGTTGGGGATCAGGAATGCGACCGTGAATGCGGAACCCACGAGCGCGGTTCCGAGATAGTGCCCGGCCACGATTTCGCGTCCGAGCCCGAAGAATCGACTGAGCAGCGTGAGCAGTCCGATCAGCTTCGCGTGCTGCAGGAAGGATTTCTGTCGGGGCGCGGTCGCCACTGGGGAGACTTCCAGGGGGGAAGCCTCGAGTGTGTCGGGTTCTATCGCCAGTTCGGACATCCGTGCCTTTACCGCGAAACGTGCCAGTCCAGATAACGACCCTCGTGCCCTGGTGGGCGCACGCGGGCGCGAGCCCGCGCGGTCGGATCGGCTTTCATCCGTGATCCGCCTTCGGCTGAAAACTGGCCAGTGTTTGCGCGAGCCGTTCGGTCGCGCCGCGGACGTCGTTGCAGCCAGTTGCCGCCGCGGTCACTGCGACCGCCTTGATGCCGGTCTCAACTACCTGATGCAGATTTTCGGCGGTGATCCCGGCGATCGCAACGGCGGGAATTTTTATTTTCCCGGCCACCTGTTGTGCATAAGCAAGCCCGGGAATCTCAGCCCAGTCACGTGGCTTGGTGCCGCTTCGGAAAATCGGCCCGACGCCGATGTAGTCCGCCCCGTCGAGCACAGCACGGTTCGCCTGACTGATCTCGTGCGTGCTGACGCCGATGATTTTATTCCGACCGATGATTTTGCGAACCTCGGTCGCCGGCAAGTCTCCCTGCCCCACGTGCACTCCGTCGGCGTCGCAGAGCACCGCGATGTCCGGCCGGTCGTTGATGATAGAGATCACCCCCCGCTTGCGGCATAGTTCGACGAACTGGTTTGCGCGACGGAGAAACTCTGCGCCTTCGAGATTTTTTTCCCGGAGTTGGAGCGCCTGTGCCCCGCCGGCGATCGCGGCCTCGGCCGTCTCCAGCCAGGGACGCTGACACGCCGCTTCGGTGATCAATATATATAGCCGGACCTGATCGAACCGCCCGGCCGGTCGCAGCGTGCGGGCGATCGACAATTCGATGTCATAAAAACGATACCGGATCGCCTCGACGGCGTCGGCCGGACCCAGCGTCTTTGCGAATTCCTCGATCGCCCGAAGCGCTTCGCCCAGCCGCTTGCCGGCCGCGACGACAACATCGGCTATGTCCGCCCGTTTCGATTCGGCAGCGGTAGCGTGCGTGGTTCCGACGTCGCCCGGCGTGTCGCGGTACAGGATTGCGTCGGCGACCCACGGTCGGGTGGCCGACGCCAGATCGTGCCGGAGCGCTTTCAACTCTGCCGAGAGTTCGTCACTGTCCAGAACGAACCGGGTGTAGTCTTCCAAGACACGCAAGGCCTCTCGAGCCCGGTTGGCGTTGGCGTCTAACAATCGCAGGACAGACATATTCACGGTTCGGGCCACGGGGGGCCGATTATAGGACGGAACGCCAATTTCGCTAACCCGGGCACGATCATGAAGCTGACAAATTCGCGTAAAGCCGCATTCAAACAGGGATTAAAGGCATTAAAGTCCGATAGCCTGACGCGAAAGCCTGGCACCTTTGGTGGCATTCGGCCGAGTCTCTATACTACCGAAGGTATGCCGACACCAAACCAAATCATTCAGGGCGACTCGATCAAAGTGCTGAACGAGGGTCCCGAGGCGTGGGTGGACGCGGTATTTGCTGACCCGCCGTTCAATATCGGCTACCTGTATAGCGGGTACAACGACGAGCGGAAGACTGACGACTATCTGCAGTTCAGCCGGGACTGGATGAAGGCAGTGAAGCGGTCCTTAAAGCCCAACGGCAGCTTTTTCCTCGCCATCGGCGACGACTATGCCGCCGACCTCTGCGTGATCGCCCGACGCGAATTGGGGTTCAATCTTCGGAATTGGATCATCTGGCACTACACGTTCGGCCAACAGCCCAAGGCCAAGTTCGCCCGCAGCCACACGCACCTGCTGTATTTCACAATGGACGAGAAGAACTTCACGTTCAACGCCGACGCGGTCCGCGTCGCCAGCGCCAGGCAGACGACCTACGGGGACGCCCGCGCGAACCCGAAAGGGAAATTGCCGGACGACGTCTGGTACCTTCGTCCGCAGGAAGCGTCGGCGGCCGAGGAGCAGCTGTTCAACGGCGAGAGCGACGTCTGGAACGTGAGCCGGGTCTGCGGGACGTTCAAGGAACGCGAAGGCTGGCACGGGTGCCAGATGCCGCTCGAAGTGCTGAACCGAGTCATCCGCGCGAGTACCAACCCTGGCGACATCGTGCTGGATCCGTTCAACGGTAGCGGGACGACTTGCGTGGCAGCGGCGACGCTGGGTCGGCAATACGTCGGCATCGATCAGAGTGAAGAATACGTCGGTTTCGCCCGCAAACGATTAGAACACGCGCTCGCTCAGACCAACGCGAGTCCGACGGTGACGGTGAACAAAGCCGCGCTGATCGACGCGAGCCGGGCCAGCAAGGTGATGACGCAGACCGACGCGTTCGGCAGGCAAAGAGTCGCACGACGTCGGGCGAAAAAATCGGCCTAAGGCGATCCGCGGCCTGCGGCGGCATGTCCTACAAATTTCTGTTTAGCGGCTGTCCCATCGGGACGCTGTCGGTGCCGGCAAAACGCGTCCCTGCGAGACAGCCGCTAAACAGGGACTTTAAACAACACTACGTTGCGTGCGAATCGGCGGATCGACTATCCAAGCATGGGATAACACGCTCAGGTTTTTTGGTTACCTCCCAAATCACATCGCAGTCTCGCAGGACTGCTCGTCGGCATTCACCTCGTTCGCGGCCAGTGGTGACGGCCAAACCCCCGGGCCGTCGTTCGCATACCACCGGTCCAGAACGGCCATCCAATCGCGCAGGCTGTGTACTTCGATAAAATCGCGTTTCACATCGACCGAGTTCGGGTGAAACCGGCTGTACTTAATTCCCATTTTCCGCATCCGCCGGCCGGCCAGCGATTCGCCGTGGATCTGCATCGCGATGGCGAAGTGCTCGGCCAGCGCTTCGCGCTGCTCGCCGATCGACGGAGGACTGATCTCGGCAGACGATCCGAGCAACGCCGCCACGTGCCGGAAGATCCACGGATTACCGATCGCCCCGCGGGCGATCCAGACCATATCGACGCCGGTCTCTTTCAGCATCCGCACCGCGTCCTCGGCGGTGAACACGTCACCGCTGCCCAGCAGCGTCCGGTCCGGGTACCGCCGCTTGATGTCAGCCAGCATCGGCCAACTCGCCCGGCCCTGGTATTTCTGCTCGACAGTTCGGCCGTGCACCCGCGCGGCCGAATAGCCAGATTCCCAGGCGGTTTCGATCAATTCATGAAACCGGTCGACCGCCTGCGGCGTGTCGTCGAATGACCGCCGAAGGCTTACGGTCGTCGGCACGTTGGCCGGCACCGCGTCACGCACGGCCTTGAGAATGCTGACCGCCCGGGGCAGGTCCTGCAGCATGTGCCCGCCGCGGGCTTTATTTTTGATCTTCTTCACCGGGCAGGCGAAGTTCAGGTCGACCGCGTCGTACCCCCGGTCGGCAAGAATGACCGCCGCCCGCGCCATCTGGTCCGGTTCACTGCCGATGATCTGCCCCGCGATCGGGTGATCCTCGTCGTTGATATCGATGCTCTTTTTCAACCCCTGCCCGCCGCTGAGCATAATCACGTCGAGCAACGCTTCGGTCACCGCATAAGGGCACCCGCGTCGACGCGCGACAAGCCGCATCGCGCGGTCGCTGTAGCCGGCTAAGCCGGCCTGGCAGAAAGGTTGAGACAGCTGGATAGGACCTATGTTCACCGGTGCATCGTACCGAAACTGGCCGCGTTCCGCGTCCGATTAAAAAACACCAGAATCGATTCGAGCTTTACCGGTACAATTGCGGCAGATCCGCGTTATCCACCGTCGAACGGTCCGAAATGAGCCATCGTATGCTGCGAGCTTCGAACATCGGCTTTTTCATTGCAATGATCGTCTCGATCGGACTCTTCGCTTTGCGAACGGCGTGCGACGAGGACGCTCGGTTTAAAATCAGGTCCGAGACGTACATTCTTCATGCCGACCAAACCGTTGTGGCCGTGGATACCTCTGGCAAGGCCGTCGTCTACTCGGGCCTGCAGCGGGTCAACGTCGGGTGCTGGCAGTTCGGGTGCACCTTGTACATAGCCGCCTGGACGTTGGCTCGATTGAAACGGGCGACCGAATCCCGTCACTTCACTACACGTGTGACATGACCGTAAAATCTAGGTTTTGCCAACATTCCGATAAAATGAAGCTTTTTCCTGTTAAGTTTTGTTAGGTTTTGTT
The DNA here is from genome assembly GCA_965247815.1 of Tepidisphaeraceae bacterium. Lineage (GTDB taxonomy): Bacteria > Planctomycetota > Phycisphaerae > Tepidisphaerales > Tepidisphaeraceae > CBDAQA01. Next base: position 40,625 of record CBDFHW010000032.1, on the reverse strand, counting down.
AAGTCGCCCGGGTTTCTCCGCTCGCATTGTCTCGGTCAACGCGCGCCTATTTTCGGCATCGAGCCAAGCTCTTCTGCTGATGTGCCGCCCTGCTCGAGTCGTTCATGATTCAGCGTCTGCGATTCAAACGGCTCGCCGTCGAGCGTTCGTGATTGGACGTACACGTTGTTCGTCGCGTTGTGATTCGTCCGAATGATCGCAAGGCGGTGCAGTCCATTAAAGTTGGTCATGACAACAACTGCGAGCGAGCGAGGTAGGCAAGGTGCGACTGGTTGCCGATGTTTCCTGCCATCGGACGGGCGCTTTGGTCAGGCAGCCTCCGCGGCTGACTCGGCCTTTTGTTTACATCGCGAGTGTTAATGTGTCGTCAAAACCGAATGCTCGCATCGTCAGTCGCGGTTTGGCATGTTCGGGTGACCGCCCGGAGGAAAAGATCGATGCAACGAACCTGGTTCATGTCCGCCCCGATGATGGTGCTCTTGCTTGCCGCTTCGAACTGTGCGGCACGCACACCGCCGGTGATGCCGCCCAGCCCGCCGGTCGCGACACCACTGGCGATGGTGAATATCCTGCAGGGCACCGACTCGGACCGAGCGTTCAGTCACGGCAATACGCTGCCGCTGGTCAGCTGTCCGTGGTCGATGACCGACTGGTCGGTGCAGAACCGGGCGGGCATCAACGAGCGATGGTTTTTTCAGTCCAAAAATAAACAGTTTTACGGCTTTCGCGCGACGCACTCGCCGTGCCCCTGGGCCGGGGATTACGGCCACTTCACGGTCACCCCCCAGACGGGCGGACGGTTTCTGACCGACGCCGGCCGGTCTTGTGATTACGACCCGACGCAGACGATCATGCACCCAGATTACGTACGGATCCGGCTGGAAAAGTATCACTTGACCGCCGAGCTCACGGCGTCCGAGCGGTGCGGCGTCATCCGCCTGCAGTTCGACCCGGCCGACAAAATCGGACGATTGATTTTCGACTTCCCGGGTGACGCCCAGCTCCAGACGAAGGGCAACCGCATCTGGGGATACACCAAATACCACGGCGGCTCGGCGGCGGGCGATTTCCATTGCTATTTTGCCGGCATTCTCGACCGCCCTGTCACTACCAGGAGCAGCGTGGGTACGGAAACGGCGTCCGGTACCGGGACGGGGTTTGTCGAATTTCCGATCGACAAACCGACCGTCGAGTTAAGGCTCGCGACCAGCTACATCAGCCCCGAACAGGCCTGGGCAAACCTGGAACTCGAAACACGCGGTGGGTTCGCGGCGGTTCGGCAACGCACGGCGGCGGCGTGGACCGCTCAGCTGTCGAAGATCAGCGTCGACGGCTCGGCCGACCAGATGGCCACGTTTTACACGTGCCTGTATCGGGCGATGAAATTTCCTCACAAGTTTTACGAACTCGATTCGGCCGGCAGACCGATTCACTACAGCCCCTGGGACGGCAAGGTGCACCCCGGTGTGGAATACGTCGACTCGGGTCTATGGGACACGTATCGAACGCAGTTCCCGTTTTTATCGATCGCGTACCCCGAGCAGCTCGGCGAGATCGTTGCTGGTTGGTTGAACGCGTACCGCGAAGGCGGATGGCTGCCGCAATGGCCCAACCCCGGCGGGCTGCGGGGCATGCCCGGCAGCCACGCCGACGCGATGATCGCCGACGCGATGAGCAAAGGCATCCCGGGATTCGATTACAAGACAGCCTACGAGGCGCTCCGGCACGACGCGTTCGACCAGTCGGACCCGAAAACCCCCGGTGGTCGCGATGGCATGGCGAACTATCTGAAGCTCGGCTACGTGCCGGCGAAGTCTCACGAGTATTGGATTTCCAACTCGCTCGATTATGCCTACGACGATTGGTGCGTGGCGCAGGCGGCCAAGCTTTCCAATCAGCGTCAGGATCACGACACGCTGATGGCGCGGTCGCAGAACTACCGCAAGCTGTGGGACCCGACGGTGCAGTTCATGCGGGGCAAGGACGAACACGGGAATTGGGCGGAGAAAGATTTCGACCCCTTTGCATGGGGCGCGGGGTATGCCGAGTCAGGTCCGTGGCAGTCCAGTTGGAACGTTCAGCACGACGTCGCGGGGCTGGCCGAACTGACAGGAGGTCCCGCCGCTTTCGGGTCGATGCTGGACCGGCTTTTCTCACAGCCGCCGGTGTTTCACTTCGGTGGATACTCCGGTGAGATCCACGAAATGACCGAATTCGCGGCCGTGAAAATGGGACAGTTCGCGGCGAACAACCAGCCGAGCTTTCATCTCCCTTATTTGTATGTGGCCGTCGGCCAACCTTGGAAAACAGAGTACTGGACCCGGCGCGCGTGCGGCGAATTATTCAACGCCGGCCCCGACGGTTACCCGGGCGACGACGACAACGGCTCGACCTCCTGCTGGTACATGCTGAGCTCTATTGGCATCTACCCGCTGACGCCGGGCCAGCCGAGCTACGTGCTGACGAGCCCCGTCTTCAAGTCCGTAAAGATCTCGCTTCCTAGCGGGAAGACGTTCACGATCCTCGCGAACGGAAACTCGCGAGAAAATGTCTACGTGCAGTCCCGCACGCTAAACGGCCGGCCCGACACCAACACGTTTATCACACAGTCCGAGATCACACGCGGCGGAACGCTCGTCGATCGAATGTCGGAAAAGCCCGCCGAGCGAGCGGTGAACAGTTCCGAGCTCCCCTACTCGGCGACCACCGAGATGCGCAGCGGCGCGACGACGCATTAGCGGACGTCTCGCGCGAACACTCTTTGAGTTGATCAAGGCGTTTTCTTCGGCGCGTCAGCAAACCCCTCGAATGCCGCCTTCTGCCTGAGTTGCCATCGAAGTACGTAACGGGCGAGGGATTGTTTCGCGACATAGAGATTTTCGTCTTCCCGCTGCCAGCGTTCGTAAGCAGTCGTCACCAGGCATGCCGAGCTGTCGCGTCTCGGTTTGATTCGCTCGCCCGCGGCGGTGAAACCGTCGATATATACATCCACATCCGGGCCGAGATCGCCTTTGATGACGGCCACCATTGTCGTCCCGGCCAGGACCTGATGGGCGAACGTGACGTACCCGTCGCCGATCTCGACCGTTTCACCGATCTTGATTTCCTTCTCCTGCCAGGGGCCGTTCCCGAGCCATAGATCCAGGGCCTGACCACCGCGCGGGATCACAAACGCCTGTTCGCTCGACTGTGAGTCGGCGGCATCGTTGTAGTACGAGAACACGACCGCTTTTTCGGCATCCAGCTGCGTGCCGAGGTTGGTCCAATCCCGGTCGATCGGATTGCCGGTCGCGTCCCACCAGCAGAACGGAAAATCTTTCGGCCGCCCCACCGCGAGCAACCGGACGGTCATCTTATTGTCGAGCTTTTTCGTCCATCGCGGGAGGACGTCGCTCGCTTCGAGCTTTCGACCGCCGGCCCATTTAATCGCCCTGTCGACGACGGCCCGCGACCCGTCGGGGCCGAGCGAAATCCATTTATCGCCCGCGCGCAGCCCACGGATTCGCCCCAGTTCCGCAACGGTCCCGCGGTAGACGTGAAAGACGGTGACCACCGCGAAATGGTGCTCGCGAATCGGACCCAAATCGTGAACGACGGCGACCGCCTCGCCGGGGGCGATAGTCCCCTTCCAGTCGAGGTCTAGGGTCGCCGAACGGCGGATGGGGGGCTCAGTCGAATATTCCTGAAGGAAGGTTTTGATTCCGGGGGCGACTAGATTTAACTCAATGGAACCGTTCTCGATCGCTGTAATATGTAAGTTATTCGACCATGTGAAGCTGACTTCGTACTTCCGCTGGTCGCGGTCAAAATCTTTAAAAAATTGCGGCATATATATCGGCAGATCGCTTCCCTGAACCAGCGTGTGATGGTCCATCGAGTTGTCATTCTGCACGACCTGATCCGCGGCATCGGCCGAGCGTAACACGGCAAAGATCGCCGCGGCCGGCCCGAGCCGGACGTCGGTGCCGTCGGTCGCCTTCGTTGCGGTTTCGAGTTCGGGAAGCGCGGCCGCGTCGATCAGCGTCGTGAACCGCGCGAGACATGATTCGCCCGGAACCCGCGCCTCGGCGGCGGGATCAAAAACGTCCGGGGTGGTGGAAGCCGGGGCAGCGACCTGCACCGGTGCCACGATCACGGACGTTACGGCCGGCGGTCGTGTGATCCACGGCACGACGACGAACCCGACTACGGCCGCGGTCGACAGCAAGAACGCGGTTACGCAAGCGACCGCCTTCCAGCCCAATAAACTGCCGCTGCCGGCGACGCTTGTCGCCGTCGACGCCGATGCCGCGGCGAGCGCGCCGGTGGTAATGCTCGACAGCACGACCGCCGGGGCGGGCGTGGAGCCCTGCGCGAGCAGGACCGCGGCGACCGTTGCCGCCGGCGCGACTACCCCACGGCGGGCGAGCGTCGCGCGGAGTTGTTCGACCGCACGGGTGACCCGTTTGCCGGCCGCCGCTTGCGTGATGCCCAGACACGCGGCCACTTCGTCCGGTGAACGGCCTTCGAAATATCGGAGCACGACCGCGTCGCGCGCCTTGTCCGGCAATCGCCTGATCGCCTCGTCGACCTCGGCCAGCATCGCCGATTCAGTGCCGGACGCTCGATCGATCGCCTCGGATTTTCGCACGGCAGCCTCGGTTTCGTGGAGCCGGCGTCGGGTCGCCACCCGTCTCGCGTTCACGGCGGCCAGACGGGCTGTTTCATAAAGCCATCCAGCGAGGTTCGAGTAGCCGCGCAGAGCCTCGGCCTTTCGAAAAAGTGTGAGAAAGACGGTCTGTGTGACGTCCCCCGCTTCGTCACCGCAGATGCGGCGGGCGGTCGCATAGACCATCGCGGCATGCCGTGTGACGACCGTGTCGAAGGCTGCGGGGTCGCGGGTCTGAACGAAGCGGGTCAACAGTTCTTGATCTGTACTCATTTAAAGATCTGTGTACGGCCGGGAGCAACAGCGGACAGAAAAAAGCGGCGATGGGAAAATTTGCAAACGTCGTTTCCGACCCGACTATTCTCGCGAGATTTCGGCGTCATCATGCCGAGGAGCCGCGCACGAAACGGTGCTCTGCGCAGTAAGCGGTAACCGACGGCACAACCGCTTCCTCCACGGAGTACCGCTCCGTGCGCGGCTCATTACGGATTCAACGCGGAGTCGATTTAGATGAGGGAACCCGTACCGCCGCTGTCGTACGCGCCGAACCACGTGCTGGCAAACGCTACCACTGAACTTTCACCTTCTGCCCGGTTTTGGCGCTCTCCACCGCCGCGAGCACCATCGCGAGGCTCTTGATGTTGTCCTCGCAATCAGTCTCGGGTTTTCGCCCTTCGGATAAAGCGGCGACGAACTCGTGCATCAAAGCGGCGTGACCAGTCACAGGCATCGGCGTGATCGGGACCGGAAGATCCACGGTCTCGAGGGTGAACGCCTTGGGCGCGTCGGGTTTGATCGCTTTGGCGGTGATCGAATCGTTTCCGTCCCAGACGACCGAGCCCTTGGACCCGAGCAGCCGCCACGCGGAATTCCAACTGCTGCTGTGACCTTCGGAACACCACGACCCGCGGTAGCTGAAGACGATGCCGTCGGTCATCTCGAAGATGACGACAGCGGACGCGTCGCCCTTGTACCAACTGCGGCCGGGATTGAATGAGTGGCAGTAAACACTGAGCGGGTCCGCGCCGGTAAGGAACCGCGCGGCGTCGAAGGTGTGAATCGACATGTCGAGAATCAGCGGGTAGTCCATCTCGTCCCGAAACCCGCCGAAGTGAGCGCCGATGTAAAAGTCGGCGTGACACTCTTGTACCGGACCGATCGCTTCGGATTGGATGAATGATTTAAGCGACCGAATCTGCGGCTGATATCGGTAGTTCTGCGTGACAGCGTAGGTGCGGTTCGCCCGCTTGGCCGCCGCCACCATGCGCCGGGCGCTATCGAGCGTTTCGCTCATCGGCTTCTCACCCAGCACGTGCCGGCCGGCGCTCAGTGCTTCAACCACGACGGCTTCGTGGCTGGTGGGGATCGTGACATCGAACACCGCGTCGGGGTTGGTCGCGGCGATCGCGTCGGCGAGAGATCCGAAGACGGCCGAGGCGGGTAACCCGAATTTCTCCGCCGCCGCTTCCGCCGTCGGTTTGTGAATGTCGACCAGACCGACGAGTTCGATCCCGGGGACGGTCTTCGCGCTGGTGATCCACCCTTTGCCCATCCCACCGCAACCGACCTGCACCGCGCGAACCGGCTTGATTTGTGTTTTTTGCATTGACTGAAAAGTTAATCAGAGTCGGCCGGCAATTGCAAAACGTGACGGCGAATCCGTCGCGTGCGGCCGGACAATGACTCCGCTGCCCGATGCATATGATGCTCGAGTATGGATGATCGAGCTGGATCAACGCCTGAGGTCGACGCCGACACTCAAACCGACAAGCACACCGACGCTGCCACGACCATACTCGATCGTTGCTACCCGCGCGTGCACCGGATTGCGATCGCGTTGTGCGCGAACGACGCATCGGCGTTCGAAGTGGCCCGCACCGTTCTGCGGACCGGGTTTTCGCGGATTCAGCTGCTGAAAGATCCCGACGTGGCCGACCGATGGTTCGCGCACTTCACCGTACTGACGGCCCGCACACACACGCGGGAGGCGGGGAATCGCGACTCGATTCTAGGATCGAACGTCGCGTTCTCGGACTTGATGCGTTCAGTTGACACGCTGCCGATGCAGCAGCGGGAAGCGTTTGTTCTCCACCACGGTCTGTCAATGGACCTTCGACAGTTGGCAACCGCCATGGACTGCAGTTCCGCGGCGGCGGCGAACCATCTGGTCACCGCCGCCGAAAAGGTCCGGATGATGTCAGAAGGTCGGCTAACGCAGATCACGGCCGCGATCCCCAAGTTGCTCGATCGAGCGGTTCCTCCGCCGCAGGTTTTACGGGTCGAAATACGGCAGATGATCCGAGAGAAAAAGCGTCAGACGCGGTATCGTTGCTGGCTCTTACTGGCGTGCCTTTTGGTATTGGCCGCTTTGGCGATCTGGTTCGTCGTGTATGTGCTGCCGATGATCATCATCTGACGGCAAGCCAAGCGGTCGATCTCCCGCTGTTAATAGTCCGGCTGACGCAAATCCCGGAATTGACAGCACCGTACGGATGGGTACCTTAACTACAGCGCCGGTTCACCCCTTACGGAGTCCGCTACTTTCCGTGTTCCCACCTTTTTATGGCCGTCGAGCAACTGGTCGTCCGGGATTAGAGGCCCGTCTTCTGGACGCAGGCTTTCAGGGTGGTTATTCGGGAGGCGCGAATTTGGCACAAGTGCAGGTCGCCGCTACATTGCGACGCGATCAAACCCGCGGAGGAAGTAATAAATGGCCAAGCGTGCAGCGAGCAGAATTCACGTCAGTTTTGGTCGAGGGCTCGGCGCGATTCGCGCGGCATTGCGGCCGCAACGCGGCAGTCTTTCTCAAACAGATCGAGCCCCGTCCCAACTTTACGAAACACTCGAGTCGCGCGTGCTCCTGTCGGCCACCCCGCCTACCGTAAATCTGACGTGGAACGGTCAATCACTCAAAGCGTTCCAAGGGCAATACGTTGCCGAATCGCCCAATGCCGCGAAGTTTCAGCGATTCGCCGCGAAGCAGCGTTTCACCGAAATCAGCTCGCTCGGCGGCATTTTTTACGAGTTCAATTCGACGCTCCCGGTGGCGACGCTGGAACACTTCTCGGTCGCGAATCCGCTCACGTTCAAAGCCCTTTCTCCGAACACGGTGCAGAAGCTCCAGAGCACCGCGCCCAGCGATGCCAGCTATCCGCTGCAATGGGGTATGAACAACACCGGCCAGTTGGAGCCGTACGACTACGAAGGCAAGGGTGCCGTTTCGCCTTACAACTACGTGCAGAATCCGATCACCCCGCCCGACCCGATCAAGTTCCCGTCGCCGCCGTATCCGAACGATAACAAGGTGGGGATCGTCGGCGACGACATCCAGACCCAGAAGGCGTGGGACATCACGACAGGGTCGCCGGACGTGGTCGTGGCCGTGCTCGACACGGGCATCGACCTGACGCACCCGGACCTGATTCCGAACATCTGGACCAACCCGCTCGACACCGCCGCGAACAATTTCAACGGCGACGGTTTCCCCGGCGATATCCACGGCTGGAGCTTCGTCACCAACTCGTCGGACGTGACTGACCAGAACGGCCACGGCACGAACGTCGCCGGTATCATCGGCGCGGCCGGTAACAACGGGATCGGCGTGACCGGCGTGAACTGGAACGTCAAGCTGCTGCCCGTGCAGGTGTTCGGCGCGTCCGGTGAGGGCTCCGATGCGACGATCATCTCGGCCATCAACTATGTCAGCAATCTCAAAGCGCACGGCATCAATATCGTTGTTATGAACGAAAGCCTCGGCGGTGAGGCGTTCCCGACGAACGTCGTCTCGGGCGATGCCATCATCCAGGCGGGCAAGCTCGGCATCCTGGACGTCGTGGCGGCCGGCAATAGTTCCCTGAACCTCGACAACAGTTTTACCAACCCGGCCAAGTTTTCGGTCAGTATCCCGACCGTTATTACCGTGGCGGCTGTCGATCCGCAGTTCCAGCTCGCCAACTTCTCCAACTACGGCGTTCAATCCGTGGACCTCGCGGCGCCGGGTGTCAACATCTACAACACGTCCCCGACTTACCCGGTCACGCTGAACGCCGAAGTCGCGCTCGAGCCGGACCTGCTGCAGTTCCCCGAAAATTACGGATACCTCAGCGGAACCTCGCAGGCGACCCCGAGCGTGACCGGCATCATCGCCCTGGAAGCGGCCGCGAACCCGAGTGCGACGCCCGCTCAGCTCAAAGCCGCACTACTCGGTGGAACGACCTACGACCCCGCCTTGGACTCGGTCAACGGACTCCCGGCCAAGGTCGCCACGTCCGGCGTGGCCAATGCGTACAAAGCCGTTCTCAACATCCTCAATTACAACAACGGTTCCGACGCGGTCCGCCAGGGAAGCTGGCAGGGATTCTACGGGTCTCAGGGCGCTTACGTGGTCGGTGAGTCGACCACCTTCCCGAGCGTCGCGACCGTGACCACCGACGGCGGAACGCCGGTCGTCATTGACAACGCTTCGAATGACCCTGCCGCGTTGCAGCGGATCTCCGACACCGGCAGCCGGATCGCCGCTTACCAGGCCTCAGCAACCACCGAGTCGATCAACATCTCGTTCCCCGACGGGCTCGCCCACGAGGTCGAGCTGTACGTGGCCGATTTGAACCACCAGCACCGCGTCGAGACCGTCAACCTGATCGACACCACCTCGGGCGTCGTGCTGAACTCGATCACGCTGCGCAATTTCACCAAAGGCCAGTACCTGAACTACGACCTCCGCGGTCCGGTCAAAATTCAGATCACCAACGCCGGCGGTCCGAGCGCGGTGTACAGCGGGCTGTTCTTCGATACCGCGCCGATCAAGCCCGTGACCTACGTCGGCACTGATACTTCGACCGGTGGGTACAATTGGCGCAACCAATACGGTTCACAGGGCGTCAACATCATCGGTGACACCCAGCAGTTGCCGGCGTACGTAACGAATCTCAGCTTCAGCGGCGCGAGCCAGACCGTGCTTCGCAGCAAGTCGCGATCGGGCAGCAGCCTTCAGAAACTCAGCGACGTCAGCACGGGTATCCAAGCATACGAAACGGCCGGGGATCACCTGGACATCAACCTGTCGACCAACGACACGCTGGTCCACACGGTTACGCTGTACGTCGCCGATTACGACAATAAGAAGCGTACCGAGCGAATCTCGGTGATCGACACCGCCACCGGCGGTGTGCTGGTCACCCGTGACGTCAGCAACTTTAAGTTCGGGCAATTCGTTTCCTTCGACGTCACCGGCAACGTCACCTTCCGCGTGGCCCGTACGAACGGGCCGACCGCGGTGGTCAGCGGCATCTTCTTCGACGCCCCGGCCGGTGAGAACGCCCACTTCGTCGGGACCGACACGACGACTCACGGCAATTGGTCCAAATCGCAATATGGACTTACCGACGCGTACATTCTCGGCGACAACTTCCCGGGTATTGAGGACGTTTCCAACCCGGCGATCAAGCTGACCGACGCGACCCCGAAAATCGTCAGCGTTCCTTCCGGCGATCCCGCCGCGTTGTATAAAAATCTGGTCACCCCGTCCCGCACCCGGGTGGCTGGGTATCTTTATTCCAATTCGACCATGTCGCTGTTGTACACCCCGACTGATCTGGCGGTGCACCAAGTGGCGTTGTACTTCGCGGATTATGAAAACTACCACCGTGTCGAGACCGTCACGCTGACCAACCCGGACTCGGCCGCGGTCTTATCGACCCAGGTCATCAGCAACTTCCGCCGAGGCAAATATTTGATCTTCGACGTGACCGGTCGCGTCAACATCACGATCACCAACGACGCGTACCCCAACGCAGTGATCAGCGGTGTGTTCATCAACTGATCCATGCTGCAATTTCTCTGCGTCGGAAACTGGTCGCCGGGGCAGGTCCACTCGACCTGGACGGCCAATACACGCCGGGTCGTGCCCGACGTCGAACGGGCGATCGATATCGCATGGAACACCGCCGCATCCCGGCCCGGTGTCAACCTGTTCGACGGACCGATGTGTCGGCTCGAATCCTGGAAGGCTTGCAACGACCGCCTCGATCTCGGGCTGTCGCGGTCGAGTTACAAGCCGTTCCTCGGCACGAACATGACCCATCCAGACTTCACCGCCTCCCACGGCCCCGACGTGATGGCAAACCCCGTGGGACTGAGCACAGCGCTGCTGACCGTCGACGGGAAGCTCCTGCTCGGGCAACGCAATGCCTTGGTTGCGTACTATCCCAACCGGGTGCACCCGTTCGCGGGGTCATTGGAACCGGACGACCCCGATGTGTTCACCGCAGTCGGACGCGAGTTGCTGGAAGAGTTGGCCATCGAAGCGAACAGCCTGCTCGGCGTCCGGTGCATAGGCATGGCCGAAGACCTGCGACTGCGTCAGCCCGAACTGATCTTTGCCGCAACGTCGTCATTGAGTTCACAAACGATCGTCCAGCGTCTTGACCCGGCCGAACACACGGCCGTTGTAGCGGTACCCGCGACCGCTTCGGACATCCTGGATGCGGTGACAAACGACCCCCGCCTAACCCCGATCGCCGTCGCGAGCATTCTGATGTGGGGCCGGCTTCAGTTCGGCGACGAATGGTTTGGCCAGGTCATTACGATGGCTGTTTCCACAACCACGCGTGCGGTGTAAAAACTTGCAATGATCCGCGTCAGCCGTGTATCCACGTGCCTGGAATGCGGTGCACGTTACAGCCGGACTTCGCTCGCCGTTTCGCCCCCCCGCAGCACGGTCATTACTCTGCCGGCCAGTGGCGTGACGTGATCTAACCGGTGGTCGGTGAACAGGTGTACGTCACCGCCACCAATCCGCGTAATGACCATCTCGGCGAGCGCGTCCCAAGTCCGCTGATTTGCAGTTTCGGCAACGACCACGTCGAGAATTTCGTCACCTCTCCAGCGGTAAGCTACTCGGTGAAACGGCGAAGTAAATTTCAGTACAATTTCATCGAACCGAACCGCGAGAACGGTCTTCCGCCAGGTCTGCTGTATCAGCGCGACCATGACGCCTATTTCGACCGCGGCGTAGGCCGTAATGAAGTTGATCTGCGCCCCGGGAACATGCTGCCGGTATTCCGCGGAGAGTAACGGACCCGCCAACAGGCCGAGTGTGACGGCAGCCGCGGTCAGCGCGACAGCAGCAGTCAAGTCTTGTCCCTTCAGCCTCTCGGTCAGGACGAGCTGATCTGAGTCTTCCTGCACCGATAGAGTGCTTAACGCCGGCAACCGCATCCGCGTCCGCTTACGCGGACTGGCGTAATCGAGAATGGGAGAGTCTGACTCCACCGCAATATGCCCCGAATGTTCGCCACCGGCCTCTGATCACACGCCGATGTCTTCGTTCCAGAGTTTCGGATGATCGCGGACGAAGTTGGCCATCATTTCGATGCACTCGGGATCGTGCAGGTCGATCACTTCGATGCCGTTGGCCCGCATGAATTCCGGGCTTTTGCCCCACGCGCCTTCACCGCCGGGGAAGTTGACCGACTCGCCGACAATCACTTTCGGGACCCCGAACTGAATCGCCGCGCCGGTACACAAGTAGCAAGGCATCAGAGTGCTGTAGAGCACAGTATCCTTGTACGTCGCCTGCCGGCCGGCCTTGGTCATGCAGTCGATCTCGGCGTGCGCCATCGGGTCGCCGTGCTGGACCCGGCGATTATGCCCCCTGCCGATGATCTCGTTGTTGCGAACCAGCACCGATCCGATCGGCAACCCGCCCTCGGCGAGGCCTTTTTTCGCTTCATCGATCGCGGCACGTAGGAAAGGATCCATGTTGAACGTCCTGAAGAAGAATGCCCGCTGTGGCCACTCCAAGGTGCGGTCGCCCGACCCTGAAACCTTGCAAGATTACGGACTTGGAAAACGCTGCAACGACGCGGATCAGGATCATATCGACTGACAGTCCCGGGGCTAGTTTGCGGGTCACCAAAGTTTAGCGGCTGTCCCGCTGGGACGCATCGATTCCCGCCGAAAAGCGACCCCGCGGGACAGCCGCTAGACGGGCAGTTCACCCGCAACATGTAGACTGCAAAATCAAAACATCTTCAATTGTTCGCGTTCGAAATTAAATTTCGCCTGCGGCTGGTCGATCGGGATTTTATATTCGCCGCTCCAGCAGGCCGTGCAGTAATCGCTCGGCTCGTGCTTCAGGCAGCTCAGCATCCCTTCCATCGAGAGGTACGCGAGGCTGTCCACTTCCAGAAAATCTCGAATCTGTTCGATCGAGCGATTGTGTGCGATCAGTTCTTCGCTGGTCGGAAAATCGATGCCGTAGAAGCACGGGTGCCGGATCGGCGGACAGCTCACGCGGAGGTGAATTTCCTTCGCCCCCGCGCGGCGGATGGCCCGCATCTTCGACCGCGTCGTCGTCCCGCGGACGACCGAATCTTCCACGATGACGATCCGCTTTCCTTCGACCACATCCGGAATGATGTTCAGCTTCATCGCCACGGCCCGGTCCCGTTGCTTTTGATTGGGCAGAATAAAGGTGCGGCCCACGAACCGGTTCGGCACGATCCCTTCTTCGAAGGCGATGCCCGACTCGTTGTGGAACCCGAGCGCGGCGCTGCGGCCGCTGTCGGGCATCGGCATCACGTAGTCGGCGGTGACCGGCGCTTCCCGCGCGAGTTGCCGGCCCATTTTTTCACGGACCATGTGCACCGTCTGTCCGAAGATTTTGCTCGCCGGGTTGGAAAAATAAACGTGCTCGAACACGCAACGCGCCATCGGCTTGGCCGGGACGTCGAACCGTCGCGAGCTGAGCCCCGTGTCGTCGATCCGGATAATTTCCCCCGGTTCGACTTCACGGATGTATTGGGCGTCGATCGCGTCGAACGCGCAGGTCTCGCTCGCAACGCACCATTGCCCCTGCGCGGTCTTCCCGATCGCCAGCGGTCGAACCCCCCACGGGTCGCGGGCGGCCTCCATTCGGTCCGGGAACAAAAACAGAAGACTGTACGCCCCCTGCAGGTGCTTCAATACGTGCAGAAGCGGGTCACGCTTTTCAAGGTGGGTCGGCTTGGCCAGCAGATGAACGATGATCTCGGTGTCGGTCTCGGACTGAAAAATATGTCCGTGCTGCTCGTACTCCTTACGAAGCAGCCCGGCGTTGATCAAATTGCCGTTGTGCGCCACCGCCACCGGCCCGAGTGAAAATTGCCTTAGCAACGGTTGCGCATTGCACAGCTTGCTCGACCCCGTTGTGGAATAGCGAACGTGACCGATCGCGGCGTGGCCTTCTAGTTCCTCGGTCAGCATTCTCGGGTTAAAAACCTGACTGACTAAGCCCATCCCCGTGTGACCGTTCAGGTTGTTACCCTTGGCGACAGCGATCCCGGCCGACTCCTGCCCCCGGTGCTGCTGCGCGAAGATCCCACTGTAGACGATCTGCGACGCTTCGGGCGTGCCCCACACGCCGAAAACGCCGCATTTTTCCTTCTTTTCCTGGTCCGAAAATAGGTCAAGCGGTATGGACAATGTCGCGTCTCCGTTGTCGTCTGGGGATAAAAACGGAGCTTACGGCTGGGGTACCGGCGGGTCAAATTCAAAGAATAGACGCCCCGCCGACCCGCTTAGTTATCTGCCGCGAATCAACGCCGGCTGCAGCCAGTCCAACCGCGCCTGGGTGTCCCCGGCCGCGCCATAATCACATTCCAGTTCTAAAGACTTTGCTTCCTTCAGATCGACCCGAACCACGGGCGAGATCTGACCTTCGCGAACGTGCATCTGCTCGTGAACGGTCTTGCCGTCGATTTTGATTCGGACGGTCACGTCCGCAAACTTGCTCGGATGATCTCTACGGGAATCCATCGCATATTGCGTTCTGAATGCGGTCCACTGCGGATCGATTGGGAATCGCAACCGGGAGTAAGCGTGGACCCCGATGCCCCGGTCGAAGATGTGCCCGTCGACCTGCAGCGGTCCGCCGTCTACGGCCGAGTCGAACCTTGCGGTCCAGACCGGCGCGCCGCCGACGTACGGAATCTGCAGGCTTTCGCTCGGAACCCGCGACGATAGCCACCTCACCGGTCCGTTGAGTTGTTCGATCGAAAGCAAGTCCGCGATCGGCAGCTCGACTGTTTCGGTGGTCTTTCCGGGCAATGTAATTTTAAGCCGGTCAGCTTCGGTTACCGCCTTCTCCGCGGTGACGACTGATCCGTCGTTGAGCCGAAGACGAAACGCCCGCGCGACCGAGTCGGACGCAGCCGCCGGTGTTGCCGCGAACAATACGCGGGCGATGTTTTCCAGCGGCACCACCGTCGGACCGGCATCGCCCTGGATGGTCAGCTTCCCGGCCACGCAGTCAGTAAACACACCGGCGACCGCGTCCCCATTGGAAAGGGTGGCCACGTCCTGCTTCGGTGGTTCGTCCGGCAACGGCCCGCCGGTGCCGCGGACGATTGCCGCTAGTCTTCCGAAGGGAACGGAAACCTTCCCCAATAACGGATTGGCCCATGAAAGCTTCTCGTTGGCAACAGACGTCGGTTCGCCGACGAGTCGGTCGCCGCCGACCAGCACCAGCGTAAACTTCGGAACCTGCGGGCCGTCGTTCGACGTCCGTTGTGCACTGACGAACCGATCGGCTGGAATGATGTCGTCACCGGACGGCTGTGTCGAAGCGACGTGAAGCCCGTCGACCGCCAGTCCTTTCAGGACAACAGGCCGGCTCTGAAAATCCGATGTCGTAACGGTCCATTCACCGGCGCCCGCGACGCCCCGGCTCAGCAGCATCGACGCGAGGAATACAAGCAAACTAAGCTGCAGAAGATTTCTTGAGGAGCCCACTCCACCCCGTGAGGCGGCCGACACGCCAGTGATGTTGCGACCCGGGCTATCCTTGTGATGCATGATTCTCCGAAGCGTTGTGCCAGGCGGTCAATCGCCGGGACCTTTGCCGTTGTACACCGGCAGGTACCGGTTGGGCATCTGAAGCACGATCAGCGCCATCGAGGTGCAATAATCTTCGGTGTACTCACCGGACCAGCTGCCGGCCGATCCCTGCCGGGCCAGCAGCTGGTCCCGCACACCGGGGTACCAGTTGGCCCAGTAGTCACCGCCGGCCAGGAACATTGCCTGCACGGCATAATAGTTCCCGTAAAAATAGTTGCCTTCGTTGTCCATCGCTTCGACATTGCCGGCGCGGGCGGTTTTTGCCGGGGTGAATTGTTTCAGATACTTCAGCCCGCGGTCCAGGTCGTTGCCTTCAAAATGCCCGGCGTAATACAGTGACGCGACGCCGGCGGCGCTGCGGGCGAAACCGCTCCCGGACCCGCCCCCCATGCGGGCCATGTAGCTGAACCCGCCGTCGGGATTCTGACAGGCCTGAACGTATTTGATCGCCTTATCCATGACGGCCGGGTCGACAAAGATGCCGGCGTCGCGAGCTGCACGGAGCGCCATCACCTGGCAGATGGTGACCGAGATGTCCGCGTCGTACGGCACCGGCTGGTACCGCCAACCGCCGTCGTTCCCGGGCTGCGTGCTCTGCGACCGTTCGATCAGGGAGACCGCCTTCTGCAGTTTCTCTTTAATCGTGTCGTCGCCGGTCATGCCGTACACTTCACCCAGGAACAGCGTCGCAAATCCGTGCCCGTACATGGGGCTCTGCGAATCGTCCGCGACGATCAGCCCCGATTCGGTGCACGAACCCAGGACAAACTTCAAAGCCTTAGCAACGTTCTCCCCGTACTTTCCGCGATTGGGGAGATTTCCGCTTTCCATCAACGCGAGCCCCGCGAGCGCGGTAATGCCGGCGTGCTTTCCGAGCCCCGCCCCGCCGAAGCTGCCGTCAACGGCCTGGTGTGCCGCAAGCCAGGCAAGACCTTTATCCACCGCTCGCTGTTGCGCGGGCGTGATTTCGTCACCGCGGACCTGATTCGCATGGCTGGCAACACCGTCCGTTTTTTCAGGCGTCGCCGCAGGGCGAGCGGCGTGTGCGCGGCTTCCGGGCACCGTCAGGGCAACGACAATCGCGGCGCAAACTGATGATCGATGTTTCATCCTCAGCATTCCTCAATCTCTTATTGCGAGCGCGCAAACTGCATCTTTTCGACCGACTCGGCCGGCGATCACTGTTTGGCTTTGGTCGACAGGGTTCGATAATAATCGTCGACCAGCTTTTGATATTTATCGAGCACCTTCTCGCCTTGGCTTTCGATAATCGCCTGACGTTCGCGGGGGGTAACATTTCCCCACATGCGGACTTCCTGCCGGGCCAGGTCGGCCGGTGTTTCTCCGGGTGCGGCACCCCCGCCACCGGAGCCTTTGCTTGCCGTCTTCACCTCGCCCGCCTTCTGCTGCTGCCCGGCCGCGTCCTGCGGTTTGGCTGGTGTAGGTTTCGGTTGACCTGCTTTCTGCGAATCGCCCGCCTTCGGCGGTTGATTCTGCCCCTGTGCTTCTTTTTTCCGAGCCTGCTCGATCAGGTCGTCCAGATTATCGAGAATTCGCTTCTGAATTTCCTGCGTCACCACGCCGGGATCGCTGTTGATCGCAAGCCGTTGTCTGGCCCGCGCCATCCGGTCGCCGACCAAATTCAGATCGTGCATCGCTTCTGCGTTCTCAGGCTTTTCTTTCTTCCCGCCGCCGCCGAGCAGGTCCTGATCCAGTTCGGCGTTGTCGACTTTCTCTGCAGCTTTGGACGGGTCTCCGCCGGCTTCTTCTGGAAGTTGGTCGCGGTTGTCCGGCTCGGGCGGGAGTTTTGCCTTGCCCTGTGAAGCTTTCTGCAACAACTGATCGAGCAGGTTTCGCAGTTCGCCTTGCCGCCCGCCCAGGGCGAGCATGTCGGCCTGCGGTTGCCGAGGCTGCTTGTTGATCGCAATCGTCGCGTCGTTCTCGGCAATCTGCAGGTCCTTTGTCAAGCGGAACTCGGCTTCGGTCGGTATGCTGGACCCGCCCCCACCACCACCGCCCCCCCCACCACTTCCATTTTTCTGAGCAAACTTGCTTTCTTCGGGTTTGGTCGCCAGGTCACGAATCATGGCGTCTAACTCGGCGATGATCTGCTTCTGGCCGACCTGCGTCACAAGCCCGGTCTGTGCGGCGCCGAGCAGGTCTTTAATCTGCCGCATGTTTTTCACGATGTCGCGATTGGCCCAGCTGTAGACGATGCTGCCCAGACCGGCGAGTGATTCGTCGAGCTTCTGCGCCTCGGCCGCGACCTTGCCCTGCTCGCCCGGCAGTTGTCCGAGCCGGACCAGTTCTTCGCGGTGCATTGTACCGTCGTCGTTACGGGGGGCCGAATCGACGGCCGTCGTTCGTGCATTGATCTCGTCCTGATGAGCGCGAATCGCGGCGAACGCCTGCCGGATCGCTTCCTTCTTTTGGTCTTCCTGCTTGTCGTCGGTCTTCTTTTTCTGTTGATCGATCAACTTCTTGGCCTGCAGCAGAGCCGACAGCGCATCGACCTGAGCGGGCTTGTAAGCGTCGGCCAGCTTGTTGTCGCGTAGGTTGACGATCGCCCGCTCCATTTTGTCCGCGGCCTGAGTGATGTGATCCGCAGACTCGCCGCCCTCGGGAAGATCTTCAGCGGCCTTGGCGATGTCGCGGGCGTTTCGTTCGGTCTGTTCCTGCGCCGACGAAAGCATGGTCACGTCCGCGACCGACGGCGGCGGCGACTTTGCGTCCCGCTCGGCATAGGTGAACAGATCATCCCTGACTGCAGGGACCAGTTTCGCCAGAACATCCGCGCCCTGCAGCGTCAGGTTATCGAGGTTGTGACCCGCCTGCTGCCGGATCAGGATCGCGACCTGCGTCTGCAGTTCCGCCAGCTTCCGCGCGAGCTCGTCGAGCTTGTGTTTCTCGGCTTCACGCAGGTCGCTGAGCATCATCTGCAAGCCCAGCTCGGCCTGCTTCTGCCCGGACTGGGCCGCCGACTGCTGATTCTGCGCCGCGGCGTCCGACGCCTTTTTCTGATTGCCCGGAACGTTCTGCTGCTGGCCGGTGTCAGCGGCCTGGCTCATCGCCTTGGATCCCGCGGGGTCTGCCTTGGCAAGCTTGTCGGCGTCCTTCTGCATCTGCTCGATCGCCTTGGCCGTCCGGGCCCCGAGCTCCGCCTGGGCCTTGGCTAACTCGCCCAGCTTCTTCTGATCCCCGGCCGACATCTGGTCCGGGGTTTTGCCGAGATTGTTTTTCCCGAGTTCTGCCGTGTCGGCTGAAAGCTTTCCCTGTTCGGCAAGAATGTCACGGAGCTTGTCGATCGTCCGCGAAAGGCTGCCGATATTACCCATCCGGTCGAGCGATTTTTGAAGCGCGTCACCGGCCTGCGCCTGCATGTTCTTTGCCTCGGACAGTTTCTGGTCGCGGTCTTCTTTCTCAGCGGTCTGTTTCGCGGTACCGATGTCGCCGGCCGCGTTCTTCATCGGATTCTCGGCCGCACTGTTCAGCAGGTTCCCGACGTCCCGCGCTGTGTCTTTCAAGTCCTGGTTCGTCGATTTGTTCTCCTGCATCTGCTGCTGGATCTCGGCCAGCTTGCCGGCAATGGATTTGGTCTGCGACGCGATCGTGCTTTGCTGTGCGGCGAGCCGTTCGGCGGCGGTCTTGTCCGCGTTGTCCATCGCCGGCTTGCCCTGCACGTCCCGGGCAAAGCTCGTCGTCTGCTTCTGCGTCGCCGTCTGGGTCTGCTTGATCGTCGTCACCTGCTCGGCGACCGTGCTCAACGCACTGACAATCTTGTTGGTCAACTCTTCCTGGCTGATGATCGTGATGCGGAGCTTCCCGCTGGCGACCGGTGCGTGAAACGAGCCGTTAAACTGGTAGTTGTCATTGACCTGCAGGAAATACTCCAGCACGTCGCCCGATCGAAGCCCCGCGTCTTTGAGCGCCGCCAGATCCCAGGCGTAGTTCGCGCGGAACCGCTGCACGTCGGCGTTCTGCCCCGCATCCTTCGGGCCGGCATCGTTCTGTCCGGCATCCACCTTGATCCACTGCGTGCCGGGGGTCGCCGCGGCCTTCTCGACCAATGGCAGTTCCCAATGCTTCTTGTCCCCAAGCCGATCGACGACAAGCGTCAACGTAGTGATTCCGAAATCGTCCTCGGCAACGCCTTGCATGGGAACCACTGCCTGCGGCGTTCGGTCCTCGCTCCGGCGCGGGTTCTCGATGACCACGCTCGGATTCTGGTCCGGTCTGACGATAATTTCATATTCCTCGACCGAGGTGTTTTTCAGTCCGTCGGTGTCGGTGCCGTGCAGGTGGAATCTGACAGAATCGGTCGCGTCGAGCGAAGCAGTAACAACATTCCCGACCGGCGCGTCCCATTTAAACGCCGCGGTGGATTTCGGGGTCAGAGATTCCAGCAGGATCGGGTGGTCCGCATCGAGCGGCTTGTTGAACGTCACGGTCAGCTGAATCTTCGAGCCGTAAGTGACAGTCAACGGATTCTGCCCCAAGTTGGCCCGGCCAGCCGGCAAATTCGCGTAGGCGGGCGGGGTGATGTTCGCGTCGACTCGGCTCACGGTCAGTCGCTGCACTACCTTTACCGGATTTATCTGCCGTTTATCGTCGCCCGATTCGACCCAGACGCGGAGTTGACCGGACGCGGCATCGGCCGGGGTCTTGGCGTCGATCGAGGCGTGATAGACGCCGTCGTCACCGCGGGTCATGTACTCCTGTTCCTCGGGGCCGAACTGCCCTCCCGCGACGTCCCCGTACTGGTAATGGATGACGGCCTTTCGGCTGGCCTTGTCGCCGAGAGAAAGCCTCATCGCGACGTCGATCCGTTGCCCGACCGACACACGCTCGGGGATCGAACCGACCAGTTCGATGTTCACCAGTTTGGGCCAGGGGTTTTCCCCGAACGGCATGAAGAGGCGTTGAAACGCGATCCGGGAATACTGCGGGCCGATCATTCCGAGCAGCAGGACCAGCAACACGACCGCCACGGTGCCCGCCCCGGCCGAGTACCAGACCGGTCGAACGACCACCACTTGGTTCAGATCAAGACTCTGCGTCAGCCGGCTGGCCTCTGAAACCACCCGCTGTTTCATTACCTTAGAGCCGGGCAAATTTTTACCGCCGAGGATGTCCACAGTGCTGCGAAGCCGGTCTTGAAACTGGGGATACGTTTGTTCGATCCGCCCGGCGACATCAGTCAGGGTGAGCTTCGCCAGAAGTGATCGGATGATCCAATGCCAGAGCGCGTAGCCGACGCCGGCGGTCGCCAGAAGAACCAGCACCAACCGCGGCAATGCCGGGAGATTCAGCAGATAGTCGAACGCAACCGCGGTGAGCAGGAGCACCACGGCAGCGGTCAGAACGAGACCGACGCCGAAGAGAAATCCGAGCCACCGGACACGTCGCCGCACGCTTTCCAGCGATTCGATCAGGATTGTTGGCGGCATAAAAATCTTCCTGGACAGTAACTTACCGGTCGAAGCAAGGTCGCGGATTTATGCTCTCGATGAATGCTTCCAAAAGACCCATTCGCTGCTGCAAATATTGTACTCGCCGTGGGCGGCTGCCGGCGGCGATTATTTTCACCTCGGCAAGGCACCACTCGGTGCGGTGCACCCACGCTTCAAACCATTCCATAAACCTTTCGCGTCACCCATTCGGTGCCGACCAGCAGCACGAAGACGATTAGCACCAGGGGCGCGTTCCAAAGCGGTTGCTGACTGACGTTCGGCAGTGTTTTGGCCGCACTCGGAATCTGCACGAGTTCCGCGGCCGCATTATCGAATTCGATCGGCCTGCCGAGCGTTTCGGACGCCAGCCGGGCCAGTTGAACACGATCGACCCGCGGGTCGTTCAGTTCCATCTTTGGGAGCGTCACCTGCACCGGAGTCTCGAGCATATCAACGCCGGCCGCGACCGGCGGTAGTTGAACGGTAAATTTTCCGACCCGGTCGGCGGTAAACGATCCGACATAGGTTTCACCACCCGACCCGTCTTGCCGGACTAAATTCTCGTTCCGGACGGCGTTTCCGTTGCCGTCTTTAAGTTGGACGCGGAGCTGATCCGGAAGTTGCCGGACCAATGCCGGATCGATCACGCGCAGCATCAAACGTACCTGCCCGCCCAGTTCGTAAACGGGCTGATCTGAAGTGACCGTGATTCGACGTTGTCCGATTTTTCGATTCCGGGCCAGGTAGCGAAGCTGCTGAACCCAATAGCTGTCGAAGACTGATTCGCCGGTGTAGAACCGCCATCGCCAGGATTCGTCGACGGCAGAAAACAGGGTGCGTCCACCGTACCGACCGGCAACCAGCAGCGGGGACTTGTGCCCGTCCGAGCCCATCTCCGTCGGGTGCTCCGCGAGCACTTCCCCGACACTGGGCTTTGCCGTAATCCCCCGGCAGTACCAGAACAGCGGTTGGATCTGGTTGCGAAGATAATCGTCATTTTTCTCGCGGTCCGGCAGGAACCGGAAAATGCTCGTCGCCGCACCCGCTTTGGTCACCGACGGTCTGAAGCCTTGCGAAATCACCGACGCGGCGTCGGTGGATTCAGTCCTGGCAATCGTGACCGGGAGCAACGGCTCGATGGGCGTGTTTTTGTACGCTTGGGGTGAAAACCGTTCGCCGGCAACCATCTCGAACCCACCGCCCCGGTTCACGAATTCGTTCACCAGTTGAAGCTGCGTGTCCGAAAAATACCGCGGGTCGACGTCCCCGAAGATTACGACGTCGTACTCCATCAACTGCTCGATGGTGTCCGGAAAATGACCGGCCGACGTGCTAGCCGCGCTCGGCAACGGCTTATTCCCTTCCTGCAGAAAATTCGCGTCCGCGCTGGCCAACAGGCACGAGACGGAAATCGTCTTGTCGCGGATCATCGCGTTTTTTAAATATCGGTATTCCCAGCGGGGGTACCCATCGACGAACAGCGCCGTGATCTTCGCGTCCAGCACTGAAACAACGGCTTCACGCTGGTTGTCGGCGTCGTCCAGTTCGCCGGTCTGCTTTACGGCCTCGAACGCGACGTCACGATTGCCCAGGTCCGACGTCTTCCACTGCAGTTCAACTTCGACCGGCTTGTCGTCGGTCAATGTGATGGTTTTTTCGGACGGGTGACCGTCGACGTCGGGCAGAATGAGTCCGGTCTTGCGGTCTTTCAGGACAACGTGTACGGCATGGTTCGGCTCGTAACCTGAACCGCGGACCATGGCTTTGACGTTCACGACGTCGCCTTTGAAGGCCACGTCGTCCAGTTGCATGCTCTGCACGGAAATGTTCTTCGGCTGCTGATCCGAACCGACGGCGATCGGGAACACCTTGACGCCGTAGTTCTTCAACGCTTCTAGCCCCTCGGCGATGTTCCGCGCGGGCGTGTCGCGGCCGTCGGTCATCAGCACCACGCCGGCGACACGCTGCCCCTGCAGGTCCTGAAGCACTGTCAAAATCGACGGCAACACCTGCGTGCTTTCCACCTGGGGATTCAGCCCCGCTATTGCCGCGGTGGCGGCCGTCGTGTCGGCGAATGCCTTCGACCCCGGCGCGGGCGTCTGCACCTCGGCCAGCGGTTGGGCGTCGTGGTCGAATCGATACAATCGAACGTCGTGGGTCTTCGCCAGTTCCTTCAGTAGCCGGCCGTTTTGCGAAGACCACAGAGATTGAACGTCCGCGAGCCGGGATTGCGGCGCGGTCTTCGGACCCGTGTCGGGCACGCGCATGCTGCTGCTGTCGTCCAGCATTACCGCGAGCACCGAAGGTTCCGTGCGGCTTTGCCCCAGCGTGACCATCGGCCGGTTCAAAAGGAAAAGGATGATCGCGAACAGACTCAGCCGTAGTCCGCCCAGAATCGAACGCACGGCGATCGACCTGCCGTCCTGGCGATAGATCTGCAAGACCAGCAACCCCGCCGAGACCGCGAGCACGTAGTTCCAAGCTACAGCGCCATGCAGTTGTGCGAGTAAAAATGCGAACAGGCCCGCGATGCCGGCAAATCGAAGAAATCTTCCCGCCGCGAGACGAAGCCGATCCGGCACAAGACAAGCTAACGGCGACAGAACCGCGCGGCTGATCGGACCAACCTCGCCGAAGGACGGCGGTTTCAGGATGACAAAAAGCAATCCGGCGGCGGCGGCAAGCCCCATCAGCCAATTAGCCGCGCCGGCATCAATGTACGGGACCTTCCGCCAGACCGGATTGAACTGCAACGACCACTCGCCCTGCTGGTGCAGAAAGTCCCGGGGCAGCCCCAGGCAGAACTCGTAAAGGTGGCGGACGGTGTCGTTCATGAAGGCCCACGGGATTTACGGCAAACCGCGTCGCAATCGGACGCTTCAGCGAGAAGATTATACACTCGGGACCGGCGAGCCTTCACGTCGATCACCGCCGAAAATGCCCGAACTGCATCGCTAAAAACGACTCGAGCCCGACCACGCACAGCACCGCCAGCATGACTCCCCAGCCCCAGTCGCTGCCGGCCGACGACATTGCCGTTTCGGTCGGAATCTGATCGTCATTCAAGGCCAGATCAATTCCACCCAGCGCGGTTTTAATGGCCGTATTATCAATCGTGTGAACGTCGGCCTCCTCGGCTGGCACATTGACCGCGATCGGGATGCGGGTCGTGCCCGTCGCAAGTGTGTACGCACCCGGTTCGGCCAATTGGGTGCTCACATAACTGGCCGTGCCGTCCGACGCAGTGGTCAACTGCAACGCGACCGGCCGGGATTTGGGGTCGAGCAACGCCGGCGCACTGGTCAGCTTCAGTGTCGAAGGGACACGCAGTTCGTCTCCGACGACCAAGTTCATCCATGCGTCGCCGACGTTCACCGAACCCGACAGCAGCTCATTCACCAGCTCGGTGTAAACCGGTTTACGGGTGAAGGTGACCCATTCTTCGTTGGCCGAGGTGGATACGAAGACCACCCTGCCCGTGCCGACGGTCTCCTGCGTTATGGCCGGATCCGGCCTGGTGCCCGGGTCGGGGTGCACGCCCTCGGAAGGCTTCCAATTCAAGACGCGTAGTTGCGGGTCGTTCGGCACGTCAGTCTGCCAGTAGCCAAAGGCCTGTGCGTTTTCCAATCCCGTGTTCTCCTGATGTTCGAACGCCTTCATCAGCGGATGCAGCACCCCGTTGGCGTTAAAATCGAAGTAGTAGCTGTTGCCTTCGCCGGCGATCATCCGCTTGGTCAACGGGCCGGGGATCAGGTGCCGCGGGAGCATCACCGTGTTGTAGTTGTCGGCCGATATATTTTCACCGAGAAACACCATCAGCGTACCGCCCGATTTAACGAACGACTGCAACTCGTCGGCTTCGGCGGGTGTTAGCTGCGAGACGCCGCACAGAATCACCGCTCGGTAATCGGCCAGGAGGTGGTCGGCCAACTCCAGATCACTGATAAGATCCGGGGCGGCAAAGCCGTCCGACTGCCCCGCTTTGCTGAGGCCCGCCAACGCCACTTGCAGGTTTAGTCCCGAACCGCCTTCCTGCCCCGCGCCGTGCTGGCCTTCCACGATCAGCGCCTTCAGCTGCGACAACACGTTGATCACGCGGTTGCGTGAATTGTCGACCTGCAACGGGTCGTCGCCGACGACTGATGCCGTGATCAAATGCGCCCCACCGGCTTTGATGGATGATTGCAATTGCGACTGCGGCTCGGTCTGGGTTTGCGTGCCAGTATCCGGACGCATCGCGCCCCCGCCGCCGATCAGCTTGCCGTCCACTTTCCACTGCAAAGTCGCGTCATGGGGAACGCCGTAGGCTTTCACGTCTGCGATAAAATCGGCACCGAACTGTGTGTTGGTCGTAACCAGATTTGATGACGGATACAGGTTCAGGACTGCCTGATTCCACTGCGCGCCTTTGGAAAGATTGAAGCTCACGACGCGATACAGCTTCGCCAAGTCCTGTCCCTCGGCCTTGATCGCGGCGGCGTCCGGACCCTGCCAGGCGCTCGCGGTGGCGTCGCTCAGGATGTACAGGTTTTTATTCGTCTGACGTTCGTTCTCCCGGCCGACATCGATCGCGGTGCGAAGCGCTGCCGCCAGATCAGTCGCGCCGAACGATTGGGGCACCCGTCCGAGGATCGCGCGGGCCTGCTGAAGGTCATAGCTGGGCTTGGGCAATACGCCGGTGGCCGGCTTGCCCGCGGTGATAATCACCACCGATTCGCCGCCCGCGCTGAGCTTGTCGATCATCTGCCCGGCAATGATCTTCGCCTGTTCCAGATGCGTGTTCGCCCCCTGCCGGGAGGAAAGGTACGACATCGAATAACTGTTATCGACGACGAACACGTGCAGCCCGGTCCGCCCGCCGAACGATGCGTGGGAACTATTATCGCAACCCAACGGTCGCGAGAGTGCGAGACCAAGCAGCGCGAGCACCAGGCACCGGGTCGCGAGCAGCAGCCACTGCTCGAACCGCACCCGTCGGCGATTTTTCCGCATCGCCCGCAGCAGGAAATCCATCGCCGCCCATTCGACCGTCCGATACCGCCGCCGATTCAACAGGTGTATGGCGATCGGGAGCGCCGCCAACGCCAGACCCGCCGCGGCGAACGCCGGCGCAAGAAATGAAATCATTGCCAGTAAATTCATCGTCTATTCTTTAACGACAGTCGCAACGAGCCAGACGTCAAATCGAAACGGCTTCTGCGGTTGGTCATTGCCACGATGCAGCGGGTCTGCCGAATTGCCGGCGTAACCACCGGTCTCATAGCCACGGAACTCGTACGTTCGACCGGGCCGGAAATCGCGGTGACCCGGCATTTGTATGAGAACCGGCCGGTCCAAAATCTGCCCGTCGACGTCGCTGATGTATATCGGATTGTCCATCATCATCGAATGACCGGGCGTCGTTCCTTTGAGATCAATGAACGTACCGACCGGCTTGCCGAGCGATCCAATGACCTGCGGAACTTGATTCCAAGTCATGGTCGGCGGAAGCTCCGTCTGACCGGGCTGACTGTTCGCGCACCGGCCGAGATACGACGCGGTCAGCAGCAGAAAGATGAACTGAAACTTTCGCGTAGGAATGCCCATCATTTGATGCTCGCGGACCGCGTCGCAAGGAAACCGCTTAACGCGACGTCCAGAAATTCGCCGGTGTTGATTCGCGCGAAATCGATCCGCATGCCCCGGCACATTTTCTGAAGCGTTTCGGTGTGCGTTCGGAGCTGCTCGAGGTACGCCGCGCGAAGCGACCGCGGTTCGGTCAGCAACTGCCCTGCCTCTTCAAGGCCTTTAAACAGGGTGACGTCGTCGAAAGGGAACTCAATCTCCGCCGGGTCCAGGATCTGGAAAACGATCACTTCGTGTTTTTTGTATCGCAGGTGACGCAGCCCTTGCTTCAAACTGTCGATGTCGTCGAACAGATCAGACAGCAACACGATCAGGCTTCGGTGCGTCAGTTTCTCAGCCAACTGGTCCAGCGTTTTGCCGGTGTTGGTTTTGTTCCACCGAGGCACCTGCTGCAGTTCCTGCGTGATCAGCTTCCACTGCCCCGGCGAGTTGCTCGGCTTAAAATACCTGTTCATCGCCTGATCGAAGATCGCGAGCCCGACCGAATCCTGTTGCTGGATCGTCAAATAAGACAGTCCCGCGGCGAGCGCCGTGGCATGGTCGTATTTGGTCCACCGGGGCTTAGAGGAACCCACATCGAGCACGCTGGTCCGCGGCGGTCGGTCGACCGCTGTAGAATCGGAATCGTCGGCCACCACAGTGCCGTACCCCATCGATTCGCTGGCATCGACCGCGCAGATCAGATGAAGATTCGTCTCTTCCAGATACTGCTTCAGATAAATTTTGTCGGTCTTGGCCAGCACTTTCCAGTCGACGTGGCGGATATCGTCCCCCTGCACGTACTGGCGGTGCTGGGCAAACTCGACGCTGATCCCCTGGTACGGCGAGCGGTGCATGCCACTGGTCAGGCCTTCGACGATCAACCGAGCTCGCAGGTCCAGCGAAGAGATCTTCGCCAGCGTCCGCGGGTCGAGGTACTTACGATAATCGTTACCGGGTTCTGTCATTCCTTCCAAAGCTTCAAGCCGCGTTCGACAATCTCTAGGCTCTTCAAGGCAGCCGAAGCGTTTACAAAATGGGATGAAGTCGTCGGCAGCGAAAGTCTGTCAGCTTTTGAACAATTCCAACGTCTCACGCCGCCGGCGTGTCCCGCATCAGCTTCGCGGCGGTTCGGTCCATCTCGGCCGTCGCCTGCTGGGGAATATGCTCGATCAGCTTCTTCACGATCGTGTCGCTCTTGACCCCCTCGGCCTCGGCATTGAAGTTCGTCACGATGCGATGCCGGAGCACCGGTAACGCGACTTGCCGAATGTCCTCGCTGCTGACGTGGTATCGGCCTTTCAATAGCGCACGGGCCTTGCCGGCCAGGATCAAGTACTGACTGGCCCGCGGTCCCGCGCCCCAGCCGACGTAGTCGTTAACAAAATCAGGGCAACCGCCTTCGGTCTTGCGGGTCAGCCGGGTGAACTTCAGCGCGTACCGAATCACGTGGTCCGCGACGGGCACCTTGCGGACGATCTCCTGCAGGGCCATCACTTCTTCGCCGCTCAGCACGTGTTTCAAGTCAATTTTCTGGCCCTGGGTCGTCATGCGGACGATCTGAAATTCCTCGTCCTCGCTCGGGTATCCGACATTAATGTTAAACATGAATCGGTCGAGCTGCGCTTCGGGCAGCGGGTAGGTGCCTTCCTGCTCGATCGGGTTCTGGGTCGCGAGCACGAAAAACGGCTGCGGCAACCGGTGCTGTTTGCCCCCGGCAGTTACCTGGTGCTCCTGCATCGCTTCGAGCAGAGCCGCCTGGGTTTTCGGCGGCGTGCGGTTGATCTCGTCCGCCAGGATCACGTTCGAGAAAACCGGCCCGCGCACGAAACGCATGCTCCGGCCGCCGGTCATCTTATCTTCCTCGATCACCTCGGTTCCGGTGATGTCGGAAGGCATCAGGTCCGGTGTGAACTGGATGCGATTAAAGCTCAACCCCAAAGTCCGCGCGAGCGTCGAGATCAGCAACGTCTTGGCCAGCCCCGGGACACCCACCAGCAGCGCGTGCCCTTTGCAGAACAGCGCGATCAGCAGCTCCTCGATCACCGCGTCCTGACCGACGATGACCTTGGCCAGCTCGGCTTTCATCTCGTGGTAACCCCTCTGCAGCTTCTCGACGGCTGCCAGCTCTTCGGCCGCAAGATCGGTCTCGGTCGACTGCACGATTCCCAGGTGAGCTTCCATCTATTTTCCTTCGTTCGCGACGACAGTGGATACATTCGGCCGGTTGGAGCACGCATCAACTGCGACCCGGCGCGGCGCCTTACTCTATTCAATAAGCCGGTATCAGTATAGATGTTCCAGGGCCGGCGAAGTTTCGAATAAAGACCTTTGAAGGACCAAAGGCCGG
Source organism: Tepidisphaeraceae bacterium (assembly GCA_965247815.1). Taxonomy (GTDB): domain Bacteria; phylum Planctomycetota; class Phycisphaerae; order Tepidisphaerales; family Tepidisphaeraceae; genus CBDAQA01. The sequence goes on along the minus strand of CBDFHW010000032.1, from coordinate 11,695 downwards.
CGGCGTTCGCCTTGGTACGGGCGTCCCCGCTCGTGCGTTCGCGGCACTCCGTTGCCGTTCAATAAATATCGCTGCACCTGATACACGGTCAAGAATGCACGTGCCACGATAAGGCGCAGATCTTGAAGGTTAATAGCCATCCGCATTCGGAACCCGGCCGTTACCGTGCCCACCGCGCGTGTTCGATCATGATACATCGGTCTTGGACGTAAGGGATGCCAACCGCCTGGGCAAGCTTCATTGCTTCCTGACTGCGAATGCCGGACTGCACCCAGAGACCACCCGCGTGAGCCTGCGCTGCCGCCGTGACAATCGCAGGGATAAACTCGGCGCGGCGGAAGACATTTACCAGGTCGACCGGTTCGGGCAACTCGGCGAGGCTCGCATAGCAGCGTAACCCCATGACAGTATCGAGCACAGGATTTACGGGAACGACGTCGTAGCCGGCCTCGAGCAGGTATTGAGCTATAAAGTGGCTGGGACGCGAGGGGTCTTTGCTGATACCGACCACCGCGATTCGCCGCGCCGACAACATTTGATGGATCAAATTGCTTAATGTGTCCAATGCTCGCTCCTGGCAAAACGAATCAACGCCCGACGATTTTATATTCGCAATCTGATCGCCATTTGAAAATCTTTCAGCGATGTCTTCCAGAGAACGCGGATTCCGGTCGTTTCAGGCTCGGCGAGCTGAGGAGTCTATTATTCGTTCGTTGAAAGAGTCCTCGGAAAGGCCTGATGCCAGAATTGCCGGAAGTACAAACCGTGGTCGACACGCTGAGGCCGAACGTGATGGGACGCACGATCGCCGAAATCGACTTGCGGCGGGCGGACATTGTGACTCCCGCGGAAATCGACCTGGGGCATCACCTGATCAGCCGAGTCGTCAAATCCATCGACCGCCGCGGTAAGCGAATCGTTTTTACACTCGATGACGGGAACCGTTTTTACGTGCATCTCGGTATGACCGGGCGTTTGACGTTCGAGCCGGCAGCGGGTGAAAAACTCGCGCACACACATTTAATTATCAGTTTTTCACACGACGCAGTGAACCATCTCCGCTTTCGCGACCCCCGGCGATTTGGTGGCGTCTGGTGGCTCGGACAAGACCCATCGGACGGAACAATGGGACCGGAACCGCTGAACCTTCGAACGCGCACACTGGCGATGGCCTTGGCACGCACACGGCGGGCGGTCAAGAACGCGCTGATGGACCAAACGGTGGTTGCAGGTCTAGGGAATATTTACGTCGACGAATCACTCTTTCACGCGCGGATCCATCCGCTCACGGTCGCCTCTGAACTGACGAGCCGGCAAGTAACTGACCTGAATCGGTCGATCAAGCTCACATTGAACAAAGCGATCAAACATCGCGGCAGCACGCTACGCGATTATTTCGACGCCGACGGAAACCCGGGCGGTTTCCAAAAACTGCACGCGGTGTACGACCGCGCCGGAAAAGATTGTCGCCGCTGCAAAACGCCCATCGAGCGATTCGTGCTGGGCGGACGGTCGACGCATTTTTGCCCGGAATGCCAGCGATCACGTTGACCGCCTACGCGATCCGAATCTTCGACGACAATGATCCTCGTATTGCAACGACCCTACAATTCGGAATTTCGTTGATTGACCTAGTCGTTGAGACGCTCCTATTTTAAACGTCGGTCGTGCGTCCGGTCTCTGGAAGCCACCCCATCGCATCCAGCAATGGCGCGAGCAACACCGAGGTCTTATGCACTTTGTCATCAATGGAAAATCAGTTCGAGCCGATCTAGACCCCCGCGTTTCCCTGCTCGATTTTCTTCGCGACCACCTCGGGCTGCATGGTTCTAAAAAAGGCTGCAATCAGGGCGCCTGCGGAGCCTGCACGGTTCTGGTGGACGGGGAGCGAATTCTGTCCTGCCTGGCATTAGCGGTTCAATACGCGGACCGATCAATCACCACGATCGAAGGCCTCGGCAGCGATGGCGAACTGCACCCGCTACAGCAAGCGTTCATCGATCACGACGGGTTTCAATGTGGGTACTGCACGCCCGGGCAAATCTGCTCCGCCGTCGGGATGGCTTGCGAGTTGAAACGCGGCGTTCCCAGTCTCGTCACGACAGACCTGGGGGCCGAGACGATCGCCTTGTCACACGACGAATTGCGTGAGCGAATGAGCGGCAACCTCTGCCGGTGTGGGGCGTACAACGGCATCGTCGACGCTGTCAGCGAACTCTACGCGGGGGCTTCCAAATGAATCTGTTCACCTACACCCGCGCCGGGGATGTTGCTGAAGCTGTCCGTTACGGGAACCAACCCGACACAAAGTATCTCGGCGGCGGCACCAATCTGGTCGATCTGATGCGAGAGACGATCGAGCATCCTGCCACGCTGGTCGACGTCAAAACCCTTTCGACAGAAATCACCGAACGCGACGACGGCAGCCTGCTAATCGGTGCCGCTGCGAGCAACACCGCCGTGTCCGAACACCGGGCAGTGCGAACGCGATATCCGGTGCTCGCGCGGGCGATTCTCGCAGGCGCTTCGGCGCAAATTCGCAACATGGCCACCGTCGGCGGGAACATTCTGCAGCGGACGCGGTGTACCTATTTTTATGACAATGATGGCGCGAGTTGCAACAAACGTAACCCGGGCCAGGGTTGTGACGCGGTCGGTGGATTCGATCGAAATCACGCGGTTCTCGGCGCTTCTTCCGCTTGCGTCGCAACACACCCTTCAGACATGTGCGTCGCCTTGGCCGCGCTTGGAGCAGTGGTGCACGTGCACGGTGCCGGCGGTGAACGACGGTTGCCTTTTACCGACTTGCATCGGCTCCCGGAAGAACAACCCGATCGGGACACGGTCCTCGATTCCGGCGAATTGATCACTGCGGTCGAGTTGCCGGCTCTCCATTTCGCAGTTCGGTCGACCTATCGGAAGGTTCGCGATCGTGCGAGCTATGCGTTTGCCCTGGTATCGGTCGCGGCCGCGTTGGACGTCGATAACGGGACGGTAAAAGACGTGCGGCTTGCCCTGGGCGGGGTCGCCCACAAACCTTGGCGTGCGTGGAAAGCCGAAGCCGCGCTCAAGGGCCGCCCCGCGACGACGGAAAATTTTCGCGCCGCGGCGCTCGCCGAACTCGCCGACGCGAAACCGCTGCGTGACAACGGCTTTAAAATCCCCCTCGCCGAACGAACAATGACCGCGGTCCTGCAGGAACTGCTGGAGGTAAATTGATGAGTGTCATTACGAATGCCGCTAAAGCAGTAATGGAAAAAGCGATCGAGTCGGCCCCGGATTCCTGGCTGCCGGGCGGCAAGCCCGATCCGTTGATCGAGCGGAAGCAAGGCCTGATCGGCACTTCAGTTTCCAGGCTCGACGGGCGACTGAAAGTCACCGGCACCGCGCCGTTCGCGGCCGAGATCGCGGTGAAGGGCATGACGTATGCCGCCCTCGCCTACAGCAGTATCGCAAAAGGCCGTATCAAAACCTTGGACACCACAGCTGCCGAGGCCGCGCCGGGCGTTGTGCTGGTCATGACGCACCGCAACGCCCCCAGGTTGAAACCGACCCCGATTTTTAATTCCAGTCCGAAGGCCGCGGGTCCGAGCGATCTGCCGATTATGCAGGATGATTTGATTCACTGGAACGGGGAGACCATCGCGGTCGTGCTGGCCGAGACGCAGGAACAAGCGGACTATGCGAAGTCGCTGGTCCGCGTTTCATATGAAGCAGAGCCGGGGGTCGTCGATTTTAATCAAGCCAAGAAAAATTCCCGACTGCCCGACAGCGTCTTGGGTGAGCGGCCCAAAATCGAAATAGGCGACGCCGAAGCGGCGCTCGCCGCCGCCGTTCACAAGGTCGACGTTACGTTTCACACTCCAAGGTACAACCACAACGCCATCGAACTGCACTCGGCTACGCTGTACTGGGAAGAAGGTAACCTTTTTGTCCACGACGCGACCCAGGCATTAGCGCAGTCGGCATGGACGCTGGCCAAGGCGTTTGCAATCAAGGAAGACCAGGTTCAGGTTTCATCCCCATACGTGGGCGGTGGTTTCGGGGGCAAGACGCTTTGGCACCACCACGTTCTCGCTGCCGCGGCGAGCAAGGTCTCTGGCCGGCCGGTCAGAGTGGTTTTATCCCGCGAAGGGGTGTACCGCACGGTCGGCGGGCGAACGACCACAGAGCAGCGGGTTGCGATCGGAGCCGACGCGGACGGGCACTTCGAAGCATTAATTCACACCGGCATCGCGGCGATGACGTCGCACAATGACTGCCCCGAGCAATTCACGTTTCCTGCCCGACACGTCTACGCGGCTCGAACGTTTAAACTCGAACAGCGCGTCGCCGACATGAACATGGTCGCCAACACGTTCATGCGCGCCCCGGGCGAATCGATCGGCACTTTTGCGTTGGAAACGGCCGTCGATGAATTGGCAGAAAAATTGTCGCTCGACCCAATCGAACTGAGACTGCGCAACGAGCCCGAGAAAGACCCGACATCGGGTAAGCCCTTCTCGTCTCGGCATCTTGTCGAAGCTTACCGCGCCGGCGCCGAAAGGTTCGGCTGGAACTCGCGGAGCGCGACCGCGGGCACACGCCGCGAGGGCGAATGGTTGATCGGTGTCGGCTGCGCGACCGCCACATACCCGTATTACCGCATGCCCGGGGGCGGCGCGAAGCTGACGCTTACCAACACAGGACGGCTGACTGTCGAGATCGCGGCCCACGAGATGGGGATGGGGACGGCCACGACCCAGACCATGGTCGCGGCCGAACGTGCCGGACTGCCGATGGACATGGTCACTGTAAAGTACGGCGACTCGAAACTGTCGGGCACATTTTTAGCCGGCGGTTCTTCGCAGACCGCTTCGATCGGCGCAGCTGTCATTGCAGCACATCGCGAATTGGTCACCAAGCTTTTGAAACTCGTCGGCAAGCAGTCGCCGTTATACGGCGCGGACGCAGACCAGGTCGCATGCCAGAATGCCGGTCTTTGCAAACTCGAAGATACGACGCAGTGTGAAAGCTACGCGTCCATTCTTCAGCAAGCGGGCGTCGACGAAGTCGTCGCCGAAACGAGCGCACCGGCGCCGCTCGAAACGTTGCACTGGTCGATGCATTCGTTCGGGGCGATGTTTGCCGAGGTTCGGGTGAACTCGATCACCGGAGAACCGCGGGTAAGCCGATTTCTTGGTTCGTTCGATTGCGGGCGCATCCTCAACGCTAAGACAGCGAAGAGCCAGTTCCGGGGCGGGATTGTTATGGGGTTGGGTCTTGCGCTAATGGAGGAGACGCAGTTCGATGATCGGACCGGCCGAATCGCCAACCCGAGTCTGGCTGAGTACCACGTACCCGCACACATGGACGTGCCGGAGATCGATGTCATCTGGACAGACCTGCCCGACCCGCACACGCCGATGGGTGCGCACGGGATCGGCGAGATCGGCATCACGGGTGTCGGTGCTGCGGTCGCGAACGCGATCTACAATGCCACGGGTAAACGCGTCCGCGATCTGCCGATCACCTTAGACAAGTTGCTGTAGTCGAAAAATGTCGGTTGCAAATATCATATCAATTGACTGGTTTTCGATCGTCTGACAACAAAACTGATCTTTCTCGCTTGGAGCACCGCTTTCACTTCGCCGGAAAAAAGCGAAGCGTGAACACGTTTGCGAATCCTGGAAATTCTTTCACGCTGAGAATCTTCGCCCCGGGAAGGATACCCGGGACCTCGTTCTCCCGGACGAAAAGAAAGATCAACCTTGCGCGGTGAGCGGCGGCGAGGACCTCGGCGGTCGGGGGACGGGTCAATATCGCGGCCCGTGCAAAAATCGGCTCGTTGTAGCGCGCGAAGGTCAGAAGATTGAGTTGTGCCCCGAACAGATCACAGGACGGCGATGTCGAAAACAGGATCAGATCGTCCTTGCCGGGCGGGACCAGCAACGCCTGACTGAGCAACCGAGGGTCGCTGGAGGGCCGAGCGTAAGCCCGGGTCACGCCCGATGCGCAGTACAAAAAAAGCCCACCGGCGAGGGTGTAACCGATCCATCGGCGACGACTTATTGATGCTGCGAGGATCGAAATAAGAGCGTAGACGGCCGGGGAAGCGAGCAGGACATACCGGCCGAAAGCGAGGTGGTGCGTCTGCCGGGCCAGGTCGAGACAGGCGATCGCCCCGACGGTCCCGCCGAGCCACAGCAGCCAGAAGCAAATCCACGTCTTTCTCAAAACAAAAAGCGGCACGAAGTAAACGAGCCCGGCCAGGGCCAGAGAACCCCAAAGCCCGAGCAGAGGGCTCAACATGGAACCCGGAACCATCAGTAGCCGCATTGTTGTGGTAAACGGGTGATTCGGGTCATGCCCGGTCAGGAATAGAGTGGCCGGATCGTCCGTGGCAAACAGATAGCGCTGCTGCCACATGAACGGTCCCCAGACGACGGCGAACAGCATCGCCGCGGCGGCCATCGTCGCAAGGAGCGGCCATCGTTGCCGGTCCGACTTCCAAAGTACGAACAGACCGACGCCGCACAACGCGCCGATACAGAAGTAATGGGTCAGGAGGGTGAAAAATGTTGCCCCCGCGAGCGCGAGCAATCGACGGCGAGACATTCCAAACAATTCAATCCGCACAACAGCGTCGGCGACCATCAACCCGACCGCAATGAGCAACGTGTAGCTTCGGGCGAAGCGCGCGTACTCCACCTGCGAACTGGCGACCGTCATCAACAAGCTCGCACAAAATGCCGGCCCGGGCCCGGCTTGAAGCCGAACGACGTCGAACAGCATCACAATCGCGAGCAAAGATGCGCCCACTGACAGCAATCGAGCGTTCGAATCGGTGTTGCCCCGTAACGTTTCCCACCATCGAAGCAGGATGGAGTAAAGCGGCGGGTGCGTCGCTTCCATGTGCGACCAGATCTGCCACCACGGCGGGGCATTTGCCAACGAAAAAATCGGAGGAACCTGGAAAATCCGGTCGAGTGGAACGTGCTGCGTAAGCGAGCCGCGGCCGGTGGCGATCTCCACGGCCCAGGCTTCATCAGTATCTAGAGAATTGTCGGCAAGTCCGGGGACCCGTAATAAAACCGCGACGATCAACACTACTGCCAGCCCGAGAATACTGGGAAAGCTCAATGAATTCGCCGGGCTCGGGGACGGTCGTACATCGCGGGCGGGTACAGTCACGATGAAATCGTCGAGCGTTGAGTTGTGGTTGTCAATCGGACTATCACTCCGAAAGCCCGTGCATTAAATCCGCGCAAAACCTGTTACCGGTGTCTACGGCTTTGCAGCACGGGCCTTAACAGCCTTCTTCCCGGCTTTCACGCTGGTCGCGTGTGATTTGCTCTTGCCCCCGATTTTACCGCCCTTTTTCGATGGCGCGGTGTTCGGTGGTTTGCCCCGACCTGATCCGCTTTTCTTGCCACCGCCGGTCTCCTTGTTCACCGTCGCCCAGGCGCGACGCTCGGCCTCTTTCTTGGGCGTTCCTCGCTTCTCGTAGCCTTCTTCAATGTGCTCCGCCTGGCGAATCTGTTTGTCGGTATACGCTGATTTGTCTCCACGCGGCATCTGAACCTCGCTGTTTGAAAGTGGCTTTTCTCAAAACGAAATTGGAATCGCGAGTCTAATTTTGCGTAAGCGTGGAAATCTTCTAAGGAATACCTTCTAAGACTCGAAATTTTAGTGGATTACATCGCACCGGGTCGGACGCCCGGCTCGTCTTTCGGTGAGATGCCGTGGTGCTGTCGGTCGACCAGCTTCTGGTGTTCCATCAAGATGCCCACCATCTGCGCGAGCGTGGTGATTTTTCGGTCCTGAACGCTCACGATCGTGAGCAATTCGAAAACGATGAGGATGAGAAAGACCGACACGCCCAGCAGCATGACGGTCGATTCCTCAATGCGAGTAAGTCGGGCGAGATGCTCCAACGCCTGGGGCCAGACCGCCAGTCCCAGAAACGGAAGCCCCAGGAGCATGAACAGCAGCGTGTACCGCTCCTTGAGCTTGAATTGCCGGAGCCGGCGGGCGGCCAGGATCAGCAGCGTCCCGCCGAAGAGGATCAGGATCAGCGGTCGAATCAGCATCGGGTTCATGATCGGTTACCTTCCCGCGGGGCCACGGGTCGCGCGCCATGTCCAGCAGCAGAGCCGTCGTCACTTTTAATACGTAAAACAATCCGCGCATCAACGGGATGCTGGTCATGCCCGCGCGACGCTGCCGCATGCGCACGCCCAACTCGGTGATCTTGAAACCGGCGCGGTGCAGCAGCAGAATCACTTCCGGCTCGGGGTAGTCGTCTGGATACCAATGGGCGAACGCCCGAATGACCCGACGGTTGGCGACGCGGAATCCGCTGGTGCAGTCGGTGATCGAAAACCCGGTCAGCAGATTGATCAGCGTGCTGAGAATGTGAATTCCCATCAGCCGGCTGAAAGACTGCCGGTACTTGCCGTCGCCCAGGAATCGCGACCCCACCACCAGGTCGGAATCAGTTTTGAGCAGTTGATCGACCAGCCGGCGGACCTCACCGGGACGGTGCTGGCCGTCGCCGTCGACTTGCACCGCAAGGTCGTACCCGTGTAACGCGGCATAGCGGTAGCCCGTCTGCATCGCCGCGCCAATTCCAAGATTAAACGGCAGGCTCACCACTGCGGCACCGGACGGCACCTGTCGGAGGGTGTCGTCGGTCGACCCGTCGTCGATCACCAGCACGTCGAACTCCGGCAACGCCCGGTGTAATCGGTTGGCCAGCCGGGCCACCGATTGACGCTCGTTGTAGGCCGGCACGATCACCAGGCCGCGCAACGGGGATGGAGATGACGATTCGCTTGACATGACCGATCAATATCTTAATCCAAGGCGGCAGCCTCGCAACAAACCCGATCGCCTGCAGCAACTCGGCACGCTCCGGGCAGGTTTACGTTATGCACGATTCGTACGAGTCGGTGTACCTTTCGGAAGTGGCAGGCGAGCGATCGAACCGTCGGCACCATTGCATCGAATTTTAGCCGAAGTGATTATGCCGAAAGTCAGCTCCGGACTTCTCCTGTATCGACGCAGATCCGATCGGATCGAAGTGATGCTCGTGCATCCGGGCGGGCCGTTCTGGCGTAACACCGACGACGGGGCATGGACGATTCCCAAAGGTGAATTGCTCGACGACGAGTCCCCGCTCGCCTGCGCGATCCGCGAGTTTCACGAGGAACTGGGGGCCAATCCGACCGGTTCCTTCATACCATTACGTTCCGTGAGACAAAAAGGCGGGAAGCTCGTCCACGCGTGGGCGTTCGAAGGAGATTTCGACGTATCAACCTTCAGGAGCAATACGTTCACGATCGAATGGCCGCCGCGATCGGGGAAACAGGCGGAGTTTCCGGAGATCGACCGGGCGGAGTTTTTCGAACTTGATGAAGCCGGGCAAAAGATCAACCCGGCACAGATCGCATTCCTCGACGAGCTCAAATCACGGCTCGGCTGAGTTGCCGAAACAGAGCCGACACGGAAGAGTCAAGACTCATCCGTGCCGGTCGTGTTCTTGATCGATCAACACTGGGTTTCAACCAGTGATTGAAATCAGTTCGACGTCTTTGCCTGGTCGATGATCAGCTTCTTCGCCTGATCAGCGGGCAGGTCGAGCGAGCCCCGTGCTTCGCCCGCGGCGGTGCGGACGTCGAGGTTGGTCGCCGTCGCGACAGTCTTTTGAATGATCTCGATCTGGCCTGCATCGAGTTTCTTGCCGAAATTGCGGGCGTTCGTTGCCACCGCTTTATACAGCGCGACTTTCAGGTCGTCCGCGGTTTTTTCATCCGCGGCCTTGGTCAAGAGCGCGGGTTGAATCTCCGGGCTGTTCATCAAGCCGAGCACCGTGGCGCTGAACTTGACAATATCAGGGCGAACGTCGTCCAACGCCGACAGAAGCAGCGGTTCGGCGATCGTCACGTCGTAGACGGGGCTGCGGTTGATCGCGATTTTCGAAAGCAGATCTGCCGCCCGCGTGGCGTATTTGCCGGCGGTGGTTTCGTCCAGCGGCAGCAGGCCGCCCCGCTTGCGGGCGTCGTCGATCGCGATCTTCAGAGCAGGAAAGTCACCGATCTTCGCTTGCGTGGTAGCCAACGTAATGTCGCTGACCGATTCGACCGCGTAAGGCGACGCCTTGGTCTTGGTGATGATCACCTTCACGGCCCGTTCGAGCCGCGGTGTTTGGCCCGCCAAGGCTTCCAATTGCGCGATCTCGGTGGGCCCAAGATCTTCGGTCGTCAGTACCGCATCGATCGCCGGTCGGACGGCGGCGTTTTTGACTGCTTCGTCGGGCGTCGTCCCACCGACCACGTTGTACCCGGCGGTCTTTAGACCATCGATCGTGGCATTCAACAGGTCTTGCGACGGAACGACGACCATCACATTGGCGGCGCCGGTTTGGCTCAATGCCTCGGCAAGCAGGGGGACGACGCGTTCTTCACCGATGAACGACTCACGCGGCAAGGCCGACGCGAGCGCGAAAGCAGCTTCGTACCGCACAAGCCGGTCGGGGAACTGTAATGCGTCCATCAGCGGGTGTTCAGACCCGCCGAACAGATTGGCCTGTCCGCCAATGTCCTGAAGCGACTGAACCACCCGGAGCGCGACCGGGGCGTTGCGGTCCTTGTTCGCCCGAGACAGGGCCTTGTTCAGATACACGGTTCCGGAGAGCGATCCCCAGTAGTGGGCCGACGGCGAATCGGCCGCGATGGTCGGATCTTTCGCGCCGGGGGCGAGCTCTGCTTCGTCTTGGTAGTTCGCGGAAAGCCAGAGGCTGAGGGCGTCGGCCGAGACACCGCTGACTCCCTGGTCCTGCGCGAGCTTGAGCGCGTACTCTGCTTCGCGTTTGGCCATGACGTCGTGGAAGATCGGCTGGGGAACTTCCTTGAAGGTTAGGCCCGCGTCGTCACGCCAGTACCAGACCCGACCGGTCGGGAACCGCTTTTCGGCGCGAACCGCGGAGTTGTCATAATAGAACCGCTCGGCCAACTTGTAGAACTCATCGGCCACGTTGAGCGATTGCGGGTCGGCGATACGAAGCCGGTGCAGCGCGTCCATCGCGGTCTGCTTCACTTCGGCCGGCGTCTTCGGGTCCTGCGTCAGCCGAAGCAGGTACGGAACGGCGACGTCATAGCCCAGATCGCCCAAAACGTTGACGACCGACATTAATGTGGACGGATCGCCCATCTCGGTGGCCGCGAGCAGCGGGTTGATAGACGAAAGCCCGAGGTCGCGAAGCGTTTTGCGGATGGCCGGGTGCAGTTGTGCTTTGTCGGGGTTGCGAAGGTCGTCGATCAGCACCTGTACGGCCAGCTCCCCGCTGTCGCGGAGTCGGCCGATCGACAGGCTGTAGCCCCGCTCGTTCTGCGCGGCGAGGGTGATGTTCTGTTCGATATACTTCGGATCTGCCCGGCGGGCGTCGTGACCTTTGTTCAAGGCGGCAAGCAGTTGCGTGCTCACGTCTTTCATGGGGTCGACGCCCTGCCAGCGGAGCAGCGCTTCGTCAAGATTGTCGTGGTGCAGCTCGGCCGTGTTCTCGAAGAGCGCGAGCATCGTCTGGGGGTCGGGGTTCTGACCGAGGATGCGGGTCCCCTCTGCGCCGGCGACGTCGTACCGGGCGATCTTTGCGTAGTGCCAGAAGTTTTCGATGCTGTCTTTGAGCGGTTCGTTCTCGGGCAGATTGATTGGA
>CBDFHW010000031.1:0-291972 GCA_965247815.1 Tepidisphaeraceae bacterium | reverse complement strand
GCCCGCGACGAAGCCAAGCTGATTTACCTCGGCGTCCGACACGCGGTGGAACTGAAACCGACCCCGACGTTCATGATCGACATCGGCGGGGGCAGTGTCGAGTTCATCGTCGCCGACAAGACCAAGGCGCTGATGCTCGAAAGCCGAAAGCTCGGCGCGACGCGGATGACCGCCAAGTACATCAAATCAGACCCGCCCAGCCCGGCTGATTTGAAATCGCTGCAGGCGCACTACGACCGAGAGCTCACGCCGCTGTGCGAACAGATTCAAGCCTTGAAACCGACCGAAGCGCTCGGAACCAGCGGGACGATGGAAAATCTCGCGGCGATGTGCCACGCCCTTTACGGCGACGCCGGTCGACACCACGGCGGCGCTCATCACACCGCCGGCGTGCTCGAACGAGACCAGCTGCAAAAACTCGTCGGCAAGCTGCTGGAAAGCACGTCCGTCGAGCGGTCGACCTATAAAGGTCTCGACGACCAGCGAAAAGACCAGGTTATCGCCGGCGCGCTGTTGGTGAACGAACTGTTCCGGCGGTTGAACATCGACCGAATCACGGTGTGCAAGTCGGCGCTTCGAGAAGGAATGCTAGTCGATTATCTGTCCCGGCACCTGCCCGAGCTGTCGATCCGCCGGGAGGTGCCCGACCCCCGCCGCCGCAGCGTGCTCGATCTTGCCCGGCGGTGCGATTGGAGCAAAATTCACAGCGAGCAAGTCACCCGGATATGCCTCGATCTGTTCGACCAGCTCAAGCCGGTCCACGGCCTTGGGAAAAAGGCCCGGGAGTTGATTGAATATGCCGCACTGCTGCACGACATCGGCTGGCACATCGGCAAGTCGAAACATCACAAGCACACGAAATATCTGATCGTCCACGGTGGGCTCAAAGGATTCACCGGCGAAGAAGTGAAGATCATGGCCAACATCGCCCGGTATCACCGAAAGGGATCGCCGAAACCGGGTCACCGGTCTTACGCGTCGTTGAGCCAGCGGGGCAAGGAAATCGTCCGCACCGGGTCGGCGTTGCTGCGGATCTCGGACGGACTCGACCGCAGCCACTGCAGCGTCGTGTCGTCATTGAGTTGCTCGATCCACCGGTCGAAGATCGACGTGAAGATCAAAGCCCGCGGCGACGCCGAGCTGGAAATCTGGGGCGGGCGTCAGAAGATGACGTACTTCAAAGAAATATTCGGCTACGACGTGGACTTCCACGAAACGGCATAGCAGCAAGTCACGGACGACAGGGTCTTTGAATTCGGAGAGCTGGGGCGTCCCCGCCCCGGGGCGGACCGGGGCGGGGACGCCCCGGCTCCCCATTCGTCACGCGTGACAACATTCCCGATCGCCCCTACTCTCGGTCGCATCATGAGCCCTGAACAAGACCTCGCGTTTATAAAAGATCTCGCCCGCGCCGCCGGTCAGATCGTGCTGCACCACTACGGGAACGTCGAGCGGTTGACCAAGACCAACTCGGCGACCACGGACGAAGCCGTCACCGAGGCCGACCGCGCGAGCCAGCGGTTGATTGTCACGGCCCTGAAAAAGCAGTTCCCGACCGACGGCATTATCGGTGAGGAGAGCGAGACCGGCAGCACGATCACGTTCGAAGTGACCGATCCGATGGGCCGGAACTGGGTCATCGACCCGATCGACGGCACCAATAATTTCATCGCCGGCCTGGGCGCATTCGCGGTATGCATCGGACTGCTCGACAAAGGGGAGCCCGTCCTCGGCGTGGTCTACGACGTCACCCGCGACGTGATGTACGCCGCCGCGAAGGGCCACGGGGCGTTTGCCAACGACAAGCCGATCCGCGTGCTGGACACGGACCTGTGCGACAGCTCGATGCTGATGATGACCAGCAACCTGCTGGACAAAGACGGCAAGGCCCCCGCCTGGGCGTGCCGGTGGATCGGGCAGACGACGTGGAAGACCCGCATCCTGGGCTCTGCCGCGCTGGAAGCGATTAACGTCGCCGCCGGCGTCGCGCACGGCGCGGTCACCTGCAACGGAAAACTCTGGGACATCGTCGCCCCCGCGGCCGTGGTGCTCGAAGCCGGCGGAACAATCACCGCATTGTCCGGCGACGCGATCTTCCCGTTCGATCTGAACGACTACACCGGCGCGAAAGTCCCCTTCCTCGCCGCCGCCCCCGTGGCGCGGGGGACGTTGCTCGACGAACTCGCCCGCTAAAACGCCGGAACTTCCGAACATTGCCTTTTACAACATACTTCGCATAATGTGAAGTAGTGAATGTAATCAGCCGAAGATTGGTTCGAGCGTTTTACACCGCGACACCTGCTCGAATGCTACACGGTGGGGCGTTCGAGACTTGGTTTCGGCTCGCCAAGAAAGCACGCTGGTTAAATTTTCACGACTTAAAGTTGACCTTTGGCCAATCAGATGTCGTCAGAGGCAAGAATGGTCGGACTGCAACGGTTTTTGATATCGGCGGAAATAAGTATCGGATCGTGGCCCACGTAGACTACGTGCGACAGACGATCAAGATCGAGGTCGGTATGGATCACGCGGAGTACGACAAGAACCTCTGGAAGCGTCTTTTTTGAGAGATCGGGTGACTACTATGGCTGCCAAACTTAAAGTACGTTCAGCCGGAAAAGACTCTTATCTAGAATTAGTCAAGAAGTTTCCATTGAAGACGCTGAAGACGTCCTCGGAACATGAAGCCGCTGGCGCAGTGGTTTCGAGCCTCATAGGCCGCAGCCTGGACCGCGGTGCCGGTGATTACCTCGATGCCTTGATTGTTTTTGTCACAAAGTATGAAGACGAACACGATCCGATCGGTGAAGAGATGACCCCGCAGGAAGGGCTCCTCGCGTTGATGGACGCCAACGGCCTCAACCAAGCGGCGATCGGCAAGGTCATCGGAAGCGAATCAACCGTTTCTATGTTTCTCAAAGGGACTCGCTCGCTGTCCAAACGCCAAGCACGACTTTTGTCGGACCGGTTCAAGGTCGACATCTCGACTTTCCTTTAGCGCTCGACCGACGATGCGCCGATAGCGTGTCCAAACTGTTTGCTTCTGCCTAAGGTCACTTATCTGCACCGGCCTATGCTAGTCAGCTCACGCCGTCGCCCGACCGCCCTGCAGCAGCGTCAGCGGTTCGGTCTTTGCGACCGTGATCGCGGGCCATGCGCCGGCGACGATCGCGATCAGCATTACGACACCCGTCCCGATCGCGATGATTCCCCACGGCACCGAGATACTCGGATGAAAACCGGTCACGATCCGGCTGAGTTCGTGCGCGTCCGTCGCGAGCAACGCCCCGGCGGCGATGCCCATCCCCGCTCCGACGACGCCGACCATCGCGGCTTCGCTGAAGATCAACCGAAGCAACTGCGACTGCGTCAGCCCGATGCTCCGCAGCACACCCAGTTGCCAGCGGCGGGTGCGGATGCTGGCCATGATCGTGTTGGTCACGCCCAGCGACGCGACGAGCATCGCGCCGAACGGCACCAGCGCCACCAGCAGCAGTAAGTCGCCGAACGTTTCCTTCATCCCCTGCTTGATCTGCCGGACGTCACCGGCCTGCATGCCCTGCACGTTCAGCTGCTTCTGCACCTCGGCCAGCACCGTGTCCTTGTCGCTGCTAGCGTCCAAATTGGCGGCGAACAGGCGAATGCCGTTACGCGTCGCGCCGAAATATTTCTTAGCGTCGCTCATCGAACCAAAAATGCTCGCGCCGGTCCGCTGGTCGAACTGCCGGCCCATGTCGAACTTGCTGTTGATCAAGTCCATTCCCGGCGACCAGACGACGCCGGCAATTTTAAAATTGACCGTCCCAAGGTCGGTCTTCAACGGAACGATCCCGCCGACGCCCAGGTGTTTGAGCTGCTTGAATTCGTCGGTGACGATAATGTGATCCCCGCCGCGGACGAGGCGCGCCGCTTCGTCGGACGTCCCCTCGCGGAAGTCAAGCTTCATCATCTTCATCCCCAGGTCCGGGTCGATCCCGAAAAACATCGTGGCATCGGGGACAATTGCCGCGGTGCCGAGGGCGAACAAACTCGTCCCGCCGAACTCCGGCGACGCCAGCGCGACCGGCAGCACTTCGCCGGGCTTGATTCCCTTCAAATGCGACAGCTTTTCGATCTGGGCGTCGTCCAATCCGGTGCCCCAGCTGACGATGAAAATGTCGGGGAATTTGTCCGGCAGCTGCCAGCCCTTGAGCATGGAATTGCCTTCGGTCTCCATGGCGATCAGGATCGCGAGCCCGACCATTAACGCCGCACAAGTGCCCGCCGCACGCCAGACACCGCTACTAAGCTGTTGACGCAGCAGCGTGTATTGCATTCGCAAAATGACAGCCACGACCGGCCCGGCGACGCGTTCGAGCACGATCACGAACGACGGCGCGAGCAGGAAAAATCCGACCATCAGCGTCGGCAAGCCCACGAAGAAATGCCCGTAAAAACGGATCATTTTGACAGTCTGTTCGGATTCGGGTGACGCCTGGAACAGCCGGTCGATCGGCGAAAACAGCAGTAACGGGTCGCAGCTGATCAGCAACAGGCCGAACACGCCACAGATCAAAGGAATCCACCGTGACGAAGGCGTCGCCGACGGGGACATCGCTTCGAGCGGTCGCACGCGGGTTGCCCACCACGCCGGCAGAAGGCTCGCTAGCATCGCCGCGACCAGCGACCCCGCGGCCGCGAAGCTCACACCGCCCCAGCTGATCGCGATTCCGCCAGGCAGCAGCTTTCCGAATTTCAATTGCAGCAGATACAACCACAACCACCCCAGCGGCGTGCCAATCAGCACCCCGATGCCGGACAGAAATAACCCTTCGACCACGACCAGCATCGCCACCTGCGACCGGGCCGCGCCGATCGCGCGGAGCATCGCCAGCGTGCGGGATCGTTCGGTGACGCCCATGCTCAGTGCCGAGAAGATAATGAACGCCGCCGCCAGCATCGACACCGACCCGCCGAGGTAGCTGAGGATGTGCACGCCCTGCAGGTTGTTGTCCAGCAGTTGCCGGATGTCGCGGCCGAGCCGCATCGTCAGGCGTTTGTCGGTCTTGAACAGCTTCGGTTGCCATCGCGCGACAAACGGGTCCGTCGCCACGCCCGGTTTCAGATCAACCATGACGCGGTTGACGGCCGGTGGTTTTTTCGGGTTCAGGAATTTCTGCAGCGTTTCCAGCGGCAGATAGATGGACTGGATGTGAGCCGCGAGCACCTGAGGTTTCTGAACGATGCCGACGACTTTCAGTTTGATCGCGCCATTGGGGCCGGGCAATGTGAACGTGCCGCCCAGCGGGGCACCGGTCTTTTCTGCCGCCACCTGGTCGACCACCGCGACGTCACCGTCGGGCGTGTTGAACCAACCGCCCGACGTGGGTTCGAGCGTTTCCACCCGGGTGTCGATCGGCCGACGAAGCCCGATCACCTGCGCGGGGTGGCCTTCGATGGCTTTTCCCGAAGCATCGAGCAGAATATTTTCGACCTCGAGTCGGCCGGTGACGCGCTTGACGTCGGGGTCGGCCCGCAGTTCATCGACGAGTGTTTCCGGGAACGTCGCGTTCGGGTCGCCCTTGAGCGTGATGATCGCGTCGGCGGACCCCATGTATCGGCTGATGAACCGGTACGCCATCGCCTCGACCGAGGCGTACCCGCTGGTGACCGATACCACCAGGCTGACCGACAACATGATCGCCGAGATCGTCAGCAGCGACCGCGCCCGATGCACCCGCAGATTTGACCCGGCTAATTTACGAATGACCATGAGCGACCCTCGGAACACAAATGAGCAACCGTTCACGACGACCGCGCGGGTAGTGTTTTCCACCTTTGGTGTACCACCACTCGTTCGGTCTCGACTGCCCGCCTATCGTATACCCAGATGACCTTAGCCGCGCTGACCTTTCGCCGAATTGACGCCGCCGCCGATGGTGATTTTGCGTTCGAGCATTATCAGGACGCCTGCGTCGCCAGTTTCGGCTCTGTCGATGCGTGTCTTTCGAAAGCTGATTATCTCGGCTGGCTCGCCAACCGCGTCGAAGAATATCCCGACGGGCACGTGATCGCCTGGATCGGCAGCCAGTTCGTCGGTCAGCTCGAGCTGCAGATTCCCTACGGCCTGCGGACCGGTTACGTCAACCTGTTTTATGTCGCCCGCCCGTGGCGGCGGCTCGGCATGGGCCGGCGGTTACACGACTATGCCGAGATCTATTTCCGCAGCTGGGAAGCCGAGGACATCGAGCTGCACGTGTCGCCGAGCAACACCGCGGCGGTGCAATTCTATCGGTCACTGGGGTATCGGATCGCCGACGGGCAAAGCAAACAGGGCACGATGTGGAAGATGCGGCGGGCCCTGCGAACCGCGGAAAAGTCCGGCCGTTAGGTCCCGTTTAGCGGTCCCCCCGCAGGGGCACGAACGGCGTGAGCAAAGGAAAAAGCGCCCCTTCGGGGCAGCCGCTAAACGTTGTGCGAAATACAATCACATCAACGATTTCAACGTTTCCAGATTGACCGCGTCCCAGTCGCGGCCGTCTTCGTGTTTTTCCTTGGCCGTCTCCAAGATTTTGGGAATGTTCTTGTACGCCTTGTCGCGGACGATCGGGCGGAACCCTTCGAGGCCGATTTTGCCGACGCCGATGTGGTCGTGCCGGTCGACCCGGCTGCCGAGGTCTTTCTTCGAATCGTTCAGGTGCAGCACCTTCACCTTGTCGATGCCGACGGTGGATTCGATTTGTTTTCGAAACTTGGCATATTTTCGGCCACGGAAATCGTACCCGGCCGCGAACAGGTGCGCGGTGTCCAGACACACCCCGAGCCGGTCCGGCGATTTTACCTGATCGATGATGTCGGCCAGATGTTCGAGCTTATACCCCAGCGACGAACCCTGACCGGCCGTGATTTCCAGGCACGTGGTGACCGACTTTGACTTCACGCGTGAGTGAACGACGTCGAGGGCTTTCGCCACCCGCGTCAGCCCCGCGTCTTCACCGGTGCCGAGGTGCGCGCCGGGGTGGGTCACCAAATACGGGATGCCGAGCAGCTCGCACCGGGTCAGCTCTTCGACGAACAGGTCGATGCTCTTGTTCCACAGCACGTCGTCGGCCGAGGCCAGGTTGATCAGATAACTGTCGTGACTGACCGTGTGCTGAAAGCGCAGCCGATCTAACTCCGCCGCCCACGCCGCGATCGCCGCCGGATCGAGGGGTTTGCATTTCCATTGCTGCTGGTTTTTGGTGAAGACCTGGACTGTTTCAAAGCCGAGCTGTTCGGCGGACGTCAACGCGTGGTGCATGCCGCCGGAGATTGATAGATGAGAACCAAACAATTTTTGACGCTCCTATTCGTTTTCGTCGTAGCGCAGGCATTCTAAATGTGCCCATCGCACGTCCGGATTCGCAAACACCGAGTTAACGCCTGGATTCCATACTGCCCAATCTCCTTGGGTCGGAAAGCGATGCACATCCCAACCGGTACCTAGTTCGAGGAGCGTTTGATTAAATGCGTCGAGCACAGTTTTCGATGGTCGCAGCATAACGAAGACTTCCCAATACTCGTTGATCTTCCAATAAGGAATAGGCAGGGGATTCTGCGAAATCTCACCATGGCGACTCATTAGCTCGGCGAGTTGCAAGGAGACGCGGTTCGCCGTGCTATCGTCAGCGGACTCAACATAGACTCGGAGATTTATAGCGTTGTCGTCCATCCTTCCTTCCGTAGTTGGTCAGCTTTTCGTGAAGACTTGCACCGTTTTGAAACCGAGCTTTTCGGCGGACGCCAATGCGTGGAGCATGCCGCCGGAGATGGAGAGATGAGAGCCGAACATGGCCGCAGTTTAGCCGAGGGGATTTCCATTGCACGCTCAAGGCCCTGCAGTACGCGGACCTATCCCCGCTTTGCCGCGCCCTCCCTGTTTTCGGAGCGTAGGTTCTACCAAAGGCGAGAGACCCCGTACTGATCAAAGACGAGATCGGTGCTGACCAATGGGATTCCTTCGAGTTGCGATTGCACAATCAGCAGACGGTCGAAGGGGTCCCGAGGATGCGGAGGCAATGTCTCTACGTGAGTTGCGTGGTCCAAACTGACAGGAAGCAACTCAAAGTTGTTGATAGCAATCTCGCGACGCAAAAATGTTTGGCAGCTTGAGCCTAGTTTGAGCTTTCCGAGCCCCGCTTTAATCGCGATCTCCCAGCAACTCGCAACGCTGACCAGCTTGCGCCGGCTGGGGTCTTCTATCAGAGACTTGGCCGTATGGCTCAGTTGGGGATCGTCTCAGAAAAACCACAGCATGGTGTGAGTGTCCAGAAGCAAATCACTCACTCCATGTACTCCTTGAAATCCTCAAGCGGAGCGTCGAAATCGGGTGCCATCCAGAACTTGGTATTTTTCGCACTTCCCGCCTTGCAGGGCCACTGCTTCTTGCCTTGGCGTAAAAGGCTGGCAACCGGCTCGCCATCGCGTGTAATGGTCAACGGTTCACCGGGGGTGAGCCCTTCAACGACCTGAATCAGGCGCGCCTGCACGTCTTCGATATTTGCAGAAGGCATAGGGTCTCCAGTCTTAACAATCTACCATGAATCATAACCGGTGACGAAGAGTGGGGACCAGAACGAAAAGCGTATCAGGCGTTCGAACGTCGGAACCTTGAACCCTGTATTTGAAGACGAGGACCGAAATTCAATTTCAGGACGCCCCGGCTCTCCGAATTCAGGACGCTGCTTGGACCTCGAACTTCTACTGGTTATGAAAACCAACGTTCTCACGTCGCTGACAGCTCGCCGGTTTCGAAGGGGACGTCGGACAACGCAATCGTCGGGTTTCGTTTGCTGAAATACGACAGCGCCCATTCGTCGTTGAACAGCACCATCGGCTGCTGGCGGGAATCGATCACGATGGCGGCGCTGCTGGGGATGGCTTTCTCGACTTCGTCGAGTGACACGTCCGGCGACAGCCAGCGGGCGACGGTCCAGCTCTCGCGCTCGCGGCGGGAGTCGGCGCCGTACTCTGCCTTCAGCCGGTACTCGACGACCTCGAACTGCAACTGCCCGACCGCGCCCAGCAGCGGCTCGCGGCGGGTCGACCCGCGGACTTGCAGCATGTGAATCACGCCCTCCTGCAACAGCTGATCGAGACCTTCGCGGAACCGTTTGTACTGCGACGAAACGGTCGCGTGCAGGTACGCGAAGCACTCGGGCGCGAACCGCGGGATCTCCTGGTAGACGACGGCCGGGTCTTGGGTGAGCGTGTCACCGATGGAAAATTCGTAGTGCCCGATGACGCCGATGACGTCACCGGGGTACGCCTCGTCGACGGTCTCGCGGTCCTGGCCGAACAGCTTGTGCGAGCTGGAAAGTCGGACCGTTTTACCGGTTTGCACGTGCAGGACGGCCATCCCGCGGGTGAATTTGCCCGAGCAGATCCGCACGAAGGCGATCCGGTCGCGGTGCTTGGGGTCCATGTTCGCCTGGATTTTGAAGACGAACCCGGAGAACCCGGTTGTGGCCGGGTCGACGATTTTTCCCCGGGCGATGCGCGGTTTGGGCGGGGACGAGTGGGCGAGAAAACCGTCGAGCAGCAATTGCACGCCGAAGTTGTTGACGGCACTTCCGAAGAAGACCGGGGTCAGGTTTCCGGTCGCGATGGCGTCAGCGTCGAAGACCGACCCGGCGATCCCGAGCATTTCCAATTCGTCGACCACTTTCTCGTGCGCGTGCGGGCTGAGCCCGTCACGGACGCGGGGGTCGGACATGTCGTGGATCTTGACCGGCGCGCGGTAGGCGTTGCCGGCCGTGCGCTCGAACAGGTGCGCCTGCAGCGTCTGGCGGTCGAGGACGCCTTTAAATTCCGGGCCGGTTCCCAGGGGCCAGTTGACTGCGAACGCCTTGATGCCGAGTACGGCTTCGAGTTCGTCCATTAGCGCAAGCGGTTCGAGCGTCGGGCGGTCGAGCTTGTTGATGAACGTAAAGATCGGCACGCCACGCCGGCGGCAGACTTCGAACAGCTTGCGGGTCTGCGGTTCGATGCCCTTGCCGGCGTCGATCACCATCACGGCGGCGTCGACCGCGCGGAGCACGCGGTACGTGTCCTCGGAAAAATCCTTGTGGCCCGGCGTGTCCAGCAGGTTGATGTAGTACCCGGCATACTCGAACTGCAGAACCGTCGAGCTGACCGAGATGCCGCGCTTGCGCTCCAGCTCCATCCAGTCGGACGTGGCGGCCCGCTGGTCCTTGCGGGCGGTGACCGATCCGGCCAGCTGGAGCGCGCCGCCGTAGAGCAGGAATTTTTCGGTCAGCGTCGTCTTCCCCGCGTCGGGGTGCGAGATGATCGCGAACGTGCGGCGGCGGGCAATTTGGTCGTCAATCTGCATATCTGTACTGGAAAAATGGCCGGGAGACGAAAACGACGAAGCGGGCGGCGAGCTATTTCACCTGGAGTATCGTACCCGGGAGCGGGACCGATGTCACAGCGGCGGTGCGATGCGAGGGGCCTGCGTGATTACGGTCTAACCCGACTCTTCGGCGTACCTCAGAATCGGCGTCTGTTTATGTGAATCTATTTTTAGCGGCTGCCCGACGGGGCGCATTTCGTCGTTGAACACCGAACGTGCCCCTTCGGGGCTACCGCTAAACGGGTTTACTTCAGGTCGACTTCGTCGTTCAGGATGCGGGTGCCTTCGGTCTCTTTAAGACCGACGCGGATCTTGGCGGGTTTGTTCTGCGGGACGTCGTTAAAGCGGTATTTCTTGATGACGGTGCGTCCGGGGCCGAGGCTGCTGACGAGTCGTTCGATGCGGGGGCGGCCGGGGAACGTGGCGAACGCGCTGTAGCGGATGGGTTGCTCGCCGTAGTTGCTGACCATCTGCTGGACGACGACGTCGCGGCCGTCGCGGTAAGCCATCGACTGCGTGCCGACGTCGGTGAGCCCCAGCATCAGATTCACTGGCACGGTAAACCGCGAGTGCCGTTCGGCCTGCAAGTTGAAGTCGGCGACGACGACGTT
Source organism: Tepidisphaeraceae bacterium (assembly GCA_965247815.1). Classification (GTDB taxonomy): domain Bacteria; phylum Planctomycetota; class Phycisphaerae; order Tepidisphaerales; family Tepidisphaeraceae; genus CBDAQA01. The sequence continues at coordinate 280,989 of CBDFHW010000031.1, read as the reverse complement.
TTTACCGGCCACGCTGTTGTACGGGATTTCGATCGCGACTTCGTGATCGAACGTCTCGCCGGGGTTGAGGGTGAACGTAAACGTCGGCGGGTTCATCGTCCAGCCGAGCGGCCCGCGGAGCCGGAGCACGCCACCGATCGGCGACGTGTAAGGGTTACTGAACCGCACGTGCCGGGTGTGGGGTGTGAAGCTGGATTCGATCAACGGCTGGTCGAACGACACGCTGGCGCGGAGCTGGCCCATTTCGCTGTCGATGCCGGTGAGAATGATCGGCATGCGGCCGACCTTCAGCAGCACCTGCCCCGAACCGGACGGGTCGGGGGCGCCGGCGTGCAACAGCGGGCTGACGTTCCCCCAGAGGCTGACCCGCGCGGGATGTTCGCCTAAGTTAACGGCAAGAGGCTGCGCTTCGACGACGTCGTTTTTATCCCACAGCACCAGCACGCCCTGCCCGGCTTTGTCGAACAGGTATGCGTCGATGTCGTCGGCCAGGGGCAGCTTGCCCCGGAAGACTGCGCCGCCGAGCGTGGACAACAGCGTGTGCTGAATGACGACCATTTCGGTAGGTTCGTAGGTGACGCGCTCGCCGTGCGTGTGCGGTTCGAGCGGCAGCGGCAGATCAATCTGCGTCGCCCCCCCGGCGATCGAACAGACCACCCGCTGCACCATGTCGCGGATGCGCGTCTCGCGGTCGTACGCTTCGGCGTCGACGCTCGAAAGGCTGACCGACAGGTTCGCGTCGTGGCCCTGCAGTTCCTGCAGGTACAAGGGAATTTCCGACGGCAAAATCGAAGGCGGGACCGACAGCGCGAGCGAAGCCGGCAACGGCGTGGGCAGCTCGTATGACATCGGGTACGGCATCGCGAGGTCGGGCTTGTCCAACAGGCCGGCGTATTTGCCGCGGACCTTGGCGTAGACCTTCTGCATGTCCTGATTATTGGCGAAGTCGTCGGTCCCGTCCGCGCCCAGCTGCCAACGCTCGAAGTGATTGGCATTTCGGGAGATCAGGAACGAAAGCTGTTCCTGCCAGGCGTCGTCGCGGGCAGTCAGCAGTTGAAGCCAACCGCTGCCGTTCAACGATTCGGCAAGCTTCGGCGGCAGCGACAGAAGGCAACCTCGGGCGAAGATTCCCTCCTGCCGGAGGTTGTCGAACAGCTTGTCGAGCACCGCGGCGTCCATTTGCTGGATGTCGCTGGTCTTGCTCCAGAGTGCGAGCTTCACGCGCCCGACCGACAGGAGCGGTAGCAACCGGGGCAGCTGGCTCCAGGCGTCGGCGGGCAAGTCGGTGGCGATGACACCGAACCGCGGGTCGGGCACGGTTGCCGGGTCGTCGTCGGCCAGTCGGACCCAGTCCAGGCTTTGCTGTCCGACGAGCACGCCGTGGCTGGTCGTAATGAGCGACGCCCGGTACCAACCGGGGGTGACGGCCGGCAGCGCGATCGTCATTTTCCGGAGCCCGGGCCCCAGCGGTTGCGACGTGGAAGCGGCGTCGTCACCGGTCCGTTGGTAGACTCGGCGGCCCTGGGAATCGGTGACCTGCAGTTGCACGGTCAGGTCGTCGGCCGAGCGGTCGTCGACCTGCGCGATCAATGTCGCAACGTCGCTTTTGTGAAAAATATTGATCGGACTGTTCGTGCTGAGCGTCACCTCGGGCACCTGCGAAATCGACACGTCGTCGAACCACGCGGTGCCGTGCACGTCCTGCAAAAACAACGACCGCTGGCCTAACGACGTCGACGCGTATTGGTCCGGCTGGAGCAGTTCCATCTGGACGACCAGGAACGCGGCATCGGGTGCGTCGGCGGTCACCTCCACGGCCATCGTGTGCCAGCCGTCTTCGGTCGAGTCACCGGAATACAAATCAGAATGCCGGACCGTGGCCGGCAGCGGGTGCAGGTCGATGTCAGTAAAATACGCAGACACGCGGGCGCGGGCGTGCGAAAGGGCGGTGGTCTGGCAGAGCGCCTCGACGCGATAACGTGCCCCGGCCTGGACGTGGATCCGGCCCGGTTCGTACCGGTAGGTGCAGTTGCCGCCGTCGAGATCCATCCGGAAACTGTGCGTGCCGCTGCGGTGCCGGTCGGTGGTGATCCGTCCGGTGACGTAGTGGGGAAACTCGATGCCGCTGACTTTCTGCCAGTACATCGGCAGGTCTTCGGTGTTGCCCTGGCCCCGTTCTTCGAAGTCGAACGTGTGCAATACCCGGCTCGGGTCGGCGGGGGTTGCCGGGGCGGGCGAAAGCTGCGCCGCTGCCGTGCCGGCCCATCCGAGGCCGATCGCAAGGAAGAAACTGATGAGAGCCGTCCGCATGGTCCGATAAAATGCTTATCGGTCGACCCGCCCGTGAAGGTTGAGCCAACCCGGGCGACGGTCGAAAAGACAACGGAAGCCGACACGCATGACGACGACGCAATCCCCGGTTTTAAGCGATGCCCGCGACGGGGCGGAAACGCCTTCGCCGGCCCCGGCACGCGCGGGGAGCCGGACGCGGATCGCCGTCAGTTTGGTGATCTGCATCGGCGCGGCGTTGCTGCTGTTCACGCGGATCGGGCATTACCCGCTCTGGGACGACGAGGCGATCACCGCCATGACCTCCCGCGCAGTCTGGCAGACCGGTGACACCTCGGCCCGGGTGGACGACCATAATCTGCTCGTGTATCGCAACGGGCTTTTAGTCCGGAACTTCAAAGATCGGTATACACCCCCGCTGCAGTTTTTTATCGTCGCGCCGTTCGTCGGGATTCTGGGGGACGGGAATCTCGCCTGCCGATTGCCGTTCGTGCTTTGCGGGTTGATCACCGTGGGTGTGATGCTGGCCTGGCTGTGGAAGATAAACCCCCCGCCGGTGGTGTGGTGGTTCGCGGCCGTCATCCTGCTTACCAACGCGTCGTTTTTTCTGTTCTTTCGGCAGTGCCGGTACTACGGGCTGGCGATGATGCTGTCGACCGTCGTCGCGTTTCTGTACTGCAACCGTGACGGCCGGACGCGATGGGTCGCGGGGCTATCGGTCGCGCTGGCGGCTTTGCTCGCAGCGCAGTATCTGAACTACGCCGCCGTCGTTGGATGCCTGTTCGTCGACTATCTGGTCTGGGGTTACCGGGCCCGCCGGTTCAGCCTGCGCGACTGGGCCATCGTGATCGTCCCGCAGCTGATCGTCGGCGGGATCGTCTGTTCGATCTGGAACCCTGTCGCCCGGCAAGGGGCCGAGACTTACGTGTCGCAACATTGGCTGCTCGACCGCGCCCATCTGCTCTGGTGGAACTGGCGGGACATGATCTTGTGTGATTTTGTGATCATACCGCTGCTGATCCTTTGCCCGCTGCTGTACTTCAAACGGAAAACGCCGTGGTTACTCCGCGCACCGGCGGCATTGGTCGTGTACCTCGGGGTAATCGCGCTAACGGTCGCGACGTCGCTGGCCAAGGCGGAAAACGCCGAGGTGAGATATCTCGCCCCGGTGTTGCCGTTGTGCGTGGGGATCGGCGTGCTCTGCGTCTTCGGACTGACGGCCCTGAGGCCGGCGGTACGGAATCTGATTCTGGCGCTCGTCACGGCGACGCTGCTGATCGAGCCGATCGAGGAAGGCCTCACCGGTTCAACGGCGGTGCTCTACTACCACGAGCTCGCGGTCCCGCAGCACGAGTCTTACAGCCCGGTAATTGACTGGATCAACACCAACGTGCCGGCGGGCAGTTCGGTGTACGTGCAGCCGGCGTTCAAGACGTATCCATTGATGATGCGTGCGCCGAAGGCGGTTTACGCCTGGCAACTGACCGACCCGCCCCGCGAAGATTTTCGCGGGCTTCCCGACGTGCATTTTAAAAACCGGGTGGCCCCGGACTACATGATCGAGTTCGGCAAAACGGCCGCCTCGGCGGACATGCGAACGGCATTCAAAACCTTGGCCGACCGGGGGATTCGATACCAGCAGATCGCGACGCTGCCTTATGTCTGGAAAGATTTGTATCGCCCCGAACGGATCTGGCGGTCGTTCGTGACGTTGGAGCCAAAACCCGATGAAGTGATCTGTATTTATGGAAGAATCGGAAACTGACTCGAAAGGTCGATGCTAAAACAGAGTTCGTCCGCGTGATCGGTCGTGTCGACAGGCCGATTACTTGCCTTCGATCAGTTGATAAAACCCGATCCCGTCGCGCTTCAGAAAACCCTTCTCGACCAGTTCTTCCCAGATTTCCTTGCCGAAACCGGCCGGGGCCTGGATCGAGACGACCTGGTCGCGGCCCCCACCGCTCATGGGCCCGTGCCCGATTTTCGAGTCGTCGTCCAATCGCGTCAGCTTCAGCCGCTTCTTGAATGCTTTCAAAGCTTTTTTCTGCTCTTCTTCGGTGCTGGGCACAGGCGTTCTCCGTTGGGGTCGCGATTCAGTATACAACTGCGCTCCGAGAGTGGCACACCCGGGATCGGCCCGCCGCGCGCGAATTGCCTGCAATCTGTCGCGACAAGTTGGCCCGGTTTCAAACACCTCCGGCCTGACCGCCTAAATGTTCCAAAGTGTGACACTCGACGTGTCTGGATGTTCCAAAAGGTGACACTCGAAACGCCTGAATGTTCCAAAGTGAGACACCCGGCGAGTCAAATGTTCCAAAGTGTTCCACTTTCAGAGTCCCAAGCCCTTCGGATGTTTGGAAGATCGTCCGACGTGTTCCGGGTATCCAGGTACCACCGCGTCAGCCGGCGGCACACTATTCGACCGGCGGTGATTGCTTCAGCAATCCCGGCTGCAATTTCAAACGAAGTGAACACGGCGACCTGCCAGCGGAAGGACTTGCGCGTTGGATTCCGCGGACAGGCTTGTTGAAGCAAATACCGCCGACCTGAATTCAACCGAAACTGTCACGCACCCTGTTACTGCGTCCGCCGGGCCGGAATTTCCTCGCCCGGCGGCCCCCGCTATACTTGCGGGAGATGAGCGATACACCGCGCCAGCAATTCGTCGATCAGGTGATCGGACACGTGAAGGTGAAGTTCCCGCTGGTGAAGATCTCACCCGGCGACCAGCCGTTTACGATGCGGGTGAACGGCCAACTCGCCGGGTTGGAAAACATCTACCGAATGGCGACTCTCCGCCCGACCGAGCGGTTGCACCACATCGACCGGTGGATCGTCGAACTGCTCCGAGCGAGCGAGGGGACCCCCGATCGCACCGGCAGCTTTGACGAGGTTAAAGAACGCATCTTACCCATGGTGCTGCCCGGCGGCGCCGCTGCCGACGCCTACCAGGGAACTGTGAATTCCGTGCTCGTCGAGGGGCTTGTCGTGGCATACGCGATCGACCAGGACCGCACGATCAGCTACATCCCGATGGAACGGTTCCAAGACTGGAACATCACGATGGACGAGCTGCACGAACTGGCGATCAGCAACCTGGTGGCCCGCAGCGAATCGCTCGCGGCACACGCCGCCGAGGACGAGAACGGAGACGTGAATCTGATCCTGTTCCAGACGATGGACGGGTACGACGCGAGCCGGATTTTATTGCCGACGTTGCACGAACGGTTGCGGGGATTTCTCGGCAGTCCGTTCGCAGCGGCGATGCCCAACCGCGACATGCTGCTCTGCTTTCGCAACGACGACGAAACAGTGACACGCCTGCGGAAGCAGGTCGGTGAAGATTACCGGCAGATGCCGCATCAGGTGACGGATCAACTGCTGCTGGTGACCGCCGATGGGATCGCCGTGCGCGACTGAGCGACGCAAAGTTTTACCGCAAGGCCGACGTCCAGAACGAGAACGTCGTCGCCCCGATCACACCTGCCGCGTTGGTTCGGTACACCGCTCGGAGCGCAGTGAAAAACGCATCAGCCGACTCCGGGTGACCCAGCAAACGAAGGCTTTTGAGGATCCGCGTGATCCTCAGCATGTTGTGATTCCCCCGGGTCAACCAGGTAGCGCTTCGCCGGGACCAGTCGGCCGACGGTGTGATCTCCGGCCGCCCGTCCACTGTTCGCAATTGAAAACCATAGGATTTCAGCATGCGCGCGAACGCCCGGGCGACCGCGTCCCGCAGCGACGCGTCGGCGGCAAATTCGAATTCGGTTTCGTCATCCACCAGCGGAGCTGCGGGGTTCACCGGGCTCGGTTCGCGGAGTGGAAAAATCCATTGGATGTAATCGTGCGTGGACTCCAGTTCGTCGTCGTCCCGGGCGAGGATCTCGTCGAAGAATCGCCCCGCGTGGTCGGGACGCCGGCCGGCGAAGAAATCACTGATTTTTTTACTCATGCTTCGGCGCTCTGAAAAAAGCGAGACCTTGCTCGCCGAGTGACATTTTTACCCCCGGCCGGTGTTACAAGGGCGCAAGGTTGCTGTTAAAATATAAAACGTACTCCAATCGGGCAGCGCTAATAAAGGATCATCCGGTGCAATTGATCAGTCGTGTCGTCGGGGGATGGAACGTGAGGATCGCCCTGAACGGCAAACGCGGGAGTCGGTTTTTCGCCGACACCAAGTTCGGCGGTAAAAATACGGCTTTAAAAGCGGCCCGGGCTCACCGGGACGCGATGGTCGCCCGCCGCAAGCCGCGGACGCAGAAGGCGGTACCGTTGCTGGTCAACCGCGGGTCGACGCAATGTTATCAGATCCGCCTGCCCAAGGCCGGCGGCGGAACGACGACCACTGAATTCTCCGTCCGAGTCCACGGGCCCCGGGGCGCAAAACGCCTGGCGACCGACGCCTGGAAAGCGGCGACCAGAAAGCTGCAAACGGCTTAACCTTACCCATATACGTTTTTCACTATTACTGTCCGCTCGGCGATATCTAGTCGCCCCGTTTAAGCGGCTGTCCCAACGGGGTGCTTTCGGCCCGAGATCACGTCGACTCGTGCACCTGCGGGGCGACCACTAAACGGGTATCGTCTGTTACCCCACAAATAGCGGGCGCTGGGCGATCCCGTCGAAATCTCTTCCCGAGCGAGACCATGATCGGCTTGGCGCGCGAATGAATTGAGACCCGTATTAGTTAAGGCTAATCCTTACCCGACGTCACGGCACACGGCATGTCTGTTGCGTCGCTTCGCGCAGGAGACAACAGCATGAGCCTTAAAAGTGTTCTCGGTCTGGAACGTTCGACGAAAGTACGTTACGGAATCGTCGCGCTCGGTGATATCTCGCAGGAATCGTTGATGCCGGGCGTCGCCCATACCGGTAACTCGGTTATCACGGCGCTTGTGACCGGTGATCCGAAAAAAGCGACTAAGGTCGCCGAACAATACGACTTGGCTGCCGACGCGGTGTACAGTTACGAGCAATTCGATGAACTGACGTCTTCCGGCAAAATAGACGCGATTTACCTCGCCACACCCAACTGGAAACACAGCGAGTTTGCGGTTCCCGCGCTCAAGGCCGGGATCCATGTGTTGCTCGAGAAACCGATGGAAATCTCGGTCGAAAAGTGTCAGCAGATCATCGACGCGCAGCAATCCTGGCCGGGCGTGAAGCTGATGATCGCGTACCGGCTGCATTTCGAGCCGGCGACGGTTTCCCTCGTCGAACTGATGCGGTCCGGGAAGCTCGGGAAACTTCGCGGGTTCAACTCGGTGTTTTCGCAAAATGTCAGCCCTGACAATCATCGTGCGACGAACGGCGTACTTGCGGGGCCTTTGTTCGACATGGGCCCCTACCCGATCAACGCAGTGCGAAATTTATTCGAAGCCGAGCCGACCGAGGTCTTTGCCCACAGCATCCGGCATCCGGACGCGGAACTCGGCGACCTCGACGATACTGTCGCGGTCACGTTGAAGTTTCCGGACAATCGAGTCGCGCAGTTCATCGTGAGCTATGTCGGGAATTCGATCGACAGCTACACCGTGTATGGCTCGGCCGGAAGCGTCGAAGTCGGGCCCGCATTCATGTTCGGGAAGCCCTTGTCATTCAAACTGAAGATCGGCGAGAAAGAGTCGACCGAGACATTCAAAAGCACGGATCATTTCGGCGGCGAACTCAAGTATTTTTCCGACTGCATTCTCGACGGGACCGACCCCGAGCCGGACGGGATGGAAGGATTGCTCGACGTGCGGGTCATCGAAGCGGTGCTGGAGTCAGTAAAGACCGGACGTCCGGTGCTGCTCCCCTTGATGGACCGGCCACGTCGAATCGATGTCTCAAAAGTACAAAAGCTGTCGGCCGTGACCCCGCCAGAACTGGTCAGTGCCAAGCAACCGTCGAAGTGAACGGCAGCGGGCGACGTAACTATTTTTCCGCGTCCCCGTGGTTTCTGCCCCGTGATCGCGGCTTCGATGGCGCGACAGGGTGCAGGGCAAACTTTGCCGTATTTGTCCCCCGCGGCAGTTTTTGTTCTTTCGGGCAGAAATAACAGTCTCGGCCCGCTAGCGTGAACTGGTGTACCGGCCCGCCGCACCGCCGGCATTTCTGTCTTCTATAGATCAGGAACCGATCGTCACCGGCCGCCTTCGCGAGCGGTTTCGAAATGTCATCCGGATCGACTGTGATGATGTGACCGAGTTTGACGCCAAGCTTCAATAGCTTGACGCTGTCGGTCCAGACCTTGTCGAACGTTTTGCGGTCCAGAGACGATCCCGGCAGCATCGGATGTACGCCCTGGCGGTAGAGCACTTCGGCCCGATACACGTTCCCGATTCCGCTCATGATGCTTTGATCCATCAGCAGCGCACCGATCGGCGTGCGGCGTTTACTCACCTGATTCCAGACGATTTCAGGGTCGGCCTTCGGGTCCAGCAGGTCCGGTCCGAGCCGCGCTCGAAGTTTCTTTACCGCCTGATCGTCGAGGACTTCGCAAGCGGTCGGGCCTGTGAGTTCGACAATTTTCGCCCCGCCGACGATCCTCATGCGAACCTGGCCGATCGGCTCGGGTGGCGCGTCGCCTTTGGCGGGTGCCGGCAACGTGCGAAACGCGCCGTGCATGCCGAGGTGAACGTGGACGGACAGCCCGTTGTCGAATTCGTAAAGCAGGTGCTTGCCGTGGGCCGTGATTTGATCGAGTCGGTGTCCGTCGACCTTTTTAGCGTCGGCCGAGAACCTGCCCTGAGGGGAGGAGATTTCTAGTTTTCGACCGTGCAGAATGCGCCGGTGCAGCTTGGCCAGCCGATGAATCGTGTGTCCTTCGGGCATTCGAGAAAGCAGAAAGTGCCGGGAAACAGTCTTGTGCGCGGAAGACCTATGGCAACAACTTCTCGAGCAGTACAGCAAAATGCTCCGACTCACCTATTCGAATTGGCAGCGATTCGTGTTCGCCGATCACCACCGCCGGCGGATAGGTACCGTTGACCGTGTCGGCATTGAAGTAAATCTCCGCGGTGCGATTTCGAAGATTGATGATGATGTATTGCCGAACGCCGGCAAGGGCGTAGCCAAACAATTTGTCGCCGCGGTCCCGCTCATAGCTGCTGTCGGCGACCTCGATGACACAGTACGAATCAGCGGCGGTTGGTCGCTTGCCGCGGTAGTCACTCAGCACGCCTTTCAGAACCACCCCGTCGGGAATGGGCGCGCTTGTTTCAGAGCAAATCAGCGTACTTTGCGTTCGCAGATGACGCTCGACGTTGTTTATTCTCGCCGCTAATTCTGCAAGCCCGGCGACTACAAAATTATGCCCCGATCCTTCCACGATCTCGTTCCCATTCAGGTCAAAACGGTCGCGGTAGACAAGAGATCCGTCGATTAATTCAATGGTCGAGTCTTCAGGAAGAAGCCCCTGCTCCACCATTTCGGTCGTTAACGCAACGGTGAACTTCACTGGCCCGTAACCCAATTGGCGGACCTGCAGGCCCGGTACTGGCAGGGTAGGCAAGTAAGTTTTTGACGGGCTGGCCACCATTAGTAGAAATATACTCCGGGCTATTAGCGATACCATCAAATTTTAAGACGGCGGGCGAAACGAGACATCAAAGCTGCAAAATAAATCGCTGCATGCAGGCGTCTCGCAGGTCTGCATTCTCGGTCGTCCCGGACGGTCGACTCCGTTCACAGGCCGTGTTCATTCACCGCCACGCCGTGTGCTTTCAACGTGCTGATTTGCACCAGCTTCGCCTGCTCCGGCTCGGCGACGACGTCACTGTGGCAGACGGCTTTCTTCCCTTTGTGGGCCAGCTTGTGGATCTCTTCGGGGGTGAGAATGCCGCGTTGTTTTAAAATCTCCGCGCCAGTCGACGACACACCCGGCGATGCCATCGCCGGCTTTAAAGGTTGGGCGGCGTCGTCTTTGCCGCTGTAGAACTCGACGATTTCCTTGCTGATCCGCACGCTGCACCAGTCGTGGCCGCACATCGCGCAGAAGTCGGTGTCGACTTCCAGGTCTTCGTCGTGGTACGCGCGGGCAAGGTCGGGGTCGAAGCTCAGGTCGAAATGCTTCTGCCAGTTGAGTGCCGCCCGGGCCTTGGTCAGTTCGTCGTCGCGGTCGCGGGATCCGGGGATTCCCAGTGCGACGTCGGCGGCGTGGGCGGCGATCTTGTACGCGACGCACCCCTGCTTCACGTCATCCTTCTTCGGCAACCCGAGATGCTCCTTCGGCGTCACATAACACAACATGCTCGCGCCGTGGTACCCAGCGCTGGTCGCGCCGATGCAGCTGGTGATGTGGTCGTACCCCGGGAAGATGTCGGTCACGAGCGGCCCCAGCACGTAGAACGGCGCGCCGTGGCAGAGCTTGCGCTGCAACTTCATATTATATTCGATCTGATCGAACGGCACGTGCCCCGGGCCTTCGACCATGACCTGCACGCCCCGCGCCCAGGCCCGCTCGGTGAGCTCGCCCAGCGTGGCCAGCTCGCGGAGCTGCGCTTCGTCGGAGGCGTCGGCGAGCCCGCCGGGCCGCAGGCCGTCGCCGAGCGAAAAGCTCACGTCGTATTCCCGCATGATGTCGCAGATGTCGTCGAAGATCTCGTACATCGGGTTTTGCTTATTATGCGTCAGCATCCACTTGGCCAGCAGGCTTCCGCCCCGGCTGACGATGCCGATCAACCGCTTACGGACGAACGGCAGGTGCTCTTTCAACACCCCGGCGTGGATCGTGAAATAGTCGACGCCCTGCTTGGCCTGCTTTTCCAACTCGGCCAGGATCGTCTTGTAGTCCAGGTCCTCGATCTTCTTACCGATGATCATCGAGTAAATCGGCACCGTGCCGATCGGCACCGTGCTGTTCTGGATGATCGCCTGCCTGCAGGCGTCGAGGTCCCCGCCGGTGCTCAGGTCCATCACGGTGTCGGCTCCCCATCTCTCGGCCCACTGGAGTTTTTCGACCTCTTCGCTGGTTCCCGACGAGACGGGGCTCGCGCCCATGTTGGCGTTGATCTTGGTCAGCGACGCCCGGCCGATCGCCATCGGTTCGAGCTTGTATTTCAGGTGTACTTTGTTGGCCGGAATGATCATTCGACCGGTCGCGACTTCCACGCGGATTTGCTCGGCCGTCAGGTGGGGTTCGCGGGTCGCTACATGTTTCATCTGCGTCGTCACGATGCCCGTGCGGGCTTCTTCCAACTGCGTTTTATGCTGAGCATCCTCGGCCCGGGCAAAGTCCATCGCGGTGACGTCCGACACGCCCGGCATGCCCGGGGTGTCCGGCGAGCTGTACGTGTATGCCGTCCCGACACGACCACGGTTTGCGAACGACGACGGGTTGGTCCCCTCCCGATCAGTCGAAGGATTATCGCCCAGCGGTGGGAGCGTGAATGAACGGTTAGTGGTTTTGGTCGGCGACATATTTTCGGGCTCCGATATTGAAGAAAGAATATTATCCCACGGATACCACTGATGATGGGCACGGATAAGAAAGAATTCGCGGAGCACGCATTTCGCGAATGGTATTGGTTTCTGATCCGTGTTCTCCGTGCAATCCGAGGTTAAAAAATACCGCAGGGCTGACGAGATCCGGACGTGACGAACAGGAAGCACGAACCCGGCGCGGGGGCGCAGAATTCGTTCGCTTCCCTACGCCGGTGGTGCCGGATCAGGTTCAAAGGGTCTGTTCTCAGGCCGCGGCAATTTCCATCGCCGCCGGTCACCCCTAGCGAACTGCCCGGAAGTGTACGGCGATAAAGCGTAAGTGGCAACGATTAGATCTGGCCTAAGCGCCCAGGATAAAAAGACCGCACCGTCAGTTAACGACCGATTCGCGAATGGGGATAGGACCGTTTGCTGATTCTGATCTGATTCGTCATTCGAATTTCGTCATTCGATTTTGCGGCCTCATTTTGCCCAAGGCACGTCCACGATTCCCGCCCTGGCGTTGGCGGCGCGGGCTTGAACGAACAGCCAGTCGCTGAGGCGATTCAGGTACGTGAGAATCATGGCCGGGACCGGGCGGTCCAGTGCGAAATCGACCAGCAATCGTTCGGCGCGGCGGCAGATGGTGCGGGACAGGTGAAGCCGAGCCGCCAGCTCACCACCGCCGGGGAGGATAAAGTGTCGCAGTTCGGGCAGCTGGCTTTCGGCGGTGTCGATCTGCATCTCCAACTTATGAATCATCTCGTCGTCCAGCGCGGGCAGCGAGGCGCGATATTCACTTTCATCGGGCGTGGCCAGGTGTGAACCGATAACAAACAAGTCATTCTGGATCTGCCGTAGCGGGTCGATCAGATCGGCGTCGGCGACCACGGCAGCCAGCCCCAACGACGCGTTCAGTTCGTCGACGGTTCCGTAGCATTCGATTCGGCGGTCGCATTTGCGGACGCGGTCCCCGCCGATCAGGCCCGTGGTTCCGTCGTCGCCGGTCTTGGTGTAGATCTTCATTCGGCCCTTATCATAGCGAAACGGGACTGGAATAGGCGGCCGATCGCGTCCAAACCCTTCGCCTGATGGAAGTTTTAAATCATGGGTTTGGCAATCCGGTGCTTCGTGGCGCTGTTTGTTCGGGGCTTTCGCGGACCGTGTTAAGACCACGTTAATGACTTGACCGGCCCGGGCCGTCACGCTGATTCTACTGCCATGAATTCGGGTACGATTGGTACGCGAGATGTTTCACGGCGGACGGGCAGTACGCTGTTGAGTTCATGGCAGCGACAGCGATATCACGGGCTGAACGACCTTGGGAGATCCGATATGAGCCGAATCAGCGACGGGACCCGGCCGGTCGAATCCGACAAAACCGCGAAGCAGTCGATCCTCGTCGTCGACGACGAGAAGGACATCCTCGAACTCGTCCGCTACAACCTCGACCGCAACGGTTACAACGTTCTTACCGCCAACAGCGGTGACGCGGCTCTGGAACTTGCGGCAGCTAAGCTGCCGGACCTGATCCTGCTCGACCTGATGTTGCCAGGCATGAACGGTACGGAAGTGACCCGGCGATTAAAAAGCGACCCTCGGACGGCCGGCATCCCGATCGTCATGCTGACCGCCAAGAGCGAAGAGACCGACGTAGTGGTCGGGCTCACGCTGGGCGCGGACGATTACGTCACCAAGCCGTTCAGCATGAAGATCCTGTTGGCCCGATTGAACACGGTGCTCCGAAGGACCGACGGGACGACCGCGGTGCCCGAAGCCGGCGTGCTCAAGGCCGGGCCGTTGAGTATCGACGCATCGAAGCACGAAGCAGCCGTCGACGGCGAAACGCTGAAGCTGACACTGACCGAATTTAAGCTGCTGTCGGCGCTGGTCGCCGGGCGCGGCCGAGTGCTGACCCGCGACCAGCTGATGGACAAGGCGATGGGGACCGACGTATTCGTGACCGACCGCGCGATCGACGTTCACATCACCGCGATCCGCAAAAAGCTGGGCAGCGCCAGCTGGCTCGTCCGAACCGTGCGCGGCGTCGGGTATAGCCTGCAGGACACGCCGGACGAAGAGTGACCGAGTACACAGTCCGGATAAAGTTGTTCGACATCCCCGTTTAGCGGCCGTGCCGCGGGGACGCCTTTCGCCTAGGCAAAATGCGTCCCGGCGGCACGGCCGCTGAACAACGGATGCTGACAGTGACATCCGCGCGGGTCGGGTCGAACAACAAATCAACACGCACACGGTCCGCATCCGCCGTCGCGATGCTCGAAACTTTATTACCGCTGGCGCATACTTCAGGCACCTGACCGCGCTCGCGATCGGGGTTTGCCTTGCCCTTGTCCGGAGATCTGATGCGCTGTCGCCACTGGGTTGCGTCCTGTCTGTCACTGGCCGTCATGGCCGTTCCACTGGAAACCGCGTGGGCACAGAGCCCGACGACGACACCGCCTGCAACCAAGCCGACGGCGGTTCAGAAGATCGATTTCACCACCGAGACATTGCCCAACGGCCTTCGCGTGATCTACGCCCCGCTGCACCAGGCGCCGGTCGTACAGGTCCGGGTGCTGTACCACGTCGGGTCCCGGGACGAACGGCCCGACCGGCAGGGCTTTGCCCACATGTTCGAGCACATGATGTTTCGCGGGTCCCGACACGTCGCCCCGCAGGAGCACATGAAGCTCGTCGACCAGGTCGGCGGGGTTTGCAACGCGTTCACCAGTTTCGACCAGACGGTGTACCACGACCTGGTCCCGGCAGAGGACCTAGAGATGGCGCTGTATCTCGAAGCCGACCGCATGAGCAGCTTCACAGTCACCGACCCGATTTATCAGGTCGAACGCAAGGTCGTCGCGCAGGAATGGATGCTCCAGCAGAACCGCGCGTTCGGGAACCTGTGGACGGACCTGTACAAAAACGTGTTCACCGCCAACAGCTATCAATGGACGCCGATCGGGAACATGCAGCAGCTGCTGAACGCGCCGGCGGCGGAGCTGCAGGAATTTTTCAACACGTATTACGTGCCGAACAACGCCGTGCTGGTGGTCGCCGGTGACATCGACCTGCCCGCCGCTAAGGCCATGGTGCAGAAGTATTACGGTTGGATCCCCGCAGGTCCGGCGGTCCCGCACCCGAACTCGACCGAACCACCGCAGACAAAGCCCCGCGAGGCGACCAGCCCGGACCGGCTCGCGAGGCTGACGGCCGTCATCCGGGCGTACCACATCCCGCCTTATAAATCCGAAGAGTTGTACCCGCTTTCAGTCCTGTCGGTGGTCCTGGGCGAAGGCTCCGCGAGCCGGCTCGACCGCGCGTTGGTGAATACCGACGATCCATCTTGCGTGTCGGCTTCGACGTTAAACGACTCGCTAGAATACGGCGGGGTTTTTGGCGTGATGGGCGAAGTAAAGCCGGGCAAAAACCCCGAAGACGTGAAAGCCGGCCTTAAGAAAGTCGTCGACGAACTGCTCGCCAAGGGAATCACGCCCGAGGAACTGGACCGCGCGAAGACGAGCCGGCGGATCGAGACCATTCACAGCCGCGAGACGTGCGCGCAGATCGCCGGCGACGTCGGAGACGCCGAGCTCTGGGCCGGTGACCCGAACCGAATCAACGATGATCTGGGCAAGCTCGATGCGGTTACGGCCGAGCAGGTGCTCGAGGTCGCCCGGAAATATCTCGGCCCCGATCAGGTCACGGTGCTGACAGTAAAACCGGACCCGACTGGCGTGCTGGGCAAGAAGGCGGCGCAGGCGCTGATGGCCAAC
Organism: Tepidisphaeraceae bacterium; assembly: GCA_965247815.1. GTDB lineage: Bacteria > Planctomycetota > Phycisphaerae > Tepidisphaerales > Tepidisphaeraceae > CBDAQA01. The sequence goes on along the minus strand of CBDFHW010000031.1, from coordinate 265,519 downwards.
GCGCCGGTCGCGCCGTCGACCCAGCCGATCATGCCCCGCGACGTTCAATTCCCGGCCGGGTACCCGGAACACGCCCCGCTCCCTCCCGCGCACCCCGCGGCGAGTTTTGCCAAGGGCCAGGAAGCAACGGTCAATGGCGTTCGCGTGATCGTGCTCACCGATTCGCGATTGCCGGTCGTCAACTGGACACTGGCGATGCGACGGGGTTCGCACAACGAACCGGCCGAGAAGGCCGGCCTCGCCGGGCTGACCGCCGAGGTGCTCCGCCACGGTGCCGGGGCGTATTCGTTCCAGCAGCTGAGCGACGAACTGGAAAGCCACGCGATCGCGCTGGGCGTCAGTGATTCCGGGGACGGCACTCGGTTGTCCGGGTCGTGCCCGACGGCTGAGCTCGACCGCGCCTTCGCCCGCGGTCGCGACGTGCTGATGAAACCGACCTTCCCGGCCGACGAATTCGCGAAGATCAAGGAACAGAATCTGGCCGGCCTGACGCAGGCGCTGGCGACGCCGAGCACAGCTGCCGAGCGGCAGTTGATCTCGACGATCGATGCCGGCTCGCCGCTGGGGAACCTCAGCTCGCCGGAAACCCTGACCGCCGTCACGCTCGACGACGTCAAGAAATTCTACGCCGACTTCTACCACCCCAACGACGCCGTGCTGGTCATCAGCGGCGACGTCACGTTCGAGCGGGGCCAGGAACTGGCGAAACAATTGACCGACGGCTGGCAGCCGAAAGAGATGCCGTCGCCGGACTATCAATTTCCGCCCGTGCCCGAGAAGCTGAACATCACGCTGATCGATACCGGCGACACCGGCGCCGGCGCGGGTTCGGTGGTGCGGATGGGGATCAAGGGGTATGACATTCACACCGACGAAAAATACGCCGGGTCGCTAGCGAACGTGCTGTTGAGCGCCGGCATTGAATCCAGACTGATGGAGTACGTCCGGGCCCGAAAGGGTTACGTGTACGGCGTCGGTGGATCGTTCCAGGCCGGCCGGCACAACGGTATGTTCAGTGTCAGTGCGCCGACCCGCCCGCCGGTGACCGGTGACTGCGTGACCGCGATCTTCAAGGTCATCGACGACCTGAAAAAACCCGACGGGGACAACCCGCTGACCGACGCCGAGCTCGACGCAGCCAAACGGCGTGTCGAGGGAAGCATGGTCATGAGCATGCAGACGATCACCCAGCAGGCCGGCATGCGGCTGGAAGCGCTGCTCAACGGCTACCCGGTCGACTATTACGACCAGTACCCGAAACATATCAGCGCCGTCACCGTGCAGCAGGTGCGAGACGTCATGAGCAAGTACGTGAACACCGGTGCGATGACGATCGTGGTCGCCGCCCCGGCCGCAGTCGTGAAAGAGCAACTCGACAAGCTCGGTGAAGTAACGGTCATCCCGATGCCGGCCGCGAAGAACGTGGAGATGCTGAAGTAATCGCCGGGCGGCGGGTAGAAATCTCACCGCAGAGACGCAGAGACGCGGAGAAAATTGCGAAATAAAAGGAGCTGCGGGTTCATACCCGCCGGCCATCGCCGAACGTTGGTTTAGCAAAACGAACGAGGTTGTCAGGGAAAAATCATCGACTCTTCTCAGCGCCTCGGCGTCTCCGCGGTGTATTAAGCTTCAGCCCGCGGTCATTCGTCCTTCGTCACCGCGATCTCTTCGTCGATCAACCACTGCTTTGCCTTGGCATCGTCCGAACAAATCAGGAAGACTTCCTGCACCGTGCCGGTGCCGGTGTACAGGCATTTCAGGCCGGCCGTCGTCGGGTATTGGACTTTAAAATTCGGCGGCGTCTTTCCGCGGCGGACCTTGATCCGGCCGGGGACGATGCGGGTCACGTGCGGGCAGTGCTTGACGATCCGGTCGAGGATCGCGTCGAGCCCGCCCACGCGTCCGTGCTGTCGCTTGATCCGCCCGAACTTCATTCGGGCAGTGTACTGGAAACGGACAGACGCCGGACCGGTCGGAAATCTCGCGGACGGTTCCTGTTTAGAGGCTGTCCCGCAGGGACGCGTCGTTGCCCGGCGAAAAGCGTCCCTGCGGGACTGCCGCTAAACGGGGTTTCGACACAGCAACACACAAAGTTTGAATCAGATCACTTCGAACTCCCGGCCCCTCGGGTCGGCGACGCACAGCACGATCACCGACAACCTTGCCGGTTTCGCGGCCCGGAGTGCCCGCGCCAGCGCGACCAATGTCGAGCCGGTGGTCATCACGTCGTCGACCAACGCGAGGTGCTTGCCGGCGACGAGCGACGGGTCGATGAGTGCGAAGGCGTCTTGCAGATTTTTCGCACGCTTGTTTGCCGATGACATGTGCGTCTGGGTTTCGGTCGCGCGGGTCCGCACCGCGGGCACGATCACGGGCCGTCGGATTTGTCTTCGAATCCGTCGGGCAATTACATCGGCCTGATTGAAGCCGCGGTCGCGCTGGCGGGTCGGGTGAAGCGGGACCGGTACCAGCGCGTCGACGCCATGCAGCCATGTTTTCAGATCACGCTTGTCCAACAGACGATCTGCCAGCCGTTCCATCAGCGGCCAGCGGTGTTCATATTTCGCATGCTTGACGGCCGCTTTGATCGGCCCGCGGAAAACGCCGAGGCTCATCACCCCGGCGAACGGGGGAATGCCGCGGCCGCTGCAATGGGGGCAGACCAGCCCTTCACTGGGAACCGGTGCGCCGCACCTTCGGCAGCTTTCGGCGGATTCGATCGCGTCCATTTCGGATTCACAGTCCGGGCAGAACAGCGTCGACGCTTCGAACCCCGCCGCGCACGCCGGGCACCTCCGCGGGAAGAGCAAGTCGAGCACGGGCGAGAAAATAGAAGTCAATCGCACGGACGTAGTGTAAACTGAGCCCGCATCGTCTGTCGCCGAAAAACAGATCACTCAGATACCCCAATGCCACAATTTGCAACCGCATTCGCAGAAAATTTCCCGCCACGTTTAGCGGACACCCCGCAGGGGCACGTTCGGCTTGCGATGCATCTTCAGCAAGCAACCAGGAACTGTTCTCATCCCCCACTCTGGATGAAAGACGCCGGTTCTGAGGCACGCCGAAGAGCCGGGCTGTTCAACGTCCGATCCGGCCCTTCGGCGTACCTCAGAACCGGCGTCTGGGGCATCCGAACCCTCTGTAATTATGCAACGATGCTCATCACGATTGTGGCGATGCTAACTTTCCCGCACAGCGCGTGCTTCGCCATGGCCGACCAACCGCCGATCAATCCGAAACTGCCGACGCTCTGGATCGTCGGTGACTCGACCGTTCGCAACGGGCATGACACCGGTTACAACGGTCAATGGGGCTGGGGCAACCCGATCACAAACTATTTCGATCCGGCCAAACTGAACGTGCAGAACCGCGCCGTCGGCGGCACGAGTAGCCGAACGTTTCAGACCCAGGGCTTCTGGGGGAAAACGCTGGCCGACATCAAGCCCGGCGACTACTTGATCATGCAGTTCGGTCATAACGACGCGAGCCAGATCGACGATGCGACCCGCGCCCGCGGAACCCTCAAAGGCAACGGCGACGACGTCCAGGAAGTCGACAACCAACTCACCAAAAAACACGAGACCGTTCACACCTACGGCTGGTATATTCGGAAAATGATTGCCGATGCCAAAGCCAGAGGTGTCGCGCAGGTGATCGTCTGTTCGCCGATCCCCAGAAACCGCTGGATCGACGGCAAAGTCGCCCGGAATACGAACTACACAAAATGGGCGGCCGAAGCCGCGAAACAAGCCGGCGTCGACTTCATCGATCTCAACGCGACGGTGTGCGCAATCTACGACGCCGAGGGCGAAGAGAAGGTGACTAAGACGTATTTCCCCGAAAAGGAAACCGTCCACCCCGACTGGGCCGGCGCGGTGCTGAACGCCGAGTGCGTGATCGGCTGGCTGAAGAAAATGCCGAACGACACGCTGGCGAAAGACCTTTTGCCGGAACCGCCGGCCGGGCTCGTGCCGGGTGTCGGTAAGCTCAGATAGACGGGAGCGCATTTAGATCGAGTCCTGCGTCCGGCTTTACAGGACGCCGGATTTGCCTTTAAAATCCAGCGTCATCCCGCAGGCGGCGGAGCAAACAGGAGATTGGAAACCGATCGATGTTTAAATCCTACGAGGTGAACGGCCTGTTCGACGAAATGTTCGAATCGACCGGGCAACCCAGGACACATTACGCGGCGGCGGCGTCGCGGTTGCAGACGCTCGGGGCGGACGCGTTCGCCCGCCGGGTGAAGATGGCGGACGTCACCTTCCGCAATCAGGGCATCACCTTCACCGTCTACAGCGACACCCAGGGCGTCGAAAAAATATTCCCCTTCGACCTGATCCCCCGCATCATCCCGGCCAACGAATGGGACGTCATCGAGCGCGGCCTTACACAACGCATTCACGCGCTCAACCTGTTCTGCCAGGACATTTATCACAAGCAACGGATTCTTCGCGAGAAGATCATTCCGCCGGAACTAATTTATGGCGCGAAGATGTTCCGCCGGGAGATGTTTGGCGTGCACGTGCCGCGGAACATTTACATTCAGATCTGCGGGACCGATTTAATTCGTGACAAGTCGGGAAATTATTTCGTCCTCGAAGACAACGGCCGAACCCCCAGCGGTGTGAGTTACGTGCTGGAAAACCGGCAGGTGATGAAGCGGGTATTGCCGGCGTTGTTCAGCGCGTATCGCGTGCGGGCGATCGAGGATTATCCGCACAACCTGCTGCAGTGTCTGAAATACATCGCCCCGCCGCACGCGACCGATCCGACGATCGCGATCCTCACGCCGGGCATTTACAACAGCGCGTATTTCGAGCACAGCTTTCTCGCCCGGCAGATGGGCGTCGAACTCGTCGAGGGCCGGGACTTGCTGGTCGAAAACGGGTTCGTCTACATGCGGTCGACCGCGGGGCTTCGCCGGGTCGATGTGATTTACCGGCGGGTCGACGACGATTTCCTGGACCCGCTTTGTTTCAGGTCGGATTCGTGTCTGGGCGTCGCGGGGCTGATGAACGCGTATCGAATGGGGAACGTGGCGCTTGCGAATTCCGTCGGCACCGGCGTCGCCGACGACAAGGCGATCTATCCGTTCGTTCCGGACATGATCAAGTTTTACCTGGGCCAGGAAGCGATCCTGCCCAACGTTCCGACGTACATCTGCGCCCGCGAAAGCGACCGCAAATACGTTCTGGAAAACCTCGACAAGCTGGTCGTCAAAAGCACAAACGAGTCGGGCGGGTATGGCATGCTCATGGGGCACCAGGCCGACCAGGCCGAGCGCGACAAGTTCGGCCAGCAGATCCGCGACGACCCGAGAAACTTCATCGCCCAGCCGGTCGTGGAACTCAGCCAGCACCCGAGCCTGTGCGACGGCCAGCGGTTCGAGGGCCGGCGGATCGACCTGCGGCCGTACATTCTGTACGGCGAAAAAGTCATCGTCATGCCCGGCGGACTGACCCGCGTCGCGCTCCGCAAAGGCAGCCTTGTTGTTAACAGCAGCCAGGGCGGTGGGAGTAAAGACACGTGGGTGCTGGAAGAAGACGAGACTGCGCCTGCGGCGAAACCCGATGCCGTGAAATTTGAATGACGAACCCCGAATGATGAATTAAATTCGAATGAAATTCAAGCGTCGACCGCGACCCAGGGACGCAGAAATACTCGTAGCCGATTCATTCGCACATTCGAATTTTGTCCTTGATTCGTCATTCGAATTTCGTCATTCGAATTTCAATTTGGCCAGTCGCTTTCCCCGGAGTCGCCATGTTGCCCGCCGTTCCCGTCGCCGCCGCGAAATACACGTTCAATCTTCCGTCACGGCCGATGCTCGCGCGGGACGCCGATTCGATCTACTGGATGACCAGGTACATCGAACGCGCCGAGCACGTGGCCCGCATCTGCTGGGTCAATTCCAACCTGCTGGTCGACGTCGGCGATCTCGCGCCGGCGTTGCAGGACCGGCAGTGGGAATCGGTGCTGACGATTTTTCATCTTCCAGTGGTGGTGCCCGCGGACACGCCTGCCGGACCGTGGATGCGGCAATACATGACCTTCGGCCGCGACAACCCCAACAGCATTTACACCTGCCTGACCCGAGCGCGGGAAAACGCCCGCGGCATCCGCGAACTGATCTCGTCAGAAATGTGGGAGAATTTGAACTCGTTGTATTGGTCGATCCAATCCGACGAAACCGCCCGGCAGTTCGACGAATCGAGCGACGACTTTTTCCGATCGATCATGACCGGCTCATTGATGTTCCAGGGCCTGACCGACCAGACCATCCCACACGACCAGCGGTGGATGTTCGCGCAGCTGGGGAAATATCTCGAACGGGTGACGGTGACCTGCCGGGTGATCGAGACCAAGTTCGATATCCTTCGCCGGGCCGAGACGCTACTGGAAGCGCCGCTGCGGAACATTCATTGGATGGCGGTACTGCGCAGCTGTTGCAGCATCGAGGCGTATCGTCGGAACCATGTCGGCGATATGGACCCGCTCCGGGTCGCCGCGTTCTTACTTTTGGAAAGCAGCTTCCCCCGCAGCGTACGTTACGGCGTGCACCACGCGCACCAGGCGATCAGCCGACTGCGGTCGGAGATCAACCCGTTGAATATCGACAACGCCGAGCGAATCCTCGGCCGGCTCGACACGCAGCTGGAATACGCGGAGATGGACGAGATTCTCAGCCGCGGGTTACCGAGCTATTTGCAGGAAATCCAATCACAGGTTTCCGAAGTCGCCATGGCCGTGCAGAAGGCATACTTCCTGCATTGAGCCTACTGTTTTCGGCGGCCCGCTCAGGGCTGTCGCCGGTGCACCGCTTCCCGCTTCAAACGGGTCGTCCAGCGGTAGAACACCTTCCGCGCGTGCGCCAGCGACCGAGTACGGTGCGGCTCGGGGTCCTTGCGGTCGAAGACGCCGTACCCTCCCGCCGACCTGGCAGTCTTCGGCCAGCAGACGATCTGGCAGAATTCGTTTTCTTCCAGAACGGTCATCGCGACTGATTTCAAAGGCTTTGCCATGTTCATCACGCAGGTCCAGCGGCCACTCGATCCAGTATTATTCATTAATGTCAGCGGCTTTGGTATGAGTCGAGTGTTGCCCGGCATTTATCCGCCGACGTTTCCCGTTACCCTTGTCGTATGAGTTCGCCCGCCGCGATTGGTCTTTCGCAGCCGCTCGAATCGCTCGCGGGCGCCGGGCCGGCGCGCGCGAAGGAATTCGCCCGGCTGGACGTTTTCACGCTCGGCGATCTGCTCGAATATTTCCCCCGCGACTATCAATACGAAGCCGCCGAACGGCCGATCTCGCAGATGGTTTCGGGCCAGATCCAGACCGCCCGGGGCGAGGTGGTCGCGTGCGATTACGTGACCGGCCGGGTGGCCCGCTTCGAGGCGACTCTGGACGACGGCTCGGGAAAGCTCGCGCTGGCGTGGTTCAACAGCGCGTTTCTTCGTCGGCAGATTCACCCCGGTGACAAGCTGCAGGTGCAGGGGATGGTGAAGATTTTCCGCAACCTGCCGCAGATGTCGCAGGCCCGGTGGTGGAAGATCGAGGGGGACGAACCGCCGTCGACGGACTCGGGTTTCCGGGCGATCTACCCGGCGTCGACCAAGCTCAAAAGCGAAACGATCGCCGAGATCATCCGGGACAATCTCGACGCTGCTCTGCCGCACGTTCAGGAATGGTTCGACACCCGGGCGCTGTCGGCCCGCGACCTGATCTGTCGACGTGACGCGTACCGATTAATTCACCGCCCGAACGAGCTGCGCGACGCCATGATGGCCCGGCGACGCCTCGTGTACGACGAGTTGATGCTGATGCAATTGGGTCTCGGCATCGGCAAAAAACTTCGCGAGGGCCGGCTCACCGCGCCGGTGCTGCGGATCGACAAAACGCTGGACGGCAGGATTCGCAAACGGTTCCCGTTCGAACTCACGCGAGCCCAGACCAACGCGCTCTGGCAGATCGTCAGCGACCTGCAAAGCGGACGGCCGATGAACCGGTTGCTGCAAGGCGACGTCGGCAGCGGGAAGACCGTGGTCGCGCTCTATGCGATGTTGATGGCGGTCGCGAACCGGCTTCAGGCGGTGATCCTCGCCCCCACCGAGGTGCTGGCCGAGCAGCATTTTCTGACGATGACGAACATGCTCGCGGGTACAGAGGTGAAGGTCGACTTATACACATCCCGGACCCGGCGTCAGACCAAAGGCAAAAACCTGGTCGGCCTGGCCGACGGAAAAGTCCACATCGCCGTCGGCACCCAGGCGCTGCTGCAACAGGACATCGAGTTCGCCAACCTCGGGCTAGTCGTCGTCGACGAACAACACAAGCTCGGCGTCCAGCAACGGGCGGTTCTCAAGGGGAAAGGCCTCGCGCCGCACTATTTGGTGATGACGGCCACGCCGATCCCCCGGACGCTCGCGCTGTCGTACTTCGCCGACTTCGAAGTCAGTTCTATCGACGAGCTGCCCCCCGGCCGGCAACCGATCCAGACGCGGCTGGTGCGGTCGAACCAGTCGGCCAACGCGTACGAATTCATCCGCTCGCAGATCGCCGCCGGCCGGCAGGCGTACATCGTGCTGCCCAAGATCGACGACGACGGCACGAACGAATCCAAGTCGGTGTTGAAGGAATTCGACCACTTGAGTAAAGGGCCACTCGCGGGCCTCCGGCTCGCGGTGCTGCACGGGCAGATGAGCACCGAGGAAAAACAAGCCGTGATGCTCGCGTTCCGCAGCCGTGCGACCGACGTGCTCGTGGCGACGACCGTGATCGAAGTCGGCATCGACGTGTCCAATGCGACGGTGATGATGATCGGCGACGCCGAGCGGTTCGGCCTGTCGCAGTTGCACCAGCTGCGCGGCCGGGTCGGCCGGGGCAGCGAAGTGTCGCATTGCCTGCTGATGAGCGACGCCACCAGCGAAACCGCCGAGGCGCGTTTGAAGGCCATGGTCGACACCAACGACGGCTTCGAGATCGCCGAGATAGACCTGCACCTCCGCGGCCCCGGCCAGTTTTTCGGCACCCGGCAACACGGGCTGCCGGAATTTAAATTGGCCGATCTGTCCAAGGAGATGGAACTGCTGCAGCAAGCCAAGGACGACGCGATCGAAATCCTGCAGAACGACCCGCACCTGCGGCAACCCCAGCATCAACATCTGAAATCCGCGTTGCGATCACAAATCGGCGACGCGTACGGTCTGTCGCAGATCGGTTGACGCGTTCCGTCAGCGCAATCACGTTGTGCAACACAATGGATTGCGACTTATCAAAATCGTCGCGCGATTGTGACCGGCATCCTGCCCGTGTTCTGGAGTGATTTCAATCAACTGCCGTCCTGCCTATTTTCTAAAGGCATGCGAAAACGGTGTCGGACACCGTTTATTTAATATGATACCTTAGACCATACCAGGTAATGTTTTATAAAAACGGTGTCCGACACCGTTTTTATAGTTCGACACGGTTTTTATATTTCGACAGAGTTTTTCTATTCGTTTTCGCACATCGGATTACGCGGCCCGTCAGGACAATCACTGTGGTGCGACCAAAACAGGATTGCCATCTAGCAAAATCGCCGCGCGGTTGTGGCACGGGCATCCTGCCCGGGTTCTTGAGTGCTTTTCATTCAGTTGCCGTCCAGCCGGCAAACCCAAGGGCGGGACGCCCTTGCCACGAGAGAGGGCCGCCCTGACGATGCTTTCAAGAAGTTCATGTCTCAAGATCGACGTCTGCGTCGTCGGGTGCTGTCTCACAAAGAACGCTGATGAGGGAGGAATGACACAGGCCTCATCCCGTACGAGGAATGGGACCAGGCTGCGCGTTCGGCGACTTCGAACGTTCGAGACCCTTTTGCGACACGATTAGCTTTCGATCGCCCGCACCAGCGAGTGGATCGAACACGTCGCGGCGAACGGGCGGACGCTGCCGAGGCCGGTCTTGCGCATGGCGATCAACGCGGCCGGCCAGCGTGTGGTCCGGGCCTTGGCTGTGAATGCGTCGGGGTTCGTCACGTCCATCAGACGGCGGTAGGCCGCTTCTACTTGGTCACACAGTTCATCGAAACTGGTTTCAAGGGTTTCGCGTTCCGCCCGCGCGTCGGGCGATGTCGACAGCGAATCGTCAAAGTCGCCGACGCGAATCTGCTGCAACAGGTTCCTTTGGCGAATCCTCTGTACGCGGGGCTGTTTTTCGTTCTCGATCGCTTTCATCTCCCGAACATACCCTGCCCGGGCTACGACGGCCTGCGGGCGTTGAAGGTCGCTCGGGCCGGTCCCGCAAGGTTCTGTTCCGGTTTGACGCGACCCCGGGGTGGTGGCATCATGCGCTAACATCGGTCGCGGCCACGGATGGCGGCGTTTTTTGCGAATCGGACGGAACTTTCCGACCCCCGTGTCGTCCAACACCATGTCGAGCCCCAGCCGGTTACAGAACGAGGCCCGCACCACCGCCACCCCGCCGGCGGCGGACCCTGCGACGGCTCAGGCGGTCGAGTTGCTCAGGCGTTCACGCGCCGGCGACCGCGGGGCGTACGGGCAGCTGGTCGTGCTGTACCAGGACCGGTTGTACAACGCCGTGCTCCGGCTCGTCGGTGACCGGGACGAGGCGGCCGAGCTCACGCAGGAAGCGTTCATGCGCGGCCTGAACGCGCTGGACAGTTTCCGTGGAGAGTCGGCGCCGTACACCTGGCTGTTTCGGATCGCGGTGAACCTGTCGATCAGCCGATTGAGAAAGGTTCATCGGCACCGGGTGTTCTCGCTGGACCAGCCGGGCGCGGGCAACGGCCGAAAGTCGCAGGACCAGGCCAGCGGGCTTGTGGACCGGATGAAGTCCGAGTCGACCGCATCACCGTTGGCAGCTGTCGAGCAGCGTGAACGGGCCGAACAGGTGGTCGCGGCGCTGGGAAGAATCGACCCGGAATACCGCGCCGTGCTGGTGATGCGGGACGTGGAAGGGTTCGATTACCAGCAAATGGCCGACGTGCTCGCGTTGCCGCTGGGCACTTTGAAAAGTCGGCTGTTCAGGGCCCGTATCGCGTTACGTGACGAACTAAAATCTTATATGTCGAAGTGATTACCGACCGCACCCGTAAGTATCAACTACTCATGGCCGACGCCCCCGACAGTCTCGACCCGAAAGAAGCCACCGAGGCCAGGCTGTGCGCTTACCTCGAAGGTGAGCTCGCGCCCGCAGAGCGGGTCGAAATTGAAAAGCACCTCAAGGTCAACCCGCAGCACCGACAGTTGCTGATCGATCTGGCCCAGACGCGCGACTGGATGCGGACGATTCCGCGTGAGACCGCCCCGTCGGACCTGGCCGAAACATTTGCGGCGCAGGTCGAACGGTCGATGCTGCTCGACCCGCAGAGTGACCCGACGTCGACCATCAGCCGGCTGCCGCAATACATGCTCTTGGCCGCCATCGTGATGCTCACGCTGGGGCTCGGCGTGCTGATCATGGTGATGCTCAACGGCGGCAAGAGTTACACCTTACGACCGACGGTTTCGGTCGGTGGGTTGACCACTCAGCCTTTGAAATCGGCTTCCACGGCCCCGGTCGATTCGGTCGCTGCTTCGGGAACCGCGGCAAAAACCGGGCCGGTTCAATCGATCACCACCGCCTTGCCCGCCGCGGCAACGCCCGCTGTTTCTGAAAGCGCCCGACAGGCGATCGCGATCAATGCATCACCGACGGCTATGTCGGCCGATGCTGCAAGCGCACAGGGAAACCTTGGGGGCCGGAACGCCCCGCAGGCCGGGGCGTTCATTCTTTCCGCCGGGGACCGCATCGAGCGCGAAAAAGTCCAAACGCTTTTAAAGGACCGGCAACTCCCCGTCGGTCGCAAGGCCGTGTGCCTGGTCGTCGAGACGGCGACTCCCGCGGCGACCGCCGAGCAGGTTCGACGATTCTTTACCGGCAACCAGTTGGCCTTTTTGGACAACCGATCGCCGCCGACCGCGACTGCCCCCCTGGCAGCCGCGACGTCTTCAGCCGAGACGGGCCCGCTCGCGAACGCGTCGCCGATCGTCAACGCGGGGAAAGAGGATTCGCTTCAGAAAGCCGCCGGCGGCGCGGGTCAAATGGTCCAGCAGAATGCGCAAAACCAGGCCAGGGCATTCCCTGGTGAGAACCTCTATTTGCCGCAGCCACCCGCCGCCCGGAACAATCTGTCGCGGGCGGCGCAGACGACGCAGCCGTCATTACTTTCGAACAACAAAAGCGCGGAGGACACGACCGATCAGTTGATGTACGTCGGACGCGATCTGACACCTCTGCAGGTGGAGTTGCTCCACGGCACTTTGGTCACCGGCGGGATCCGGCAGGCGGTGCAACGCTTCGATCTGACCCAGCCGGCGACGACACAGATAGCTGACGAACCACCCGCCCCGCCTTCGGGCCCGGTCGCCATCACCAAAGGTCAGACGCTGACCGTGACTGTGCCGCAACTGGTCGGGCCGGGAACCGAGAAGACGAACTTCGTGAAAGTCGCCGACGACGGGACGATCAATCTGCCGATGCTCGATCCTGTGCCCGCGGCAGGGATGTCACCGGCGGCGTTGCAGGACCGAATTGCCGGACGGTACCGCGAGGCGAACTTGATCCCGGCCGCGACGGTCAGTGTCGCGGTCGTCACCCCCGCTGCAACGCAGCCCACGTCGCAGCCGACTGCGAGCTTTGCGTTTAAAACGTCGGCGACGCAGCCGTCGTCGACGCAACCGGTCGTCGCCGCCAAGCCTGCCACACGACCGGTCGACGACGGAAAAGTCGACGTCGTCGTTGTGCTGCACAAATCGAATTGATGTTTAGAAAACCGAACGTGGGTCACGCCGCTGTACACCGGTACGACGCCGCCTGCAGTTCGGGCCGCCGGGTATTCACCCCCGGCTTCTTGATGGGCGACACGACCAGTGAGGTATGCGGAGTCGATTTTGTTTCCGCAGGTTTCGTGTGAAATCTATCTTTGGTAGCCCCGTCCCGGCAGGGCGGGGATGGACCGGTCGATTGCGTAACGAACGGTTCGATCGGCGGCCTTCGGGCCTCGGCTATTACAGATTTTCTCCGTTCGATTTCACCCTTTTCAATGTGTCCTGAAGGCGACCTACTTCGCGGCGTCGAGATATTTCTGCGCCGCCTCGGCGGTCGTCTGCTCGACGTGCCCGTCGGCGAAACCGACTGTGACTTTTCGGTTCTCATCAAGGTTCTTCTCGACGAGCACCGCCGAGACGGCGGCGTTTCCGTTCGCGAAATTTTTGTCGGCGGCCAGGTAGGTGAAATCGGCGTGCTCGTTCACCCATTCCGCCTGTTGCGCGGGCGTGCCGGTGATGATTTCCGGTGGCACGGTTGTGACGGATCCCCGTCGTAAGAAAAGCTTGGGGTCGGTCACCTTTCGGTCGACGATAAGCGTTCCGGGGTCGGGCGGGAAATTTCCCTTGTGGTCCATCGACCACATGATCATCGCCAGCAAAAGTTGCCGTTGGTTGCTCGCGGTCGCGACTTGATTCGCGGCCTCGCGGGCTTTCAGAATAGACGGCACCAGGATGCTGGTCGCAAGCGATGTCGTGCCGACCGAGACGATCATTTCCTGCGGGTCGCCGAGCAGGGTGCCGCTGAACGGGAACGGGCTGACCGATTTTGTGTAGACGCCGTCGGTGTCGGCCCAGGTGACGCTCAACGACGGCGACAGTCGCCCGGCGAATTTATCCGCGGAGGGCAGTTCGATGTTCGGAAGTTGGACCCCGGTCTGTTGCAGAACGGTTTGGAGTGACGCGATGCCCGTCTGGGCGCTGGCCAACGCCCGCGGGGCGGTCTTGGGAATGTCGCAGTAATCGATCGACCCCGGGGTCGGCACGTGTAACCGGAACAGCGTGGTCGCAAAATCTTTATCGTTCATGAAGTTCGCGCCGTCGCCGCTGGCAGCGAGCTTCGCGGAAGCAACGACCGACTCGGGCGATTGACCGAAATACAGAATCCCTTCTGAGACGGCAAACGTCGGGGTGCCCGCGTAGGGAAGCAGTTTCGCCGAGTCGGCCGATGTGACGTCGACGCCGTCCAGCTTTTTCTGTACGGCCTGGATGTTCAGGTTGGGCACCTGCGCGTTGGCAGTGTTGATCAAACCGAAAACGGCGCTGACCATTGAATCGGAGGCCGCGTCGGCGTCGGAGGGGTGGTTGAGCAGCGTCGAACGGTGTGTGCCCGAATCGGTGTAGACGACCCATTGGGGGCCGAGCGGGCCGAGGATTGCCCGGCGGAAGTTGCGGCCGAGCAGCATCGTGGCGACGCCGGTCCCCTGGTGGAACACCTTGTCGCTTTGCGGCGTGACCGCCATCGCGCCTGCGACGGTGTCGAAGAGCTTAGCGGCGTCAAAGTTGTACACCGCGATCGCCTCGGCCGTCGCCGGCACGCGCGCCAGCAGCGCGGCGTCCACCGGGTGCGGTTCGATCGCGGCGAGTAAACCGGTCCGTGGGCCCGGGGCGATCAGCGCGGACGCACTGACCCAGTTCCCGGCTTCGAACCCGGCGGTCATTGTGTAGCTCGTGAGAGAGGTAAGGCCCAAGGCGTCGCGGACTCTCGGCCAGACGGCCCTGGCCCCGTCGTCTTTGGCTGCCGCGGCATCGGCCATTTTTAGAATCGTCTGACCGTCGACATAGACCGCGGTCGCGGGGTCCGCCTGCAGTGGCCGCATCGCGGCGGTGAACCCCGCTGCGTGGTCGAGCATCGGTCCTGGTGAGACGACATAATTCGTCACACGCACGACAGATCCGATCCGGTCGACATTCAGGTTCAAGCCGGACGCGGCTCCGGCGACCTTCTGCAGATCCGAGACAAGTTTGTCGGCTTCGACGCCAGCGTCGCAGAGCAAGCCCGAATGCGCGACCGGCTCGGCCTTGTCGGTCACGATCTCGGTTATGAACATCGCGGTCGGGTGTCGCCACATCACCAGCAGGGACCGACGGATGGCGTCGGCGACGGCCCTGTCCTGGGGCTCTGAGGAGACGCGTTCCCAAAGTTTCGGTACGACGTCGTCGGCAACGGCCCGGAGGTTGGATTCATTGACCAGCGTCTGCAGCGGCGACTTCCCATAGTCCGCGGCGAGCGCGTCGGCACCGGCCCAGCCGAGGTACGCGACCGCATTCCCCGGCGTGTGGGCCGCGAGCGATACGGCAGAGGTGACGGCCATCGAGCGGCCGCAAATCAGAGCTAAAAACGCGAACGAAACAACACGCAGCTTGCGCATGATCGATCTCCGAATAATTCCGCGCCGGTCGACGTCTGGTCGCGATATGCTCGAGCAGGATACCAGCAACTACGTTTCGAGCAGAAATGTTGTGATTGCAATCAGGCCGTCACGATCGACCGGGGCGAGTGGCTCGGTCCGTCGCAACGCGGGCCTTCCTTGGTCCAGACGAGCGGGTCGATGCACATTCGTCGGGCGGTGCGGTCTTTGTCCCAGGCGTGGTAGACGAAATAGTCGGTGGTTCCGTCGGGCCCGCGGACGACGCTGTTGTGTCCGGGTCCGACGACGTAATCGGGCTTGCCTTTAAGCACGGTCGGACCATGGACGGCGAAGTCGTCGCGCCACGGGCCCAGCGGGTGGTCCGCTACGGCGAACCCCAAGCCGTAGTTTTCCGTGTGCCACGCCCCGCCGCTGTACAGGCAAAAATATTTGTCTTCGTGGAACAGGACGAACGGGCCTTCGACGCAATGCCACGCGGGCCAGACACTGCCTTTGTAATTCCGATTGCGCTCGTAGATCTGCCAGTCACAGGTCGCGCGGATGACAGTCCGGGGCGACCCGAGGGGGGTAATCATGTCGTCGGCCATCGGGACAACGGCCAGCCCGGTACCGATCGGGTCCTGCTCGACGAAATCGGTCGCGTAAAATAAATACCATTTGCCGTCTTTGGGGTCGCGAAACGGGTGGGCGTCGATGGAGAAACCTGCGTCGGGGAAGAGTGCTTTACCGGCGTCGATAAACGGCCCGGCGGGATGTTTCGCGACGGCGACGCGAAGACGGTGGTGGTCGTCGCTGCCCTTGGCTTCGGCGGAGTAATAGAGGTAGAAACTCCCGTTGTGCTCCGCGACCTCGGGGGCCCAGAACGATCCGCCGCGGAACTGCTCGATCGGTTCCACCGCCGCGCCGGCCGGTTCCCAGGTGATCAGGTCGTTAGAATGAAGGACCGGAAACTCCCGACCGTCGACCCCGGGACCGGTGCCGTAGGCCCAGTATTGGCCGTCGTGCCGGAGAACGAACGGGTCGGCGAAATAGCCGGAAAATACGGGATTCAGATAGGTTTTCATTGCGTGGTCTGAGTTACGTTGAAAGTCTGAAAAACGCAAGCTGCGAATTTTATGCCCGAGTCTTGCGAGGGTTCCGAATCGACATGGAAAACGTTCAACAATCACGTCTGGTCGCGTGGGTCCGCTGGAGCCGGGCCTGGTTCCTTCGTGGCTGCGCGGCGGGATTGGGTCTGGGGATCGCCCTTCTGGTAATTCCCGAAAGCTTGAAGCCGTACCAGGTGCGGCAAACGTGCAGCGATTACAAATCGCAGATTGATCTGGTCACGGTCGAGCGCGGGCTGGGTCCTTACGGACTCGTCGTCGGTCATCGGGCGAAGGTCTACGCCGACGACGCCCGGCAGCTCGATTTCGTCCGGGCGGACTGGTCGGCGTCGCGGACGCGGCCGGCCCCGTTGCCGGCGATCGATTCCCGAATGCTGATGTGGAACACGTTCGGTCCGAGCTGCACCACGACTACGGGCGGAATCGGCGTCGTCGAAGTCGGCTCCTATTTTTGCCTTCCCTATTCGTGCCTGATCATCGGGTGCGCGGTGCCGTTGCTGTGGGCAGGATTGTGTTCGTGGTTGAGACGCGCAAAGCCTGATATTGACCGTCCGGCAGTTGCCGCGTCATGAGTTCAACGGACGCCCCGCGAGTGCCGCGACGGTGTGCACCAGTTCGTGCGCTTCGACCGGTTTGTGCAGATGGGCCTGAAAACCGGCTTCTTGCGTTCTGACCCTGTCCTCGACGCGGGCGTACGCGGTCAACGCAACTGCCGGCACCGAACCGCCCTGGGCAGATGATAGTTTGCGGACGCTGCGCATCAGCCCGTAGCCGTCTTCCAACGGCATGCCGATATCGCTGACCATCACGTCGGGGCGCAGGCGCTGAACCATTTCCAAAGCCTCGGCGGCGGAGCCGACGGCGGTCACATCCGCCTGCTGACGGTTCAGAACCGCGGCGACCACAGCCCGCGCGTCCGGCTCGTCGTCGACGACCAAGATCCGCAGCCCTTTCAGCGCGTCGGCCGGCTTCGGTGGTGGCGCAGGTGCCGGGGTGCTGGCTTCGGCCAGAAGATCGGCGGCGTCGACTTCGGCGGCGGTCATCCCTACCTGATCGAACGGCGCGGCAACCGGAAGTGACACCGTAAACGTCGAACCTTTGCCGTCACCTTCACTTTCGGCGCGGACCGTCCCGCCGTGCAGTTCGACCAAGTGACGGACGATGGCCAGCCCGAGCCCGAGCCCGCCGTGGCTGCGCGAGATGCTGCCGTCGGCCTGCCGAAATCGTTCGAACACGTGCGGGAGAAAATCGGGGCTGATGCCCTGACCCGAGTCGGTGACGACCAGATGAATCTGCGATTCGACCCGGCGCAACCGGGATTGTACAAGGCCCCCGCGAGGCGTGAACTTGATCGCGTTGGAGAGCAGATTCCACATCACCTGCTGCAATCGGTCGGCGTCCCCGGTAACTATGGGGTCGGGCCTTTCGACGACAGTTTCCAAGCGGACTCCTCTGGCGTCGGCGGCGGGACGCAAGGCGTCATTTGCCGCGTCGAGCACGCCCCGCAGGTTCGTGGGTTTCGGCGTGAGATGCACCTTCCCGGAAATGATCCGCGAGACGTCCAGCAGGTCGGCCACCAGTTGCGTCTGCACCTGGGCGTTCCGCTCAATAGTTTGCAGCCCGTGCCGAAGATCATCGGGGTCGGCCGAGTCCAGCAGCAGCAATTGCGTCCAACCCAGGATCGCGTTCAATGGAGTACGCAATTCATGGCTGAGCGTGGCGAGGAACTCGTCTTTCATCCGGTTCGCGGCCTCGGCCTGCTCCTTGGCCATCGCGAGCTCGGACTCGGTCCGTTTCTGCGTCGTCACGTCCCGAAAGGTGACGATAACCATTTCGATCTGTCCGGCGGCGTTGCGAATCGGACAGCCGGCATAATTGGCGACCCACCGGTGCCCGGTGCCTTTGTAATGGAGCCTGAGCTCGAGATCGCTGAACGTCTCCCCCGCCAGCGCCCGGCTCATGGGCCATTGGTCGAGTGGAACTTCCGTACCGGTCAGCGTCGAAAGCTCGAAGACGCCGGTCAGGTCTTTGATGTTGCGACGGTATTCTTCGCCGGCGACGTAGCCGTGCATTCGAAACCCTGCCGCGTTCATCGACAGCAGGTTGCCGTTCGCATCGCCTACGGCGAGCCCTTCATTCATATTCCCGATGATCGCGTCGAGCTGATTCAACAACCGGCGGTAGTCGGCCTCGGCGCGCTTCTGGGCGTCGATGTCAGTGGCGGTCCCGACCCACTGTAGAATATTCCCGGCCTCGTCGCGCATCGGCATCACCCGGACGAGGATCCAACGGAACCGGCCTTCGGGGTTGCGAATGCGGTACTCGATCAGCCGCGGTTTGCCGGTGCGAACGCAGTCGCCCCACCAGTCTTGGACGCGACGCAGATCCTGCGGATGAACGACCGAGGTCCACCCGTCGCCGCCGCGCTGGGCTTCGTCGATCGACTGGCCCGTGTAGTGCGTCCACGCGGGGTTGATGTAGTCGACGGACCCGTCGGGTCGGTTGGTGAACACGACGCCGGGGACGGCTTCGGCGAGCGTGCGATAGAGTGATTCGCTGCGTCGAACTGCGGCTTCGGATTGCCGGCGGTCGTCGATGTCGGTCGCGGACCCGACCCATTGGAGCAGCACGCCTGCCCCGTCGCGGCGGGGGATACACCGCCCGAGGTGCCAGCGATAGACGCCGTCGTGGCGACGAAATCGGTATTCGATTTCGAAAGGCGACCCGGTCTGCAGCGAGTTCTGCCATCGCCGCATGGCCGCGGGAAGGTCGTCGGGGTGAATGACGTCGGCCCAGCTCTGGACGCCGTTGGTTTGAGTAAGCCCGGTGTAGTCGAGCCATACTTTGTTGCAGTAATCCGTGACCCCGTCGGGGGACACGGTCCAGACGATCTGGGGAACAGCATCGGCCAGGAACCGGTAGCGGTCTTCGCTTTGCCGAAGGCCCTTTTCAATCTGCAGACGCACCGCACGTTCCTGCGCCTCGCGGACGGCACGATGAACCGCCGGTCCCAAGCGGCCGAGTCGCTGCTTCAGGACGTAGTCGGTCGCCCCGCCCTTGAGCATCTCGATCGCCAACTCTTCACCGAGGGCCCCGGAAACAAAAATGAAAGGAACATCCGGGCACTTGTCCCGGGCAATCTGCAGCGCCGTGAGCCCGTTAAATGTCGGAAGCATGTAATCGGAAAGAATCAGGTCCCAGGATTGCCCTAACGCGACGTTAAACGCTTCGCGGGTGTCGACACGTTCCAGATGAGGGTCGACACCCGCCTCGCTTAATGCGGCGAGCGTCAATTCCGCGTCGAGCGGACTGTCTTCGAGATGAAGAATGCGAAGCGGTGCCATTAAAACCCAAGATCGACGTCTGATTCAGACGAGCAAAGCCAATGCCCGCTGTCGAGCTTGAAAAATACAAACGGCTTACGGTGAAAGAAGAGGCCAGAACGGAAATCTTCCGGCCGGTCAGCATGAGCAAGCAAAAATCAGGGCCTGGCCGGCGTCACACTGCCGGGAGGCGGTTGGTTGATCACGGCCCAGAACAGCCCCATTTCTTTGATCGCTTCGACGAATTCGGCGAAGTCCACCGGCTTGACTACATATGCGTTAACACCCAGCTTGTAGCTCCGGATCAGGTCCTGCTCTTCCCGACTGCTAGTGAGCATTACCACTGGAATTTGTTTCAGATTCTCGTCGGACTTGATCCGTTCCAGCACCTGTAGTCCGTCGATTTTCGGCAGTTTTAGATCGAGCAGCACGACCGATGGGTTTCCTTTGGCACGAAGTCTGAACATGCCCTGCTGGGACAGATAGTCCAACGCTTCAGCGCCGTCTCGAACCACGACCACTTCGTTGGCAAGGTGGTTGCCGGCCAGTGCCGCTAACGTCAGCTCGACGTCGTTCAGATTGTCTTCGACTAGAAGGATCGGCTTCAATTCAGCCACGCTCGCCTTTCGTTCAGGTTGCTTCTGATTTCGTTGTCGCCGTTCCACGACACAGCGAATCCAGCGGGAGGGAAAAATAAAACGTCGCGCCGGAATCCACTTCAGAATAGGCGGTTACACGACCGCCGTGCCGCTCGACAATCCGGCGGACGTTCGCAAGTCCAATGCCAGTTCCTTCGAAATCTTCAGTCCGGTGCAGACGCTGAAACACTCCGAACAGCTTTTCGATGTATTGCATGTCGAAACCGGCGCCGTTGTCACGAACGTAAAACACTATTTGCCCGGCCGGCGACTTCGTCGGTGACACGTTCAACGACGCTGGAAAATCTTTGCTCGACCCCGGTGGTGACTCCAAACGCGCCATCACCTGCTCAGCTGCTGTGCCGATTTCGATCCGGGCGTGCGGTTGCCGCCTGGTGTATTTGACGGCATTTGAGAGCAGGTTTCTGATCGCGAGCCGGAGCATGATTACGTCACCGTTGACGGCCGGCAGCGGGTCGATCTTCCATTCGATCTGCCGGTTTCCTGCTTCGGTCATGACGTCCCGTTGTACGTCGTGAATCAGTTGATCCAGATCGACACGTTCCGACCGCAGCGTGGTGCGCCCCATCTGTGAAAACAACAGCAGGCTGTCGACCAGGGTACCGGCGAAGCGGGCCGAGTCGGCGATCGTCTTTACGAACCGCTGACTCGTCTCGTCGAGCGAACCGTTTCGCTTCTGCAGAAGTTCGGAAAAACCGACGATGTGGCGGAACGGGGCCCGCAAGTCGTGCGAGACGGAATATGAGAACGCCTCGAGTTCCTTATTGCTCCGTTGCAGTTCCGCGGTGAGCTGGGCGCGTTCCTCCGCGGCACGCAGCACGATCCCCACGGCCGAGTTGCGCAATTCGACGGCTGCGTCGATCCGATAATCTTCCCAGGGCTGGGCGTGCAGGTGCAAGGTCTGCTTCCACAGCTCGAAGTTGGTTCGCGGGCGGATGACCTTCCCGGAAGCGACCATTTCGACCGGTTTGTTCGGGTCCCCGGCCCAATTCAAGGTGCGGAAAACCTCGGGCCGAAACCAGAGAATGTAACTCCGTTGCAGCTTCGAAATCCAGATCGCGATGATCCCGCTGGCGGTTTCCCTGAACGCCTCGGCGGGTGGGAA
This sequence comes from Tepidisphaeraceae bacterium, assembly GCA_965247815.1. Taxonomy (GTDB): domain Bacteria; phylum Planctomycetota; class Phycisphaerae; order Tepidisphaerales; family Tepidisphaeraceae; genus CBDAQA01. The sequence goes on along the minus strand of CBDFHW010000031.1, from coordinate 244,088 downwards.
CTCGATCGGCAGGCTGTCCGTGTGATAGACCTCCTGCCGGACCGACTGGTCGAGCCAGTCGACGATTTGTGAGACCTGCCCGGCATCGGGGGTGACTCCAATCAGCGTGACGCGATCCCCGCTGACGATTGCCGCGCCGTTGGCGCCGGTCAGCGCGATCAACTGGTCGCCGTGCTCGATCAACCCCTGGGTCAAGTCAGGCGACCGCGACATGTAATGCAGCATCCGGGGCTGCATTGATTTAATTTCGATCGCCTTGGCATATTCGCGGGAGTGTTCCCGGACCGAAAGCTTCAAGGCGACGATTCGACCGATCAGGTCACAGGCGGCGCGGACCTCGAACGCGACAGCGTGCGGGGTCCGGTGCTGGCAAAGAATCATCCCCCAGAGTTTCCCTTCGCGGACGATCGAAATGCTCATCGAAGCCGACACCTGCAAGTTCCGCAGGTACTCCAGGTGGACGGGCGAGACGCTTCGGAACACCGCGAGTGACAGGTCGAGCGGGCGGTTGGTGACCGGGTTCAATGCCGGGAGGACCGGAACGGGCTTGGCGTTTACGTCCGCAATGGACCGCACCCGGCTGGTGACGTACATCGCCCGGGCCTGTGCGGGAATGTCCGACTCGGGATACCGCAGGCAGAGCCAGGGTTCGTGACCGGCGTCGATCGTTTCGGCCATCACCTGACCGGTCCAGTCGGGCTCGAACCGGTAGACCATGACGCGGTCAAAGCTGGTGAGTCGGCTTACTTCGTGCGTAGCCAGCTGCAATAAATCTTCGACCGATTGCGACGATTCGAGTCGGTTGACCGCGGCCATGACCGAGTGCTGCACGTCGCTGGTGATCCGGGACGAATCTTTACCGACCGAGTGCACCTCGCAGATCAACGCGCCGGCATTCTGGTGCAGGATCAGGTGAAACTCGCCCGACCGGCCCGGGGGCGTGAACGTCGCGACCGCGCGGGGCTCGAAATCGCCTGCCTGTTCGGCGAGCGAGCGCCGGCACTGCTCGACCGCCGGTAGGCCGGTCAACGTTTCCAGGCCGACGCCGTGCACGGGCCCACCCGACCCGAAGAAAACTTCCGCATTCGCACTGGCCTGGATGACGGTTAGATCCGCGGGGTTTAAAGCCAAAAGCACCCCGTGCGGCTGGATGCTGCCGGGAATGTGGATCGGCTCGGCATCACAGGGCCGGGCCGCGTCACTGGTTTGAACTAAGTCCGGTTCACCGGCAGATACAACCATTGCTCGAATCCAGGATTCGCCTCGTCCGCCACGGCATACACATAAGATCGGTGGCCTTTTGCTCGTTGAATAATAAAATCATCGACGGAGATTGAGAACATCAAATTCGGGCTCGGGCCGATTAAAAAAAAGCCGTCGATGTACGACGGCGGTGCTGAGCCTTGCGATGGGTGTCCCGTGGGCGGCGGCGTGGGGATTACTCCCGACTTTGCAGCATTTCGTGGATCGATCGTGGCGCATTCACGATCAGCATTCCGCGGTAGAAGCTGATGGTCGCGGTGCCGCCGTTAACTTGCCAGAGTTCGGGTTTCACGGTGTCGGTGATCAGCTTGATGATCGCGTCGGCACGGTCTTTCTGTGTAATGGCTTTGTCCTGGCTGGAGTTGCTGGCGCCGTTCTGGGTGAAAAGACTTTGACTCGCCGACCCACCACCGCCTCCACCACCCCCGCCGCCTCCGCTCTGGCCCTGGCTTGCGTTCTGCAGGCTTAAGTCGGGCGCGTTGGTGAAATCACTCGGCTGGAACAGCAGATCCTGAATCGGATAGGTCTTGCTGACCAACACCTTATCCGATGCTTCCTGAGTGGTGACTTCAATGACCCCGTCGGCAACGTCGAAAGTCAGCACCCCCGCCCCGCCGGCCTGCTGGAGAACCAGGTGCAACACCTTCCGCAGCGATACCCTGGCAGACGTTCGCAGCGTAATCTGCGTGTCCTTCGCGACGTGGGCCTCTTCGAGCGCTTTCCAATCGACCGAGATATTCGACGTCGTCGAATCGGCTAAAAAATCCAGGACTTCGCTGAGCGCTGCCCCGTTAAATTTGACCTCGGGCAGCGGGCGTTCGAGCGCCCGGCGGGAACCGACGTTGCCTGTCGTCGCGGCTTTGCTGTCGGTCGGTGTCGAATCGGCGGCACGCGAGGCCGGAAGACGCGCGACAAAACTCAAAGCCACAGCAACAGACAAGACTCGTTTTGCGATGCGGGGCATGCGGGACCTCCGGCAGAATGAAGGCGACCGTCACGTCGCCGATGATTATTAAATGAGGCCACCCGAAGCGAGCGGCACACATCTACATCACGCAGTCGGAGCGCCGATTTATGCAACGAGCCCGGAGTGCTCAAACTGACGCGTGCGTTTCTGCTTCCAACGGCTTGCCGGTGAACGGATCAAATTTGGCGTCGGTGGCTACCGCCGACGACTTCGCCTGCAACGGTTGACCGGTAATCGGATCGAACTTGAAGTTTTCCTGAGCGTTCGGCAACGCGGCATTGACTGGTCGGGCATCGGGTTTCGACGAAGCCTCTTCGATTTCTTCCTCGATGCCCTTCAAGCCCTTTTTAAACTGCACAATCCCCTGCCCGAGGCTGCGGCCGACTTCCGGCAACCGCTTGCCGAAGATCAGCAGACCAAACACCACGAGAACGATCGACTGGTCCATGAACGGGACGTGAAACGCGAGTAGGTGCATCATAAAGAGTCCTCAACAGGCAAACGCAAAGAAGCGGGCAAAATTTTGTACGCCGTCAGTCTACGACTGTGAACGCAGGCCGATCGGGAAAGAACCGGGAGCACAGTCGATAGCAGCGCTTAACGGCAACCATACAAATATTGTACCCGCCGCGAATCAATTCGTCGCCGATGAAAATTGATCAACGCGCAATTTACAGCGGGCCTATGCCGGGGTTTAAATAGCCCTTGGCACCACGGCGGGCCCGCGCAAAAGCGCGATCAGGTCCAGCATATCTTTCGGCAACGGCGCGGCGAGCGTCATCGATTTTAACGTTACCGGATGCGTGAACGTAATCTCTTCCGCATGCAGGGCTTGCCGTTCGAACCGAGTTGCAATGCCGGTCTCTGCGTCGGTGCTCTCAAAGATCCGCCCGCCGTACATCGTATCCCCGACCATCGGGTAGCCCGTCACCGACATATGAACCCGCAACTGGTGTGTGCGGCCGGTCTTGGGCGTCAGGCGGACGAACGCATACTTTTCCGGCGGCATCTTCATTTTCCGGTCGTTCGCGAACGGACTCGGGTGCAGGACCGCCGGGACGTCCCGGGTAAACCGTTCCTCGACAACGTATTTCGTGATCGCCTGCCGGCCGCCGTTTTCTTCCTTGCGAATCGCCTGCTTCTCGCGGACGTATTTGTCTTTCCCGATCGGCATATCGATCACGTCGCTCAACAGCTCCGGAATACCATGGACTACGGCCACGTAAGTCTTTTGGATGGTGCGATTTTCGAATTGGCGGGCGATCCGCCAGTGCGCCTCGTCGCTTTTGGCGACCAGCATCACGCCGGTCGTGTTTCGATCCAGTCGGTGCAAAATTCCCGGCCGCCAGTCGCCGTTGCAGCTGCTCCATTTTTGACCGTAATAAACCAGTCCGTTCACGAGCGTGCCCGTCCACCGGCCGCGTGCCGGGTGCACGATCAGGTTCGCCTGTTTATTTAACGCCAGAAAATGTTCGTCTTCGTAAATAATCTCGAGCGGAATGTTCTCGGGGACCAGTTCGTTGACCGGTTCAGGCGGCGCGACCATCTCGACGCTGTCGCCGTCCTTCACCTTGTAGCTGGCTTTGGTGGGCTTGCCGTTTACCTTTACCAGATCGTCATCGATCAACCGCTGAACGGCACTGCGGGACAGGTAGGAAATTCGGCTGGTCAGAAACTGGTCAATCCGCTGCGTCTGGGTCTTGGTCGCTTTGAAGCTGAAATGCTTGACGTCTTCGTCGACCGAGCCTTCGGCGGTTTCGTCGGAGAGCGGTTGGTCTTCTGACTCGGACATGGGCGTCGACAACTTAAATAACACCGGCACGACCTCAACGACGCCGGTCCCGCCAACTCTTCAGAGACCGCGACACGGCATAGTCTCTATTCAATGTACGGGGCGTGACGCGGGCAGTATCGGCATTGTAGTCGTCGACATCGGGGTGGACACGACCGGTGTGGTCGGTTGACTGGTCATCGGACCAGTCGTCGGTCGCACGGGACCGAGCACGCCGCCTGCAGGCTCGGTCGTCGCGCCGGCGGTGCCGGTCGGCGGGGCCACATAGATCCGGTCCTGCATGTTGTTCAGCATGAACTGCAACTGAATGTCCGCCGCCGCCAGCTTCTCGGCCGAGGCGGCGGGGTCCGCCTTCACCGCGTCCAGCTGCTTTCGGGCACCGGCCCAGTCGTTGCGGTTTTCCGCGATCGCCGCTAGTCCCAGGCGGGCGCTGTTCAAAGCGACGCTGGCCTTGGCGTAGTCGGGCGTGTTGACCACGGCGTTGAACGCGTCGGCGGCCTTGGCAAGATAATCATCGGCGGTGTTCTTCAATCGCAGCGTCGGTTCGCTGGCCGAACCGGGAAACTCCGGCAGGTTCGCCATCTGCCAGTACAGGTCCCCGCGGATCACTTCGGCCTGTGCCCGGACGTTGTTGTCGTCGGACGTGTTCAAAATATTGGACAGCTTACTGTTCGAATCGGTTTCGATCGTCTGGACGGTTTTGATCAAGTCCGCAGGCGATCCCTGGTTATCGAGCGAGTGCAACTGATCGACCATCGACCGCGCTTCGTTTAATTGGTTAAGAATGTCCTGCCGGGCGACGGCGGCGGCGTTGAGTCTCCAGCGGACCAGCAGCGCCACCGCGGCCACGATCAACACGCCGGTCAGCAGCGTGTTTCCGTGCTTGTAAAACCACGCGCTGATGCCCGACTGGGGCTGCGTATCAGCGATCGAGATGACTTTTTTCCGCCGTTCCTCTTTCATGGGACGCGGAAGTTTAGTGATTGCCACACCATCTAGCAAACGAGCGGGATTGCACGTCGGTGCAGTTCGGACTACCCAATGTTTAAGCCCGATCCTGGGAAGACGGAGATCGACCCGCGTCTTGCGAAACGAACAGTACGATCCGCCACCTTCCCGGCCTGGGCTGTTACAGAGCCCAGTAGCACAACTCACGCCCCACTCGTGCAAAGTCGTTTTTGAAATCCGTCCGTCTCACGTACGATGCGGCCCTGATGCAATCCCAACGTGAATTCATCGTCGACGGCGTCGGGCTCCAGCAGGAACTGCTGGCCAAGCCGATCGTCTGGCCCGAACTGTACGGCAACGATCACCCGGTCGAGATCGAGATCGGCATGGGCAAGGCCACGTTCCTGACCGAGCAGGCCAAGGCGCGCCCGGAGGTCAACTTCTTCGGCATCGAGTGGGCCAGCTGGTTCTGGCGGTCCGGCAGCGACCGCCTTCGCCGCAACGGGTGCACCAACGCCCGCACCATCCGGGCCGAGGCGCTGTTCTTCCTCCGCGAACACGTCGCAGACAGCAGCCTGTCGGTCCTGCATGTCTATTTCCCGGACCCCTGGCCCAAGGCCCGTCATCATAAGCGTCGGCTGATTCAGGCCCCGTTCATGGAACAGGCGATGCGCACGCTCACGCCGGGCGGTCGGTTGCAGGTCGTCACCGACCACAAGGGATACTTCGAGGAAAACATCGAGCCCGCTTTTAAGGCGTCAAAGCTAAGGACCGTTGATTACAACCGCCCCGGCTCGGCCGGTGAGGGGGAGTTCGTCGGCACGAACTTCGAACGCAAATACCGCCGCGAGGGCAGGCCGTTCTTCGCCCTGGCCTCGGTTAAAGATATTCCCCCCGTCGGCAGCTAACGAAACAACCCCCGGCAGGACCGGAGGTTGTTTTTGGTTTGTGGAGGAACAGACTCCGATCTCAGGCCGCGCCGGCGAGCCGACGAAGCTGGGACCGCTGAATCAATCCGCTGACCGCCCGCAGCGCCTTACGGGCGTCGATGGACGTTTTGGGCACCAGAAATCCGTAACGGGTTTTACCGTCGGGCCGGACCTGAGCGGTCTGCACGCGGGCCATCCCCGACACGCTCTGACCTTCGTAGTTTAACAACACCGGGACGACCGACCCGACGCTGCAGGTGCCCTTGACCACGGCCGCGAAACCCTCGGGGCTCGTGTCGACCACGGCGCATTTATTTTCGTTCCCGATCTTGGCGAAGATTTCTGTCGCGACCGTGCAAACCCGGAAAATCTGCCGCTGCTCGGCCGACACGATCTCGCCGTTGCGACGAAACGCGATCACCGGTTTCGGCCCCGCCACCCGGACCTCGGCCACCACCGCGCCCTGCTGAAAAAACTTGCCGTTATTCTCGGCGAACGAATTCACGTCCGACTCGACCGCGGGGGTTAAAGCCTCTTCAAACTCCGCGACGTACCGCTCGGCAGTCACTTCCAGCACCTTCCCGGGGTGAAGGACTTTTTTATTATCGGCACTCGGAATCAGCAGATACATCGTGGCTCCGCAACGCAGCATTCTTACTCCCTTTCGTTTCGAGTTGATTGACCGACAAACCGAATCGATCACGCTCCCCCGGTCGTCACAACGCCGGGTGTCGGCAAAATCAGAATGAACAACAACACTGTATTAATCGGTCCGCGCAGGCCCCGACTGGAATTGGAAATAAACCGGTTCCGGGGCGTTTGTTTTCCAGTGCTGTATTTTAGAAGTAATGCCGTCGGGGCGTCTGCGTTTCGTCAATCGGCTGAACTGTTGCGACGCGATCTTAAGATTTTTGGGAGCAAGCTATTTTATCTTCTTGAACTTCTTCTTTTGCTCATTCCAGACCGCGCCGACTTTCAGCTTGTCGCTTAAAAGCCCGGGCAGCTTGTCGACCGCCAGCCGCATATTCTCGACGTCGTCGAAGCTCATGTTTCGCTTCTTCCCGGATTGTTCGACGACACGCCATCGCCCGCTGGTCCCGCCGAGCATCGGCGGGGCTAACAGTTCGGACGACCGGATCTGCTCGACCGGCAGCGTGAAGTTCAGCTTGTGCGACGCGAGCAGTTCGACCGGGTCTGCGCCGGCGATCTGGTTCAATGTCTGTTTCGTTTTTGCAGCCTCGCGCTTGCTCGAGAAGTAGACGATCAACATGCCGATCAAGCCGAACTGCGCGCCCACAGCCGCGTTCTTCCGTTTGCTCCCGCCGACCCGGATGAAATAAAGCTGCCCATCGCGCGGGTAAACCCGAAACAGGTGGTCGCCTTTCCAGGTGAACTGAACGCGGGTATTAAATGCGTCCATGTCGTCCAGACCGGCGTTTCCCGCGTAGCTCAAAACTCCGACACTCATACGTTTCTCCGTTTCCTCGATCGTCCCGTGCACCGCAAGTTTCGATCGGTCCAATGAAATAAACCCAGCGCGTCGAGGATTTAAACCTTCGACGCACCGAATTGTCATCACAAATTTTTCCCTTGGCAGAATCATGACACCCGACCTTCCCAAACCACCCCCGCCAGGCGAGATCACGCCACCGGAAGTTTATTTTAATCGCCGCAACTTTCTAAAGGCCGGCGCGATCGTCGCCTCGACCGCCGCGACGGCGCTGGTGTACCGCAAGCTGAACGGACTTCCCCCCGCTACGGTCGAGACCCCGCGACTCGCCGGGCTGCAGTCCGGAGGCGCCGTCGCCGAAGAACACCTGGATCCACTGATCACCCGCGCGTTCCGAACGGACGAAGCGCAAACGCCGTTTCAGAGCGTTACGCACTACAACAATTTCTACGAGTTCAGCACCGACAAGGACGGCGTCGCCGGCGCGGTCGGCAATTATTCGACCGCCGGCTGGAAGGTCGCCGTCGACGGACTTTGTGCCAAACCGACGACGTTCGACATGGACATGCTGAACAAAATCAGCCCGCCGCAGGAGCGGGTCTACCGCATGCGGTGCGTCGAGACCTGGTCGATGGTGATCCCCTGGGCCGGGTTCTCGCTGAGCAAATTGCTCGACCGCGTCGAACCGCAGAGCGGCGCGAAATACGTCGCCTTCACAAGCGTGATGGACCCGCAGCACATGCCCGGTCAACAGACCGGCGTGCTCGAATGGCCTTACGTCGAGGGCCTGCGAATGGACGAGGCGATGCACCCGCTGACGCTGCTCACGACCGGGTTGTACGGCCGGCAATTGCCCGTGCAGGACGGCGCGCCGGTCCGTCTGGTCACCCCCTGGAAGTACGGTTTCAAGGGAATCAAATCAATCGTCAAAATCAGCCTCGTAGCCGACATGCCCCCGACTGCCTGGAACCGTCAGGGCCCTGGGGAATACGGGTTCTATGCCAACGTCAACCCCGAGCACCCGCACCCTCGCTGGAGCCAGGCGACCGAGCAGCGGATCGGTGAAAGCGGCCGGCGGCCGACCCTGATGTTCAACGGTTACGGCGAACAGGTCGCCAAACTTTACGCCGGCATGGATCTGAACCGCTTCTTCTAACCGAACGCGAAGGCTCCTCAATGACCCAGCTTTCAATGCCAGCTCCCACGCGACCGGCCCCGCGGACCAAGCCCTTGGCCGTATGGATCGGCGGGAACATGCCCGTCGCCCGAATCGGACTGATACTGAATCTGCTCGTTCCCCTCGCGCTGCTGGTCTACGACGCCCGGCAACAAAAACTCGGCGTCAACGCCGTCAACTTCGCCATCCACACCACCGGCATCATCGCCGTCGTTTGCCTGCTGCTGTCGCTCTGCGTCACACCGCTTCGGCTGGTCACCAGTTGGAGTTGGCTGATTCAGTTCCGCCGCTCGCTGGGTGTCTACGCCTTCTACTACGCCTCGGCTCACCTGGCGATTTATTTCTGGTGGGATCGCCAGCGGAGCCTGAGCAGCACCGTGTCGGAGATCACCCACCGGTATTACCTGACCATCGGTTTCGCCAGCCTGGCGCTGATGGCCCCACTCTGGGCGACGTCGTTCGACCGCGCGATCCGCGCCATGGGCGGCGTCTGGTGGAAACGCCTGCACCGACTCGCTTATCTCGCCGCCGCTCTGGCCTGTTACCACTATTATCTTCAGGTAAAAGCGGATAAGCGCATCCCTGAACTCTTCATCGCAGTCCTGGCCGGCCTGTTGTTGTGGCGCGTCGTCGCCGCGGTCGTCCGGTACGTCAAGACCCCGGCCAGGCCGGTGACCGCCGCCGGCACCAAGGCACGCAATTGGAGGGGCGACCTGCGGGTCGTGGGCATGTTTCGCGAGACTCCCAGCGTCCGCACTTTTCGACTCGCCCCGGCATTCGGGGGCGCAGTTCCGTTCGAATTTCGTGCCGGCCAGTTCCTGAACCTTTCCTTAAAGCTCGATAAAAGCCCCAGCGCCAGGCCGGTCAGCCGGTCGTATACGATCGCATCCCCGCCCACCCGCGACGGCTACATCGAATTGACGATCAAGCGGGAAGAGAACGGGCAGGTGTCGAGGCACCTTCACGACATGCTGATGACGGGCGAAACAATTGCCGTCTCCGCTCCCGCCGGGCGGTTCACGTTCGACCCGGGCACCGAACCGGGCGTCACGCTGGTCGCCGGGGGTGTCGGGATCACGCCGGTGATGTCGATCCTGCGTGACCTGACCGACCGGTGCTGGCCCGGTAAAATCGACCTGATTTTCAGCACCCGGACGCACGCCGACATCATCTTCGCCGACGAACTGCGGTTGCTGTCGTCACGTCATCCGAATCTGCACGTTCACCACACGCTGACCGGTGATGTCCCGGCCGACTGGACCGGCAGCCGCGGTCGAATCTCCGCCGACATGCTCAAACGACTGATCCCTGACCTCACCGCCCGACCGGCGTTCGTCTGCGGTCCCGACGCGATGGCGACGGCGGTCCGTGAGGAACTTCAGAAGGCCGGCGTTCCCGCCGCCCGCGTCATGCTCGAATCGTTCACGCCCGCCAAGGCCGCCCCCAGGGTGATGCCGTCCGAGCGAACCGCCGATGCCGCCACGGCGACCGTCACGTTCAGCACGTCGAACCAGACCGCATCACTCACGCCCGGCAAGACGATCCTGGAAGCGGCCGAAGAGGTCGGCGTTTCGATCGATTACCAATGCCGGTCCGGCGTCTGCGGAACCTGCCGGTGCAAGCTCGTCTCCGGACAAGTCGCCATGGACACCCGCGACGCGCTCAGCGACGCCGACGAAGCCGACGGCTACATTCTCGCCTGCCAGGCTCGGGCCACCGAAGACGTCACCGTAGAAGCATAATTTTGGGCTCTCTTCTGAGGGATGCGCTTCCTGCAATTTGCACAGCAAGCTCACCGTAGAGGCGCCGAGACGCGGAGAGAACAAGCAACAAAACAGATTCCGGCCATTCGCGTGCCGGCCCCGCTGCCGCATGCCCTTTGAAGATCAAGAGCATACAACCTCTGAAAACGAAGTTCGTCTATAAGACGAGCGCGTGCTGCTCCGCGTCTCTGCGCCTCTGCGGTGAAAAAAAGACTTAACACATTTTGAATCGCAGGCTTGCCCGGCATGATTCGATCTTGGCGCGAGTGTGCGGCCACCCACCAAGGCGCTGGCGCAGAGATCACCGACTGGCAAGTATGCCCAAGCCAGGCGCGCAGCAAAACCTAGAACGGTAAAACCGTGAAGCTGCAGAGCTAATGATGTAGCGGAAAGCGTCGTCTAGACGACCTGGACCTTGCGGCCGACCCGGCGTTTGCGGTTGATCATCTGCCGGCCTTTTTTGGTCTTCATGCGGGCGCGGAACCCGATCTTGCGGGCGCGCTTGATGTTGCTCGATTTGTGGGGGTAATGCATGTCTAGGCGTAAGCGTCGGGGTCACTCCCGGGTCGCTCTCTCGCTTTCTTATTCTCAAGGAACCCGCCTCGTCGGCCGGTTCAATTTGCTGTTGCCCGCAGGATTTATCCCGCGGGCTCGCTTCCGTCGACGACAACGCCGATTGCAGAGCGTCCCGCACAGTAGCAGAACACGACCTCCGCTGCCAGTGGGTGTAAATCGATCGCGCATTAATTCGCAGCAGCTCAGGCAGTCACGTGCAGATGCTTTCGTCGGCGGCGCAATAAAGCCGCGGCGAAAATGACCATCCCAGCAGCGGCGGGCTCGGGAACGGCGGTCGCGACTTGCCCGGTAGTCGTTGCGACCAATGTCGGGGCGATCAGCGTTGAGGCAGTAAGCGTCGACGCATTAGGGCTGAACGTTCCGCCCTGCGTGTTGAACGCATTGTCGATCAGCGTGTAATCACTGCCGTCGATTCTGTTGTCGTAGTTGAAGTCGCCGTTGAGCCAGCCGGTGAGTGTGCCGCCGAAGGCGTTATCGATCTTGGTGTAGTCCGACCCGTCGACCATTCCGTCGAGGTTGGCGTCGCCGAAGTAGGTGTATTTGACGAGCACGTCGAAGGACGATGGGTTGGTGCCGTCGAACAGGCCCAGCGTGGTCCCGGACCCGTACAGGGCATTACCAAAGCCGTCGTTGTTCGGGATGACGCCCAGGGCGGTGCGGTGAGCGGTGTCTGCCGCGGCGGCGGAGCTTTGGATGCCCGGGCCGGTCCAGAGGGTCGCGCCGGCATTGAAACCGGATCTGACCCAGCCGGTGATTACTGCCGGGTCGGCGTTGTGGACGACCAGATCATTGTCACCCAGATCGAGCTTGCCGGTGCCGGCCAGCGACAGGCCGGTCGTCGTCCAGACGGTGCGATTGGTGTGCTGGGCGTTGATTCCCATCGTCAGCGTCGCGCCGCCCGCGACGGCGACGCCCGCGGTCGACCGGGCAAACAAGCCTGTGCCCGGATTGGTGCCGGTCTTCAGCGTGCCGGACGTGACGGTGGTGCTGCCGGTGTAGGTATCCGCCCCGCCGAGCGATTGCGTGCCGGTGCCCTGCATGACAATGTTACCGGCGCCGCCGACGACGCCACTAAATGCGGCCGACGTGGCAGTGGAAAACGCGAGCGTCCCGCTCCCGAGCGTGACCGTCGCGCCGGCAGGTCCCGACAGCGACGCGACGGTTTGAGTCGCGCCGTTCACGTCCAGCGTCGCGCCGGCGGAGACGTTCACCGGCGACACGGCCGGCAGGATGTTTCCGTTTCCGAACCACTTGAGATTCAGATACTGCTCGACCTGCGCCCGCTGCGTGGCCGACAGCGCGGTCGGATACTCGATCACCTCGGCCAACGTGCCCGACCCGGTCGCGCCGGGGCGGTAGCCGAGGTACAGCTGGCCCGCGGTCGTGTTCGCAGCGACCACTTTCGACCCGGACGTGATCGCCCCGCCGGTCACAAGATCGCCGGTCAGGTTTGTGCCGGTATTGGACAGTTCGGAGGCCAGAATCTGGCTCGCGCCGGTGGGCTGAATGCCGAAGGTGACGTCATTGCCCCAGGTATACAGGTATGCGTTAGCGGTCTCACTGGAGAGGCCGAACGCCAGATTATTCTGTCCCACCGGGCCTTCGTGAGCGAAGAACATGCTGCCGGTCCCCCGGCTGCCGACGACGAACACGGTGCGGTCCTGCGCGCCCGAGACACCAAGCGTGCCGGCGGTAAGCAGACCGGTGACGTTGTTAAAGGTGAGAACGCTTTTGCCATTGAGCGCGTTGCTCGTCAGCACCGGTCCCGCGCCGGCCACGCCTTGCGCGGCATTCAGCGAACTGCCCGCCGTCCCCTTGTTCACCCAGCCGGTGACCGCCCCGCCGGAGGTGCTGACCGTTGCCCCGTCGGCCGCGTCGAACCATGCCAGGCTCCCCGCAATCGGGGCAGTCGGCGCGGGTTGCAGTTGCAATACCCCGGCGGTGACGTTTGTCGGGCCGGTGTACGCCTGCGTGTTGCTGATCGTCAGCGTGCCCGCGCCTTGCTTGGTCAGCCCGCCGTCGATGCCGCTCACTGCAGGATCATGGGCGAGCGGTTGCGACACCGCGGTGTTAAGCGCATTGGTGTCGATGACCGCGCCGCCGACTTGCACGTACGCGTGCGTCAGCCCCGCGGGGATCAGCACGCCATTCCCGACGGTCGCTTTCAGCGTGCCGCCGTTGAAGTTGAACGTGCCGGATACGGTCGCCAGCTGGGCCCGCGTGATCGTCGGTGTCAGCAGCGTTCCGCCTGAAAGCGTAAACGTCCCGGTATCGGCAGTGCCCGTCGCGGCGGCGGAAGTGCCGAAAGTGATGCCGTTCAATCCCAGGCTGATCGTACCGCCGGTCTGCACGACAGTTCCGGTCGCGCCGTTCAGATGCCCGATCGAAAGGCCGGGCGCATTTACGGTCGACGTTCCGCCGACATTGAGCGTTCCTCGGCCCTGTTCACCGACGATGACAAACGGACCCCCGGCGGTCGTGTTCAGCATGCCGTTGCCGGTGCTCAAATCATACGTCCCCACCCCGCCGGGGAATCGGCCGATGGAGAGAAATCCGCCGTTGTTCGCGCCCACCGACGCGGACCCGCCGGTTTGACGGAACGTCCCGGTGCCGTACCCGCCGACCTGAAGATTGGTGCCGGTGGAAAAGCTGCCGCCCGACAGGTTATAGACCCCGACCGCCGCCGCGTCGGAGGTCGAGCCCGACCCGCCGATGCGCCAGTCACCGCCGGGCAAGCCGTTGTCGACTTCCTGGACCACCCCGCCGGACTGATTGACCGTCCCGACGGCGTTGACGTATTTCCCGATCGACAAAGTGCGGGCGTTAACCGTGGCCGAGTCCTGCACGTTCAGCGTCCCGCCGAGCGTACTGCCGGCGACGCCGGCATCACCGACGTTGAAGTCGCCCGCGACTGTCAATGTCGCCGTGTTGGTCAACGTCACGACCGCGTTATCGTTCGCCCCGAGCCCGATCGAGCTGTAATTATTCGCGGTCGTCACCGGCGTGTTGGCGGTCGTCAGACTTCCCGTGCCGGATAGCAACGTCGTCCCCTGCCGGGCGAAAAAGTTGGTCGTGTTGACCGCGCCGGTCAGCGTCAGCTGCGACGCGCCGGACTTGGTAAACGTCCCACCCGTGATGGCGGCGGTGATCGCCGCGTTGCTGTCGGTCGTGACCGTGCTGCCGGTGACCAGATGAACCTTGAATCCGTTGCCGGCCAGCGTGTAATTCCCGCTCGTCGCCGGTTCGAACGTGATCGCCTGCGTGGTGACGTCCTGCGCCAGCGTGACCACGCCCGCCGCCCCGGCGGTCGCACCGAAAGTCACCGCGCCATATCCCGACGCGTTCCAAACCTGGTGCGCCGAGTTGTAAATAAAGTTAGTGTGCGACAGGTCCCAGAGGCCGGCTCCGTCCGTCGTTGCTGTTGTGCTCGCGGACCACTGCAGCGATTGCGTGGTGGTCGGCCAGCCGTTGGCGGACCAGTACAGGTCCTGGATCGCCAGCGCGGGGGTGCCGTTGTTCGCGCCGTTGTAGTAGTGATAGCTGACGTAGTCCTTCCCGCCTTCGGAATAGATGCCGACCTGACCGGGGCCGATGTAGTTCCCCTGGGCACTGAGGAAATTCGTCCCCCCGCCGCTCAACATGCCCACACCCGACGCGTCGACGAACGGGCCGTTGATGCTCGCGCTCCGGCCCATGCGGACGTTGTACGTGCTGCTGATTCCCTGGCAGCAGGTGCCCCAGTTTTCGAACAGGTAGTAAAACCCGTTGTGGTACGAAATGTAGGATGATTCGTTGGACGTATCTCCGAATCGCTGGGACAGATGGATCGGCGTCGCAGCCGGGTTCAACAGCAGACCGGTGGTCGGGTTCAGCTGCTGTTCGTAGATGCCGTTCCAGTAAGAACCGAAGGTCATCCACATCGTGCCGTCGACGGCGGTGGTCACGCTCGGGTCGATCGTGTTGTAGGCGTAGCCGGGCTTGGATTCGACGACCGGCCCGTGGTCGGTCCAGCCATAGCCCGCGGCCGCCGGGTTCAGCGTCGGGCTGGTTGCCATCCCGATGCCCGACGTCTGGCTGCCCAGCGTCGAGACGGCGTAGTACATGTGGTACTGGCCGTTGAAGAAATTGACGGTCGGCGCCCAGAAGTTGCCCGTAAAGCCCGGCACGTCGGTCGTCGTCCAGGCCGGCTGGCCGGCAAAGACCGAGGTGATGTCGGACCAGTGACTGAGGTCGGTCGATGTCCGGCCGAGGATGCCCTGCCCGGTCGAGTAATAATAATAGTTACTGCCGTCCTTGATGATCGGTGACGGGTCGTGCGCGAACGTTTCGCCGATGATCGGGATCTGCTGGGCGAGCGCCCCCGTGCCCGGTAGTACCAGACCGAGCGCGGCCGTTATTTGCCAGGCTGGTATTTGATGTCCCGCTCCGATTCCAAATCGCATCGCGCCTCCATTATCCGAAGGATAGCATTTCCGACCGGCCGTAGACACGAAAATCGATCCAGTGTTTCCGCCGTTGTCAGATCGGCCCAATCCTGAGATGGATACGCCCGCGAAGCCTCTGCCGTGCGGCAGGGCCGGGTGCCCGCAACGACGAACGAAAAATAATGGCTCTAGACGCAATCATTTTCGACGTTGACGGCACGCTGGTCGATTCGAACCAGCTGCACGTCGAGGCCTTCGTCCAGGCCTTTTCGCAACAGGGTTACAAGGTCGAAAAGGACCGGATCGAAGTCGAAATCGGCAAGGGCGGGGACACGCTCGTGCCGGCAATTCTCGGCAAATCCGCCGACGCCCGGCACGGGGACGCCATTCGGAAAGCCGAGCCGGTGGAATTCACCAAGCTGGCAAAAGCCAGGGGCATCACTGCCTTCCCGGGTGCCCGGGAGTTGCTGCAGGCCGTCCGGCGTCGCGGGCTACTGACCGTGATCGCGACCTCGAGCGGCAAAGCACAGCTCGAGCCGATCGAGACGTATTCGGGGTTGAAGTTCGACGAACTCGCAGACCTGGTCATCACCGCCGACGACGCGACCACGAGCAAACCCGCGCCGGACCTGGTCGTGGCGGCGGTGAAAAAGTCGAAGCTGTCGCCCGCGCAGTGCGGCATGATCGGCGACCGGGTCTATGACATCCAAGCCGCTAAGCTCGCCGGCGTTGCCTGCCTGGGTCTGCTCTGCGGGGGAAACACGGCCGAGGACTTGTTCGCCGCCGGGGCCCGGGGCGTCTTCGACGACCCCGCGGCGGTGCTTTCCCAGTTGGACACCGCTTTGGAATTATTGTCGCCGGGAAAATCGCATCTGACAACCGGCATCATGGAACGGCTGATGGCGGAAGCGCTCGCCGCAGCCCGCCACGGCATGGCCGCCGGCGAGGTGCCGATCGGCTGCGTGATCGCCCGGGGCGACGGGACCGTCATCGCCCGCGGGTGGAACGAGTTTAACAAGACCCGCAATAAGACCGACCACGCCGAGATGGTCACGTTCGCCAGGTCGGCCGGGAAGATCCCCGATGACGCCAAGGACGTGATTTTGGTCTCGACGCTCGAGCCGTGCGTGATGTGCACCGGAGCGGCGATGGAGTCCGCAGTCGACACGATCGTGTTCGGCCTCCGCGCCCCCGCCGACGCCGGCACTTCCCGTGTCTCCCCACCCAGAAGCCCGGACGTGCAGATGCCCCGAATCATCGGCGACGTGCTAGCGGACGAATCCCGCGGGCTATTTAAACAGTGGTACTCGAAAAACAGCGGCAGCCCCCAGGCGGCTTACGTGCAGCAGTTGCTGAAGTTGCACGGCCAATAAGTCCCGTGGCTGTCGAAAAGCGGTTCGATCCATGTCACGTTCGTCCGGCCGATAATTCTTGTGTAGCCCAATGATTTTCGGCCTGTCACAAGTCTCTCGCGGTGTGATATCTCCGGGCCATATGAAACCCGCCGACGGCCAAACGACTTCGATCTGGTACGAACACGTCTCCATCCCGAGCTATCCCTCCGCCCCGCCGGGACCGTTGCGGACCGACGTGTGTGTCGTCGGCGCGGGCATCGCCGGGCTGACCACCGCGTATCTGCTGGCCAAGAGCGGTAAGAGCGTAATGGTCTTCGACGAAGGCGAGATCGGATCGGGCCAGACCGGCCGAACCAGCGCTCACCTTTCCAGCGCCAACGACGACCTGTTTACCGAGATCGAAAAGCTGCACGGTGTCGACGGTTCGAAGCTGGCGTACCACAGCCACGCGGCGGCGATCGACATGATCGAAAAGATCTCGCGGGAAGAAGACATCGACTGCGAGTTTCATCGGCAGGACGCGTATCTGTTTCCGATCGCCGGAGACTCGCCGAGGATTTTGGAAGAAGAACTCGCCGCGGCACGGCGGGCCGGTTTCACCGACGTCGAACTACAGCAAAAGCACGCGCTAAAAGCCTGGGAGGCGGGGCCGGCCCTGCGGTTCGGAAATCAGGCGCGGTTTCACCCCTTGAAATACCTCGTTGGTCTCGCCGCGGCGGCCGAGAAACTCGGCGTGCGGATTTACACCGGCTGTCGGGTGACCGATGTGACCGGGTCTGACGCCAAGAAGCAGACGCCTGCCACGTTGAAGATCGACGGCGGCGACGAGACGACTGCTGAAGCCGGGGCAATCGTCGTTGCCACGAACACGCCGTCGCCGATCAATGACTGGATGACGATCTACATGAAGCAGTCGTCGTACCGGACGTACATGATCGGCCTGAAAGTCCCGCCCGGCACGGTCGACGACGTGCAGTATTCGGACACCGCCGACCCTTACCACTACGTCCGACTCGAAGGGGACGTGCTGCTGGTGGGCGGCGCGGACCACAAGACCGGTCAGTTCCCGAAAGACTCCGACCCGTTCGAAACGCTCGACACGTGGGCCCGGCTAAAGTTCCCGATGGCCGGTGAACGCGTCAGCCGGTGGTCCGGTCAAGTGCAGGAGCCGTCGGATTACCTCGGGTATATCGGTAAAGCGCCGACGGCCGGCGACGACGTCTACGTTGTTACCGGCGACAGCGGCATGGGCCTGACGCACGGCACGCTGGGCGCGATGCTGATCAATGACCTGATCCACGGAAAATCGAATCCGTGGACGAAGCTGTACGACCCCGCGCGGGTGAAGCTCGACGCCGACCTGTTGAAGGAAAACACCAACACGCTGTCGAAATACGCCGACCTGATCACCGGCGGGGATGCTGCCGACGTCGATGCGATCAAGCCCGGCGACGGCGCGGTGATTCGCCGCGGGTTGCATAAAGTCGCCGTGTACAAAGACCCGGCCGGCAAAACCACTGAATGCTCGGCGGTCTGTACGCATTTGAAATGCATCGTGCATTGGAACCCGGCGGAAAAGAGCTGGGATTGCCCCTGTCACGGCAGCCGGTTCGACCCGCACGGCAAGGTGTTGATGGGCCCCGCGATCGACGACCTTCCTCGAATCGAAACCTAGACCGCCGATGACGCGGATGCCGCTAGATCTCCATTTCGTCATTCAGGGTTACCGCGGTTAACATTCGCCGCACTCGATGGACGGAACCTTATCTAGCACTGACGCGGCCCAGAGCTCTGGCGCACGTCCCACGCTGCGGTGGAAGCTGTGGGCGCAGCGGGCAGCCGTTATTGGTCTGATCGCGATCGGAGTAGTTTATGCGGCCCGTCTCGGATTGGACCTGCGAAGATGGATCTGGGAAACGACCGCGCCCGTCCGGGTGACTGCAGATCTCGACCGCGCGTTCGACTGGGGAAGGCGGGCGGTTGCCGAGGGGTATCTGAACCAGTACGAGAAAATGCAGTCGCAACAGCCGCGCGACGTGAATTGGCTGGATTACCCGCCGCTGAAGCTCGGCATCATGACGATCTGGGCCGACTGGGCGACGACCCATTTTCCGCAGGTCAAAACCTGGCGACAGGACGCATCATACGAGCTGACCGCGCCGCTGCTTCGGTTCAATCTCTTCATGGAATCAGTCGGCATCGTGTCGGCGTTTTTCCTCACCCGGCTGTGGGCCCGACGCGGTTTCGCGCGTCGCGTAGACGCTTCGTTGTCACCCGCGCCAGTTTTTCAGGGTTGGATTCCCGGGTTGTTTGCCGCCGGTCTGCTGTGGTTCAATCCGGCAATCCTCATCGGCGCGTACGGCTGGCCCGGGTTCGACGTGTGGGTCGCGCCGGTGTTCATCCTCGCGGTGCTGCTGGCGAGCCTCGACTGGTGGTTCACCGCCGGGGTGGCGCTCGGCGTCGGCGCGATGCTCAAAGGCCAGCAAGCGATCGCAGTGCCGGTGCTGTTCGCGTGGGCGGTGCTCCTCGGCAGGCCGATAGCGGCCCTGCGAACACTGTGCGGCGTGACGATCGCTGTCGCGGTCGTGGCGTCCCCGTGGTTGTTTACATATCTCCCTGCCGACCGACTCGCCGCCGCTCGAGAGATACAGGGATATCGTCAGGCAGCGATGGCGCCCGACGGGACGTTCGCCTTCCCCCGCGTCGTAGACGGCTGGGCGATCGTCTGGGTGGCGGGCGTTCTGGCCGTCAGCGTTGCCGCCCCGCTGGTCGCCCGCATGCGGATTACACCCTCGCGTGTTGCCGCCGAGTCCGAACCGCTGCCGATCTCCCGAAAGATTTTATACGGGCCCTGGTTATGCCCGGCCCTTGCCGTACTCGGCACGTTCGCGTGGACAGCCTGGCCGTGGATGCTCTCGCGAAACCGTGACCGTTGGCTGGTCGGTGAAATGGCCGGGCTCTCGCTTGCCGCGGCAACGCGGTGGCTTCGGCCCCGCGGGATTCCGGTCGTCGCCGCCGGCGCGGTCGGGGTTGCGATGTTGTTCTGTATGTCAGTGTTCCACGGCTCGTCGGCCTGGTACGACTGCGGTTTCCGTTTCGGCACTATCCATTTTCCCGTCCTGGCGACGGGACATACAGATAATCTCCCCGCGATCCTCAAAGCGGACTACGACTGGTCGGATAATCTCAAGACGCCGGCGCTGGTGCTGCCGGCGCACTCGCCGGCGTCGCTCTGGAGCGGGACCGATCTCACGGTGGGAGAAGGCGAGCTGCTTCGGGGCATTTTTTACGCGCTTCTGGTGATCAGTTGCGTCGGCGTCGGTGTTCATGCCCGCAACCGCGACCCGAGGTTCCTGATCGCGATCGTGACGCCGTGGTTGATGTTCTTCTGCTTCCCGGCACAGATCGATGGCCGGTACCTTCTGTTCGCCGGTTCAATCTCCTGCGTGTGCGCGGGCATCAGCACCGGCATAACGCTGCTGGGCGTGTTTCTCAGCTTCACCGCCGCGCTGATGACGCTGCACGAAATGTTGACCACCGCGACCCGGCCCAACGTCGTGAGGCTGGGGACGACCCTGCACCAGCAACTTCCGTCGCTGTTCGACGTCCGCGGCGGCCTGCTGCTGCAAAGCCTCGGCGAGGGGACGAGCCCCGACCTGGGGTTCGCCGTCCTGCTGACGGGTTTCATCTTTCTGTATTTCACGCTCGCGCCCCGGCGTCGGGCCTTGCCGGGATCGGGAACGTGATGAAAACCGGAAGACTCGAAGCCTTCAGCGACGGCGTGATTGCCGTCATCATCACGATCACGGTACTCGACCTGAAAGTGCCGACCGACACGTCGACCGCCGCGCTGCTGAAACAGGTACCGATGCTGCTGACGTATTTTCTGAGCTTCATGGTCGTCGGGATTTTGTGGATCAATCACCACCACCTGCTTCACCTGGCGCGGCGGCCCACCGGCCGGGTGATGTGGGCCAACAACATGCTGCTGTTCTTCATGTCGCTGGTCCCGTTCACGACATCGTACATGGGGAACAATCACGCGGCCCCGCTCGCGGTGGCGTTGTACGGCGCGGTGATGGCGTTCGTCGGGCTTTCGTTCACGGTGCTTCGGCTCGTGGTCTGTGACAAATCGGACGGCGACCACGAACTCGACGCCGCCAACGCTAGCGCAGTCCGTAAAAGCCTGATCTCCGCCGCCCTCTACGCGGCGTCGGTGCCGCTGGCGTATGTGTCGCCGCGGATCTCGATCGGCATTTTCGTCCTGATCCCGATGGCCTACTTCCTTCCCGAGCGCAAAATCACCGAATGGAGCGAGACCATCTCCAAATCGAAGGATTGAACTGGTTTCGACGAAGTCTGCCTTGTCGGTCTAAAAATTATTCTGTTACCTTCCGCCCCCGCCGGACATGAGCCTGCAGCCGGGTTGGACATGACAGACCGCGAACTTTTAAATCAATTCGTCGATTCCGGGTCGCAGGAAGCGTTCGCCGAGCTGGTGCGCAGGCACCTTGACATGGTCTGTTCTACCGCCCGCAGGCTCGTCCGCGACGCTCACGTTGCCGAGGACGTCACGCAGGCAGTGTTCATTCTTCTGGCACGGAAAAGCAGGTCGATCAAATCAAACGTGATCGTAGCGGGCTGGCTTCACGAAGCGACTCGGCTTTCGGCGTCGACGGCACTGCGGGGCGAGCGGCGACGCCGGCTGCACGAACAACGCGCAACGGCCGAGCTTACGCGGGCGGGAGCGCACATTTCATCCTCGTCCGATGCTGACGAATCCGCAGCGTCGTGGCAGGAACTGGCACCCAAAATTGACCGGGCACTGGGCCGACTGCGGGCCAGGGACCGCGACGCGATCGTCGTCCGGTTCCTGCAGGCGAAGACGACCGCGGAGACCGCACGCATCATCGGACTGAGTGAACCGGCTGCCAAGATGCGCGTCCGCCGGGCGTTGGACCAGCTGCGAAGGATTCTTCTGAAGGACGGCCACGGCGCAGACCACCTTGAACAAACGCTCGGCTGCAGCGCCGTCATCGGCACCGCCCCGCCTGGATTGATGCAATCTTCGATTCATACCGCACTGAACGGATCTACACGCGCGACTGCCGCATCGTTCGCGATCGCGAAGGGAACCAATCTCATGATGCAATGGGCGACACTAAAAACAGCGTTGGTGGCGGGTCTAATCGCCACAGCGGGCGTCGGCGTGACCGCAATGGTTTTGGCCCAACAGACGGCGAGCCCGCCCGCGACAGCGGTACCGGCCGCAGCGCCGGCAACGTCTCCGCCGACGACCCCGACACCCGCGCTCGCCGACGAGTCGACCCTCTCCAAAGCACGGCCGGTCACGCTCGAACTGAATCAGGCTTCACCCCGCGAAGCGATCGATGCCCTGTCACGGGCGGCCGGGGTTACCCTGAAAGTCTGGCCCGACACCGCATGGGATCCGCAGTTCCGCGCTCCGAATAATCCGGTCCCGATCGTCACGTTCGACGAAAAAGCTCAACCATTTTGGAAGGTGATGTTCGACCTGTGCAAGATCATCGGGGCGAAGCCCGCGTATTCGATGGGAGGCGATTCGGACTCAATTACGATCATGAATTTAAACGGGAGCTCGGGCTCGCCGGGGGTGGTCTTCCTGTCACGGGGGTACGCCGTTGCGTTGAGTGAGATCAGTAGACAGTACGCCGTTCGGTTCGATCCCGACGTGCAGAAGAGCGAGTCTGTGTCGGCGAACCTGATTTTGTCGATCGACCCCCGCCTGGACGTGCTGTCTTCCAGCCGGTCAGTTTGGATCGACAAGCTGGTCGATGGGAACGGGACGTCGATCGCGGTGCCACACGATAGCAATATGGATGTGATGAACGAAGCGTTCACGCCGCACCACGTCGAGGGACTGACGGTCCCGCTGAAGTACGACTGGACCCGGAGCAAACGAATCGCTGAGATGTCCGGGCATCTTCGCATCGTCATCAGTGCGGATGTGCTGACGGTGGAAGTGCCCGACGTACTGCACGCGACCGGGATTGAAAAAGCGGCTGCGGGCATGAAGCTGGTCATTGGCGAAATCGACGAAGGGCCCGGAAGACTGAGCTTCCGGGCGATGGTTTATCGCGACGCGGGCACCTCCGACGAGCAGTGGAAAATGGTGTGCGAATCATCGAGCAAACGCCGTGTACGGCTCGTCGACCCGACCGGCGCGACGGTGGTCTCATTCGGCGGCGGGTCCGGCGGTACGAATCAAATCGCACTGAACACGAATTACGTCGGAAGCCCTGATTTCAAGCGGCCCTTGAAATTAGTCTGGCCAATCGCCCGGTCCAGCAAATCGGTCGATCTGCCTTTCACATTCAAAGATCTTCCACTGCCTTGAGAAGCGTCTGGACGCTGCGGTGATGTTCCAATCTCCCGTCAGCTTGCGTTACACTGCGGTCCCGCCGAGAGGGTCGGCGTGGAACCAAAGGTGCGACTTGAAACATTTCTTCGACGGTCGGGCGGCGCGGACGTTTTTTGGGCTGATGGCGATTTGCTCGGCCGCCTCGGGCGCGTATGCCGCGACCCCGCGGACGGTGGTCGATCTCGACGGTGATTGGAAGTTCGTCCGTCAGGACGAGCCGACCGCCGCGGACATGAAGTTCGACGACGCAGGTTGGAGTTCGATCAGTCTGCCCCACACCTGGAACAACAAGGACGGGCAGGTCAATGACGGAAAGTCCCGGTATTACCGGGGCCCGGGCTGGTACCGAAGGCACCTGAGGCTCGACGCGAGTGCCGCCGGGCGGTCGCTGTTTTTGCGGTTCGACGGCGCGGCGATCGACACCGTCGTGTACGTGAACGGCAAAAAAGTCGGCGGCCACAAAGGCATGTTCGGCGCGTTCTGCTTCGACATCACGTCGGCGGTCGACCCGGCCGGTGACAACGTGATCGCCGTGCGGGTGAATAACGCATACGACAAGAATATCGCGCCACTGTCGGCGGACTTCACGTTCTTCGGTGGGATCTACCGGGACGCCCAGTTGATGGAACTCGACTCGTTGTCGATCTCGCCGCTGGACGATGCGTCGCCCGGCGTTTACGTCAAGCAGACGTCCGTGACTGCCGACCGCGCGGAACTGGACGTAACGACCAAACTGCGAAACCCCAACGCCGGGGCGAAGATGGCAGTCGTGCGGTGCGAACTGCTCGACGCAGCCGGCGCTGTGGTACAGACCACCGACACCAAGGCCGAGTTGTCGGCGGTCGGTAATGCGGATGCTGTGTCTCATATTTCGGTCGACCACCCGCACCTGTGGAATGCCCGGAAGGACGCGTATCTGTACCAGGCCCGCGTGAGCGTTCTCGACGGCGGGGTCACGACCGATCAAGTGACACAACCGGTCGGGCTTCGGTTTTACCGGGTCGATCCGGAAAAGGGATATTTTCTCAACGGCGCGTCGTACCCGCTGCACGGTGTGAACCGGCACCAGGACCGTATCGACAAGGGCTGGGCGATCGGGCCGGCCGAGCATCAGGAAGATTTTAACCTGATCATGGAGATGGGGTGCACCGGCATCCGGCTCGCACACTACGAACACGCGCAGGCGTTCTACAACCTGTGCGATAAAGGCGGATTGGTCGTCTGGGCCGAACTGTGTCTGGTCAACGGCGTGACCGACTCGCCCGAGTTCGACGAGAACGCCAAGCAACAGCTGCGCGAGTTGATCAAACAGAATTACAACCACCCCGCTATCACGATGTGGAGCCTGTACAACGAGCTGGGGAACGGCAGCAACGGCCCGGGCCAGACCGAGCACCAGATCAAACTGGTGACGGAATTAAATGCGCTAGCCAAGCAGCTGGACAGCACGCGGCCGACGACGGCCGGGACGCTTCGGGCCAATAAACACCCGCTGAACACAATTACCGACATCGTCGCGTTCAACAGCTACGAGGGTTGGTATTACGGCAAGCCGGCCGACTGGATCAAACGGCTCGACGGCATTCACAACGACTTGCCGGGCCGGGCGGTGGGCATGAGCGAATACGGCGCGGGCGCGAGCGTTCTGCAGCACGAGCTGGACCCGAAACAGCCGAAAACCGGGGGGCGATTTCATCCCGAAGAATGGCAAAGCACGGTGCACGAGGCAGCGTGGGACGCGATGCGTGAACGGCACTGGCTGTGGGGTACATACCTATGGTGCATGTTCGACTTCGCATCGCAGGGCCGCCGCGAGGGGGACACGCCGGGCCGGAACGACAAGGGGTTGGTCACTTACGACCGGAAAACCAAAAAAGACGCGTTCTATTTCTATAAAGCGAATTGGTCAGACGAATCGTTCGTTTACGTGACCGATCGACGGTTCACCCCCCGCCGGCCGATCGCGCAGCCGATCAAGATCTACTCCAATTGCGACTCGGTCGAACTGTCTTTGAATGACAAATTACTTGGCAGCAAGACGCCGGATGCGATTCACCGGTTCGTCTGGTCGGAGGTCGAATTGCAGACCGGCGACAACGTGCTGAAGGCGACCGGGACTCGGGCCGGTAAAACTTTCGAAGACGCGTGCACGATTCACTGCGACCCCGAGGCCGCGACGCAGCCGGGGAAATGATCTTCGTCCAGTCGGGATCAACACCAGGGCTCGCCGCTCAGACCCCCAGCTGTTTAGCGAGATCACTTTTCCATTCGGTATTTAGGTCTTCTAACGATTTACCGGTTTTCGCCTGCCAGAATTCCTCGGTGTAATTTCCCTGACGCATGACCGCGTTTAATTCAGGGAGCAGATTATTATCGTGTGCTGTCGCAACGTAGTGCAGGAAATTAGCTGTGATGCGGTAACTACCGTCGTAGTTGGCTGCCGCCAGTCGGTTCTTGGTAATAACGCTGCCGTGTGACTGCGGCTCGAAATCGTACCAGCGGATGCAGTCGCAAAGCCCTTCGACGAAATATCCGGGATTCTTGCCGGGGTGCGGGTTCGTGCGCCGGGCGTAACCGTACTGCTGAACGACGTGCACCATCTCGTGCAGGACAGCGCCCTTGCCCTGGCCCTTGATCTCGTTTTTGAAGAAACGCTCGGCGCAGTTGATGCGAGTCCCGGTCGTGTCGGCGACGCCGGGTTTATTTTTACGGAACGTGATGCTGAAATGCGTCGGGGCTTCGAAGCCGTCACTGGGCAGCATTTTCACCAACTTCGGGTACCAGTCGACGACCATGTCGGACAGTTCGCCGTCGGCCCAGTCGGTCAGGCCCGGAGTCTCGGTCGTGTCGATCACGGCGGTGTATTTGCCGTCCTCCATGACCACTTGTTTAACACCGGGCTTGTTCGCGTTGTCGGCCGGGGCGTTGAGCATCTCCTTGTCGGCGGCGTCGATAACGCAGATCTCGCTGAAGAATGTGTTCCCGTTCTCGTTGTCGGCTGTTCCCTTGGCGACCACGAACAACAGGTACCGGAACTTCCCGAGCGTCCCGGCGGTGTCGGTCACGTCGACCGCGAACTGCCCGCCGTCGGCGCTCCTGGCGTGGGTGTCGACCTTGGCGAGCAGTTTCCAACCGACTTTCGCCGGGTCGGTGCCGTCCTTGGGCTCGGCCTTAAATCCGGTCTCGGTCCCGTCCGCGGCATACAGGGTGTAGACCTGCGGCGCCCGCTCGTTGGGGTGCCAGGAATAGCTGTCGATTTGCTTAAGTTCAATGACCGAACCGAGGTCGATCGCGAACCGGCCTCCCTCGGCGTCGAAGAAGAAATTCGCGTCCGGCTGGTCTTGTTCGGTCGCGGTCTTGCCGTCGTGCAGAACAGCCAGTTCACCGCCATTTTCATCCTTGTTCCCGTCGACGATGCTGAACTTGGCCTGCGTCGCGGCGTTCTTTTTCGACGGCACCGGCACGTGGTCGAACTTCGACTCGGCCGTCGCGTGGTCGTTGTCGTTGTGGTCGACCGTGACCTTGACCTCGGCCCGGGCGGTCAGTCCGGTGAGGAACAATACGCATGCTGCTAGACCCAGCCTGCCGACGCGGTTCATTCGACTGTTCATGATCGTCTCCTTGCGAGATATTTTTGGGACCGACGCCCGCCATGTTTCTGTGGTCGCGACATCCGGGCGTCCATCTCACCCGGGGTGTCGTGACCCGACCCGCGGAGTGTACCAGAACCGGCGTCGACTGCTGCCTGACGAAACGCAGGCGAGGCGACTTTCGCCGCCTCGCCTGTTGCCCTTCTTCACACGGAAACCGAATTCTTACGCGGCCATTTTCATCGACGCCCCGGCGGTGACGTTTCCGACGGTGATCTGGTACGAGTCGCCCAGCGTGACGCTGTCGAACACATCTGTCTTCACCACGCTCAGCGCGTTCCACCCCGCCGCGGTCAGGAAGTTGGCCGAGTCCCAGGTGGTCCCGACGAAGTTGATCCCGCCGTTGGCGTAGGTGCCGGTGGTGTCCGGCGCGGGCCAGATGTTGCTTCCGATCTCGGTGAAGCTGCTGATATCAGCTTCGTTGACCCGGACCGGGGCGCTGCCGTACGAACCGATCTTGATGTTCGGCGCGACCCACACGTTGTTCTTCATGACGATGCCGTTCACGTGACCCTGAAGGCTCAGGAAGTTCCCGGTCGGGCCGCTGTCGGTGGCGGTGTTGTTGATGATCGTGATGTCCTGCGACGTCCGGCCCTGGCTGTCGACGCCCGACAGCACGAACGCCGCCCCGTCGACGTTGTTGATCACGTTGTTGGCGATCAACGCGTGGTGGGTGCCAGACTGAACGTACAGCATCGTGTCGGTCAACTGGTTATCAATGATGACGCAGTTTTCGGTGCTGCTGGTGGCGGCCTCACCCCACAGGCCCAGCGGGCCCACGCGGATGTCGCCGTCCAGCGTGCTGTTGCCCTGAATCCACTCGAAGCTGCCGCGGTGCACTTCGATGCACCCTTTACCCCGGTCGTACGGGTCGATGGTGACCCGGCTGTTGAGGTTTGCCAGCCGGTTGTCTTCGATCGTCACCTCGGTCAGATCGACCAGCCGGAGGTTGTGCTCGCGGGTGCTGTTGGCGACGTCGTTACCGATGATCACCTGCTGCGAACCCTGGCCCCAGACGAAATACCCACGCAGGCCGGTGGTCAGCGGCGCGACGTTGTCCTGAACCAAGACCCCGTCGGGGCTGCTGTTTTCGTTGATCGCGTCGTCCAGATTTTTGAACGTGCAGTTCCGAATCGCGACGTTGGTCCCGCCGATGTTGAGCCCCGACACGCCGACCTTCGGCGCCGCCCCGTCACTGCCGACGGCAAACGGCGAGTCGAACGTGATGTCCTGAATCGTCAGGCCGTTGGTGTTGCCGTACGACGAGATCGTGTTCGACCCGTTCCCGGACTGCCGGATCAAAGTCGGATCCGCGCCGGTGCCGTACCGACCGATCATCACGTTCTGAAAATTCACATGCAGTGCTGCCGTCACGTCGAACGATTCACCGGCACGGAACAGGATTTCAGTGTTCGCGCCCAGCTTGTTGAACGCCGCCGCCGCCGTCTGCAACGGCGACCCCGCCGAACCGTCGTTCGAATCCGAACCCGAGTTTGAATCGACGAAGATCTGTTTTCGCTGGCTCGCGGCGATGTCGACGGTTTTCTTGGCCGTCGAGACCAACCCGTTTTCGTTCGTCACCTTCAAAGTGATCGTGTAGCTCCCGGCCTTGTCGTAGACGTGCGCGGCGTTAAACCCGGTGATCTGGTTGTGCGCGCCATTGGGGTCGCCGAAGTCCCACTCGAACGTGGTCGTGATGTCTGTGCCCGACCCGACGGTCGAGGTGAGCCCGTCGACGTTGACCACCAGTCCGGTGTAACGCTGGCCGTCCATGGCGACGATGGCTGCCAACGGCGCACTGCCGGTCCCCGAAGTGCCAAGACCGGTCCCGCCGACGCCGGTCGTGCCAGTGCCGGTACCGGTCCCCGTGCCAGTACCCGTGCCCGTGCCCGTGCCCGTGCCGGTGCCGGTGCCGGTGCCGGTGCCAGTCCCCGTTTTTGTCCCAGTGCCGGTCCCAGTGCCCGCTCCCGTCCCAGTGCCGGCACCGGTACCTGTCCCGGTGCCCGTTCCTGTCCCGGTGCCCGACGTTCCGCTACCGCTACCAGTTCCTGTGCCTGTCCCGGTTCCGTTGCCGGACGTGCCGGTGCCGGTTGTTCCGCCCGTTCCCTGGCCGGTGCCCCCGTCCCCTTTCGTGCCGCCGCCGCCCTGGCCGGTGCCGCCCGTGCCGGTCGACTTGCCGTACAGATAACTGTTGCCGAGCCCACCGATCATGACGTCATGCCCGGTGCCGGCCGTGATCGAATCGTGGCCGCTGCCGACCAGGAACGTGTCGTTGCCGTTGCCGGCCATTATGACGTCGGTGCCCCCGCCGCCTGAGATATAGTTGTTGCCGTCACCGACAGTAATCTGGTCATTACCGGACCCGACGCGAACCATGTTGTTGCCGTCACCGAGGGTGACTTTGTTGTTCCCGCCCTTTCCGAACACGACATCGCTGCCATTACCGGCCACGATCGTGTCGTCGCCCGCGCCGGCGCGGATCACGTCACTGCCCTGTCCGGAGTTGATGTTTGCCGGTATGTCAATTGCCGGGTTGATGTAGACGTAATCACTGCCGGAGCCCATCGTGATATTAAGCTGTTTTACTTCGCTGATAGGGAATGTCGCGCGGTTGCCGTTGGTGTTGACGACCAGAACATTTGTCGTGGCCCCGTAATCGACAATCACGCGGGAATCGGCGGTCGGGTCACCTTTGACGGTGACGGCACCGTTCTGCAAAGAAGCCGCTGGCAGCGGCACGGTGCTCATCATCCGCCGGTCTTCCAGCGTTTCGAGGATCGCGTTGTCCAGCAACTTCAATGTGTTGTTGTTCATGCCAAACGAATCGGGACAAAATCCACCCCGCTGCGCATGAATTCACGCATATCAGTACTGATCACGCGGTTTTTCAGGTGGATAGACGGATTGCGGTGCACCGGCGGAACATCTTCACGTCCGGAAATGTTCGGCTTATCAATACTGCTGAAAAAGGGCCGCCCGTGCCCACACAGCGTCGGCCGGGACGAAAGCCGGTTTCATTCGACTGTCTTCCCTGCAAAACAGGTCCCGCTTATCGCCCCGCCGCTTCGAGTGACACGGCGAGCTGTTGAAAGATCAGAGCGACATTCACATTCGCGTCCAGATAATTCTCGGCCCGGACAATCGCATCGATGACGCCGCAGAGTCTTTCCAGCCGATCCGGGTCCGATTCCTGCCTGAGCCGCGCACGAACGTGATCCGAAGCGAGCCGGAGGAACAACGACAACCCTTCTCTAGTCACCTGGTCCTTGCTCCCGAGTTCGTCACGCTCCAGCTGCTTCTCGGCGTAGCGGTCGGCGGCGGCTTTGAACCAATCCGGCAAGCCGTCTGCAGGTCGGCCGGTCAGGACGTCGTCGAGTTGACCCAGCAATCCTCCCACCGCTTCCACTACGCCGTCTTCGATCCACCGTAACGCGACGCCCAGCGATCCGTCTGACAAGGTCGCCGCTCGGACTGCAACCGCCGCGCCCACGCCGCGCTTTTGCAGTTCTCGGACTACGGTTTTTCCAGGCAGCCGCCCGAACTGCACGGTCTGACACCGGCTGCGAATCGTGGGCAGCAGTTGACCGATCGCGTCGGTGATTAGAATCACCAACGTCCGCCCGGCCGGTTCTTCCAGCGTTTTCAGTAAAGAGTTCTGAGCCATCGCGTTCATCAGGTCCGCCTGCTCAATGACGAACACCTTGCCGCGCTCCATCGACGACTTCATTGCCGCTTTCGCCAACACCTCGGGCCGAATCACGTGAATCGACAAGTCGATGCCTTTCGATTTACCGGTCTTGTCGTGATAGCGAATCAGTTCCTTGGTAACGACGTGGTAATCGGGATGCGCGTTGCCGGCCATCGCCCGGCAGCTTTCACAGACCCCGCAAGCCGAATCCTCTTCGACCCGCTCGCAAAGGAACAACGTCCCCAGCGCCATGGCGGTCGTCGCTTTCCCCACCCCGACCGGCCCGGCGAAGATCATGCCGTGCGGCAATCGGTCCGCCGCATACGCACGGCGGAGCTGATCGATCGCGGCGGATTGTTCGAAAATCTCCGAAAGCGTTGTCATCCGACCTCGATTCTAAGTCCTCGCGTTGGAGATGGAAGTTCCAATCGGTTCCCATCGGCGTTCTTGCAATCGGACAGGGCCGGGATAACTTCGTGCGTCGCTTCGCGTCCGCACGGCTTCTCACGATGAATTTCATTTCCTGGGCCTTTGTCCTCCTGCTGATCCCCGTGCTGGTCGCGCGTCTGACAATCGGCATGCGACACACCGAGCCGGCTTTTCTCGGGTTCGTCACGCTCGCCAGCACGGTGTTCGTCTGCTGGTATTTCCCGATCTGCATTCTGGTGTTGCTGACCAGCCTGACCGTCGATTACGTAGCGGCGATTTTGATCGACGACGCCCCACCGGCGGCAACACGCCGGAGATGGCTGCTCGCCGCGTCGATGGGAACCAATCTCGCGCTCCTGGGTTTTTTCAAATACGCTAATTTTTTTCTTGCCCAGACGAATCGACTCGCAGCTTTCGTCCACGCCCCGGCGCTTTCGACCTCGCACCTGAACATCATTCTGCCGATCGGCATCAGCTTCTACACCTTCGGGTCGATGAGTTACACGATCGATGTTTACAGGGGCAAGCTCAAACCGCTCCGCAGCTTCGCGAGATTTTACTTCTTCCTCACGTTCTTCCCGCACATGGTCGCCGGCCCGATCATCCGGGCGAACCAGTTCTTCTACCAAATGCGGCGACGACGCCGGCCCAGCCTGCGGGTCTTCAACGAAGGCGGTTATCAGATCATTCGCGGACTGTTCTTAAAAATGGTCTGCGCCGACAACATCTCCCCGGCCGTCAACGCGAACTGGGCACAGGGGTACCAACCGCACACCCCGACGCTGCAGGTCTTCACACTCGCGGTGTTGTTCTCGGCGCAAATTTTCTGCGACTTCGAAGGGTACAGCAGCATCGCCCGCGGGCTGGCGTACTGGCTCGGCTTTCGGTTCCCGATCAATTTCAACAACCCTTACGCGGCAAGGTCGTTCAGCAACTTCTGGGAGCGATGGCACATCACGCTGTCCCGCTGGCTTCGAGACTATCTGTACATCCCGCTGGGGGGTAGCCGCGGCTCGCCGGCGTGCACGTATCTCAATCTGATGATCGTGATGACCCTCGGCGGGCTTTGGCACGGAGCCGCACTGACGTTTATCGCGTGGGGAATCTTGCACGGTTTTTCACTGGCCGTCGAGCGCTTTTTCGACCTCAATCGCCCGGACGGGCCCCGCCGGTTCTGGGTCATCGCCGGGCTTTGGTACGCCGTCGTTCAACTGGTCGTGCTGCTCACGTGGGTATTGTTCAGGTGCGAATCGATCCGCGGGGCGGGCACGTTCATCGGCAATCTGGCGAGCTTTCAGCCGGGCCGGGCGACCGCACCGGTGCTGTGGGCGTGCCTGTGTTTGTTGCCGGTCGTGTTGATGCACGTGCACGCGGTGCTGGTCGAATGGTCGTGGTTACGACCTTTGGGTCGATCCGCACAGGCGGGGCTCGCGGCGTTGATGCTGTTCGCGATTCTCAGTTATTACGGGCAAAGCAGTGAGTTCATTTACTTCCAGTTCTAATCCTCGCCGCCGCCGTTCCGAGGCTTCGCCGGTGGTGTCACTGCTGGTATTCGTCGGCACGTTCGCGGTGCTGCTGGGAATTTCTCGCGCCGCCCGAAGCCTCGGGTGGTGGAATCTGAATTGGGTGCCGCCGGTGATCGCGACAATCCCGTCGTCGGATGATTACTACATGGCCAGCTACCGCGGCGGGGTGGAACACTACATGGTCTACCAAGGGTTCGGCGGCATCCACGAGCACCTCAAACGGGCCGACGTTCTATTCCTCGGAAACTCGCGAATGCAGTTCGGTTGGCCACGCGAAAGCCTGGAACCGTTTTTCGCCTCTAGGCATCTCAACTACTACCAGATGGGGTTCGGGTACAAGGAGCCGTCGCCGTTACCGCTGGCGATCATCCGAAAATACGACCTGCACCCGAAATGGGTCGTGATCAACGTCGACCCGTTCTTTACCGACGCCCCCAGCGACATGGGGGCGGACGTCTTGAGCACCACTGCGTTCGAAGCCTTCAAATTTAGGCTCGAGCACATCGGCGGGTTCTACGCCCAGCGGTGGGTTCACTGGGTCGTTCCAGCGCTGAACCACAAAAACCAACCGCAGGATTGGCCGTATTTTCGATCGATCCGGGACGGTACGGTGCTCCTCGCGGCGTCACCGAAGCTTCACGCCCCCGTCCCGCCGCAGACGTGGCCGGAGTCGGATTGGCAGAAAAATCTAGCACCCGCGCGGGCGTTCAAGGCCGAGATGGACCGTCGTAAGATTCGGATGGTGTTTACTGTCGACCCGATGCCGTCGGCCCATACCGCATTGGGTTTGTCGGCTTCCCTTGGCAATGTGTCGGTGCTGATTCCGGATCGGACGAACAACCTGTACACGTTCGACGGCATCCATCTGGAAGCTGATAGCGCCAAGCGATACGCGGATGAGTTTCTTGAACAATTCGGGAAACTATTGGACGAGAAATAGAAGTAATCAGAATTCCGTTGATTCACTCGCGGCATCGGCCCGTCGGTCGCCATAACGCCGCCGATGTTATCGGCGCGTCCGCCGCCGATATCATCGGCGGCTTTATGTGCGCAACGCGTTCAACACGTCGGCGTGAACCTGATCGGGCAACCGGTCGGCGCTGATGACCCGGTAACGGTCCGGCATGGCCGCCGCCTGGGACAGATAATTCTTCCGCACCTGTTCGTGATATTCCTGAGAGCGTTGCTCGATCCGGTCCTTGGCGCGCTTCACCCGGGCGATGCTCCGGTCGGCGGGCATGTCCAGAATGATAATCACGTCGGGCCACCGACCGGCGATGGCGATCTGGGCGGTCGCGCGGATGTCGTCGGCGGTCAGGCCGTCACCACCCAGTTGGTACGAAAGCGTGCTGGAGACGAACCGGTCGCTGATCACGATACTGCCGGCGTCCAGCGCGGGCTGGATGATCTCCTTCATCATCTGAGCACGGGCGGCCATATACAGCAGCATTTCGCACCGCATGCCCATTTCGGAATGATCGGGGTCGAGCAGGATCGAACGGACCATTTCACCGATGCGGGTGGTCCCGGGGTCGCGGACCATCAGGACCTGCCGGCCCTGCGATTCGAACGCGGCCTTGAGCAGCTGCGTCTGCGTGCTTTTCCCGCAACCTTCGCCGCCGTCGAAAACGATGAACTGACCTGTCGGTTCCGCCATTGCGACGGTTTATACAACGCGGCAGCGGTAACGAGAAATGGGATTCGAAGACGGTTGCGTCAATGACCAATAGGCATGCGGACTCCCCCCGATCGAAGGTGCGTGCGTCGTCCCGTCGGCGACTCGCTTGACCCGGTATTCCGGTCCTCTAACATTCGACGGATGCCAGACAATTTCGACGCAGTCAAAAAGCAATTCACCGAAACCTTTGGCCCCGGCGGGACGCTGCACGTCGTCCGCTCGCCCGGCCGCGTGAATCTGATCGGGGAACACACCGACTACAACGACGGGTTCGTCTTCCCCATGGCGATCGAACCGCACGTGCTGATCGTGTTCCGCGAACGGCCCGACGGGAAAGTCCGGCTGGCGTCGACACTATACGCGAAAAAGATCACCGAATTTTCGATCAAGCAGCGGCCCGAGCGCGGCGAACCGGTCTGGGCCAACTATTCCAAGGGCATCGCGGCGATGCTGTTCGATGCCGGCATTCCACTGGTCGGGATGGACGCGATGTTCGGCAACACATTGCCGCAGGGCGGCGGGCTTTCCAGCAGTGCCGCATTAGAGGTCGGGACCGGCCGGGCCCTGCTCGCGCTGGCCAAGACCGACGTGACCGGGGCGATGCTGAAGAAGCTGCCGGAACTGTGCAGTTGCGAGAAATGTCTGGAAAAAGAGAAAGCCGGCGCGAAGCGCGAGTCGTTGTGGGATCACGCCGGCGCGGACCCGCTGCAGACACTGGCGTTGATGAGCCAGCGCGCCGAGCACGAGTACGGCGGCACGCCGAGCGGGATCATGGACCAGACGATCGTCGCCGCCGGCCGGGCGGGGTTCGCCATGCTGATGGACTGCCGGGACCTGTCCAAGCAATTCATCCCGATCGAACCGTCGGAGATTCGCGTGGTGATCGCGAACAGTCTCGCGCCGCACGAATTGAGCGGCGGCGAATACGCCGAGCGCCGGTCGCAGTGCGAGGAAGGCGTCCGGTTTTTCCAGAAGTCCAATCCGAGCATCAAAGCGCTCCGCGATGTCACGATGGAACAGGTGAACTCGGCGAAAGGATCGCTGCCTGCGATCACACTGAAGCGGTGCCGACACGTAGTCGGTGAGATCGCCCGCACCACCGAGGCGGCAAAACAGCTGATCGCCAAGAAATATGAGAAGGTGGGGCAGCTGATGGTTCAAAGCCACAACAGCCTGCGCGATGATTACAAAGTCAGCACCGAGGAACTCGATTACCTGGTCGAGGAATCGATGAGCGTCCCCGGCGTGTACGGCGCGAGAATGACCGGCGGCGGGTTCGGCGGCTGCATTGTCGCACTGGTCAAACCCGACCGGGTCGACGCGCTCACCGATCATCTCAAGAAGGTCTATACGAACAAAGACAATAAGAAGGCGGAGATCTTCGTTACCACCGCCACCGACGGGGCAAAAGTGGTAGAATAAAACGGCCGGTTATGAAGGGTCGGTGAGCCATGACTTATCTGGGAAGAATGCAGGACGGAGTTCTGGTTTTCGAACACGGTCAAAAGCCCGAAGACGGCAGCTTGGTCCGCGTTGAAGAAATACAGCCGTCGGCGGGTGCCGATTCAATCGGACAGAAGCTTCTAAAATTGGCGGGTTCCTTAGACGGACCGGCGGATGCTTCGATGAACGTGAATCATTGTCTCTAAAGCCTGCCAAATAATGCACGTGCTTGCTGATACCTCGGATTACATCGCCTTTGTGAATCATAAGACGCTAAACATCGATGCGCTGTCAATGCCAATGCCACGCACAGCAGGACCACGATCGTCACGACACTTAGCATTTCGAGACCAATGTTATTAGCGTTGCCGGTTTAGAAATAATCCAATCATCCGAGACGCCGGTTCTGAGGTACCCCGAAGAGCCGGGTGGTTCAACGTAGCGCACGGCTCTTCGGGGTACCTCAGAACCGGCGTCATTTGAAGAAAGTATTGAAACTGTTTCTTAGTTAAAAGCACGGTTCCGACTCGCGCACGTTATCCGATCGAAGGTAAACGGGACGATCATGGTGACATCAGGTTAAGCTTCTACGTATGGATTCACCCCTCCGCGACATTCTCTTAAAACTCTGCCGGCGTGAGGACCTGACTCGCGACGAAGCACGGTTCGCATTCGCGTACGTCATGTCCGGTGACGCGAGCGACGCGCAGATCGGCGGGTTGCTCGTCGGGCTGGCGGCGAAGGGGTCGACGGTTGATGAACTGGTCGGGGCGGCTACGGTGATGCGCGAGAAGGCGGTCCCCGTCGAATGCGACCGCAGCGACATGATTTTGGACACCTGCGGCACCGGGGGTGACGTCAAAGGCACGTTTAACATTTCCACCACGGCGGCGATCATTGCCGCGGCGGCGGGTGTGAAAGTCGTCAAGCACGGCAACCGCAGCGCGTCCAGCAAATCAGGCTCGGCGGACGTGTTGGAAAAACTCGGATTGAATCTCGAGCTGTCACCCGACGCGATGTCGCGATGCCTGGCATCGGTGAACATCTGCTTCGCGTTCGCGCGGTCGCATCATCCGGCGATGAAATTCGTCGCTGCCGCACGGTCGTCGCTGGGCATTCCGACCTTGTTCAACGTGCTGGGGCCGCTGACGAACCCGGCCAAGGCGCGGCATCAACTGCTCGGGGTTTTCTCGCCTGAGTTGACCGACAAGCTGGCGGCCGTGCTCTTGCAACTGGGTAGCGAGCGGGCGTGGGTGGTGCACGCCGACGACGGGCTGGACGAGATTTCGACCATGGGACCGACGCGAGTCACCGAACTGAAAGACGGGCACCTGCGGACTTGGAAGCTGGACCCCCGCGAGCTGGGTTTGCCTTACGCCCGGTTGTCGGATCTGCAGGTGAACAGCGTCGCCGAAGCGGCGGCGGCGGTGCGATCGGTGCTCGCCGGGGATAAAGGCGCGATGCGTGACATCGCGTTGCTGAACGCCGCCGCGGCGATAGTGCTCGCCGGGCGGGCGATTGATCTTTCGGCCGGTTTAGCTCAAGCGGCGCACGCGGTCGACAGCGGCGCGGGCAAGCGCACGCTCGAGCTTTTAACCGGCTTTCACTGAACCCGTCTCGCGCGCGTGCTCACGCTTCCATCGGTCGCAGAGTTCACGCGCCGCCGGGAACCAGGTCGGGAAATCGAATTTAAACCCGGCCCGGGTCAGCCGGGTCGGCACGACGCGGCGACTTTTCAAAATCAATTCGGTCTCGGTCCGCATCAACACGGCACCGATCGCCAGCATCCATTCGGTCGCGGGAAGGCCGATGCGGGCACCCCAGGCCACGCGGAGATCTCGCATGAATTCTGCGTTGGGTAGCGGCGTCGGCGCGCACAGATTGACCGGCCCGGAAAGATCATCACGCTCGATCAGAAAATGGACCGCGCGAACGAAGTCACGGTCGTGAATCCAGGAGACGAACTGCCGGCCATTGCCGGAGGCCCCGCCGAGCCCCCGCCGGACGAGACCGAGGAGCACATCGAAGATTCCACCGGGGTCGGGGCTCAGCGTGAGTGCGGATCGCATCAGCACCTTTCGGGTGCGGGGCGTGTCCTCTTCCTCGGCGGCCTGTTCCCATTGCCGGGCTACGTCGATGCTGAATTTCCATGCGGGTGGCGCGTCGCGCTCGGAGCCACCGATGGTGCCGTGAAGATCGTCGTTGGCCGCGTCGTACCGGTGGGAATAGATCGTCGCGGTGCTGGCTTGCAACCAGACCCGCGGCGGGTTGGCCGCGTCGTGGATTGCACGCCCGATCTCGCGGGTCGTTTGAACCCTGGATTCTAAAATCGCCCGGCGGTTGGCGGCGGTGTACCGGCAGTTGACGGTTCGCCCGGCCAGGTTGACGACCACGTCCGCTCCGTCCAGCAGGCCTAAATCCCAGCCGGAGACTTTCCACGGAACGGTTCGTCCCGACCCGGTACGGCTGAGCACAATGACGTCGTGGCCGGCAGCGTGACAATCACGAGCTAGAATGGTCCCTACCTGACCGGTCCCGCCGGGGATGATAATTCGCATGCGAAAATCGTATTCGATTTGCGCCAGCAACAAACGCTTTATTTCTAGTTTTCAGTAGTTACAGAAATTACGGAATTTTGAGCGCGGGCCGGCAGGTGCTAGTTGGGAAGATCAGTGTCCACGCACAGCGCAATAGGTCAGCCGCCACGCGTCGAGCGAGAGCGGTTGCCGGCGGAGGGTTGCCAGCGCGTACTTGCGTGCAGTCTTGAGATTTTTGCTTTTGACCGCGAGCCAGGCCCACTCGCGTTCGGTGTCGACTTTCTTGCCTTCTCCGGGCTTCGTGTGGACCGCTTCGGGGGGGACCGGAATCTCGCGGCGACGGCAGGCGCTGATGATGATGGTTGCCATCACTTCTTCGGTCCGGTGCCGTTTCACGGTCGACTCGCTTGCTGCATGTTTTCGGTATCGCAGCAGCACGTCCGGGAGATTCTCGAGTTGACCGATTTCACTCAATTTCAGAAACAGGTCGTGGTCTTCGTTCGGGCAGAACTCGACGACGTATCCACCGATCTGGCGGACGGCGGACGTCCGCATCATCACACTGGGGTGCACCATGGGCCAGCCGCGACGGAGCAGCGCGTGGACGATGGTTTCGTGACCGAAAGCGATGTCGCGCATAGGCCCGATTACCGCGCCGTCCTGGTCCATCTGGGCCACGTGCGTGCCTAGCAGAACGCAGTCGGGGTTAGCGCGTAGGTAAGCGACCTGTTTAGCCAGACGGTCGGGAAGACAGATGTCGTCGGCGTCCATGCGGGCGATAAATTCGCCGGTGGAAAGCTCGATCGCCTCGTTTAAGGCGGGTACATAACCGGTATTGGGACGGCTGATCAGCCGAACGCGGTCGTCACCGGCCGCCAGCTTTTCCAGAATGGCCTGCGACTGGTCAGTCGACCCGTCGTTGATAATGATCAGTTCGAAGTCGCGAAAGGTCTGGTCGAGAATGCTCAGGACCGCCGGGGCGATATATCGCTCGGCGTTAAAAACCGGAAGAATGACACTGACGGAAGGGTTCATGGCTGCAGACGGCTGGAGAAGATACGGGCCCCGATTGAACCATGTATCGATCAGTCCCGGTTCGTAGCTAAAGCCGTATCTGCAATTTTCGCGCCGGACCCGCTGTGCTGCCACGTGTGCTCGATCATGACAGAGCAGGAATGAATCGGTGGCGCGTTCATGGTCGGGTAG
Organism: Tepidisphaeraceae bacterium; assembly: GCA_965247815.1. Classification (GTDB taxonomy): domain Bacteria; phylum Planctomycetota; class Phycisphaerae; order Tepidisphaerales; family Tepidisphaeraceae; genus CBDAQA01. Next base: position 204,887 of record CBDFHW010000031.1, on the reverse strand, counting down.
AAGATCGTATTTTCGACTGTGAAAATCAGCGCGTTCGGCACCACGTCGGCGGGTCCGCCGTGCTCAGGGTTCACGGACACCGCCAGCCGGTATTCGCCTAATGGGAATGGCACGTTTGGAATTCGGACAGTGAATTTACCTTCGGCGGCCAATGTGACCGGGTCGTTGTCGTAGAGCCAGGTGTCAAGATGCGTTGCGGCGTCGCCGAGGTGGTTGAACACCGTCACAGCGACGTGTGCCCGTCGAATTTTGCCCGGATTGACGTAACAGAATTCGAACGTGGCTGGTTGACCCGCGACCAGCCCGCGGGTGGCCGCCCTGTCGCCGTTGAACGCTTGAGCAGCGACCAGGCGAATGCCGCCGGTCCCGCTCCGTTCAGGATTGTGCTCGAACGCGGTCTCGGCCGACTCGTGGAGATAAGACAGATACTCCCGCATCACTTCGTCGACCGCGCCGTCGGCCGCGACGGTGCCTTTTCGCATCAGGAGCGCGCGGGGGCAAAGCCGTTGCACGGCCGTCATGTTGTGGCTGACGAACAGCACGGTCCGCCCTTCGCCTTTGGAGACCTGCTGCATCTTGCCCATGCACTTTTTCTGGAATTGCACGTCGCCGACCGCGAGCACCTCGTCGACGATGAGAATTTCCGGATCGAGATGAGCGGCCACGGCGAACGCCAGCCGCACGTACATTCCGCTGCTGTACCACTTTACAGCGGTGTCGAGGAATTTTTCGACCTCCGAGAAGTCGACAATCTCGTCAAATTTTCGATCGATTTCGGACTTGGCCATGCCGAGGATCGAACCGTTCAGATAGACATTTTCACGCCCGGTCAATTCGGGGTGGAACCCTGTACCGACCTCGAGCAGCGACGCCACCCGGCCCCGCAGGACTGCGCGGCCGGTGGTGGGCTCGGTGATTCGGCTTAAAACTTTTAACAGGGTAGATTTACCAGCGCCGTTGCGGCCGATGACGCCGACCATCTCCCCCTGCTGAACTTCAAAATTGACGTCCTTGATGGCCCAGAATTCGGTCGCGGCGTTGCGTGCATTGCGACTGCGGAATCTTCGGAACGGCGATTTGAACGTATCGGCGATGGCGTCGCGAAAGGTGGGATTTTTCGGTCTTGCCTCGCCTAAGTGGTAGCATTTCCCGAGGTTCTGGACGGTCAAGATCGATCTAGCCATATCTGGTCTGTTTCCCAGACCACTATCTACTACATTTATGTGTCCCGACCAACCGGGGGCGAAAATAATTGTCCGGTTCGCTTGCTGATTGGAAGTTTAAGCTGATTTTAACGACCAGTGAGGTCCGACCGGCTATCAACTCGGATTTGTGTTGTTCAAGACTGAAATTGTTGAAATCCACCGCACCAATTCAATCTTTTCCACGTACAGTGGTGAGCGGACGAAACTTTTCCCTCGAACTATATGTGAAAGTCCGGAATTGGCAGCCTTCGGCGACGACCTTCATGCGGTTGTAAGGCAAGGAATCAGGTCGAAAGTGTCGAGGAACGGTCTTTGTCGACACGGTTGACGGTCGACTACTTCGCCGCTCGTCTCACCACAATTGGATTGGAGAACTGGAACATGGATCAAACGCGGCCGAATGGCACTTCTCGTCGGACAAAACATCGCGCGACACGGCTCGTTCCTGCAGTATTCGAGGCGTTGGAAGCCCGTCAGCTGATGTCTTCTACTTCCGATCTGATTGCCGTTCCGCTGGGCATCGTCGCGTCACCGGCCGCGACCTTTCCGACCGGAAACAGTGCCCCCCCGGGTTTCAGTGCCGCTCAAATCCGCCACGCGTATGGCGTCGATTCCATCAAGTTTGCCGGCATCACCGGCGACGGGTCGGGGCAGACAATTGCAGTCATTAACGCCTACGACAATCCGAAATTTGTCGACACCGGCAGTTCCGGGTTTGCCAACAGCGATCTGCACAAGTTCGACGTCGCCATGGGCCTACCCGACCCGCCGTCCTTCCGAAAGGTCGATGAAAACGGCCATCAGTCGTACCCGTCGACCGATCCCGGTTGGGCCAACGAAGCCGCGCTGGACGTCGAATGGGCCCACGCATTGGCGCCCAAGGCGAACATCCTGCTCGTCGAGGCTTACTCCGCCAGCCTCACAGACCTGATCAACGTCGCGGTTCAGTATGCCAAGCAGCAGCCGGGCGTCAGTGAAATCTCGATGAGCTTCGCGACCAAGGACGACCCGAGCGAAACGCAGTACGATTCATACTTCCACACCCCCAGCGGTCACGGCGGGGTCACCTTCTTGGCCGCCAGCGGTGACAACGGATCGGCCGGGGGATACCCGGCCTATTCGCCGAACGTGGTTTCGGTCGGGGCCACGTCGTTGTCCTTGACGTCCAGCAACACCATTTCGGGCGAAACTGGCCGGAGCACCAGCGGCGGCGGCATCAGTTCTTACGAAAACAAGCCCGGCTATCAATATTCAGTGACGCAGAGCTCGACCCATCGGACCAGCCCGGACGTGGCCTTTGACGGCGATCCGAATACCGGCGTTTCCGTCTACGACTCGTTTAACGGCGGCTCGCTCCCTTGGTACAAGGTCGGCGGCACCAGCTTTTCGGCCCCCGCGTGGGCGGGACTCGTCGCGATCGCCAACCAGGCCCGGGCCCATCTCGGGCTCAGCAGCCTTGATGGTTCGACTCAGACACTGCCCAGGCTGTATGAACTTAATTCGTCAGACTTCCACGACATCACCACGGGCAGCAACGGCTACTCGGCCCAGTCGGGTTACGATTTGGTCACCGGCCGGGGCACCCCGATCGCCAGCAAGCTGGTGACCGATCTCGCGGGTGGCAACTCGGTCTCCGGCACGATCTTCAGCGACACCAATGGCAACGGGAAACAGGACTCGGGTGAAGGCGCACTTTCGGGTTGGGGGACTTTCGTCGATCTGGACCTTTCGGGAACGTACAAAGGCTTGGACCCACGCGTAGTCTCCGGGTCTAACGGCGCTTACAAGTTCAGCGACCTGCCCGGCGGGACCTACCGGTTCACACAGGCCACGACGTCGGGCTACAAGCGGACAACACCGGCCTTCTACACCATCACGCTCGGTTACGGATCGAACTTCACCGGCTACAACATCGGGAACCAGCCGACCTCCGGAACCCAGCCCGGCAAGGGGTCAATCTCGGGTTCGATCTTCGCCGACGTGAACAAAAACCAGAAATACGACTTCGGCGAAAAGGGAATCGCCGGCGTGACGGTTTACATCGACGCGAACAAAAACGGGGTCAAAGACAGTGGTGAAGCGACTGCGGTCACCAATTCTTCCGGGAATTACACCTTCGCCAACCTGGCCAACGCGACCTACCGTGTCCGCGAAGTGCTTCCGTCGGGCAAGAAACTGACCACCCCCACCAGCGGGTACTACGACGTCACGATCTCCAACGCTTACAACTCGACGGGCAAGAACTTCGGCGACGCCTGATCGATATCGACTGTGACAGAACTTTTCGCGACCCAGCCGCGGCATTGCCGCGGCTGGGTCGCTTCCATATCATCACCGGCCCTTAATCAGCCGGAGAAATAACGAATGCCCGCAGAAGTCACGATGCCCCAACTGTCCGACACCATGACCGAAGGAACGGTCGTCAAATGGAACAAGAAAGAAGGCGACAAAGTCGCCGCCGGTGAGGAACTCGCCGAAGTCGAAACCGACAAGGCGACCATGCCGATGGAGTCGTTCGATTCCGGCACCCTCGCGCTGATCAAGGTTCAGGAAGGCGGCAAAATCGCGGTCGGCGGAGTGCTGGCCGTGATCGCCACCGGAAACGAAAACCCCGGAGAGATCCGCAAAAAATACGCGACCAGCGCAGCGCCGGCGAGCCCGACCAAATCGGCGACCACCACACCGGCGACTGCCGCTTCAGCGGCCCCGTCTGCCCCTGAAAAATCCCCAGCCCCCAAGCCCGCCCCCACCGCGTCAATCGCCCCCAGCGTCGCCCCCAAGCCGACCAACACCCCTGGCAAATACGAATACGACATCCTGATCATCGGCGGCGGCCCCGCCGGTTACGCCGCCGCCATCCGCGGCGGGCAACTGAAAAAGAAAGTCCTCTGCATCGAGAAAGAAAACCTCGGCGGGACCTGCCTGAACTGGGGCTGCATCCCCACCAAGGCGCTGCTCGAAGACGGCGCGTTCATCCGCAAGATGAAAACCGAGGCCGAAGCACACGGCGTCAGCTTCGACAACTTCAAGCACGACTTTTCCAAGATCATCGGACGCAGCCGAGGAATCGCCGACAAACTGTCCAAAGGCATCGGCGGGCTATTCCATAAATACAGCGTGAAAACCGAAGTGGGCACCGCCCTGCTGCTGGGCCCGCACAAGGTCAAGCTGACCACCGCGGCCGGCAGTAAAGAAGTCACCGCCGACCACATCGTGATCGCCGTCGGTGCCAAAACGACCCCGCTGCCGAATGTGACGTTCGACGGCAAGAAAGTCATCACCAGCCGCGAAGCCATGACGCTTCCGACGCAACCGAAACGGCTGGCGATCATCGGTGCCGGTGCGATCGGCTGCGAGTTCGCCGACTTTTACAGCGCGATCGGCACCGAAGTGGTCATTGTCGAAATGCTCGATCATCTTCTGCCCAACGAAGACGACGACGTCGCGCGCGTGCTCGAACGGATCTTCGAGAAACGAAAAATTGACGTTCGAACGAAAACCAAAACCGACAAAGTCGAACTCACCCCCACCGGCGTGAAGCTCACCCTGAGCGGGGCTAAGGCCGGCGTGGTCGAAGCCGATGCCGTGCTGGTCGCGATCGGCGTCACCGGCAACGCCGACGCCGCGGTCGACCCTAAGAGCGGTCTGGAACTCATGCGCGGCCGCGTGAAGGTCACGCCGGATTACCGCACCAATCTCGAGAACGTCTGGGCGGTCGGTGATTGCGTCGCCCTGCACTGGCCCGAGTCGGATTCGTCGATGGGCGGGTACCGCCACCCTGATTTGGCGCACGTCGCGCATCACGAAGCGGTGCACCTGATCGAGCACATCGCCGGCATCAGCAACCACAGCATCGATTACAAAATGATCCCCGGCTGCACCTATACCCACCCGCAGGTGGCCAGCATGGGATTCACCGAGAAGCGCGCCCGCGAGACCGGCAAGCAGCTGAAGATCGGCAAGTTCCCCTTCAGCGCCAGTGGTCGCGCCCTCGCCGCCGGTGAACCCGACGGGTTCGTCAAGTTGATCTTCGACGCCCAGTACGGCGAACTGCTCGGCGTCCACATGATCGGCGAAAACGTCACCGACATGCTCAGCGAACTGGTGATGGCCAAGAAACTAGAAGCCACGGAAGAAGAGATCCTGGACGCCATCCACCCGCACCCCACCTACAGCGAAGCGATCATGGAAGCCGCCGGCGTCGCCGCGGGCAAGGCGATCCACCTATAAAGCCGCGGATGCCCTCCGCGGGATCGGCGGGGATCGCGCACTGCACAAGCCGTTCAACGTCGCTCGAGCGAACCCCTTGTACTTTCGGCCGCTCGATCCGTATTGGTGCTCACTGCCGGCGGTGGAAGCCAAACTGCAGCGACCCTCGCAGCTCAAAAAAAACGCGAGAACACTTCGCAGTCTTCCCGTTTGCTACCAGGCTTTTAAGTTTTGAATCGACGGTCACGTTACACTTTTTCGATAGGCAACGTCGCAGAAAAGGTGACCCCCGAATACACCTCGGCCAACGGCATGATTATATTCAGCGATCGCAACGTGACCGACGCGTCCACCCCGGATGCCGACGGACCGACCGCCCATACACCGTCGCTCTGGCGATAAAACGTCTCGACCTCGGGCCGGTCCTGAGCGACCAGCACGTATTCCTGAAGAGATTCGATCGAGATGTAGTCGCGGAATTTCTCGCCCCGATCGTCCGCCTCCGTTGATGGTGACAGCACCTCGATGATCAGCGTAGGATTGACCAGAGTCAGTCGATTTTCTGGCGGATCGAACACCGGCGTACCGCACGTGACGCTCACGTCCGGAAGCACGTACCGCCCCGACCGGGCGACACGCACGCGAAGGTCGCTGTTATTGACCCGGCACGACCCGCCCTTCAATTGGTTCCCGATTTCGCGAATCAGATTGCACGCGATTCCGCCGTGCTCGAAGGTGCCGCCCGCCATCCCGACAATTCGGCCGCTCGCATCCAGGTCCCACCCGCCATGCGGAATCAACTGACCGTCGCGATATTCATATTTGATCTCCGATGATTCACAGATCGCAAAGTATTCCGCGACAGTGTACCGCCGATCGCGATCAGGAATGGCTTGTTCCATGGTTGTGGATTCTACCACGCCGGTGGCTTACGGCCGAATTGTGTTTAACATCGGCAAAATAGAGGTGAACCAGCCGGCTTACTGCCGCAGCGATAAGCGAATCGACTTTTATGCATAAGGCAGTACTCAAGGACGAGACTCTCACGACCGAGCAGACGGCCGGCATCGCCGGGCCGACGCCGGTCGTTGCTCCGCTGCTCGATCGCCTGTCCCCCCTCGCCTGCCGCGCCATCCTCGCCGCCCTGCTGGCGTTGAACTTTTATTCCACCTGGCATTTTCTCACCCACGCCTGCCCGGTCGATCTGTCCGGTGACGAGGCGCAGTACTGGGACTGGTCGCGGAATCTCGATCTGGCCTATTACAGCAAGCCGCCGATGGTGGCGTACATCATCCGCGGCTCCTGCGCCGTGCTCGGCGACACCATGCCGGCGGTCCGCTTCCCTGCTTTGCTCCTGGCGGTCGGGACCTCACTTTGCACCTACTGGTTGACCCGAAAACTGTTCGGCAGCGAACGGCTGGCGCTGGGCGCGTTTCTGCTCGGGGGCATCATCCCCATGTTCGCCGCCGGCGGGATGCTGATGACCATCGACCCGCCGATGTATTTCTTCTGGGCGCTGGCGACATGCTTCGCCGCCGTCGCGATCTTCGACGACCGCAACTGGGCCTGGCCAGTCGCCGGCGTGGTGGCCGGGCTCGGCGTGCTGACCAAATACAACGTGCTGTTCTGGCCCCTGTTCGTGCTGCTGTTTCTGGCACTGGACTGTACCGGTCGCTCGAAGCTAAAAACCGCCGGGCCGTGGGTCATGACCGGCATCACCCTGCTGTTCTTGACCCCGGCGGTCGTCTGGAACATCCGGCACGATTGGGTATCCCTGCGACACGTCTCGACGCAGATCGGCGCTAGCACCGCGACCATTTCTTCCCGCGGTAACACGCTGGAATTCATCGGCTCGCAGCTCGCGGCGATCAATCCCGCCGTCGCCGTCTTGATGGCTGGCGCGATCGCCTATGTCGTCGGCTCGTGGTCTCGAAACGACCCGCGACGCCGGCAGATCCGATACCTCACGCTCATCGGCGGCGCGTGGCTGATCGTCTGCCTGCTCGATTCGGTCGTCACCAAAGTGCAGGTCAACTGGCCCGCCCCGGCCTATTTCACGCTGCTGATCCTCACCGCGTATTTCATCGTCAATCGCTGGCAAACCGTTCAAACCTGGAAACCGTGGCGCGGCTGGTTCTACGGCGCAATCGCCTTCGGCCTCGCCGTGCAGCCGATCATCCACGACCTGACAATGCTCTACCCCGTGGCCGGCTGGGTGAATCGCACCTTCCCCCGCAAACCCGGTCCCGACGGCAAGCCCCGGCTCCGTGTGAACCCGGTCGCGCTCGACATGGAACACAAACTCCGCGGCATCGCCGATCCGTTCGCCACCACCGTCGATGCCGAGTTAAAAAGTCTCCCGCCCGGCGCGTTCGTCCTCTGCGAAGCCTACGAAGACGCGTCGGAACTGGCGTTTTATGTATCCGGCCGGCCGAAGACGTACTTCGCCGGCTCGTATTGGACCGACATCGAGCTGGACGGAAAACCGATCCGCCGGCGGTGGACGCAATTCGACCTGTGGCCCGACCGACAGCTGGACCGTCCCGAATTGATCGGCAAAGACGCGGTATACGTCGGCACGATGGCGTACGCCCCGCTCCGTCAGTCTTTCGACGCCGTCGAACGGCGTCCCGATATCACCGTCAAGATCCGCGGCGTCGACGTCGTCACCTGGACCGTCTGGAAATGCCACGGTTTCAAAGGCATGCACCGCCCGCCGGGCGAAGGCCCGCGATAAAGCGATGGTCGCAAAACCCGTTTAGCGGTCGCCCCGCAGGGGCACGGTTGACGTTATACTGTGCACAAATCGCGACCTAAGGACCGCCGCGAAACACCAATGTCACAGACCTCGATCGAATCTCTCGAACGCCCGCTCGTCGTTTCTTTTCCGCTCGCGGTCACCGCGATCTGGATCGTTTCGTTCGTAATCGCGCTCTTGCTGGACACGCCCGTCGCGCGGTGGATTCACGACAGCGGGATCCGCCGGTACGTGCAGCAGGCTGATTACTGGCCGGAAATACTGAAAGCCCCCGGCGATTTCCGGTTCAATCTCGCCGTCGTCGTCGTGCTGATCATCGCCCGGCAGATCAACTGGAGACAGGGCGTCTTAGTCGTTCTTGCCGGCGTCGCGAGCGGGCTGAACTCCGTGATCAAATGGATCGCCGGGCGGTACCGCCCGTACAACCCCGTCCCCGGCCAACTCAAACCTTTTAACCTCGAACCGTTCTGGCACGGCTGGCACGGCTTCATCAAACAGGGCCCGCTGTCGTTCCCGTCCGGCCACGCCAGCACGTCGTTCGCGCTCGCGGCAGCCCTGGTAGTGGTGTGGCCCCGCGGCGGTTGGGTTTTCGTCGTCATTTCGATCTTCACTGGCTTGGAACGGGTCTCGGAAGACGCCCATTACTGCACCGACGTAATCGGCGCTTTCGGCTTCGCAATGCTGTGCGTGCTGGTGCTCGATCGCCTGCTGAGAAACTGGATCAAGCCGAAGCAAATTCGCAGTGAAGATCTTTGAAGGACTGAAAACCGACGGCGTCCGCCGCGGCACGGGCGTTCCCGCCCCTGCGCCTGCCAGCGCAACTAGTCTAAAAAAACTCGCCCTTCTCCAATACACGGGCAAGGACCCCCGTGCCACATTAAGACTTCATTGCCAAGGAGCCTCATACGGGATCGGTCGCGGGCATTGTCTATTGAGCGAACCATAGGCACCGACGCGTAGAACTGCCGCCGGCAAGCGGCTACGATGCCCGCAATGCAGCCGTTCCTTATCATCTTTTTCCGCTGGCTTCACGTCGTGACCGCTTCGATCGCGGTCGGCGGTGTGTTCTTTCTTCGCATCGTCTTCCCGATCGGGCTTGCCGCCCTCGACACCGAGCCCGCCCGCGCGATGCTGCTCCGCACCCGCCGAGTGTTCAAGATGGTCGTCCACAGTTGCATTCTTCTTCTGTTGATCAGTGGAACGTATAACACCTTTCAAAATTGGCCGGCATATAAGAGCATGGGCGCGGGAGTCGGGCATAGTTTGCTCGGCATCCACCTGCTGCTGGCGTTGCTCGCGTTCGGCATCTCGCTCTGGCTGTTGGCCGGTCGCGAACCGAAACAAAATCACCTGCGGTGGATGGCGATTAATCTGGCAGTGCTGCTACTGACCATCGCCGCCGCGTCGGTGCTGAAGTACGCACGGGACCACACCGCCAGGGGTGTGACCCCCGGCCAAATCACGGCGGTCTCTAACGTCACCGACGACGCGCGATTGAGCCCCGGCCGTTGAGAACAGACCACGGAGCCAGCAAATGTTGAATCATTTCGCGCTGCTTTCCGACCCGGTCCAGCACGCACTCTTCTCCCTCGTCCGCTGGTTGCACATCGTCTGCACGACCCTGCTGGTCGGCGGCACGCTGTTCTATGAATTCGTCATCCCCAAGGCGATCGAAGACCTCAAAGAAGAAAGCCAGCTCGCCGTCCTCGGCCGGGTCCGCTGGTTCTTCCGCGGCGTTGTGATTCTCAGCGCCATCCTGCTTGTCGTGACCGGGGGGCTCTCGGTCTGGTTCTATTCGCCGATGTACACCGGTGTGTTCCGCGTCGTGCAGCCCTGGCTCGTCTGCCACGTTGCCGTGGGATTGATCGGTTTATTCGTCGGCGTGGTTGCCGTCGGTCGGACCCGTTCACCCCGGCACCCGTTGAAGTGGATGCGAATCAACTTCGTCATTCTGTTGACGGTCATGTTCATCGGCGCGCTCGCCCATCATATTCGTCTTACAGTGCAGGACGGCATCGAACAGCAGAACCCGGAACTGTTCGAAAAATATCACCACCCTGACAGACTATGACCGCCGACGATTCAAAACTTCCACCGCCTCCGGGCATCGAACTCGCGCCCGGCATCCGCGTCGGTGTCGACGACGTCCGATTGCAGTACGCCCGCAGCAGCGGTCCCGGCGGGCAGAACGTCAACAAGGTCAACACCAAGACCGAGCTGTGGATACCGGTCAACGCGATCGTCGGTCTCAAGGACGGGGCCCGCGTTCGATTGACCCAGCTCGCGGGTCACCGCCTGACCCAGGCCGGTGAGCTTCACATCGCCGCCGACAACCACCGCACGCAGGAAGCCAATCGCGCAGAAGCGTTCGACCGGCTCCGCGAGTTGCTGCTGCAGGCGATGCACGAACCTAAACGCCGCCGGAAGACCAAACCCTCTCGCGCCGCCAAGCAGCGGCGGATCGATTCCAAAAAACGGCGCTCGACCGTCAAATCAAATCGCCGGTACGGCGAAGATTAACCTTCGATCTCGAGCGCGCTGATTCGGTTTGACCTTTCGAACACCAGCACGATCACGGCCGCGTCGTCGGACCGGCATACCGGTCCAGCCTTAAGACGCTCCCGACCCGCAGCAGCCACGCCGACCTGCCGGGAAACGCTTCCAGCAACCGTTCGTCCGAATCGGTGCCGCGATCCTGCGCCCAGACGATCTGCTGCAACGCCAGATTGGCCCCGTTGTAAACCCACTCATCGTCCGGCAGGTGCCCCGGCAGATACCGCACGAAGACGAGCTGCCGGCCGCTCCGCATCTGGGGATACGCCGAGACAATGTCGGCCCGCCCGGTGCGGTGCGCGGGGACACTCCGCTGGGTGATTAAAAACAGGCTCACACCCGCCACGTATCCGGCCACAACCGACACGACCAGCGACCGCGCCAGACCGCCGGCCTTGCCGGACGTTCGCCAGATTTTTTCCAGCCCCGCCACGGTCAACAGGAACACGACCGGTACCAGCGGCGCCGCGTAATGCGGCTGATACCAAGTCTCGCAAAGCACCGCCGCGATCATCAACATCAATGCCGCAATCAGCGTCCCCCGGCGACCGTCTCGCCACAGGAAGATCCCCGCCACTAGCCCGGGCAGTAACACCAGCGGACGAGTGTCCGACTCGAATAATCTCCACAGCCGTTGCCCGGACACTTCGAAAAAACCGCGGAGCGTTCGGAGTTTCAAATAGTCCTGCCTCGACCAGACGACGTGTACCTCACGCAGCCAGCGGCTCGCATAGATCGGCTCGGCGTGCGGCGGCATGAACCACAGCATCGGGTAAACATCGTACTGCCGCACGTGCTCGGTATACGGCATCTCCCAGGCGCGGCCGGTCACGGCGAAGTTGTAATACCCCATCGCAGCCAACGCGGTCGCCAACACGGCAAAAAGCGGAACGACCGCACGGAACGTTGTCGCCCGGGCGCGCAGCGTGCGCACGACCAGCACAGCCAAGAGCGGGCAACTCAGCACCAGCCCCTCGAACGGCCGGCTGTTCGCCAGCACGACCAGGCCGGCTCCCAGGACCAGGCTCGGGCCGATCGACCAGCGGGCGAGCAACCTCCCCCACGCGCCGACGAACAATGCCGCGCCGAGAACCGCGACCGACCCACCCCAGTAAACCTGGCTCCAAGCAAGCAGTTGCGGGTGGATCGAAGTTGCCGCGCCGCCGACCAGCGCCCACCGTCGGCCGACGAACGCCAGCAGCATCCAGTAGACCGCCGCGCAAGCGGCCGCAGTGCTCAGCCAGACCCCGACGACGGGCAATCCCGTTAACCATTGCCCCGCCGCCAGCGCGACGCCCTGGCCCGGTGGATATTTACTCGCGTACGTCGGACGAACCAAAATATGCGGCGCTTCGAAATGCTCCGGCATCGGCGGGGTCGGGTTCGTCAGCCGCCCGCTCGCGAATGTGTCGGCCGCCAACAGGTAACTGAACTCGTCGTGTACCTTCGGTTCCGGAATGCCCTGCTTCGCCGCGACAGCCACGTTGACCACGAACGACGACCCGGCGATCAGTACCCCGCACCAGAACGGCGCCCCCGCCACCGAGGTGACCGCCGAGCCCTTCGAGACCACCCACCGCCGCAACCCCGAGATCGCGCCCAACGCCGACAGCACCACCAACGACGTCGCCACCGAAACCTGTGTGACGATCAGCCATGCCGCGAACCAATCCATGTGCTCTTTCAACGGTCGTCAATGACGTTAGAGTGGCTAGTCCGACTTCAGCGTTCGTGCCGACATCGGTAATCCACTCCCCCGACTTGCAACTCCGTCCCGGTTCGCCTTGAATATCCGACTCACGAACGACTCACAACCGCGGCGGCTTTCCGCCGCGGTCGTGCGACTCCGGAGCGAAAAAAGGAAACCCAATGAATATCCTGGCCCAAGAATCGAACACCGGTGGAACGCTGGTCCTGATCGGCGTCTGCGTCGTGGGGCTCTTCGCGTTCGTCATCCTGATCGTCCTCTGGCAATTCCTCGGGCTCTACGTCCGCGCCACCGTCAGCGGGGCCCGCGTCGGTTTCACCGACCTGCTCGGCATGCGGCTGCGGAAAGTGAACGCGCTGGCGATTGTCAATGCCCGAATCCAGGCCAGCCGCGCCGGGTTAAATATCACCACCCCGGAGATGGAATCGCACGTGCTGGCCGGCGGTGACGTGCAGCGGGTCATCGCCGCGATGATCGCCGCCAACAAGGCCAACATCGACCTGTCCTGGAAAACCGCGACCGCGATCGACTTGGCCGGCCGGGACATTCTCGACGCCGTGCAGACCAGCGTGAACCCCAAGGTGATCGACGTCCCCAGCGCCGCCATGGGCCGCAACAGCATCGACGGCGTCGCGCAGGACGGCATTCAGCTCAAGGTCAAAGCCCGCGTCACCGTCCGCACCAACATCAAAAGCCTGGTCGGCGGGGCCACCGAAGAAACGATCATCGCCCGCGTCGGCGAGGGCATCGTGACCGCGATCGGGTCGGCCGTCGATTACAAACACGTGCTGGAAAACCCCGACCGAATCAGTAAAGCCGTGCTCACCAAGGGCCTCGACGCCAACACCGCGTTCGAGATTCTGTCGATCGACATTGCCGACATCGACGTCGGCGACAACGTCGGCGCGAAGCTCGCCGCCGACCGCGCCAAGTCCGACACGCAGCGGTTTCAGGCCGAGGCCGAACAGCGCCGCGCGATGGCCGTCGCCCACGAGCAGGAGAACGTCGCAAAGCAGGCCGAGAACCGCGCCGCGGTCATCCTCGCCGAGGCCGAAGTCCCCCGCGCGATCGCCGACGCATTCCGCAGCGGCAACCTCGGCGTGATGGACTTCTACAAAATGAAAAACGTCCAGGCCGACACCACGATGCGCGAAGCGATCGCCAAACCAAGCTGACCGGCGACTGACCCGACGGTGCCCGCTTCAGCGGGCCTGTCTGCCCGTATCCGAATCAAAAATCGAAAGATTCCATGGAAGAATTAATCGAGATTCTGATCAAATTGATCGGCCGAATGATGGCCCCGACCCCGCCCGCCCGTCAGGGCCAGCCGGGCCGCCCGCCGATGTTGCCCTCGACACCGCAGACCCCATCATCCCACGGTGGCGCCGCGTACAAGCCGATCCCCGGTGCCCGCGCGACGCCCGCCTCGCGTGCGGTGGTGCGGCCAAAAAATAATCCCCAGCGCAAGGGCCGCCGGTCGCAGCCCCCGCCGCTGATGGCCGCCCCGATCATGACCGGTCTGATCGAAGACGTAACGCCGACCCCCGCCCCGATGCCACCGGTCCAGCTGACAAAAGTAAAACCGCTGTCGGCGTCATCGGCCCCGGCCGCGAAAGCGGCAGTCCCCGTTGATGCCACCGCGTTCCGCCGCTGGCTCACGCCGGCGACGCTTCGTCAGCAGTTTCTGTTGACGGAGATTTTCCAACCGCCGCTCGCGCTGCGTGAACCGCCGCGACATTTGGGATGAGACCCATTCGAGTCGATTCCCCCGGCAGAGTGAGGATTGCGTCGGTTGATCGCGCAACCATCGATTCGATTCGCGGCCTCCCGGCACACGTCTTTCATGGAATGCGCACGGATCTCACGCCGCCTTGACGCGCGACGTGATCCGAGCCGTCAATGCACATCAAACCCCAGCGCGTGCGGCTCGGCGTCCTCGCCCTGATAGTTGATAAAGATCTCTTCGTCCGCGGAAATGTCGCGGGTCGCGATGTATTCCATCACGTCCGGCGGGTCCGACACGTACCGCGCGTTCGGCATTTCCGAATGGTTGTAGATCGACCCGTACCCCAGCGCGAGCGCGACGCTCTTTTGCCGGCCCCCGATCCAGTCGAACACGTACCAGGAAATCTTCGCAGCATTTTTGGCGATCGACGAATGACCGAACACCTGCGACTTGGGCAGCAGAATCACCGGCACCCGTTCGATCACGGTGCCCTCGGCAATGTCGCGAACGGCGAACACCCCACGCCCGCCCCGCCCGCGGTTGTCGGCACGTCGCACTTCGATCAGATCGGATTGTCGGCAAACCAGCATGCGAAGGAGTTAACCACAGATCACGCAAAATTCACAGACGGGTGAGCCGAGAGGAACCAGGCCGCGTTGCTGGTCTGTTTTTGATATTCTGATTGTCGATGCGATCGTCTCTCGTACATCAATTCCTGCGGAAGCAATTTATGCCGTTTCTGTACGAGCATGGACTGGAACGGCCTATGACACGGGCCGTCGGCATAGCCTCCATCAATCACGCCGGGTTTCACATTCGCATGGGATACGAATTAGGCGTGGGTTTTTACGATTGGACGGAGAGCACAATTCAGCTTCTCGGGACCGTGTCGACGCTCGGGATTGTTAAACGATCATTGCTGGCAAATATCATGCAGCCAGATGACTCGCTCCCGACCTCGCTTCGCACACAATTGAGAACGGCGGCGAGATTAAAATTGTCGAAAATTCTAGCTGCTCAACCGTCACCCCTTCAGAACTTTTCGCCCGCAGTACCTCCTATCGTCGAAAAGATGAAGCGTGCGGAATGCGATCATCTTTATGTGCCGGATTTTAGATATCGCAGCCTCAAAGACCTCACAGACTGGTGCAGGATTGTGACTCCGTTCGTAGCGGCATGCATTTCTGGCTTGAAAAAAGAAGCCCAACACCTCCGAGCGGATGCACGATCACTGCATTCGACTTTCGCCAACCGCGTGTCGCGACAGGTGCACTGCCAGCAGCGTCATGTCGGCCGACGCGGTGCCGTTTGCCTTAATAATGCAAAAATCGCCAGTTTAGAGCATAGCAGAATCACGCTCGCCTTAGGTCGGCCGGCATTTAGCACGTAGCAAACTACGAAAATGTTCACAGGCTTTACCGCTAAATATTTTGCGCTTTTTTGTTGCTCTAATTTGGTACAGTGACAGTCAGTGGGCGGGTGGGTACGCGAGCATCTCAGCACTAGGACTCGAAATGAAAGCATCTTTTATTGCAAGGCGACAGATCGCTTTGTGCGGTGCGTGTTTCGCCGTTGCAGGATTCTGGCAATTCGGCGCGGCGGGGGCCGTCGTTGAAGTGGATGGCACCAACGGCGGGCCGGGTCAGTCGGGCGTTTCGGCGACCGCGAATGCAGTCAGCGGAACAGCGCCTCCCGGCAACACCGACGCGACGAACGCTGCTTTCGCCCGGGCGGGAACTGGCGGCGACAGCGCCGGAACACCCGGTGCGGGTGGCGCGGCGAACGCGAACGCCACGACGGTGCAAACCACTGACACCGGAGAAGCTCCGGCAGCCAACGCGTTTGCGACCGGCGGCGCGGGCGGATCGAGCACAGGCGCGGGAAACGGCGGCAAAGGGGGAGCCGCCCTCGCGACCGGAACTCTTAACTCGATCGTCTACGGCCCCATCCAGGACTCGTCCTCGGTTGCACATGGCGGCAATGGCGGGAATAGCACGCTGGGCACGGGCGGCGCGGGCGGCACCGCGACCGCGTCCTGCAACTTGACGACCACCGGAACGACGCCGTTCGGTACGTTCTTCCAAGGAGGCACCAGCGGTTCGACCGGCGGAAATGGCGGAAGCGGCACCGGAAATGGCGGCGCGGGTGCGAATGCGTCGGCCTCGATCACGGCCGTTTTGAACAACAGCGATGCCAGCTTCTTCGTCTACGGCCAAGGGGGTTTCGGGGGCAGTTCCATCAGCAACGGGAATGGCGGCGTGGGCGGCAGTGCCGTCGCTTCACTGTCGCTGACCGGGTTGGAAATTGACGGGCGCGCTAATATCGAAGGACTAACCGGCGGAGGCGGTTCGGGATCCGGACGTGCCGCAGGCGCGGGGGGTACCGCCAGCATCGGCGGTGACGGCTTGATCCACGGCATCTCCACCAACGGCAGTCGCGTTTCGCTGTCGGTACTCGAAACCGGTGGCGGCGGAGGCGCGGGCCTCGCCGGCGCCTCCGGTGGTAATGGCGCAGCCGTGAATCTATCGAACAGTTTTGCCGTATCGACTACCGGCAGTGTCGGCCTTGCGCAGGTCGCCGTGGGCGGGTTTGGTGGGGCAGCGACCGGCGGCACGCTCGGAACCGCCGGCACTGCTTCCAGCACTTTAAATCTTGGCACCGGTGCCAGCAGTGACGCGACCTACTTGGTGCAGGCCACCGGGGGCAACGGTGGCGCTGGTTCGGCCGGCACGACGCCGGGAAACGGCGCCACCGGCTCGGCCTCGTTAAATGTCACCGGCACTCTGACGACGCTGGCCATCACCGGCACTGTAAAAGCGTCAGGTGGAACAGGCGGCGGCACCGAGTCCGGAACCGCCGGGGTGGGCGGCATAGCTTCGCTGGGAGTGGTCAATGTTTCGACCACCGCCGACGCCGTCGTCAACCTGACCGCCGAGAGCGACGGGGGCAGCGGCGGAGATGGAAATTTTGAATCCGCCTTAGCCGGCACGGGTGGCGCGGGCGCGCCGGTCAATTTGCACAACGCCTTTTCGGCGACCACGGGGGCCGGCGGCACGCTGCAACTCACCCAGATCGCCGTCGGAGGCGGTGGTGGGTCCGGGCTGACCGGCGGCGCGGGCGCGAACGCCAGCAGCGTATTCGATGCGCCGCTCCCATCGACGGCGAGCATTCGAGTCTCGGCCACCGCCGGCGCAGGCGGAGCCGGTATCGCCTCGGGACAAGGCGGCAGTGCCACGGCGCTGGCGAATTCTTCGACCGGCGCGACCGTCCGGGCGAACGCCGCGGCCGCCGGCGGTGGCTCGGCGTTTGATCCTCAGGAAGACTTCGGACTGGCGGGCGGCCTCGCCACGAGTACCGCGCAAAGCCTGGCACCGGGTGGCGTCGCCTCGAGCTCCGCGAGCGGCGGGAAGGGCAACGGCGGAAACGTCATCGGGGGCACCGGCGGTGCCGCGGTCAGTGAAAGCCGCGGCGACGTCTCGGCGTTGGATTCTGCCCAGGGCGGTTACGGCGGAATCGGCAGCTTCAGCAGCACAACCAGCATCCCAGGCACCGGTGGAGCGGCATCGTCGACCGCTTTTTCACATCTGCTGACTTACAGCACCGCGAGCGGTGGTCGTGCCGGCCAGCTGGTCACCGGGCTCGGCGGCACCGGCGGTGCCGCGACCGCGACGGCGAACACGATCGACGCCACGTCGACCTCGACACTCACGTCCAACGCATTGGCCGCGGGCGGGAACGCAACGCTTCCCGCGTTCCGCAACAGCGGTCCGATGTCGATCGGAACAGGCGGGAGCGCGACCGCGACGGCGGTCTCCACCGGCGCGGGTGAGACAGACGCGTTCGCCACCGCGGTCGCCGGCGCGGGCGGGCCCGATTCGTCCAACGAAATGGGTAGCACCGGCGCCGCAGTCGCGACCGCCACGGTGAACGGAGCGACCGGGCAGGCACAGGCCACCGCCAAGGGGACCACCCAGGGATTCTCCGTGCAGGCGACCGGTTACACGGACGCCATTACCGGTAAGACCGTAACGGTTCAGGCCCGCGCGGGCGTCGGCCAGCCGTTACCGTCCCCCACCGCCGCTCCGCAGGCGACGATATTTGCCAGCGGTCTGCCCAGCGCGGCCGAGTCCGCTGCGACAGTCGCCGGTCATCCGGCCGTCGCCGCATCGTTCGATACTTCCCCAACGGGCACCGCGGACGTCTTCGGAATCGTGCACGCGGCCGGCCCGGGCATGGGGACTCCCGACACGCAAGGCATACAATTCCTTCAAGCGAACTTAAGCGACGCCTTGATCGACCACGCGCCTCAGGATCTTCTAGTCGGACTGATCGATGGCGCAGGCGGCGGGTTCGATTCGCTCGAGTTTAAACTCTTCGCCGGCAACGTTTTCATCGATCAGATCTTTACCGACGTCGCGTCCGCGAACGCCTATTTCAACGATCGCGTGCTGGATTTCGGACCGCTCGCCAATTTTCCCGATCCGGTGGGCGTGTCGATCGAATTCGACCTCACCACGAGCTCGACCGATCAAGGCTACCACGCGGATTTTATCGTCGGGAACAGCACCGCAGCGGTGCCCGAGCCGAGTTCGATCTTCGTCGCCGGGTCTACGACGTTGGTCTTGCTCGCGACTCGAAAACGACGCTGCAATCGGGCGTGATCAGTGACAGCTATTCGAATCGGCGCCGGCGCATTGAGACTGTGGTGGATGCAGTCAAACTTCCCCTCGGCGATCAGGCAAGTCGGCCGGGCCGGGCCCGTTCCAGGTGCACCGCAAGCAGTGTCACGTCGGCCGGCGTGATCCCGCTGATGCGCATCGCCTGTCCCAGCGACCTTGGTGTGAATTTCATCAGGTTCTGACGGGCCTCATTCCGCAGGCCGCTCACGGTCGCGTAGTCCATCGAGGTTGGGATCAACTTCGTTTCCAGCTTGGAGAATCGTTCGATCGCGCGGTCCTGCCGGGCGATGTAACCGGCGTACTTCACGCGGATCTCGATCTGCCGGCCGATCGATTCGCCGATGCTGCTCAGGCCGGGGATTTTTTCGACCAGATTCCCCCAGGTGATTTCCGACCGGCGAAGGAAATCGACCGCGGTCCCCTCGCCGATGCGGTGCTGCGGGAGCAGTTCGGTTGCGGCTGCGACTTCCGATCTTCGATCGTTGAACTGCTGCCACCGATCGTCCTGCACCAGCCCGATCTCCCGGCCGACCGGTGTCAATCGGTCGTCGGCATTGTCGGTCCTTAAATGCAACCGGTGCTCGGCCCGGCTGGTGAACATTCGGTACGGCTCGGTCGGCGGTTTTGTAACCAGATCGTCAACCAGCACGCCCATGTAAGCTTGATCGCGCCGCAGTACGAAGTCGGCGACGCCGGTCGCGACCTGCCGGGCGGCGTTCACGCCGGCGATCAAGCCCTGCGCGCCTGCTTCTTCGTACCCACTGGTGCCGTTGATCTGCCCCGCCAGAAACAGCCCGCCGATCTTTTTCGTCTCAAGCGTGCTGCGGATCTGCGTCGGCCAGACCATGTCGTACTCGACCGCGTAGCCGTACCGCAGCACCTTCGCGCCGGCGAGCCCCGGCACGAGGCGGATGATCTGGTCCTGCACGTCGGCCGGCAGCGACGTGCTGATGCCGTTGCAGTAAATCTCGTCGGTGTCGAGCCCTTCGGGCTCCAGGAAAATATGATGGCTCGACTTCTCGGCGAACCGCACGACCTTGTCCTCGATGCTCGGGCAGTACCGCGGGCCGGTCGACTGAATCTGCCCGCTGTACATCGGCGCGCGGTGCAGGTTCGCGCGGATGATCTGGTGGATCTCTTCGTTAGTAGCCGTCAGGTAACACGGCACCTGCGTCAACGGCGGTCGCCAGCCCGGGGCGTCGTTGTATTCGTTCAGGTACGAAAACGGTGCCGGCGTTTCATCCCCCGGTTGCAATTCGAACGACGAGAAATCGATCGACCCCCGGTCCAGCCGGGGCGGTGTCCCGGTCTTCAGTCGGCCCAGTTCCAGACCTAATTTTGCCAGGCATCCGGAGAGCCCGACCGCCGCCGCTTCCCCGACCCGGCCGCCCTGCGTCCTGGACTCGCCCGTGTGCATCAACGCGCGAAGGAACGTTCCAGTAGTGACGATCACCGCCCGGCAGGCGAGCCGTTCACCCGACGCGAGCACGACACCGTTGATCCGAGTTATCGCGTCGGCGGCGGCGTTGGAAGTTTTACGGTCGCCATGACTGGTGCTGGTTTCATCGTCGGTTGTGATCTCCGCCACTTCACCCGCGACGACGTCCAGGTTCGGGCAGGTCGACAGCAGCCGTTGCACTTCGACGGCGTATTTATACTTATCCGCCTGCGCCCGCGGCCCCCACACCGCCGGGCCTTTGGACCGGTTGAGCATGCGAAATTGGATGCCGGTCGCGTCGGTGGCGAGCCCCATCAGCCCGCCGAGCGCGTCGATCTCGCGGACCATCTGCCCCTTGGCCAGCCCGCCGATCGCCGGGTTGCAGGACATCTGCCCGACCCGCGCGGGGTCAATGGTGATCAGCGCGGTCGACGCCCCCAGCCGCGACGCCGCCCAGGCCGCTTCCGCGCCGGCATGCCCCCCGCCGATTACGATGATGTCGTACTCCTTTTTCACTGGTCCAACAGTATATGCGATGCGATACCGCGGATCACGATTGATCCGCCCGGTGCCGACTTTTGAAGGGATTGCGAAAGACGAAGTTATACGCTTTTTGTTTGATTGCCGCGCCGTTGACATTTCCGGCCGACGGGTGTTCACCCGCGGCTCCGTCTGGAATGGCGTGAGTTAGAAACCAATTCCAACTAATCCCCCGTGTCATGCGAGACCTTGATAGCCCCGTCCCGGCAGGGCGGGGATCGACCGGTCGGTCGCGCAACTCCACGCTCGATCCGTGGCCTTCCGGCCTCGGCTGTTGACGGGTGTCTCCGAATGATCTCCGCGCAGTTCATGTGGAAACGCGTACGACACGGTAAGTCGCCGAGCAGCGTCCCTGCTTATTGATTTCGTCCGGATCTGTCGCACGGCTGCCGGCTGATTATCTTCTCCGCGGCTCTGCGCCTCCGCGGTGAGGCATTTGTCTGGATTTACCTGCGCGAGAATCAAACGGAAACCGTATTAATCATCGATGCCGGCAACCGCCGGGCTAGACGCGCCGTTGAACGAGTCCGACGGGGCGAGACTTCTCTGCCGATGCGCCTCGGCCATCACGATCGCGGCCGCGTGCGACAACGACAGCGACGACGGCCCGCCCGTCGTGGGGATGGTGATGAACCGGTCGCAGATGTCTCGCACGGCGCCGGACAAGCCGCGTTTCTCCCCACCGATCGCGAGGATGGTCGGCTTGGTCAGGTCGCGGTCGTACAACGTCCGCTTTGCCCCGGCGATGCAGCCGAGCAGCCGAACGCCCCGCCGCTGCAACTGTTTCAGCGGGTCGACGTTCTCGATCTGCACCAGTGGCAACCGTTCGTAAGCCCCCGACGCCGGGCGGGCCACTTCGGTCGAATCGAAATCCCACAGATGCTTTTTGATCAGCACCGCGTGCACGCCCAGCGCCTCGGCCGACCGCAACGTGAACCCCAGGTTTCGCGCGTCATCCACGCCTTCGAGCAATAACAAGAGCGCCGGTTGACGGATCGTATCCAGGTGCGCGAGCAATTGATCACCGTCGAGCCGGGGCAACGGCGACGCGATCGCGACCACCCCGCCGTGCGACGACCCGTGCGCCATCGCATCCAGTTCCGCCCGGTCGACCATCTTGACCGGCACGCCGATCTCCGACGCCAACGCGAGCAGCTCTTCCAGCTTGTCCAGGTGCGCCCCGTGCGCCAGCAGTATCACCTGAAACCGCCGACGGCGGGCCTGCAACGCGGCATAAACGGACTGTCGACCTTCGAGTGTTTCCATGAAATTCGGACTTTATCCTTCGGGGTTACATTTTCATCCCCCGCCGGAAAAGCCGGGCAAGGGATATTCATCGCGCTCCGGATTATCCACGAGCCGGACCCGTCGTCCACGAAACGAACTTGACACTGATTACATTTGTAATAGACTACGCCCGTAATCATGACGATTCCGCCGATTATCTCCGACGCCGAATGGGAAGTGATGAACGTACTCTGGGCGTCAGCCCGGCCTTTGGTCGCTAACGACGTGGTCGAGCAACTGGCCGGGCACAGGTCGTGGAGCCCGCGGACGGTTAAGACGTTGTTGAATCGGCTCGTGAAAAAGCACGCGTTGAAATTCGACGTTCAGGGGAATCGGTATTTGTATCGCCCGGCGGTCCCGCGGGAGCAGTGCGTCCGGGCGGCGGGTCAGTCGTTTTTGTCGCGAGTCTTCAGCGGGTCGGCCGGGCCGATGCTGGTTCATTTCGTGACGCACGCGAAGCTGTCGGCGACGGAACTGGCGGAGTTGCAGAAACTGCTTGACGCCAAGCAGGCCGAGGCGAGCAGGCCGTCTCAGAAGAAAGCGCGGTGATCCATGCCCGGCGACGCATTTCTGAATGACCTGCTGGCACGTTTTTGGGAGATCAGCTGGCAGGCGTCGGTGATCGCCGGGCTGGTCGTGCTGCTGCGGGTCGTGTTCGGCCGGGTGCTCGATTGCCGGTGGCGGCACGCGTTGTGGCTGCTCTTGCTGTGCCGACTGTTGATGCCGGTGTCACCACAGAGCCGGGTCAGCGTGTTCGGACTGACCCGCTACCTGCACACGACCTCGCCGCGACAATCGTCGGAGCGATTTCAAGCGTGGGTCCCGGCCGACAACGCGACCGAACACGTGACGACGATCTCGATCGACCGACGCCCCGCTTCGTGGGCAGAGGCGGCGAGCGTTTCTGAACCTTTGATTCCCGTCTGGAAGCAACCCAGGGTTTTAGCATCGGCGTGGTTCGTAGTCGCGGCGGCGCTGATCCTGCGGTTGGCATGGGTCAACGCCCGTTTTCAACGGCATCTGCGTCGCACCGCCACCGCCCCCGAGCCGCGCTCTCTCGAATTGCTCGAATCGTCTGCAAGAGCATTGAAGTTACGACGGATGCCAGTGTTGCTCGTCACCGATCTCGTGACCGCACCAGCGGCGTGTGGTGTCTTTCGCCCGAAACTCCTTCTGCCAGCGAGTCTCGAATTCAGTCTTCCCAACACCCAGTTACGGCTCGTCCTGCTGCACGAACTGATGCACATTCAATGCAATGACGTCGCCATCGACTGGGTCTGGGCCATCATGCAGTCGCTTCACTGGTTCAATCCGGTCTTCTGGCTTGTCGCGCCGCTGCGGCGGAGCGACCGGGAACTGGCCCGCGATGAAATGGTGCTGCAACTGACCGGACCGACCGAGGCGGACCAATACGGGCGAACGCTGCTCGGGCTGGCCGGGCCGGTGCGCCTGCGACTGTTTTGCCCGGGCTTGATCGGCCTGTTCAATGGCAGACGTCAATTACGACAGAGGGTGACAATGATTGCGAGATTTGAGCACAGTCGGGCCACCTCGGCATGGGTCGGTATCGGCATCATGACTTTGTTGGCCGGCTGTACGCTGACGGGTTCGCCTAAAAATGCAGCGGAGAATTCTTCGACGAAACCTCTAGCGACATTCGCGGCGACCACGCGGCCCACGACCGAGGTCTCATTGTCGGACGTCGAGGCGCTGGACACCCTGGACAGTCCGACCCCGGCGCAGGCGGGTGTGGTCACGCGGCGGTATGACATCAACGACTTGTTGTTCGTCCCGCCCGATTACAACAACCTGCCCGATTTTCTTGGTTCAGACCCGGCGCACGCCAGACAGTCTTCCGAAGAAAGGGCGAGCAGTCCCGCGAATAACGAAGAGGCGCGGGCGAAGCGAGTTGAAGAAATCCAGCGATACATCGTTGACAACGTCGATCCGAAAAACTGGAAGATCAACGGCGGCGAGGTCGGCTCGATCAGTTCGAGCCCGCTGCGGGCGGTCTTGCTGATTACTCAGACCCCGGAGAACCATCGGAAGATTCAGACGGCACTCGACGGACTTCGTGCGACATGGGGACTGCAGGTCTCGGTCGAGACCCGGTGCATCATTCTCGACGATGCCGACGAGGCGCAGTTGCCGCTGGCGATTCGCCAGCGGCTGGCGACGGTGCACGGCGCGGGTCGGCGACGGACCGATCAGGTGCTCTCCGACGGCGAATTTAGAACGCTGATCGAAGCAGTGGGCGCCATCAAGTCCGCCGACAGTTCGACGTGTCCGCGGTTGACGCTGTTCGACGGGCAGTCCGCGGTGCTCGTCATGCAGACGCAGCAGGCGTACGTCGCGGGGATGACCCTTATCGAGTCGTCCGGACAAAAAACCTATCAACCCTCTACCGATACCACGACCAAAACGGGCGTTACCGAAAAAGTCCTGGCGTGTGTGGCTCCCGACGGGCAAAGCGTGTTCGTGAACATCCAGTTCGAAAAGGCCGGCCTTGCCGCGCTTGTGTCGGAGCAGTTCGCCGGCGCGCCCGCCGACAAACAGGTGACCGTGCAGGTGCCGGTCTTATCGGGGTTGAAAGTCAACCGCGCCTGTTCGATTCCGGACAGGGGAACGCTGCTGCTGGGCGGAGAGCTGGCACAGAACCCCTCGACGCCTTCGACGCCGTATGTAGGGAGTAACGAAAAGATCGCCGCGATCATCGAGCGGGATCGGCACCGCAATGCGTATTTGCTGATCAAGCCGACGATCCTGCGAGCTGCCGCGGCGAAGAAAATCTGACGGACGGGCGTCGGAAGTTCTTCACCGTCACACCGCGGCCTTGTACTCGGTCAGCGTTTGCTCGAACGATCTCGGCGACCAGCCGAACGCGGTCGTGAACTTGCTCAGGTCGCAGACGTTGTCTTCCTCGCTCATCAACACCTGATCGCGATTGAACGGCAACAGCCCGGCGGGGACGACGGCGGCGAGGGTCTTGGCGTACCAGCCGGGGATCGCGAGCACCGGCCTGGTTCGGCCGGTCAGGGTTTTGGCGACCATGCGGTGCATCTGCGGCCAGGTCATGCGGTCGGGTCCGCCGAGGGGATACACCTCGCCGATCGTTTTCGGGTCGTTGAGCGATTGAACGAACGCGCGGGCGACGTCTTCGACGAAGACCGGCTGCAGTTCGCCCGCACCTCCGAGCCCGAGCGGGCCCCGGCCGAAATACGGCATGAACAGATACGGCAACGCCTTGCCCCGCGCCCAGCCGACTTCGGTTCTCATGAACTCACCTTTGGGCCCGTGGATCAGTGACGGCTGAATGATCGTCCAGTCGAGCCCGGAAGTGCGGACGTACTGCTCGGCCAGAAATTTTGTGCGGTGATAATTCGCCGGGGCATTCGGGCGGGCACCGATGGCGGACATCTGCACGTATCGTGTGACCCCGGCACGCCTGGCCGCGTCGACGATTTGTTTCGTGCCCTGGCGGTGAATTCGGTCGAAGGTCACACCTTTAGCCGGCTGTTCTAAAATGATGCCGACCAGATGAATCACCGCGGCACAGTCCTTCATCCCGGCATCGATCGCGGCATTGTCGAAAAGTCCGCCGGGAAACGACCGCACGCGGTCGGCGGGCCGGTCCAGCGGTTTGCGGTTCACGAGCGCGTGCACGTCGTAATCGGCAGCGAGCAACTGATCGAGAACGGACTGACCGACGAAGCCGCTGGCACCGGTCAGGAAAATTTTTGTGCGCATCGGGGTTCCGGTTCGATCGACGGGTCGGGTTCACTGTACAGAGAGGTTTCAGATTCAGACGCCGGTTCTGAGGTACGCCGAAGAGCCGGGTGCTTTGCCGGTCGGCCCGGCTCTTCGGGGTACCTCAGAACCGGCGTCATTGATCGCCACGTTATGCGGCGCCATCAAAGGAATCGTTATCCCAAAAAGACATTCCCCGCGACCTCGGCGCTGGCACGTTCTCTGAGCTTCGGCAGGATCTCGGCCAAGTGGGCGGCTTGGGTCGATTCGGGGAACCGCTGCAGCAGGTCCTCGCTCATGTCGGCGGCCTCGGCGTACCGGCGGGCGGCAACCAGGTCGCGGATCTGGTCCTCCAAGTCGTGCCGTTCTTCGATCTCGGCATTCTTCTGGATGACCCGGATCTGCGGGCGGATCTTCTCGGCCCGGGGGTGCTCGGGGAACTGTTCGAGAAACGTCTGGATGCCGTCGAGGGCGGCCCGCCACTGCCGGGCCTCGACCGACGCCTTGATCAGGTCGTACGCCTCGCCCGCCCGTCGGTCAGTGAAGACCGCCTGTTCCCGGCGGACCCGCTGCTGCAGCGCTAGGCAATCGGAATGACCGGGGAACTGGTCGAGGAACGCGGTGGTGACGACGATCGCCTGGTCGTAATCGCTGAGCGCGAGCAGGTCCTGCACCTGCTCGGCGAGCTTTTCCCATTCGGCGGTCTGGATTTCCACCCGGGCGTCGTCCAGTTCGTTTCGGCGGGCCAGCACGTCGGCGTCGCCGGGGTGCAGCGATTCCAGCAGGTGCAGCAGCGAGTCGGCCTGGGCCCACTCGCGGTGGTGCGCTAGCCGGGCGACCTCTTCAAGCCGGGATAGTTTTCGGCGGTCCATCACCTGCTTGCGGCGTTGTTGTCGCTGGGTGTCGTCGAGCATCGACAGGTCTTTCATCTCCTCCAGCAGCTTGATCATCTGCTCGAGATGAGCGTCGGTGGTCGACGACGAAGCCGGTGACGATTCATTCGCCGGGACTTCGATCATCTCCGACGCGGGAATCGGTTGGGCGATCGATTGCCGGAGTTCTTCGAACAACCCGGGCAGGTTGGAGTTCATCTGCATCACGACGGCCGTCAACCGGTCGTTGTTCACCGACGGAACGGTTTCGGATTCCGGTCGATTGATGAGCTTGGCGAGCCCCTCCAGTATTCCGGCCAGGGCAATACCGACGGCAAAAATGGTTAACGGGGCGATCAACATCGCCGGGACCGAGCCGGCGGTTTCCGGGTGGTCCATGGCGTTGATGGCCAGCAGCGCGTGCAATCCGCAGAGGACGAGCGTAACCGAGAGAACGACCCCGGCCGCGAGATGAACCAGCAGTGCGGATGCCGGGGTTGACGAATGCGGTCTGGTCATAGTTGCGATCTGGTCGGGTGACCGGTAATACGGATCGAACGTACCGTAAGGTTACCGTCGTTTAAAGTCACTGCGAAGGAGTTTTTTAATGAGTCGCGCTGTCACATTATTCACCGGGCAATGGGCCGACTTGCCGTTCGAAACAATCTGCAAAAAAGCAAAAGAGTTCGGCTACGAAGGGGTCGAACTGGCTTGCTGGGGGGACCACTTCGAAGTCGACAAGGCGATCGCCGACGGCGGGTATGTCAAGCAGCGGTGGGACGTGCTGAAGGCACACGGGTTGAAGGTTTTCGCGTTGTCGTCGCACCTGGTCGGGCAGGCGGTTTGTGACCTGATCGACGAACGGCACAAGTCGATTCTGCCGCCGGAAGTCTGGGGGGACGGCGAGCCGGAAGGCGTCCGCAAACGCGCCGCGCAACGCATGATCGACACCGCCCGGGCGGCGCGGTTGTTCTTCGACGCGTCCCCGGAAAAATCTTCCTTCCCGCCGGTCGTCAACGGGTTCACCGGCAGCAGCATCTGGCACAGCATCTACGCCTTCCCCCCCACCGACCAGAAATACTGGCAAAAAGGGTTCGACGATTTCGCGACCCGGTTCGGCCCGATCCTGGAAGCGTTCGAAAAACAAAATGTTAACTTCGGTCTGGAAGTGCACCCCACCGAAATCGCCTTCGACATCGCCTCGGCCGAGCGGGCGATCGAAGCAGTCAAAGGTCACAAGCGGTTCGGGTTCAATTTCGATCCGTCGCACCTGGGGTACCAGGGCGTGGATTACGTGAAGTTCATCCGCACGTTCGCCGACCGGATCTATCACGTGCACATGAAAGACGCCTGGTGGGGACACGGCGACGGCACCGTCGGTGTGTTCGGCGGACACACGACCTTCGCCGACCCGGCCCGGTATTGGGACTTCCGTTCGCTGGGTCACGGCGACGTGAACTTCGAAGAGATCATCGTCGCGCTGAACGACATCGGCTACGCCGGCCCGCTGAGCGTGGAGTGGGAAGACAGCCGAATGGACCGCGAGCACGGCGCAACCGAAGCCGCGGCGTTCGTGAAGAAGGTAAACTTCGCGCCGAGCAAGATCGCGTTCGATGCGCAGTTTGATCGGTGATTATTTAGAGGCCGGCGCGTCGGGCCCGGGTCTTCGGTGTACCTCAGACGCAGGCGTCTGAGGTACACCGAAGACCCGGGTTCTTTTCTTTCCACGCAGCATCATCACAATCCCGACGGATGCATCTTTGATCCAGTCTTCGTCTTCCTTGTGGGACCAGACGACCGCCCCCGCCTCGTGTTTCGTGCGGATATAGTCGTACGCGTTGTTCAAATGCGAGGCGTCGTTGATGCGTCTGAACTCCCCGCCCTCGGACCAGACGCTTCCCGGCAACAGATCCCGGACGGCATGACTCGCCTTCTGCTTGCACTTGCCGACTTCTTTGCGACGGTTTGCATAATCCGCGGTCAGTTCAACCAGTGCATGCAGATGTCGTTTCCCCACCGAGCAGGCGATGATGCGATAGCCCAACGCCAGCATCTTCATCACAAACTCACGGCAGACGATCACTCGCACGTCAAGATCAAGATCAACGGCTTCACCGGCTCGGTTTGTGTAATATCGGCGAATGCCAACATTCTCCGCCCCCGGCGGCGGGCATTTATAATTGCCAGATGAGTGAAGGCGATGACTTCCATCGCGAAAACCGCGGGGGTCGCCGTGGAGCCAGGAGCAGCGTGTGCCTAGCATGACGTGCTGCCAGATTCGCTGTTGTTTCATTACAGCTCTCCACGCTTTAAAACGCCGGTTCTGAGGTACCCCGAAGAGCCGGGCTCCCGATAAGGCTTGCCCGACCCTTCGGCGTACCTCAGGATCGGCGTCTGAACCATACCTGAATTCTTCTTCCAACCTTTAGGTTTTCACACCCCCTGCCCCCGCGGGTTCACGAACAGGTTATCGTGCCCGGGCACGATCAGATCGGCGATCTCGTACACCTCGGCCATCGCTTCCTGCGCGGCTTTGATGTCGGCGCTGTCCGGCAGAACCTGCCCGGCCAGGAAATGATCCAGCGTCGGGACCGCGTCGCCGGCGATCAACGTGCTGGTTAACGGCGTGCTGACCAGCAGCCCGCAGGTGCCGGGCGTGTACCCGAACAGGGGAAACAGGTCGACGTTGGCGGCGAGCTTGTCGTCGGCAGGCTGGAATGATTTCACGATTTCGAGCTCGCGGAGCATGGCCGCGCGATCCTCATCGTCCTCGGGCGCCTGATCGATCAATCCCCGGAGCTGCGCGACGTAGCTGTCTTGTTCCAGTTCGTGGATCAGGACTTTTGCCTTGGTGAACAGTGACAGCCCGGCGCGGTGGGCCGGGCGGGCGTTGGTGAGAAAGACGGTGTCGATCGCTTCGGGTTTCATGCCCGTGCGTTCGAACAACCGCGCCGCCAGCGCCGGTGCGGGGAGCCCGGGGTCGACCAGGATCGTCTTTTTTTCCGACCGGACGAGCGTCGTGGTGGCGTGCGCGGTGCGGACTGCGGTAGATTCACCCCACAATCGGTTGCGACTCAGGGAACCGATGCTGATGACGTCGATGCGTGTTGAGGCCATCAGGGCAGGGTAAGTTCGGGGGGCCAAAATATAAACTCCCCTGGGCCGAATACGGGAAGTGGCCGGATGCCGACGAAGGAAGTGAATTTCTTAATCGCGGGGGCGCAAAAAGGCGGAACGTCTTCGCTCGCGAAATATCTTAAACAACACCCGCAGGTGGGGATGGGCAAGCGGAAAGAGCTGCACTATTTCGACGACGAAGAAAATTTCGTCAAAAAACCGAGGTACAAAAAACTGCACGGCTATTTCGACCTGAAGCGCCCGGCCAAGGCGCGCGGGGAAGGGACGCCGATCTATATCTACTGGCCCGAGGCGGTCCGGCGGATCTGGGAATACAACCCGGAGATGCGGCTGATTGTCGTGCTCCGCAATCCGATCGAACGGGCCTGGTCGCACTGGAAAATGCAGTTCGCCGACGGACGCGACACGGTGGATTTTTCGACCGCGATCCGGACCGAGTCCGACCGGACGCGGGAATCGCTGCCGCTGCGGCACCGGGAATTCTCGTACGTCGACCGCGGGTTTTATTCAGAACAGATCCGGAACCTCGACCGGTTCTTCCCGCGATCACAGGTGCTGTTCCTCAAGAGCGAGCAGTTTTTTGTCGACCCCGGCGAGGCGATGACGCGGGTGCTCAACTTTCTGAAGCTCGACCCGTTTTCGTTCGACGTCGGCGAAGCGCACAACGTCAGCCCGCCCCGCGGTTCGCTCTCCGACTTGGATCGAAAATATCTGCTCGACGTTTACCAATACGACATCCTGCAGACGCAAAAGCTGCTCGGCTGGGATTGCTCAGACTGGTTGCAGTGACTGGCCGGATGCGGATGATGATCGCGGCATTCCTGAGGTTTTTTCAAAGGACACGACCTTGAGTTTCACCCGCCTACCGCACCCGCGCTTTTCGTTAACGGCCGTGTCGATTCTGGTTCTGATCTTGACCACGGGCTGCGGGACCACGCCCCCGCCGGTGCGGGTGCAGAACGATCCGTGGAGCTTCGACCAGGCCCCCGGGCAGGTACTTCACACCGATCACTACGACATCTACACGACGATTCAGGACCCGGAGTTGCGAGCCCACATCTGTCTGGTGATGGAGTTGGCGGTCGCCCAGTACCAACTGGTTGCGCCGGGGACGCCGCTGGTGTCCCGGCCGTGGACGGGTGACGGTGCATCGGTCTCCGCGGCCGGGCCTGCCGACGCTTCGACGCCGGCCTTCTCGCCGATGAAGTGTTACATGTTCGCCACCCGCGCCGAGTGGGAGACGTTCACCCGGCAACAGGCGGGGATTGCCACCGCGACGTACCTGAAGATCAACCGCGGGGGGTACACGCTGCACGATAAATACGTCGCCTACAACATCGGTGAAAGCGGCACGCTGTCGGTGGCGGCGCACGAGGGATGGCACCTGCTGGTGTCGCAGCACTTCAAGGGCAGAATCCCGCCGTTCCTGGAAGAAGGCATCGCGACCATGTTCGAGGACATGGAATGGCGGGACGGCCGGCCGACCTGGAAGCTGACCCGGAACCGGTCACGGGCAGACGCCCTTAAGCGGGCGGTGTCGGGGAACTATGTTTATTCACTGGAAGACCTGTCGCAGAAACACGCGGGCAACGTGGTGGCCGAGTCGGACAGCCACATCGAAGCGTTTTACGCGCAGAACTGGGCGTTCGCGACGTTCATGTACGCGGCCGAGGACGGAAAATACCGGCCGGTGATGCGGCAACTTCTTTCGGACATCGCCCACGGGACGGTCTACGACCCGACCGGTTTTTTCCGCGACAATCGCATGCCCTGGAACCCCGCGGGGGTTCGGCCGATGCTCGAGCATTACTTCGGGATGAACCTGGAAGCGATCAACGTCGAGTACCAGAAATACATCCGCAAGGTGGCGTTCGACGACTACGCCTCGCAGTGGGATTGATGCAGACTGCCGACCGATTTGAGCTCGATCGCCCGGTAGAGGATCTTCGCGACATCAAAGACCCAGCGTTCTAACCGTGGCGCGGGCGTCTCGCCCTTGTTTCTGCGGGTTTTCGCGGTTCTGAATACACATCGCGTCGCTCGACTACATGGGCAGGATGCCCATGCCACGACAAGGCGATGACTATCGGCAGAAAAGCCGGCGTTACTTCGTGAAGAAGCTCTTGATCGCGTGCACGGTCGCGTCGCGTTGCACGCCGGCGATGCTTTCCAGAAGCGGGATGTCCTTCGGGCAAACCTGCACGCAGTTGCCGGCCTTACCGCAATCCGCGACGCCGCCCTCACCCATTAGCGCTTCCAAGCGTTCACCCTTCAATGCCGCACCGGTCGGGTGCTGGTTGAACAACCGCGCTTGACTGATCACCGCGGCACCGACGAAATGGTTGGTCGGCGTGTACTGCGGGCAGGCCTCGAGGCAGCAGGCGCACGACATGCAACGCGACAATGGATATCGCTCTTCCTGCAGTACCTGCGGCATCTTCGGACCTGCGCCGAGGTCATACGTCCCGTCGATCGGCACCCAAGCTTTGACCTTCTTCAGATCTTCGAACAACCGGCTGCGGTCGACCCAAAGGTCGCGAACGACCGGAAACTTGGTCAATGGTTCGAGCGTGATCGGTTGTTCGAGTTTATCGACCAACGCCGAACACGACTGCCGGGCTTTGCCGTTAATCAACATCGTGCACGACCCGCAGACTTCTTCCAGGCATCCGCTTTCCCAGACCGGCACGGTGGTCTCGCGGCCGTCGGCAGTTTGCGGGTGGGCGGCGATCCACTGCAGGCAGGAAATGATGTTCAGGTTCGGCCGGTACGGGATCGCAAACGTTTCGATTCGGCTGGGTTTACCCGGGCCGTCCTGCCGGCGGATGCGGATCGAAATGGTTTTGTCGGTCGGGGTCGCAACCGGTGTAGCCGTGGCCGTGGAATGCATACCGCGATAGTACGAAAGCGGTTTCACGCGGACAAGGCGATTGCGAAATTGCGGGCAATTTTGAAACGACGGAGTCCAGAGGATTTTTTACCTCCGAGACGCAGAGACGCGGAGAAGACTCCAGCTAAAAAGAAGCCGCGGGTGTACACCCGTCGGCCGATTTTTGCCCTTTTGATAAGACTCAAAAAGCAGGACCGTTCCTGGACCAATGAACTAAATGAGACTGCTCTTCTCAGCGCCTCGGCGTCTTGTATGTTTCAAAAAGTGTCAAAAGACGGTTCAATCCTGCATGTTGCTGACGAGGTTTGCAAGCCTCGTCGGCGGCGGCGGTCGGCAGATCGGTGGCGTCTTGATGATCTACAGAATCTCGTCGCTGAGCGTGATCGCCGACCGCCTTGTGATCTTAACCCGAACAGCCGGTTGATCGCATCGAGTTCCTCTCGGTGCAGTTCGAATCCGCAAGGCAGGGCAGCCACTATGCAGAACCACGCGTCTGATGTTTCGTCCCGTCCGGTCGTCGGCATTGATGTTTCCAAGCTCGCCTTGGAAGTGTTCATCGACCGCACCCTCGCCGGCCAGCCGCCGGTGCGTTTTTCGCCGGCCAACACTCAGCAGGAGATCGAAACGCTTCTGCTGACGCTCCAGGAGCACAACGTCCGCCTGGTGGTGATCGAAGCCACGGGCCGCTATCACCGCCGGCTCGCCGCCGCACTCCTGGCCGGTGGCGTGCCGGTCAAGGTGCTCCACCCGCAGCGGGCCCGCGATTTTGCCAGGTCCATCGGCAAGATCGAAAAAACCGATCGCATCAATGCCCCGGTGCTCGCTCATTATGCACGCAGCATCGACCCGGCTCCGGACCATCCTTCGGACCCGAAGCAAGTCGAACTGGCCGACCTGGTCTCGCGTCGACGGGCTCTGGTTCAGCACCGCATCGCTGAAACCAATCGCTCTTACGAGCAGGTGCCCAAACTCGCCGGGCGGCAATCCAAATCCATGCTCCGCCTCATCGAGCGGCAGATCGAAGAACTCGACTCCGCCATTGCCAAAGCCATCGAGTCCAATGACGACTGGCAGAACAAAAGCCGCCTCATCGACTCGGTCCCGGGCATCGGACCCGACTCGGCCAACCAGCTCGTCGCGACCCTTCCCGAACTGGGACGACTCAACCGCCGGCAGATCGCCAAGCTGATCGGCGTCGCTCCGCTGGCGAACGATTCAGGCCCTTTCAAAGGCAAACGCAGCATCAAGGGAGGTCGCTGCGACATCCGCAATCTCTTCTACATGCTGGCTCATAATGCCGTGCTCTACTGCCCTCGCTTCGAGACCTTTTTCCGCCACCTCCGTGCCCAGGGAAAACCCCACAAGCTGGCCATGACGGCCTGCATGCGAAAGCTCGTCGTGACCCTCAACCAAATGATTAAGACCAATACCGCCTGGCTGCAAAAGCCCTCTCCGGAGACCGCATGAAACGACGGTCCGAAACAACTTCGCGATCCAGAAAAACCCCTGCCCCGGCGGCGGAGCGAAATGAGGCGGGGTGTGGGGCAGAGCCCCAAGAAAAATCCTTGACTTCAGACACAGCCGCTCTGCGGTGAGTCAATCGTAGTCATTGAGCCGCGGCCGTTTTCGGGTCTTTTTCGTGTTGCACTTTCACCTGGTCCAGCAGCTTGTGATAGACGTTGTTCCGCATGTCCGTGTTCGGGTCGCGCTTCAGAAGCGTTCCGTTGTCGCTGACGAGCATGATGGTCACGCTTTCGTCGCGGGGGTCGGAGCGGACGTCGACCAACGTCCAGCCGGTCGCGAAGTCGGTTTTGGTGATGCCGGGGTCGACACCGCCGACCATGTCACCGGGGGTGACTTTGACCGTTTGCAACTGCCAGAGTCCGTCTTTCCAGTGGAACACGTCGAACGTGACTTCGCTCCGGGACGGGTTGACCTTCACGGCATAGAAGTTGGTGTCGGCCTCGACGCTTACGGGCGCGGACCAGACGCTGTCGACGCTGGGGATGTAAAACTGGTTGGCCAGCGACTGCGGGTCGCAGAGCCCGACGCTGCGGGCGACCGGGTTGGATACCATGTATTTCAGCTTATATCGATACGTTTTCCCGGCCTGGACGCTGTCGTCGTGGGCCCAGACGATGATGTCGGCAGTGCCCGCCGCGGCGGCTTTCGCGCTCGGATCGAACGAACCCTGGGGGAGCGTTGCAGCGGCGTCGGTCGCGGCGGCGCTGGTGTCGTCCGTGCCCACGGGGCGTTGACGATCGGTCATTCCCCCCGGGACCGGCATCGCGTCGAGACCGGCCCCGCCGCGCTCTTCGGCGGCGCGGCGCTCGGGGTCGTCCGCCAGCCCGTTCGTTCGGCCCGCCCGCCCGCCCGGGGGACGCGTGGTACCACCACCGGCCGGGTTCGTCGGCGAAGCAGGAGGCGTATTCGGGTTCCGTGGTTGCGCCGCGCGGCGGGCGTTGAGTGCGTCCTGACGCTGCTTGATCTTGAAGGCCTCGAACGCCTTCTTGTCCTCGGGCGACAGCGTGCTCGGGTCGCCTTTAAAGGTCGACGGGTCGAACGCGACCATCTGCACCTGAACCTCGTTCGGATTCTTGGTCCCCGGCACGTACCAGGCGTCGCCCTGCAGTACCTTGTAGAAGGCAGGCTGCATGATCATGGCCGCATTCTTCTCGGCCCAGTCCTGGTAGTCCTTCTGCTGGGCCGCCGGCGCGTTGATCGCCGGCAGCGTCGTCATCGGGTTGATCGACAGGGACGGAATTTCGGTCCCGTCGGTCGGACCCCACTCGCCGGCGGCGTTCTGTTCCTGGCGGACCAGGACGACCTTCAAGACGGCGGTGCTGTACAGCTTTGTCGGAATCTTGGACGCCTTGAATGCTTTATCGAGTTCGGCAACGGGGATCCGCCCGGAGATGGTTCGCCAGGACTTGTCGACGGCCATCACGGGTTTGCCCGCCGCGGGTGCGAGGGCGTTGGCGTCGGCGACCTGCCCGGCGGGCAGCGGCGCGGGGACGTTGGAATGTCCGCCGGACACTTTCAGGTCCACGATCGCCGGCGCGGGTTCGAGCTTGGTGACCAGATTGCCTTGGGCGACGGGGGTCGGGGCTTCAATGCCCGGCCCGCCGGTGACGGCTTGCGCCAGCGGTGAGAACGGCGCCGCCATCGCGTACGGCTGCGGCACCTCGAGCGAACTGTGCACGTCGCGAACGACATCGGCGACGGCGGGCATCTTCGGCACGTCCGTGCCGTCCACGGCGGCTTTCAGGGTTTTGCCCTTCTCCCAGATCAGCGTCGAGATCTGACCCGGGCCGACGTCTTCCGACGCGACGGTTACATGCACCGGCTTGGAATAGACGTAGCCGTAAACGGTCCAAAGCAAAAACGCGACGCCCAGCGCCAGGGCGAGCCATTCGACATAACGCTCGAGATATTTTTTTACCTGATCCATGTCATTACCCCGAAATTAGGAAAACCGCCCCGACTGTCAGACCGAACATCTCAGACCGAACATTAAAGAGTCAAACCACTCGAACCGCCCGTCCGCGACGAATACCATTACCGGTCCGAGCGGTCCGGTTGCGGCATCGCGGCGGGCACCATCCCGGGCACCATCCCCGGCGCACCGGCGGCACCGGTCGGTGCGGTCAGGCCAAGTGCGACCTTGATCTGGCTCGGCATCCACGCCGTGGTCCAGGACCGCATAAACAAAAACTCGCCGTCGAGGGTCAACCGGACGACCCGGCTGTTCCCGTACAGGAAACCGGCCCCGGCCTCGCGGGCCGTGTCCAGGGCGTACATGTTCTGATTGTAGATCGTGATCAATTTGCCTTTGGAGAAAGACTGAATCACGTCGTTGACGTGACGGGCGTCCACGTCGAGCAGGATCGTGAAGTGCACGACGTCGTACATCGCGTTGGACGTCCGACCGGTAGCCGAGATCGTATACACCGGCGGGAGCGGTTGGGTTTCGTTGGCGGCGGACGGGCCTGCGGTCGTTGACCCGGTGGCCCCCATCCCGACGGCGGCCCCGGTCGAACCGGCGGGCGGGAATGTGTACATCGGCTCGGGGTCGATGTGCAGCGAGATCAGGTGCTTCACCTGCGCGTCCAGCACGCTGGTCGTCTGCGAGTTGGCGTCGGCGATCGCGCGGGCGACATCCTGCTGGATCCAGAGCGCGCTCTGGGCGTACCAGATGTCGGTCGGAAACGGCGCGGAGTTGACGCTGATCTTCGGGTTCAATTCGAACGCGGTTTTCTCGATGTAAATCTTACGCTTTTTCGCCACCTCGGCCTTGAGCTGCTGCGGCAGCTTCGCGGCGGCGGCGTTGAAATCCTGGGTCACCTCGACCTGGTTTACCGGCGTGCCGTTGTGCGTGTAGATGCGGGGCTCGAAGGTCGACTTCCACAGCGTCTGTGCCGCGGCACCGATCTCGGCCTGCGACGGGGGCAACCCGCCGTGCAGAATGTCGTTCTGAAGGTTCATTGCCTTGAACGCGACCAGCGTCGGGTCGGGGACGATGCCGGCGTTGTCCGGGTCGGGCAACCCGCGGATCGCCGGGTCGGTGCTCAACACCTTGGTGTAGACTTCGGCGAACTTCAGGCTGGTCGTCTGTGACTGCGCGTCCGGGAGCGCGCCCGGGACGAGCAGCGTGTGCCCGGTGGCCGACAGCGTGCGGACGTAGTCGATCGCGGCCTTGCTCTGGGCGATCAGCTTGTCGTCGATCGCCTGCCCGGCCTTGATCAAGGCCGCGTTGGGGAACACGGTAAGGTCGACCGCGTCGGCGGCCGACTTACTCGGGTCGGTCACCGGGAACTTGCGGGTCTTGCTGAACGCGGCGATCGCCTGTTCGTTCCCGGCCTCGTTCGTGGCGTCGGTCTGCATCGTCTCGAACATGCCCGCGACCGGATAAAAGGTCGCAGCCACCGCGAGCAGCGCGACGACCGCGCAGGCCAGGCTGACCAGATTCTTTTTGATAAAACCAATGACAACGTCTTTATTCATGTTCGCTCCTCGGGCGAGGCACTGACTCAGGGCTGGGCGGCGACGGGCTGGGCCATGACGACGGTTTTAGCCGGCGCTTTCGCCTTCATCGGAGGATCCAGCACGATCACAAGGACCACCACGCATTCGGTGTCGCCCCGCACGTCCTCTTTCAGAACCGGGTCGAAGAACGCCTCGACGGGCGGTTTGTTCTCGGCGGTGCCGGTCATGCCCGGCATGCCCATCGGTGGCGCGGCGTCCATCCCGACCATCGGGCCGGGACGGAACCCGCGGTCGTCCCCACCCCCACCCGGTGGTGGCGGCATGAACCCGCCGCCCTGGGGGTGCTCGGCCTGTGCCTTGTCCCGCTGGGCGGCCATGTACGACGCGACCAGGTCGCGAAGGTGGGCCGGGTCGTTTCCTACGATCACCCGGCTCTGGATGCTGAATCCCTGCACCTCGAACGGCTGGGTCGGCGACGCGGTCGCGGCTAGCAAAGTAGTATGATATTTCTCGACCAGTTCGGCGCCGCTTTGGCTGGGCGTCGTGATCTTCATGGTCAGCACGTACCCGCGCGGGGTCGCGGTGACCGCGCCGGGAACGGCGGGCGCCGCCCCGAGGCCGGCCGCACCGGCCATGCTGAAGCCCCCCGCGCCACCGGCGGCGCTGCCCGTGACGGGCCCGAGGCCGGGCACCGCGTTCAACGCTCCGAGATCGGCCAGCACACTAAGGTTGTATCCCGGTGCCTGCAGCGCGCTCACGTCGGGCCAGTATTTCGAGACGATTCCCGAGATCACCAGCTGGTTCCGCTGCCCGCGGGGGATCTTCTTAATCTGTTCGGGGTCGTCGCTCCGCAACTCCTTGGGCGCATCAGCGGCGAACTGCGGCAGCGAGTTGTAGAGCAGCGTGTTGATCTGCGGCCAGAGGTCGCGGTTGGTGCCGAGCGACATCACGTTCAACAGTTCCTGCCGTTCGGGCGCGCCGGTCGACTGGACCTTGGTCCATTCGGTGTCCCGCTGGCCGGCGGTCGAAATCAGGCTGGCGATGTTGCCCTTGGCTTCGGTCGACTCGGTGCTGTTCATCTGGGCGTTGTCGAAGTAGTACCGGCCGTACGGCACGGCGGCGCCGACCACGAACAACGCGGCGGCGGCCATGAACCACTTGGTCTTTTCGCTCCACATCTTCTCCCGGCGAATCCGCTCGGGGAGAAGGCTGCTGGTGATCTTGCCCTGACCCATGACCTGCAGCGCCAGTCCGTACGCGCCGGCGGCGCTCAACAGGTTTTCGCTGAACGTCGCCGCCAGCTTCGGGTCTTCCATCGCGCCGGTGCTCAGGCGGTCGAGCTTTTCGACGTCCAGCGTCAGGTTCTGCGACAGGTATTTTTGCAACCCCGGCAGCCGGAACGTGCTGCCGACCGCGATCACTTTCGAAATCCGGCTTTCTTTATGCACCGACGAGTAAAACCCCATCGACCGTTGAATTTCCGACACCAGGTCTGAGAAGATCGGCCGCAT
This sequence comes from Tepidisphaeraceae bacterium, assembly GCA_965247815.1. GTDB lineage: Bacteria > Planctomycetota > Phycisphaerae > Tepidisphaerales > Tepidisphaeraceae > CBDAQA01. The sequence continues at coordinate 165,640 of CBDFHW010000031.1, read as the reverse complement.
CGCCTGCATGATCTGCCGGCCGTATTTGCTGGTGTTCGCGTTCCGCTTCAGGTCTTCACCTTTGGTGAAGTCGACCTTGAACGCCTTGCTGAGCGCTTCGGTGAAGCTGTTCCCGCCGATCGAGATCGAACGCTGCCAGATCGTTTCACCCTCGGCGATAATCAGGTCGGTGTTCTCGGCGCCGATGTCCACGATCATCGTGGTGCCCTTGATCCGGCTGTCGTAGTACATCGCGTTGTACACCGACAACGGATTCATCTGCACGACCTGCACGTTCAGCTTGGCGTCGGTGAAGAACTTGATGTGCTGATTGATCAGGTCCTTCTTCATCGCGAAGATGCCGACCTCGACGTCCGGCGACTCGGGGTCGCGGAACAGCTGGTAGCTCCATTCGACTTCGTCGAGCGGGAACGGGATCTGCTGAATGGCTTCGAACCGGACGATCTCGGGAATTTTTTTGTCTTCGACCGGCGGGAGTTTGACGAACCGCGAGAAGCTCTGCTGCCCCATGACGCCGACACCGACCTGGCCCTTTTCGATGCCGGGGTGCCGTTGCACGAACGTCGCCAGCGCGGTCTGGATCAGCGAGTCGCGGTTGTCGCCCGACTCTGAGAGCACGGTTTCGTGCTCGATCACGTCGAAATCGTCGATGACCAATCCCTCGGCGGAGGACACCAGCTTGACCGCTTTGAGTGCACGGTTACCGACATCGATACCCCAGGCGAAACGAGGTGTGGCCATGAGAACTCCTTGAAACTTCCGGGAAACTTCCGTGCAAACCTGCAAGCTGCGTCGCGATCCTGCGCCAGCGCCCGCATCGACGCGGGCGAATCAACTCCATGGTGTACCTTGCCGCACCAAACACTTCAACTTATGACGGTTCCGAGCGACACGGTGCGCCAACAAATTAGACGGCGTCAGCCGTGAAAAGTTCGTTCGCCGACCGCCCCTCGTCTCGCCGGTCTTTGGCCGTCCGGTTGACAGGCAACCCGGCTCGCCCCGGAACGAGTGCGGGTAAGCGTTTACGACTTCGTGACGCACGCCCGTGATCCTGCAACCCGACTCAACAAGCCCACGCATATCGAAAGCAGCATTGCAAACCTCGGCCGGGCGCATCCGGCGGTAAAGCGTTTCATTCGTCCGAATCAATTAAAAGTTTTCGACGCTGACTGCCGAGTCAGCACACCTTAAATATCAAGATCGGCCGAGCGAGGAGTCGTTTGAACGGTGGTCGATGCCGCCGCGTTTTCATCGTTCGGTTCGATGTTGCAGTGCGAACAAGGTCGTCTGATTTTGCGTGGCGTGCGATCCGTGCCGACTGTCGAGTTTTGTCACTTTACGTAGAAGAGGTTCATATGAGATTGAATTCGAAGCATTGGTTTACCGCTGCAGTGCTGGCAACGATAGTTGTTATGAACTGGCGAATTGGCACGGCCGCGGGTCCGGAGGGGACCGCCCCGCCGACGACGCAGAGTTCGGAGATTCTTCCACAGCCGCCGCGGATCACCAACAGCTATCCGCTTGCCGCCGAAGGCGACCGCGAAAAGACGGTAAAATGGACCCAGCAACTGACCGTCGACCTGCTCGCGACATTTAACGACTACAAGGAAATGCACTGGGACCTGACTGGCCCGCTGTATTTGCCGTTGCACGAATTTTATCAGGAACAGGCCGACTTTTATCGGAAACAGGCCGACCTGCTCGCCGAGCGATCGCTGTCGCTGGGGTATAGCGTGGACGGCCGGTATTCCACGATCGCCAAGACCAGCAAAATTCCCGAACTGCCGACCGGATATGTCACCGACAACGAGTCGATCCGCCTGCTGGTCGACCGGGTGGCCGTGCTGCAGAAAGAGGTCTACACCGCCATCAAAGAGCTGAATGAAAGCGACCCCGTCACGTCGAACAAACTCCAAGACCTGGGCTATCAAGTCGACAAAAATCTCTGGCAACTCCGCATCCACCTCGTCCGCCCCGGCGGGCAAGGCGAAACCCTCCCCTGGGCCGCCTCCCAATCCCGCGACACCGGCGAAGCCGTCCCGGCCCAGCCGACAACGTCTTCGCGGTAAGACCGTGTCTAACTAAAATTCGGTAAGACGACCGGGCGTTTCGCAAGAAACGCCCGGCTTCTGGTTCGAGGACGGATAAGAGAAGACCATTAGGAAGACCACCCCTCTTCCATTTCGGTAAATTCCCACACGCCGTTCAGCTGTTCGAACACGCAGATGCCCCCGCCGCCGTCTAACGGACCGGTCCAGCCTCCTACGTCGAGACGCACTTTAGAGTCGGAAATCCACTCTTTGATTTCGGCCCAGTAGATTCGCGTTCGCTTGCCTGTCGCCGGGTCTTCTACACCCCGGAACCGCTTCCCGTCCATTTCGCCGCCTTTGGGTAATCTCGCCTGTGAGACGGGTTTCAGCGTGCACGGGAGAGTGCGTAACCGCTTCATGAGCTCGGGCGGCGGATCCTTCCACTTTGTTTCGAGCGATCCGATCGAGATGAAGAATGTCGCCCTGGCATCAGCGCCCTGCAGGCGATCGCGGAGGGCTGCCTCTAGTACGTCGGTGTCCCGCGAGGGAAAAGAATCTGTTGCGGGAAGCGTCGACGGTCGGGCCGCTCGTTCTGTCGGGTGCGCGCACCCGACGAGGAACAGAACCGAAACCGCGATGACAGTTCGAGATGGTCCCACCATTTTGATTTCCTGCTAAAATATGGAACAAGGCTGCTGTTTTGAACGCGGAGTTATACCCGTGACATTGATGCACTGTCACGGACTTACTTTTGAAAGTACGACAAGGTGTACACTCTTCGCGAAAAGACCATATCAAGACGCCGCGTGCAATAACGAAGGTGAGGCCCGACGGACGCCTATGACGAGGCGGTCAGCGACTGTCTTGCAAAGGCTAAAATCGTTCAGAGTAAAAGCCCGTCGGGCCGGGTCGTGATTGGAAACGAGGTCGAATGCGGCGAGCTTTTGCCACCATCACCTTTCTGATCTGCGTCGTTGTCACCGGCTCCCGCGCCGCCCACTCAGCTTCCTCCTGTCAACGGTCGCCGTGTCAACTCTCGGAGGATGATCAGATTGAAGATCTCGGCATAGTCGGCTGCTCTCATATTCTCGTAGTAGGGTCCCGTATCACTGGTGCCTTCGATCAGTCGAACCGCAAGGGTTTGTGCGAGTGTGTCATGACGGTCGGTGCCAGGAACCATCCTGCTCATTTCGACAACCCCGACGACGTAGAAGGATCTCTGCAGGAGTGCTGCTCTGGCGTCTGCTACCGGGTCGGCGTCCTGAACGTAGGCAATCGTCAACTTGCTTCTAACGGGCAGCCTCGAGGCGTCGACGGGCTTTTCATCACAGGTCCGACACCCAAGATTCACTGCCGTAGACGAAATCAGCATTGTGATAAATAAATATCTTGGAATACGGACATCAGTCATGATTTTTCTGCCCGAGCGAGAGAAATCGTCAGCAACTAAAGGTGCTCATGCGAGTTTCAATCCGGTCGGCGAGCGACGGTGCGGGTGCCCGATGCCGGAGGGGGTGTTATCGAAGCAAGCACGGAGATTGGCCGGGTTTCACCCGTCGCCATTTTCTTATCAATCGCCACTTGTCGTCTGTGTTGCTTGTGAAGATCCCAAACGTCGGGCATGGCATAGATGCATTTCAAGAGTAACCAAACGGTTGGTATCCGCACCGCGAGGTCCACGTAGAAGACGATCCGTGCCGTCTGAGTGCGCGTGATTCGAAACAACGCGAACGAAACGCACAGCCGGGCGACCAATCCGATGCTAACAATCGTGCAGAGTGGAAAGGGCCAAAGATCCTGCCGGTCCATACGCCAGGCTAGAAAAAAGAGGATTGCGGCCGGCGCGACGTAAAAGATTAAAACGCTCTGCGTCGTCAGATCGAAGGCGTCGTTACCGCTACCTTTGAGCCGAATCGCATAGCTAATCAAGAGGAGTACTATCACGCCGATCAGCGAAAGCCCTGCCACGATATTTGCGAATCGGGTGGCCTGGTGCATATAGTCGGACATGATCGTCCGTCGTCGACGCGGAGGTGCGACGACAAATTTTGCAGAATCGACTACCGGCAGCAGCGGCTTCTCGGGAAGCTCTGGAACCTCTTGCTGTATCTGTCTCGGGACCGCGGGAGGGCTGTCGGCCAGGATGGGCACAAATCCGCGCTGGTCCGCCGACCGGTCTTCCCGCCGACGCCGGATGACTTGACGCACTTCGACCAGCGATTCTTTGCAGGTCATGATCAGAAATAGCAGCGGAATTGACGTAAATACGTCACACCCGAACGCAGTGCAGGCGAGGCTGCTGCGCCCGCTGAGGCACAGCGCGAGCACCGTCCGGATCGGTGAAAGGATGGCAGCCCCGAAGATAACGAAGAACGCGTTCGGATCGCCGCGACCCGCGGCACCAGCAAGCCCGAAGATGAGAATCCCGGGTAACAATTGCATGACGATGATGGTCGCGAAGTCCTCATAGTTCGACCAGATTCGCCCCCCACGGGCCAGACTGGCAATCATGATTGCGACTTCGGTCCCGGCAAAGAGCAACGACACGATTGCCGTCCGTCGCGCGACTCGTTCGACCCTGGCTAAATGGTAATATCGCGACAGACACCCTCCTGAGAATTGCCGCCAAAACTTTACTTGGGCTTTGTCTGTTTTCCAACCCGATCACTCAACGATGTAGAGCGTGTCGCAACGGGACGCTTGCCGGCCGGCTTGCTGGGAATTGATACGCTTGACACCGCCGCGGGCATCCCGAAACTTCTCACATGGATCACCCCAAGATCGTTTACGACGCGATCACGTTCGACGACGTGTTGCTCATTCCGGCTCGCAGCGAGTTCATTCCCTCGGATGCCGATACGCACACGAAGCTGACCCGCAGCATCGAGCTGAATCTGCCGTTGATCTCGGCCCCGATGGACACGGTGACCGAGTCGGCGCTGGCGATCGCGCTGGCGCAAGAGGGCGGGATCGGGATCATTCATAAAAATCTGTCGGTCGAGAACCAGGCGCGGGAAGTCGAGAAGGTCAAACGCAGCGAGAACGGCGTGATCGTCGACCCGATCACGCTGCCGCCCAATGCGACGATCGCGCAGGCCCGGCAGGTGATGCGAGCCTACAACGTCAGCGGTGTGCCGATCGTGGAAGAACCGATCGGCAGCGATCTGTTGACCGTCTCCGCCGTGGCCACCGCCGACGGCGGGCCGCGGGCGACCGATCTTCCCCAGCGGATGCGGTTCAACGGCAGACAGCCGAAGCTGCTGGGCATCCTGACCCGACGCGATCTGAAATTTCAGGAAGACGACAATCGCCGGATCGGCGACGTGATGACCCACGAAAACCTGGTGACCGCGCCGGAAGAGACGACGCTGGACGAGGCCGAGCGGATTCTGTACCGCAGCAAGGTCGAGAAGCTGTTGCTGGTCGACCGGGACCGCCGGCTGGTCGGGCTGATCACGATGCGGGATCTGGACAAGCTGCACCAGTTCCCCAGTTCGTGCAAAGACAAACGCGGCCGGCTCCGGGTCGGGGCGGCGACCGGGGTGCTCGACTTCAAACGAGTCGAAGCGTTGATCCGGGCGGATGTCGATGTGGTGATCGTCGACACCGCGCACGGGCACAGCAAGAACGTCATGGAGACGGTCCGGGAGATAAAGAAGAACTGGGACATCCAGGTGATCGCCGGGAACATCGCCACCGCCGAGGGGGCCAGGGATTTGATCGACGCGGGGGTGGACGGGGTCAAGGTCGGCATCGGTCCCGGGGCAATCTGCACGACGCGGATCGTCAGCGGGGTCGGGGTGCCTCAGATCTCGGCGATCATGAACGCGGTCAGCGTGGCCGAGGGCGCGGGCGTGCCGATCATCGCCGACGGGGGGATTCGCCACAGCGGTGACATCACCAAGGCGATCGCCGCCGGCGCGAGCTGCGTGATGATGGGTTCCCTGTTCGCCGGGCTGGACGAAAGCCCCGGCGAGTTGGTTATTCACCAGGGCCGGCGGTATAAGACCTACCGCGGCATGGGTTCCATGGGCGCGATGGTGCAAGGCTCGAAGGACCGTTACGGTCAGGCCGGCGTCAAGGAAACCAGCAAGCTGGTCCCCGAAGGCGTCGAAGGTCGGGTGCCGTACCGCGGCCCGCTGGGTGATTTCGTCTACCAGATGGTCGGCGGCCTCCGGGCCGGGATGGGTTACTGCGGGACTAAAAACATCGACGAGCTTCGGCACCACGCGAGGTTCTGCCGGATCAGCGGCGCGAGCATGGCCGAGAGCCATCCGCACGACATTACGATCACGAAGGAATCACCGAATTATTCGGTAGAATAATCGACCGAACCAACGGCGGGTGTCATGATCAGACAGTTAACGATGCTGGTGACCGGGATCGTGCTCGTCGGGTGTAGTTCCGGCGGGCCCCCGCCGATGAGCGAGTCGCAGAAGCAGGACGCGATCCTGGCCGACCCGATGCGGTATAAACCCGAGATCGGCCGGGACATCACCGGCGGTGATATCACCCACGTCGGCAACGGGATCGATAAGGATATGAACGATGTTCTCAACCCCTAAGGCGGTTATGACAGTGTCGAGTCGGCGAAATAAAACGTCCAAGGCCTCGCGACGGCGGGCCATGTTGTCGGTCCTGTCGTTGCCAGCCTGGGTTCTGCTGACAACCGGCACCGGTTGCCTGAAGCACACGAAGGAAGTGGCCGTGACAAGCCACGCCCCGCTGATCGTCGACGAGGCGATGCAGCGCCGGCAGTGGCCGCGGACCGTCGCCCGGTTCCAGAACGGCGAAACCCCCGCCACGCCGACCGGGTTCCTGCTCCAACACAACCCCCGGGCCCCGAAATGGGCCCCGGCACTCACCGACGGCCCCCTGTTCGTCGCCAACATCTTCGCGATCCCCGTCGCGTATGCGTTCACCCCCGCCTGGCAAACGGTGATCTACCCCAGCGGGGTCACAGAACCGAGCTACAACGCCATGCCCCAGTTGCCGCCGGAACGGAAGTGAGCCATCCCGGTCTCGATTTCCCTCGCCGTTTGTAATCCGGGCCGACGGGTATTCGCCCGCGGCTCCTCACCGTGTAGAAGATGTCACCAGCCGAGGCAGTAGGCCACGAGCTGAACCCGTTTTTTCGCAATTTAAGAATTTGTCTTCGCTCTGCCAGAACGGCTCCTGCTACGACGGTGGGATCAGCACGCCGTCGACCCATTGGATGATGCCGTTGCTCGCGGCGGTGTCGGTGCGGATTACGTTCGCGTCGTTCACCATCACCTTGGAATCAATGCCTTTTACAATCACGATCGGGCCGGCCAGCGTCGTGACCTGGCCGTTGCACTGCTGAAGGTCCGACATCGAGATCCGGCCTTTGAACAGATGGTATTTTACAAACTGAACCAGCGCCGTGTGGTGCTCGGGCAACAGAAGGTTGTCGAGCACGCCCGGCGGGAGCTTGCCGAACGCGTCATCGGTTGGGGCGAAAATAGTGTAAGGCCCGATCGCCTGCAGCGTGGTGACGAGCCCCGAGTTGCGAATCAAATCGATCAACTGCCGGTGCGATTGGTCCGACCGCTGCAGGACCTCGACCAAGTCCGGCTCGTCGATGCGACTGGGCTGGCTGGACGGGGTCATTTTCTGACTCGCCAGCACGGCCGTCGGAACAATATTCACGCCGGCGTTGACCGGCGCGGGCGGTGCCGCTTTCGGGGCGGGGAGGCAGCCGCTAACCACACAGAATATTGAAACTGCAAAACATCTGCGGAACATATCCGAAGACTGTACAGCTCGGCGGACGATTTGGGAGCGCCTAAAGCGTCGAAAACCTATCGCTGCACGGTGCCGTCGTGATCGATCGCGCGGGCTTCGGTTTCGACTTTCTTGATGGTGTGTCCGCCGAATTGATTCCGCAGTGCGGAGTTGAACCGGGCGGTGAAGTTGTACGGGTCCCGGCTGGCGAAACGGGCGAACAGGCTGGCGGCCAGCACCGGGACGGCGACGTCCGCGTCGATCGCCGCCTGCAGTGTCCAGCGACCCTCGCCGCTGTCAGAAACGAACGGCGCGACCGACTTCAAATCGCTTTCTTTGGCCAGTGCCCGTTCGCCTAATTCCAGCAGCCAGCTGCGGACCACGCTGCCGTGGTTCCAAACCTTGGCGATGCTTTCCAGGTCGAATTTGTAGTCGGATTTGTACAAGACCTCGAACCCCTCGGCGTAGGCCTGCATCATGCCGTACTCGATGCCGTTGTGGACCATCTTTACGAAGTGCCCCGCGCCCGGCCCGCCCATGTGGGCCCAGCCGTCTTTGGGTGCGAGCGTGTCGAGAATAGGCCGGCACAGGTCGACGGTTTCTTTTTCCCCGCCTACCATCATGCAATAGCCCTCGGCCCGGCCCCAGACCCCGCCGCTGGTGCCGACGTCCAGAAACCCAAGCCCCCGGTTTTTCAGACCGTCGGACCGACGAACCGAGTCTTTAAAATAGCTGTTCCCACCGTCGATAATGACGTCGCCCGTTGACATCAGCTTGGCAACATCGGTGATGACATTTTCGGTGACCGTCCCGGCCGGGACCATGACCCAGACGACTTTCGGAGACGGCAGTTTTTCGAGCATCTGGGCCAGATCGGAGACGATCTCCACGCCGGCGATGTTCAGCAAGTCGGGATTCTGATCTTTGGCGAACCCGACTACTTCGTGCCCGCCGGTGACGGTTTTGTCCGGCGACCCGACCGCGAGCCGGAGCACCATGTTCCCACCCATTTTACCGAGTCCGACAAAACCGATCTTCATAGCATTCCTTGTTTACACGCGAGAAAGGCGTGGCAACGGCGCCACGCCTTCCCGGTTGATTCGACTGCACAGTCCGACAGGCTGACGGACTAGCGGGACACGACGCCCCGGCCGACCGACTGTGTCCGTTCGACGCCCGAGTTGTCCCGGACGGCAACCCGTCGACCACCCTGACGGTTCGGCCGCGGGCTTTCGCCCGGGGTCGACGGTGCCTGCGATTGCGGTTGCTTCGCACGCACTTCGCCGAGTCCCAGGTAAAACTCGTACAAGGCATATCCAATCAGGGCGTACACTGCTAATTTCAAAATGCGAAACATGACGGACCTCCGTTATGGGTAATTCGACGATCGTTACTGTGGCACGTCTCGCAACTGCCGCGCCATATTCAAAAAGTTCCGATATGGGTGATTACGTCTCGCGAGCCGGTCAGAAGATGGAACACGCCGTGACGACGTTCGGCGTAACCGTCGCCGGCAAGATCTGCGCGGACTTAGGATGCAGCACCGGCGGGTTCACCGACTGCTTGCTGCAAAACGGCGCGGTAAAGGTATACGCCGTCGACACCGGCTACGGGGTCTTGGATTGGAAACTGCGCAAAGACCCCCGCGTCGTGGTGTTGGAACGGACCAACGCGATGCACGTTCGGCTTCCCGAGCGGGTCGACCTGATCAGCATTGACGTGGCCTGGACCCGGCAGAAAAACATCCTGCCATCGGCGCGTCGGTTGCTGGCCGACGACGGCATCGTCATCTCCCTGATCAAACCCCACTACGAAGCGCCGCTGACGGCACTGAAAAAAGGCATCCTGCCGGTCGATCTGATCGCGAGCTTGATCGAGGAAGTCAAAAAAGAGATCACTGCCGCCGGGTTCGAAATGACAGCGACCGTCGAAAGCCCGATCAAGGGTGCCAAAGGCAACACCGAGATCCTGGGCCTGCTCCGCGGCCTGCCCAACCCGCCGTCAAAAACTTGAGCTTTTGCAGCAATTTAGCTATACCGCGATTCTGTTCCACGCCCCGGGTCGAGCCATACCGACGCATCTGACGGGACGCAATTTCGACGGCATCTTCGGTGTTACGCGGCGTTCACCCGGTCGGATCTTCATTGGGAGGCGCGATGAACGGCGAGCGGCTCAAACAAATCGTCTCCGACGCGCTGGACCTTCCGCCGGGCGATCGCGACGCGTATGTCCGCAAGCTGTGCGCGGGCGATGCCGAAGCGGTCGACCAGGTTCTGTCATTACTGCATGCCGCGGGCGGTTCGGACGCGCACACCCGGCTCGACTCTGCCCCGCAGTTCGACGACGTCGCCGGCGTGACCGTCGGGCCCGATTCGACATTGATGCCCCCCGGCCCGGGCGTTGCCGCGCCGGACAAATTCGGCCGGTACAAAGTCCTCGAGTGCATTGGTGAAGGGGGTATGGGCATCGTGTATCGCGCCGAGCAGCGGTCGCCCATCCGCCGGGAAGTCGTCGTCAAGGTCATCAAGCTGGGGATGGACACCAAGCTGGTGATCGCCCGGTTCGAGGCCGAGCGGCAGGCGCTGGCAATGATGGACCACCCGCACATCGCCAAGGTGTACGACGCCGGCGCGGACTCGCTCGGCCGGCCGTATTTCGCGATGGAATACGTCAAGGGGACCGCCATCACCGACTACTGCGACCGCAACCACCTGTCGATCGACGACCGGCTTTTGCTGTTCGAACAGGTCTGTCACGCGATACAGCACGCGCACCACAAGGGGATCATCCACCGCGACATCAAACCCGGGAACGTGCTGGTCAGCACCCAGGACGGTAAGCCGTACGCGAAGGTGATCGACTTCGGGATCGCCAAGGCGACCAACCAGCGGCTCACCGACCGGACGCTGTTCACCGAACACGTGAACATGATCGGGACGCCCGCGTACATGAGCCCCGAGCAGGCCGACGGAAACATCGACATCGACACCCGCACCGACGTCTATTCGCTGGGCGTGCTGCTGTACGAAATGCTGACCGGGTATACGCCGTTCGATCCCAAGCGGCTGCGCGGCGCGGCTTTGAACGAGATGGCGCGGATCATCCGCGAGGAAGACCCGCCGAAACCCAGCACGCGGGTCAGCACGCTCAAAGCCTTCAGGCCACCGGCGTCGGCGCAACAGACCACGGTAGCGTCGCAACCCGCGGCACCCGTGTCGTCCGCGACCGTCGTCCAGACGCTGGCAAAGGACCGGGGCATTTCCGAGGACGCGTACCTGAAAAGCCTTCGCGGCGAAATCGACTGGATGGTGATGAAGGCGATCGAGAAAGACCGCGCCCGGCGGTACGAAACGCCCAGCGAGTTCGCCGACGACATCCGCCGGTTCCTCGACGGCGCCGCCATCAACGCCGCCCCGCCGGGCTGGGGGTACCAGACGAGAAAATTCGCGCGGAAGTACAAAGCGCCCCTCGCCGCCGGTCTGGCCGTAACCGTGCTGCTGGTGCTCGGGCTGGCCGGCACGGCAGTCGGGCTGGTCCGGGCCCGCCAGGCGCTGGTCCGCGAGCGGGAAGCGACCGCACGGGAAATCGTGTCCAAGAACACCGCCGAACTCGAAGCGTATATCGCCAATCTCGGCGCCGCCCAGACCGCCATGGCGGGCGAGAGCTGGCCCGAGGCGCGGAACCGACTCGAGTCGTGCCCGGAGAAAAGCCGCGGGTGGGAATGGAAATACCTCCGCAGGATCGCCGACACACCCAAGTTCGGCTTCGTCGAACCGGTCACGAATTTTCTCCTGTCGACCAACGACCGCCTGTTACTCACCGGCTACCTGCGGGACTGGCGGGTCATCGACCTGCTGACCCAGCGGCAGCTGGGCACCTATCACTTCAAGCTGAACAATTATTCGGGGCCCAACGGCTTCGGCGGGACCCGCGAGCCCGTCGCGGCGATCGCGCCGGACGGGTGTGTCGCCGCGCTATCCGAAAATCAACTGGTCGTTTTCGGCCCCGACGGCGCGGAGCGCCTCGGCATTCCACTCGGGGTCGTCGACGGCGCCGAGCAGGAGGTCGAATTCAGCAACACCGGCGCGTACGTCAGCGTCCGCCAGGGCGGGACCCGGGTTTTCATCGACCGTTACACGGGACGCATCTGTCTGAAAGTCGGAATCCTGGACCAGGTCGCCTGCGCGATTTCGAAATCCGATCGGCAGGTTCTGGTCTCGGACAACACCAAGATCCTGGTCTACGAACTGGCGACAGGGAAACAGAAGCTCGTGCTCCGGCACGGGAACTATCACTCGAACTGCGTCGCGGTCTCGCCCGACGAGACCACCGCCGCCATCGGGTCCGACCACGGCGAGGTCGCCGCGTTCAGTCTGGTCACCGGCCAACAACTGCGGAAGTTCGAAACCGGGTCCCGCGACCCGATGCACGAACTGCAGTACAGTCCCGACGGCAAATATCTGGTCGCGAGTCAGAACAACACGTCGGTAAAGGTCTTCGACGCCGCGTCGAGTAAGCTGCTGCAGACGCTGCAGCGTCCCTGTACCGGAAGCCCGCATTTTTCCAGCGATTCAAAATTCGTCGTTTTCTTCGGGAACGATTTCATCTGGGACTGGCAGAAAGGTTCGGCCGACGGCGCGGTCACTCAGCCCGCGCAGTTCGGCAGCTCGCTGATCTTCACCAGCGACGCGAAGCTGGCCATCTCGGGGACGGAATATCGCCTTCGCGTCTGGGACACCAGCAAGTCGCAGCAGTGGGACACGATTTCGAACCTTGACAGTGAGCCCCGGGCTAACGGAATCCGGTGCGCGACGTTCGGGAAACGCGACCTTTACGTACACGAATGGGGCCCGTCGTTCTCGGACGTCGTGTTGGCAAACTTAAACGGTCGGCCCAACGAGTCCCCCGCCGACGGGACCGCCGGTTCATCCGACGGGCACTGGACCGCCGCCATTGCGCCGGGTCACGGCCTGACGGTTCGCGACAACACCTCGGCGCGACCCGTCGTGTCGCTGATCGGTCACGAAGGACCGGTCCGAAGCTTGGTCTTCTCACCCGACAACACCCGGCTGGTCACCGGCGGTGACGACTGCACCGTGCGGTTCTGGGACACCACGTCCTGGCGAAACGTCGCGACGATCCAATGTTACACGCCGGTGGTGTCGCTGGCGTTCGCCGGTGACGGGTCCCGGTTGGTCGAAATCACCGGCGACCGGGCGATCCAGTCACAGGACGTCCGGTCGCCCGCGCAGGTCGCGCAGGACAAGCTGGATCGGGCGCGTCGCAAGACCGGCTGCCGACAGGCCGTCACGGCAATGCTCGACGGGCCGGCACCGTGGGAGTCGCTCGCGCAGGTGATCCTGGAGGACCCGAAACAAACGCCTTCGGACAAGGTCGCGGAGTTGGAGGAAATGCACGACCAGCTTCTGGCGGTCGACCGGTCCGCGTCGGCTACGTTTCATCAGATCGCCGCCCGGCAGCTGACCCGCCCGCGGATCGAAAAGGCGATCGCCGGCGGTGATTCGCCGCGTTCGACCCGCAAGGCGCTGGAACACCAGCTCGCGGTCTGGAGGCCCAGCCAGCAGGTAATGCTGCAAAACGCCCGGGCGGTCGTCGACCAGAAAGACAGGTCCGCCGAAGACTATGCCGCGGCACTGCAGATCGCCGAGGACGCCGCCCGCGACGTCGTCGACGACCACGCCAAACTTCAGACACTCGCGCTCGCGCGGTACCGGTGCGGCAACTACGACGGCGCGATCGAGGTGCTGAATAAAGCGATGGCGATCGGAGCCGGCAAAACGCGGCGAGTCAACAGGGACACGCCGACAATCAGACCGAGCCGGCACGAAATCAATATCGACCAGACCATCCTCGCGATGGCCGAGTCACGGTCGGGAAAGGCCGCCGCGGCGAAGGCCGATTTCCGAGAACTGATCTCCCAATGGGGAAAGATCGGTGACCGAAATCTGCAGATCGAAGCGGCGATGATGATCGACCCGGCGAGCACCCGGCCGGCGCACAGGCCCGAATCGCCCGGCCTGGCAAGGATCACCGACGCGATCGACGCCCAGGACCTAACGGCACTCGCTCACGCCGCCGACCAAACGGTCAAACTGAAAGGTTCTATCGAAAACATCGAGGCGACCGCCACCGGCAGTTCGCTGAACATTCTGCTCGCGCCGCAGGAAGCGGGCGTCATTATCTTCGTCCCGGGCGCAATGCTCGCGCGGTTGCCGCAGGGATATTTCACCCAGGCCGAGGGATGCGACGTCGTCATCGAAGGCGTTCTCACCCAGTACGGCGGACGAAGAATCACGTGGAAGGGCCGCCCGCAGATCACACTGGACGACCCGAAGAACATGACCGTGTTTTTCGCTCACCCCAAACCGTCAGAGGCCCCCGCCGGGACGCCGTAACACACAAGGCAAGCCATGACGCCCCGACCAAAATCCGCATCTTATCTGATCGCCGTCGACGGGCCCGCGATTCAGCCGATCACCCTTCACGCCGGCACCGCGCCGTCGAAAGCGGTGGTCCTCGGCCGGCACCAGGACTGCGAGCTGCGGTTGCCCCCCGGCGCCGAACAGGCGTCCCGGTTTCACTGCAGTTTTCGTTTCGAGAACGGGCAATGGCGATTGACCGACCTGGCGAGTCGGCGCGGCACGTTCGTCAACGGAATCCGATTAACGCCGAAGCACGAGGTCGTGCTCGCCGACGGGGACCTGATTCGCGTCGAGCCGTGGACGTTCGCGCTTTCGGGCAATCTCACTCGCGCCGGGACCCGGAGCGAGGACGACCGGGGGATGTCGACCATCCACACGATGATCCCCGCCAGCCCCGCCGCGGGGCAACTCGACGGGCAGCTGCTCGGGTTACTGCTGGAAGCGTCGGGCGCGATCCATTCTGCCGAGACTGAAATTCAGCTGGCCGAGCACCTGATCACCGCCGCGGTCCGCGGGACCGGGTTGACCAACGCCGCGGTGCTCCGCCCGCTCGATGCCGCCGGGCAGGTCGAGGTGATCGCGTCGAAAACCGCGTCGTCCACCGCCGGGGGGTTTCGGTTCAGCCGGTCACTCATCGCCGCGGCATCGACGGGCCAACTCGCCGAGGTGTCGACCGATTCGATGCCGGCCGAGAACGTCAGCCTCATCGCAATGAACGTCACCGCCGCCCTGTGCGTGCCGCTGATGGTCGGCCCGATCGCCTGCTTTTTCCTGTACCTCGACGCGCGGTCGGAGCACTCCCGCGCCCCGCGCTCGCTTCGGCCCAACGCGACCGCGTTCACCGCCGCCCTGGGACACCTGGCGAGCCTTGCCCTGTCGAACATGAAGCGGGCCGAGATGGAACGCCGGCAACAGTGGCTCGACAAGGAGCTCCGCGACGCCCGGGCGGCCCAGAGCTGGATCCTCCCCCGCCGCCGCACCGACATCGGCCCCTACACCTGCGTCGGTGAAAGCCGGCCCGGTCAATTCCTCGGCGGAGACTTCTTCGAGGTCATCGATTTAGGCGATGGAAAAATCGCCGTCGCGCTGGGGGACGTCTCCGGCAAGGGCATCGTCGCGTCGGTGCTGATGACCGCCGCGTTGGGGTATTTGCACGCGGCAATTCGACATTTCGGTGAACCGGGCGTCGCGGTCACCGCGCTGAACCGCTACATCGCCCCCCGCCGCCCGGAAGATAAATTCGTCACGCTCTGGGTCGGGATTCTCGACCCGGTCGCCGGCGAACTGCGGTACGTCGACGCCGGGCACGGCTACGCGATCCTGATCGACCACCTGCAACAGGTCACCACGCTCGACGTCAACGGCGGGCCCCTGCTCGGGATCGATGACCAATTCGTCTACGAATCGGTAACGGTTAAACTCCCCGCGTCGGGGAGCGTCCTGGTCGTCAGCGACGGCATCGTCGAACAACCCGGCCCGGGCGTCGGCGAATCGAATGCCCCGCGCAACCCGTTTAACATGACCGGCGTATGCCAATCGCTCGGCGTGCACCCGGACCAGGTCTCCGTGCTGTTCGAAGCGGTGATCACCCACGCCGGCGGCGACCAGCTGGCCGACGACGCGACAGCCGTCAGCGTTCAGTGGTCCGAACGTACCGCAATCCCCGGATAGCAACGATCAGTCAAAACACCCCGTAATAGTTCGTATTTCTTCGTAGCATTTTGAAATTAAACTGATAGTTTCAGATGCCGAGAAGTCATTCGATCCACCACAATCGCAGTTTCTCCCAAAATCAACCGCAGAGTATGGAACAAAGCACGATGTTGGAATGCGCCACCCGTTTGTCGGTTTCGGTCCTGTACGTCATTCGCAAAGCCATCTCGCCGGGCTGTAACCAGATCGTCGAGCGTTTACGCACGATCGAAACGCTCGAGTCGCGGGTATTGATGTCGGTCGATCATCCGACGTTTATCATTCATCATCCGATCAACAGCCTGGTGCCCGACGCCGCAACCGGTTCACCCACCGGCACCACGCCGGCGAGCATGCGGCACGCGTACGCGGTCGACACCGCGGCCTTCGGGTCGCTGGTCGGTGACGGGACCGGGCAGACGATCGCGATCGTCGACGCCTACGACGAACCGACGCTCGCGGCCGACCTCGCGGCGTTCGACGCCCAGTTCGGCCTTGCCGCTCCGCCGAGCTTCGTGCGGGTCAATCAGACCGGCGGGACGACACTGCCCAAGGCCGACGTGGTCGGCGGTTGGGGTGGGGAAACTTCGCTGGACGTCGAATGGGCACACGTGATCGCGCCCAAGGCAAACATCCTGTTGGTCGAAGCCACCTCCGCCAGCGACGCCAATCTCTACGCCGCCGTCGACACCGCCCGGGCTTACCCCGGCGTCTCCGTCGTCTCCATGAGCTGGGGCGGTGACGAAGCCTCGACCGATACGCCGAACGACAGCCACTTCATCACCCCGACCGGTCACGCCGGCGTGACGTTCGTCGCCTCCAGCGGTGACGCCGGCGCGTACACCGACACCAGCACGACCAGCAAGCTTAAAATTGTCGGTTACCCGGCCGTCTCCCCCAACGTGCTGGGCATCGGCGGGACCACGCTCACCACCGGCACCGGTGGCGCGTGGAGCAACGAGTCCGGTTGGGGCAGCGGAACCACCAGCGACGCCAACGGCGGGTCCGGTGGTGGCATCAGCACCATCTTCTCCAAGCCGGCTTACCAGAGCGGCGTCACGCTCGGTGGATCCTTCCGCACCGTCCCCGACGTGTCTCTAGATGCCGACCCCAACAGCGGCGTGCCGGTCTACGACAAGTACGACAACGGCACCACCACGCCGTGGGACCAGTTCGGCGGCACCAGCCTGGCGTCCCCCATGTGGGCGGGCGTGCTGGCGATCGCCAACCAGGGCCGGGTCAACGCCGGTCTCGGCACGCTGGACGGACCGACCGAAACACTGCCCAAGATCTACGCCCTGCCGAAGGCCGATTTCCACGACGTGACGACCGGCAATAACGGCTACGCCGCCGGCACCGGTTACGACCTGGTCACCGGCCTCGGGACGCCGATCGTGAATCTGCTCGTGCAGGATCTGGTCGGTACGACCACGGCAGTGCCGGTGATTTCGTCGCTCGCGGTGTCGCCCACCTCGGCGGTCGTCTCGACTCCGATCACGCTCACCGCCACCGGCGTGACTGTCAGCAGCGGGACCATCGCCGCGGTGAAGTTTTATCAGGAGAGTAACGGGACGGCCGGGTTGCAGATCGGGTCGGACACGCTGGTCGGCACCGGCTCGCAAAGCGGGACCACGTGGACGCTCGGGAGCACCGCCGCGGCAAGCGCGGGGACGTACACGTACTACGCCGTCGCCACCGACGCGTTGAACACCAGCAGCGCGACTGCGTCCACGACGTTGGCCGTCGTCGCATCGGCGACGCCGGTGATCGGCGGGTTCTCGTTAAGCCCGGCCACCGTGATCGTCGGCGGGTCCACTGTGCTGACCGCGACCGGCGTGTCTGAAATTGGCGGCGGTACCGTCACCGGCGTGAACTTCTACACCGAAACCAACGGCACCGCCGGGTTGCAGATCGGCAGCGACACGCTCGTCGCGGCCGGCGCCCAAGCCGGGACCACCTGGACCGCGCCCACCACCGGGGCGGCGCTCGGGACCTACACCTATTACGCCGTCGCCACCGACGCCGCGTCGGTCAACAGCGCGGTCGCCACCGCGACCCTTGCCGTCACCACTTCCACCGTCACCGGCACAGTGCTCAACTGGAACGTCGCCGGGTCGACCTTGTTCGGCGCGCAGGGCTTGCCCGCCACGACGATCGCCGGCGGGGTCACTAATTTTTATAACCTGACCGGCAGCACCAACAGCTGGACCGGCAAGGTGGAAATCGGCAACGGCGCGCTCGACATCCCCGCCGCGACCAGCCCCGGCGTCGCCGCGGTACTGAACCAGATCAAAGAAGCGATGAACCCCGCGGCCGGTTACACTTGGACCGGCCCGGCCGGCATCTTCAGCGCCGCCGCCGCCGCCGACCTCACCCGGCTGACCACCGTCGGCGCGCTGGTCAACAACGACGGCAACAACGCCGTCATCTACGGTCAGACCGGTGTCGGTCTGGGCATGTTCGGGAACGTCGCCCCGGCGCTCAACGACGTGCTGGTGAAATACACCTTCCGCGGTGACGCCAACCTCGACGGTCGCGTCGACGGGTCCGACTACACCAAGATCGATAACGCATTCGGCACCAACGCCTCCGGCTGGAGCAACGGCGACTTCAATTACGACAACGTCATCGACGGGTCGGACTACACGCTCATCGACAACGCATTCAACACACAAGGCGTCAACGTGCCGACCACTGTCACGACCACAACCCTGACCCGCGGGAGCGGCGTCACCTTGCTGGGCACCGCGGCCGCCAACGCCTGGGGCGGCACCGGGTGGGCGTCGACTTCGGCGCTGGGCGTCAGCGGAAATAAATTCGTCACGATGGGGCTTACCGTCGACACCGGGTATTCGCTGGCGCTGACCTCGGTCGACATGAAATACCGCCGAAGCGCCACCGGGCCCGCCAACGCGCTCTGGCAGTACCAGCTGAACGGCGGCGCGTGGGCGACCATCGGTGATTTCACCAGCCAGTTCTCCGCCACGTCCGGCGCGATCACCAAGGTCGACCTCAGCGCGATCACCCCGCTGCAGTCGCTCGCGGCCGGCACCAACGTGATGTTCCGCATCGTCCCCTACGGCACCACCAACACCAGCAGCACCTGGTACATCAACGACAGCGCCGGCCAGGACCTGACCGTCACCGGCACCTCCGCGGCGACCACTTGAGCTTGTCGTGACAGCGCACGCGAATGCTGACCGCGGAGACGCCGAGGCGCACAGGAACCGAAGAACCCCCAACCACGGATGCCACCGATCGACACGGGTATTTCCAGCATCTCAAAAAGGTAAGCCTGATTCTTATCCGTGCCCATGCGTGTCATCGGTGGTCAAAAATCTTCTTCGCGTCTCCGCGGTGAGAGGCATTTATTTCAATGCCGCCAGATATTCATCCAGCTGGTCGAACGTGGTGGTGGAGAGGAGCTGCAGCGGCCAACTCGGGCTCATCGGGTGACGGGTCAGCCCGCCGTCCTTGTCGGAGAACGAATTCACGAGAATGATTTTCTCCGGCTCGACGATCTCGCGATACACGAACTTGCCCCAGAGCTGCATGTCGCCGGGCTCGCTGAGACAGTAAGGAAATGACCGCCGGGCCGAAAGTCCAGGTCCGCGGTCGTCATCGTGAATCCCCTGGGGCCGAACCATTGCATCAGGTTGTCCCGCTCGGTCCATGCTTTTGACACCAGATCGCGGGGGGCGCTGAACTCGCGCGAAATGATCATCGGTTTACACGTTGATTGCTGCATGACGAATTGCTCCTCGATTAAAAGTGTGTCGGCCGGGTGAGATATTTTTCAAGGTGGTCGAAGCTTTCGGTCCACCCGCCGCGGTGACCGTCGCGTGATTCGACGGATTTGAACTCCGCCTGGTGGAAGTCCATCCGCGTCTTTCCGCCTTCGTTGGAAAATTCGACCGTGACGACGGTCTGATGACCCGGCTTGCCGTCGGCCGTGTCCCAGACGTGCGTGAACACGAGCCGGGTGTTCTCGACCACCTCGCGGTACACGCCCCCGAGCCAATGGTCGACGCCGTCCGGCGACCGCATGCACGTGCGGTACGCCCCGCCGGGGCGGACGTCACCTTCGCTGTGGGTGATGGTGAATCCGTCGGGACACGCCCACCTGGACATCTGCCTGCCGTCCGCCCACATCTGATAGACCAGCGGCTGCGGCGCGGCGAACAGGCGCGTGATCCGCAATTCTTTTTCGACGGCGGGCGCGGTTTCACTTTCGACGCGCATGCTTTCTCTCCTTCTTTTGAATCTGTGCGAGATAAATCTCGAGGCGGTCGAAGCTTTGTTCCCAGAACTCGCGGTACTGGCCGACCCAGTCGTCGACTTTTTTCAGCGGGGCCGGCCGCAGCTTGCACGGCCGCCGTTGTGCCTCGCGGGTGCGGACGATCAGCCCCGCTTTTTCGAGCACTTTCAGGTGCTTGGAAATCGCCGGCAACGTCATGTCGAACGGCTCGGCCAGATCCAAAACCGTCACCTGCCCCCGGCTGAGCCGCGAAAGGATCGCCCGCCGCGTCGGGTCTGCCAGGGCCGAAAACGTCAGGCTGAGTTGGTCGACAGGCATTCGTTATACCATTCGGTTAATTAGCCGAATGGTAAAATACGATTCTTTACGATTCTGTCAACCTTTTTTTTTGCGGTGTGAACATGTCTGGGATCGACCTTCTGCGATCGAGCGGCTTCGTTGTGAAGCGACACGATAAAAAATTGAAGGCCGGCATTACCCGCCGTGGCATTGGCGTCCCGCCCTATGCATTCGCAGCCAAAACTTTTGCGTAAAGATCGCTTCGCTCGGACACACGGGGAGCGATGCCCGTGCCACAAATTGGTGGCGATCTTAATCCGGCTTAGGCGAAAGCGCGTTGCGATTTGAAAACGGTGTCCGACAGGACTTCGAAAACGGTGTCCGACACCGTTTTCGACGCATTTGCGTGCCACCTTTCTAAACTACTTGCTAGAAGCATTTTGCGGAAACGGTGTCCGACACCGTTTTTAAGCGTCCGGAACACAAGGGCAGGATGCCCGTGCCACAAAATGCTCACCATCTTAATCGGGCTTGGATGAAAGTGCGTTGCAATTCGAAACCGGCAATTCGAAAACGGTGTCCCACACCGTTTTTCAGCGCACCGGTTTTCAGCGACCGATACCGGTTTTCAGGGACGAGTCAGAGATGCTTGGCGGTCGTGGTCGCATTGGCACGGCGGGGACTAGTCACTTGAAATGAGAATCCGGGCGGCGGGACTTGAACCCGCACGGTGTTTCCACCAACGGATTTTAAGTCCGTTGCGTCTGCCAATTTCGCCACGCCCAGGGGTTGTGGTGCTGTTCGGAATTGTCCCGGGGCGTCGCCGTTTTACAAGTGTTTTGGGCATTTGTTTTTTCACCTGTCTCACGGCGACGCCCGATTTTCATCGTTCATTTCGGCCCGACAACGATCACCCCGGTCTGGTCGATCTTGGTCACGTCCGCCCCGCTGCCGGCTTTTACCGCGGGGAGCCCGGGGACCGTCGGCGTCCACGTGCCGGCCAGCTTCGAGTCGCTGTCGACGTAACACTTGAGCATGGCGACCGCGCCGGTCGCGGCGAGGTCGTAGCTGATGTTCGACCGCGGCCCGCACGATTCGCTGACGCATTCGCTGCCGGCCAGGTTATGAATTCGACCGGTGAAGCGGAGGTTGCTCGCGCCGGGCCTGACGCTCAGGTGCGACCCTTCGAGCGTGATGTCGAAGTCGCAATTCGTTTGTGTTTCCAGGCCGGTGAGGTCAGTGTCGAATGAAATCTCTCCGTCTTTCGCCGACAGGGTTCCGGCGCATTGGTCGATCGCGCGGATCTCGATCGCCGACTTGGCGAGCGGTCTGTCGTGGGCGGCGTCGAGTTGCTGGGCGGCGGTGATGCGGATGTCGCACCGCACGGCCCCTTTCCCGGTGATGCGGAACGGGCTTTCGAAAACGCTGTTGTTGTAGTCGCCGCGGAGGGTGGTGTCGCGGACGTCGAGGATCATCACCCGCTGGCTTTTGAAACCGATCACGTCGGAGCCGTACAACTCGATGTGGCTGTTGCTGACGCCGTCGATCACGGGGCCTTGCAGCAGCACGCCCATCGTCAGATTCAGGTTGATGTCCGTGCCGTGCACGTTCCCGAAGGTGGCGGTGCCTAGGTGATACGGGTAACCGGCGTCGGTGGCCGCGGTGGCAAATTCCGACGTCACGGACCAGTCGAGACTGATGCGGGCGCACGCGGGTGACCCGCCCCAGAAGCTCGCGGATTTACCAACCACCACTGTGGGCGGCGGCAGCGCGGGGTTGCCGAACGACGTCCCGAGAAAGTCGGTGACGCCGTGCAGGTTGAGCCCGACGGGCAACGCGAACGTGCCGCCCCGCTCGAGATAGATCGCGGTGTGGCTCGGAAATTTTGCGGGAATGTTGAGCAGCGGAGCGGCCTGCGTGCCGGCATTCGCGTCGTTCCCGGTCGGGCTGACGAAAATGGTATTGGTAATGACGGGTGGGTTGGGCGTGGGAGGCGCCGGGAGTTGGTTCACTGCCCGGGCGACCAGGACGCCGAAGAACGCGAGACAGGAAATATTTCCGTACGAACCTGCGGGCGAAAGATAACGGATAAATCGAAAGCTCCCGCCGGGCAGCGGGTGCGTTTCGGCAACGGTCGGCGCGCGGGTGATCACGAACAAGTCGACGGCGTCGGAGAAATCGGGCTTGTTCGCGGCCTGAATTTTTCCACCGATCATTCGTCGCGCGAACCCGCTCCATCCCTGGCGCGGGCTGAAGCCGACCGCCGTCGGGGAACAGGCGCTGCCCAGATCGAGCCCGACGCAATTTCCGTCGGCACCAGGGCCGTCGAAAAAATCGTGCGCGTCTCCAGTGAGTGCCTTGGTAAAAATATTTCCGCGGTCCTGATACGAACCGGCAGTGCCGATCGCAATGCCGTGCAAAATCGGGTCGGTGGTCATGAATCGCTCCCTGTGGTGTGAGTAAAAGTTCGGAAAGTGTGAAAGGTCGACGATCGACGACCGGCTTCGCGCGTGCTGTGATCTTTTGTGCAAACGTGCGGCGTGATTTATTTTTTTGACAATGACGCGCGTTGCGGTGTGGCTGTATAAAGCTTGCGGTGATGTCAGCGAGCTCGGCGTCGATCAGAACTGAAGACCGCAATATTATGGGCAGAATCGAGACGAAATTTTAAAATCCGCTTCCGGACTGTGATGTAAATAAAGTGACTGTGGCATTTTAATTTTTTCGAAGCGGGATTCTGCTTGAACGGTTTGTGCAGGTTGTTATGTTTTTTGAGTGACCGGGGTTGGAGTGCTCCGGTCGCTTGCTTCGGAGAATTGCCCCAGACTTTAGTTCGGTCGTCCTTCCAAAATCACTGCGGACGAATCCCCTGTTGTGCGAAAGCCGCACAATCATCACATCCGGAATATTTATTCCGGATGGTGATGAAGCCCCCCGCCGGGTCTGGCCGAAGTAAGAAGTGTTGGTCGGAACCGCGTCGCTTCGCGACGCCGTTATCGTAAATTTTTGTTCGACTGTTTTTTTAGGTCGCCGAACCGAATCGTTTCGAGTTTCGCACCAGGGTGCAAAGGCTCACGCCCGAGCACCGCCTTCCCGCGACGCAGCGCCGAGTCGCGACGGTGACGAAATCTGAGACGCAGCCAGCGACCCTGGCCGAGCGTAGTTTCCCCGGACTGCTTCTTTTTGGTCCGGACCCCTGAATCTCTACCACCGGAAGACGAATTATGTTTAAAGCGCTCTCTGCGTGCGCCGAGAAATCTCGCCGCAATAAGTATCGTAATGCACTCAAACTTCTTAACGCGGCGGACGCCGGGCGCGGCGAGCTGAGCTCGGCCGTCTACGAAGTGCTCGAACATCGGCAGATGTTCAACTCGGTCACCTTCAACAGCGGGCTGCTGAGTATTCAGGGGAGCAGTACGACCGGCAGCAATCTTACGGCGCTGCTGATCAATAACGGCCAGAACATCGAGGCCCGGGCCGACAACGGCCAGTTCCTTACCGTGCCGGCCAGCTCGGTCAGTAAGATCCAGATCACCGGCGGGTCCGGCAGCGATTACATCTTCGTCGACAACCGCATCAGCATCCCGGTCACCATCTCCGGCGGGGACGGCAACGACCAGGTCCGCGGCGGCGGTGGGTTCAACACCATCATCGAAGGCAACGGCTCGGACTGGATCAACGGCGGCGGCATCGCCGACTCGATCATCGTCGGGAACGGCAACGACGTGATCCACGGCTCGCAGGGCAACGACACGATCATCGTCGGCAGCGGGAACGATTCGATCGCCGCGTCCGACGGCAACGACTCGATCACCTCTGCCGGCGGCAATGACACGCTCAACGGCGACGGCGGGAACGACACCATCGTCGGCGGGAACGGGACCAGCACCGTCAACGGCGGACTCGGGAACGACAAGCTCACCACCGGCACCGGGCACACCACCGTCATCCCCGGCAGCGGCAGCAACTACATCCTGCTGGGCAGCGCCAACTCGGTCGTCGTCCCGTCCTCGGGCGTGAATACGATCGTCAACGCGACGGGAACGGGCACCGGAACAGGGACCGGCACGGGAACG
Organism: Tepidisphaeraceae bacterium; assembly: GCA_965247815.1. Lineage (GTDB taxonomy): Bacteria > Planctomycetota > Phycisphaerae > Tepidisphaerales > Tepidisphaeraceae > CBDAQA01. The sequence goes on along the minus strand of CBDFHW010000031.1, from coordinate 141,117 downwards.
GGCACCGGCACCGGAACTGGCACCGGCCTGGGCTCGGGGACCGGCACCGGCACTGGGACCACCGTCGGGTCCACCGGCACGCCCACCTGGGTCAGCTTCTACGCCCCCACCACGTCGGCGTCGGGCGACCCGCGGGCGATCCTCAAGCTTCTCGCACCGACCGCCGTCGTCGGGGCGGCGATCGACGTCAACGGCATCAGCTCGACGCTGGGCACCGGCTCACCGATCGACGCCGACTATTCCTGGAACTTCGGCGACACCAACGGCGCGTACAACATCCTGCCCGGGTTCAACGCTTCCCACGTGTACACCAGTGCCGGGTCGTACACCATCACGCTGACGGTGACCAATGCCAACGGGCTGACCTCGTCGGTCTCGGCCGGCATCACCATCGCGGCCGACAACCGCCACGCGATCTACGTCGATTCGGTCAACGGCAATGATTCCAACAGCGGGTCGAGCCCGTCGTCGGCGGTCCGCACCGCGGCCCACGCCAGCGACATGATCAACGACAACACCGAAGTCTTCTTCGCCCGCGGCGAGACCTTCGACACCGACCAGTCTTTCCTGGTCCACAACCGCAACCTGCTGATCGGCGCGTACGGCAGCGGGTCGCAGCCGGTGATCAATTACACCCGCACCGGCACCGGGACGAATATCGTCAGCGCCAACTCCGACAAGAGCATCGGAATCACAATTCAAGACCTGACGTTCACGACGATGAACGGCAGCAACCCGACCATCGCCGCCCAGCCAATGGCGATCATGGCCGGCGGGTATGACATTGCCGTACTGCGGTGCACGTTTAAAGACGTCGCCTACGACGTCAACGCCAGCGGCGCGCCCGACGGCCTGACGATCATGGACAGCAGCTCGCCCAACAGCGACGGGTTGCAGGGTTACTTCCTCTGGGACGAAGGCGCGAACACGACGCTGATCGGCAACTACGCCAACGGCAGCACGCACGAGCACATCGTCCGGACCAGCAGCGCGACCAACATCCTGGCGATCTACAATACGTTCATCAACCGCGACACCAAGGGTTGCATCGAGATCCACAACGGCGCGAACGCGTGGATCGATTCCAACACCGTCACCGGCGGGGACATCCGCGTCGGGCCACTGGGCTTGTGGAACGAGCCGATCACCAGCGCGACCGACCAGTGCGTGATCCAGAACAACAGCGTCGTGCAGAGCTTCATCGCCGTGCAACCCGGGTCGCACCACATCTCGATCCGCAACAATATCATCCAGCGCGACTCGGCCATGATGATGGACATCTCCGGCACCGACGGGCTCGGGCGGGTGTCATCCGACATCCGCATCCTGAACAACACCGGCATCAGCCGGGGGTCGACGGGTAATTTCCTGAAAGTGGAAAACCACGTGAACGGGATCGACGCCGAGAACAATCTGCTGGTGGAACCGAACCTCGCGACCGGCGCGTACAACGCCGGCCCGGTCTATCTGGTCGAAGGGAATTTCAGCAGCTTCACCACCATCGACGGGAACGTCTGGCAGATGCCCAAGACGTTTTACGATTCCGCCAACGGCGGGATCAACCTGGTGGGCGGACCGGTCGGGACGCCGGGCTCGATGACCGTCAACGCCTGGAACGCGGTGCCGATCGTCGGCACGGATTACTTCGCCAACACGACGCTGGACAGCACCGACGCCCCGGTCGACGGCAGCGTCGCCGCCACGGCCGGTTCACCAGTCGACGGCGTGTTCGAAGACTTCTACGGCAATCTTCGCTCGACGTCGCAGGACTGGACCGCCGGCGCGGTACAGATCTGATCGGGATTCCCCAGACGCCGGTTCTGAGGTACCCCGAAGAGCCGGGTTATCACGCCGAGAAAATAACCCGGCCTTTCGGACTATCTCAGAACCGGCGTCTTGATACTCAACTCAGTGACTCAGAACCCATTTCCCTCTGCCGGGGTTAACCGGCAGAGGGAAGTTTTTTTAAATCGACAACTGCAGCTGCGCCCGCAGCGTGAACTCGTACGGGCCGCTGTCTTTCAGCACGCCCAGCGCGTCCGAATCGGTCGGCGCGCCGTCGGGCAGCCACGACCCGTCGACCGTGATCTTCGCCTTCTGCCCGTACAGGTAATAGTTCGCGCCCAGCGTGAACTCCTGCACGAGATGCGAATTGAGCCCCGCGCTCGCGGCGGTCGACGCCGGGTCCAGGTGCACGTAGTCGTACCGGATAAACGGCTCGAACTTGTCACCGAAAATATACGCTGCTTGAACGACAAAACCCGGGTCGTAGTAATGCCCGTTGGCGACGCCCTGGTTGGTGCGGACGTCACGATAGGTGCCGACGTAACCGGCATAAGCCGATAACCCCGACGTGCTGTTGAACTGGACATCGACCGCGTGGGCCATCAGGTCGTTGTTCCCCGCCTGGGTGTAGTCCGCGCCCGCGCCGAACACCAGAATGTTCTGCACCGCGTGAATCGAACTGAACTGGTCGTACTCGGTAAACGGGTTGACCGTCTTGCTCCGCTTGCCGAGTGCCAGGAACTCGGCGCGACCGCTGAAACCGAAATTGGTCGGCGTCACGCCCGCGGCACCACCGACGCCCGCGCCCACCCCACCGGCGTCGAAAAACTTCGTGTTCTGCGTCGCGAACCCGTCGTGGGCCACGACCTGTGCCCGCACCCGGTCCTGGTCGTACGTGAGCGCCACGCCCTGGATTCGGCTCCCCTGCCCGCCGCCCAGGTAAAACTCGGTTAGCGACCGGTCGACCGCCAGCTGATTCGCCTCGGCGATGTTCCGCTCGTGCCAAACCGGGTCCTTGAACTGCCCGATCTTGAACGAGAACGGCGACGCCCCGAACCGGTACGACGCGTACGCGTCCAGCAACGTCAGCGTATTCCCCTGGTCGGCCTGGGCCTGGAAGAAGTACGTCACCTGTTTGAAGATCGTCCCGTCGAAGATGAACCGCGCCCGGGTCAGCTCGAATCCGTTCTGCGTATCGTAACCCACCGCGGGGACTTCACTGCCGTTCTTGGCCGGCACGCGCTCGCGGGAGGTGGTCATGTTGCGGATGTCGAGCGTGAGCCCCGGGTGCAGCGTGAAATTGCCGTCCCGGCTGGCGAACGTGAACTGATTCCCGTCCCAGGCGACGTTCAAGAAGCTGGTCGTCGAAGACGGCACGAGCGCCGGCTGACGGGGGTTGGTGTCCAGCGGGTCATACCCCTGCTGCGGGTGAAGCTCGGTCGGCGGGACCACGCCCGGCGTCACCTGCGTGGCCGGCGTCGCCGTCACGGGGGCGGTCCCGCCCTTCTCGGCCTCGAGACGGTCCACCTTCGACTGCAACTGGCGAAGTTGCTCGGACAATTGCTCGTTCGTGAGTTGATCCGCTCTCGCAAAGGTCGAAAACCCGGCAGACATCAAACCGACCACCGCCAGACGAATAACAGCAGCTTTTCTACGCATCATCACGTTTCCTTCGAATAAATAGCCAAAAATTGATCGGCTATAATTAATACTGGTTATGTAGAGAATTGCAAATCTTTCTTTAGTTGCTGCTCGAGCCGCGGATTCACTAACATTAACAACGCGCTCGTGTGATCAGAACTGAACTCTAATCCCGGCACCGGTAAAGTCACTCGCGCTGTAGGGCAGAGACGATCTCTGCACCGGCGCATTTTCTCTTGGCGGAGACTCCTTTGAAACGATCGACCCGGTTAATTTTGGGCATCGCGACGGCGGCCATCCTCGGAAATTTTAGGCCCGCAGCAGCGCAGTCGGCGACCGACCAGCAACTGCTGGACGAAGTACGCGCCCTTCGCAGCGAGGTCAACGCGCTTAAGCGGCAGCAGGCCACTTCCGCCCCGGCTCTCAACACCCCCGCGGCAATCGCGCCGGCCACCACCAACGGCCTGGCGACGCCGGCCATGACCTCGCCCGACACCTCGGCGATCAATACCGCGGCCGCCGTCCAGACCGACGCGCAAACCCACACCGCCAAACCCGGCAACGCCTTCAACGATTTCATGACCGGGTTCACGCTCGAACGGTTCACGCTGCAGTCCAACGACGGAAAGTTCGTCCTCCGGCCCTGGTTGCACCTGCAGCTCCGCGACGTCACAAGCGTCCGTCAGGATTTCAAAGCCGACGGATCGAATGACGTGCAGAATGGTTTCGAACTCCGGCGGGTTCGGTTCGGCGTCGACGGGAACCTGTTCTCCCCCGACCTGACCTACATGTTTAACTGGGCGACCGTTCGCGCGAGCGGGACCGCCACCGTCACCAGCGGCGGGCGCACCGTTGGGACGGTGAGCAACAACCTCGGCGGTACGCCGCTGCTGGAAGAGGCGTGGCTCCGATACAAGCTGCCGGGCACGAACATCTTTTTGCGCGGCGGGCAGATCAAAGACCCGGTCTACCACGAGTCGATCGTCAGTTCGCGGTACCAGCAGTCGACCGAGCGGTCGTTGACGGCCGACATCTTCTTCAACGGCGACACGTTCGCCGAGGGCGTCACGATCGGCTACGACCCCAAGACCTGGGTCCGCGCCGAGGCCGGGATCGACCACGGGCTTCGCTCGGCCAACACCAACTTCCTGGATTACCCCAACACCAACGCGTTTAACTTCGGCGTGGTCGGGCGGGCGGAGTTTAAACTGTTCGGTCGCTGGCAGGATTACCAGATGGGAGCGGCCGGTGTGAAGGAACCGCTGCTGGTCGCGGGGATCGGGGGCGAGGCGTCGGAGCGCGGGCACGCCAACCAGACCGTCGCCGCCGCCGACATCATGTACACCGACGCGTCGGGGCTGTCGCTGTTCGGCGCGTTCGCCGACCGGTACACGGACCACAACTTCGGCATCGCCACCCAGTCGGCCAGCGGCGCGAGCATCACCGCCCCACCGGCCAACGTGCTGAACACCGCGACCAACGAGTACGCGCTGGTCGGGCAGGCCGGGTATTTGTTTTTCAACCACCTCGAACCGTTCGGCCGTTTCGAGTACCTGCACCTGCAGGGCACCGCGGCCGGCAGTCATAATTACATCCCGGTCATCACGACCGGCGCGAACTATTACTTCTACGGGCACCGGTGCAAACTGACCGGGCAGGCGAGCTATCTGCCCAACGGTATCCCGATCGACGACACCCCCAACGACGTGCTCGCGAGCCCCAACGGCCAAGGTGAATTCCTGTTCGTCGCACAGTTCCAGTTGTTGCTCTGATTGGAAGATTCGAAACACAACCGATACGAATGCAACGTGTTTAGCGGCTGCCCCGAAGGGGCGCTCGTCGGACCAACCGCGCCGCCCGTGCCCCGGCGGGGCAACCGCTAAACGGGTTCGCAATGACGTTTGGCCACGCGAAATCCTACCGGCCTTTGATTTGCGGACGTCACTCCGATCACCGAAAGGATCAAAATGAAACTCGCAATAACGACATCGATTTTCGCCTCCGCACTGCTAGCCCTCTCGACAATACAAGGTTGCCAAGCCGACCGGGAAGCGCCGTCGGCTCCGGAACGCGCGGCTCATGCCGGCGGGGACGGCTCGTTCGGTGAAACGACCGACCGCCCGGGCAAGTACACACAGGACAGTGCCGGCACCAGCAACGGCGGCCCGTTGAATGGAGCGCCCGACGGCAACCAGGGCATGGGCGCGGGCAAGTAAACCGCGGCGATATCAAGCAGCGGTGACGGTGTCGCCCGGCACGAATCCCCGCGCCGACGCCGGCTTCCACAGCTTCGACCAACTGCCCATCAGCGCTTCGATACAGAGCAGAAACATGACGATCGCCAAGGGCACCGACCATTGCGGTTGCGGTGCGCTCAGCTGCGACACCTTGCCCGCGAGGTCTGACACGCTGGTGGCGATTACCGTATCCGGCCCGGGCGGGGCGACCGTCTCAGCCGGGCGATAGGTCAGTTCACTTTCAACGCCGCTCATCACCACATTGGATACACCCACCGGCGCGGCCGCGTTGGTCGTACGCCAGGTGTAAAGGCCCGGCACGTTCGCCTGATCGAAAACGAACTGCCGGCGGTCTCCGATCGTCACCGCATGCACGCGGTACTGTTCGTGACCGGGGCTTTCGATCTGCAGTTCCTGCACCTGGTCGTTGACTGCCGAGCCGTCCAGAACCAGCGGGCGTCCCAGTTCGACATTCTGCCCCGCGGCCTGCTCCGAGGTTCGTAGCGCCATTCGCACCATCAACGGCAAAAACGTCGGGTGCGTCGGCAACGACGTCATCCTGGGATCGGGCAGCGTCGCAATGGTAAAGCAGACGCCGCGGCCGACTGGTTTGCGGTACAGCAACCCCTGCGTCCGCGAAGTAGGCGTCGGATCGATTGGGATCGCATTCAGTATCGTCGACGCGTTCCCCGAAGCCGCGAGCGGCACCAGTTGCCGGACCACGATCGACCGAAGCTGAAATTTGTCGTCGGTTAATCCCTGCAAAATCGGGTCCTTGGCGTCGGCGACCGCGACCCGGCACGCGACGTTTCCCGGCCGCTGAAATGGCGACGAAGGCAACAGCGCCAGCATCGCGTCCTGTTCACCGGCGGACAGTTTCTGCCAGCTGTCTTCCAGCCCCGGCGCGAGAAACAGGATGACGTGGTGCCCCGCCTCGGCGAACCGTCGAAGCGCCGCCGCCTGCGTCGGCCCCGGCCACCGGGTCAGCACGGCCTCGACCACATCTTCCTTCGCACCCGGCGCGGTAATGGTCGTGACCGACAACGGCCACTCGGCCAATTTTCCTTCGCTGGGGTCGAGCACGAGCCGGACGAACTTTTCCGGCAATGAACCGGCTGCCTGTTGCAGCACGCCCACGACTTGCCGGGGCGGGACTTCGCTCAATCGCGACCGGCTGTTGTCCCACGGCATGGCGTCGTCGGCGGTCAGAGCCGCGGTCATCAGCGTCCATCGCTCGGCCGGCAGTTTCACCGGGAACTGCCGGGTCGCCCGACCGACCGAGTCCAGCGTCGCCATCGCCGGCGCGGTCTCGCTGATCGGATTTCCGTCGACCGTCGACAGCATTAATTTCACCGCCCGGGCGTCGGACGGTTGCCCGGTCAGTTCGACGGTCGCCTCGCTGGGGATGCCGGGGATCGGTTGTTCGGGCGCGATCGTGAGGCGGGTGACGCCCGCCGACCGCGGGTCGGTCGGGTGCAGGTCGAGCAGCACCGTCCGGCCGTCTTTCAGTTCCGGCATCGGGTGCGGAAACTCCTGCGATTGAAAGTCGGAAATCACGACCAGCCATTTGTCCTGCTCGGGTTGACGGTCCAGCAACGCGACGGCGGCGGCGACGCGGTCGACCAACGGCTTTACCGCCGGTTCGGGTTTCAGCGGGCTCCAGTCGGCGAGCACCGCCGACGCGTCTTTCAACTGCTCGGGTTGCCCTTTAGACGGCGCACTTTTGAACACCGCCACCTTCGCCCCGGCGAGTTGCTCGCGCAGCAGCTGCTGGACCATCGCCTCGGCCTTTGCCGACAGCGTGATCTGCCCGTCCTGGGCCTGGTTCGACTGGACCTGCATCGAATAACTGGTGTCGATCACGATCGCCGCCGCGATCGCCCGACCGCTCGCCGCGCCCCCGCCCCACGCCCCGGTCAGCTTCTGCACCGGTTGCGCGATCGCCCAGATCAGCAGCGCGAGCAGTAACACCCGGCACGCCAGCAGCAGCCATTTCTGCAACCGCCGTCGCGCCGCGGTCCGCTGAATGCTCATCCGGATGAAACGCAACGTGCTGAACTGCACGATCGGCGACTTCTGCTTGAACAACAGATGCAACAACACCGGTGCCCCCGCCAGCGGCAGAGCGAACAACGCACCGGCGAAACTGAATCCGAAGCTCGACATGGGTGGTTACGAAGGTTTATAGCCGTGCGACGACGATGCGTTGAACGCACGCATGCACACGCGGCCCTTAACACCTATGACCACTGTGAGGCGTCGGCGACTTTGCAACGTTTTCACTGTCTGGCTGAAGATTGTAAAACAGCCATGAATGATACAAAGACTCATCGTCTGCGTGACCGTGCTCGTTCCCGATTACGACCAGGCGATCGGGTTTTACGTCGGCACTCTCGGGTTCACGCTCATCGAAGACACGCCGCGGGGGCCGGGCAAGCGGTGGGTGTTGGTGTCGCCGTCCCCGGAAGCTAAGACACGGTTGCTGCTGGCCAAGGCGACCACGCCGGAGCAGCTGGCCAACGTCGGCAACCAGACCGCCGGCCGCGTGTTCATGTTCCTGCAGACGGACGATTTCTACCGGGATTACAACGCGTACAAGGCCCGGGGGGTCACGTTCCACGAATCGCCGCGGGAAGAGGAATATGCAACAGTCGTGGTCTTCACGGATCTTTACGGCAATCGCTGGGACCTGCTGCAACCGAAGCCGTCGTCGGAAAAATGAGAAACGGTTTGAGTCTCCAAGACGCAGATTCTGAGGGACGCCGAAGAGTCGGGTTAATCGTCTAAGAGCCCCGCTCTTCGGGGTCCCGCAGAACAGGCGTCTTCATCAAACCGGGTTGCGATTGCTTTAAAGTGCATCGATGCAAATTTCACCGCACGCGTTACGATGTCTTTGACCGATCGCAGCACGTTCTGACACCGGGCACCCTCATGGCAGACACCACCAAACTGTTTCAGTGCATGGAAGTATGGGGCGGGAACCAGAAGACCGACACGGGCATCGTGCTCCCGGGGCTGGACGCCTGGATCTACAGCGAGCCGTGGCAACAGGAAGCGGCCGGCGGGGACGTGCATTATCTGTCCAGCTGCGCGTCCGGTCGGGTGGTGCGGATGCTGGTCGCCGACGTCGCCGGGCACGGCAACGCGGTCGCCGACATGGCGTCTCACCTGCGGTCGCTGATGCGCCGGCACGTGAACAACCATTACCAGGCCGGGTTCGTCAAAGCGCTCAACCGCGAATTCACTGCCGCGTCGACTAACGGCATCTTCGCCACCGCGGTGGCGATGACGTTCGATTCACCCACCAATCGGCTGCTGATGTGCAACGCCGGTCACCCCCCGCCGCTGTGGTACCGGGCGGAGACAAAACAATGGACGTACCTGGAACCGGCCAACACCGGCGCGCGGAACATGCCCTGGGGCATTGAAGAAAGCGTCGAATACGAACAGTTCGCCGTCGGGCTTAAGGTCGGGGACATCGTGCTGGGGTACACCGATTCGCTGATCGAAGCCCGCGATTCGTGCGGCGACTTGATCGGTGCCGCGGGGTTGCTGAAGCTCGTGCAGGGCCTCGGCACGCCGGCACCCGAAACGCTGGCCAAGGACCTGCTCGCGGCATTGGAAAAATGCGGCGACGGCGCCGTGCAGCGCGACGACGTCACCTGCCTGGTGTTCCGCCCCAACGGCCACCGCCCGCGGATCCCGTTCACGGATAATCTGCTGGCCCCGTTCCGTTTCCTGGCCGGCCTCGGCGGCATCTATTTCGGTTGGATCGGACGAAAACGACACGCGGCTGCGATTTGATACCCCTTGGAAATAAGAATCCCGGAGTCCTGCGAGGAAGTTCGCAACATCCCACCCGCCCCTCGATCGGATCGAACAAACGCCAAGGGCCCGGCGATGATGCCGGGCCCTTGGGATGAATTGCGATGTCGGTCGACCGATCTCGCTTAGACTTTGTGCTTCAGGTGCAGCGCGTTTTCCACGGCGGGGCGGCCCATGGGGTAGTACTGGAAGCCGGTCTCACGCATCACGTCGCGGTGCAGGCAATTTCGGCCGTCGAAGATCATCGGCTGATTCATCGTCGCGGCGATCTTGCGGAACGGCAGCGTCGTGTACTGCGGCCAGTCGGTCATGAGCGCCACGGCGTCGGCGCCGGCGGCGGCGGTCACCGGGTCGTTGCACCACTCGACTTCTTCCTTGAACACTTCTTTCATGTGCTCCATGCCCTTGTAGTCGTGGGCACGGACGATCGCGCCTTTGTCCAGGAGCAGGCGGATCACGTCGATGGCGGCCGACTCGCGGATGTCGTCGGTGTCGGCCTTGAACGCCAAGCCCCAGACGGCGATCGTCGCGCCTTCGATCGGGCGGCCCAGCTTGGCGATGATCTTGTCGGCGAACCGCTTCTTCTGATTTTTGTTAACGGTCTGAATCGCGTGCACGAATAGGTTGTCGTGACCGACGGCCTTGGAGATGTGCTCCATCGCCGACACGTCTTTAGGGAAGCAGCTGCCGCCGTACCCGCAACCGGCTTTAAGGAACGCGGGCCCGATCCGGCTGTCGCTGCCGATGCCCTTGCGGATGTCTTCGACGTCCGCGCCGTAGCTTTCGCAGAGGATCGTCATTTCGTTCATGAACGAAATCCGCGCCGCCAGCATGCTGTTGGCGGCGTACTTGGTCAGCTCGGCCGACTCCCAGTTCATGGTCAGGAAGTTTTCTTCCCGCTTCACCAGCGGGTCGTACAACCGGCGCATCATGCGGAACGCCTCGGGCGATTCCCCACCGACGACGATGCGGTCGGGGTTCAGGCAGTCCTGAACGGCGGTCCCTTCTTTGAGGAATTCGGGGTTGCTGACCACCTGCACGTGGGCCTTGGTCTGGCTCTTGAGAAAGTTATAGAGCTTGCGGTTGGTGCCGGCCGGGACGGTCGACTTCACGATGATCGTGACCATGTATTCGTTGTTCTGCTCGGCAAGCGCGTCGCAGACTTCCTTGCCCGCGCCTTCCAGGAAGCTCATGTCGACCGTGCCGTCGGGCTTGGGGGGGGTGCCGACGCAGAGGAAGACGACTTCGGCGTCCTTGACGGCCGCGCGAACGTTGTCGGTGAATTGCAGCTGGCCCGACGCGTAGTTTTCCTGCATCAGTTCCTGAAGGCCCGGTTCGAAGATCGGGCAGTGGCCGTCCTGCAGCGTCTTGAGTTTCTTAGCGTCCTTTTCGACGCCCCGCACCGTATGGCCGATGCTCGCCAGGCAAGTTCCGGTTACCAGCCCTACATACCCACATCCAATGATGGTCACATCCATGAAGCACCTTTAAAAGGAAAGTCTGTCGTCAGAGTATGATCGGTCAAACGGCACCCGATCTTGCCAATTCGCGGAAGGTTTGATTTAGCTGCAAGAGCAGAACGAAATTTCACCCGATCGTCAAGCAAATTTATCGGACGTTCGGGTCAAAAACCTTCAGTGCGGCTACGGGAACCCGCGGCTCGCGGTTCGGACAGTAGACCGCAACCGGTGCAATTCGGCCGGCAATTCGGGGGGCGGCGAGGTGATAATTACGGATCAGTTCGGTCCAGATTCCCCTGGTCTCCGGCGGTCCGGTATTCCGCTCACGGGCTAATTGCTCGTAAAAAATTACGACCCAGGGGGAAAAACCGGTGGTTTGGCGGAGATCGCGCTCGGCCGATTGGAATTCGGCCAAATCCGTGACAGGGACAAGAAGGTGCCGGGGCGCCTCGGTGCGGTAGAGCTGGGCGGCAGGTTTCGAGCCGGTGTACAGAAGAATAATCCCTCGCCCGGCGGGCGCGATCTGGTCCGCCTGTCGAATCCCTTCGCGGATCGGCTGGTTGGGCAACATCGTCAGATCGGCATGTAATTGAAACGCGATCAAGGTCAGCAGGCACATTCCCGCGGCGATCATCGCATAAACGCGATCGGCGGCCAGCAGCAGCGCAATAAAGCTGACGCAGAACCACGGCAGGATCCACGGCACGAAACGAACCTCGGTCGCGCCCCGGGAGACTAACGGCACGGCCATGGCAACCGCGGTGGCGGCGCCCATCGACAGCAGCAACGGCCGAACGCCGGTCCGGGTCCAGGCGAGCACCGAGCCGATCATGATCACCAGAACCGGCAGGGCCCAGTAAGCGGCGTCGGCGGGCGCGTCGGGGGCGTGGAAGTACGGATTCAACCGCCTCGGCAACCGCTCCCCGGCCAGGGCAAACCGCGGCACCGCATCCACCAGCGCCTTGTACCCGATCGTGTTGGGATACGGGTGCCGGTAGTACGCCCGAAGCCCGCCGAGCATCGGCAGGTACAACGCGCCGATCAGTACCACCGCGAGCCCCGCAGAGAAAATCCACGAGCGAAATGCACTGTCGCGCGACTCCGCAGTTGTGTCCGTCGAGGATGATTGACTTGGATCCAGATTCGAATGTCGCACTCGTGGCAGCACCAGCACCGTGAAGCCGTGGGCGGGGATCAGCAGCACCGCGAGCGGGACGGTGTAAGCCGCAAGCGCCAGCGTGACCGCGTACACAACCGAAAGACGTTTGCGGCCGTCGGGTAAAGCGTGGGTCGCGACGATGCCGAGCAGCAGCATCAGTGAATAACCACGCGCTTCGACGCTCATCGCGACCAGCCACGGATGAAACGCCGCAACGATTGAGAGGCCGAAGGCGAACCAAGGCTCGCGTCGCCGCAGCGGCCACGCCAGCGCGATCGGCACCAGCGACCCCGCGAGCAGGGCCGGCATCCGCAAAAGCCTTTCGTGCGGAGGCGTTGCCGCCTCGCCGGTCGACCCGGCCGTGTAAATCAGCTTCGCCAGGATCGTGTGAAGCACGTGGTTGTTGGGCACGTACTCCCCCGCCCCGCCTGCCAGTATGTGACGCCACGGCTGCAGCACGTACGACGACAGCGTCGTCATCTCGTCGTACCACAAGCTCTGCGACAACAGCGGCCAGCGCACGGCGACCGCGAGCAGAAACAACACGCCGGCGACGCACAGATCGCGACGCGGCGGATCAATTCGAGTCGATAACACCGCGGCAAGGTACAGTTGCCGTCGAACCCGGTAAACGTCTGATGTGGCGAAGCGCCGCCTATATTAAAGAGGGCGCGAGTGTGAAGTCGGCAACGCCGAAACGGGGCTAACCGATGTCGATCGTGTCAGTTAACAAAATAAAACGGGCTTCGTGTTTAACGCTTCATTTTACCCCGGAGACGCCGAGACGCTGAGAAGATTTTTGACCACGGATGACACGGACGGGCACGGATAAGAATCAGGCTCAACTTTTTAAAACTCCCAAATTATCCGTGCCGATCAGTGCCATCAGTGGTTAATGATTCTTGGTTTTCTCCGCGCCTCGGCGTCTCCGCGGTAAGCATCCGTTCTACCGGGCAAAAGGGCTGAGACTCACGGTGCCATGATGTAGACCGAAGTCAGATCCTTTGCCGAGATGTCGCGGGTTTCGACGTGGCCGTCGCAGAAGGCGATGTTCATCTTGCCGCGGTGACGCAGCTTGTCGAAGTTCTCCGGGTCGCCGGCCAGCGTGCTGCCGTTGACGCGCCGGCCGGTTAACGCGTCGGCCAGCGTGACCGGCGGGTTGGGCGTGTTGTTGTAGACCGTCGCCATGGAAAGGCCGTTGGGGTAGATCGCGAACGACGACTTGCGGAGGTTGGTGTTCGACCCGCCGAGCCCGTCGGCGGCGAACATCGTTGCCGACGCCTGCCGGACGCCCCCGGCCCGACCCCGGAGCCGGGCGAACGCGTCGTCGTACCCGACGATCGCTTCGTTGTAGATGTAGCTCTGGGCCTCGATATACCACACGTACCACCCCGGCGGGAACGTGCCCGAATACAGCATCGGGGTGGTGTACAGATCGCTGACGGTGGTCGCCTGCGAGGGGCAAAGGAAATGTCGGATGAACCCGTGCGGGTCGGTCTCGGCCGAGTCCTGGGTGGGGTTGTCGGTGACGTTCAGCACGTTGCGGTAGGACATCTCGGTCGCCAGCGCCATGGTGATCGGCGCGAGCACGTTTGGCCCGTTAATCTCGGTGTAGCTGAAGTAGTCGTAGTGAGAAATCCCGCCGTCGCTGAAGGCGTCGGGCTGGAGTTTGTCGAGCAGGCCGGCCAGGGGGTAGAAGCCGTGGTGGTCGTAAACGTGAATCTGCGCCGCGATCATGATCGAGTGCAGTTTTGCCGCGCACGACGTCCGCTGGGCGGCCTGCCTGGCGACGTTTAAACTGGGCAGAAGAATCGCGACCAGCAGCGCGATAATGCCGATGACCACCAGCAATTCGACGAGCGTGAATCCGCCCGGCCTGCCGGGAGGCAGCGCGAGGCTTTCGGTCGATTTTGCTTTCTCCGCAACCATGAATGACGTGTAGGTTGTTCTCCGGAGAAGAGTATGAACGGGCGCGTTCCGAAAGCCAGTTTAATTATTGATTTATTCGATAACATTTCATTTCGAATTTTTGCCGCCACCAACATTGCCACCACTGCCGTTGCCACCACCGTTACCCCCGCCGCCGCGGTTGCCACCCCCATTACCACCGCCACCACCGGCATTTCCACTGCCACCGCCCGCGACGCCGCCGCCGCCACCCGTGCTACCACCCGCGCCACCGCCAGATCGCTGAGCAGCGCCGCCGCCGCCGCCACCGGCATTTCCACCGCCTCCACCGGATCGCTGGGCAGCCCCACCACCGCTTTCTCCGCCGCCTCCACCACCACCTCGTTGTTGCCCGGCACCGCCGCCGTTGCCACCGCCGCCGCTTTCGATGTGATTACTGCCCCCGCCACCGCTGCCGCCGAAATGTTGGACGCTGCGTTCGCGGGCGACGTGATCTTCTTCCAGGCCGCCGGACGGATCGGGCGGCTGGTGTACCGGTTGGCGGGCGTGAAACCCGGTGTCGCCATTGGTCGGTGTCTGCTGCGCCGGCGTTTCGTGCGCGGGGGTTCGCTGCGGCGGTGTTCGCCGGACTTGCACGGGCGCGTCCGGCGTTTCTTTGACGCCGTCGCCTTTACGGTTTTCGATGACCGGGTTGTCCCGGGCCTGCCCCCGGCCAGCCTCACGGTCGGGCCGGTCGGATAATCTTTGCCGGTTCGGCTCGGTTCGATCCGGCTGAACACGATTTGCTTGCATGGGGTTCGCTTCAGTATGACTTGCATCCGGGTGATTTACATCCGGGCGATTTGTCGACGCGCGGTTACCTTCACTGCGAGCCGCTTCGCCTTGGCGCGCTTCCGCCTCGGGCGTCCCTTTCACCTGCGACCACGTCTTACCGTGGTTGGCTTCCCAGCCCTGGTCGGTCCGGCGATACACCTGCCCGTCGTGCCCGGCGTAAATATTATTCTGCCCGCCCCTGTCCTGCTGCCCGGCCTCGGCCCTGCCCGCGCGATCGGGCCTTCCCTGCTCGCCCTGCCTGATGTTGGTCGTTCGATTGTGATTCGAATTATCGACGAACACGTTGCGCTTCACGTTCTCTTCGCGGTTGTAAATGTTCACCCGGTTGATCGTCACGTTGCGGACGTTGGTGACGTTTTTGGTGATGTGTTCGTCGTGAACATTGTAGACGACATTGTCACGCCGATCGTGGCGTTCGCGGACCTCGCGGTAATCGACATATCCCTGCGGTCCCCACCAGTTTCGGCGGTCGTGGTCGTCGGCGAACCAGCTTCGGCCGTAATACACCGAAGCCCCGAGGCCCCAGCTGCCCGAGTAATAGTCATACCGGGCGCCGAACCCCCAGGTGTAAGGCCGGGCGATGAACTGGCTGCGGTACCAGTACGGATAGTTGTACCCCGTGCCGTAGACCACGGTCGGGCCGTATACGTAGCAACCGGTGTAACCCGGCAGATACCCGCAGTAGACCAGGTCGGGTGTCGAGTCGTACACGTAGACGTACCGGCAGTTGTATACCGGGCAACTCGGCGGGAGCGTGTAGATCACCTGCGGGACGGCGGTCGCCACCACCCACGGACCGACCGCGACGCCCGACCGATACCACACCGCCTGATGGCAGCAGTAGTACGAATTCTCGACATACAGCACCGGGTCGGCGCAGTTGGACGCATAAGTGATCGGCGTATTCTCGACCGGCACGAACTGCGGTTCGCCGTCGTAGGTCACGTTCAGATTGGACCCGCTGTCCCGGCGGATCGCGCTGGTCTGCGGGATGTACGCGTCCAGCCGGGCGTCCTTGGCCGGTTGCGTGCCGGCGACCGACACCAGCACGTTTCCCTTCGATGATTCGGGCGGGATGCTCGCGAACGTGGACGGTAATTTATCCGAATCCACGAACGTCCACGGCCCGTTCAGGCCACGCCCCTGGTACCACCGGCCCGACAGCAGCACGAAAAACTGCTGGCTCGCGACTTCCATGAAAACGTCGGCCGTCGTGTTCGACATGTACAGCAGGTCATTGCCGGGAAGCGGCGTGTACGACGGGGTGCCGTCGCTGGTGATCAGCTCGGCCGGTTCCTGCGACACAATGATCTGCGTCGGTCCCGGGGCCACGCGGGCAGGTTGCCCCGGGGGCTGCGCGTTCGCGCCGGCATTCTGATCCGACAACTTGTTCCCCTGTTCGACCACCGACGCCGGCACCGAACCGGTCGGCACCCACGGGCCGTTTAAGTCGGCTGCGGTTTGCCAGGTGTCGCCCGCTTTCAAAAAGTAATGTTTCGATTCCAGATCGAGCAGCAGAATGAACGGCGTGTTCACGACGCGCATCACGCCCGTCACGTCGGCCGCCTGCAGCTTGGGCGGTCCGTCGAGCACCACCAGGGTCGTCGGTACGGCCGCGAAGATGATCTTCGGCGGCGCGTTCTGCAGTTGCTTCGATTCTTCCTTGGCCTTCTGTACGACGCCCAGCGTCGCTTCCAGTTGGTCCAGCGACAGCGTCACGTTCAAGCCCGGCACCTGCTGCTGCAGCACCTGCCCGAACTTCTGTTCCTGCTCGGGCGTCGAGTTCGGCAGTTTGATCTGGCGGATGGTGATATTCTGAATGACGACCGTCCGGGCGTCGCGGTCGGTGACGACGCGCGCCTGCAGCCAGAGCGCGCCGAATTCTGGGTCGGTCGAGCCCGGCGGGGTCAACGACACCGCCGCCCGCGCGGTCAGGGTGTCGCCTTCGAATTTCTCGGGTTGTGGTTCGTACACCGTGAGCAGCCCCGACGGCCCATCGACCCGCAGCGGCCACGCCGTGATCGGGCTGGCCGGCGCGTCCTGTGCCGGGGCCTTCACGCCCGACAGCACCATCGCCGCCGCTAAAACGACTGCCGAAAAACCCGCCGATTTCGATCGATAATGCATGTTCATATCAAACTCCGACCCGTCTAACCCTCCAACGCGTAATCTCGTGAAAGGGTAGACCCCGAATCAGGCCGGCGGTTTGTACTGCCATTCGGCATACTGAAACTTTGGAAAGCGTCCTGCATCGTTCGGCTCCAAGACACGGGCGAGGACGCCCGTGCCACAATAATGCGCAGCTTTTCGAATGGGATCGATCCGGAAAACTTTAACTAGGGTCCGGTGTCGTCGCGAGCTACAATTCATTCGCACGGCGTTTAATCGATCCACGAGGGTGCTAGCAAATTTGGGCAACAGCCAATCTTGGCACGGGCGTCCTCGCCCGTGTGATCGCGCCGGATGATCTACCTGTGACAGAAAACCTGACCTTTATGTTTCATCGCACAACTTCTTTCTTCATGGCGTCGCTGGCGTTCGGCACAATGGCCGGAAATTTGTTCGCGGCCCCGACGACGCAGCCGACACACCACAAGCCGGGGCTCCCCGCGCATACAATCACCATGACCGACGTGCGTTACGGGGACGGGCCCGGCGATTCTAACTTTTTGGACGTGTTCACCCCCGAGCACGCGACTGCCCCGCTGCCGCTGGTGGTCTGGATTCACGGCGGGGGTTGGGCGGTCGGTGACAAGAACGGCTGCCCCGCACTCCCGCTGCTGTCGCACGGGTTCGTCGTCGCGAGCCTGAATTATCGACTGACCGACGTCGCCCCGTTCCCGGCCCAGATCCAGGACTGCAAAGGGGCGGTCCGCTTCCTGCGGGCGCACGCGGCCGAGTACCACATCGACCCGACCAGGATCGGCGTCTGGGGCGAGAGCGCGGGCGGGCACCTGGTCGCGCTGCTGGGAACGTCGGGCGGGTCGAAAGAATCCGAAGGAACGGTCGGCGGCAACGCAGACCAGTCCAGCGACGTGCAGGCGGTGTGCGACTGGTTCGGACCGACGGACCTGTCCCGGTACGCCGTGCAACCGGCCGCCGGCACCGCCGACGCCAAGGTCGCGGCACCGCTGATCGCGGCTCTGCTGGGCGGACCCATCAGCGAGAAGCTCGATCTGGTCCGGCAGGCAAACCCGATCTTGTTCATCACCCGTGCTCAGGCGACCAAGATTCCGCCGTTCCTGATCATGCACGGCGACAAGGACACGCTGGTCCCGATCGCGCACAGTCAGTTGCTGGCTGATGCATTGAAGAATGCCAACGTGCCGGTCGAGTTTCAAACCATCAAAGGTGCCGGTCACGACACAGGGTTCGACCGCCCGTCGATCGCGCTGGACGTCTTGCATTTCTTCAACACGACGCTGAAAACGAAGGGCGCCGGGGAGTGACGACGAAAGCGAGATACGCTGAACGGTCCGGAGCTCCCGCCTCTTCGGGGTACCTCAGAGCCGGCGTCGATAGACAGGTAACATTCGAACGCGCATCAAGACGCCGGTCCTGAGGTACGCCGAAGGGCCGGGCCCGAACATCGAATCGCGCCTCCTCCGAATCCCCACGCCACCACCTTCCCCCACGGTTGCAAATCGCGCGGCTATAACGCAGAACAGTGCCACCGAATCGTGACCCCGGTCGGTCAGGATCGGAGGGATTCGCCTGGCCGGTCGGAAGGAAACAGTTCATGCTCATGTCTCGCGTGTCGTGGCGGCGTTTTGTTGTCCTGGCGTGCATGATCGGCACGCGGGCCGTGCACGCCCAGGGCACGCGGGCCGACTACGAACGGTCCGACCAGTTCGACCGGTTCGGAAGGAACAAAGCGTTCCGCATGCAGGTGACGCCGCACTGGATGCCCGGCGGGAACGCGTTCTGGTACCGCAACGACGATCCCGAAGGCACCCGGGATTTCGTCTGGGTCGATGCCGCCGCGGGCACGCGCGGGCCGGCGTTCGACCACGCGAAGTTTGCCGAGGCGCTGTCGAAGACGACCGGTCAGAGAAACGATGCCGCGCGCCTTCGGGTCGAGGCGATCGAACCCGGCGGGAAACCGGACCTGCGCATCGTGCAGGTGGCGGGCAAACGATGGCAGATCGATCTGAACGACTACACGCTGTCCGGAGCGGCCGGCCCGCCGGTCGCCCGGGAGTCGCTGCCGGAACTGACCGAGATGCACCGCAGCCAGACCGGGGCCGAATCGTCGATCACGTTCGTCAACAAAACCGACGGCCCCGTCGAGCTGTTCTGGGCCAGCACCGACGGCCAACCGGTCAGCTACGGCACCCTGACCGCGGGCGAGAAGCGCCAGCAGAACACGTTCGCGGGCCATGTCTGGATCGTCCGCAGTGATACCGGCAGACGGCTGGCGATGTTCGAAGCCGTCGAAGGCGGGGGTGACGCGATCGTCGAAAACAAACCGCAGGCAAACCGCAACACGCCGGACCGGCCCGCGCGGTCGAATTCGAATCGCCGGCCCGGGCAATCACCGGACGGGAAATGGGTTGCGTCGGTCCGGGACAACAACATCTTTCTGCGCGACGCCGGCGACGATCGCGAATTCGCCTTGACCACCGACGGCAAACCCAGCGACAGCTACGGCAACGATTTCGAGTGGTCTCCCGACTCGAAAAAACTGGTCGCGCTCAAGACGATGGACGGCGACCACCGCAAGGTGTTTCTCGTGCAGTCGTCCCCGCCGGACCAGTTGCAGCCGAAGCTGTTGTCGTACGATTACCTCAAAGCCGGTGACCGCATCCCGCTGACCAAACCGCACCTGTTCGACGTAGACGCGCGAAAGGAAATGCCGGTCAGCGACGAGCTGTTCCCCAACCCCTGGTCGCTGGACGATGTGCGGTGGGATTCGGATTCGAAGCGATTCACGTTCCTGTACAACCAGCGCGGGCACCAGGTGCTGCGGGTGGTGGCCGTCGACGCCGGCGACGGCAAGGCGACCGCCATCATCGACGAGCAGAGCAAAACGTTCATCGATTATTCCGGCAAGATGTTCGTGCATTACCTGCGCGAGACTCACGAAATTATTTGGATGAGCGAGCGGGACGGCTGGAACCATTTGTATCTGTACGACTCGGCATCGGGCCGGGTGAAGAACCAGATCACCAAAGGTGACTGGGTGGTCCGCAAGGTGGACCGAGTCGACGCCGAGCACCGACAGGTCTGGTTCGAGGCGGGCGGGATCGTGCCGGGGCAGGACCCGTATTACGTCCACTTCTGCCGGGTGAATTTCGACGGCACCGACCTGGTCGATCTCACCCCCGGCGACGGCACGCACAAGGTGACCTATTCACCCGACCAACGATTTCTGATCGACTCGTATTCCCGAATTGACATGCCCCCGACCACCGAGCTGCGTCGCACGACCGACGGGTCATTGGTGTGTTCATTAGAACAGGCCGACATCTCTGAGCTGCTGAAAGCCGGCTGGAAAACCCCCGAGCGGTTCGTCGCCAAAGCCCGCGACGGCACGACCGACATCTTCGGTGTGATCTACCGGCCGACGAACTTCGATCCGGCCAAGAGTTATCCGGTGATCGAAGACGTCTACGCCGGCCCGCAGGACTCTTTCGTGCCCAAAGCATTCGGCATCAACAGCAGCCGAATGGCGATGGCCGAGCTCGGGTTCATCCTCGTCCAGATCGACGGCATGGGGACCAGCAACCGCAGCAAGGCGTTCCACGACCTCTGCTGGCGAAACCTCGGTGACAGTGGGTTCCCCGACCGGATTCTGTGGATCCAAGCCGCTGCCAAGACGTATCCGTACATGGACCTGACCCGCGTCGGCATCTTCGGCACCAGCGCCGGCGGGCAGAGCGCGCTGCGGGCGGTGGAGGCGTTCGGCAACTTCTACACCGCCGCCGTCGCCGACTGCGGTTGCCACGACAACCGCATGGATAAAATCTGGTGGAACGAACAGTGGATGGGCTGGCCCGTCGGTCCGTGGTACGCCGAGCAGAGCAACGTCACCCACGCCAAGGACCTGCACGGAGCATTGCTGCTGATCGTCGGCGAGACCGACCACAACGTAGACCCGGCCAGCACGATGCAGGTGGTGAACGCGCTGATCAAAGCCGACAAGGATTTCGATCTGCTGGTGATCCCCAACGCCGACCACGGCCAGGACGGCACCTATGGCAACCGACGGCGGAAAGATTTCTTCGTCCGCCACCTGTTGGGCGTCGAGCCGCGCGTCCGATAACGATGTGTATGCGGACTTTTCAGCTCGGTCTAAAGCAGCGACCCACGGATGCCGATGGCCTCACTATGCAACCCCGTAAACGCCAATCGCTTCGCACCACTTATGTGATGATTGCGGCAGGGTTGGGCTGGGTGCTGATCTTCCCGCACCGGCCGGCCGCTTCGCAAGCTTTCGTTCCCCACCCTGCCGGCCCGCTCATTACGACCATCGAGCGCCGACACGAAACGATCTCGGTAAACGCCGGGGCCAGCGGTCCGACCTACACCGTGCAGAACCGAACTGGCGAAGTCGTTATTAAAGACATGACGATGCCTGAGCTGGCTTCGACTAACCCCGAGTTGAGCAAGTCCATCAAGAGGCTGGACTCGGCCACTGCATACGCCGGGCTCGACGAATAGCCCTCGACATAACCAAATTGAAGACAAAAAAAGCCGCCCCGGGCAAGGGCGGCTTCGAGTGGGCTTGTGGAAACGCTTCGGGTTGTGGGCGGAAGCGTTATCCACTTCAGGGGGAGAATGGGTCTTTTCGTCCAACCAGTCTTGGAGTGATTGAAGTTGATATGAGTAAAACAACTGTCATGCCAACAGCGGTCACTCCACATATTTTGTGCTGCAATTCATCGATTTACCGCCCCTTCGGCCGTCTTCTGACCAATTTCAAACATGATTATCCGGCAGCCGTTCGTCAAAGCTGGCGATCCGGCCTCGATCTCGGCAACGCCCCGCACCCCCGCCAGTGTCGGTCTGACTGACCTGTCGTATCCTACTCCGACAGGATTCGGAACTGCTCCATTTCTCGCAGTCCCGCCGCCGACCCTGTAAAGTTTGCTCGGCTTTTACCTCGGAGGTTGCTCTGCGTGCTCTGGTCACCGGCGGTGCGGGTTTCATCGGATCGAACATCGCCAAACGGCTCGCCGCCGACGGCCACGCCGTCGTCGCCGCCGACTCGTTCCTCTCCTCCCACTTCTGCAACCTGATCGACTTCGACGGCGACGTGCTCACCCTGGCCGGCCCTCAAGACGTCGAATCGATGACCGCGCTCGGCCCGTTCGACCTGATCTTCCACCAGGCCAGCCTGACCGGCGTGGTCGGGTCCGCCGGGGAAGACCAGAGCAATCAACAGCTCATGATGCGGAATAACGTCGAGACGTTTCGCAAGCTGCTCGACCACGCCGTCGCCACCAAGGCCCGCGTCGTCTGGGCCAGCAGCTGCAGCATCTACGGCCGCGGCCCGGTGCCGATGAAGGAATCCCAAACCCCCGACCCCCTCAACATCTACGCCTTCAGCAAACTGATCATGGAAAAAATGGCCGCCCGTTACGCCCCCAGGCTCGCCCACCCGATCGTCGGCCTCCGCTACAGCAACGTCTACGGCCCCGGTGAGGACCACAAAGGCAAACTCGCCAGCATGATCCACCAACTCGCCAAACAAATCCGCACCGGCAACCCACCCCGCATCTTCGCCCCCGGCACCCAGAAGCGCGACTTCGTCTACATCGAAGACGTAGTCGAAGCCAACCTCGCCGCCGCCCGGGCCAAAGCCCCCGGCGTCTTCAACATCGGCGCCGGCCAGTCCTGGTCCTTCAACGAAGTGATCACAGAACTCAACCGCGTGCTCAAAACCGACCTCCCCCCCGACTACTTTCCAAACCCCTACAGCTTCACCCAGGACTGGACCGAAACCGACCTAACGCAGGCCCAAAACGGCCTGAACTTCAACCCCGCCTACAACTTACGCCGCGGCATCGAAGCCTACCACGCCTCTGGAAAGCTCGGGATCACGGCAAACCCGAACATTTGAAAGGGGTCATTCCTAATTAGCGGGGTTAGGTGATCGTTGTTCAGAGGACATTAGCTGGCAAGGGCCTGGGAAAGTTTTCAAATTATAAACGAAAAAGGTAAACGAAAAAGGGGACATCACTCATTACTAAGAAAATCGCCATGCATGGGCGACCGCAATCGCTGGAAATCGAATATTGAGTGATGTCCCCTTTAGAATAGACTAACACCATGAATGACCCGGCACACCCAGTTGCGACATGGCTACCTTTTGATAGGAACGGTCCCGCGTCGCGTCGTCGGCCGCAGGGCGTTCCCCGCCTTTAAATATCAGCCGTACTCATCCTTAAGCCGCCAGTTGGCCGATAATTGAGTCGGCGGCGCAGGTTCCACTCCTGACCACATCCGGGGCACCTTACGGCGAGGTCGATATGAGCATTTCGTCTGTTACATCCACCAACGGCACTACGGCGGTGCAGACTCCGGCAACGGCCAATTCTGCCACCACCGCGACGACGCAAACGCCTGCTTCGACGTCGACACCGACAGACACGGTGACGATCAGCGATGCGGCTAAAGCGGCTCTGCATGCCGACCGCGCGTTCGACAGCCTGCTCTCTCAACTCGGCGGTCAGGTCAATCAGTTCGAACACCAGGTCACCTGGCAGCTGGATCGCGGTAAACCGGTGACGCTGCCGCCGGGCGTAACACCGCAGGTGGCGACGACGGCGGGCACCTCCCCTGCCACGCCTGCTGAGACTTTGAACACGACGATCGCCGGCGGATTCGCGGGGCTGCAGTCTAAGATCGAAGCTCAGTTTAGAGACCTGACACCCGCCCAGCAGACGAAGCTGGCCGACGTGAAATCCAAGCTGGCTACGGAACTGACGCGGTTCCAGGGGTTTGCCGCCCGCCGGGGCGCGTCCGATGCGCAGAAGGTCGATCAATATTCCGACCTGACCGGCGACGTCTTAGCCAAGATCAACGCGTTCGAGCACCAAGTCACCTGGCAGACCGACCACGGCAAGGCGGTGACCGCGCCCAACACTTTGACCGCCGCACCGGCGGCGACCGGGCTCGTGGCTGCGACCACGACCGAAATCGCCATCGACCCGACGAACGCCGACTCGGCAACGGTCAGCACCGCGACATCGACCAACACCGCCGCTACGTCGACAGCAACGGACACTACGGCGAACGCGACCACCCCCCCGTCGGTCGCCGACCAGATCGCCGCCGGCTTCGCCGCGCTCAAGGCCGACGTCACGCACCGGCTCGGTCATCTGTCCGACCCGCTGCAAGCCGAGTTCACGACGTTCCAGTCGAAACTCGCGACCGAACAAACTCGATTCGCGTCGTTCATCGCCCGCCGGGTCGCGTACCGCGCGGCCAACCCGAAACCAGCGGTCACCCAGGACGTCGCGGCCTGATCGGAAACATCACTCGCCCGGACCGCAAACCGCCATTTCCAGTGGCGGTTTTTTTATGCGCCGGCAAAGGTCGCCGATCACATTCGTTGAATGCAATTTGCTTTTTTGTCTTGAGACACCAGGCGGCGGAAGTACTATTACGGCAAGATTCGATCACATCAATTCAGGAGACCAGGATATGAGCACACACATTGAAGCCATGGAACCACGCCGACTGTTCGCCACGAATTTGCTGAGCAACGGGAGCTTTGAAAATCCCGCGATAGGCTTCGGTGCCAGCGGGCAGGGGTACACGGATTTCAGCGTCGGGCAGACCATCGGCAGCGGGTGGAAAGTTGCCGCGGCCAGCGTCGACGTCGTCAGTGATAAACCCGGTTCGACGTTCGCCAGCACGGCCGCGAGCGGTCACCAATGGCTCGACCTCGCCGGGGCTTCGCCCGGGACGATTTCGCAGTCGGTCACCACCGCCGCGAACCATCAATACGAGCTCAGTTTCGCGTGGACGTCCAACCCATTCCCGGGATTCGGGTCGCCGGACGTGAAGACGATGAAAGTCACCTTCGGCGGCAAGACCGTTGCGACGTTGTCCAAGTCGGTCACGGGCGAAACCGCTGCCAAACCCGGCTGGCAGACCAGCACGTATCTGGTCACCGCGTCGTCGGCTTCGTCGGCGGTCAGCTTCATCAACACCACCGCCGGGGCGGCCGGCATGGCGCTGGACAACGTGACGCTGACCGCCGTGTCGTTCGGCACGGGCGCGATCGGCGGGCAGGTGTTCGCCGACGGCAACGGCGACGGTCAGAAAGGCACCGACGCGATCGGCCTGCCCGGCTGGAAGGTGTATCTTGACCTGAACGCCAACGGCGTGCTCGACTCCGCCGACCGCGTCACGACGACCGATCATCTCGGGAACTATTCGTTTACCAACCTCGGGGCCGGCACGTACACGGTCCGGATCGTCGCCCAGTCGGGTTGGAAGACGACGACCGCTGCAAGCGTCGTCGTGCCGGTGACGTCGACGGTGGTGAAAAATAAGCTGTTCGGCGAACAGCCGATCTAATGCATCTGCGTTTAGCGGCTGTCCCGCAGGGACGCGTTTGTTCGGAGAAAAAGCGTACCTGCGGGACAGCCGCTAAACGAGGGTCTTAGAACGTCATCCCGTGGAGGCATTTTTCGTACAGCGCGACGTATTGCCCGGCGACGATTTTCCAATCGTACGGGGCAATCGCTTGCGTCGCGCCGGCGCTCAAGCGGGCGCGGCGTGCCGGGTCACCCAGCAGTTCTGTCAGTGCTGCGGCGAGGCCGTCGACGTCTTCCTTCTCGACCAGTAAACCGTTGACGTCCGGTTTGATCAGGTCGACGATCCCGCCGACGTTGGTGCCGATGACGGGCCGGCCGCAGGCAAGGGCTTCGAGGACCACGACGGGGAGGCCTTCCCAGGTCCGGGTCGGCGCGACCACCACGGCGGCGTTCTGCAGCAGCCACTGCTTGGCCGATCCGTAGACGGGACCGAGAAAATCGATGCAGTCGTTGCCCGGTGTCACTGCCGCGAGCTCGCGGAGCGGCGCGTCCTCCCGGCCCTTGCCGGCCAGGGCCAGCCGGGCGTTACCGACCCCCGCCTTGCCCCAGGCGCGGATCAGCACGTCGATCCCTTTTCGCGGGTGAAATCGTCCGAGGAATAGCGCGAAAGGCACGTCCTTCACCGCCGGGAACGGCGGCTCGGCATCCACCGGCGAAGATCGCAACGCCGCCAGGTCCACGCCGTTGGGAATGTCGTGCAACCGGGGCGCACAGGCCGGTTCGATCGCCAGCGCGCGGTCCCGCATGTACCGGCTGATGTTGGTCACCGCGGTGCTGTCGCGCAGCGTCGTGCGGATGCGGTCCATCACCACCGGACGGTTCTCGTAACGCGATCCCTCGGCCAGATCACCCCCCTGCGAGGTGATGACTAGCGGCACCCGTTTGTCCCGGCTCAGTTCGAGGGCGGCAAAGCCGGTCGGGTAGCTGGAAAACGTGTGAATGATTTCGAAAGGCCACTGCCGGTACAGCCGGGCCAGCACCCGGCGGAACTTGCCGATCGCCCATTTCTGCGAGACTGGTTTGCTGAACCAGACGATGCGGTACGGCCGGTCGAGTTCTTCGCGCCACCGCCAACGGCTCGCGGTTTGTGTGAGCACGACGACCTCGTGACCCATCACCGTGAGCCGTTTGGCCAGTTCGTCCATCGCCACTTCGTGGCCGCCGATTTTGGGGAGAAAGGTCGAAGTGAAAAGGCAGATTCGCATGCAACTGTCCGGCAAAAGTATGCAGGTGCCTGAGACTTACTTTCGACACCAGATGATTCGCCTCAAACGGCGCAATCGCCGTCCAAATTATCAAGAAAAATATCTTGCGTTTGAACTATTTTAGGATATTAACCCCATCAAAGGTTCGTTTCTGCAAGCTTTGATCATATTTTGAACGGAGCATCGCGTATGCCGAAAAAGCCAACAAATGCGTGGCCGAATCCTTCCTTGTTGCGACAGTGGAAAGGAAAAATCACCGACCTCAAGGCCGACCTGAAAACGGGCCGATGGACGGCGAGCATTACCTTCGACGAACAATCCGGCGGAGACCCACAGGACGTGGTCTGTAGCGGCAATTCATTAAGCTATCAGTTTTCAGTCCTATCGTTCGCGTGGGGTACGTCCCGTTTGATTGCCAGTTGGGAACCGGACCAGTCGATTCCGGGCAGTTTGCGGCTGGTCGAAGTGCTTACTTGAACCCACGCTTTATTCTCGGTTACCTGAAACCCCAAGTACCAGCGCACTGGCGATCATGAACATGCCGAGGCCGATCGCATACAGCTGCCGGTGCGTGTCCCGGCAGATTTCGCCCAGCACGCCGTGCAACGGCCGGTACGGCACCGCCGGGGGCGGGGCGGCGACTTTCAACATCTGGAACGCCGAGATGCCGTCGCGTTTTTCAACGCCTTTAAGGTCGAGCACTTCGGTCCCGACCCGGATCCGCCGCATCTGCCGTTGTGCGAGTCGCTCGGCCAACTCGGGGTCCGTTTTGACCACCGCCAGGAATTCCTGGTTCACCGCCAACTGCGCCTGTACCTGGGTCAGATCACGTTTGAGCGCGTCACGATCGGCGGTCAGCTTCTTGTTCCCCTCGGCCTGTGGGACCAGCACGCAGACAGCTAGGATGCCGAGGCCGAGACACAGTAACGGCAGGGACCAGAGGGAGGTGGTGTTGGGTTGGGTGTGTTCCATAACTTCAGGGGGAAATCCGAAATCCGAAACCAGAAATCCGAAAAAGACCGGCGATCTCCGTGGCTGTCGAGGCCCGACCGGCGCTGTCAGCCCGGCTGCCGAGCCCCAGGCAGAGCAGCGGCAGGGACCAGAGGAAGGTGGTGTTGGGTTGGGTGTGTTCCATAACTTCAGGGGGAAATCCGAAATCCGAAACCAGAAATCCGAAAAAGACCGGCGATCTCCGTGGCTGTTGATGCCCGACCGGCGCTGTCAACCCGGATGCCGAGCCCCAGGCAGAGCAGCGGCAGGGACCAGACGGAGGTGGTGTTGGGTCGGGTGTGTTCCATAACTTCAGGGGGAAATGCGAAATCCGAAACCAGAAATCCGAAAAAGACCGGCGATCTCCGTGGCTGTTGATGCCCGACCGGCGCTGTCAGCCCGGCGTGATCTGCTGTGGCACGGGCATCCTGCCCGTGTGCTTGATCGCCTCCGTTGCCCTCGGTGAAGATCGCTCCGCTCTAATCACGGGCAGGAGGCCCGTGGCACGATGAGGCGGTATTTTTCGGACGGCTTTCGGATTTCGAGCTTCGGGTTTCGGATTTTCCTCACACTATTTATTCCAGAACGACGCGCCATACGCCGCCTGTTCACCCAATTGTTCTTCGATGCGGAGCAACTGGTTGTACTTGGCGACGCGGTCGCTGCGGGCCGGGGCACCGGTCTTGATCTGACCGCAGTTGGTCGCGACGGCGATGTCGGCGATCGTGCTGTCTTCGGTCTCGCCGCTGCGATGGCTCAGCACCGCGCTGTAGCCGTTGCGGATCGCCATGTTCACGGTCGCCAGCGTTTCGCTGAGCGTGCCAATCTGGTTCACCTTCACCAGCACGCTGTTGGCGGTGCCGGTCGAGATGCCTTTTTCAAGGAACTTCACGTTGGTCACGAAGAGATCGTCGCCGACCAGCTGGACCTTCTTGCCCAGGCGGTCGGTCAGTTTTTTCCAGCCGTCCCAGTCGTTTTCGGCCAGGCCGTCTTCGATCGAGCGGATCGGATATTTCTCGGCCCACTTCGACCAGTAGTCGACCATCTCGCTGCTGCTGACGATCTTGTCCGGGGCGCTCTTGAAGAACTTGTACCCCTTCTTTTCCTTGTCCCACAGCTCGCTGGCGGCGGGGTCCAGGGCGACGAAAATCTGCTTGCCGAATTCGTACCCGGCCGCGGTGACGGCTTCGCCGATCACCTTCAGCGCGTCTTCGTTATCCTTCAAGTCGGGGGCGAACCCGCCTTCGTCACCGACGGCGGTGCTCATCTTGTTCTTGTGCAGGACCTTTTTCAGCGCGTGGTACACTTCGACGCCCGCGCGGAGCGCGTCGCTGAAGTTGTCAAAGCCCCACGGCTGGATCATGAATTCCTGGAAGTCGACGTTGTTGTCCGCGTGCTTCCCGCCGTTGAGAATGTTCATCATCGGGACGGGCAACGTCTTTGCGGCCGGCCCGCCGAGGTACCGGTACAACGGCAACCCGCTGCTTTCCGCCGCCGCCTTGGCGACCGCGAGCGAGACGCCGAGCGTCGCGTTCGCGCCGAGCTTGGCCTTGTTCGGGGTGCCGTCCAGTTCGATCATCAACTGGTCGATCGCTTCCTGGTCGCGGGGGTCCAGGCCGATCAACTCGGGGGCGATCTTCGTGTTGACGTTGTCGACGGCTTTCAGAACGCCTTTACCGACGTAGACTTTTTTATCATCGTCGCGGAGCTCGACGGCTTCGTACTCACCGGTGCTCGCGCCGCTCGGAACCGCCGCCCGACCCAGGGTGCCGTCTTCGAGCATGACGTCCACTTCCAGCGTGGGGTTACCGCGGGAGTCGAGGATCTGCCGGGCCTGAATAAATTCAATCTCGATGCTCATGTCACTTGCCCGAAGCGGACGACGAAGAACTTCGTCGCGCGAAATCGGTTCCTTTAAGGGTTATCGGACGATTAGATGGTTCGACTGCAGCCGGTCTTTATAACGCGGCGAAAGCGTGGAAGTCTAAGCGGCGGGCAACCGGTGTCAACGCGCGCGGGGTCGCATTCTTACGGCAGCAACGGGGCGTTAATTGAGGAATCGATTGGAAAACAGAGCAGAGTCTCAGCCCAGAATGGCCTTGGACAACCGCGCCACATCGGCCAGGTCAACAGGCGATTCGGCGCGGGCGACCCGGCGTGACGAGGCGGCGGTCTGCGCTTCCACCTGCTTGATCTGGTCCGCCCGCATCACCTGGGCCACCCGCGCGCCTACCAGGAACCGCCCGCCTTCGATTTTCTTGGTGTGAGCCGCGTGGCAGACGAGCCACAGCCGGTCACCGTTCATCGCTTCCAGTTGCAGCACGAACCGCTGCCCTTTTTCGAGCGGTTGATTGAAGAACAATCCGATCCCGCCCGGGGAGACGTCGCGAATGCGCACGGTCCCGGCCAGCCGTTTACCGTCGGCACCGACGGTGATCAGATTGGCTTCGCCGGTTAGGCCCACCCGCGGCTCGCGCCGCTTGTCCTTGTCCCCGCTCTTGTCAGATCGCAGAGCCGATACGATCTGATCGTAGAGTTCTACCGAAACTCGCATGGCCGTCCCCACCGAAAAAAAACACCCGCAATTGCGACCCGGACCCGGGAACAAATGAGCACACCGGTCGCCTGTTTCGACCCACTACACTTTTTATGTATCGGGTGAACCCGGTGTCGAAATCACGCCGCCCCAATTTTCATGAGTTTCGAAATACATCGCGCAATGGCCCTTCTGCGCTGGTCGCGTCGGTATTAACGGACGGGCGCAGCGGCGATGATTCTTGCGTAACTTGACTGCAATATGTGCGGGGATTTACCCGGACCGCCGAACCGAGATATTCCCGGACGTTCGGGCGGGTTCAGGGATACGGGGCCTGTCGTGGCTGGTCCCCGGGCAGTTCGAGCGCGCCGACCAGTTCGGCCAGCCGATCGACTCCCTGTTTTTTCAACCAGTCGTCCAACCCCGTGCAAATCTTGTTCGGCGTCGCGGGATCGACGAACAACGCCGTGCCGACGGCGACCGCGGTCGCGCCGGCGAGGATAAACTCGGCCGCGTCCTGCCAGTATTGCACACCCCCCATGCCGACGATCGGCACGTTCGCATGCTTCGCCACGTTGCGATACACCCGGCTGACAAGGTGCAGGGCGATCGGTTTGATCGCCGGGCCGGATAGCCCGCCGGTGACGTTCGCCAGCCGCGGGCGACGCTTGTGCAGGTCGATCGCCATGGCGGTGAAGGTGTTCACCATCGACAAAATATTCGCCCCGCCTTCGACGGCCGCCCGGGCGATCTGCGTGATGTCTTCGACGTTCGGCGACAGCTTCACCATCAGCGGTTTGCCCGGCAGCACTTTTTTCACCTCGGTGACCAGTTCCTTCAACCGGCCGGGGTGCGTGCCGAACGTCAAACCGTCTTTCACATTGGGGCAGGAGACGTTCAATTCCACGGCAGCGACGCAGACCAGGTCGTTCATCGCGGCGACGGTTTCGACGTAATCGTCGTAGCTGTGCCCCGCGACATTGACGATCACCGGGCAGGGCATTTTCTGCAGCAGCGGGACTTTTTCGGTTAGAAAACGCCGGAGCCCCACGTTGGCCAGCCCGATCGCGTTGAGCATTCCCGCGCGGGTTTCGACGACGCGGGTCGGCTCGTTGCCGGGCCGTTCTTCGCGGGTGATCGACTTGGTGACAAACCCGCCGAGTTGCGACAGGTCCATAAAGTCGGCGTACTCGAACGCGTACCCGCAGGTGCCGGAGCAGGTCATCGTCGGGTTCGGAAGTTTAAGCCCGGCAAGATTGGTCGAGAGGTCAGCCACGCGTCAGGTTTTACGCGAGCGGGGGCGAAAGGCAAACAGACTAACGGTGCTTGCGCGAATCGTAATGCGACCGGTCGTACTCGCGGATGACATCGTGAATCGCCTCGGCCGGTGAAGCCGGCAGGGTCTGGCCGGTTTGCACTATTTCAAAGCCGCCGCTCTGCCCGACGGCGGTCGCCGGGACGTAGCCGTCCATCCGCCAGAACATCTGCCCCACCGCCACTGACAGCAACACTGCGAGCACAGCGGTCGGCAGCGCCCAGCGGAGCCCCGAGGGCCTCCGCGGGAGCGGTGGCGGCACGAACCGCCCCGCGGCCGACCCCGGTCGCACCGCGACCCCGCACCGCCGGCAGAACAATGCCGCCTGCGGCAGCGGCTGGGTACAACGGGGACAGGGTCGCTGCGGATTCATAACACATTCCATCCGGGTACCGTCCCACTGTAGCTTATTTCACCGCTTCGAGCTTGATCTGGTACTGCACCGGGGCCGCGAGCGTGCCGACTGATTTGGAGTTGGCGGCAATCAAGTTCTGAATCGGTTTTTCGACCGCCGCGTAAGCCTCTTCGGTGCCGGGGAATGCTTTTTCGAACTCGGGGATCGAATTGTAAAAATTCTTGGTCAGCATGGTCTCGATATTCTGCTTCTGGTGAATGCGTTCCATCACGGTCGCGAACGGTTTGCTGAACGGGTTGTTCAGAAACTCCGCCGCCAGGTTGATCCCCTTGGCCAGGTCCGCGGCGGCAAATTCCTTGCTCGAGTCGCCGAACGTGACTTTCACCTTCTCCGCACCGGGGTTGGTCACCACCAGCTTGAACCGGTTCAGGTCTTCGTTAAACGGAATGAATTCGATCATGCCCGTGGTGGCATCCGACGCCTTCGGGTCACCGGTGAAGCAGAACGGGTACCGCGTGCTTTCGAGCGCGACCACACCGGCGTTCACGGACATAACCTTGTGCCCTTCGGTCGCCTGCGCGGTGTTGCCGGCCATGTCGACCGTGATGGTGCCGATGTTCCCGTCGAACCCGAGCGCTTTCAGATACGCGTAGGCCATCACGAGATGCCCGTTGGCACCGGGGTGAACTCCGTCCCCGCCGGCGAACACGTATTTCTTGCCGTATTTTTCCTTCGCCTTGGTCATCGCCTCCATCATGGCCTGGTGCACGTCGGCGAACGCGATCCCCTGCTGGGCGGCGACCTCACGGTCGATATCCCGCAGCCCGGCCAGCGTTTTGTTATACACCTCGGCCTGCTCGGGGCCCTTGCGATAGGTGTCGGAATCGACTGCCCCGGGCGACCCGAGCACGATGAAATGGACGCCCGACTTTTTCAGGTCCTCGACCACCGCGACGGTGTTGTTGCGGTACCAGGTGGCGGTCGCATCGGTGAGCGGGCCGTAATGCCCGTCGTTCATTCCGTAACAGGTGGTCGCGACGGTGCCTCCGAACGGCAGCATGAACCGGGGCATTTTGTTCTTGAACCCCTCGGCCGTTTCACCGCCCCACCCGAACTGCTCGGTGCGAACCCCGTCGACCGGTTTGCACATGGCCAGATAGGCTTCAATGTCGGACGAGTACAAATGCTGCTCGGTGATCGAATCGCCGCACACCGCCAGCACATCACCCGGTTTCACGCCGGCCGACGCGGCCTGCTGGGCGAAGGAATAATTCGAAGCGCCCAAAACAGCGGCGAGCAGCACGGCGGCGGAGTGTTTGAATTTCATGCGGCGGTTTCCTCGTTCGATCGGGGTATGTAAAACTCTGAAGGCGACTCTAACATGAGACGGGCGGAGCGTCTTGCTCTACAATCTATAACGCCGGCCGGATGGGTTCGTTGAAGCGACCACCACCGGCGGGACTTTTTCTGCTTGGACGACCGAACATGCAACGCCGATCATTTGGTGACACGCAACTGGAAGTTTCCGCGATCTCGCTCGGGTGCTGGATTTTCGGCGTCGACTGGTGGGGTCACTACACCGACGACCGCGCGGCCGAGATCTGCCGGTTCAGCTACGAACAGGGGATCACGTTCTTCGACAACGGTGACGCCTACGGTAACGGCCGCGCCGAAACCGTCTTCGGAAAATGGCTGAAAACGTCCGGGCTTCGCCGCGACCAGATCGAGATCGGCAGCAAGTTCGGCTACGACTTCTACAGCGACCCGGGCGAAGCCGGCAGTCACCGCGAGCGGCGTCAGGATTTTTCGCCGGCATTTATGCGGTCGTCGCTCGAGAAATCTCTGCAGCGGCTCGGGACCGACCACGTCGATCTGTACATGGCCCACAACATTAAAAGGCCGCAGTTCCGCGACGACACGTTCGCCGAGCTGGAGAAACTGAAAGCCGAGGGCAAAATCAAAGTCTGGGGCGTGAGCCTGGGACCGGCGATCGGCTGGCGCGAGGAAGGCGTCGAAGCCGTCATCGAACACGGCGCCAAAGCCGTGCAGACGGTCTACAACCTGTTCGAACAAAACCCCGGCCGGGAGTTCTGCGAAGCGGCACACTCGTACCGCGCGGGCGTGATGGCGCGGGTGCACGACAACAGCTCGATCCTGAAAGACGTCGTCAAGATCGACACGACGATCGGGGAAAGCGACCACCGCAAATTTCGCGACCAGTCCTGGAAAATCTACGGTTTGAAAAAGCTGGAACTGGTCCGCCATTACGCGACCGACCACGGCATGACGGTGCACCAGCTGGCCTGCAAATGGCTGCTGCAGCAGCCGGCCCTGACCAGCATCACCGGCACTTTCTTGAACGAGCACGAGATCAAGGAAGCGGCCGAGTCGTGCGACAAACCGAACCTGACCTTTGCCGAGATGAAACAGCTGGCAGAAGATTACGCCAACGACTTCGGCCTGGGGCCGGACGCACATCCGTGCAACCTGAAAAGCAGCGTGGAACTGAGCGGGTCGGTCCGCAGCGGATATGTCCCGGCGCCGGTGCTGATCGCTTGATAAATTCGAATGACGAAATTCGAATGACGAATCAATGACGAATGAGAAAATGACGAAACGAATACTGTGCAGATCACGATAGTCACCGATTCGAAGGCATTTGTTTCGTCATTTGTTCATTGGAATTTGGTTCGTCATTCGAATTTCGTCATTCTGATTTGATTCGGATTTCGAGCTTCGGATTTCGGATTTTCCCCCATGCCCATCCTCGGTCACGGCATAGACATCGTCGAAACTGCTCGCATCAAGCAGCTGGTGGACGAGCACGGCCAGCGGTTTCTCGACCGCTGCTTCACGGCCGCCGAGCAGGCGTATTGCGCCCGCAGCCCCAAGCGATATTACGAACACCTGGCCGGCCGATTCGCCGCGAAGGAAGCGGTGCTGAAAGTGCTGGGCACCGGATGGCGCGGCGGCATCGCCTGGACCGACGTCGAAGTAACCAAGGAACCCAGCGGCCAACCGAAAATTGTGTTGACCGGCGAATCGCTCCGGATCGCCACCGAGCAGGGCATCGCCCGATGGCACATCAGCATCAGCCACATTGAAACCCACGCCACCGCCAGCGCGATCGGGTTAAAAGCCGGGTAAAAGAACGCGACGTGTCGAACACCCCATTTAGGCCGGCGTGAGCACACGCCGGGTTTACGCTTGCGCTGCGAATCGTTTTATTTTCGCGAATGACCTGTCTTGCCATTCCGACGTCAACCCGGCGTGTATTCACGCCGGGCTAAAATGGGATCACTTACGAACAGTGTTTGCGTCGACCCGATGGTTGCATTCGGTCATTCGAGTTTCGTCATTGATTCGTCATTCGAATTTCGTCATTCGAGTTTGAACGATCAGTCTTTCTGCTTCGCCCCCAGCTCTTTCGCGATCTCGCTTTCCAGTTGATCGAGCTTGCCGAGTTCGGTTTTCTCCGCGGCCAGCACGTCCGCCTGGATCATGCGGTCGATCTCGTCGTCGCTGACGAGGTCTTCGTTCGCGGTGATCGTGCCGGTGGTGGCGGACTGTTCCATGCTGTCGAGGAAGACGTCCATCCGCTCTTCCAGCGACCCGGCCTGCGACACAGCCCGTTCCCACTGGCCCTGGGTTTTGGTCAGGTCCATCTCGCCGAAGATTCGGCTGATCTCGCCGGCCATCAGCGTCATGCTCTCGGCGAACTGCTGGCTGGCCTGCGCCTGCTGCTGGATCAGCATCGCGTTTTTCATGCTGAGCAGTTGCCGTTCGAGCATCTTCTTCACGGCCGCCGTGCGCTTCAGCGCGCTGCGGATGAACGCGTATTGCCCCTTGTCGCCGATCTTCTGCGCGTGCTGGGCGTTCTTGACGAAGTCCTCGGCGAACTTTTCCTGCTGCCGGATCGACCGCTCGATGCTGCGAAGCCCGGCGCGGATTTTCATCTCACGCTCGATGCGGCGTTCGTCTTTGGACTTGAACAAACCCATTATGATCCTTTTACAAGCCAGAAAAAATTTAACCACGGATAGCACGGAATACACGGATAGAAGCCGGTTCTGTCTTATCCGTGCTGATCAGTGTCATCGGTGGTCAAAACTTCTTTTCAATTCATCGTACGCGGTGGAAGTCCTTCGATCATTGCTTTCGATCGAACAGGTTCCTGCGATTTAACGCGGGACCGACGCAGCATTCTCGCGATCCAGACGAACGGCATCAGCACGATCACCATTACCCATTCGGCGGCGTTGTTACGGTGCAATCTTGCCATTTAGCCCGTTGCCTGCTTCTGTAATTAAAAAATAGGGATAACCAACCGACGGCAAAAAACGCAATCACTGCGAACATCCCGGGATAAAAAAACCATCCACCGTCTTCATCTTGCGGGTAACATTTAGTTCCTAGCCACGCCGACACGAGCATGATTGCGATGCAAACTCCTCTGGCGTAAAGAACAATTAAGCCCACACGCATCACACCTCCCCCGCGGCGGCGCTTTTCCGCTTCACCGCCTGGTCGGCCTGCTCGTACGCCTGGTCGTGCTTGACCGCGCCGCGGTCGAGGTCGTTCCAGATGTTCATCAGTTCCTGCCCCGCGCCGGAAAGGCCGGCCGATTCCAAGGCGGATTTATCGCCCTCGGCCCCGAGCTCCAGCAGCGTGTCGAGCCGGTCGCGGTACATGTCCTGGCTGACGTTGTCGTCCTCGATCAACCCGGCGATCTTCGCGACGTCTTTGTCCGTGACGTTCAACCGGCCCAGGGCCCGGCCGGACTGGTTGTTCTCGCGGATCATCCGCAGCCGGCTAACCGTCAAAAGCTCCTTGCTCCGCAAGTTCAACTCGCGGGCGGTCATCATCTGTTCCTGTGTCTTCAGTTCGAAATCCTGCGCGAGCGCCTTGCGCAGCTCGGGCGATTTCTGGGTCGCGCCTTGTTTGAAGATCGCCTGCTTCTGGGTGCTGATGGTTTCGATCTTCTTGAACAGCTTGTCGCGGTGCTTGGTGAGAAGGATTTCTTCCTTGCGCAGCTCGGTTTTATCCAGCTCGCTGAGGGATTTTTTCTTGCCGAAGATTTTGTCGATGAGGGCCATGGGTTGGGTTCGGTTTTTTGCGAATCGCGGTCTCCCGGCGTGTGTTCACGCCGGGCTAAATGGGGTTACTTTGCTGTTGGTGCGTGTTGCGAAACATAAACGGCCCATTTTAGCCCGGCGTGATTACACGCCGGGTTCGCGTAACTCCGGCGGATATTTTAAGAACTCCCAAGGCTGCCGCGTCCATCCGTTCCGTAAATTATGTTTCTCCACATAGTTGATTCGGCCACGAACCGCGGGCCAATCAAAGCACCACCGTTTGTCATAATGCGTCGCCCAGATCGGCCGGTCGATTCGCAGGTGCCATCGTACCGCATCTTTGACGCATTTGATCACGTCGGCGATGTGATGCCGGGTCGCGCCGATGACGCCGTGCGAATGCCAGGATTGGATCGTCATCGCGTAGAGCCGGACGTTTAGCCGATCGCGAAGCGATTCGCCCATGGCTCGGCCGATGTCGTTCCATTGATTTTGCGGGAAGAAATACGGGTCGTGGGTCATGGCCGCGCGATCGATTTTTTCCAATTCCGGGTTGGGCGGGAAGACGACGCCGTCATCGACCCACCCGCGGGCGTCGCCGCGGAGCCAGGTGCCGTAGGTGGAAATGGTGAACATCGTGGCCAGCGTGTTACCCATGGGTTTCCGGTTAAAGATAACTATCACATCCGCGTCAACCCGGCGTGTGTTCACGCCGGGCTAAATGGGGTTACTTCGTCGGCGACGCGTGTTGTGAATCATGGACGACCCATTTAGCCCCGCGTGATTACACGCCGGGGACGCGTCAAATTCAAGACGATTTCCCCGGCTTATGTCCGTCCCGGCGTGTGTTCACGCCGGGCTAAAATGGGGTTACTTCGTCGGCGACGCGTGTTGTGAACCATGAACGACCCATTTTAGCCCGGCGTGATTACACGCCGGGGACGCGTCACCCCGCCTCCGGCTCGGCGCGGCGTGGCGTTGATGCTTTGTTCACCGCTACATTTTCCTTCGGCGACGACTCCGCCGACACGTTCGTTGCCGATTCCACCTCGGGCTCGGCGGTGTCGCCTTCTAATTCTTTATACAACGCCAGCTCTTCTTCGCTCATGCCGGTGTTGGTGATCGTGGCGATGCTGCCGGCCAGTTCCGCGTCGGCTTCCAACCCGGCGAGCATTTCCTCGGCCTTGGCGGCGTCGGTCGCGACCTCGTCACTGTCGGGCAGCTTCGCGGTCTTGCCCTGGTTGACCAGTTCCAAATTATGCAGGTGCGTGCTGACGATATTCACCTGCTGATTCAACACGCCTAGCAACTGTTGCCGGCGTTCGATGTCTTTCCGCAGTTGCAGAAGCTGCCCGGTGACCCGGCGTTTGGTGATCTCGCCGGTCGCTTCCTTGAACTCGACGCGGAGCTTGCCTTCCTGCGATTCCAGGTTGCTCATGTCTTCGTACGAGCGGTCCCGCTGCTGCATCAGGGCGGTCCGGCGTTCGGACAAAAAAGCGATCTTCTTTTCGGTCTCGCCTTTTCGGGCGAACAGGGCTTTCATGCGATCGATCAACGGCATTTCACCACCTCCACTTGCGCTGGTGGCAGACGACGGAATATTCCCCTCGCGGAACAGCACCACCCGCCCGTCGAGCCGCTTGGCCACCAGGCCGGCGTGACTCTTGGCGTAGCTTTTCATCTCCGACTCGACCAGCTGCAACGGCAAATGCGTCTTGGCCGCGATCTTGTCCGTGGCGATCCCCGACCC
Source organism: Tepidisphaeraceae bacterium (assembly GCA_965247815.1). Lineage (GTDB taxonomy): Bacteria > Planctomycetota > Phycisphaerae > Tepidisphaerales > Tepidisphaeraceae > CBDAQA01. The sequence continues at coordinate 102,489 of CBDFHW010000031.1, read as the reverse complement.
GGTCAGGTCGAACGTCATCGCGTCGATTTCCTCCCGCACGCGGGCCCGCTTGGAATCGTCGGCCTCGGGGTCGAACAGGTCGACCAGCGACTTGGTCTCGACCGGCCCGTACACCGCCCACCCACCGGCCTTGTTCGGCTCGACCAGAATCACGGTGCGGTCGGCACGCCGCTCGGCCACCTCGTGGGCTTCGATGGTGAACCCGCTGGTCGACATCACGACGATGGTCGACGGCACGCCGTTCAACGGCGGCGGCACTTCGCCCAGCACCTTCAACACATCCGCCGACTTCAAAGGCTGCGGGGCCTGCCCGGTTAACAGCGCCCGCGTGGGTGAGACGCAAATCGCCCGCAACCGGCCGGTCGCGCCTTTGAGCACCAGCAGTTTGCGCTGCTGCAGCGTAACGTCGAGTGATTCCCCGACCGGCATGCGGTTCTGCAGGTCGCGGTCGGGCAGCCGCATCTCGCTCATCAGGCGTTTGACGTCGACACCTTTGTCGGTCCGCTGGACGTTCCGCATCATCCCCGCGACGGGCCGGCGGCCGCGGACGGTGTCGATTCGCAACCGGTCGTCTTCGAGTAACTGTTCGACGTGCGCGATGAAGCTCTGTTCGAGCTGCCGGTGCACGGCCGGGTCGGCCAGCGCGGCGGCGAACAGGTCCGGGGTGGCGGGGGTTGTTCCTGTGCTACTGCTCATGTCCCTGTTCGGCCTCCACGTGTTCAGCGTTCGACAACGGCCGGCCGTGCACCGCACGCCAGCCGAGGCGAACCGCCAGATAGGTCCCGGCAACGGCGAACCACGCCCATCCGGCCCGCGAGAGATAGATGTAGATGGTTTGCATACCGAATCAAGTTTATCGGTTCGTGGCGTCGGCGGGTATCCCGGTCAGACGGACGACAGGGCAGCCGACCCGCACCGCGGGCAGAAGTTGGCCACCGAAGGGAGCCGGGCACCGCAGTGAACACCACTGCAGAATCGCGACGACGTCGCCGAGCTTGTCACGGCAAAGCCGTCACGCAATTGGCCGGCCAGTGCCGAGCGGACGCGCGGGCTGGCGACCCGGGTGAAGCCCTGCTGCATCGCGCCGGCGAGCGCCATCGGGATGCCCCACCAGGCGTTGAACCCGCACAGCAGCACGGCCAGCAGAATCCAGAAGACGCCGGGCCCCAGGTGCAGGTCGGCATCGCGAATGGTCGCCAACCGGTTGGCGGTCGCGACGCGGTTGGTCCACTTCACCACCGCGCGGACGTTCCCGGCGTGCGATCGCACCGCGTGCCAATGAATGACATATCCCGCGAGCAGGCCCCAGACCCAGACCGGGTACAAGCGGGATTCCAATCCCGAAGCCGGGTCACGGGCCAAGCGGTCGTATTGATTGTTTCCGTCGTCGCGGGTGTAGCGCTGGTCTCGTATGTATCGCTCGTCGCGCTCGTATCGCGTCGAAGACCGGTGGCCGAAGGTCAGGTCTTTGATCCGGCTGATCTGGTCGCCCTGGTACACCAACGAACCCATCACGATGACGTTGAACGCGACCACTAGCCAGGGGAGCACCATCAGCATCGGCCGGGGTCGGAACCGGCGGGACAGGCGGTCGAGCTTCTTCGCCTCTTTCGGTTCGGCACGGCTCCGCCAGCGGGCGATCAGTTCCAGCAGATCGACGCTTTCGGCATCGACCATGGCGGCCCACCGCATCGGCCAGAGGAACAAAGGAAGCAACCCGAAGCTGATGATCGATTGTAACAAGGCGACGAACGGCCCCGGCAACGGCATCGACGCCGGGCGCGAAAGTCTGCCGACCAGATCGTCGGCGGCGACGTGTTCGCGAATTACCTGGTTGCCTGAGAATGGGGATTGCAAAGCGGTCATGGGTGCACAGGACGCGGGCTAGGCCGACAGCTTCGATTGTTGATCGCTGAGTCTCAAACCACGTTTGCTTGCGTCGCGCGTGATCCCCGGCCCGGCAATGTGCCCCAGGTCGGTGCCGCACCGCCGGCAGAACCGGGCGTGCGGCGGGTTGATCGTCCGGCAGCCGGGGTTGTCGCAGCTTCTTCCGACCGATGATTCGGAGATCCCGCGGCTCGACCCGCGGTCGATCAACCGCCAAGTGCCCCGCACCAGCGACGCGACCAACCAGCCGCCGAATAAGACGGTCGTGACGGCGAGCACACCGACGAAAATCAAGATGGTTACCACGAGGTCACCCATGTTCGGTCTCGGAACATTATTACTTCGTTTAGCGGCTGTCCCGAAGGGACGCGGTCGACGCGGCATTCGATCAAGAGCGCCACTTCGGGGCAGCCGCTAAACGGGTTTTTCGATTCATTCACACGCCGGCCATTTCCGGTTTCAACGTTTCACCGCAAAAGATGCAATACCGGTCCGACCCGTCGGGGTAAGCCCCGCACTTTCCGCACCGGCGGACGCTGGTGACCAACTGTACGCCGCAATGCATGCAGAACTGGTCGTTCCCGTCGACCGGTTGGTGACACCGCGGGCAGTCGACGGCGGCGAGCTTCTGCTCGGCAACTGACCGCAGCACCGGGGGCGTCACTTTCTTAAATGCCACGCCCGTTAACGGCGGCGGGCCCTTGCGGGCGGGGCCGAGCGCGGCGGCGAATTCGTCGGCCGACGTGAACCGCTTTTCCAACCGCGAATACGACCGTCGGAACACCTCGTCGAGATGTTTGGGAACCGCGCGATTTAAATCACTCGGCAATTCAGTTCCCGCGGGTTTTTCACCGGTCAAGAGTTCGTAGAGCACGACGCCGCAGGCGTACAGGTCGGTCCGGGCGTCGACCTTCCCGCCGGAGCGTTGCTCGGGGGACATGTAATCCAGCGACCCGGCGATCTCACGACCCGCTTCGTCGTTCAACGACGCCGAATACGCGATCGACCCGGCCGAGGCGACGGCGGCTTTACCCATGCCGAAATCGGTCACCTTGACCAGCCCGTCCGTGCCATACCCGTCGGCGAAGGCGGCTTCGTGGACGAGAATGTTCTCGGGTTTGATGTCGCGATGAATGATGTTGTTGGCGTGCGCGTACGCGAGCCCCGCCAGCACCTGCCGCATGATCGCGACGGCGTCGGGAATGGTGACGGTTCGCCGGCTGACCAGCGGTCGAAGGCTCGACCCGGGGATGTACTCCATCGCCAGGTAAGGGGTCTCGGCGTACGGGTCGAACCCGATCGCGCGGACGATGTTCGCGTGCTTTAAGCCGTGGATCGCGCTGCCTTCGCGTTGCAGGTTGCGAAGGTACTGCGGGTCGGTCGGGATTTTCACCGCGACCAGTTGATCGCTCCAGACGTGGTGGTGGGCGCGCCAGACTTCGCCGAACGTGCCGCCACCGACTTTCTGTTCGAGAACGTATTCCCCGACTCTTTGATTCGCGTTGGGCATTAGCGGCACTCCCTACACCTTCTCGGCGATCCAATCGCAGGTGAACAGATTATAGACCCCGGCGATCAGGACCGCCGCGACGTACAGCACCCAGACGGTCGGTCCGTGGATCGACCAGCCGAACATCCACGCCAGCACCACCGCCTGAACGGCGGTGATCGACAAAATCAACCCCGCGCCGGCGGCGTTGCGGTCCAGTTTCGCGACCCAGGCAATCAACCAGAACAGCGCCCAGGGCACGACCAGCACCAGCAGGAACCATCCGAGCAATCGCCCGCTGACCGACAGGATATGGTCCTTGGTCGCCTGCTCGGTCTGCCACCACGCGACACCGGCCGAGACGACCGCCAGCGAGACGGCGCCGGTCGCGATCTTTCCACCCACGCTTTTGAGAAAATCCATACCCGATCCGTTTACGAACCGGCAAAGTGTACCCAAATTAAAAATCGATGCCGTTATAAACGCGCGGGTTTATCCAAGGGTCCGATAATGGCATGTAAAGGCCTGTCATAAATAATTTTACGTTCAATCGGCCGGGCCGCCGGGAATCGTGATAAGATTGAAAGCGTTGATCGTGCATTCCGCGTGTTATTTCGATTAAGACCATGTACCGCCCGGGTAAAACCAAACGCTTCGATTTCCCGCCCGGTCGAGGGGTGGCGGGGAAGTATCTGATCGAACGGCCGCTCGGCAGCGGCTGGGAAGGGGAGGTCTACGCGATCATCGAAAAAAACACCGGCATCCGCCGGGCGGCGAAATTTTACTACCCTCACCGCGATCCGCTGGGCAAGGCTGCGATTGCCTACGCGCGGAAGCTGGATGCCCTTCGGCACTGCCCGATCCTGATGCAGTACCACCACCAGGAAGTGGCGTACGTGCAGAAACGAAAAGTGATCGTCGTCATCAGCGAACTGGTCGAAGGGAAAAAGCTCAGCGAGTTTTTGCTCGAACAACCCGACGAACGGCTCACCACGTTCGAAGCTATGCACGTGCTGTACCCGCTGGCGAAGGGGATTGCCCCGATCCATGCCCGCGGGGAATACCACGGCGACATCCACGAACACAACGTGATGATCCGCCGGTCGGGTATCGGGTTCGAAGTGAAGCTGCTCGACTTCTTCGACTTAGGCGCCCCCACCCGCGGGAAGGTTCGCAAAGACGTGCTCAACCTGATCGAAGTGTTCCACACGATCGTCGGCGGGCGTAAGCGGTATGCCGAGCAACCGCGGGTGGTGAAGGACATCATCCGCGGGTTGAAAGATTCGCTGATCCTCGCGCGGTTTCAGAGCGCCGGGGACATCGCCCGGCATTTGGAATCGCTGCAGTGGTAGACCGGGCGAGCCCGGTGGATCTAGATTCTGCTGTCGATAATCCGGATTTCTCTCGCAGGTTTTTGGGCCGTTGTTACACTCCCCGCAGAACCACCACACCCCGGAGTCACGATGGCAAAAAAGAAAGCGTCGAAGAAAGCACCGGTCCTTAAAACAGCCAAAAAAACTGCGAAGAAGGCGGTCAAAAAAGCCGTGAAGAAGATCGCCAAGAAGACGGCTCCCCTGAAGGCAACGGCCAAAAAGGTTGAGAAATCGGTCAAAGCGGTGAAGAAATCGGCGACGACGAAACTGAAAGCGGTCAAACGGAAAGTGACCGCGTCGGCGAAGTCGGCCGAGACCGCGACCCGCAAGGCGGCTGCGAAAGCGCCGGGGCGGATTCGCCGTGCGGCGACGACCGTGAGCGACCCGGCCACGCACCTCGCGCAACAGGCGACCCCGGTGGCTGAAACTATCGCAGGCGTGATCGGCGGCGTCGCCGGCGCGGTCGTCGGGACCGTCGGTGCCGCGCTCGCCCCGCGCGAGGAATAAATTCCACTGTGTGCGGATAGAGTCGCGCAAAGATTCAAGACGCCGGTTTCTGAGGTACCCCGAAGAGCAGGACTGCTTCTCGACGTCACTGCCCGGCTCTTCGGGGTACCTCAGAACCGGCGTCAATTTCAACCTGTAACGTCTCTGATGAGATCAACGTATCGCGTGACCTAGCCCCGCTTCGCCCGCTGTTTGCGCTAGCGCCACAAACATCCGCATTCCTACGCCAATCGTCGCATCAGTAAAATCGTACAGGTCCGTGTGAAGCGAGGGATAGTCCGGCCGGTCGAGCGGCTCGACCCCGGCGAGGAAAAAACAGCCGGGCACTTTTTCCAAGTAATACGCGAAATCCTCACCGCCCATGGACGCTCGACCCACCGGCAGATATCGATCGTTTCCCAGCACCGCTTTGGCGGTTTTGGCGACGTAGTCTGTCATACCCGGGTCGTTGATGGTGGGCGGGTAGCCGTCGATCCACTGGAACTCCAGCTGGCAGTCGTTGGCGGCGGCGATGCCGGCGCAGCGGCGTTCCAGCGATTTGCGGATCGCCCGCCGGCCCTCTGGGTTCAGCGTCCGGGCGGTGCCTTCGATGGTCGCCTGGTCGGGGATGACGTTGGTAGCCGTCCCGGCACGGAAGATCCCCACGGTGACGGCCGACGAATCGGTCGGGTCGTACTCCCGGCTGACGAACTGCTGGATGTTCAGCACCGCTTCACAGGCGGTGACGATCGGGTCCCGGCACAGGTGTGGGTAGGCCCCGTGCCCGCCCCGGCCGACGAAAGTGGCCTTGAACCCGTCGGTCGCCGCGAGCAGCGTCCCGGGTTTGCTGGCGACGACCCCGACCTTAATGCCGGGCCAGCCGTGCATGCCGAAGATGGCGTCGACCTTGGGCCCCAATCGGCCGTCGAGCGCGCCGGCGTTGATCAGACGCTTCGCGCCCCCGCCCCCCTCCTCGGCCGGTTGCCAGATGAATTTCACGCAGACCGGCAGGCTCGCGGCGATTGATTTCAGTACCGTCGCCGCCCCGAACAGCGTCGCCGAGTGACCGTCGTGCCCGCAGGCGTGCATCCGGCCCGGGTGTGTGCTGGCGTAGGGCAGGCCGGTCTTCTCGGTGATCGGCAGCGCGTCGATGTCGGCCCGCAGGGCGATGCACGGCTTGGACGTGTCCCCGACCCAGGCGATGGTCGCGGTCGGCGCGTGCTCCACGCCGGCCACGTATTCGAGTCCGACGCGGTCTAGTTCTGCCCGGATCAAAGCAGCGGTCTTGTGTTCTTCGTACAGCAGTTCGGGGATTCGGTGCAGGCGGTGACGCAGGTCGACGGCGGCGGGCAGAACGTCGGCAATAAGATCGCGGGCGGGCATGGTCGCCGAGCGTATCACGGATCGGGCGACGGTAGAACCCTGTGCGGCACCGGGGTGTTGTCTGTTTGGATCGGTGGCCGGGTGAAATCCTTAACAGCCGAGGCCGGGAGGCCACGGGTCGAACCGGTCGCTACGCGATCGACCGGTCGATCCCCGCCCTGCCGGGACGGGGCTATGAAGGAGCACGGGGTTGGCCGGTACGGGTTGGACCGATGTCGCGGATGAGGGTGCAGATCAGTCGTCGTCCGACGTTCTGAAGGACCTTCGTTGAAGTGCCGGGGATCGGGCAGACAGGGTGGGCGAACCGACCCCGCCGGCGGGTCAGTCCCCGCCTTCGGGGAGCAGGATGGAATCGTTGGCGTCGGCGGGGCTTGCCTCGACTGCGGGGGCGACGCCGATCTTGGAGGTAAAAATGTTGTCACCGGACAGGCCGACGAACGGCGTTTTATGCCAGGCGACGTGGCCGTCGGCGAAAAGCACGTTCTGCCCTTCGCGTTCGTGGTTGGCGCTGTTGGCCCGGTCCATGACGGATTTCGTCGCGTTCGGGGCCGCCTTGTAGACGTCGCTGTTTTTGCCGACGCCGGGGTTCAGGTCCGAGGCGATCGCGAACCCGGCGGAGATGTTGCTCGCCAGTCGATACCCGGCGGCCACGGCGGCGGCATTGGGGTACGGGTTGGCGAAACTGTAGGCGAGGTTCTTTTTATAATTCGTGAAGTTGCACCGGCCTTTGAAGTCGGCCGAGTCGGCGACGTATTCGGTGTCGTCGTTGTACGGGCAGATGAAGATAGCGGGCGTGATCTTTTCCGATTTGAGAACAAGGAACACTGACGCGGTGATGTCGTTAGCGGCGGGCCCGCCGGGCAGGAACGGGTCGGGCGCGGTGACCCCGGTGCCCTGGGCGATCGGGGCGGCCGGGTCGTACATCGTCCGCGCGGACTGGCCGTGGTTGTCCCCTTCATAAAGCGTGAGCGCGATGCCGATCTGGTGCAGGTTGCTGGCGCACTTATCAATGTACGCCTGGTGCCGGACACGCTCGATCGCGGGCAGCAGGATGGCCAGCAGCGCGGTGATGATGCCGATGACCACCAGCAGTTCGATGACGGTAAAGCCAAGATGATTGTGTTTCGAGTCGTTCATTTGATTTCTTCCAATCGCAATATACGCCGGTTCTGAGGTACCCCGAAGCACCGGGTGCTGCGATGTGCTGCGCGGCTCTTCGGAGTACCTCAGAACAGGCGTCCCGGAGTATGCGCCGTTTTTTTAAGTGCCTATCGCTCGAACTTTCACATCAATGCCAAAGACCGTCGTAGTTGATTCGCGCGGCGCGGATTTGCCACATGCTATTGCGGAAAGATGACACCGGCATGACAGGCCCGCGAAGGCATGTTCCGATAATCTCTCAACTCCCGCGTCTAAAACAGCCGAAATGACCCGTAAGGCGGTAGCCGGAGCGCTCCTGCCGCGTTCGGCTTTACACGGGAAATGCCATGGATCTGGCGACAATTGCAGGTTTCGCACTGGCCTGGGGCGTCGTGCTGTTCTCGATGTGGCACGTGTCCGAAGGCGCGATGATGGCGTACGTCAAACCGCCTGAACTGCTGCTGGTGTTCGGCGGCGCGCTCGGGGCGGCGGCGATGTCGATGCCGATGCACACGGTCACCGGCGCGGTGAACTACCTGAAAAAATGGCTGTTCGCAAAGCACGTGCACATTCAGCACATGATCACCGAGATGGTGCAGTACGCCGAGACCGCCCGCCGGGACGGCGTGCTGGCGCTGGAGACCGTCGCGCGGGAAGCGCCCGACCCGTTCCTCCGCCGCGGATTGCAGCTGACGATCGACGGGACCGACCCGGAAGTCATCGAACGCATCCTGCGGATCGAAATCGACGCCATGGTCGAACGCCACAAGCACGGCAAGCATTTCTTCGGCACGCTGGCCAAGTTCGGCCCGGGGTTCGGTCTGATGGCGACCCTGATCGCCCAGGTGGCGATGTTCCTGCACTTGGCCGGTGACGCGGCCGTCATCGGCAACGCGCTGGCGGTCGCTTTGACCGGCACACTGTACGGCTGCCTGCTCCAGAACCTGGTCGCCGGCCCGATCTCGGAAAAGCTCGCCCTTCGGTCGGCAGAAGAAGCGTTCGCCAAAGAGATCATGCTGCAGGGCGTGTTAAGCATCCAGGCCGGGAACAACCCACGCGTGGTGGAAATGCAGTTGCTGAGCTTTCTGAGCACGAAACAACAGGCCGCAATGCCAAAAGCAGCTTAAGGGGAAATGATGAACGATGAATGATGAATGCAGAACGAAGAGGGAGTGACCTGATGACTGCTGGGCCGGTCGAACGCGACCTGAAGATTCGCACGAAAGATTACGCGATTCGCATCATTAGACTTTACGGGTCGCTTGATAAAACGACTGTTTCGCAGGTGCTGGGCCGGCAGGTGCTTCGTAGCGGGACGTCAGTCGGTGCACACTACCGCGAAGCGTCGCGGGCGCGATCGGTGGCGGAATTCGTCAGCAAGATGGAGGGCGGCCTTCAGGAGTTGGAAGAGACGGCTTATTGGCTCGAATTACTTGTTGAGACGAAGGCAGTGCCGCCGAAACGATTGACAGCTCTGCTCGACGAGACCGAGCAGCTAGTTGCAATATTTGTCTCATCGGTAAAGACATCGAAACAAAAGCGGCATTACTGATTCTCTTCGTTCTGCATTCATCATTCATCATTCTGCCTTGGGTTGATCATGGCTAAAAAAGCAGTCTGCCGTTGCAAAAAATCCGAGTGTGAGGAATGCCCCGAGTGGATCTTTACCTTTGCCGACCTGGTCATGCTGATGATGGGGTTCTTCGTGATCCTCTGGGTGTTGAAGCCCAACCCGACGCCTAAGGGCGCGCAGGCGTCCGACGACGAGATGATCAAGCTCGCCGCGGCGATCCGCGAGTCGTTCGGGTACGAACCCAAGGCCGGGAGCAGTGACCCGGTCGACATCAAGATGCTCGTGCAACGCGCCCACCGCAGCCAGATCCCGACCGGGACCGGTGAGGGCGGGAAAACCACCGCGCGTCCGGACGGGCCCGTCGGCACCGACCCGATGGTGACCGCGATCCGCACCGGCCCGCAGGCGGTGGTCGGCGGGAAGCTGATCTTCGAAAAAGCCGACGCCAAGCTCACCCCCGCCATCGTCCGGATGCTGGACGAAGTGGTCGAACAGATCCGCGGGCACCGCAATATCGTGATGCTTAAAGGGCATACGTCGCTGGACGATTACGACGACGCCGCATCACCGGAGCAGAAGATGGACCTGTCGCTCCGCCGCGCCCAGGCGGTTGCGGATTACCTGACCGCGCACGGCGTTACGCCTGACATTCTCCGCGTGCAGGGATGTTCGACGTTCGAACCGGTCGTCCAGCGGGACTATTCTCCGAACTCGCAGACGCAGAACCGGCGGGTGGAAGTGGAAGTAACACCGACACTGGTGAGTGCCCTGCAGTCGCAAACGCGCGAAGCCGCCGCAACCACGCAGCCGTAAACGTCGTCGGAATCATTCTCGCCACCGCGCAGCCGCACCGACATAAACCGGCGGCCTGCGCTACAACCGCCAAGCCTTGCACAATCCATTTGTCTTCCCCCACGCCCGTCCGGCGGGCCGCGCGATCCTGTATCGGCTTCAAAACTAACCTGCGAGGGACACGCTGTCATCAGATGCAGACAGGCTGTCTATAAAGGTTATCATTCTGGGACCACCCTTCGGTCAATATGGCCCCATAAAATCTCGATTCTGCCTGAATTTTCAGCGGAATCTCTCAGGCTTTGGCAGCCGCAACTTTATTTGGCGTGACTTGCTTGATTCGGGTATACTCTTTGCTCGGAAGGGAATGACGGTTGGTGTCGGCGTCTTGGAAGAACGGATTCAGCATCTTACTCGAGGTTGTGATGGAACGAAGTCAAAACGCAACAACGGCATCCAAAAAGTCGACCAAAGGGCGTTCTACTGCGGTTCAGGCGCTACCCGCCGGATCAGATCCCGCCGTCCCGAGACAATTTCACACCGCGCCGACCGAACAGGTCTGGTCGAAGTACATCGACAGCCGCATGAAGCAGTTCGGAACGCGTTAGCACTGCATGACTTAGCGTAAGTCCGTCGAATGCGACGGGCGGTCGCAAGGGGTTTTGATTTTCGTGAACTCCGAGTCCCGGTGTTCCCGCGATTTATAGCAAAACGGCCTTCGGGTCGCGTTCGATCAAGCCCCTGTGGTTTGAGGAAGGTAAAGAGTACGCGCATGATTTCCACGAGAAACCGGCCTGAACTGAACGAGACCAAACCCGCCGCGTCGACCAATGGTCATCCGGCCGAGATCAGCACTGAATTCGACAACGACGCGGCCGGCGTGGCATCGCTTCCTGTGAAGGAATTCATCTGGGGCGCGGGCATGGAATGCTCATTCTTGCCGCACATGAAAATCGACCAGTTCGAATGGACGCAGCACAATACGTTCTGGAAAGAAGACCTCCGCCGGGCGCGTGAAGAAGCCGGCATCCGGCACATGCGCTATGCCTTCCCGTGGCACAAGCTCGAACCCGAACCGGGGAAGTTCGATTGGTCGTTCGCCGACGAGCGGATGGCCGAGTTTAAGAAGCTGGGCATCGAGCTGATGCTCGACGTGATGCACTTCGGCACGCCGACCTATTTAAAACAAGCCGTCGGAGATCCGGAGTTTCCTGAGGCGCTCGAGCGTTTCGCCGAGGCGATGGTCACGCGGTACCGCGACCAGGTTAAAATCTGGTGCCCGTTCAATGAACCATTGGTGGCGGCGTTGTTCAGCGGTGATCTCGGGTTCTGGCCCCCGTATCAACGGAAATGGCGCGGGTACATGCCGGTCCTGAGCCGGATCGTGCAGGCGGTCAGCCGGGGCATCCGCGGGATCCGCCGGGCGATGCCCGAAGCCACCGTGCTTCTTTGCGACGCCAGCGAAAATTACCGAACGCGTGTCGACAGCCTTCAGGCCGAGGTTCGCCGTCGCAATCTGCGCCGGTTCATCGTGATGGATTTGCTCACCGGCCGGGTCGACCGCGACCACCCGCTGCATTCGTGGGTGACCAGCTACGGAATCAGCGAGATGGACTTGCAGTGGTTCCGCAATAATCCCCAGCAGCCCGACATTCTGGGCCTGGATTACTACCCGCACAGCGATTGGCAGCTGGAAATTAAAGTCGGTGTCACTAAGCAGCGTCGCGCGGACAACCCCGTGGGCCTGTACGGCGTCAGCACGGCATATTGGAACCGGTATCAGATCCCGATGATGCTCACGGAAACCAGCATCGACGGTAAGCCGATTAATCGCGAAATCTGGCTCGATCGGACGATCGACGACATCAAGCAGCTTCGCGAAGAAGGCATCCCAATGCTCGGCTTCGTCTGGTGGCCACTGCTCGACCAGCTCGACTGGGACGGCGCGATGACCCACCGGATCGGCAAAATCCACGAGGTCGGCCTGTTTAATCTGCACCGCCAGCCCGACGGCGTTCTCAAGCGTAGTGCGACTCCGTTGATCAAACTGTTCAAGCAGGCCATGGAGTCCGGCGAGACCCGCGTCGGGAAGCTCGAAAAAATCGTTAAAAACGGAATCGTCGACGAAGCACAAACGCCTTTGTCCAGCAGCGAATCTTGGGAAGAGCTGGAAGATGCGGGCGTAGGCGCAGCGGTCGTGGCGAGGAAACAACGAGACGGCGGTACGGGCGACGGCGAAGCGGTCGCAGGTGCTGCCAGCGGTGTCACGCCGACCAAAGCCCAGGCCCAGACGAAGCTCAAGCCCAGCCGGGTCACCCCGCCGCGTGTGGAAATCTCCGACAGCAAGAGCACGGATCGGTACGGCATCGTCGTCTTCAGCCATCTGCGGTGGGGCTTCGTCTGGCAACGCCCGCAGCAGTTCCTGTCGCGGTTCGCCAAGAAGCACACGGTTCTGTTCATCGAAGAGCCGTTTTTCGATCGGCCGGATCACGACGAACCGGAGTTGCAGTACCACCGCGTGATGCCGAACGTCACCGTCGCGTGCCCGCACCTGCCGCCGTCGTGGAACACCAATCCCGAGCTTCCGAACTTGCTTCGGCAGTACGCCCATCAGGCGATTAAAGACATGAACGAGAACGGCGAGTTCGATAAACCGCTGATCTGGTATTACAGCCCGATGGACGCCGCGTGGACGCTCGGGCATTTCGAGAACCGCGGGATCATCTACGATTCGATGGACGAGCTGTCCCAGTTTACCGGCGCGCCACCGAGCCTGATCGCCAATGAAAAACGGTTGATGGATCACTCGGATGTCGTCTTCACCGGTGGATACGAGCTGTATCTGAAGAAGAAAGAACAGCACCCGAACGTGCACTTCTTCGGATGTGGCGTCGAATTTAATCACTTCGCCCAGGCGGGTGACCCGGCGACCAGCATCCCGCCGGACATCGATTTCATGAACCGCCCCGTGCTCGGGTGGTTCGGTGTCGTCGACGAACGCGTCGATTACAACATGGTCGGTGAAATGGCCCGCATGCGGCCCGAGTGGTCGTTCGCGATGGTCGGTCCTGTCGTGAAAGTGGACCCGAATCTGCTCCCCCACTTCCCGAATTTATACTGGCTCGGCGGGCGCGATTATTCGGTCCTGCCTAACTATTGCCGCGCCTTCGATGTCAACATGATGTGCTTCGCGATTAACGCAGCGACGCAGTTCATCAACCCGACCAAGGCGCTGGAATACCTGGCGACCGGGAAACCGGTGGTGAGCACGGCCGTGAAAGACGTCGTCACCCAGTACAGTGACTTGGTCGAGATCGTGAAAACGCCGGAAGAATTCGTATATGCGGCCGAACGGGCGATGCGTAATCCCGACAAGGCCCGCATCCAGCGCGGCATCGATAAGGCGATGCAGAGCAGCTGGGAAAGCACGGTCAACACGATGCAGGACCTGATCAAACAGGCGATCAGCAAGCCCGACCGGCCGAGTTCGAAGAAAGTTGAGGCCCTCCCGACGTTCGACGAGGGCAAGCGGTTCGAATACCTGCCGACCCAAGGCTCGTAGTTGAATCGCATTGAAGTGAATCGCTTGGAAGTAAGTTGCCCGTCGCCGGGTGTGTAAATCGGACGACGATGTCCCGTGAAACTGACAAAGGAATTAAAAATGGATCCGCGAACCAAGGTTGTGATTATCGGCGCAGGCCCCACCGGGCTCGGTGCCGCTTATCGGCTCAAGGAACTGGGACACGAGAACTTCACGCTGTACGAAAAGAGCCCGTATATCGGCGGCCTCGCGTCGAGCTTCAAAGACGACAAGGGCTTCACCTGGGACATCGGCGGCCACGTGATGTTCTCGCATTACAAGTACTACGACGAGTGCTTCGACAAGCTGATGGGCAAGGACTACCAGCTGAACAACCGCGAGTGCTGGGTCCGCATGTTCGATACCTGGGTCCCGTATCCGTTTCAGAACAACATCCGCTACCTGCCCAAGCAGGTAACGTACGAATGCCTGACCGGTCTGGTCGAAGCGCAGACCAAGCGTGACCACACGGCCGCGACTAACTTCGGTGAATTCATCGACGCCGTGTTCGGCGACGGGATCTCCAAGCACTTCATGCGTCCGTATAACTTCAAAGTCTGGGCGCACCCCGCCGAGATGATGAACAAGGAATGGATCGGCGAACGCGTTGCCGTGCTGGACGTCAACCGCGCGATTAAGAACGTGGTCATGGGCTCCGACGACTTCGGCTGGGGTCCGAACAACCAGTTTAAGTTTCCGCTATACGGCGGCACCGGCGAGTTCTACCGCCGGTTCGAAAAACCCCTAGCCGGGCACGTCCAGCTGAACAAGACGGTTGATTTCATCAACATGGCCCGCAAGGAAATCCGGTTCAAGGACGGCGAGATCGTCAAGTACGACAAGCTCATCACCGCCATGCCGTTGGACATTCTCTGCAACGACATTCTCAACGGCGAAGTCCCCCGCGAGATCAAGAAAGCCACCGCGAACCTGAAGCACAGCGGCGGATACATGGTCGGCATCGGCATCAAGCAGCCGTGCCCCAGCACCAAGTCGTGGATGTATTTCCCGGAAGACAACTGCCCGTTCTACCGCGTCACATATCTCAGCAATTACAGCCCGTACATGACGCCGGATAACAAGACGCATTACAGCCTGCTGTGCGAAACCAGCTACAGCGATCACAAGCCGGTCGACGCCGCCACGGTCGTCGAAACCACGATCCAGGGTCTGATTAACTGCGGCATGCTGAAGGAAGAAGACCGTAAGGACATCGTCAGCACGTGGACATACCACGCCAAGTACAGCTACCCCACGCCGAGCGTGGAACGCGACGGCATCCTCGCCCAGGCGATTCCGTTCCTGGAAAAGCACGAGATCTATTCCCGCGGCCGGTTCGGCATGTGGAAGTATGAAGTCTCCAACACCGATCACACCCTGATGCAGGGCGTGGAGCTCGCGAACCGGCTCATGCTGAACGAGCCGGAAAGTACGATCGGGATCAAATACGAGAGCACGCTCGACGGCCGCAACGCCGCGTCACATGAGCGCAGCACGGTCGCCGGCAGCGGTGACCCCCTAAAGGCCACCCCGAAGGCCACACCGAAGGCCGCCGAGGCGATCAACAAGTCGTCGACGCATACGCACGATTCGTCCAAGCCCGCGCCGCACTTCAACGTCGCCACGACAATGAAAAAGACCGGCATCGGCGGTCCCGGTGACAAGACCGAAGTTCACACGTCTGAGGAAGAACTCGGCGTCACCATGCCCCTGCCCGAGGAGGACAAGCAATGAGGAATCCCAATACCCACCCCGGCCACCAAAAACGCCGGGCAAGAGGTCGCAAGACCAACCCCGACCGGAAAACCAATCAGTAAACCACACCGGGCGACCCAATCGGGTCGCCCGGCTGTTTTCCATCTGCTATAGAGCCGCCGATGCTATCGGCGGTCTTGCACAATTCACCGCAGATAGCATCTGCGGCTTTCTAGAAAAACAATCCCGGTTCGACCTTGAAATGATCCGCTAATTTACGAATGTGCGCTTTACTAAGCTCGCGATCTGCACGCAGAATCTTCGCGCCGAGCGAGCGCTCTCCGAGTAGCCGCCCCAGATCTGAGCCGGTCATTCCGCTTTGTTCCATGACAAACTTTAGCATCTCGAGCGGCGAAACATCATCGGTCTCGATCGCAAAATGATCGTCTTCATACTCGGCGAACAGAATCGTAAGCGTTTCGAGATAGTCGGTTTGGCCCTTCGTGGGTGCAGCAATGCTCGTCAAAGCGTCTATCATTTCTTGAACGTTGTCGTAATCCGCTTCGTCACGGATCACCCGCGGCGGATATAGACGGACGAGCCCGTCGAAGTCTTTCGGTAGTGTTCTGTTGGAAACGTGTTTTAATCGCGGCATATGCGTTCCTTCCATTTCTCTCGGTCATATTCTGCGTGGGTCAACACCGCTTTCACATAGGCAAACTGCTGTTGATAATTGATTCGCGTTACCAGGCGAAAATGATTTCCACTGATATTGAAGATGGTGACAACAATGCCGCAATGCAAAGTCACAGCGTCTGCGTGTGGAAAAATCACGCGAGCATCCACGACGCTGTTCCATTTCGCTTTACGCGCTGTTCGGTACCACCCGCGGAGCGGTGCTTCGGCGGCCGGTTGCCTGGACCAGAAGTCGCGAAGACGTTTCATGCTGATCACCCGCATGTGTACATTATGTCATCAACGACCGAATTAGCAAGGTAAAACGTGCGATGCAGATCATGTTCTGGAGTGACGCGGACGCCGACACGGGGTTTGACGCGGATAACATCCGCGGCTTTCTCTGGGTTGATGCCAGTAGACATCCCCTCCGCATTTCCGTAACTTCCGCCGCACTATGCTCGCTTACGACACGCTGGTTTCCGCCGCCGACGCCGTTCGGCAAAAGAAGATCTCTTCGGTCGAACTGACCCGCCAGGCCCTGGCGCGGATCGAGCGGATGGACCGCGGCATCCAGGCGTTCAACGAGACCTACGCCGACCGGGCCTTGAGCCAGGCCAAAGCAGTCGACGCGGGCACCGTCACCGGCCCGCTCGCGGGCGTGCCCATCGCGATCAAGGACAACCTCTGCACCGACTACGGGCACACCACCTGTTCGTCGAAGATGCTGAAGGATTTCAAAGCGCCGTACACCGCCACGGTCGTGCAAAAGCTCGAAGCCGCCGGCGCGGTGATTCTCGGCAAAACCAATCTCGACGAATTCGCGATGGGCTCGTCGACCGAGAACTCGGCCTTCCGCACGACCAAGAATCCCTGGGACCACAGCCGCGTACCCGGCGGGTCCAGCGGTGGCGCGGCCGCGGCGCTCGCGGCGGGGATGTGCTGCGCGAGCATCGGCTCCGACACCGGTGGGTCCATCCGACAGCCCGCCGCCCTCTGCGGATTGGTCGGTTTGAAACCCACGTACGGCCGGGTCAGCCGGTACGGCCTGGTCGCCTTCGCGTCGTCGCTCGACCAAATCGGGCCGTTCGGCTGGACCGTCGCCGACGTCGCCCTGCTCATGAACGTCATCAGCGGCAACGACCCCAAAGACAGCACCAGCGTCCCGACCCCCGTGCCGGATCATCTGGCCGACCTGGACCGCCCGGTTAAAGGACTACGACTGGGGATCGCCAAGGAATTTCAGCTGACCGACGGCATGGACCCGCAGGTGAAGGCCGCCACCGACGCGGCGGTTAAAAAATACCAGGACATGGGCGCCGAGCTGGTCGACATCTCGCTGCCGCACACCGAATACGGCATCGCCGCGTATTACGTGATCGCCCCCTGCGAATGCAGCAGCAACCTCGCCCGCTACGACGGCGTCCACTTCGGGCACCGCACCAAAGAGCCGGTGAAGGACATCATCGAACTGTTCAGCAAGAGCCGCGGTGAAGGTTTCGGCGAAGAAGTGCAGCGCCGGATCATGATCGGCACGTACGCCCTGTCGGCCGGGTACGCCAGCAAATATTACCTGCAGGCCCAGAAGATGCGGACGCTGATCAAGCAGGACTTCGATCAGGCGTTCGAGAAATGCGACGCGGTCATTTGCCCGACCAGCCCCACCCCCGCGTTCAAAGCCGGCGAAAAAACCGGCGACCCGCTGCAGATGTATCTGTGTGACGTGTTCACGGTGACGTGCAACATCGCCGGCATCGCCGGCGTCAGCCTGCCGTGCGGATTCACCACCGGCGACAAACCCCTGCCCATCGGCCTGCAACTGCTCGGCCCCACGTTCGGCGAATCGAAACTGCTGCAGATCGCCCGGATGTACGAAGCCGCCACCGACTGGCACAAACGCCGGCCGGTGTAAAAAATCACCGATGTCGTCGGCGTCGTTTTAATATAAAGCCGCCGATGCTATCGGCGGTCTTCCCGCGAACGTGATATCGTTTGTGAATCGACGACTCGCGCGGATGACATCTGCGGCTTTATGGGGACAACGCAATGCCACGCACCCTTGGGTACCACTACGTCCGCAGCGCCTACGGCCTCTGGCTGCCCGGCGACGACCGCGGTCACTGGTCCGAAGCGTGGGACGAAAAAATCGGCTTTACCGAGCCCCACACCCTGCACGTCGGCGATCCAATTCGTAAACGGATGGCGGAGGAACGGTTGGCCCATTCACCGGTCAGGTGGACCGACCAAATCCAATCGGTGATCACGGCATCGCTCGCGAAGTGTGCTGCAAGTTCGCCCTCGGCGGTCGCGGCCTACTGCATTGAAGAAACCCATCTGCACGCCCTGCTCACCTGCAGTCCGACCAACATCGACGGCACGGCCAAATGGGTCGGACAGCAGATGACCAAAGACGTGCATCAGCAGTCGACGCACGCCGGGCCGGTGTTCTGCAAAGGTCGCTGGTTGCAGTTTGTCTTCGAGGATTCGCATTGTGCGAATTTGATTCGGTACATTGAATCGCACAATTTTAGGCGGGGACTGCCACCGCGGCCTTACGATTTCCTCCAGCCCGTAGACCGCCGATAGCATCCGCGGCTTTCTATAAAGCCGCCGATGTTATCGGCGGGCCTTCTTAAACGTGCTGATCGCGATCGGGTTTCGGCTGCTTTCATCACTCAAAGATGATATAACTCACTCATGGTTACTACGCTGCGTCAACTCGTAACAGTCGAGCCGGGAGGGGTGATCCGTGTGCAGTCCGACTTTTTCCGCGAAGGTGACCTTGCGGAAGTTTTAGTTACCACGACTGCGCCGAAAGAGCAGAGCGTCGAAGTCTCCGGACCGTCGGGCAATTGGAAATCTTTTATCGGTGCCGGGATCGAAACCGGGAGAACCGTCGCGGAGATTGATGCATCGATCCGCGAGCTTCGCGACGAGTGGTCGTGATGAATCTTCCGACCGGCGGCAAAATCTATCTCGACGCCAACATCTTTATCTACGCGGCCGAAACTCCTGACGCGTATCCCGACTTGATTCAGATTCTGGAAGGTGTCGATAGCGGAACGTTCACAGCTGTCACCAGTTTATTAACTCTCGCCGAGGTCCTCGTCGAGCCACTTCGAACGCGGAATAAATCTCTGGAAGCTGCATATCGCAAGCAGATCTGCTCTGGCCCTTTCCTGACCGTTCTCGATATCAGCAGTGAGGTTCTAATTCGCGCCGCGACAATTCGGTCGACTCTTCCAGCAATTAAATTGCCAGACGCCATCCACGCTGCCACCTCCGAGATCGCCGGCTGTACACTCTTGCTGACCAACGATGCCAAGTTCGAAGCAATCGACGGACTGCCGGTCTTTCTCCTGTCGGAGTTGGCCTAGCCCGCAGCTGTGGACCGCATCACTTCGAACTTAGCTGGATCTTAGCAGCGTTTAGTTTCTTAAACGTGCTGATCGCGATCTTCCCCTCGGCACTGATCGTCACCGTGATCGCGCCGCACTCCGACGTGCGGTACAACGGCGTCTTGCCAACCATCGCGTCGAACCGCTTCTGCTTATTCGTCAATCGCCAGGCGTTGGAGCTGATGATTTCATCGGGCCGAACCGCGGCCAGAAACGCGGGGGTCAGCTCTTCGCTGCTGCCGTGGTGCGGCGCGATCAATACATCCGACTTCAAAAACTCCGGGTGTTTCAGGAGCCCGATGAACGCCGGGTCCTGAATGTCGGCCGGCAGCAGCACCGACCGCCCGGCATACGTCAGCCTCATCACCAGGCCGGCGTTGTTCGAATTGAGCTCGCCGTCTTGCGGGGGCCACAGGCAATCGGCTGCCGCCCTGCTTCCCAGATCGAAATGATCGCCGGTCGAGATCATCTGCGGACCCAGATTCTGCTTTTCGAGGTCGTCGAGCAACACCTGGTCGGGCAGATTACCTTCGGCATTTTTCCGGAAATGATAACTCGTCATCACGTGCCCGGCGTCGTAGAACTCGGCCAACTCCGCCGCCGCGCTGACGTGATCGAAGTCGCCGTGACTTAAGAATATGTCGCTCACGCGGTGCTGGTTTTCCGTCTGTAAAAACGGCTCGATGATCTTCCGGCCCACGTCCGTCACGGTCGACGACCCGGCATCAAAAATCACCGCCCGCCCGCCGGGCGGTTCGACCACGATGCACTGCCCCGCGCCCAGTGACAGGACCGTGAGGCGAAGCTCGGTGGTGTCCCTCGCCGGTAGAGTGGTCGGCGGTAGCGGCAGGAACAGGATCGCCGCGATCCCCAGCACCGGCGCGAGCCAGAGCAGCCACCCGCGGCGTCCTTCGAACGCGGGCCGTCTCGGCAGCAATGGAATGATCAACAGCGCGTAGTACACGACCACCAGCCAGACCGGTGGCGTCGCCAGTTTGACCGTCCCGCCGGGCAGTTTCGTCAACTGGAACACGGCCCCCTGCAGCTGCCGCGCTGGAACGGCTGCCGCGTCCGCCCACCACGCCGCGCCGACGGGCCAGAGCAACGTGCAAACTATTTTCGCAGCCCCCGCCTGTAGGGCGAGCAGCACGAACGGCAGTATGAAAATTTCGCCAGGAATCGCCCACGGGGCCAGCGTCCCGATGTGGTACGCGACCAGCGGCAGCCCGGCGACCCAAGATAAAACCGAGTATTGTAAAAATTGGTAGAACACCGCTTTCGCCCGGAGCACGAAACGTCGGGTCCCGGTTTTCTGCCGCCGTAGCGCCGCCTCGTCGGGATTGCGGTGCAGCCAGCTCCATTCCCGCCACCGCGTGAGAATCAGCACGCAGACGATGACGACCGCAAAGCTTATGTGAAAACCGACGGAATACAGGTCCATCGGGTGCCACAACAGCATCGCCAGCGCACCCAGCGACAGCAGCTGCCCGCGGTCGACGTCGCGGCCACAGACGTAAGCGGTCCCCACGACGACGCAGGCGATCACGGCGCGGACGCCCGAATGCGACGGCATCGACACGGCCGCGTACAGCAGAATGAACGCCGTGGTGCCGAACAGGACCCATCGCGGTCGCAGCCGAAGCCACCGGCCCAGCAGCACCAACGGCCAGGCCAAAAACAGCATGTGAATCCCGCTCACGCTGAGTTGGTACCGAACACCGGTCTGTTTGAACTGGTCTTGAAGGTCGCGGAGCTGCGCGTCGTGGTCCCCGAAAAACAGACTTTGAAGCAAAGCCGCGTCGACCGAATGCGACTGCATGAACCCCGCCGACATCAGACGCCGGGCCCGCGAGCGCAGCCACGCCAGCGGTGACGGGCCGGGATCGGCGACGATCTTGCAGTTGGTCCCGCGGGTGATTGTCAGTGTCGAGAGAATTCGTTGCTCGCGATAGAACACCGCCCAGTCGAACTCACCGGGGTTCGATGCCGGCCGCGGGCGTTGCAGCATGCCCAGGGCCTGCACCGTTTGCCCGGCATCCAATGCCGGGTTCGGCTGGTCGATCTGCACCGCGATCCGGCCCGTCGCGGCGGTCCACCCCTGCCAGGTCTTGATCCGCAACACGTCGGCGATCGCGACCTGTTTCGGTGGCAATTCCCTTCCCCCGGCGGTGACGGCCAGCAGCTGCGGCGCGTCGGGCAATCGCAGTTCCAGCTCGGTCAGGTGCGGATCGTCGGTGGCGAACAGTCCGACCTCGTCGGCCGGGTAGGCGAAGTGGTCGACCCGCGCGCAGAGAACCCCCGCGAGCAGGATCGCCGCGGCGAGTACCCCGTTGCACACCCACCGACGATGCCGGCAAACCGTCGCCAGCACGAGCAGCGCTATGAGCACCGGGACGCCGATCGCGGTCGAAATTGCGATCGGTTCGTGCAGTAGAATCCCGGCCCCGAACACGATGGCCACGGACACGAACGGCCGGCGGGTCAGTGTGCCGAGTGTGTGGTGCGGAATCCCCTGCGTGTCGGACATCTCAACGGGATGATAATCGGGGTGCCAAAAATCGTACATCCGGCCTATTGAATGGCGAACAAGCAGACGGGCCGCGGTCGCCACACCCCCTTACTTTATTATTGGCAATGACACCGATCCCCTGCCTTTTTAAGCTCGGTGGCGTGATGGTGTCTGTTGAAGCAGTCGTGCTGTGATGTGCCGTCGGTCGGATCGGTCTGGTGAAACAAGATGCGAAATGAATCCCGAGTCGGCCGAATCAGACGCGCTGCGGTTGTCGCCGTGATGGCGGGTTCGTTCGCCTGCAGCGAAAGCGTGAATCGTCACCCGGTCCCGGCCGCGTTGCGAAACGTCGCCCGGGTGCCGGGCATGCCCCCGGGCATCCGCACGTGGGGGGATCAGTTCAGCCCCGCGTTTCAGAAATCAGTGTCCGACTCCGACCGGCAGGTGCAGGATGTGTACGGCGACGACCCGCCGCGTGACATGCTGGCGCTGTCGGGGGGCGGCAGCAGCGGCGCGTTCGGGGCGGGGCTGCTCTGCGGGTGGACCGATCACGGGGACCGGCCGATCTTCCGCGCCGTCACCGGCATTAGCGCCGGCGCGATTATCGCCCCGTTCGCCTTCTCGGGCTCTGACTACGACCCGCAACTGGTCCGGATCGCGACGCAGGTGTCTAACGAAAAAGTTTATTCCGCCAAGGGGTTGCTCTCGGTGCTCGGGTCCGATTCTCTGGTCGATACCCAACCGCTGGTCGATTACCTGTCGAAGTTTTACGACGACAAACTGCTCCGGGCGGTCGCCGTCGAAGGCGCCAAGGGCAGGCGGTTGTTCATCGCGACCAGCAACCTCGACGCACAGCGGCCCGTGCTTTGGGACCTGACGGCCGTCGCCGCGGTCGGCGGGCCGCGGGCACTGGAGACGTTTCGCAAGGTGATCCTCGCGTCGGCGGCGATCCCGGTTTTGTTCCCGCCGGTCTACATGCACGTCACGGCCGGGGGAAAGGATTACGACGAGATGCACGTCGACGGCGGGGTCTCGACGCAGATCGTTCTATACGGCAGCGCACTGAACGTGGCCGAGCTGCGCAAGCACGACCAGGATCACGCGCACCATCCGCTGCGGACGTTTACCGTTTATATCATCAGGAACGCCAAGCTGTCGGCCGAACCGCTCGACGTGGGGCCGAAGCTGTCGGACATCGCCAGCCGGTCGGTCGCGATGCTGACCAAAAACCAGGGGATCGGCGACTTGTACGTCTCGTACGACATCTGCAAACGCGACCAGAGCGACTTCCGGCTCGTAGCGATCCCCGACGACGTGGACACCGGCACCACCGAAGGGTTTGACCCCGGCATCATCCGCAAGCTGTTCGAGCGGGGACTGAAGCTCGGACGCGCCGGCGTGCATTGGTCGACCGAACCGCCGTTTTTGTCACCGGCGACGCAACAGACGCAGGGCCAGCTGCCGTGAAGATTAATTCTGAATGAGGAAAGCCGGGGCGTCCCCGCCCCGGACCGCGTCGGTTCGGGGCGAGGACGCCCCGACTCTCTAAAAATCAAACCACAGGCGACACTCGCCTACCGCTTATCCATCGGCACGAAGTCGGTCCTGGTCGGACCGGTGTAGATCTGCCGGGGGCGGGCGATTTTGGCCCCCTGCTTGTTCTGTTCGCGCCAGTGGGCGATCCAGCCGGGCAGCCGGCCGATGGCGAACATCACCGTGAACATGTTCACGGGGATCCCCATCGCCTTCATGATAATCCCGCTGTAAAAATCGACGTTCGGGTATAGCTTGCGTTCGACGAAATACGGGTCCTTGAGCGCCAGTTCTTCCAGCTTCTGGGCGATGTCCAGCAGCGGGTCTTTCACTTTCATCTTGGCCAGGATCTTGTCCGCCGACGCCTTGAGGATCTTCGCCCGGGGGTCGAAGTTTTTATACACCCGGTGGCCGAACCCCATCAGGCGGAAGTTGCTCTTCTTGTCCTTGGCCATCTCGATGCATTTTTCGGGGGAGATGCCGCCTCTGTGGATCTGTTCGAGCATTTCCAACACCGCCACGTTGGCGCCGCCGTGCAGCGGGCCCCAGAGCGCACAGACGCCCGCGGCGATCGACGCGAACAGGTTCGCCCCGCTGCTGCCTACCACCCGCACCGTGCTGGTCGAACAGTTCTGTTCGTGGTCGGCGTGCAGGATCAGGATCATGTTCAATGCCGCTTCGATGTCCGGGTCCGCGTGGTGCGGTTCGTACGGCATCGAGAACATCATGTGCAGGAAATTCCCGACGTACCGCAGCTTGGGGTCGGGGTAGATGAACGGCAAGCCGTTCGATCGCCGGTACGAATAGGCCGCGATCGTCCGCACCTTGCTGAGCAACCGGGCGGCGGCGTCTTCGAACGTGGCCTCGTCTTCGAGCTCCATCACGTCGGGATTAAAACACGCCAGCGTGTTGATCATCGAAGACAAAATCGCCATCGGCGGGGCCGTCGACGGGAACCCTTCGAAGTGGTGCTTCATGCCTTCGTTGATGTGCGCGTTCTTGCGCATCTTTTCGCGGAAGCTGTCGAGTTGCTCTTTTTTAGGCAGATGCCCGAAGATCAGCAGGTAAGCGACTTCGATAAAGCTCGATTTCTCGGCCAGCTGTTCGATCGGGATACCGCGGTAGCGGAGGATGCCCTCGTCGCCGTCGATGAACGTGATCGCGCTCTCGCAAGCGCCGGTGTTGCCGAACCCCGGGTCCAGCGTGATCGCGCCGGTATCGGACCGCAGCTTCGAGATATCAATGCCGAGCTCACCCTCGGACCCTTCGATGATGGGCATTTCGAGCTTCTTGTCACCGACCGTGATCGTTGCCGTACGGGCCATGCGGTTGCCTTCAGAAAAAGTCGCTTGTTCCGGGATTGAATATACAGATTCTGCGCAAGAGTTGAACGGCCCTTGCGCGAGGGTCTGGACCCGGCGGTTTAAAATAATCGAATGCTACCGAAATGTGACTGCGGGGGGCCCGTTACAGGCCGATTTGATCAGGGTCGCAAGGCAGCCCGCGGCCCGGTTCACCCCGCCGAGTCTTCGTCCCCGCCGATCACCTTCGGCACTTTGAAAAACGGCCCGTCGACGTCCGGCGCGTTCTGCAGCACTTTTTCAAGCGGCAGGCTCGGCTCGACCACGTCTTCCCGCAGCACGTTGTGCAGGGGTAACGCGTGGGCCATCGGTTCGACGTTGCTGACGTCCACTTCGCCGATCTTGGCGACGTATTCGAGGATCGATTCGAGCTGCCCCGTGAGCTTGGCCAGACGTTCCTGCGGAATGTCGAGCCGGGCGAGCTTGGCGACTTCGGTGACCTGCACGAGCGTGATTTCCTGGGCGGGCATGGATCGGAGATTAGTCGGCGGGCTTGAAAAGGTAAATGGGGTCGAAAGGGATGGAGATGGTGATTGTTGATTGGTGCGTGACGCGGGCACGTTCGGGTCTTCGTCACGCACCAATCACCAATCACCATCCCCGCTCACTCACATTCCCGCTTGATCTGCGACAACAACGAACCCATCTGGTCCATCGCGCTGGCGGCCACCCGCATGTCCTGCTCGAGCGGACGCAGAAACGTTTCCTCGAACCGCTGGCTGTTCGAGTCGTTCCACTGCACCTGCGTGTTGGCCCAGAGGTGAAACAAATCACGCGTGCTGGTCCCGATCTTTCCACGGCTTTCCGCTAAACCCATCTGATTCTCCCGTCACTTACATTGCATTTAAATAAAACCGTTAAGCCGGCTGCGCGTCGGGCGCGGGGGCGGTGTTGTCGGCCGATGCTTCCGCCGGGGTTTCTGTCGCGGTCTCCGCCACGCCGGCATTGATCAGCGCAAGCGACCAGATATCCAACCCGAGTTGGTCGAAGATGGCCGTCGGTCCGCCGGCATCGAGAATGACCAGCGATGCCATCGGTAACGCCAACAGGTCGGCGGCATCGGGCCGAACGGCAATCAGATCCCCGACGCGCAAGGCCTGGTATGCAATTTCTTCGCCCGGCGTGGCCGGCGCATCGGTCGCGGGGCCGAAGTACCAGCCGCTGTCGGTGTCGCTGGTCGGTTCCAGCCGCTCCAGATACGCATTGGCTTTCTGCCACACCTCAGGGTGGACGACGATGCGGTGATCCGGGTCTGGGATCTGACGATCAATCGACAGCCCGGCCAGCGCTTTGAGTTGCCAGTCGGCGATCACACCGACGCCCCACGGTTGCCGCATCGCGTGGTCCGGGCCCGGTTGCGTGAGGACTGCCGCGGCGCGTTGCTCGGGGGTCGGAGTTCTGTCGCGGAACCGTTCGAGCCCCACCTTGGCCGCCGCGCTCGCCCGACCGATCTCCGACTCGGAACTGCCCAGCGCGATGCCCTGCCCGGTCGTCTGAATTTTCAGATATTTTTCCAGGCTGTCCAGCAGCCCGTCGAGGAACCGCACCGCCTTGGGGATGTCCGACTGCAACGCGGTCGCGTACCGCATCACCCGGCCCTTATACATCATCGACTCCTTGCGGAGCACCGTGATCGCCTGCTTGACCTTCCCCACCTTATGCACAGCTTCTTCCTCGGCCCGCTTGGCGTTCTGCAGTTGCTTCATCTCGTCGACCGCGGACTGCGTCGTCCCGTCGACGCCTTTGAACAACCGTTTCTGCCGGACCGCGTCTTCCCACTTCTGCACCATCTCGTGCCGCTTGCGGACCTGCCCCGCCCAGTAAGTCGTCTGGTCGCGCTCGAGCCAGCCGAGCACGCGGTCGACGTCCCCGTCGGCCGAGGTCAACGCCGAGTTCCCGCCCTCGGCATACTTGATCAACGCCGCCCGGAAGCTCCGGAGCGCGTCCACTGAATCAACACGAGCGCCTTCGGACATGGCTGCTCCTTCAAAACGGCCGGATGTTCAGCAACACGACCCGCCCGGCCTCGAATATCGGCGTCGACGACGGACTACGACCCGGCAAAAACCATCGCGGGTCGGTCATCGCTGCTTGAGATACGCCTCGATCGCCTGCGCTTTTTTCTTCAAAAACGCGGCGTGCAGGTGCGAGTTTTCCAGGAAGACGCTGAGCACTTTCATCGTGCTGTTGAACTCTTCGGTGAACTTCCGCTGCTCCTGGTCCCGCCAGGTGTTTTCCAGACTGCGAAGCCGGCCGTGCAGCCCGCCCATCAGCGCCTGCAGGTCGTTGTTAAAGCGAGCCAGATCGCTGGAAAATCGACTCAGCTCCGCCGGATCTACATTAGCTTGTGCCATGGTACCTCTGTTGGAAACATTCTAACGGCAGATGCCTTCCGTGTTCCAGCAAAACAATCCATGGAGGAATCTAGATTTTCGACGTTCCGGGAATAGCGCGATCTGGCTAAACCATGAGTATGAACTCAGCCGTGCGAACCATCCTCATCGTCGTCGTGATTCTCATGCTCATCGGCACCCTGCCCACCTGGGGCTACAGCGGCAACTGGGGCTACGGCCCCAGCGGCGGACTCGGAGCCGTGCTGCTCGTGCTCGTGATCCTGCTGCTGCTCGGCAAGATCTGAACGGCACGGCCGGGGTCATATTATTTGAACCTGTAATTGTCGGTCGAAACGCAGGCAATCGACCGTCACCGGTCTGCCCGCGCGAAGGTGATCTGATCCGCACGCCACCGGGTAGGCGCCGCTCGTTCAGCAGGATTCGTTGCAGCCGAGGGCTTTCGGGCCGCGGATTGAACCGATCGCTGCGTGATTTCACCGAGCGATCCCAGCGCTGCCGGGACTGGGCTTTGAAAGATCAGGGTCACCGCATCGAACGCGCGGTATCGTTTGTCTTATGGCGACGAGCTCCCGTCTCGGACCCGTCGTTCAGTGCAACCCGCCGATGGCGGTCGTCGTCTGGTACGAGATGAGTTCCGACTCGTTGCCGCTGACCATGTTCCGGAAATCCTGCTCGGCTCTTCCGTTGGGGTCGGTGCCGTCGGGGTGTGACTTGGTCGGCGGCTGCACCTGTGTCGCACGGGCCGAGTTCATCAACTCGTAAGCGGCACAGACGATGTCGCCGGCCTTCAGGTCGGCCAACAGTTTCTTAAACCCCTGCGTCTTGGCCTTGCCGACGTTGAATACCAGATCCACCAACGCGAATTTTGCACCGGACGACAGCGCGCCGAAATTCGGAACCAGCGATCGCGCGTCCGTGTCGGCCTGCGTCACCGTCTGGGCCAGCAATTTCAAAGCGTCCGACTGCTCCATCGGCTTGGAGATGATCGGCCCGGTTGGACCCGTCCACTTATTTCCGACGTGTTTAAAAGGTGTTAGCTCCTCTTTCAAATCTAACTTGAACGCCGCGAGCACGCTCGCGGCGTCTGGCCTGGTGAGATTAAACCCGTAGCCAATCGTTGGAAGGGACTTCGTATCGCGATAGGCGTCTGCTCTGAACCCTTCGAAGCCGGCGATGTAATTCTCCGCCGCCGTGATCGAATACGCCGTCTTCGCAAAACCCGGATGCGCCTGCGCGTATGCCACGGCGTCCTCGTACAGCGCCGCCGCCTTCGGCGGTTTCGCGTTGCAGGTCAGGCCGAACGAGTTACTGACCACCGTCGACACCTTGCTGGTGATCACCTTGTCCGGATCGAGCCGGGCGATCAGGTAATACGACCCTTCGGTCGTGCCGAACTTCGCCCCCAGGTCTTTTTTCAACGCCAGTTGGACCGGCACAGTGACGGCCGAGTTCGCTGACAGATTCAGGCTTGTCACCAACTTATGCGACTCGAGCAGCGTGTCGCTGCCGGCGTCGAACGTCGCGTTCGTCGACAGGTAATAGTCGGCATACAGTTTCCCGGTCGCCGGACCGGTCCCGGTATCGGTGACTCGCATCGAACCCTTGACCACGCCCGGGCCGGTCAGGATCGAAATCCGCGACGGAGCGACCGTCAACGCCCCGGTCAATGCCGCCGGCCCCGGGGGCGGCGGCTCGGTGAATGCGACCGTCAGCTGCCCGCCGTACGGCAGGCCGTTCATCGCCCACATCTGCATCGCGTACGTGACATTGCTGTCGAACCCCGCGTAGGTAATCACCTCTGCCGATTCGGGATGCTGGTACACCGACCCCCGGCTGAAGTACCCGGCGTCGTTCGAGCTGAGAATTTCGTTGTACGGCCCGCCCGGGATCTGGTCGATCTCCGCGGGTCCGTTGTCCAAGCCATTGGCGGTGCTGGTCGCGTTGGTGAATTGAGCGAGATTGCCCTTGGCCCGAAACACCGGCTGCACGTCGTCGGTCGTCGCGATCGTGAACACAGTGCCCAGCGTCCACACCAGCGGAAAACCGGTGTAATAAGACCCGGTCGCAAAATCGTCGATCGGTGCCCGAAACGTCGAGCTGTACCCCACCGTGTTCACGATCGGGTCAGCCGACCCGGCGATGAATGGCGAATTCGGAATAATGATCTTGTCGACCTTGGCGTTGTTGTTACCGGCCGCCAGATACACAAACGCATTAGCCGCCTCGGTGCCGGACGAGGTCTTCACGTTCTCGTTCATGAAGTACCAGCCGGTATGAAACTGCAGCCCGTCGAACAATAACCGGCTTTCCAGCGGTTCGACCAAACGAGCCACACCAACACGACGGGCGAAAGATGTTTTCTTCAAGGCGTCTTCCAGCTGAGTTGAGAACCAGCCGCGAGTCGGCGGCACCAGTCCCTCCCCTTTTTATTGAACCATTTCTGACCGCCGAAGGTACGCAGGCGTAGCAAAATATTCAAATAACAAAAACCCTCAACATCAGACACGTCGAACAATCGCTCCCGCGGTTTTCGCGATCACTTTGATCTAATTCAGCAACCCCGGTACTCTGACCCTCATGAAGAATGGGGCGGTGGGGCTCATCGTTTTGCTGAATCTGTTCTCGGCTAACGTGGACGCCGCCAGTTGGACTTCGTCCGACGGCAAGATCGGCTTCGATCTCCCCGCCGACGGGTCGCTCGTCTCGGTGAAATATCCCCCCGCCCCCGTCAACGCGATGTGGGCCTCCCCCGACGGCACGGCACGGCTCGCCTACCTGACCCAACCCAACCCGCAAAACCTTCCAATCGATGTCGGCGCGTTCCTGGAAGGGGCAGTCAAGGGACTGCCCAACGCAACGGTGACGTCGTCATCAGACACCACCCTCGGCGACGTCCCCGTCCTCAGCATCGAGATCAAAACCACCGGCGGGTATCTCAAGCAAACCGCCATGGCGTTCAGCAACAATATCTACAAGATCATGGCCATCAGCCGCGGTCCGATCGTGTCCGACGCCCGCTTCGCCACGGTCTTCCAACTGCTCGCCGTCCGCGACCTCAGCCCGATGATCCCCCAGAGGCCCCGCCCGCCGCTCGACCGCAATAAACTCTTCGGCCAGATCGGCGCGGGAGGTTTTGGGATGATCATCGTCGGGTTAATAATTCGGGCCGGTCGAAAAAAGTCACGCAGACCCCCGCCGCTTCCGTAGTTGGAGAGTACCATGCCGGGTAAAGTGTGTGCAGTCTTGCAATTGATCAAGGGTGATGCCGCGTTTCGTTTACCCGCCCAAATAAGCCAAGATGAATCATTGCGTTTGCAACGGTGATGCCCGGCATCGGGCCTTCGAACCTTAACTCTCGCCGTCTGCAAATAAGGACAGCGGTGATTGTTCTTGCTCTACAGTCTCAGATCGATCCGAGTCATCGCCGGGATTACGCGCTTCCTTAAACTTCGCCGCGAAGGCGTCGTAGCTGGGCGTTAAAATATGGTCATCGATCCATTGTATCGCCGGCACACAGACAGCATCTCCGAAACCAAACATAGCTTGCAACGGAGGAACATTGATTACAAAATCGTCGGCACCCTGCAATCTCGCATACTCTCTCGGCGACATCCATCTCATTCTCAAATGCCCATCGATTATTACTACAACGATCTGCTTAGCACTACCGCCTTTAGGAGTTCGTAGGCACCCCGCGACATCGAAGCGTACTTCTAATCTTGTGGCACCTCGGCGGGTGCGACGAAAGGCCGCGCCAACTGACAAAGTTTTTGATGCTAAAGCGTTTGTGACTCTAGCGTAGGAGGGTGGCTCCATCATTTCAAAGTGCTTGCGTACCGCAGCATCGCCCCACCAATCTTGGCCGTCGTCGAGGTCAATAACGTTTTGCAGACCGTTCAAGAAAGGTGGTGGCAATGGAAGTCGCTGACGAATGACCCCAGTCTTTAGTGAGGCTCCGTGCAACAACCGCATCAAGCGGTCAGGACGCAGTGGCGTATGCTCCGAGTGAACAGAGCATTCGAACAACTCAGGTTCGGGTTGGAACGCAGCAATCGAATCCTTGATATCAGACCGAAATCCAAAAATGAACAAACGAGGTCGGCTCTGAGGAACAAAGTGTCTAGCGTCGAGCACGATCGCGTCCACCCAATAATCGCAGAGTGACAATTCAGTGATCACTCGTACAAAATCATTACCATTGTTCGAAGTCAGCAGGCCCGCGACGTTTTCGAGCATAACCAATCGTGGCTTTCGTAAGTCCAATTTGTGTAGAACGTCGGTGAATCCGAAGAATGTCGACGAATGGTCACCGTCTAGGCCACGCCAATGTCCCGCGAGGGAGAGATCGACGCAAGGAAACGACGCAGTCGCCAAAAAGGGCATTGCTCCGCCCATGCGGTCGACCACGCGACCAGTCTGCCGCACGTCGCCGATGTCGTAATCAGCATCGGCATCCGAAAAATTCGCGGCGTACATTCTCGCCTTATCCGCCGAGATGTCGTTAGCGTAAGTGCAAAGCCAGCCACTCCTTGACAACCCCGCGCGCACGAGACCGATGCCGGCAAAAAATTCGGCGAAGCTTTTGGTTGAAGCAGAATTCGGCACTGGACAATATTATACACACTCCGAAGGGTACTTAAAGTCCGTGGACGCAAACAAAGCTTTTTTCCATTATGCAGGAGTGGCAAAGACGCGCACCGCGATCGCTTTTGGACGTTGCTTGCGAAGCATCCGCGTCGCTAAGGGTTTCACACAAGAAGGCTTGGCCAGCCAAGTTGGTCTCGACCGAAGTTATGTCGGGAGTGTCGAGCGCGGCGAGCGCAATATCAGTCTTGAGAATATCGCCAAGCTCGCGGCATCTCTACGTGTTCCAATCACGGAACTTGTCGACTTCAAAAAACCGGAGCAGATCTGATGCCGGTTTCGAGGTTGGATCTGTCTGCCGTGACAACTGAAATCGGCGTTTACGCGCTTTGTGATCTCGACGAAATTCCATTCTATGTTGGGCAGACCGTCTCGACGCGCGAGCGTGGCATCCGGGGGCGGGTTAGAAGACATGTCACGAGCGCTCGAAGTGATATTATCGCAAATAGGCAGATTGACGTTTGGGAAATTGCGTATGTCTGGGCTTGGCCGCTACCGATTGCCTCGGAGGTCAACTTGCTTGAGCGACAGATCTACGAACAGATTCGTCGCAACGGAACCTT
The DNA here is from genome assembly GCA_965247815.1 of Tepidisphaeraceae bacterium. Lineage (GTDB taxonomy): Bacteria > Planctomycetota > Phycisphaerae > Tepidisphaerales > Tepidisphaeraceae > CBDAQA01. The sequence goes on along the minus strand of CBDFHW010000031.1, from coordinate 70,054 downwards.
AGTTGCTGGCAAAAGTTTAGCGACACCCTCGAATGTTCTCTCGAGCCTTCCGCCTTATCAGCGAACAATGGTTCGTTCCGAGTCAGAGGTTGCCAAACGACGCGATGTTGTGATTCGACTTCCGCGACAGCTTTTCCACATTCAGCAGTTACTCGACGTAATGCTCGATCGCAAAGATACCACAGATTTGCGGTATTCTCTCAATGCGAACGTGCGGCGACTTATAAGTTCTTTTGATGCTTTCGAACGTGGTAATTCGCCAGAGCCAGATGAGGACGAGAACGAATAACGGTCGTGTCGTCGAACGCCGCTGATGATCGCTTTGAGGCACTTACCAAGTTTGCCAACGGATGCGTCGATGATTCTTTCGCGGTCTCTATAAATCCGCGGGCTAATGTCGACAAACCGTTGCATATCGGCAGCACCCGCTCCTAGACAATTTAAACTTCACGTGGTGGCTCACCGTCGCCGTTGCTAGGATGTGTTTCGATGCCGACACTATTAGTCATTTCGGCTTTGTCGCGAGCGTCACCGAGACGAATTGGACTTCGCCGAACACTGCTTTCGAAGGCATGTTGGTCGCGTGGACTGATACTCTGATCGGCCTCGGTCCGAGCATTTCTAATCTCGAATCGTATCTGGCGAGAAAAGCAATAGACGCGTTCGGCGGCGAGATCATCAAAATCGAACAGCCACCGCTCGCTCCGGATCGCCCGGGTATCCGGTATTGATTTCTCCAGCCGGCGTCGAAGGAACTTCAGCGCCGGCGAGGCCGTTCACTTCCAGGACCGCGATAACGCTTATTTAAGCAATTATGCTCTAAAATCTTATTATAAAATGATTTACATTCCCATCCTAGTTCGATATGCGACAACGCGGGGCCGTTTTCAGTTTCGGGCAAGATGGGTAGTTTTGGAATCGTCTGAGCATTGCTTCTCCTGCGACAGCTAGATATGCCGGAGTTTATTTAACCCGTTTAAAGCAGCGACTTTATAGGCTTCGGCGAGGGTGGGGAAGTTAAAAACGGTGTTGATGAAATACTCGACGGTTCCGCCGAGGGTCATGACGGCTTGGCCGATGTGGATCAGTTCTGTGGCGCCGGTGCCGATGGCGTGGACGCCGAGGATGGTGAGGTTTTCCTGGTGGATCAGGAGTTTGAGCATGCCGGTGTCGTCGCCGAGCAGTTGCCCGCGGGCCAGTTCCCGGTACTGGGCGATGCCGGCTTCGTAGGGGATGCCGGCCTCGGTGAGCTGGGCTTCGGTCTTGCCGACCATGGAGATCTCGGGGATGGAGTAGACGCCGTAGGGGAACAGCTCGGGGATGCTCTTGGTGGGAACGCCGAACGCGTGGCAGACGGCGAGCCTGCCCTGTTCCATGGCGGTGCTGGCCAGGGCGGGGAACCCGATCACGTCACCGGCGGCGTAAATGTGCGGGACCTCGGTCTGGTAGAACGGATTGACCTTGAGCCGTTCGCGGTCGTCGGCCATGAGCCCGACCTTGTCCAGCTGCAGGGCCCCCACCGTCCCCTGCCGGCCGACGGCATACAGCAGGGCCTGGGCGCGGAGGTCTTTTTCGCTTTCGAGGGTGGCCTGCACGAGCGGGCCGTGCCCTTTATCGCCTTCGACTTTGGTGATGCTCGCGACTTTTTCACCCAGTCGCAAAGTGATACCGGCGTGCCGCATGTGGTACTGGAACGCCTCGGCGACTTCGCTGTCGAGAAACCCGAGCACTTCCCGGCGGCCCTCGATCAGGGTGATCTTCACCCCCAGCGCGGCCAGCATGCACGCGTACTCGGTCCCGATCACACCCCCGCCGACGACGATCATCGTCTTGGGCAATGTCTCGAGCTTGAGCAGCGCGTCGGAACAGAAGATGGTCCGGTCGTCGAACGGCACCGAAGACGGCTTGGCCGGCTTGGTGCCGGTGGCGATCATGAAAAAGTCTGCGGTGATGGTCTCGGAATCTTCGGGGCGCTTCACGGAAAGCGTGTGCGGGTCTTCGAACCGGGCGGCGCCCCAGACCAGTTCGATGCCGTTGCGGTCGAACTGGTCGCGGATGACGGCCAGCTCGGTGTGGATCACGTGCTGACTGACGTAAATCAGATCACTGACGGTGATGGTTTTCTTCACCCGGGCGACTTCCCCGAACAGCCCGCGCCGGCCCACGCCGGTCAGGTGCATGACGGCTTCGCGGAGCGCCTTGCTGGGGATGGTGCCGGTGTTGACGGTGGCCCCGCCGAGCACGTTGTTTTTCTCAATGATGCAGACGGATTTGCCAAGCTTGGCAGCCTGGATCGCGGCCTTCTGCCCCGCCGGCCCGGTCCCGATCACGGCTAAATCGAAATGTCGCATAGCGTTCTGTCCCTTGCGCTTCGTCGGTCGGATCGAATCGTAACATTCAGAAACCCGCGGGGGAAAGCCCACCGCGCCGGGGTGCCGACGACCGGTCTAATAACATCGGCGGAAAGGTTTCAGAAATCGGCCGGAAGGGAAAGTGCTATTCGCCGACGACGGGGACCGGTTCGAATGATTATTCGGCCGGCCGCTTGGCGGACGCGGACGTGAGGTACTGCGCGTGGTCCAGTGCGGCGACGCGCAGCTTCGCCGGGTCGACGGCGACAACGGCGTGCGGGTCGGAGAACGCGAGTCGGAACCCCACATCGGAGAACGCGCGGGCCGGGGCATCGGGGGGAAGGCGGTACGCCGTGCGCGGGTCCAAGTCCGGGGTCGACAGTGCCGACCCGCCGATGACCGAAACGCACCCCTGCCGGTCGGGCGTGAACCATTGCCGGACGGCCTCGGCGGCTTGATCGGGGTTGCTCACGTCGAGTTTTTCACTGACGGCCGGCTGCACGTCGAGCACCCATTCGGAGACGTTCCCGATCAGGTTATGGAAAACGCCGGTGTAGTGGGCACCGTCGTCGACTTCGCGGAACCCCATGTGCCCGGCGGCCATGGGCAGCGACTGGTCGCCGTCGAGCGGATTGGTATTCGGCACCGGCGCGATCCGGCCGGCGAGCGATGCCAATGCGGAGTCCGACCAGGTCCGGGTGTCGGCCGCGTGTTGCCGGGCGGCGGGCTGGTTCGGGTCGCGGAAGATCCGGTCGCCGGGCCAGTACTGCGGCGCGGGAGAGTTGGCGGCCCGATTCATCGCGGCGGTGTAATCCGAATCCCGCAGCTTCCACCGCCGCGTGGCGAATCCGAACTGATACGGGTCGGCGGTCGGTTGCGTCACCTGGGCGAGCGCGGCATGCCATTCGTCGGAGGTCGGTAACCGGCACCCGAGAAGCCGGGACACATACAGCGCCGCCTCGGGGCTCAGCGACTGCGCCGGTAGGTGGGCGGTCGGCGCGAGCAGGAAACAGGCCTTGTAATCCTTGACGTCCAGATCGATGCCGTTAACGCCAACCGACCAAACCTTCATGGTCGATTCGTCGCCTGCAGGTGGCGGGTTCAGCGAGACGACCGCCTGCCGCCGGGCGGCGTGTTTTTTGTCGAACAGCGATTGCAGCAGCGAGACCGGCGTCTCGGTCGTGCTCAGGTAGCAGTCGACGCCGGGCGTCGCGTCCGACCCGGGCTGATGAACGCGGAGGAACTCGATCGACTGACCGGCCGAGGTGTAGGTGCGGTGGTCGGCGTTGGACCCCGGCGCGAGGGTCCACCCCGCCGCGACCGGGCCGGCGGTCGCCAAATTCTTAGCCGGCTGGGCGACTGCGGTGAAGGCGGCGTGCAAGCGGGCGGCGTCGTCGACGTGGTGCTTGTCCGCCAGTTCCAACAACGCGGCAACCTGTTCCCGGGACTGCTCGGCGGGCGGGGTCGCCTGCATCCTGGCCAGCATCACGTCGTACTGGAACCAGTCGGGGAACATCGGGACCAGCGCGGTCAGCTGTGCGGTGGCGGCCTGACGGGCGGCGGCGCGGGCGGCGTCGGCGTCGCGGATCGAGGCGAAGAACCCGTCGAACCGCGCCTGCTGCTCGGCGGTGATGTCGGCCTGCATGGCCGGGTTGTCTCGGGTCAATTCGGCAAGGTGATCCCCCTGGGCGCGGTCGGCGGCGAGCGTCGCCAGGTCCGGGGGCCACGCGGCACCACCGGCCTTGCTCAACCGGAACCACGACCGCAACCGGGTCGACAGGGGGAGGTTCTCGTTGGCGACGCCGATCAACAACTGCCCGCGGTCGGTGGCGGTCCTGGCGTCGACGAATGGGGCGAACGAATCCCGGACCGGGGCGAAGGTCGCCGACGCGTCGGCGTCGACCGATTCGAGCGCGTCGAGCCGGAGCCGGAAGTTCTTCACCGCCGCATCCGCCGCCGTGGGGTCCGACCCGGCGACGGCTTCGCGTGCACCCCCGGACGCGGCGGCGGTCTGTTCGATGTCCGACAGTTCGGTCGTGTAAGCCGACGGGTCGGCGTTGTCGTGGTCGAAAATCGCCGACACGGCCTTGGTCAACTCCGCGTCCCGGCGGGCGTTCGCCTGTGCCGCGAGCCCCGCGGGCCAGTTGCTGGTCGGTTCGGGTTTGGGGTACCGGGCGTCCAGCGCCTGCGCGGCCCGATAAATGTTATTCCAGTCGACCAGGTTCACCGACCCGCCGGCGGGCTGGGCGGCGAGGAACTGGTCCCGCCGACGCAGGAATTCCTGCTCGGCGGGCGGTGAGTGCATCGCGGGCGAAGCCGTGGTCTTGATGCGTGCGGTGACCGGATTTTCCTGAGGCGTTGGTGCCGGCACCACGGGCCGCGCCGACGGCGCGGTCGTTGTCACCACCGCCGGCGCAGCGGCGGGCTTTGCGGTGGGTGCGGGAGTGGGTGTGGGAGTGGGAGTCGGTGACGGCAACTCGGGCCGCGACACATTCGGGCTCACGGCGTGCGGCGTGGTCTGCGTCGTCGGTTTCGAATGCGGGTACAGCGTTACCGTCGCCGGGTTCTTCACATACGCGGCGGGCGTTCGGCGGACGTACTTGTCCCAGCCCGAACTGACGGCGACGCGGCCCCGGTCCCACCCCCGGATCACGTGACTTCGCTGCTGATACCCCACCGCGGCGGCGGCGGCGAGGAACAGGACGGCGTAGACCGTGCGGGGCATTCGCCGGCGGGTCGGTTGGATCTCACCGATCCGCAGGCGGATCGATTCCAGTGTCGGTAACCCCTGCCGGGAGAACGTGTCGAGCATCCGCTGGCAGAGCGTGAACCATTCTTTGCCGGTAGAACCCAACTGCTTCCAGGCGGGCGAGTTGGGCAGCGGAAGCCGGGCACCGGAATACGGGCGGTGGGTCACTAAGGAATACAGAATCTGCGCCATCGCCTTGGTGTCGGGCGCGCGGGTCATCGAGGCGATCACCTCGGCGGTCGGGTCGGGGTCGGCCAGCAGCACCCCGCCGGGCGCGACGTGCCCCTTGGCGGCGAGCATCACGTTGGTCGGTTTCAGATTTCCGTGCTGCCGGCGGTAGGCGGTCTCCAGGTCGATCAGCCCGTCGACGATCGCGAGCATGATCGTCTTCAGTTCAGTGCTGCTGAGCGTGACGTCCGATTCGATCAGCGACTGCAGCGACCGCGGGTATAGCCGGCTGATGAAAAACGCGTTGCTGCCGTCCGACCCGAGCTCGTAAACCGGGGCCCAGAATTCGGACTTGTTCGCCATCGTCTGCTGAATGGCGGCCGATACCAGAAGCGATTCGGCGTCGGACGTGTCGCGGTCGGCCAGGGCGTTTCGGTCCAGCTGGATGAGTTTTACGCAGGCGGTGGGCGCTTCGCTGGTGGACTTGGACCGGGCGGACCAGACCGACCCGGCGGCCGACTTGTACAGCTCGCGGACCGCTTCGAAGTTGCCGTAGACCATGGCCATGAGCATGTGCTTAAAAAACCTTAAAAGCGGTACCTCGGACGAGTGCGTCGGCCAAGAATGTATTGGCCGGTCATCGCAGAAAGAGCGGTCCGACGCGGTCCGTTCAAACGGTGCGGGACGACCGGGCGGAGTATATTTTAATCCCCCCGAAGTCACAAATTGCGGCCGAGTTGTTCGCAGCAATCTGCAGCGGCCGAACCCGTGCCGGGGTCGAAGACGGGTCGGCTGAGGTGCTCGTGATGAGCGTCCTCCTGGTGTTGCAGGCGTTGTCGCCCGCCTTTGTCTTTCGATCGACTGTCTTTACATCGGGCTTGGCCGAAAAGTTGCCCGGAATTTCTTTGACCCGGTCGCGGGCTTTTTGTATTGTCACGCGATCGAAGCGACATCGCTTACGACTTTTCCCCGAGGCTGCCATGCGACTGAATCCACTCATCCTCCCTTCTGCGCTTCGCTGAATCACTCGGCGACGATTCGCATTCATTTTCAAAATTGACCTCACGGCCGGCGGTTTCGCTGTGCGGTAAGGGTCAGGGAGTTTTTGTGGACAATCGAAGAAGATCGGGTCGGGGTGCGCGTTCGCACCGCGACGCGGCCGGGCTCGCGTTCGAGCAGGCCTTATTGGGGGACGTGTCGGAAGGTCGAAAACGGTTCGACCCGCGGTCGGACCGAAAAACGCTGCAGCTGTGCCGGCAGGTGGAGCGGGCGTTGTCGTTAGCGCTAGCCGGGGAATGCGGGGATGACCTGCTCCGCGAGGTGTGGGTCGAGGGCGTGGAACCGATGGGCGGCGCGGGCGCGTTGCTGGTTCGGGTGTGCGTTCCCCGCGGGATCGTGGCGGTCGACGTGGTGGCCCGGTTGAACCACCGGGCCGGGGCGTTGCGGTCGATCGTCGCCGGGTCGATCTGCCGGAAGAAAGTGCCGTCGTTGTCGTTCGTCGCCGTCCCCGGCAATGGCACTGAGACTGGCAACGACAACGATACTGTTGGGAGGGCGTATGCGGACCGATGAACAGCCGGGCGTCGCGCCGGTGTACAGCTGGCTCGCGGGGCCGATGGAACCGGGGGCGGTGTCGACCATCAACCGGGTCCGCCGGGCGGACGACGTGGCACACGTCGCGGTGATGCCGGACGTTCACGTCGCCAACGACGTGTGTGTCGGCACGGTGATGGCCACCCGCCGGCTGGTCTACCCGGCGGCGGTCGGGGGTGACATCGGGTGCGGAATGCTCGCCGTCGGGTTCGACTCCGACGCCGAGCTGCTCCGCGACCCGGGTCGCGCGGGAGTCGCGCTGCGTCTTCTGGGTGAACGCATCCCGGTCCACCGCCGGCACCGCAACCGGGCCGTCCCGCTGCCCGCGGAACTGCGGCCTTCGGACCTTTCCTGTAACGCGATCAGGTCGATCCTGAACGACGTAGGCCTGTTGCAACTCGGAACGCTGGGCGGTGGGAATCACTTCGTCGAACTGCAAAGCGACGCCGACGACCGGTTGTGGCTCATGGTCCACAGCGGGTCGCGGGCCATGGGGCAGGCGATCAAGGCGCACCACATCGCGGCGGCGACAGTTCGCTCGGGGTCGATGATGACGCTCGACACGGCGACCGATGCCGGGCGGGCGTATCTCAACGACCAGGACTGGGCCCGGGCATACGCACGGGCCAACCGAACGGCAATGGCCGGGAAGGTGTTCGAGTTGATGCGGGAAGCGTTCGGCATCGGGCCCGTCGAGTCGACGGTGATTCAGTGCGACCACAATCACGTGCAGTTCGAGGACCATTTCGGGCAAAAGTTGCTGGTGCACCGCAAGGGGGCGATGCCCGCCGACGCGGGGACGGCGGGCGTGTTGCCTGGGTCGATGGGGACGCTGAGTTACCACGTGATCGGGCGGGGATGCGGCGAGTCGTTGCGGTCGAGCGCGCACGGCGCGGGCCGGGCGTTCAGCCGGGGCGCCGCGCGGGAACGGTTCAGCCGGTCGGACCTTCGCCGGCAGATGGGCGATGTCTGGTTCGACCCGCGGTTGACCGAGTCGTTGCGGGAGGAATCACCGCGGTCGTACAAGGACATCCGGGCGGTCGTGGCGGCGCAGGAACAGTTGACGACCATCACTCAGGCGGTGCGCCCGGTGCTGGTGTTTAAGGGAGGTTGACGTGATGACCCGTTTAGCGGCTGCCCGGAACGGGCGCTTTTTGCCGTCAGAACCTCGAACCGTGCCCCTTCGGGTCGACCGCTAAACGGGGCGGACGATTGTCACGCATTTTTGACATTCCCGACCGGGCCTCCTTCACCTTTTTGCGAATAACCATATGTTCTGTTCGATATGTCAGAGTTATCGAAGCTGTCGATTCTTGACCGCTGCATGGGGCGGCTGGACCGTTTGTCGCCGCAGGCGGTTTTTCTGCTCATCGTGGGGATCTTTGGGACCGCGCTGGCAATCATCACCCCGCCGGTGCAGGTGCCGGACGAGCCGAACCATCTGCTGCGAATTTATCAGCTGAGCGAAGGGACGCTGCTGGCAACGAATTACGGCGGGGTCGTGCCGGACAGCCTCGCGGAGATCGGCCTGAAACCGGCGCTTTGGCCGCGGATCGCCGGGCGCCCGGGGGCGAAAACGACGCCGAGCCGGATCCTGCGGTCGTTCGATATTCCGCTGGAACCGGAGAAGGCCCAGTGGCGGCACTTTCCAAATTCGTCGCTGTATTCGCCGGTTCCTTATGCGCCGCAGACGCTGGCGGTGCTGATCGCGCGGAAGCTTCATTCACCCGCGATGGGGCTGCTTTTTGCAGGCCGACTGGGGTCGGTGATCGGTTACCTGTTGGTCGGCTGGGGGGCGATTCGGGTGACGCCGATCCTGAAATGGCCGGCGTGCATGGTGATGACCAACCCGATGGCGCTGTTCCTGGCCGGGTCGGTGTCGGCCGACCCGTTCACGCTCGCGCTGGTGTTCCTGGGGACCGGGCTGTTGTTACGGTGCGTGCTGTCACCAGTGGAGCTGAGCGCGGGTACCCTGGTTGCCGTGTTCGTCACGATGCTCGCCGTCGCGTTGAGCAAGTTCGCTTACGTGCCGATCGTGCTGCTGGTGCTGGCGGTCCCCCGCCGCAACTGGGGCGCGGGGCACCGGCGGTGGTTGATCCCGTTGGCCATCATATTGATCAGCGGCCTGGTGGTCGCCGGCTGGTCGACAGTGACCGACGCCGGTCACGTCAAGGAGATCGCGGACCTGCCGGTCAATCAAATGCACTGGATCGAAACGCACCCGGTGGAATATGTCGGCGTGATCTGGCGGACGATCGGCGCGTTCTGGAACCAGGTGACGGAGTCGGCGATCGGCACGCTCGGGTGGATGGACACCGGGCTCGCGCCGGCGGTGATCAGCTTCAGCTACATCGCGTTCATCTGGATCGTGCTGGCGTACGACGAACCGGTGCGGTTGGGCGTATGGCCCCGGGTGGTCGCGGCGGTGGCCTCGTTGGCGTGCGGCATTTTGATCATCACCGCCAACTACCTGGTCTGGAACCGTATCGGCGGGCCGTACATTGAGGGGCTGCAGGGGCGATACTTCCTGCCGTGCGCGATCGTGTTCTGGATGATCTTCCACCGCCGGGGGAGCTATGTGGCCCGGCCGGGGTGGATGCTGGTGATGCTCGGGGGGATCGCCGCGTACACGGTCTGGATCGTGGTCGAGCGGTACTATCTGCACACACCGGGCTTCGTGATGGTCCCCGGTTGACCGGTCAAGGGACGGCCGGTTTTGAAACGGCTTCGGGCTCGGCGGCGTCGTGTGACCAGCGTCCGATTGGCGTGCGCCGGGGCGTGCGGTTATAGTCCGGCTCCGCGGAAATGCGTGGCATCCCCGCGTTTAGGCAATCTTATAAATGACTTATTCGCATGGCTTTGCGCCAAAGCGCAGCCGATTTAATCCGTTCAGCATCTTCGGTACCGCCTGGGAACACCGCGAGTTGGTTTACCGACTGGCGCGCCGCGAGGTCGAGGCCCGGTACAAAGGATCGCTGCTGGGCATCGTCTGGTCATTCCTGGTCCCGCTGATGATGGTCGGGGTGTACACGTTCGTCTTTTCGGCCATCTTTCCCAGCAAGTGGGAACTGCCCCCCGGACGCACCGCACCGTTTTTCCTGATGGTGTTCGCCGGCATGATCTGCATGAATCTGTTCTGCGACTGCGTGGGACGGTCGCCGGGGCTGATGCTGGGGAACGTCAGCTACATTAAGAAAGTCGTCTTTCCGCTCGAGATCATGCCGATCGTCGTGATCGCCAGTGAATTGTTTACCACGCTGGTCAGTTCGCTGATTTTGATGGTGATTTATGTGTCGGTGATCGGCATTCCGCCCTGGACGGCATTGCTGCTGCCGGTGGTGCTGTTTCCGTTCGTGATTATGATTCTGGGGCTGGTCTGGATCATCTCTTCACTGGGCGTGTACCTCCGCGACATGCGACAACTGATTGGGGTGATTCTCGGCATGATGGCGTTTATCAGCCCGCTGCTGTACCCGCTGAGCATCATTAAAAATCCGATTGTGCTGCATGCCGTTTATTTCAATCCGCTGACGGTGCCGCTCGAACAGGTTCGGCATATTTTGTTCTGGGGGACGCAGCCGGACTGGCGGATCTGGGGCGGGTATCTGGTCGGGGCGTGGCTGGTGGCTTGGTTCGGGCTGACGTGGTTCTCCCACGCGAAACGGGGATTTGCCGATGTCGTCTGAATTCGCCATCCGCGCCCGGGGCCTGGGCAAGATCTACCGCGTCTTCTCCCGGCCCGAAGACCGGTTGAAGCAGATGTTTCTCGGGCACTGGCGGCAATATTACCACGAGTTCTGGGCGTTGCAGGACGTGAACCTGGACGTCCGCCGGGGTGAAGTGGTCGGCATCGTCGGCCGGAACGGGTCGGGGAAATCCACGCTTTTGCAGATGATCTGCGGCATCCTCGCGCCGACCTTCGGGTCGCTGGAAGTACACGGCCGGGTCGCGGCGCTGCTGGAACTCGGGGCCGGTTTCAACCCGGATTTCACCGGCAAAGACAACGTCTTTTTAAACGGCGCGATTCTGGGCCTGGACCGGTCGGAGATGGAAAAGCGTTACGACGCGATCGCCGACTTCGCCGAGATCGGCGAGTTCATCGACCAGCCGGTGAAGACGTATTCGAGCGGCATGTATTCCCGGCTGGCGTTCGCCGTCGCGATCAACGTCGACCCGGAAATCCTGGTCGTCGACGAGGCGTTGTCGGTCGGTGACGAGGCGTTCCAGCGCAAGTGCTTCGCCCGGCTCCGCGAGATTCGCGACCGCGGCGCGACCGTGTTGTTCGTGTCGCATTCGCCGGGGTCGATCGTGCAGTTGTGCGACCGGGCGGTGCTGCTCGACCACGGGCACCGGTTGCTGACCGCATCCCCGAAGGCGGTGATCGCGAAGTATCAGAAGCTGGCGTACGCGCCCGAGGCGAAGGTGGCGGCGATCCGCGAAGAAATCCTGGGCATGGACGTCGAGGGGGAGGTGCCGAATACGATCACGGCCGCGGAAAACTCGGGCCGAAAGACGATCACCAACGGCGTGCTGCGGGGCGACCCCAATGACCAGTTCGACCCGCACATGACCCCCAAGAGTACGGTGTCGTACGCGTCGCGGGGCGTGATGATTACCGACGCGCGGATCGTCACCACCGCCGGTGACCAGGTGAATGTTTTGACGCAGGGAAAGACGTACCGGTATACCTATACCGTGACGTTCGAACAGCCCGGGTTTCACGTCCGATTCGGGATGATGATCAAGACGATCGTCGGCGTGGAACTTGCCGGGTGCAGCTCGCACACCGAAGGCGAGGGGACCGAATACATCCCGGCCGGTCGGGAAATGCAGGTCACGTTCGAGTTCCAGAATCTGCTGTCACCCGGGGCTTATTTTCTGAACGCCGGTGTGCTCGGCCGCACCGACGACGGGGACGTCTGGCTGCACCGGTTGCTGGACGTGGCGATGTTCCGGGTGGAATCGACCACCGGCGCGGTCGCCACCGGCATGGTCAACCTGATGACGCCGAATCATTGCCAGGTCCGTGAAGTGAAATCTCTTAGCAAGGTGAGTCAGTGATGGAAACGATCTCGATCAGCCCGGGTGAATCCTCGACCGCCACCGGGCCGATCGTCGATTCATCGGCCCGGGCCGTCCTGGTCCTGGGCATGCACCGCAGCGGGACGTCGCTGCTGGCGCGGGTGCTGAACCTGCTGGGCGTCGAGTTGGGTGAAAATCTGCTCCCGTCTACCGCGGCGAACGAGACCGGGTTCTGGGAACACCGGGAAGTGGTCGCGCTGCACACCGAGGTGTACGCGGTGTTCGGTCACGACTGGAACAGCGTTTCGAAGCTGCCGGCGTTGTGGTGGGAAGACGACCGCGTCCGGCCGTTGCGTGAGAAACTGGCGGCAATGCTGAAGCACGATTTTTCCGGCAACCGGTTGTGGGGTGTGAAAGACCCGCGGTTGTGCGACATGCTGCCGATGTGGCGCGCGGTGCTTGCCGAGTTGAACGTCACTGCCCTGTGCGTGCTGACGTTTCGCAACCCGGTCGAGGTGGCGAAGTCGCTGGCAAAATACCACGGCACGCTGCCGTCGCGGGCGTACTTTCTTTGGCTCCGCAGTCTGCTGAACGCCGAGCGGGATTCGCGCGGGTTGCCCCGGGCGATCGTTTCCTACGAGTCGATGCTGGGCGACTGGCGGTCGCAGGTGAATCACATCGGCGACGAACTGCGGACCGAGTGGTCGCAGACTCCCGACGCGGCCGCTTCGGCGATCGGTGAATTCATCCGCCCGCAGATGCGGCATTATTCCGTCGACGACGAATCGTTCCTGCACGACGACGCCGCCCCCGACCTGGTCCGCCGGGCGTACCGGGCGGCGCTGGACGCGCTGCGGTCCCGGGACGTGGATCGTCTTTCGGACACCTTCGACCAGATCAACCGCGAACTCGACGAGGCTTCACCCATGGTCACCCAATTCATAGCCGACGCCGACGCCCAACTGCTCGCGGGTGTGAACACGCAGCAGCAACTGAACGACGCACGGGCCGAGAACGAAAGATTGCAGCAACTGATGACGCAAACCACCACCGAGGCCGATGAAGTCCGCAAAGCGATCGTCGAAAAGTTCACCGCGGCGATCCGCGAGCGGGACGAGCAGATCGACCGGTTGCACCAGGACATCGGCCGCCGGCTCGACCAGCGGCGGGTGCAGATGCTTAAGTCGAAGCAGGAAAAAGAAGTGACACCGGTCGCGGTGAAGCATTCGGTGGTCGTCATCATCCCGTATTACAACGGGTCGGGGTTCATCGAACGGGCCGTGAAAAGCGTGTTCGACCAGACGATCCCGGCCGACGAGGTGGTCGTGGTCAACGACGGGTCCCGCGAGGACCAGAAGCTGGCACTTCACGAGCTGGGCAAGAAATACCCGTTCACGATCATCGACAAGGAAAACGGCGGACAGGGCAGCGCCCGCAACGCCGGCGTCGCCGGTTCGAAGTCGGACTTCATCTGTTTTCTCGACCAGGATGATTTCTATCTGCCGAACCACATCGAGATTTTGACCGCGGGAATCCCCAAGGACGACTACCGGTTCGGGTGGGTCTACGCCGACCTGTTCGAAGCCAACGGAGACGGCAGCGTCGTCCGCACCAGCATGGTGAAGGAACACGCGGCTCACCCGAAGCGGACCGTGGTCGACCTGCTGGGCAGCGACATGTTCGTGCTGCCGTCGGCGTCGCTGATCAGCCGGGCAGCTTACGAAGCGGTCGAAGGGTTCGACCCGCAGTTCGTCGGGTACGAAGACGACGACCTGTTCATGCGGCTGTTCCGCAAAGGGTTCAGCAACTATTTCATCGACAAGCCGGTCACCGTCTGGTGTATCCACACCAACAGCGCATCGTACAGCATCCGCATGGCCCGCAGCCGAATGCTGTATTTCAAGAAACTGCTGAAATGGTTCCCCGACGAACCGGAGAAGGCACGGTTCTATTTCCGCGACTGCCTGATGCGGCGGTTCGGTCCGATGTTCTTCGTCGACGCGCTGAATGCCGCAAAGAAACAGGACCCCAACCGGGCCGAGATCTTCGACAACCTGAAGGAATATTCCAAGGCCGTCCGGGCCGACCCGTCGGTGTCGTGGGAATACAAACGGCGGATCAAGCTCGCGGTGTACATGTTGACCAACAGCTCGCCGAGAATGGTCAAGACGATCGAAACCGCGTCCCGGCTCCCGGTGCTGCGGAACTTCCGTTGGTGCCTGTAAGCCCCACCGGCGGGCCGGTTTCAGCCGTGCCTGTCCCCAGCGGACCGACCCCGAGAACGCCCTATAACTCTTTTCCACGTCGCGAGTTTCGAATTAATTTGCATTCCACCACCGGCCCGGTTTAGATGCTCCCCCGGGTTTGGGCCGGGCAGTCATCTGCGAAAATTGATCGAAAGATTTTCACAGGATCAAGACCAAGCGACGGTGGCCTTCGTACAATATGAAGTGCACGACGATTGTTCGCTGACACCCGGCAGCCTTTGTTGTAGGAAATAGCTGTGCGTTATCTCTTCCGAGGACTAGTTCGAGAAAGCGGTCGGCCCGTCGAGGGTCACGTCGAAGGCAGCACCGAGGAAGATGCTTACGGCCAGTTGTCCTCCAACGGCGTGGTTACCGAGTCGTTGAGCCCCGACCCCAAGCCGTTAAATCTGAACGACGAGTTGCCGCAGAGCCCTGAGTTTGCGGATGCACTCGAAAGCGCGTTCGATTCGAGCAGTTCGCAGATCGATTTCGACGACCTGACCCAGCGATATACCGGCAAAAAAGTCTGGGTGATCGACCGCGACAAGATCCGCCGGCGGGTCGCCCAGGTGGTCGATGCGGCGCTGGCGCTGGCCGCCCAGCACAGTGAAGGCAGCGCCAAAACCCGCGAACGGGTGCAGTCGGCATTGCAGGGGTTCTTCTCGGACAACCGCAATCTGGCCAGTGAACGCAACGCCGACAGCATCTCGGGCGTGCGGTTTAATGGTGGCAGTGTTACCAACGGCATTCCGTCCCCGCCTCCCCCACCGCCGCCGGTGATGCCGGCCAACGCCCGGGTCACGCAGTATCTCCCGCAGCAGACCAACGGTGGTGGTTCGCATTCGCTGAACGGTCATCCGGGGTTGGAAGGCCAGATCACGCGGATGGCGAAGCTGGTGAAGCAGGCCGAGGCTACGCTCGCCGCCGTCGCAGCCGCGGCTCGCCGTGGGGGTGGTGGTGGCGGTGGAGGAGGAGGCGGCGGTCGTCGGTTCTCCGCCAAACCCGGTAAAGGTGAAGAGCAGAACTCGGTTCTGCTCGAGATCTTCAAGAGCAACCTGGAACTGGTCCGGACGATGCAGGATCCGACGGCGGCACCGGCAGACGCGGCGGCTACCGAGGCCGGCTCGGAAGCCGGAGCAATCGAAGGCGACGCGGTAGAAGACAGCGCGTCAGGGGCGACGGACGAAGCCGCTGGTTCGCACGACACCGGCGTAGATGGTGGCCTTGGCGAGCTCGCAGCGGGCGGAGAGGAAGCGATTTCTGTGTCCGCGCATGACGAGTCGAACCAGCCCGCATAAGCCTTACTGTCTCTCCCGATTTCCCCTTCGACAAAATCGTTAAACTCTGTACGATCACCGCTAACTGACAAGATTGTCGGTGTGTCGGATCAAGATTGCGCCGCTGTTTGCCGACAATGTTTGACGAACGATCGTTTCCACAAGCACTAATAGGAGCCTCTGACATGAGCGAATCGAAGATTAAGCCCGTTGCCGGTAAACCCATCCTCACGCAAAGCGACATGGACAACGGCATGTCCGAAGACGTCATGCTTCTTGGAATCGATCTTGGAACCAGCCGCAGCTCGATCGTGTCGTTGAACGGCGTCCGCAAGACCATCGACAGCTACGTCGGTTACCCCAAAGACGCGGTGTCGCGGAAGATGTTGAAAGCCGACGTCCTGTACGGCAAAGCCGCCATCGACAACCAGCTCGCGCTGAACCTGTTCCGCCCGCTGGAAAAAGGCGTCATTAAGGGCACCTACGAAGGTGAAGGCGCGTCGGCCGACGAAGGCAACAAGAACCTGACCGCCGCCCAGGACCTGATCCGCCACTTGGTGGACCTGGTGAACCCGGGCCGCGACCAGCTGATCTACGGCGTGGTCGGCGTCCCCGCCCAGGCGACCGGTAAGAACAAGACCGCCATCATCGAAATCACCAAAGACATCTTCGACTCGGTCATGATCGTGTCCGAACCGTTCACCGTCGCGTACGGCATGGAACGGATGAGCGACATCCTCGTGATCGACATCGGTGCCGGTACCACCGACTTGTGCCGAATGCACGGCACCGTCCCGGGCCCGGACGACGAAATCAGCTTCACCATCGCCGGCGACGCCGTCGACGCCAAGCTGTTCGAACTGATCAAGGCCCAGTACCCCACCGCCCAGCTCACGCAGAACATGTGTAAGGGCTTCAAGGAACAGTACGGCTACGTCAGCGACACCAAGGACAAAATCGAAGTAATGATCCCGGTCAACGGCAAACCGACCCCCCACGACATCACCATGATCATGAAACAGGCCTGCGAAATCCTGGTTCCCCCGATCTGCGACGCCTGTCGGAAGCTGATCAGCAGCTTCAACCCGGAATTCCAGGACCGCCTGCGAAATAACATCCTGCTCGCCGGTGGTGGCGGCACGATGAAGGGCCTGAACCTCCGCGTCGAACAGGGCCTGGCGGACCTCGGCACCGTCAAGGTGAACGTCGTCGACGAACCGGTGTACGCCGGCGCCAACGGCGCCCTGCAGCTGGCCGTCGATATGCCGGGCGAATACTGGCAGCAGCTCAAGTAACCATAAAGCCGCGGATGCCATCCGCGGTCTTCGAAGACACTCAAAAATCAAAGCGGTGCGGCGTCGAAAGACCCGCACCGTTTTTTTGTTGCCTGTGATAAGATAAAACTCATGCCGACCATCAGCACCACAAGAATGACGGCAGAGCAATTCCTGATGCTCGGCGAGGACCCGCCGGGTGTTCGGTTGGAATTGGTGGACGGGGAGGTCGCCGTGAGTCCGAGTCCGACGCCGAATCACTCGCACGTCGTGGTCAATTTGTTGACCATCCTGAACAACCACATTTTCACCAACAAGCTCGGCGAGCTGCACCAGGATGTGGACACGCTGCTCGACACCTTCAACGTTCGCCGGCCCGACGTCTTGTTCTTCACCAACGAACGAGCACACCTGATCGGCGCCAAAGCGATGGAGGGCCCCCCGGACCTCGCGGTGGAGGTGATGAGCCCCAGCAGCGTGAGCATCGACCGCAAAGACAAGTTCGCGCAGTATCGCAAGGCCGGCGTGCGGTTTTACTGGATCATTGATCCAGGCACGAGAACGATCGAGGGCTGGGAACTAAAGAAGCAGAAATACGTCGCGAGCGGCCGCGGCGGACGAAACGACGTTGTTCAACTGCAACCTTTCCCGACGTTAGAGATTCCGCTAAAGCGCCTGTGGCGAAAAGCCTGATGCGCTTCATCAGGCAAGCGGGCGGCCGGTATTCGCGGCCGCGCCGAGTGCCTCGCCGGTCAATCGATACGTCGTCCACTCGTCCATCGCGACGGCACCGAGCGATTTGTAAAACCCGATCGACGGTTGATTCCAATCCAGCACCGACCATTCCAACCGCCCGCACCCGCGGTCGACGGCCAGCTTGGCGACGTGCTTGAGCAGCTGTTTACCGACGCCGCTTCCCCGCGCCTCGGGCAGTACGAACAGGTCTTCGAGCCAGATGCCCGGCTCGCCGAGGAACGTCGAGAAGGTCGTAAAATACAACGCGAACCCGACCGGCACGTCGTCGAGCAACCCGATCAGCACCTCCGCCGCCGGCCGCGGGCCGAACAGGTTGTCGCGGAGCAGCTGCTCGGTCGCGACGCACGCGTGCGAAAGCTTTTCGTAATCGGCCAGCGCGCGGATGAACGAAAGGATCGTGGGGACGTCGCCGGCGTTTGCGGTGCGGATCGTGATCATTATGAAGCGAATCGTATAGCGTCGCCGGTTTGGAGGTAGTCCATGACTTACTTCTTCAAAGACGCCGGTTCTGAGGTACCCCGAAGGGCCGGGTTGTCTGACGCTCCCGACTCTTCGGCGTACCTCAGAATCGGCGTCCTTGTGTAATCAAAATCGCTAAACAGTTCGTCCGATGATCTCGACGCGGTTGCCGAACGGGTCGTTGATGTGGAATCGGTCGTACCCCTCGATGACCGGCTGGTCGAACAGCTCGAACCCCTGATCGGTCAATCGTCGACGCCAGTCGGCGATGCCGGTGACTTCGTACGCGAGGTGCACGCGAGTGGCGGCGCGGTCGATGCCGTCTTCGACGCTGACGTGCAGCGGGCGGTCGCCGGCCATGAACCAGATCAACGTGCTGCCGAGCATCGCCGGGGGCAGCGGCAGCTCGGGCATGCCGAGCACCCGGCCGTAGAACGCGCGGACGTTGTCAGCGTTCCCCGGCGGGACGCTGATCTGGGCGTGGTTGATCGTGGTGATCATCTGCCCAGTCGTACCACGGGCCTCGCGACTCGTGCAAGCCGTCGTCGATTTGTCGTTACTCGAACGGACGACGGATCGCTCACCGCCGAGCGGCTGTGTCTGAAGTCAAGGATTTTTCTTGGGGCTCTGCCCCACACCCCGCCTCATTTCGCTCCGCCGCCGGGGCAGGGGTTTTTCTGGATCGCGAAGTTGTTTCGGACCGTCGTTTCATGCGGTCTCCGGAGAGGGCTTTTGCAGCCAGGCGGTATTGGTCTTAATCATTTGGTTGAGGGTCACGACGAGCTTTCGCATGCAGGCCGTCATGGCCAGCTTGTGGGGTTTTCCCTGGGCACGGAGGTGGCGGAAAAAGGTCTCGAAGCGAGGGCAGTAGAGCACGGCATTATGAGCCAGCATGTAGAAGAGATTGCGGATGTCGCAGCGACCTCCCTTGATGCTGCGTTTGCCTTTGAAAGGGCCTGAATCGTTCGCCAGCGGAGCGACGCCGATCAGCTTGGCGATCTGCCGGCGGTTGAGTCGTCCCAGTTCGGGAAGGGTCGCGACGAGCTGGTTGGCCGAGTCGGGTCCGATGCCCGGGACCGAGTCGATGAGGCGGCTTTTGTTCTGCCAGTCGTCATTGGACTCGATGGCTTTGGCAATGGCGGAGTCGAGTTCTTCGATCTGCCGCTCGATGAGGCGGAGCATGGATTTGGATTGCCGCCCGGCGAGTTTGGGCACCTGCTCGTAAGAGCGATTGGTTTCAGCGATGCGGTGCTGAACCAGAGCCCGTCGACGCGAGACCAGGTCGGCCAGTTCGACTTGCTTCGGGTCCGAAGGATGGTCCGGAGCCGGGTCGATGCTGCGTGCATAATGAGCGAGCACCGGGGCATCGATGCGATCGGTTTTTTCGATCTTGCCGATGGACCTGGCAAAATCGCGGGCCCGCTGCGGGTGGAGCACCTTGACCGGCACGCCACCGGCCAGGAGTGCGGCGGCGAGCCGGCGGTGATAGCGGCCCGTGGCTTCGATCACCACTAGGCGGACGTTGTGCTCCTGGAGCGTCAGCAGAAGCGTTTCGATCTCCTGCTGAGTGTTGGCCGGCGAAAAACGCACCGGCGGCTGGCCGGCGAGGGTGCGGTCGATGAACACTTCCAAGGCGAGCTTGGACACATCAATGCCAACGACCGGACGGGACGAAACATCAGACGCGTGGTTCTGCATGGTGGCTGCCCTGCCTTGCGGATTCGAACTGCACCGAGAGGAACTCGATGCGATCAACCGGCTGTTCGGGTTAAGATCACAAGGCGGTCGGCGATCACGCTCAGCGACGAGATTCTGTAGATCATCAAGACGCCACCGATCTGCCGACCGCCGCCGCCGACGAGGCTTGCAAACCTCGTCAGCAACATGCAGGATTGAACCGTCTTTTGACACTTTTTGAAACATACAAGACGCGGAGACGCGGAGAAAACGTCGGCGAGAAAAATAAGCCGCGGGTGGACACCCGTCGGCCCGTTGTCATCCGGCTCAGACGCAAAATAAGAAATGAGACGTTTAAGAATTGCCGTGGCACGGGCGTCCCCGCCCGTGCGGGTCCGAGCCCTCAGTTTCGTTCGATGCAGATCGCTCCGCTCGAACACACGGGCAAGATGCCCGTGCCACGACAACGCGACGCTTGTCAAAGCATTACGTTGAGAATCTGATTCAAGAAATGGGTCTTCTCCGCGCCTCAGCGTCTCCGCAGTGAGAAAAATCCTGACCCAGCCTTCAATGTAAACCTATGACAACCGCTGGATGAACTCGATGCGGTTGCCGAAGGGGTCGCGGGCTTCGAAGCGGGCGTAGCCGGGGATGGGGATCGAGTCGACGGGGGTGACTTCGTTTTTGACCATGCGGTCACGCCAGGCTTCGATGTCGTCGACTTCGTAGGCGAGGTGCGCCTTGGTGGCCCGGCGGTTGACGCCGTCTTCGATCGACAGGTGGAGCTGGGCGTTGCCGATCTGGAACCAGAACGCGCGGTCTTTCCGGTCGGCGGGCTTTTCGATCTCGGGCAGGCCCAGACCGTCGCGGTAAAAGGCGACGGCGGCGGCTTCCATCGAGGCCGGGACGGTGATCTGTGCGTGGTGCAAACCGCGGATCATACTTACGCAATCGTCAATGTGCGGCAGCCTCTTTAAGCACCCGCAGCAGGTACGTCCCATATTCGCTTTTGCCGGCCTGCTCGGCGAGTTTTTGCAGCTGGGCGGCGTCGATGAATTTCATCGAGAACGCGATCTCTTCCACGCACGCGACCTTCAGCCCCTGCCGCTCTTCCAGCGTCTGCACGAAGACCGAGCTGGAAAGCAGCGAGTCGTACGTGCCGGTGTCCAGCCAGGCGATGCCCCGGCCCATGCACTGCACCTGCAGGTGACCGCGCTGTAGGTAGGCCCGGTTGACGTCGGTGATTTCGTACTCGCCGCGGGGCGACGGCTTGAGGTTTTTGGCGATGTCGACCACCTCGGCGTCGTAAAAATAAAGCCCGGTGACGGCCCAGTTGCTGCGGGGCTGTTTCGGTTTTTCTTCGATGCTCAGCGCTTTATAGCTGTGGTCGAATTCGACGACGCCGTAGCGCTCGGGGTCTTTGACCTGGTAGGCGAAGACGCGGGAGCCTTTGGTGAGCTTGGCCGAGTCTTCGAGCATGTCGGTCAGGTCGTGGCCGTAGAAGATGTTGTCGCCGAGGATCAGGCAGACCGACGAGTCGCCGATGAAGTCGGCCCCGAGCACGAACGCCTGGGCGATGCCGTTGGGCTGGGCCTGTTCCTTGTAGGAGAGCTTCATGCCCAGCTGCGAGCCGTCGCCGAACAGGTCCTGGATGCGGGGAAGGTCGCGGGGTGTGCTGATGATCAGCACCTCACGGATGCCGGCCAGCATGAGCACCGACAGGGGGTAATAAATCGTCGGTTTGTCGTAGACGGGCAGCAGCTGTTTGCTGATGCACTTGGTCAGCGGGTAGAGCCGGGTTCCGGCGCCGCCGGCGAGAAGAATACCTTTCATGTTCGATCCTTGGTGTCTTAGATTTTGGCTGCTACCAATCGGCGGGCAGTTCGGCGTTGGCCAGAAGCGTATTGACCTTGTCCTTGGCGGACAGGACCGCCGACGCCGGGTCGATGCCCCAGTCGATGCCCAGGGCCGGGTCGTTCCAAAGAATCCCCCGGTCGTGCTCGGGCGAATAAAAGTTGGTGACCTTGTAGATCACTTCTGTGTTGGGCTCGAGGGTGACGAATCCGTGGGCGAAACCGATCGGGACGAGGAACTGCTTCCAGTTCTCGGCCGAGATGACGGCCGACACGTGCTTACCGAACGTCGGGGACCCGCGGCGAACGTCGACGGCGATATCCAGAATCGCCCCCCGGATGACCCGCACCAGCTTGTCCTGCGCCATGGGCGGCAATTGAAAATGCAGCCCGCGCACGACGCCCTTCTCGGCCGACAGGGAATGGTTGTCCTGCACGAATTCGCGATCAATCCCGACCTGTTTGAACAAGCGGGTATTGAAGACTTCGGAAAAGAACCCGCGGTTGTCGCCGTGCTTCTTGGGGAGCAGGATTTTCACTGCGGGAATGTCGGTTTCGATAACGGTCATGTTGTGTGTCTAACGGCCGTTTGAACACGGCGGCGCGATCTTCAGTCGGTGACAAATCTGCAACGAACGACGTCGATTGAACGAATATCGGCGGTCGGGTGAGAATGCAACAGTGTGAACGAAAAAAGGACGGCATCGGATGATGCCGCCCTTCTCGTTTCTCCGTCGATCGTAGCCGAAGCTTAATCGGCGTTTTGGTATTCGTAGTAGGTCTTGATGCTGCGGCCGTAGTAACCACCGGCCTGGCTGCGGACGCCGTTGAGGACGACACCGAGGTGTTCGGCCTTGACGGCACGCAGGCCGTCACGCATCCGCTGCAGCACGCCACGCGAGCTGGTGCGGGCCTTGACGACGGTGATGACACCGTCGACACGCGGGGCGAGTGCGACCGATTCCGAGACGAACAGCATCGGACCGGAATCGAAGATCACGTGGTCGTATTCTTCTAAAGCCCGTTCGATGAAGTCCAGCAACAGCTGGCTTTCAAGCAGCTCGGTCGGATTGGACGGCTTGGGACCGCTGGCCATTACCGACAGGTTCGGGACCGACGTTTCGCGGACCGAAGTGGTGAAGGCGTTGACGTCGTTCAGCACGTCGCTGAAACCGGCTTCGTTGCCGATCCCGAAGATGCGGTGCAACTCGGGGCGGCGGAAGTTCGAATCGACCAGCAGGATGCGACGGCCGTTGAGCGCCAAACCGGCGGCCAGGTTGACGGCGATCGTGCTCTTGCCGTCCCCGGGGCCGGGGCTGGTGACCAGGATGCTGCGGGTGGTGTCGAGCGACGCGGCGTGTTGCAGCCGGGTACGGACCTGACGCAGCTGTTCGGCCATCATCGAATGCGGGGCCTCGAAGATCACCAGCGGCAGGCGTGCACCGGACGATTGCGGGTCATCGGCCTCGTGCGGCACCATCCCGAGGAAGTTCATCTGACCGACGCGGGTGATGTCACGCGGCGAACGGACGGTGGTGTCGGTGACTTCACGCAGGAAGGCAATGCCCAGGCTGAGGAACAGCCCGATACCAATGGCGGACGACATGACGGCGGCCAAGTTCGGGAAGCTGCGAGAGTCGGGGACGGTCGGCGGTTCGAACCATTCGAGGACGCCCAGTTCCTGGTTGCGGACCAATTGGTCGATCTCGTTCAATTCTTTTTCGTAGCGGTTCACGGACTCGCGAAGGTTGGTTTCTTCTTCCCGGGCCAGGGTGAACTGGGCGGACTTCGACGACAGGTCGGCGGTCTGTGCCCGGAGGCGGTCGATGCGTTCGTTCACGCCCGCGAGCGAAGCGTTGATGCTGTCCCGCTGTGCGGTCAGCTCGGCATCAACCGTCGACTGATACTGGGCCGTCTTCTCGGCCTTGGTGTCATTCAGCTTATTGACGTAAATCGTACGCTGCTGGTTCAACTGCTTCGTCGCCGGGCTTGCCGACCCAGTGGTAGTGCCGAGTTCCGACAAACGGGTGTCGATCGAATCGACCATGCTCGAATACTGCATGACGTCGCGGTCCTGATTGACCATCTGCAGGACGCGGTCGGGAACTTCACCGTGGCTGAGTTTGTCTTTGAACGCGTTGAAGGCACTTTCAATCTGCTGGCTGTCGGCTTTGAGCTGGATCTGACGATCGACCTGCCGGCCGGTCTCGATATCGACCATCGTAGTGCCGCCACGGATGTCCCCACCGTCACGCGAGACGGTCTGACCGAGTTCGTTGACCTCGGCGGTCTTCGTGCGGAGGTTGATCTTGGCGTTGGTCAGGTTGTCATAGACGCGTTTGCGGTCGGCGTCGGTCTTGTCACGGATACGCTGCTTTTCGTCCAGAATGGACCGGTCGACCAGCACTTTGACCAGGGTCGCGGTGTCCTGCTTGTCGGTTGCGGTGATCGAAACACGGATCAGCTGTGATTCGGGGATCGAGGTGACGGAAAGATTCTTGGTAAACTTCTGGTGGGCCTTCTGGGGATCACCGGCGCAGACGACTTTCCAGAAATTGGTCTGCCGAATCGGATTGTCAGCCTCTTTCAGGATGTTGTCCAAGACTGATTCCGACCGGAGCTTCTGCACTTCAGTGCTCTGCATGATCTGCAGATAATTACCGCTCAACTCCGGGGCGGGGTGCATCGGATCGGCCGATTCCTGTTGCAGGATCCGGACGACACCGACCGCGGTATAGGTCGAGTAATGTTCTTCGAGGTAGCCGTTCAGGAAGTAACCCCCGACAGCACCCAGAGTAACGAACAGGACAATGAGCCAGAGATTAGCGCGGATCACGCGCCAGACGTCTGCGCCGCTCATCTGAATGGCGGGGACGGAGGTGCTGCTCACCATAGGCCCGGCATTACCCGGCAGAGCGAGCTGGGACGGTGCCCCGGCTCGCGGTAAGCGGATCGGGGTCGTTTGAGGCAAAGTAGTCATTGGCGTCCTCTCCTTTTTCCACGGAACCCTCTAACGACGAGGGCGCTTCAGATTCTGAAGCCTGATCTGCATCTGTTTAATATAGCATGGCGGTCGCGATTACAAGAAAATTTTCAGCATTCTGCCAGCACAATATTGGACTGAACCCGATAACACGACCGATCATTTTACCTGAAGCAACTGTGCTGCCTCTCTTAACGCTGCATCGATCTTTTTCTTCAGGTCCGGGTCGATAATTGTAAAATTCTTCGACGGCGTATTGATCATCTGCAACGCCGACTGCAATTCACGCTGGGCAGCTTCGGGGTGCTTCAACTTCAGATACCCCATAGCAAGGTGGTAATGCGCGTCCGGGAAGTCCGACTTCTCGATCGCGTCATGCAGCACCTGAATACCTTCGTCCATCTGGTCGCACTGGATCAGGATCCAGCCGTGCGTGTCGTAAATCGCCGGAATAATTAAGTTGGCCTGTTTGCAGATGTTATAGGCCTTTGTGCTCCACTCCCTGGCTTCCTGAGGCCGGGGCGGGACTGTCATGTCACTGAGCACAGACGCAATATTGTTCATCGCGTTGGCGTCGCCCGGGTTACGTTCCACGAGCTTGCGGTACATCGCCATCGCTTTTTCGGCCTGTGGTGGCGTTTCCCGGATGTACAGGCTCGCCATTGACTCAAGTACGTAATACTGGTCCTGCGGTTCGAGTGCGTCCAGGGAAGCCATTGCCGACTCGCAGGCCGCGGTGGCTTCCGGCATCCGCTTGGCCGCCTGATAAAGGTCGATGGACACCAGCGTCCACTTGTCGCTGTTTTTCGCCCGCGGGGCGATCATTTTCAGCGCCGTGTCGATACCCAGGTTTTTCGAGATCGCTTGTGAAACGGTCCGGGCGGGCGTCGCACTTTTTTCCGTCCCGGCCCTGTCGAGCGCGGTCTGGAATTCGGCGGCCGCCCCGTCCTTGTCACCGGTCGCCGCCTTCGCCTGCCCCCGGAAGCTGAAGACGGACCACGAAGTTTTCGGGTCCGCGGCGTAGCCTTTGGATTCGTCCAGCAGCAGCGGGTACTGCTTGGCCATCAGCAGAATGGAGAGATAATCGTTGAGCAGGGCCGACTTGTCCTGCACGTGCGCCATCGCGTCCCGAACGGCCGCGAGCGCCTTGTCGGTGTCGCCTTCCTGGGCCCAGACCCTTGCCCCGGCCATCTGGAACTGGGGGTCGTGCTGGAACTGGGGGATCGCCAGCGTCTCTTTCAAAAGCCCGTCCAGTTGTTCGGTCCGCGGGGGGTTCGCCTGCAGGTATTCTCGGAGCAGCAACAGCCGGGGCTGGCGGTCCAGGTTCGAATACCGGACTGCCACCTGGAGTTCGTTGATGGCCCCGTCCTGATCGTGCGACGCGTCGAGCACTTCGGCCATCAGCATCCGGCCCCGCGGGTCGGTCGGCATGCCGTCGATGTAGACCCGCAGGTCTTTCTTGGCGGCCTCGAGGTCGGCGTTGACGCCACTGGCTTCGAGTTCGCCGCGGAGCAGGTACGCGCCCAGGTTCGTCGGGTCGGCCAGCAGGGCCTTGTTCACCCGGTCCAGCGCCATCTCGGTCTTGTGCTCGCTTTGATAGATGTTGATCAGCAGGTTGGTCAGCAGCTGACTTTTTTCGTCCTTGCCCAGGGCGGTCGCGACGATGCCTTCGGCTTCAGACCCGCGGGACAGCGCGAGCAGCAGATTGACGTATTTCTCGAGCACCGGGTAGTTGTCGATGGCCGGCTTGATCGTGCCCAGCGCGTCTTCGTACTGACGGTCGGCGATCAGGCAGTCGGCCAGCAGCATCCGCGGTTCGACCAGGCTGGGGTCCAGCGTGAGCGTCTGCTTCAACAGCGGTTCGGCCAGGTCGAACTTTTTCGCGCTTAGATAGACCTTGGCCAGCATCAAAAGCGGCGCTGGCTGGTTCTTCCACCGGGGTCGGGCGGCGATGGCGCGGAGCGGCGCCTCGGCGCCGCTCAGGTCGTTGCTCTGCAGGCTCGCGTCGGCCAGCGACTGGGCGAACGACAAGTCGTCGGGCCATTTGTCGATCGCCTGTTTCAGAAGTTTCTGAGCCCGGGCGAGGTAGTCGCTCGCGCCCTTGCTGTCCCCCCCACCGGCGGCCGACCGGCTCGATGCCAGAAGCGCCTGCACGGTAATCGCGTAATTCCGTTTGACGTCCGGGTGGTCGGTGATCGACTGCGTCAGTGACGGGACGATCGTCTCGGGCTTGCCGTACAGGATCTCGAACTGCACTTCCATTTCGCGGTACACCAGGTCGTCGGGGAACCGCTGGCGGGCGTTGTAGATGTACCGCCGGGCGTCGTCTAGCTTGCCCTGCTGGACGCTGCATTTGATCAGGCCCCGCGTGGCTTCGATGTTGGTCGCCTGCTTGTCCAGCGCGGTGATGTACTGCTGGCACGCCGTCTCCGGCTGCCCGCCGAACGACAACGCGTCGCCGTAGATCTCCCAACTGCCGGAGAATTCCGGGTAATCGTGGGTCAGCTGCCGGCTCGAGACGATCGCCGACGCGATTTCCCCTTTGGCCAGATACAGCTTGCTGCGGAACATCAACCCCTTGGCGTCGTCGAGGTCGAGCTCGGCCATGTGCGGGAGCATCGCTTCGGCGTCGGTGAACTGCCGGGCGGTCAGGTACCGCTGAAAAATCGTCTGCAGCACCACGTTGTCGTTCGGGCTGCTCGCCAGCGCGAGCTTCAAGTGCTTCATCTCCTCTTCGGGCTGGCCGTTGGCGGCATACAGCTCGGCGAACTTGCGCTCGCGGAGCGTCGGGTCGGATATCTTCCCGATCGCGCCGACCTCGCTATCTATCATCGCCTCGGGCGAGACGCCTTTGATCAAGTCCGCGAGCACCGGGACTGCGGGCTCGGCGGGCTTGGCGGCTTTCAAGTCGTCGAGAACGCCCTGCGCTTCGGCGGCCTTGCTGTCGGCGACCAACAGCTGAATCAGCCCGCCGGCAACCTGCACGTTCCCTGGGTCGGCCTTGTGCTGCACCATCAGCAACCGTTCCCGCTCGGGACGGCTCCTTAACAAGCCTTCAGCGACCCTCGATTTGCTGTCGATTTCGGCCGGCGTCTTCTCCGGAAGTTTGTCGTACAGCGCCCGCAGCTTCGCCGGGTCGGGGTTGTTCCCGAGCACCTGCATCTCGAGGATGATCACGCCCGCGTCGTCCGGCGCCCGTAAGGCGAGCCAATCGACGTACGGCTTGGCGTGGTCGGGGTCTTTGTTCTGGATGTGCAGATTGGCCAGCGTGGCGTGCAGCTCGGCGCTGTTGGCCATCTGCGGGTCCTGCTTCATCACCTTTTCGAGCAGTTCGATTGCCTTACCGGGCTGCTGACCGCGGACGTAGACGTTGGCCTCTTTGCGGAGCAGTTCGGTCGACACCCCGCCGGGCAGTTCCGCGGCCTTGTCGGCCGCGAGCGTCATCGTCTGGATCGCGTCGCGGACCTTGCCGATCGCGAGCTGAAATTCACCGGTCGCCATCAGGAACGGCACCGTTCCGTCCAGTCGTGATTTGGCGGCGTCGAGCGACGCGGTCACGTCGGCGATCAGCCCGTCGCGCATCTTCCCCGAAGGCCGGCGTTCCAGCTCGTCGGTCTGGATCACCGCGCGGAGCAGCTTGGCCTGGCTGACGCTGTTGGACCACGCCTGCTGCTGGTCGTAACCGATCAGCGACGCCGGCGGGATCGACGGGATCGCGTCCAGCAGTGCCAGCGAATCGGCGTGCCGGCTGAAATCCCGACGCAGCAGGTTCGCCAGCTGGAACCTGAACCGCAGCGCCTGGATCTGGTACTGCGGCATGGCCGAGAACCGGGTGATCAGGTCGCGGTACACTTCTTCGGCCCGGGCCGAATCGGTCACCGACAGGTAGTTCGCCCACTGCGATTTCGCCGACTGATATTCTTCGGGGTTTTGAATGTCGGCAAGCGACTGGGCGCTGTCCAGCGCCGCCCGCACCTGCTTGCCGTACTCGACGCTGTTGGCGGTCGGGTCGGTCCGCTGCAGGGACAGCAGAATGTCCGCTTTTTTCAGATACAGCCCGATGTCCTTCGGACGAACCGAGATCGCGCTGTCGAACTCGGCCGCGGCCTCGGCGAACAACGGCGCGATTTCCGGCGCGTTCGGCGTCGCCTGCATCAGGTTGACCGCCTGGTTGATCTTCGCCCGGGCGATCCAGTACGGAATCATCTCGTTCTCGGGATGATCCGAAGACAGCTTGGTCAACGCCGCGATGGCGTCGTCGACCTTCTGGTCGTCGGTCTTGTTCTTGTCTTTTTCGTCGGCCGTGACCGGGATCGCCAGCTTCATCAGCCAGGCGCGGATCTTCAGGCTCGACACCGCGACCTGCGCTTCGACGTTATTCGGGTCGAGCTTGCCCAGCCGTTCGGCGGCGTTGCGGGCCATCGTGAAACTCTCGGGCAGCTTCTCCCGGTCCCGCGAGGTGGTCGGCGCGTTTTCGCGGGCCGTCACGTAAAACTCGTTGGCCATCAGCAACGCGCCCCAGGCCTCTTTCGAGTTCGGCTCGAGCACCTGCGCGCGGGTGAACTCGTTGATGCTGCTCCAGAAGTTGTCCCCGCCCAGGCTCTTGAGCTGGTAGTAGGTCTTGCCGAGCTTCAAGTGCAGGTCGGCGTTCATCGGGAGCAGACCGACCGCGCGTTCGTAATTGTCCTTGGCGGTCAGAAAATCATTCTGCCTGATCGCGGCGTCGCCGGCGGCGATGAACTGCTGGGGGTTGGCGTGGCGACTGGTCTTGTACAGAACCGCCGCGCCGGCGAGCGCACTGGCGACCACCGCCGCTGATACGACCGCGAACTTTTTATTGAGCTTGGATTTGCCCTTGGCCATGAGCTGCTACCCGATAAGAATCGAAAATCGAACCACTCGGGAATGGTCACCCGAATCAAGAACACGACAAAAACACGCGGACGAACCCGCCCCACCCGACCCACACTCGCCCGGGATACCTACACCCGACAGACCCCCGCCCGGTCCATCCCCGTAAAGGTCTGCTGCTATTTTTTTACGCCCCGGCCTTCGACCTTGTTCCAGTCCGGGTAGCATTTCTGAATCTCCGGCATGGCAACGGTCAGGAAGTCGGTCATGACGCTCTCGCACCTGTCATGATCGGGGATGATCGACAGCAACTCAATCTTGGAATAAAAACCGTGCCGCGTTCGAAGGTCCGCTAATGTCGTGCGGACCCCCACCGGGTCGCTTTCGAAGTGCCCGTTGACGAAAAAGCAGTACGCCACCCGCTTGGTCACGCGGCGGGCGTCGGTCTGATCTTCGAAGTTGATAAACCGCAGTTCCAGATTCTGGCCCGCAGGCGTCTGGTCCAGGGCCCCTGCCGTGCCCCCCTCGGGTAGCGCCGCTGACTTCAGGTTCCAGCTGACTGTTTCGTGCGTCGACGGCTGATAACCGTCGGCCACCATGCACCGCTCGGGAATGTGCGCGACCGTATCGACCAACCCGGTGTAATAGGTGACAGCCAGATTGATCACCGCGTCGGGCTGGTTCCGCTGGAGTTGGCCGAGCAGATTCCGCCGCTCGATCGACCCCCGTCCGTCGAAGGCCGCGAGGGTGGCCTTGTTCACCAGCCGGGTGTCGACATAGTCCCGGAAGATATACTCTTTGGTCGCCAGCGAGTCCTGCACTTCCTTGTCCAGCGGCTCGTCCTTGGACACCTGCAACCACGGCCCGATCTGGGTCGGCAACGTCGTCAGCGCTTTGGAAAGCGGGACGGGTTCTTTTTTCAACGTCAACTGCAGCGCGCTGATCGCCACGTTCAATCCGATCGCGCTGACGGCGAGGATGAAAACCGCGATTAGAAAACCGCCGCGGGTCCAGAACTTTTTGCTCGGTTGATTGGCTGGCTGGCTCATCGCGATTCCTCGGTCGACGGGAACGGTCCCCTGGGCTGTTGCCGGGGCGGAACGATCGCCCGGGGGGCGACCGGTGGAATGTGACGCGGCCGCGGCGGAGTCGACCCGACCCGCGGGGGCGTCGGGGTCACCCCGGCCGGGGAATGCTGCGGCACCGGCGTCCGGGGCTGCGGCGCGGCGACCGACATCGCCGGCGCGGTGCGCGGCTGCTCGGTCATCTGCGTCATCGGCGTTCGCACGGCCGGTGTCGCCTGCTGAGTCGCCGTTTTCACCACCGGCCGCGAAGGCTGGAGAACTGCCACGGCCGCCGGCGCGGGCTGGGTCCGCGGGCCTGCGGTCGCTTTGACCGCCGCCTTGTTCGGAGTGAGCAGCACGTACGGGTCGTCCGCTTCTTCGATGAACAATTTGTCCAGCAGCTTACCGACGCCCAGGATCATGAAAAACGCCGGCAGAAGCATGATCATGCCCACGAACTGGTGGGCGAAGCTTTCAGACCATTCCGGGCTGACGTAGTGATCCAGAAGGCCCTGCCCACTGATCCGCATGACATTACAGGAGATCGCGATCGGGACGGCCGACACCACGATGATGACCTGCTGCCACAGCTTCCGCGACGGCAGGAACGCGACCGCCCCGCCGATCGTGATGAACGTCATCAGCGACCGCATCCCGGCGCACGCCTCGGCGACGTTCAGCACCCGGTTCGGCTTCGTGGACACCGCGCTTTGAATAACAATCTTGGTACCGCTGCACAGCGCGTCGACCCCGGTGGTTTTCAGCACCAGCACCGCCACGTTGGCCGCGATCTGCTGCAGCGGTTCGGCGACCCAGCTGTAGACCAGCCCGGGCCAGGGGATCGCACAGATCAGGAACACGATCGGGAACCACGCGACCCGCATCACCCGTTGGCCGTACACCAGCAGGACGATGCCGAACAGCGTGACGATCATCCCGACGTCTTTGAGGTAGTCGTTCTGCCCCGGGTAGATGCCGTAGACGTAAATCGCGAGCCCGAACAGCGTGGTTCCGAGGCTCCAGTCGAGCAACCCGATGATCAGCCCGAACAGGCCGACCGTGTAACCGGCAACACTGCTCAGTGAATAGACAGTTCCGAGCCGGCCGCGGCACGCGAGCACGATCAGCGCCCCGGTCACCAGCATCGACACCGCCGCGACCCATCGGCCCGGTCGTGTGATCGAACCCCAGATGAATTGTTCACCGCGGGCCTTGGCCAGCGCTTCGCGGTGGATGAACAAGTAATACAACCCGACGGCCGGCACGACGACGGCGTGCCCCCAGTTGGGTTCCCCGTTGAACGGGTTGGTCTTAAGCCACAACCGCCGCAGATTAGGCCAGAACAAGAGCCCGAACAGCGACGCGATGACGCCGATCTGGACCCAGGTCTGCGACGACATGCCGAGAAAGCCCGGCCCGTCCTTCTCGCGCGCCGCCAGTGAGTTCGGCCCGATTGGTGTGCTGATACCGCTCAGAAATCACCCGTCCTGAAAGAGTTGCACGACACAGCGTCGTTCCCCGGGAGGACCTCCGCCGTCCGGTAACGCTGCTTATAATTGATAGTCGCCAGCCTGCCAAAGGTTGCAGTCAAACCTTCTCGCCCAGCATGCAATGGCAAAAGCCTGCACAGGGGCACAACGGGCCGACCCGGCAGGCTTCTGTCGTTTTATTACGACTGTACCGGGGACGGGTTCGCCGTCCCTGCTACACATATCGTCATCTCTGCGCCTGTTGCGGGGCGAAGTTTCGGTCGTACAGGAACCCGAACCCGTAGGTGATGCGGAATCCGGTCCGCAGATCCAGAATAAACGGCGCCAACAGATTGGTCCCGACCTGAACGACGTCGTTGGGTTTCAGGAACAGATCTGGTTGAGTGCCGGAGAAGATCGCGTCCAGATCGATCCGGACGAACGCCTCGCGGGCGACGCCCACCCGGCGGATCAGTTCCGTCCGCTGCGGAATCGCGGTGCCGTCCAGCATCCCGGCCGACGCGACCGCCTGCTTGATCGTAATCTTCTGCCCCGAAAGGCTATACGTCCCGGTCCGGGCGACGTGACCGGCCATGTAATAAAGCCCGTTCACCGGGAGCGGGGCGATGATCAGGTCGTGCGGGCGGATCACGATGTTGTATCGGAAGTCGCCGTTGCGGAGCGCGTCCAGCGGGATGCGGATCGTGCGGGTTTCGGCCGGCGGGGTCGGGGCGTTAAACGCGAACGCGGGCTTGGCGGGGGTTCCCGAGCCAACGGCGGGAGTTCCCGTCGCGGGCGCGCCAGCGGCAGGCATTCCGGCCGCCCCCGGTGCCGGGGTACCCGGCGCGGTGTTCCCGTTGCCCGCGGCCGTCTGCAACAACATCACGCCTTTTGGCGGATTCAACGGGTCGGCGCCCGGTTGCGCCGGCGGGGGTGTCGTCGGCGTTCCCGTCGCGGGCGGGGTCGTCGGGCCCGGGCCCGTCGCACCCGGTTGCGGGTCTTCGCTCAACTCGCGAATCACATAAATCGTGTCCACGGTCGTCAACACGTCACGCGTCAGCACCAACGCGTCGAGCATGCGGGTGTCCGCCTGCAGAATCGCGTATTGGCCCGGTGAATTAACCGCGCCCAGCGCGCTAAACGTCCGGCCGCGGGCTTCCTGCACCTGCGCCGACACCGTCGCGTTGGTGATGATCTGGCTGTTTCGGTACGCGTCGGCGACCGCCTTCTGCAATTCATCTTCGGTCAGCCCCTCGGCCTTGACCTGGCCGACCAGCGGCAGGCTGATGTTCCCGCTTTCGCTGACCCGGATGCTCTTGGTCGTTTCGATGCCGATGCCGACCAGGTCGTTCACCGACACGTTGACCAGATCGCCTTTTCCGATGCGGTAATCGTTCGACACCACCAGCAGGTCCGCGGGTTTGACTTCGGTCGCGTTGACGAACTGTTCTTCCGGATCATCGATGCCGGGTTCGAGCGTCGAGATGGACGTGAGGATCGGCTTCTGCAGCGATTTGTGCGTGCCGGTGAACATCTCCGACGGGTCGATGAAACTTTTGATGTCGCAACCGCCGGAAAGCGTCGCCGCGACCGTCACGGCCGCGACTGCGATCGCCGTGCGGACCCGCCGGACCGCCCCGCCGCGGCGTGCGCCCGTGGTTGCCTGGCCGGTGGAGGCATCAAGGGTCCCGGGAGTGCCGGTAGACGAGCAACGCTGAATGATCCGAGCTAGACGCAAGACCTGCTCCTTTCGAAATTCCGATACCAGGGCCGAGGAAACGTTCCTTAAATGGTCCTGGTGACCGCCCGGCGCGGGCGCGGTCAATGTATGCGACCGACCCGGGATTGCAAGACGGACCTCAGTCCTTGATTATCGGCATCTATCGGCATCGATCGGGAATCCGATCATTGTTTTCCGAACAACGCCGCGAACCGACCGAATCCTTCCGCCTGCGTCGTCAACCGCTTGAGCAGGTCGGCGTCGGTCAGTTGCCCCGCCGCATCGAGCTTTTGCCCGATCCCGCCCACGAACACCCGGTCCGGGTACAAATGGGCGTTGCGGTAGGCGAAGACCATCTGCAGTTGTTCGACCGGCCGGACCGCCGCGAACATCCCCGCCGACACCCCGGTGAAGGCCACTGGTTTGCGGTCGAAACTTTCGGGGAATTTCAGCAGGTCGATGAAGTATTTCAAAATCCCCGGGAACGACCCGTTGTATTCCGGGGTCACAATGTGCAGCCCCGCCGACTGCACCACCCGCTGCTGCACCGCCTGAAACGCCTGGGGTTTGCTGGCGTACACCGTCGGCAGAAATACCTCGGCCGGCAGGTCAGTCAGGTCGTAGACCTCGGCCGGTTGGTTCGCGTTGCGATACAGCTGCTCGATCAGATGTGCCATCTTCAGCGAGTTGGAGTTCGTCCGGTTGGTCCCGCTGACAATCATGATGGGCTGTGACATCTAAACATCCTTTAGGCGACGAAAATCCGTATCACGATCGATGCGGTCCGCGGCTTGAAGGCCTCGGCTATAAAATTCACCCGCCTGATAGCCCAGCCCGGAAGGGCGGGGATCGAACGTCGAACCGCGAAAACGAAATTCATGTTTATTCAGAACGTTCGACCGTGTCGGGTTCCGTCGACGGCTCGGTGCTCGGACGGGCCGCGGGTTTCACATTCAGCACATTTCGGCGAATCGTATGCTCGCTGGATTCCAACGATTGCTTAAAATCCTGGCCCCGCGCCATCAACGCCATCGGCTCGGTGGGCGCGTCCGGCGCGAGCTTGAAATTCATCGCCTCCTCGTCCCGCAACGGCACGAAGTCGGTGATCACGTCCAACGGCACCCACTGCCAGAACGGGGCCGTGATCTCGGCCGTGGTCTTTAACGTTTTGTACCCGTCCTTGCGGACGACCACGTCGTAGTTGCCGTACCAGAGAAACTCTTTTTTGAACGGCGTCCGCCCGACCTCGCGGTCGTTCAGCGTCACCACCGCACCCGGCGGATCGCTCTGCACGTTCAACACCCGCTGCACGCACCCGACCGAAACGAGCGATGCCGAAAGAATCAAAACCCGACCAAGCCGCATGACCGGGAGTATAGATGCGCCCCGCGGGATTAAAAGCCGGCCAGCGCTATGCCAGTTGAGCGGCGCGCGTCACGCGACACTCGTCAATCACCATCCCCCCTCCCCGACACTCGATCTTGCTCCCCACATCATCTACATTCCGCGCCATGTCTCACACACGAGTCGGAATCGTCGGCGGGGGCTGGCCGGGCGTCGCGCATGCAAAGGGGTACCTGACGGCCGGCGGGTTCTCGGTGGTCGCGGTCGCGGACCTGATCCCCGACCGTCGGGCGAAGCTGGCGGCGGATTGGCCTAAGGCCAAGCAATACAGCGACGCCGCCGAGTTGCTCGCGGATCCCGATGTCGAAGCGGTCAGTATCTGTCTGCCGACGCACCTGCATTTGTCGACCACGCAGGCGGTGATGAAGGCGGGCAAGCACGTGTTGCTCGAGACCCCGCCGGGCGTGTCGGTCCGTGAGGCCCGGCAACTCGCCGGCGTCGCCGCCAAGCGGGGCAAGGTGCTGGCGTACGCGTTTCAGCGGCGGTTCGGTGGCGCCGAACTGGCCGCCGCCCAGGCGATCGAAAAAGGGTATGCCGGTCAGGCCTATCACGCCCGCGCCACCTGGATGCGGACCCGCGGCATCCCCATCGGGACCGGCTGGTACACCGACAAAGACAAGTCCGGCGGTGGCGCGCTGCTCGACCTCGGCGGGCACATGCTCGACACCGCGTGGTTCCTGCTCGGCCGGCCAAATCCGGTGTCAGTGTATGCGGTCACTCGGCGGCAGTTTCGGGAACAGGCACCGATCGACATGCCGTTCGACGTCGAGGATGCCGCGTTCGCGATCGTCAAATTCGACCACGGCAAATCTCTCGAACTCAGCGTCAGCTGGGCGATCAACCAGGCCCCGGCCCAGAACGGCACCACGTGCCGGGGTCTACGGCACCACCGGCGGCGTCGAGGTCTACACCCCCGCCGGCCCGATCCTGTACCGGCACTTCAACAACAAAGGGGAAGCCAAGGAAACCCCGCTGAAGCAACCCAAAGTCACCGGTCACGCGGCGATGCTGCGACAGTTCAGAGAAGCGATCCTCGGCAAAGCCCCCGCCGCGATGGGACCGGATCAGGGGATTGTTCTGATGCAGATGATCGAAGCGTTGTATCGGAGTGCGGAGACCGGGAAGAGCGTGGAGGTACGGTCCGCGGCGATCGCGGTGGCGGGGAGTCCTAATGACGAAACTCGAATGACGAATCAATGACGAAGTTCGAAGGTTCGAAACGCTGACGTGGACGTTCGTGCGCGGGGGCGTGGACAGGGTCGGTGAACCGACCCCGCCGGCGGGGGGTGCCCGATGCGGGTATCAGACAGCGACCCGGGATCTGCAGGTATTCGATTCGTCACCGCAGCTGATTGGATGTATTTGGCGTGCAGCGGTAAAATCGGTGGGGACAAGAAAACCGAATTACTGCTGACGCGGTTTCGCACCCGCCTGCATGAGTTTTTAAAGATGAGTTCTCGAGAGTTCGCCGCGGCAAGGGGCTAAGCAGTGCAGTTTTCTAAAAATCAGGGGCGTTTGCTTTACATCGACGGGCTTCGCGGGGTCGCGGCGATTCTGGTGATCTTCTTTCACCTGTATTACCGGGCGACGTCGCCGCTGCATCCGGTGCTGGCGCGGATGCCCGGGGTGATCACCTGGGGCCTGGACCGCGGGTGGATCGGCGTGGACATCTTTTTCGTCCTCAGCGGATTCGTGATCGCCCGCAGCCTTTTGAACGACCGAATCACCCCCGCATTTTTCGGCCGGTTCGTACTGCGCCGGTCGATCCGGCTGGACCCGCCTTACTGGATCATCCTGCTGCTGGTGGTGCTGTTGAAATGGATTGCGTCGCCGAAAACGCACGGCCACGTCTGGTTCGCGGCGTACGGATTCAGCTTCGGCACGGTCTTGCTCAACGGCGTCTACCTGCAGACGCTGCTCGGTAAACAAATGATCCTCGGCGTGTCGTGGACCCTGTGCCTTGAGATTCTGTTTTACATCACCTGCGCCATCGGACTCGGGGCGACCCAGCTTTCGTTGAAGGGCCCTGAGGACGATGCCCGGCCCGCGCGCTGGATGCTTTACACCGTCTTCGGCCCGACGTTTCTGCTGTCGGCGTGGTGCTGGTACGAACTGCGAGTCGGGCAAAACGGTCACGAAAGCGGCCTGCACATGTACTTGGGATATTGGCACATGTTCCTGCTCGGGGCGATCCTGCAATGGTCGCTGAGCGGGTGGTTGCCTGACTGGTCATTCGCGATCGCGTTGCTGGTCGTCGCGGCGGGCGTGATTCACCAACTAGCTGTCGAGGAACACGGGCTAGCGGCCGCGGGACTGATCGCGGTGCTGACGTCGGTTTCGATCTGGGTCGCCGACCGGTACAACCGCTCGAACCGCTGGCTGGCGCACGGGTTGGTTCAGAGCGCCGGGCGGTTGTCTTACAGCCTTT
The DNA here is from genome assembly GCA_965247815.1 of Tepidisphaeraceae bacterium. Lineage (GTDB taxonomy): Bacteria > Planctomycetota > Phycisphaerae > Tepidisphaerales > Tepidisphaeraceae > CBDAQA01. The sequence continues at coordinate 32,710 of CBDFHW010000031.1, read as the reverse complement.
ACCTGGTGCATCTGCCAATTTTTACGATCGTGCTGAACGTGGCCGTGCGATCGTTCGGGTTGACGGTCAAGGCGTGTGTCGTGGGGATCCCGATCGCGCTGGCGGCGACGGTGGTCGCGGCGATCTTTTTGAACCGACTGGTCGAGCGGCCTAGCTTGCGGTTAAGCAAGATGATTAAGGCCGGCGTTTGATTTTGAGTTCGATCAAGAAGGCAGACAGGGTCTGTGAACCGACCCCGCGGGGGTTTGATTGGCTCTGCGCCTTTGTTTCGGATTTCGAGCTTCGTCATTCGGATTTCCGCGGGCTTCACCCGCGGCCTTATCCTTCAGCGCCGCCGAGCTCCCGGGTCTGGAACATGTACATGCCTACGCTGAGGGAGAAGACGCTGTAGGCGATGCAGTAGATCGCGGCGACGCCGACGTAACCCCAGATGGTGCCGAGGTACACGCCCTGCGGGTCGGCCGCGAAGGTGGTGCCGGCCAGGCGGATGGGTTTGTAAACCGTCAGCGGCCGCAGGTCGAAGGTTTCGAGGTACGGCAGCAACAGGCTGAGCAGGTACCCGAGCCCCTTGACGATCCCGGGGCGGTTCGCGAGCACGCTGCCGGAGTGATCGGCGAGGGGGAACAGGAATCGGCTGAGGTTCCCGGCGATATAAAAGAGGATGACGACCGGGAGATTAACGACCAGCGAGAACCGGGTCGAGAGCGCGACGCCGATCGCGGCCAGCACGCTGATCTGCAGCCAGGTCAGCACCATGCTGGGGATCAGGCCGCTGATGTGCATCCAGCGGAGCTCGGAAATCTGCAGCAGTTCGCGGTCGTCTAGCGAGGTCGCGCGGAGCTGGGCGTCACCGGGAATGCGGAGCCAGAGGCAGACCGCGAGCACGAACCCCATCACCGCGACGGCGACCAACGCCGACAAGACGATGCCGATGAATTTCCCGGCCAATACTTCCCATTTGTAAATCGGTTTGCTCATGAGCGTGAGCATGGTGCGGTCTTCGATTTCCTCGAAGACCGATTTGCTCGTGGCGAACAGCGTCGAAACCAGGACCAGCAGCAGCACGACATCAAGCCCGACGGCCTTGAACATCTTGGTGTCTTCACCGAGCGTGAAAAACGGGAGCGCGGCGAAGACGATCAGGATCGTGCCGCAGAGCGCGAGCATGATCGAATAGATCGGCTGAACGATCGCTTCGAAGAACGTGTGCCGGATGATGACGGAGGTTCGGTACATGGAGAAAACGAGTTTACGGTGTGAGGATCGGGTTGCAAATCCGAGGTGACAATCTTAATGCCGATCGGTGCACGGGCTGGGTCGCTTTTGCGACGCTGGGAGTTCGCAGGGTCGCTGAACCGTCCCCGCCGGTTTGGGTATCAATGCCTGATGCTGAAGTGGGCGAACTCACCCGTGGCCGGGAGCGCTTTGCGTTCCACGTCGCGAATGTAATCGGACATGCGCTTCTGCACGGCGCTCGCGACTTGTTCCATTTCGCCGTCGGGGCCTTCCATCACCAGTTCGACCCGGCCGTCGGGCAGGTTGCGGACGTACCCGCAGATGTCGTGCTGCAGGGCGATGTTCTTGACCGTGTATCGGAACCCGACGCCCTGCACCCGGCCGCAATAATGACATTGAACGCGATGGCTCGAACGACAACCGACGGGATGATAACGGGACGAACTTGAACTGCTCAATTCAGATCGCGTCGGCATACAGGCAACATATCAATCCGACTCCAATCGGCCAAGAGATTTTTTCCCTGTAAGATCTGTGATTCAGCGTGTTTTTCCCAAACCAACGATGCCCGCAACGGTTGCGACAGACATACAGCCGCGGGCGGCACGGTCGGGCTCGCTGGCGAATCGTGTGTGGATCGGATTGACGTGGTACTTGGACATCGTCAGCGCCACGCAAAAGGCCGCGCAGATTCGAAGGACTGCTCGAGTCGTCATACGCATCAATATAACAAGTCTACACGCTTCTAAGACGCCGGTTCTGAGGTACCCCCGAAGGGCCGGGTGAACCGTCAAAGGCGGCCCGCCTCTTCGGGGTCCTCAGAAGCGGCGTATGGGATGCATTTTTTCAAGCCGTTGTTCGACGATTGACACCGCCGCGGGGTTTCGTAGGATAGCGGGTGATCCCGCATTGACGGGGCGTTTGTCGAGAGGTCCGGCCGCGTGGCCGGATGGGTAGATAAGCCGGGTCGGACTCGCGGTTTGAACCGACTCGGGCCTCCGGGACAGATCCCAGCCACTTAAAGAAGCTGAGGATTACGTACCGCGAACGGTCACTTCTGAATCCAACCCCGGTCTGATCGGAACTGTCCGAACGGCCCGGGTTTCAGCGTCGCCTTCGCCCGCAATACTTGTTTTCGCCCCAGGCGGAAGCTCGTCATTACCCGGTAGTGTAACGGTAGCACAAGAGATTTTGGCTCTCTTTGTCCAGGTTCAAATCCTGGCCGGGTAGCTGTCGAAATGCTTAACGATGAATGATGAACGATGAATGCAGAACGAAGAGGGACCGGACTTTCTTCGTTCTGCATTCATCATTCATCGTTCATCATTTCTTAAAGATATGTCTACCACCGCCATCATCCTCGCCGCCGGGAAGTCGACGCGTATGAAATCGCGCCGGCCTAAACCGCTGCACGACGTGTGCGGCCGGCCGATGCTCGAATACGTGCTCCGCGCCTGCTACGAAGCCGGGTGCGACCGCGTGCTGGTGGTCGTCGGGCACGGCAAGGACGAGATCATCGCCCGGTTCGGGGCCGACACCCGCATCTCCTGGGTCGAACAGACCGAACAACTCGGGACCGGGCACGCGGCCAGGATGTGCGTCGCCCAGTTGCAGGAACAGCCCGGTGACGTGTTCATCCTGACCGGGGACGGGCCGCTCATTCGCGGGGAAGTGCTCCGCACGCTATTGCAGGCGCACCACGACGAGAACGCCGCCGCGAGCATGGCGACCGCCGTGCTGGACGACCCGACGGGGTACGGCCGGATCGTCCGCGACGACCAGGGCGAGTTCGTCGAGATCATCGAGCAGGCCGACGCCACCGACGCCCAACGCGAAATCCGCGAGGTGTTCCCGAGCTATTACTGCATCAAATCCGACGAGTTGCTGTCGGCCTTGTCGGTGCTGACCAACAACAACAAGAAGCGCGAATACTACCTGACCGACGTGTACGGCATTATCCGCAAGCAGGGCAAAAAAGTGCTCGCGGTCCAGGCGGTGACGCAGGAAGATTCGCTGGCGGTCAACGACCGCGTGCAGCAGGCCGAGGTCGACGCGATCATGCAGGACCGGTTGCAGCGGAAGCTGCGGACCGAAGGCGTCACCATCGTGAGCACCGCCAACACGTATTTCGAAGACGGCGTCACGATCGGCCGGGACACGATCATCCACCCGTTCACGTTCGTCGGTCGGGACTCGACCATCGGCAGCGAATGCGTGGTCGGCCCGCACGCGATCGTCCCGAGGCAGAGCATCGTCCGCGACGGCACGATCGTGGCCGGCAACCTGACGCCGGAAAATTCGGTTCTCACGGAAGGAGGCGGTTGACGCCGTCACTCCGCGTTTAGCGGCTGTCCCGAAGGGACGCGCTTTTCGTGGACCACGCCGAGCGTGCCCCTGCGGGGCGACCGCTAAACGGTAAACCGAATCCTATGAAAGCAGACTCTGAAAAGCTCAAACTCTTCGCCGGCCGGGGCAACCCGAAGCTGTCGCAGAAGATCGCCGACTACCTGGACCTGCAACTGGGCCGGGGCGGCGCGGAGCTGTTCAACGACGGCGAACTGATCGTAAAAGTCGACGAAGACGTCCGCGGCCGCGACTGTTTCGTGTTGCAGCCGACGTGCGAACCGGTGAACGCCAACTACATGGAACTGTTCATTTGGATCGACACGCTGAAGCGCGCCAGCGCCGGTCGGGTGACGGCGGTCATCCCGTATTTCGGTTACGCCCGGCAGGACCGCAAGGACGAAGGCCGCACACCAATCACCGCGAAACTGGTCGCGAACCTGCTGGAGCGGGCCGGCGCCGACCGCGTGGTGTCGGTCGACCTGCACGCGGCCCAGGTGCAGGGATTTTTCGACATCCCGGTGGATCATCTGTCAACGCCGCGCCGGTCCTGGCCAAGTGGTTGAAGGGCCTGAATGCTGGCGAACCGCGTTTTCGTGAGCGCCGATGTCGGGAACGTCAAGCGGGCGCAGAAATACGCCAACACGCTCGGCGGTGAGATCTGCATCATCGACAAGCGCCGCAAGAGCGGCAAAGACACGGTCGCCGAGCGGATCATCGGCGACGTCGCTGGTAAAGAACGTTCTGATCGTCGACGACATGATCACCACCGCCGGCACAATGACCGAGGCGGTGCGCATTCTGCGTGAAAACGGCGCGGGCGAAATTTATCTCGCCGCCACCCACGCGGTGTTCGCCCCGCCGGCGATGGAACGCACTCGCCAAGTGCGAGTTCACCAAGATCGCGGTCACCGACACGATCCCGCTCGGCAACCGGGCGGACCCGATCAAAGACCGCATCGTCGTGCTGAGCACCGCCGACCTGATCGGTGAAGCGATCCACCGCATCCACCACAATGCGTCGGTCAGCGCGCTGTTCAAGGACGACGGGAAGAAGGACGAATCGAAGTAGAACGGAAGAAACGCAGTTGTTAGTTGCGTAGTTGTTAGTAAGAAGATCGGCTTACGACTGTCCACTCTTCACTAACAACTAACAACTAACAACTAACAACTAACAACTGACAACTTTTCTGGAGCTCGAATGGCATCACAATCTGCAAACGTAAACGTCAAGGCCCGCAGCCAACTCGGGTCCCGCGCGAACAAGCGTCTCCGCGACAGCGGGAAGCTGCCCGGCGTTATTTATGGTCACAAGCTCGCCGTGGTCCCGGTCACGCTTCCTAAGAAAGAGGTCGTCAAGCACCTCCACCACGGCGCAGCACCTGTTCGCGCTGACCCTCGACGGCAAGGCCGAGAACGTCCTGGTCAAGGAAGTGCAGTACGACCACCTCGGCATGGAAGTGATTCACGTCGACTTCGCCCGCGTGGACCTGAACGAGCGCGTCGAAGTGACCGTGCCGCTCGAGTTTAAGGGCACCCCCAAGGGTGAAGCCGACGGCGGCGTGCTGCAGCAGCTCGTGTCCGAGCTGGAAATCGAATGCGTCGTCACCAACATCCCCGACGCGATCCGTTATAACGTGTCGGAGATGGCGCTGGATTCGATCCTGCACCTGAAGGACATCAAGCTGCCCGAAGGCGTCCGCGCGTTGCAGGACGAAGACCTGATCGTCGCCAGCTGTAAGGAAATTGAAGAAGAGGTAGAGGAAGGCGCCGCCGACACCGCCGAGCCGGAAGTCATCGGAAAGAAGAAGGAAGATGAAGTCGCTGCCGCGGACACAAAGTGAGGATAGGAAGTTGTTAGTTGGTAGTTGTTAGTTGGCAGTAAAGAAATCTTCTCTGCTCTTACTACCAACTACCAACTAACAACCAGCAACTATGAAATTAGTGATCGGCCTAGGCAATCCCGGATCGCAGTACCAGGGGACCCGGCACAACGTCGGGTTCGACGTGGTCGACTCGCTCGCAGCGAAGCTCGGGTGGATCGGCAGGCCCGACCAGTTCGACACGATGTCGCGAATGAAGTTCGAGGCGATGACCTTCGACGGCACCCTGAACAAGGTGTCCGGCGGGGACGAAAAACTGCTGCTGGTGAAGCCGCTGACGTTCATGAACCTCAGCGGGAAAAGCGTCCAGCAGGCGATGGCGTTCTACCAGCTGACGCCCGCCGACGTCGTGATCGTCCTGGACGACCTGGCGTTGCCGTGTGGAAAAATCAGGTTGCGACCCGCCGGCAGCAGCGGGGGTCACAACGGCTTGAAAGACATCGAGCGGGTGTTGGGCACGGACCAATACCCGCGACTGCGGCTCGGGATCGATTCCGCGCCGCCAAGAATCCCCGGTCGGGATTACGTGCTCGGTAAGTTCACCCCCGAGCAGCGGAGCAGACTCGACCCGGCCATCGACCGCGCCGCCGGCGCGATCGTCACCTGGGTGGACAAAGGTATCGAACTGGCAATGGGCCAGTTCAACGGATCGGATTAAAGGTTGTTAGTTGATAGCTGTTAGTTGTTAGTAAAAGAGATTTCTTCTTACTACCAACTCACAACTATCAACTAACAACTTCCAGGAACTAGCGGCCGGACCACCGGTCAAAACCCAAGCTAGGGAGTTCAGACATATGGCAACTGTTACGAAAACGAATCAATACGAAGGCATGTTCCTCCTCGGGCCCAGCGGCGCCGACGCGGAAAAGGCCATCGCCATCGTCCGCGGGATGATCGAAAAACACAGCGGGACCATCCAGGTCATCAAGAAGTTCGACGAGCGCAAGCTCGCCTTCGAGGTGAAAAAGCAGAAGCGCGGCACGTACGTGATCGCGTTCTTCACCGCCCCCAGCCCCAGCATCACCCCGCTCGAACGCGAAGTGAAGCTCAGCGAAGAAGTGCTCCGGGTCCTGGTCCTCCGGGCCGAACACCTGAACCTCGACGAGATGAACGCCGTCGAACCGCAGCCGATCGCCCCCCCGCCCGAACGCAACCCCTGGGACCGCCCTGACGGTGGTTACGGTGGTGGCGGCGGTGACCGCGGCCCCCGCCGCGACGACCGCCCCCGCGGCCCGCGCCGCGAGGAGACCGCCGACGCCGGCGCCGCCAAGGACTGATCCCCGTTTAGCCGTCGCCCCGTTCCCGTTCGTTTTTACCGAGGTACACCATGGCGAGCCTGAATAAAGTCATGCTGATCGGAAATCTCACCCGCGACCCCGCGCTGAAGTATCTGCCCAACAGCCAAAATGCTGTGGTGGATTTCGGCATCGCGTGCAATCGCAAGTTCCGCACCGCCACCGGTGAGGACCGCGAAGAGGTGACGTTCGTCGACATCACCGCCTTCGGGAAGCAGGCCGAGGTCATCAATCAATACATGACCAAGGGCAAACCGATCTTCATCGAAGGCCGGTTGAAGCTCGACCAGTGGGAAGATAAAAACGGCGGCGGGAAGCGCAGCAAGCTGTCGGTCGTCGTCGATAACTTCCAGTTCCTGGGCGGCCGCGACGGCGGTGGTACGGGGGGTGGAGGCGGTGGTGGTGGATACGACGCCGGCGCCGAAGGTGGTGGTGGTGGTGGAGAATACGACCAGCGACCGGCCGCAAGGCCCGCGTCGGTCCGTCCCCCCGCCGCACGCCCGCCCGCGGCCAGACCCCCCGCCGCTAGACCCCCCTCGGCCCCCCCGGCCGAGCAACCCTTCGGTGACGAACCCCAGATCGACGAAAGTGATATTCCGTTTTGAGGAAGTTGTTAGTTGTTAGTTGCTAGTTGCTAGTAAGAGGCAATCAGCACCAACAACCGACAACTCTTTACTACCAACTAACAACTACCAACTAACAACTTTTCACCCCCCCCATGGCAAACATTAAATTACTTCTCAAAGAGTCAGTCAAGAACGTCGGCCGCGTCGGTGACCTGGTCGAGGTTTCGCCCGGGTACGCCCGGAACTTCCTGATCCCCAAGGACCTGGCGGTGCACCCGACCCCGAACAACGTGAAGAAGGTCGAAGAGCGTCGCAAGGAAGTCGAGCGTCAGGAACGCGAACGCCGCGAGCAGCAGGCCGCGATCGTCAAGCAGTTGGAAGGCGTCGAGGTCACCCTAGAACGTCGCGCCAACGAGCAGGGCGGCCTGTTCGGTTCGGTCACCGCGACCGACATCGCCAAGGCGCTGCAGGCGCAGGGCTTCAACATCGAAGCCAGCGACGTCAACCTGCCGGGCAAGCTGGACAAGATCGACACGTACCAGGTCCAGATCAAGTTCGCCGAGGACTTGAAGACCGATGTGAAGGTCTGGGTCGCCCCCGACGCCGAGAGCAAGGCCGCCATGGACGCCGCCACCAAGGCCGCCAAAGCCGCCGACGCCGCGACCGACGCCGAGTAATCTCCGGTCTGATTGATAAACACAGAACCTGTCCGCGTCGCGACTTGGTCGCGCCACGGACAGGTTCTGTCATTTGCAAACACGGTCGTTCCCCGCCGCCCCGCCAAAATTACATCGTTCTGAAATGTGAACGACCCGTGCAAAACCTGTCCGGGCGTCGAAAACCCGGCCGCCGATCGGGGTTGACCGTCTAAACTCTGCCCGTGAATGATCCGGTGCGATGCGCGTACCGGTCATCGCAGGGTTACCAATTAGGGCGACCGGCGCTTTGCGAACCGCGATTACCCGGCGTGCCGTCACGCCGGGCTAACTGGGTTTGTTCCGTGGTGATGCGTGCGGTCGCAACGAACGACCCAATTAGCCCGGCGTGATCACACGCGCGGTTCGGGTCATCCGCTGTCCGTTGCCGACCTCGTGTCCCGAAACCGCGGGTAGAAAAGTGCGTCAAATTCTCCTTGCCAGCCGATACAACGGTTAGCATAATGTTTGGTTGATCGAGACACAGGAAACGGTGCCGGTATGGATCAGTTGATGGAAGCGACCAACGGGCAGTTTGACCGGCTGCCCCCGCACTCTCTGGACGCCGAGCGGTGTCTGCTCGCGTCGATGATGCTCGAAAAAGAGATCATCGGCCAAGCCGTGCAGATCGTCACGGCCGAGTCGTTCTTCCAGGCCGACCACCAGATCATCTACGAAGTGCTGGTAAAGCTGTACGAGCAGAACCGACCGATCGACGCGGTCATCCTGCGGGACGAACTGGGCAAACGGCAACTGCTGGAAGAGATCGGCGGGGTCGCGTACCTCGGCCAGATCCTGAACACCGTCCCCTCGGCCGCCCACGGCGAGCACTATGCCAAGATCGTCCGCGAAAAAGCGCTGCTCCGGCAACTGATCTTCGCCAGCAACGAAATTCTCCGCGACGCCTACGCCCCCCACGAGACTGCCGAGCTGGTGCTCGACAAGGCCGAGAAGCGGATCTTCGAGATCGCCAGCAAAAAAGTCAGCGGGTCGATGCAGGCGATGGAAGAAGTCCTGCACGAAGTGTTCGAGACGATCGAAAGCCGCGGCCAGCGCGGCGTCGAAACCGGCTTCTTCGAACTCGACGACATGATGAACGGCCTGCAAAACGGCGAAATGATCATCGTCGCCGCCAGACCGAGTATGGGCAAAGCCCAGCCGCTGGACGCCAAGGTGCTGACACTGTCCGGTTTCAAAGCCATGGGCGACCTGAACGTCGGCGACGAAGTTGCTTCGGTCGATGGCGCTCCGTCTCGCGTCACCGGCATCTATCCCCAGGGTGAACGCCAGGTCTACCGAATCACTTTGTCAGACGGCCGGTCGACCGAATGTTGCGCAGAGCATTTATGGCGTGTCAATCATCGCACCTGGACGTCTCCGCGTGTTTTAACCACCGCGAAAGTCATGTCGCTGCTGACCCGGCAACGCTATCAGAATCGTTTGTGGGTCGAACCCTTTTCCGGCGAATTCGGCAACTCCATGGATGAACTTCCGATCGACCCCTGGCTGCTGGGCGCACTGTTAGGCGATGGCACCCTGTCCGGATCGTCGCTGCGGTTCAGCACGGCCAGCACAGAACTTCTGCAAAAGGTCGACTCGGCAATCGGTTCCGACATGACCGTCGTTCACGCTGGCAACTACGACTACCGAATCATTCGCCGCGGCGGAGCGGCGGTTGCGGGAGTGCAAGGAATGGCGCCCAACCCGGTCATGTCCTCTCTACGCACACTAGGTCTCTGGGAACGAAATGCGTCGAACAAGTTTATTCCTTCCGTTTATCTCAAGGCATCCCGGCAGGCCCGGCTTCGTCTACTCTCAGGCCTGATTGACACCGACGGCTGGGTCGAAAAATTCGGCGCCATACGCTTGGCAACCGTGAGCTCACGTCTTGCGACGGACATCGTTCACTTGACCCGCTCACTCGGAGGGACAGCCTGTTTTTATCCCAAGGAAACCACGTACTCGTATTTGAATGAGAAGCTTAGCGGGCAAACCAGTTACGTCTGTAACCTGCAGCTTCCCGACCCGACTGAACTGCACTTGCTATCTAACAAGGCCGAGCGAACGGCTGCGAGAAAGCGGCAACGCCGGCTGAATGTAGCAGCCATCACCCCGACCCGCATAACCCATACCCAATGCATCGCGGTCAGTCATCCGAGCCACCTGTACGTCACCGACGATTTCATCGTGACGCATAACACCGCGTTCGCTATGAACCTGATCGAGCACATCTCTGCCGACACCCGGCTGCCCACGGCCGTGTTCAGCCTTGAAATGTCCAAGCAGCAGCTGGCCCAGCGCATGCTCTGCAGCCGCGGGCAGATCGACGCCCACAAGTTGCGAAAAGGAATGCTGCAGGCACACGAATACGCACACCTGGCCAACGTCGTCGGCGAACTGGCCAAGGCGCCGATCTGGGTCGATGACTCGCCGGGGTTGACCCCGATGGAGCTGCGGGCCAAGGCCCGGCGGTTAAAACTCCAGCACGACGTGAAGTGCGTCATGATCGACTACATGCAGCTGATGGACAACCCGGGCGTGGAAAGCCGGCAGCAGCAGATCAGCGAAATCAGCCGCGGCATCAAGGCCGTCGCCCGCGAGCTCAGCGTGCCGGTGATCGCCTTGTCCCAGCTCAACCGAGCCAGCGAAGGCCGCGACGGCCACCGCCCCCGCATGAGCGACCTCCGCGAATCCGGCTCGATCGAACAGGACGCCGACGTCATCGCCCTGCTGCACCGCGAAGACTACTACCGCATGAGCGAACCCGATTTCGTCCCCGACAACATCGCCGAGATCATCATCGCCAAACAACGTAACGGCCCCACCGGCACGGTAAAGCTGACGTTCATGAATAAGACGACCAGATTTGAAAACCTGTCGACGCAGGCGGATCCGTTTTAATAAATGCAGAATGATGAATGCAGATTGCAGAATGAAGACATCAGGCTGCAGTCCGAACCGTGCCTGAGCGACGCCGCGACCAGTCCGAACTATTAGAATACTGTTCGCGACGCCTAAAATGAAAAACAAGACCACGGCGGGAATCGAACCCGCGTACCGGGCTTTGCAGGCCCGTGCCTAAACCACTCGACCACGTGGTCAATCTCACTACCATCAGCTGTAATAAACCGGTATTAAATCAACAACAGCGGGCAATTGCCGCGGGCAGGCGTGACGAAAATCTCAGTGCGGTTCGCATGACAACACTGTAGTCGTCAACTAAATAGTGTCAACCTAAAAATAACGCCGTTTAGCCGCCCCGCTCGCGGGGCGTTCGACCGCGAAACAAAACGTTGGGTCCATGAACGCAAAAAACCACCCCGCGAGCGGGGTGGCTAAACGACTATTTTATTCATCGTTCATCATTCATCGTTTCCCATTACCCGCCCATCGAATAAAAGAATTCCTCCTTCGCGACCTTCCCGTCTTTGACGGTGTAAAGCGCGGCCTCTTCCATCACGAACCGCTTGCCCGCCATCGGCCCGGTCTTCGGCGTCACGTCCATCTTGAACCCCGCGATGAACCGGTCCCCGTGCGGCCACGGGCCCGTCGTCTCCGTCGAATGAATCTCATGGTTGTTCGTCCACCATTCCCCCTTTTTCATCACCGCATCGATACCGTCTACCCGCGGCGACTTACCCGACCCCGGCGGGGCAGCGGCTTCAATGCTCACGATGTCCTTCGAATACAGCGACTCGATTGCCTCGTGAAATTTACCCTGCTTGCACAGGCCTACCAGTTTTTTTCCGACTTCCATTGCGTCCGACATGATGTGCTCCTTTTACCTTGAATCTACAACTGCCCCCGGGAACCGGGGATGCTCATTAAATGATAATCAGTTCGTCGACCGTGTCTTGATCTGGTTCAAAATAAATTCCCACCCGGCCGTCGCGCCCGCGCGGTGGTTCGGGTCGATCTCGCCGATCGCCCGGTGTAAAAACGACAGCCGCGTGCCCCCCTCGTGCTCGGCCAGCTTGTACTGCACGTGCGAAGACACCGGGTACGACATGAACATCGGCCCCGTCAATTCCAGCAGCGTCGGCGGTTTGATCACCTGCACGTGCCCCCAGAAATGACCAGCGTTGCTCCCCAGGTCCCGGTACCACCGCCCGCCCGGCCAGGCCTCGAGCCTCATCGGCATCTTCTTCCCGCCCTCCTGCTCGAACCCCGGCCCGCACTGGTCGAGAATCACCTCGAACACCGTCGCCGGTTTAGCCCGGATATCGAGTTGCCTTTCAATCCGCAGCAAATACTGCCCGGGTAATTCATCTGCCATGATGCTCACTCCTTAGGTTCGCGGCCCACCGGGGCCGCCGATTGTTTTTCTTTCTCTTCCGCCCGTTGCTTAATTCGCGCCAACTGGTCGTCCCAGAACTTTTCGAACGACCCGGCCCAGTCGAAAATTGGTTTCACCTGCATGCCGTTCACACTGTAAACCCGCTGCCGCCCCACCTTCCGAACGTTCACCAGACCCACCCGCAGCAGCACATTTAAATGCTTGGACACCTGCGGTTGCGTCCACCCCAGCGACTGAACCAGATCGTTCACCGGCCGCTCGCCAGCGACCAGACACCCCAGCACCTCCCGCCGCCGGGGCTCGGCCACCGCACTGAACGCATCCACCGTCGTCGCCGCTCGGGCCATTCGCTTAACATATTCCTATATCGGAATATGTCAAGCGTTTTCTGGCAGATTCCTAAAGCCCGAATCCAGGCATCAAATTTTAGTTGACATCATGAAATGCCACGATATGTTGTTCGTATTCCGTTAGGTATGCGAGTTTTTAAGGAGACTGAACATGACAGCCATCAAACCCGGTCGAAACTGTCGCCGCTCCCGCGGACTCACCCCGCCGCAGGAGGTCGCGTTGCGTACGCTGCTCCGACGGTCGACGTGCAGCGAGCCGTGGGTCGACGACCAGATCGTCACCCGAATCACCCCCGGCACGGGCGGGCGACTCGTCACCCTGCGCTTGCACGACCCGTCGGTCTTCCCGCCAGGCGGTCGCCTTGGAACCCGCATGAAATGGTGCCGACACTGCGGCCGGTACACCCCGGCCCCGGCTGTACAGTTGATCGAATACCGGCGGACCCGTTCCGGACCGGTCTTCGCCGCCACGCTGCAATGCGACGACTGCCGGATCGCCGACGACGCCGAGCGATACCGCGAGCTATACGAAGCAGGCCTGCACCTCCGCCCCGCCGGCAGCACGTCCTTCGTAGGCATGGCCCAACTCAAAAAACGCCTGCGCGACCGCAGCGAGTAACCCGGTGCTGATAAACAGTCCCGCAGACGATGATTGAACTCTTTGTTTAGCGGCGGCCCGCAGGGCCGGGCTTTTCGCGACCGACCGCGAGTCCCTGGACCCGCAAATTAAGCACCGAAATAATTTTCTCTATTACAGGATTTATCATGACTTGCAACATAAACACCCAGTCAACACTTCACACTCGCGCCTTAACTAATATGGGAAGTCTATTAAACGCCTCGCACCACACCGAAGCCGTCCGCGAACGCCTCGCGACGCTGAGCACCCGCGAGATCGAAGTCTGCCTCCTGCACTTGGTCGATGGCCGGTCCCAGGTGCTGATCGCCCGGTGGATCGGCCTGACCCGGGAAACCGTCTCGGCTTGCCTCGCGTCCGCCGTCGCAAAGGTACCCGAGCTGGCCCCGCTGCGAAGGTCCGCGCAGCTCAAACCCCCCCGCCCGCGGATTCTGCACCTCAGCCAGCTGCCGTCCGGCGACCGCATCCGCGGCCCGTTTAACATCGACCAGCTCTAACCGCACACGTCCGCAGTCGCACGCAGACACGGCCCCCCGCCCGGATCGTCTGCGTGCGTCTACCGACGTTTGATCACCCGTTTAGCAGCTGCCCCGCAGGGGCGCTCTTCACGCTGAACAACCTCGACGCGTGCCACTGCAAGGCGACCGTAAACCAGACAACCTATTTCCGAGCAACCCATGCCCAAACCCGGCTACAAGACCACCGAACACGCCCTCACCTGGGCCGTCGTCGCGCTCGGCCGCGTACCAATGTTCAAATAACACTTTAACCACCGTTATAAAACCAGCGTACAAAACCGTTTATAAAAACGGTGTCCGACACCGTTTTGGGAATTAGGCGATTAGTTTAGCGGCTGCCCTGAAGGGGCGCACTTTACGACGACAACATCGACCGTGCCCCTTCAATGCGATCCCTAACCCCGACCGAAAGAAACCCATGCCCAAACCCGGCTACCAAACCACCGAGCACGCCCTCACCTGGGCGGTCGTCGCGCTTGGGTGCGTCGCGATGTTCAAAGACCACGCCGCCCCCGACCGGCTGACTTCCCTGCTCGCCCCCGCGATCGCGTCGGCGGCTTACAGCCTTTCCCGCGGGAGGGCCAAATCCGCCGTCCCTTTGGCCCGCCCCGACCTCGGCCGTCAGCTGGCCGAGGCGTTCCGTGGCCGGGTTGTCAAATAACCCCCTACCGCGCCGGCCAACGCGTCAGCCGAACCACCGGCGACACCGTCTACATTTTCGAGTTCAGGCAATCCCTTTCACCCGAGGAATCACTCATGGACGCCATCGAACTTTTCTTCGCCGACCTGATCATCAAAGCATTGCACAAGTCCGCCCCGAACCTGTCCCCCGACGACGACGCGAAGATCACCCGCGCCGTCCAGGACTTCATCGCCACCGGCATGGACCTGGCGGCGGTCTACTTCGCGCTGCGGAATGCTAAATCCGGTGTCGCGAAGTGAGATGTTTTTTACCGCAGAGACGCGGAGGCGCAGAGAAGATTTTTAACCTCTGATCACACGAATGGACACGGATAAGGATTAGCTCTGGTTTCAACAATCTTCAATCATCCGTGTCGATCAGTGCCATCCATGGTTAATGACTCTTTTTTTCTCAGCGCCTCTGCGTCTCGGCGGTGAGCAGCTCTTTCAGAAATAAGTGTCATGCAAACTATTTTAATCACAGCCGCGGCCGACATTCTCAAAGCCTTGTTGCCGCTCGCGCTGTCCTTTATCTGGGAGAAATCACATGAACCCAACACCGTGGAAGAAGCGATGCCGGACGTTGCCCGGCGTGATCGGCTGCTCGCTGCTGTTCGCCTGCGGGGGCGTGCGGGTGGTAACAGTGCCGGTCACTGAACCCCGCCAATTGGCCGAGCCCGTGCAGGCGTACGTCTACGTCCAGACCAAAGACGGTTCCCGCGTCCGCAGCACCAACCGCGCCCAGTTGTTCGAAGGCGAATGGGTGCTCAGCGACCCGGGGAAATGAGGGATGGTAATTGGTGATGAGTGCGTGACAAGGGATGGTGATTGTTGATCGGTGCGTGACAGGAGGCGCGCGTCACGCACCAATCACCAATCACCAATCACTATCCCCCAATCACCCCTCCCGAAAGGAATGCATGCCAACCCAACTCGCCACCGACGTCCGGATCGAAACGCTGAGCAGCGAAGTCGATCGCCTGCGGAACAACCATCACTCGGCCGACAATCACCTTCAATCCCTGGTGCTGAAAGTGACCGAGATCCAGCTGAATTTGGCGACGCAGGACAAGACGCTGGGCAAGCTCGAGTCGGCCGTGAATGGCAACGGCAAGCCCGGCCTCGTCGCCCGCATGGACCGCGTCGAACGCCTCGCCGGCGGCCTGCTCAAAGCAGTCTGGATCCTCGTCGCCGGTCTATGCACAGAAGCCGTGCGGTGGGCCGTGAACCGGAAGTGACGTCAGCCAAAACTTCCGATTTTGATTGGCACCGACGCGCGACAAATTAAAAACCAATCTGGCAACTACGATTCTCAAGCCCGGTTCGACCGTACAGCCTCAGGACCCCGAAAGGGGATAGCAGCAGGTACTTGGGTAGTGGTTGCCATGTTCATTTGTAAGGCAAGCCCTCGCCACGCGGTACGAATCAACGTCAGCGATTTGCCCGCTTTTAGTTTTTAGCCCGTTGAGAAAATCCGCCCCGTCGTGGCATGGACATCTTGCCCATGTCTTCGAGCGAAGCGATCTCAATTACAGACACCTGAGGCCTTGAGCCACACGGGCGGGACGCCCGTGCCACGGAGTACGAATCGAACTACCTGTTCCCGTTTCGAGTTAAACTTTTTTAAAACTCCGCCGTGGCATGGACATCTTGCCCGTGTATTGCACCAGAGCGATTTCCACTTATCGCAGTGAATGCCCGTGCCACGCCGGAAAACGCACGCCGTCGGTTTTTCAGAATTCTTATTTCGGATTTCGAGCTTCGGATTTCGGATTTCCGAGCTCAGCTCGGCCTTATCTCTACCAGCTTCCAGTCCAGCACCCGATTGGCGGCCATGAACAGCCGGTTCATGACGTTGTTCCGGCCGCCCCCGCCGCCGCCGTTCATGTTCGCGAACGGGTCGCTGTTCGGCTCGGTTTCTTCCTCGGCCGGCAGCGCGACGTCCTGCCAGCGGGCGACGGTTTTATAAGTGAAGTGCGCCGAGCTTTGCCCGAGTCCTTCCTTGAACGTCGCCAGCGTGTCGGTCGTGTTTCGGCCCCAGAAGTCCGACCGACTACCGGACGCGTTCGGGTCGTTGTGTTCCGTGCCGACCACCACGAACACGCGTCGCCCTTCGCTGAACGCTTTCTGAATGACTGCCGTTTCCAGGTCGATCAGTTTGCGGGGTCCGAGATTTTTATACAGGCTCGCATGATATTCCTGCTGTTCGGGTTGAACCGGCGTGGCGGTCACCGCGTTCGGGTCGTTCGCGGCCGCGTTGCCGCCGTTACCTCCGAACCCACCGCCGCCCCCAGGACCACCACCGGGGCCACCACCACCCGGGCCACCGCCCGGCGGACCGCCACCCGGTCCACCGAAGCCGCCACCACCGCCCCGGCGATTGTTGTTCCGGCGAGCACCCCCGCCGATCCCGCGGCGGGACGCCTCCAGGCTGAACGCGTCGACCGGGTACATTTCCCAATCGCGGAGGAATTGCATGAAGTTGGCCGGCATCGCGATCATGCCGCTGGTGTCGGCGAACAGCACCGATTTCGCCGGCGCGTTCGCCAGCAGCATCTGCCCAGTTTGCGCTAACGCCAATCGTTCGCGGAAATCGTCCAATGGGATTTTGGTCGTCTCGCTGCCGTCGCGCAGCCCGTGCACCGTCCGGTAGATGCTGACCCCCGACGCCACCGCGACCACCATGCCCGCGGCCACCGTTAACGCGAACCGGTTCGATTCGCCCGCGACCACCGTCCGGTTTTTACCGAACACCGTCGACAGATCGTTGAACCCGATCATCCCGATTGCCACCAAGGCCGGCAGATAAATCAGCAACATTTGCGCGAGCAGATTCACATGCCCCGGCAACCAATAATGAACGACGTAAAACAAAATTCCCGGCGCGAGCCACAGCCCCAGCACCCCCGCGGCGAGCTTGGACACGGGCCGGTCAAAATTATCAATCGCCTTCCGGCCGGCCAAAATCCCGTCGTGGAAACAGACGGCGACGCCGACCAAAAGTGCCGGCAGATACGTCAGGAAAAACCGGGCATAGGCGTCGGCCCGATCAGGCGACCAGTAGTACGACATGTACAGCATCACGCCGGGGATGACCCACGCCAGCAGCAACGCCCCGACCCGCCAGCTGCGGCGGAAGACCATGAACACCCCGGCCACCGCGAACGGCACGACGAAGAACAACCCCAGGTCGTAAAACACCCGGACCACTTTCTCCCAGTTGTTGAAGAAAAATTTCCACTGGAACGCGGCCCCGAACTCACTTTCGTGCGTCGAGTCGTACCCGGTCGGGCTGCCCATCGTGTGCAGATTGATCAGCAGCAACGTGCCCACCGGCACCGACCAGGCCAGCCCCGGCACGATCGCGCGGACGTACATCCACCAGTCCGACCGATTGTTTTTCAGCACGCTGAACACCGCGGCCAGTACACCCAACCCGAGCATGACGAACGCCGCGCAGATGTTGATCACTTTGTGCGGGGTCGTCCACGCAACGGCCACCGTGCCGGCCGTGAACGCCCGCGCCGCCTGCACCTGTGACGAGATCAGATACCCGCAAACCGCCAGCGCGACCGCGCACCCGACCGACCGGTACGTCTTCCACTGGTTCCAAGGCAACCGCGACAGCACGACCACACACATGGCCACGAACAGCGTGATTTCATTCCAACGGATCGTGGCCGCGTACCCGACCAGCAGCCCGCCGACGACGCCCCGCCAGTGCGAACCGGTCTGCATCCAGCGGATCAAAAAGAACATGCCCCAGACGATGCAGGCCGTGCAAGCGGCATGGCTGTTGGGGTTGTCGGCCAGCATCATCATCAGCTGGCTGGTGCCGAGCAGGATCGCCGCCAGCGCCGCCGCGAACGACCCCGACACCTGCCGGGCCAGAAAGAACATGCCCGCGACCGCCGCGATCGCCGACACCGGGCTGACCAGAAACGCCCAGTAAGCCGCCTGCGCCGGATCGATTTTGCCGTGCAGCGCCGGGATCGAACTGGCAAGATTGAATGCCCAGAAAAATCCCGCGTACAGCAGGGGGAGGCCGAACGGATATTTCGGAAAATACGTCCCGCCGATGTCCGTCGCCGGGGTCATGCGGACGAACATCCCGCCGACGAACGCATACGGGTTGGGCAGCACGTATTTCATGCTGTGGGTTTCAGCCAGCATTCGCCCGCCGACCAGGTACGCATTCTGATCAACCCCGGAATCGGCCGCGGCCCAGAAGCGGAGCACCAGCCCGGCGTATAACACGACGATCACCAACGCCGCCCCGAGCCAGGTCAGCCGGTACCACTTAGGTTCGGCGCACAGGTCGGGCATGAACACGTCGGGCGTCGCGCCCGTGACCGTTGATCTTTCGACCGGCCGGGCAGCGGCCGTGACGGCACTCTCACGCGGGTGTGAACCGTTGGTTACGACCGTCTCGGGACCAGGTAACAGCGGGGCATCAACGATTCTGGACATCAGTACAAACCTTTCGAGTTTATTGGAGCGACCCGACCTTGAAACCGCCGGGTCGGTTTTGCTTCTGCCTGATCGTTCCAGAGCGAAACGACCCGCGTCAAACATTATTCCTCGTCACCCCGTGCCCGCCGGGAACCCATCGTACCCGCCAACAGTGTCGTCGGCGAAGCTGAAGAGAACGTGAAGCGAGCGACTCGCGACGCAACACATTCATGTGTAGCGGTTGCCCCAACGGGGCGCCCGTCGGCCGTGTAACGCCGCACGCGCCCCTGCGGGGTGACCGCTAAACATCTTCTACGCCGCCACGCACAAAACGTGACGTCCGTCCCACGACATTTTTCAATTTTCAAACCAAAGGACCCCATGCCAAGCGCTTACGGATTGCCCAACTGTGTCGGCTGGTACCAGGCCGGTGTCGGTCTCTTTTCCGACGCCGGGACCACGCCCGCCAATCAGGGCGACGGCGTCTACCAATGGAGCGACCAGAGCGGAAACAACAACCACCTGCTGCAGACCACCGCGGCCAACCGGCCGATCTGCAACGCGTACAACAGCGCGCTGACCAGCACCGGCGCGCCGACGCTCGCGCCGTACGGCGGCGCGATCTGTTCGTCGCAGACGTCGTTCGCCAAATCACTGTTGTTCGACGGCGCGCATTCCTACCTGGTGATCCCCAACTCGCTGACGCTCCCCGCGACCGGGTGCACCGTGGCGCTCTGCACCCGCGGGCCGAATTTTTCGCCGATCTCGTTCGGCACCGACGGCGTTAACACCGTGAATTACGGCTGGGGCGGCGGCAACCCGCAGCGGATGTCACTCTACAGCGCGGGCGACCGCGTCTTCCCCGCCCCGACCTACCTGCCCACGCTCACGCCGATGGTCCACGGGTTCCGCGCGTCCTCGGCGCTCGGTGAAACCCGGCTCTACATGGGGACCAATCAGACGTCGGCCAATGCCGTGAATTATTTCAACTTCGCCACCACCGGCGGCGCGGTCGGTCGCACGCTGAACCTCAGCAACGGCGGGTACGGCAATTACGCCTTCATCGGTGAGATCTCCGAGATCGCCATCTTCAGCGCCCCGCTGACCAACACGATGATGCAATCGCTGCTGGCAAACATGCAGACCGCCAACCGACTGCGGAGCGACGCCAACACCAATCAGGTCGTGTTCGTCGGCGATTCGCTGACCGCGGGCGGTCCGGGGCTGCCGGCGATTTCCCATTGCTACCCGTGGGTGCTCAGCCAGCAGTTCGGCGGCGCGTTTAAGTCGCTGATGATCGCCACGCCCGGCGCCACTATCGCCCAGCAACAGACCGTTGTGACATTACAAGTGCAACCTCTGGACCTGACGCCGTTCGCGGTCAACGTCGCGGTCGTCTGCTGCGGCAGCAACGATCTGGCCGGCGGCGCCCGTACCGCCGCACAGGTGCAGGCCGATCTGGCGACGCTCTGCACCGGCCTGCGGACGGCGGGGTTCAAGGTGATTCTCGTCACCATCACACTCCGAAGCGACGGCGTCGGCACCACCAACGCCGCGCTCTGGACCGCCATCAACACGGTGAATGCCGGACTGCGATCCACCTACACGACGTACGCAGACGCGCTGGTCGACTGGGCCGCCGACGCGAGACTGACCGACCCGACCAACACAGCTTGGTTCGCCGACCAGGTCCACACCACCGACGCCGGTGACGGCGTCAAAGCCTCCCTGGTCAAACCCGCGCTCGACGCGCTGCTGACGCCCACGACGACACAAGCCACCCTTCACTACGGCGCCTTCTACGCCGGCGGCCGGTCGTTCACCGGCAACTACGGAAACTTCGTCCGCACGTAGAAGCGTAAGGACTAACTTCTCCCCCTTTCGGATTTCAGATTTCCCTGCTTCTTTCCTTTTCGGATTTCTGGTTTCGGATTTCGGATTTCCCCGGCGGAACAGGGTCGCCGAAGCGACCCCGCCAGCGACCCCGCCCGCACGCCCTTACCACTACTCGGAGCCCCCATGCCCGCTGCCATTCCTTTCCAATCCACCAGCATCACTGTCGGCACCGCCTTGACGCTGCTCGCGCAGGTTCCGCTCGCGGGGCTCGACCGCGACATCAGCTTCGAGGTGTTCAACGCCGCCGGGTCGGCGACCACCAACAACTTCGTCATCGTCCGCAAGCTGCACGATGCCGGCGACTGGTTGAACTACCTGGGCGGGACCGACCTGGCGACCGCCACCAGCAAGTGCATCGCCAGCACGCCCGGCCCCCACCAGCTGCCCGCCGGTCAGACCGCCTGGGTCGACGTCGACTGCGGGTCCGCCGTCGCCGTCCAACTCTGGGCCAGCGTAGCCGCCGGCACCGCAGTGCTCAGCGTCTTCGGCGGGGGGAGAGTGAAGTAACGGAAACGATGAATGATGAATGCAGAATGCAGAACGAAGAGAAGACCGCACACCCGGCATTTAACGAAGTTTTTCCGCCTCCGATCTTCGTTCTGCATTCTGCATTTCTTAGGAGTTCTATGTCTTACGCACAACAGTCCGATATCGAAGCGGTGTTCGGCCCGAACAACGTGGCGGCGTGGTCGCGGTTCGACCCGGCTGCGCCATCAGGGCCGGCCGACGCCAATCGCATCACCGCCGCGCTGGCGTTCGCCGATTCTGAGATCAATTCGTTCTTCGCGCAGGGGCCGTACGTGTTACCGTTGGTCTGCGCGACCGGCGCGGCGGCGCTCGCGCACTGGGCCGGGGTGATCGCCGGGATCTGGCTGTACGGCAGCCGGGTCAGCAGCAGCTACATCGACTACCAGGGCAACCGCTTTCTCGCGATGCGCGAGATGATCTACGCCGACATGCACCTGTACAAAGCAGGCGTGAAACGGCTGGATGCGGTGATGCGGTTCCCCCATGCAACAGCGCCGGGATGAAGAAAGGATGAATGATGAACGATGAATGCAGAACGAAGACAAAGCATTCTTCGTGCATCTTTCGCAACCCAACGCTCAAGGTAGACGCCAAGAACACTCCGTCCGGCATTTCTCTTCGTTCTGCATTCATCATTCATCATTTCCTCCCATGAACATTGAACTCCTACCCATCACCGCGCTGTCCGAAGATCCTGCCAACGCCCGCCGCCACCCCGAGCGGAATCTCGACCAGATCCGGGCGTCGCTGCGGCGGTTCGGGCAGCAGAAACCGATCGTAGTAGACGCAACCAATGTCGTGCGGGCCGGGAACGGCACGCTCGCGGCGGCGCGGTCGCTGGGGTGGACGACCATCGCAGCCGTGCGATCGGACCTGCCCCGCACGGAACTGACCGCGTATGCGATCGTCGACAACCGCTCGGCCGAGCTGGCCGAGTGGGACGACGAGATGCTGTCGGCCGCATTGGCCGACCCAGACCTCGGCGACCTGGGTTTCGACGAAGCCGAGATTGAAAAATTAACGACCCCCGCCGACGACCCGAAGTCGCTGGAACTGGGCGCGGAAAAATGGCTGGTCGTCATCACCTGCGAAGACGAAGCCCACCAGGCCGAGCTGCTGGAACGTTTCGCCGACGACGGTCTGAAATGCAAAGCGCTGCTCGGATAGAGGACACAACTGTCCGAAAAGACGCCGGTTCTGAGGTAACCCCGAAGAGCCGGGTTCCTCGACGTGCAGGCCCGGCTCTTCGGCGTACCTTAGAACCGGCGTCTCCCCCTCTTCTCTTCGTTCTGCATTCATCATTCATCATTCATCCTTTCCCCCCAATATGACTTTCTCAAAACACATCCTCCGCTCCGTCACCGTCGAACCTTCGGCGCGCCTGGCTCAAGTGCTGGGCATGTTCGACGTCACCCCGTCGTCGACCTCGGTGCAGGCGTGGGACGTATCGTTGAATCTGCCCGACCATTGGCACGTCGGCGTGATCGTCGGGCCCAGCGGCAGCGGCAAATCCACCATCGCCCGCGAGCTGTTCGGACAAGACCTGGCTGCTGATTTCCCGTGGCCCGCCGGTCGTAGCATCCTCGACGGGTTCCCCGCGGCGCTGACCATTCGGCAGATCACCGGGCTGCTCGGCAGCGTCGGTTTTTCCAGCCCGCCGGCGTGGGTCCGGCCGTTCGCTTGCTTGTCCAACGGGCAACAATTCCGCGTCAACCTCGCGCGGACGCTGGCCGACGCGATCGTCGACGGGCGGATGAAAGTCGTCGACGAATATTCCAGCGTCGTCGACCGCACGGTCGCCCGCATCGGGTCGGCGGCGGTCGCGAAAACGGTCCGACAACAGAAGCTGCAGTTCGTGGCCGTTACTTGTCACTACGACGTGATCGACTGGCTGCAACCCGACTGGATCTACGAACCGGGTGGGAAACTTGAGATCGGACCCGGTACCGACGCAACGCCCGACCGGGAGGGGCTTCGGCCGCCCGACCGGGAGGGACTCCGGCCGCCCGGCCACGAGGGACTCCGCCGACCCGGCCGCCCCGCGATCGCAATGGAAATCATTCGCACGACTCCCGCGGCGTGGCATCGGTTCGAGCCGCATCATTATCTAAGCGGCACGCTGCACAAGGCGTCCGCCTGCTATGCCGCGATCGTCGAGGACCAGCCCGCCGCGTTCACGGCCGTGCTGCCTTTCCCGCACCCCACGCACTCGGGGTACCGCGAGCACCGCACGGTCTGTCTGCCCGACTTTCAGGGCGTTGGGATCGGGAACGCGATGAGCGAATTCGTCGCCTCGATCTACACGGCCACCGGGAAGCCGTACACCAGCACGACCAGTCACCCGGCCATGATCGGCCACCGCGCCCGCTCGCCGCTGTGGCGCATGACAAGAAAGCCGAGCCTGGGCGGCACGAACGGGAAGCGGTTCTCACTGATGCGAAAGACCGCCGCGGTCGACCGGCTCACGGCGGGCTTCGCATATGTCGGACCCACCAGACCGGACGACGCCCGCGCGTTCGGGTTGATCTAACACCCGGCGGGGTCGCTTCAGCGATCCTGTTGCCCGTGATTAGGGTCACTGGAATAACCCCGCCGGTCGGTTTCAAGAAAGGAGACTCCCTTGCGAGCCTTGCATTTCAACGCAATCTTCAACGCCGCCCTGGCGACGGTCGCGATGATGCTCGCGGCCGTGTCGAAAAAATCGCCCGACCCCGGCCCCGCGTCGATCGACGCCGCCGACGCGACCGTGATCCCGCCCCTGACCGCGTCGCTGGTCCAGAAATACGCCTACTCCGGCGCGTCCGATGTCGACATCGCCGACCGGTTTCTGACCACGCCCGAGGCCATCCGATTTCAGTTCACTGACGCCCTACGCTCCGCCCGCGGGCTTCGACGGATCATGATCCACAGCTACCAGACGGACCTGGCCAAAAAGGCCAACGCGTCGATCCTCACCTGGATCGGCCGGAACGAACTGGGGCAGTCGCTGACGCAGACGATTCAAGGAAAGCCCGAACCGAAGTTCGGCGAAGCCGACGGAGAATGACATGCTCGTATCGTCACCGAATCACGACTGGACTGATCGCTGGACGCCGTTGCGTGAGCACGCCGAGCAGCGGCGGCTTTGGTGGGACAAGTCGCGGTTCAAGATCGTCCCCGCGGGTCGTCGCAGCGGCAAGACCGAATTGGCAAAACGGAAGCTCGTCGAGTCACTGTTCCGTAAAACCTGGCACGGCCAACCGGGCCGGTTCTTCGCCGCCGCGCCGACCCGCGACCAGGCCAAGCGAATCTGGTGGCAGGACCTGAACGACCTGCTGCACCCGGACTGGAAAGCCGTCGTCAGTTCGTCTGAACTGAAGATCAGAACCGGCAGTGGCGCCGAGCTGTGGGTGATCGGATTAGACAAGCCGATGCGGATGGAAGGCGTCAGCTGGGACGGGGGCGTGATCGATGAATACGCCGACTGCAAATGCGGCACGTTCGACGGCGGCACCGTCGGCGGCCCGACCGAACTGACCACGGCGGCGCTGACCGCCGGGACCGCCACGGCGCTCACGGCCGCGGGCGTCGGCTCGCTCTGGGATCTCGACGACGCGACCGCCGACCCGACCTTCAACCCCTACGGGGCGGTGCGCCCGCTCGCCGCGGCGGGCAACGTTGCCGTGCTGGGGTCGGCGGCCAAGCTGCGGATGAACCTCGCCGCGGCGGAAACGTTCGTCGTGTTCGGCCTCGGCCGGAAATGCACGATGATCGGCACGACGATGACCGACCCGCCGGTCCACTTCGCCGACGAGCAGAACAACACGCCGGATAAGGTGTACGGCCGCAAGGGGGTCGTCTTCCTCGTCACCAAGAACGGCGGGGCCGCCCGGAGCAAGGCGAAGTTCGTGACCACGGTTTCGTTCCACGAAGACCAGGTGATCTCGTCGGACGACCACCTGAAGGAGTACTACGGCCTCACGAACGACAATTGACGGCGGTGGCGAACGGTGACCGGCGCTGGCCAGCGAATGGCCAGCGCCGGCCGGTTCGCGGTGGAATCGGCTGGATTTCGTGGGGTTTTGCGTTCGGTACGGGGGTTGCCTTGAGCGGTCGGCCGCCACGCAACCCCCGGAGCCGGACCCATGATTCACCGAAGCCCGCCGCAACGCCCCCACCCCGCCCGCACGGGCCTCACGCTGATGGAACTGGTGGTCGTGCTCGCCATCCTCGCCGGGCTGGCGGCGATCCTCGTTCCCCTGTTCCCCAACCTGCTCCGCCGCACGCACAAGGCGACCGACGCCACGCAGACGGCCGAGGTGGCCAAGGCCGTGCAGCTGTACCAGGCCAGCTACGTGAGCTACCCCGACCAGTTCGACCTCCTCACCGACGGCACGGCGACGCCCATCGCCTACCTGCCCGGCGCAGGGTCGGCGACCGGGGCCTTCGGCGGGGCCGTGACCTTCGGCCCCCTGAGCGGCGCGAACGGCGCGACCGTGCCGGCCGCCGACGCCCTCGGCCGCGTGGGCATCGCCAAGGGGTGGACGCTGGCGACTGCCACGACCCAGCCGACGCTCGCCCCATACGACCCGGCCGCGGCCGCGACGGCGCTTTCCGGTTCGACGAACGTGGCGGTGGTCAACAACGCCTCGGCGAACATCCCGGCCGAGTTGAAGCAGTTGATCGCCCGCGACCCGACGGCCCGGTTCGTGGTGTTCGGCGTCGGCCAGCGGTGCACGATGGTCGGCAAGGTGATGATGAACGCCCCGACCTCGGTGCCGCAGGAGAAGGGGTTCACGCCGGACAACACCTACTGCCGCGTCGGCGTGATCTTCCTGGTGGCCGGTGCGGAGGTGGAGAAGACGGAGCGCGCCCGGTTCGTGCTGGCCGTCGCCCTCGAAGACGACGAACTGGAGAGCACCGAGAAGGACGTGGTGGGGTACTACAACGTCTCGGCGCAGTGAGTTTGATGGGAAACCCCCTGGTGCCGGCTCCACAAGCGTCGGATCGTGTCCGGCGTTGTCGGCATCAGGGGCTTCGCTTGAAACGCCCGGCGTTCTACACGATTTCTCATAGATTCGTTAAGTGTTATCCGGATCGCAGGTTGCGCCGACCGTCGGAACGAGCCGCGCAAAGCCGGGAAATTCGCTGCCTGAACTCCTGCCCCTCTGGTATGATGTGCGGCTGACCCATCATTATCGAGGAGTGAAGAATGATCCTGCAACGCACGGGCTTGCCCTCTCCGGGGTGCCGCTTCTCGCGGCGCAAAGGCCTGACCCTGATGGAACTCGTCGTCGTCATGGCGATCCTGATCGCGCTGGCCGCGATCATCGTGCCGCTGATGCCCGGATTGCTGGGCCGGGCCGAGCGTGCCAGCCGGGCCACGAACAGCCAGGAAGTGTACAAGACCGTGCAACTGTACCAGTCGATGACCTCGCACTTCCCCAACGACTGGGACGCGCTCACCGACGGCACCACGACCCCGCTGACCTACGTCGGCGGCTTCACCGGCAGCACGCCGCCGCTGGCGATCACCGCCCTCACCGGCCCGCAGACCAACGCCCTCCGCGGCACCGGCATCAACCGCCTGCAACTCATGGCCACCGACCCCTCGACCGTCACCGGCGCGGACGACACGTTCAGCCCGTACGTCGACCAGAGCGACCGCGCCTCGGCGAGCGGCGCGCTCGTGCTGGCCAACAACGGCACGCCCAACGTGGTGACGCTGACCGCCGCCGGCCAGTTCCAACTCGGCCTCTCGGACAACGCCAGCACCTCGACCGGCGTGTACGTCGTCGTCGGCCTCGGCAAGCGATGCAGCATCATCGGCGCGGGCATGAACGAGGCCCCGGTGAACTACTTCGACAACGCCGCCCTCTCGCCGGACACCCGCTACTCGCGGTACGGCGTGGTGTTCCAGGTGAACGGCGCGTCGTCCACGAACTCCGCCCCGATCACCGCCGCGACCGCGAAGATCGACTTCCTGCACGGCAAGATGGTCCGCGTCTTCCGGTTCGGCGGCACCCTCGGCACCGGCGACGACGCCATCCGCGACTACTGGAAGGACGTCGCCCAGGGCGACGGCTCGTGAGTGTGACGGCGTTTGGAGGAGGAGGTCTTATTCTTCACCTCCCCCCTGGAGGGGGAGGTCGCCCGAGTGACGCGAGGGCGGGTGGGGGGTCGTCGCATGAAGTCCCCCCCACCCGCTCCGCTCCGCGGATCGACCTCCCGCTCCAAGGGGGAGGGTGGTTCGCGCAGCGAACCGGGTGGGGTGGTTTGAGAACGCCCCCTCCGGGGGCTAGAATGATCCGCATCATGGCACCGAACACCCACCGCCGAACCGCCGTGACGCTCGTGGAGTTGGTCGTCGTGCTGGCCGTGCTGGTGGCGCTGGCGGCGGTTGCTATCCCGCTCATCGGCAACTCGACGGGCGACGCGGCGAGAACGGCGACGCAAGCCAGTCTGCGGCTGTCCGCGGAAGCGATCCAGCGTTACCGCGCCGACACGTTGTTCACGCCGGACAACAACCAGTTTGTCATCTCCGACTTATTCCAGCGACGAACGGCGACTTACGAGCCGACAACCCGAATCGGCTGGAACGGCCCCTACCTCAGCAGTGGGGGCGCGACGTATACCTTCTCCAATGCGGACGCCTACGGTTTCACCGCGGAGTTCGCCGCGAGTCCCGGCACGCTCGAACCGTGCCTGTACGACGCCTTCCCGCACACCGATGGCCACCGCTGCCCCGTTGTGTTGGTGAAGCGCCTCAATACCGCATCGGGCAAAGTCACGGTCTGGCTGCAATCCGCCGGCCCCGATGGTATCCTGAGCGTACCCACTACGGTGAGCGGCCCGCCGGTCCCGAGCACGTCGGGGGACGGCACAGACTTCTTGGTGGGCGGAACGTACACCCACGCGGACGACCTCATCTACACGGTGTACACGCAGCCATGAATCGCCCCGGCCTGACGCTGTTGGAACTCGTCGTCGTGCTGGCCATCCTGGCCGTGCTGGCGACGGTCGCCGTCGTGTCGATGGAGGGGACGGTCGATCAGGCGCGGTACGACGCGACGGTCAAGCAACTCCAAGCCATCGACGACGCGATCCTCGGCCCGGTCGGCCAACCGGATGCGGCCTCTTTTGTAGCCGATGTCGGGCGGTTGCCACGATACAGCGGCAATGCTGACGATCCATTTCCTGAATTGACATCAGCTGCAGCGATTTCTCCTCCGCAGTTATTGACATTTGCACAGCGTGCCGCACCGCAAGACCCCGCGGTGAAGCTATACGGTGGGTGGCGTGGACCGTATCTCAAGCAACCATCAGGTCAATCTCGCTACCTAGATGGGTGGGGCAATCGATTTGAATTTATACCTCAGCCACTGTCAACTCCCCAGCAACAATGGATCGGCGATTTCGTAGGCACAGTTACGAGTCTCGGCGGTTCCACCCCTCCGTATGCCGGTAATACTCTAAACTTGCCCGAGACATTAGCAGGTAGTGCTTGGACGGGCATCGTCACAGGCAATGTAAAAATACACTTCTCTGGCGCGGGTAATATTCCAGCGAAAATTTCCATTCGTCTGTTTGTCACGAACGCAGATTCGTCTAGTGCTTCAGGCGTATCGATGATCTATACGGATCAATACAATTCAGCTTCTCCCAAGAGTGACCCTGTACCTGCTGCGGCGCCAGACCCGATGCCAGTTAGTGGTTTTGATCAGACTTATCCGTTTTCCTTTTCAAACGTCCCTGCTGCATATGCTGCAATTCGAGTTTACGAGGATGAGCCCACTGCCAATTCGGTAAAGCCTTTGTCCAGTATCGTTGTCCAACGAATTCGGCCGCGTGGTGCTCCTGCCACTACTGAGATTCAGATTTACATTAAGTAGCCTCATGCCCCGGTCGCCCCTCACGCTGATCTACGTCTCCCGCAAGGCGGTCGCCCGCGCCGACTTCGCCTCGCTGCGGTCGCCGCTGGAGTTGCACGCCGGCCCGCGGCCGGACCAACATGATCTCGACGCCGCCGTCGAGTTCGCGATGTCCCTGGGCACGAACCTCGGCCGCAAGGTCTGGGTGCTCGCCACCGATTGCTGGACGCAGACCGTGGCCGTGCCGGCCAACCGCGTCAGCGGGCTGGGCAAGGCCGAACTCGCCGGGGCGTTGAACTTCGAGGCCGAGCACGGCTCCGGCCACCCGGCCGTCGAGTGTGAGTGCGGGTTCGTTCCCCTTCCCGCTGCGCCGGGGATGCGGGCCTTCTGGGTCACGCAGGTGCCCACGCAGGTGCGCGAGCGGATCGGCGAGATGGTCCGCGGCGAGGGGCGGCAGTTCGGCGGCCTGCTCCACCCCGGCGGCGTCCCCGGCGCGCTCGCCGGCGGCCAGGCGCGGATGGAACTCTGGCCCGACGCCATGCTCGGCATCGCCGACGCGGTGCAGGTGTGGAACGTCGATCCGTCGGTAGGTCGGCGGTCGGCGAACGTCGAGGCGTGGCTGGCGAAGCAACCCGGCGAGGCGACCGTGCTGGCGGCGGAAGGGGCCGCCCTCGCCGGCGGCGGCGGCTCCCTCGAAGACGACGGCACCCTCCGCGCCTGGCTGGGCACGTGGGCCGCCGCCCTGGCCAAGGCGGAGCCGGGCGTGCCCGTAGTGCGGGCGCCGCGGGCGCCGTGGAGCGCCAAGGGGCTGGGGCTGATCGCCGTTGGGTTGATGCTCGTCGCCGGGGCGCTGTGCGGCGGGCACTGGTGCGAGAGTGAAAAGGTGCTCGACGCGAACAGCTTGGTGGTCGCGGCGGAGAAGCACAAGGTCCAGCACCTGGACGACGCGGCCAAGCAGCTGGCGGCGCGGCAGGCCGAGCGGGACAAGCTCCGGGCCGAGCGCGAGAAGCTCGAAGGCACGCTGAAGACGTGGGACGCCCGCAAGGCCCGGTTCGCCCTGCTGCTCGAACTGTTGGGCACGCAAAAGCCGGCCGACGTGCTCGTGCAGGCGATCCGCTCGGAGGCCGAGGCGGTCGTGGTGACGGGCGTGACGCTGACGCCGACGGACGCCGACGTATTCGCCGGGAGGATGCACGACGCACTGAAGGACGTGGGGTGGGACGTGCAATCGCCGAGCGCGAAGTCGATGTTGAAGCTGGCCGAGGGGGGGCCGTGGGAGTTCGAGATCGTGGTGAAGGAACTCGCGCCGCCGGCGGCGGTCGCCGCGAAGGGGAAGTAGGCCATGGCGATGAGCCGGCGGGAAAAGAAGTTGCTCTTGGTGCTGCCCGCGGTGGCGGTGGCGGGCGTGTACGCCTGGTTTTTCGGCGTGCCGCAGATCAAGCGGGTCGAGGCGTCGCAGAAGGCGGTGCAGGCGATGAAGGCCAAGCTGGCGGCCCCCTCTCCGCCCGGCCAGGCGGCGGCGCTCGCGCAGGACATGCGGAAGGACGCGGCCGACATCGCGGTGCTGAAGGCCCGGTGGGAGGCGGCCGCCGGCGGGGGCAAGGCCGGCCCGAGCCGGCCGGAGCGGATTGAGCGGGTCAACGGCATTCTCGCCGCCGCCGGCCTCACCGTGTTGGATCAGGCCGACGCCGACGCGCCGCACGCCGATAAGAAGGTGGCGGTGCCCGCGGGGCTAGCGAAGTCCCTGGCCGAGATGGCGGGGCCGACGAAGGCGCGGCCGCGGGTCGTCACGTTCGCCGGGAGCTACCCGCAGGCGTTGGCCGCGCTGCGGGCGCTGGCCGCGGCCGACCTGGCGGCCGTGCCGCTCGGCCTCGCCATGAAGCCGGCCGACGGTTCCACCCGCCGCGAATGGACGCTGCTGATCTGGGTGTGAGTTAGCCGGACGCGCCAGCGACGGTGTCAGATGAACCGTCGCTGGCGCGTCCGGCTAACACGAGTGCGGACGATCCCACCATGACCCCACCCGACAACCCCCCGGTGCAACACTGGCTCGCCGAGTGCGTCCGCCGCGGCGCGTCGGACCTGCACGTGTCGCCGGGGCTGCCGCCGTACTTCCGCGTCCACGGGGCGCTCGCCCCGGCCGCGGAGCTGCCGCCGCTCGGGGCCGCCGCCGCCGAGGCGCTGGCCGCCGAACTCCTCCGCGCAAACGGCCGGCCCGCCTTCCCCGCCAACGGTTCGGTGGACGGCGCGGTCACGGCGGCAGACGGCACGCGGTTCCGGTTCAACGTCTTCCGCCGGCAGGGGGCGTGGGCCGTGGCCCTGCGGAAGCTCGAAGACCGCTTCCGCACCCTCGCCGAACTCGGCATGCCGGAGGCGCTCTACGCCCTGTGCGACCTGCCCGACGGCCTCGTGCTCGTGTGCGGGCCGACCGGCGCCGGCAAGAGTACCACGCTGGCCACCCTTATCGACCGCATCAACCGCACCCGGGCGTGCCACGTCGTCACCGTCGAAGACCCGGTCGAGTACGTCCACGCCTCCGTAAAGGCGCTCGTCAACCAGCGGCAGATCGGCGGCGACGTGGACGGGTTCAACGGCGCCCTCGTCGCCTCCCTGCGGCAAGACCCGGACGTCATCCTCGTTGGGGAAATCCGCGACCTGGACACGATCCGCACGGCCATCACCGCCGCCGAGACCGGGCACCTCGTCTTCACCACGGTCCACGCCGGGGATTGCGTCGGCGCCATCGAGCGTCTCGTCTCCGTGTTCCCCGCGGACGAACAACCGGGGGTGCGGCGGCAGTTGGCGCTCACCCTCCGGGCGATCGTCGCGCAGCACCTGATCCCGGCCGACGGCCCCGCGGCGAAGCGAACGACCGCGGCCGGGCGACGGGACCGCGTAGTCGCCAGCGAGGTGCTAATGGCGACCCCGGCGGTGGCCAACCTCATCGCCGCGGCCAAGGGGAACCAGATCTATTCGAGCATGGAAACCGGTACCGCCCAGGGGATGCAAACGCTCGAACACGACCTCGCCCGGCTCTGGGTGGCGGGGTGGCTGGAGGAGGCGACCGCCGCCGCGTTGGCCCGCAACCCGGCGGTCATGCGGGACCGCGCCGCGCAAATCCGCAAGGCCGGCGCCCGCCCGGGGGGGCCGCGATGAGCGCCGTCGCCGAGCGGTTGAACATGGACGACGTGAAGGTCGATCCGGCGGTGGCGCTCAAGCTGCCGCCGGGCGTCGCCCTCCGCCGCCGGGCGCTGCCGTTCGCGCAGACGGGGGGCGTCGTCCACGTCGCCTGCCTCGACCCCCACGACCTGGGGCTGATGCAACTCGTCGAGAAGTTCGTCGGCGGCACCGTGCGGCCGGAACTCGCCGACGAGGCCTCGTTGAAGCGTGCGCTCGACCGCGTGTACGCCGACCTCCCCGCCGGGAGCGACGGCCGGGGCGGCTCGCGGTCGGTGGACGTGCGGGCGCTCGGCGGCGACCCGG
>CBDFHW010000030.1:0-8211 GCA_965247815.1 Tepidisphaeraceae bacterium | reverse complement strand
GAGGGCATCAACGTGATCGAATCCGAACAAGTCCAAACCTGGAAACGCGAAGGCCGCGTCGAAGGCCGTGTCGAGGGCCGTGTCGAAGCGACGCGAAACAATATCGTGATCGTGCTTCAGAAACGATTCGGGGTCGTCCCCGAATCCGACATCGCCTCGATTCAAGCCCTCGCCGATCTGGATCGTTGCACCCAACTGTTGATTGAAGCGGCTGTTTGCGCGTCGCTCGATGATTTCACCCAGCAACTGCGTGCTTCGTGATGCTTTCAATCGGATGGAAGCAGACCGAGACAAAACCGCTGTTCCTTGTGTGACGACCGACGGGAAGAGGCAATTACTTCGCTTATCGAAGTAAAATCAGATTTTGATTCGATTCGTGAAGTGAGTTGCCCATCGCTGCGCGGCCTGATGCGAATTCAAATTCTTAACCGGCTCATTTCACGCTCGAATCACCGGAAATCGCACATTTTCACGGGATGGCACGCGGGTTGCATTTCCTCTCTTTCATGGGAATCCGTTCCCTGAATGAACAACATCAACGATCTCGAAGATGATGAGGATACTTCCAATGCAACGCATGCTTTCTCGCGTGATCGCGCTGGGGCTTTTAGCTTTCACGATCGCAATTGTGCCGACCGCTCTGTTCGCCGCCGCTGACCCGATTACGGGTGTGAGTCCCGCCAACAACGCCGCTGTGCTTCCGGGTACGGCCGCTGCGGTGTCGCCGCCGTTGGTTTCGTGGGGTGCCGTGTTCGGTGGCGTGTTGGTCGTGTTGACCGTCCAATTGCTGTTCTCGACACTCGGCCTCGGCTTGGGTGCCGCCGCGATTGATCCGTATGATCGCCAGAACCCGACCAAGGGTGTCCCGACGGGGGCTCTGGTATGGTTCCTGGTCAGTGGATTAATCGCCCTGTTTGTCGGTGGCTGGGTCGCCGGTCGCCTCTCGGGTGGCACGGTGGATCAAAGTTCCGTCGGCTGGCTGCATGGCCTGCTGGTGTGGTCGCTGTCCACGGTGACGACAATCGCTTTGATCGCGACCCCGATCGGTGCGTTGATCGGTGGCATGGTCCACATGGTCACTGAAGGTGCCTCTTTGGTGGCTCGCGGTGCTGCGGCTGTCATCCCCGGAACCGCCGGTGCGATCAAGGATTTGGCCGCGGAAACGCTACCGCAGTTCAACTTCGATGGCGTCAAGAAAGAAGCCCGCAAGCTGCTGCGTGAAAATAGCGAGCAACTCAAGCAAGCCGGGGACCAAGCCAAGCAAGCGGGCCAGAATGCGGTGCAAGATCCGCTGCAAGCCGATGAAGAACTCAGCACACTGCTGAATTCGCTCTACGGCAAAGGTCCGCGATGGCATCAGCAACGGTGAGAAGGAAGAACTCGTCAATACGCTCGCCAGCCGAACCGGCAAGAAGAAGGAAGAGATTCAGAAGACGCTCGAAAACTGGGAAAAGGCGTACGGCGAGGCCAAACGCAAGTATGAAGTCGCCATGAAAGAAGCCGAGCAGAAAGCCCGCGAAGTCGCCGATGCCACCGCCAAGACGGTCAGCCGAGTCGCTCTGTGGTCGTTTGCCGCCCTGACCCTCGGCATGGTTGTCACCATCATCGGTGGTCGCTTGGGCCTGTCGAACCCGACGCTGTTCTACATCTGGTAACCCATCGATTGAACGGATCGACCATCTGAAAATCATGCCGGGCCGAGTGATGGAAAAGTCACTCGGCCCGGTTGCGTTGCTTTGGGCAAGTCGTCGGCAGATGGATCGTCGGTCGCATTTCAGTCGGAGCGATCATTTTTGGAAATCCGATGATTCTCAAAAATTCGCGATCCGGAATTCGTCTGAAAATCGCATACGCAAGGGAGGCGGATCGGCTTACCCATTCCGATTCGTGGATCGACTCGACGACGAATCGATTGTGACGGGATCATTTTGCGACCAATTCCGAAAACCTTCCAACCCGATTCGAGCGATTCTCGCCGCTGGTCGAAAGGATGGAAGCGTGATTGCGATGCGGTCGGGCATCGATAATGATCAGAATCATCCGTTTGCGAATGATCTTGAAAGCCATACAAATATGGCTTAAAATTACCCATATTCCGCTTCTGCGGGCTGAATTTATGGTTTCACCAGAATTTTTTACCAAATTATGCTGAAAATTATGGCCCCGTGCTGACTTCGTGTCCTATACTCCTCAAAAGCGAGGGTGACGCCCCGACTGATCGGATTTCGTTCGATCAGATCACCTTCGTGGTTGGATTGATTGCCGACGAATGCGCCCCCCTAAGTTTGAACTGGCGTGAGATTCCAAGGAAAGTTATAACATGAGCGATTCGACCCCGTCTTGGATTCGCAAAATTTTCCGCAATTCCCCGAAGTCGCGTGCGGCAGAACCCGCCAATATGCGATTGGACACGCTCGAAGATCGAGTTGTGCCCGCGCCGATCCCCACGCTGACGGGGCTGGCGGCACCCGGTTCGGTTCGACCGTTGTTGGGGGATAACGCCTCCTATTCGTTCACGTTTACCAATACCAGCGGCGCGGATACGGGGTATGGACCGTTTGTCGAAGTCGCGGTCGATACAACGGGGCGAGACGGCGACGGCATTGATGCGGCGACCAACGACCCCGCTCAGGTGGATGACGGATTCGGGGATCCCGTCGTCACCTCGTCGGGTGTGCCGTTAAATCAGGCGGGGGCGATCATACTCAAGGCGGGGCAGACGACATTTGTCAATCCGCTGACACTCGAAACACGCAATGTCCCGGCGGGGTTCGGTGAAGGCGACACGATTTTCATCTACGCCCTGCCGTTCGGCAGTTTCACGCCCGGCCAGTCCAGCGCGATGACGATCACGGCTCCGATCAGCAAGTTGGCCGATGTCGGGACTGCGATCCCCATCTCGGTGACGGCCGGTTTCCGCGATGACACGCCCGCCACTGAATGGACCCGGCATCTACACGGCCGCTGTCCCGACCGATGCGACTCCCGACCTGTATCGGATCAAGAAAATCTACCTCGGACCAGAAGATGAGACGGCGACCGGGCCCAACTATGTTCGTCGCTACCGCCTCGAAGTCGATGTCGCTGAGGGGGCAGTCGGTCTCGAATGTGACGGTCAGCGATAATTTGCCATCGAGCTTACAAATTGTCGGCCGAAACGCGACCAACATGTTCGCCGCGAAGGCTCCCGCGCTCGGGACAAATATCTTCGTCGCTGGCAATTCGGGCGGCTCGGCTGTGACAACGGCCCCCGACGGCAGCGTCACTTATAATTTCGGCTCGCTCACCGGTGTTGCGGGCGTCGATGCGGCGTTTGAATTTGATTTCTATGTCCCGCGAGACACATCCGCGCCCGTTGTCGCGACCGTGCCGCAGGGGACCGATAGCACGAATGCGACGAACGTCGCCGATGCCCGCCTGAATTGGACACCGCTGGACCCACGTGATCCGAATCTCACGAATCTGGCACCCGCGACATCCGGCTCGGTGTTCAATCATAACCTTGAGCAGCAAGCCGTCGCCGTCCAGAAGACCATGCAAGCGTTTGATGCCACCACCGGTGCCCCGACGACGCTGATTCGGCCGGGTTCGACGCTGTTGAAGGTGACCATCAACTTCCAGGTATCGGATTATTTTGCCGTTCAGAATATGATTTTGAACGACACCATCGGCGACGGTCTGCGTCTGCGTCTGGGAACCTTGCCTGGGGCATTGGCTGCTCAATCGACCCGCCCCGAGTTTGGACGTGATCAACGCCTACTTGTTTGCCCCTCGGCGGCGGCAGCCGAACCAATTCCACCGGCGCATTCACGGCGAATGGGAATATCGATTATACCCGCCGTTATACCCTGCAATCGGCCCTTCCTGCAGGCACGCTGTCGGATCCGACCTCGTTCGCCGGAAACGGGGCCGGTTGATCCCATCTTCACCAATCTCGCCCCCGGCACGATCGACGGCACGACGTTGCTGCGGTTCCGAATTTCGGAAGAATTGATCCGGCGGCTCGGGGCGAACGCGGGTCGGCTGGTCGGTGGCGAGATCAACAACAACGGCACCGGGCCGGATAACGACCCCATCACCGGCCCGAATCTCGGAGCGACCACCGGACAGATCGTCTACTGGCTCGAAGTCCGCGAAGATTACAGCGATGACTTCCCCTCGGTTGACCGCTCCGTTGACCAGGGTGACTCGCTCGTCAACGTGGTCGATGACACGCAAACCGGTGCCCGTGATGGGATCGTCGCTTCGGAGATCGCCGCCAACACGATCAACAACACGGTGGATACTAACCCCGCGATTCCGGGCGTGCAAGCGCCGGTGATCGGCACCGCGACGGATGACAGCAGCGCATCGGTGAGCATTCCCTATGGCGTCGATACCAAAGAAATCGTTCGGATTAACGGGCAGAGCGTCCCGACCCAGACATTCTTGAATCCGCCGTTCTCGGTCCCAGGCGGGCGATCGTGTCACCTATCGCTTGACGTACACGCTGCCGATCTCCAGCTTTGAAGCCTTGACGCTCAACGACATTCCCCCGCTGCCAGTGATGGCGGTCGGGGCGGCGAGCCAATACAGCCTGCAGACCGGTGCGCCGACCTTCGGCAATTACACCGTTTCCATCGACCCGACGGATACCTTCTTCTCCACCACCGGGGCAATCTCGCCGACAGTCATCCGAGCGGCTACCACGACGGCCCTAGCGGGTGTCACCTACAACCCGGTGGGCATCGGCTCGTATACTGGGTTCGCCGGTTCGATCGATGGCGTCGCTATCGCCGTCGGTGACCGCATCCTGGTGAAGGATCAGGCCGACCAACGGCAAAACGGTATCTTTCATTCTCGGTGCGGGCGGAGTGCTCACCCGTGATACGAGCTTTGATGCCATCGTCGAAGTGCAAAATAGCAAGCTGTATCTGGCCTCGGCGGGAACGGTGAACGGGGGTCGTTACTTTGTCCCGACCAATCGCCAGTTCCTCAACTTCAACGACCCGACACCGGCCAACGGGAACATCCCGTTCGTGCCGTTTATCACGACCAACCCCGTCACCAATACCATCACGTTCAATTTTGGGAATTTTCAAGACGGATCTCAGCGACGGCCGACAACGATCAGCCTGCTGCTCACGCTGCCCGTCGGGGGCGGATGCATTTGCCAGCGACCTGTTTTTGACGAATCAATTGCGAGTCGATGAGGCGTCCACGGGAACCTCGTCCTCGACCGTGGAAGACCTGCGTCGCTTTGAGTTGGTCCGCCCGGTGTTGACAATCAACAAGGGCGTCGTGGGCTTCGGGAATACGGGACTGTCCCTCGGCGGGCATGTGTTCTCCGCCCCGAACAATCCACCAGCGGCGGCATCGACTCAGGCATTCACCGGCGTCATCGATACCTCAGCGGAGGCGAGCGCGGTCGGTGGGAGCAATGTCAGCATCTTGGATGATGTCGATGCTGGTGATCGCGTCCGATTCGGGATCGTCGTTCAGAACATCGACAAGGGCGATGCCTTCGATGTGCGAATCCGCGATGTGATTCCAGCCGAATACAATCGCGCCACCTTCAACCCGGCGACCGATCTGCACTTGTTCCGCGGTTCGGATGGAACCACGCCGTTGGTCGCGGGGATCGATTACAACCTGATTTCGTATACCCCCGCGACCGGCGAGTTCATCGTTGAACTGATCGACAACTACACCGCAGGCAATATCGGCGGCCCAACCGAGGACAACCGCACGGGAGCGATCAGCCGAGGCGTGCGCACCGACCAAGCCGCAGGCAACGTGCCGATCACCAATGGCTCCAATACCATTATCCTGCTCTACGACGTCGTCATTCAGACGTCCGCAGCCCCCAACCAAGCGATCGTCAATACGGCGTATATCACCCAATACGCCACGATCGAGGGTGGGGTTGACCTGACTGCGGCATTTGACGTCACCGGACCTGGCGGAATTCCGGGACGGGATTCCCGATAACGTGGACCCCCAGCGACGACGCCACCGTCGTGATCAAATTGCCCGCTCCAGCAGAAGGTGCTTGTCGGGACGGAAGTGAATGTCCCCGGCAACAATGCGGCAAACCAGGCCACCATCGGCGAATTTGCCACTTACACGGTCACCTACACCATCCCCGAAGGAACGACGCCTAGCGCGCTCGTCGTCGATAATCTGAATGCGGGCCTCGCGTTTGTCGATGTCACGGGTGCGGTCGCCTCGCCGGGGCTGAATTTTACGAGCGGTGTCGGGTTTGGCTTGCCCACCCTGGGCAATTCGCCCGCCAACACGAGCATTACCAACAATGGCCGGACCATCACGTTTAACTTCGGCACGATCACCAATTTCAACGTCAATAACGGCCAGACCGAGACGATCACGATTACCTATCGGGTGGTCGTTCTCAACACCAATGCCGGAACCGTCGATAATACCAATAATCTTGCGAATAATCAGGCGGGGCAACAGCGTCAAAACTCGGCCCGGTTCAGTTGGACAGGCAACCCGACCACACTTTCCACGATCAATGGCGGTCAAGCAACTGGGACCGATGGCACACGCACAAACGTCAACGGAGGCACCGGCGGCGATAACTCATCGACGCCGATCGATATCGTCGAACCGGTCTTGACGATTGTCAAAGATGTGCGAAATGTGACCCAGTCTCAAGCCTTCGGCGCGGTCGGCAGCCCGCAGACGACTCGCGCGGATTTGAACGACACGATCGAATATCGCCTGACCATCGTTAATCCCACAACGGGCAGCACCCGCGCCAACGATGTCACCCTCAATGATCCGTTGCCCACGACGTTCTTCCTGGGGACATTCTCCGTCACCTCGGTTTGTGACCACCGGAGCGGGGCAGGTGTTCCGCAACGGCGCGCCAGCGACGTTGACCGCAACCGACTTCACCATCATCGGTGGTTTGCTGACCTTCAACGGCGCGAATAATTACGATATTGACCCGAATGTTACGATTCAACTGACCGTCCAAGCGACGCAATTCACCGGTGCCACCGCCGCCGTTGTCACCAACAAAGCGACCGTTTGCCTGGACCAGTCTGGATGGCACACCCGGTAACTCGTTCAATCTACAGCACCAACAGCACCGAGCGAACCGGTGCAGGTGGAGTTGGGACCGATCTGGCCGTTCTTAACAACCTACGCGGCGACTGATGACGCCGTCATCGAGGCCCCGCCGGTTGTCCGCAAGACCATCGTCGCCACTTCGGAGGCTTTCGACCGCTGGAAACAATGTCGCTGTCGGTGAGATTGTCCGTTATCGGATAGTCGTGTCGCTGCCGGAAGGAACGGCCCGCAATACCCAGATTCAGGATTTTATTCCATCAGGGATATCCTTCTTGAACGATGGCACCGCTCGATATGCGTTTGTGTCTTCTTCGGGCAATTCCATTGCGTCCGCGACTGTCGCCAGTATCCCGGTTCCAGCCCTCGCGGCAGCGGGAATCAGCGGCGATCAGACGACGATTGGAAGCATTACGTCGGCGTCGATCACCGGCCTGTTTGCCGATGCGAACATCTCCACAACTGCCAATGGAGCAGGGACCGGCGAAGGGACCATTTATGCCGACGGGGCAAGTGTGTTCTTCCGCTTCGGCACGCTGACCAACACCGATAACGACGTGGATGTCGAATACATCGTTGTCGAATTCAATGCGCTTGTCCTGAATGTGAACGCGAATCAGTCCGGCTCGACTTTGACGAACCAACTTGGGGTGCTGGTCGACACCGACAACAATGGCACCGCAGGCTATATCAGCATCGTCAACGATATCAACGGCGACGGGTCGGTGCCAGTGAGCCGACGATTGTGGCGAATGATCCCAGTAACAACGCTACCGGAACCCGCCGCGATTGCAGGCGGGCCGACGGTGACTGTTGTCGAGCCGGTGATTGTGGATGTGGTGAAAGCCTCCAATCCCTCCAGCGGGGTGGATGCGGGCGATACGATCAATTACACGGTGACATTCAGGCAACACCGGGAATGCGACGGCGTTTGATCTCGTCCTGACCGATCCGCTCTCGGCGGGGGATCTCGCCCTCGTGACCGGTTCCGTCTCCGTGACGGGTGGTTCGGGTGCGGTGATTACCACAGGCAATGGTGGTGGTGACACGACCATCCGCATCGATGTCGCTTCGCTCGCGGTCGGTTCCTCGATCACGATCACCTACCGGGCTACGCTGACGCAAGCGGTCGCCCCG
>CBDFHW010000029.1:0-216529 GCA_965247815.1 Tepidisphaeraceae bacterium | reverse complement strand
GTGTTAAAGACCGCCGGTTGGGGATACGACGGAAAGGGGCAGGTCATTGTCCGCAACGCCGACGAGGCCGACGCCGCCTGGGCCGGACTCGAATCCAAAGACGCGGTGCTGGAAGCATTCGTCGATTTTGAAAAAGAAGTGTCGGTCGTCGCCGCCCGGGGCATCGACGGCTCGTTTTCGCACTGGGGGGTCACCGAAAATGACCACCACCACCACATTCTCGACACGTCGCTGAGCCCCGGCGCGGTCAGTGCCCGGACCGCAAAAGAGGCCGTCGAGATCACTCGTGGGATCGTCGACGCGCTGCAAGTGGTCGGCGTCCTGTGCGTCGAATTTTTTGTGAATCGGGACGGCTCGTTAACGGTCAACGAGCTCGCGCCGCGGCCGCACAACTCGGGGCACCTGACTTTCGATGCGAGTGTCACGAGTCAGTTCGAGCAGCAGGTTCGGGCCGTCACCGGGTTACCGCTCGGGTCGACCGAGTTGCTCCGCCCCGCCGCGATGGCCAACCTGCTCGGCGATCTATGGTTCCGCGACGGAATGCCAACGGAGCCCGACTGGTCGGCCGCGATGGCGACTTCACCCGATATCAAATTGCATTTGTACGGAAAAATCTCGCCCCGACCGGGTCGAAAGATGGGACATCTGACGTCAATGGCCGCAACGCCCACCGAGGCTAAACGGAAAGTGTTAGCCGCCCGAGACGCGCTCGTCCGCGGCCGCGACTGACCGCAACGAACCAACCGAGATGAGCCTTTTCATTCGCCGAGACAGGAACACAAAGCCGGAGTTTCGCCCCGATTCTTACTTAGGCATGCCGGGTTTTTGACCGGACGCCGACCCGTAAATCGGGCTCCAACCGTAGGTCCACCAGGCGTCATTACCCCCGAACCCGAAACGCGGGAATCGCCGCAGATAGTCCGACGCCTGATCCTCTTGTGCGTCGGCCGCCAGTGGCGGCCCTTCGAGCGCGGCCTTCGTCTGGTCCACCGCCGCCCGTGCGACCGCCGCCTGGGCCTTGGCGTTTTTCAGCTTGTCGGATTTTTCAACGTCCACCCGCTGCTGCTCACGCATGGCAACGACCTTGTCCGAGTTCAGTTGCCAGTTGTGACGCGACGGCTCCAAATTTTCCCGCTTGATCGCGCTGTCGACCAGGTCGTCCCATTGGTGGGCAAAGGTCGCGCGATTTCTGTACAACTCGTCCAGTTTTTCCGTCGTCGAGGCCGGGTTTTGTTTCGCGGCTTCGATCTCTGCGTCGATCTCCGTCATCTGCTTCTTGACCGGCAGGCACCGCGGGTCTTTTTTCTCCAGGTCGGCGAGCAACGCATTTTTCTTGTCGCTGAAAATCGAATACGAACTCTCGAGGTCTTTCACCGCGTTGGTGTAGTCGTTCCCCGACTGAAGGTCTTTCATTGCCTGCTCGCGTGCACGCACGACGCCGGCTTCGGCGTCGTGCAACCGCTGGACGGCGTCGCTGTATTCGTCGGCGGATTCGACAGAACTGCGGCTCCGCCCGGGAAGGCTGAACTCGGACTTAAGCCCGGCTTCGTCGACCGCAAAGCCGGCTCGACCCCCGGCGACAATCACGCCAGTAAAAATTACCGCCGAAAATAAACGCCCGACGGACCCGCGTGTTTTGTTCCACCCCGCACACGACGCGAACGACCCGTGGGTTTCGAAAGTTGACATGCGATTCCTCGATAACAACTCACTCGGCGTTGATCAGTTCGATTTCGTATTCGATGGACTCGTTCGGGCCGATCACCGGCAGCTTCCCCGCCAGCCCGTACGCCTTGTCCGGCGGCAACAATACACGCCAGATCCCGCCGACTTTCATCGCCCGGCTTGCATCGATCACTACCTGAAGGCAGTCCTCGACGGCGATCCGTTCCGGTTTTCCCGGCTCGGTCGCGCGGACGAGCGTCCCGTCGGCGAGCGAAATTTTTAGATTGACCGTGATGAACTTCGCGGTGCCGAGAATGCGTCCAGCCCCGGGCTTCACCTGGCTGACCAACACCCCGTCGGGCAGGACGTCGAAGTTCGCCAGCTGTGATCCCTGCGCCATGAACGCGCGGCTCTTTTGCAGGTTCTCGTCTGCCAGTTTTCGGAATGCCGGGTCGCTCGCGTATTGTTTTTCAGCCCGCCTTTGAAGGCTGTACGCTTGAAATTGTGCGAACGCCGCCTGCATTTGCTCGCGCGGGAAGCTCGGGTCGTGGTCGTCGAGTCCCGCGATCATGCCGCTGATGACCTGCAGATTATCTGCCGGGCGACCGTCTTCGTTCAGGCGGGCGCGAATACGCGCGCCGGCGGCGTACCCCATGGCGTACGCGACCGGGTCGGCGATCGGTCCCGGTTGAGTCGTCGGCGCGACCGCGGGCGGCGGGGTCCGCTGGCTCGACGGCGGTGTTGCGACTACCGCGTCCGGCGGAGGGGGCGGGGCCTGAGGGATACCCGGCGACAGCGGCGGCGGCGGCACCGGTTCGTGCTTCACAGGCGGCACCGCGGTCGTCGGTTGCACCACCGCGGGTGTGGTCGTCGCGATTCGAGCCGGCTGAGTGGACGGGTTCGTAATGGCGTTCGTAGTCGACGAAGTTGTCGGGGCCGTCGTCGCGCCGACCGCGGCCTTGGCGTGCCCCGCACACCCGGCCAGCGCCGCGCAGCCTAAACCTAGCAGCAGTTGCGTAACACGCTCACGCATGAGCCAGATCTCCTTTGGGTCGATACATCAGGGATCCTTTTCGGCCTCGTCCTTCGAGCTGCGCGGTTCGGTTTTCTCAGGGAACGACGTTTGCCCGGCTTCTGATCCGACGGCGGCCGGCCCGACTCGAACCACGATCGTCCCGGCGACGACGTCGGCGCTGCGCTGCCTGAGCGGCGACACGATAATCATAACCAACGGGTCGATGACCCGCAGCAGATTTCGAATGAGGATTTGACCCGCCGAAGGCGCGTCACCTCCGATCGCGACCACGGTCAGACCGAAAATTCGCTTGCCGATCGTGCGGCGGGTCAGTAGTTCGGACAAGGTCGTGTGCAGAAGGTAGACGACGATCGCGGCCGCGACTACTTCTAATGTCAGGACCGACGGCGCGTTCGCGGCGGGGCCTTCCCCGTCGTGCGTCAACGCGAAAACGGCCGCCGCGATAACCGGCAGCAGGTCAACGAGCCCCGCGCCCAGCCGTCGGGATAGCGGAGCCGCGACCGCTGATTCCGGGCCGGCCGAATCCGTCCCACCCGCCTGCCGGAAGATGCTCGCGCCGATCGCAAATGCGACGGCGGTCAGGAAAAAGGCTTCCACGGCTTCGGAGAACGTCGCGTCACCTGAACCAGGTGGGCCGGCAAGCGCGGCCGCTTCGGCAACGGCGTTGCCGCTGGGTTCGTAGCGTTGCTCGTAGATCTTCGAGTCCCGAGCGCCGAGCACGCGGACGAATCCTCCCGAGAACGTCGCGGCAGGAATGCCCTGCAACGGTTGATCGCTTTTCCAACTCAACGAGACCGACCGCAGGGGCGATGTCGATTCGAAAAACAACTCGCCCGCGGAGCCGGCCCTGGTGCACCAGAGCAACGGCTTGTTCCCGTCGTTCAGCAGTTTGAATTCGTCAATCGGGTTGGCAGACGGCTCCATCGGTGCGACGGTCACCCAGTGGTGGTCGCGTTGCCAATAAACGGTTTGAATCGCGTCCCTG
The DNA here is from genome assembly GCA_965247815.1 of Tepidisphaeraceae bacterium. Taxonomy (GTDB): domain Bacteria; phylum Planctomycetota; class Phycisphaerae; order Tepidisphaerales; family Tepidisphaeraceae; genus CBDAQA01. The sequence goes on along the minus strand of CBDFHW010000029.1, from coordinate 212,843 downwards.
CTGATGCGGTACGAAACGACCGGGGCCCCTTCTATGACTACCAGCGAGACCGCTCCGCCGGAATACAAGGTTGCCTCGCGGGGGAGCTCGGCGAAAGTCGCCCATCTGCCGGACACCTGATGAAACAAGACCTGTTTCGATTCCAAGGCTGCCGGTTTTGTCGACGGCGAGGTAGCCGGTGTAGCCGGTCGTGCGAATGACGCAGGACTGCTGGTCGGCTGGGTCGAAGCGGCTTCCAGAGCGATCGCTTCATCCGCGGCGGGAAGACCGCCGGGCACGGACCCGATGGCCCAGAGATTTTCACCGTCGTCACCGAGCGTAAGGATTTTCCCGTCCGCCGGGAGCGGTTCTCCCGACACACTGCGCTCGCCCCAGAGCTTGAGCCATTGCCCGTCAGCCATCAGGAGGACGAGCTGCGAAGAGTGGCTTGCCATCGCGACCGCGCGGCCGCTGACCAGCGGCATCGCGACCCAGGGCTGGCCGGGACCAATCTGTCTGGCGAATGCTTCGGTCTTCTCGGCCGGCACGAGCGCCCCCGGCGCCGCGGCAGAGCTGACCCGCGCGTACCAGATCTGAGCCCCGGAAGAATGGACCAGCACGTTTCGAGGCTGCGCCGCGGCGGCCCCGGTGCAATACCAGAGAAGGATCAACAGACAAAGGCTATTTTTCTTCATCAATACACTGCCCGCGACACCTCGCCGCGGTAAGAATGTCGGTTGTAAGGGGGGATTTGTAAAGCGGCGAGGTCGCTCGCGTCATCACTTCCGGTTTAATGAAACCGTCGGCGCAGGAGGAGAATGAGAGCGACGCCGCATAACAGCACGACGGTTGCCAACGCGACGGACCGCCAGCGGATGTCATTCCGCTGTGGAACGTTCTTTTCGACTGTCGTCCCGGCACTAGATAAGGCCGTGATCAAATCTCGCAGCGAGTCTCGCGCCGGGTCGAACGTTTGCAACGTTTGCTGCAGCGATTCCGAGACGTTCGTTCGTCCCGCCCAGCTCCTGACAACGTCGACCAGCGCCGCGACGTCCTCGGTCGGGTCCGAATAAAGATAGGGGCTGAGATCCGTGAGCCAGACCTCCCCCGAGGCCGAGACGATGATGTTCCTGGCGTGCAGACTTCCGTGAACCACGCCCAGCAGGTGAAGATCCTCGACGACCGAGACGAGCTCTACGATCGTTGACACCGACGGCGGCTCCGAAAGCAGCGTTTCCTCCAGACTTTTTCCGTCGACGTACGCCCAGACCAGGTAAGCCTGACCTCCGAATCGCTCGACTGCGCGGAGGCTCGCCACGGAGCGATGGGGCATATTGCGGATGCGGTCGAGACGGTCGCGGATCGCCGGATGAAGCCGCCCCGCGTGAAGGCAGTCGGCCTCCAATGGTTTCAGACGTACAAGGCGGCCCGCGTCGTCGGCGAACTTCAGCACACAATTCGTTCTTGAAACGACAGGATCGAGCACCCGGTAGCCCGCGGCTTCGACCAAAATTGTGTCAATGCTCGTCGACAGCATGGGATGGTAAAACACCTCTTCAAGTTTGATCGCGGCGCGGCTCCGCCGTTAGACCGCACTGAGTGTCACCGACCGCTCGCGTTCGCAGCGCCCGCAATCCGGGTCGTGACAGGGCTCCACGTGCGCGGTGGCATTTCCCTCACCAATGGCCTGTTCGATCTCGTATTCGATCGAGCTGGCGACCTGATGCCCGCGCTCGATGTTCCAATGGCCCGGGACCACCATGTGGAAATCGACCCAGTGAAACCGACCACTGTGACGGTGGCGGAGTTTGTGATAGCTACAGATTCGCAGGTCGTTAGCCTCGGCGGTTAAATGCCCGTCGAGAATTTTGCGAAGCACGGCCGTGTCACCGGCGTCCTGTTCGTCCATCAGCCCCGCGGCAGACCGCCGGACGAGCGTCACACCGGTCCAGGCGATATAGAACGACACGAAGACCGCGATGAGCGGGTCCATGATCGTCAGACCGGTGAAGCGAACGATGATTAAGGCGATCACCGCGGCAGTGCTCGTGACGGCGTCGGTGATCAAATGCCAGCCGTCTGCTTCGAGTGTGACCGAGGTGTGTTTCCGTCCGGTGCGGATCAGGTAGACACCCACCCCGGCGTTCGCCGCTAAGGCGATCGACATCAGCACCAGCCCGCTGCCGAGTGCGCCGGTGTGCATCGGCTGCCGGCGGATCAGCACGTCGGCCGCCTTGGCGACGGCGACGAACGCCGCGAGCAGGATCATCCCGCCTTCCAGACCGGCGGAGAAGAATTCAATTTTCCCGTGCCCGTATGGGTGCTCGGAGTCGGCCGGTCGGTGTGCCGTGATCAGCGCGTAGGCGGCGAAGAACGACGCCGTCACGTTGACAATTCCTTCAAGCGCGTCGGCAAAAATCGCAGTGGACCCGGTCAGCAGATAAGCCCCGAATTTCACAAACAGCAGCAGCACACCGACCGAAATCGATACCAGCGCCGCGCGGGCTTCGGGGGCGGGAACCTGTCGTAACCATCTGGGCATCCGCGAATGTTACTGAATGAATCCCGGAATTGAATAACGGATAAAAATGGGGTGCACTCAATCTAATTTACATTCGAACGGACGCGGTACGCCCGCCTACCGCAGCTCCTTTTTGACGCGTTTTAATTGCGAATGAATTCTTGTAACAGAATTTGACATCCGGCGTCTTTCGATTATTGTAATACGTTGTGCTTGACCGCCGAAGTTCACCCGATCGCAGGGTGAACGCGGGGAACCCAAGACGACCAGATCCACGCTGAGTTGTTTCAAAGCGGTGATAACGTCGTCTCGTTCGAACGTTGTTTTTCGAACAGGGGCAAATTGGTCTGTGATGACCGAGGGAGACTTTCAACTCCCAGCCCGTCAGCTAACCCCGTAGGCACGTGAAAGGATCGACACGCCTCTCCTCCTGGCGGTTGCTCCTACCTTATTTTTTGGCTACTGCGTCCTTTCAGCGACGTCTGGTTATCCACCAGCAATCCCGTCGCCTGTTCAAAGGCCAGCCTATAGCGCGAATTATAGATCGCGCGGGAGACTGCATCATGGTCGGATCACAGGCCGAATCGTTGCGAAAAGCGATTGAAAATCTCATCGACGCCAAGCTGCACGACGCGATGTCCAAGCCAGGCGGACTCGACCGCCTCGTGGCCCACCGCCGTACGGGCGTGGCGTCCTACGATATTCGGATGGCCGAGCGCAAGCTTCAGGAATCGATCTCCGAATTGCTGGTCGCGAGCGAAACCGAGTTCAGCCACTGACCTCGTCACCTCTTTGGACGGCTGCGACGGCCCGTTAGCCCTCTGTGATTTTTCGCGACGTCTCGATCGGCGAAACCTGTCGGCAGAACCACAGGTCTTCTTGTGCTTATCGTTCAGATTGTCGAACGCTACACACGGCTGGGTCGTTGGTTGCGCCCTTTCTTTACAGATTGATCATGTCGATCATCACCGCACCGACGGCCGAAGCGGCGTCGGGATGGCCCAGCGAGTGGGCTGCGTTCGACATCGCCCGGCGGCGGCCTTCGTCGAGGAGCAACGGCTCGATCACCGCCCGGAGCTTTGCCGAGTTAATCATCCGGTCTTTTTGATCGTCGATCAGGATCGCCGCGCCGGCGTCGGCCAGTACCTTTGCATTCTCTCGCTGGTGCATGTCCTTGTGATACGGATAGGGCATCAAGATCGATGGCACACCACAGGCCGTGAGCTCCGCGCAGCTGCTCGCGCCCGAGCGGCTGATGCAAAGGTCCGCGACTGCCCAGACGTCGGCCATTGCGGGCGTGAAATCGATCACCTGATTAGGGACTTTCAGCGTTTGGTAGCCTTCCCGTACTTTGGCAGCGTGATCCCGGCCGGCAAGATGCAGGACCTGCCAGCCGTCGAGTGACATCTGGCTGAACATGGCAAGCGCCGCCTCGTTTACCGTCTGGGCGCCCAGTGACGCGCCGGTCACGACGAGCGTCCGCAGACGTTTATCCAGTTGCAACCTTGTTATCGCGGCGTCGCGATCGCAGGGGGCGACGATCTCTGCCCGGATCGGGCAACCGGTCACGTGCAGCTTCGCCTTCTGCTCGGCGGGCACGTGCTCGGCCGTCTCTTCGAACTGGCAACAGACCGCGCGGGTCTGTTTCATCAGATACTGGTTCGCCTTGCCCGGGATGACGTCCGGGTTCAGCAACGCCGTCGGGATCCCTTTTTTTGCCGCGCGTTCGACGGCAACCCCCGCGGCATACCCACCGAGGCCGAGCACCGCGGCCGGCGGGCGGTCGCGGAAAAGCTGCTTGATCTGATCCTTGGTTTCACGCCAGCTCTTCCAGAATCGCAGCAGGCCGCCGATCGTCGTAACAGGTGGGACAATCGGCTGCGGGATAAACTCGAAGCCGGTCGGCTTTAAAATGACCGCGTCGATCTCGCGGGTCGTACACAGAAATACCAACTTCACATCGGGAATCCGATCGCGGAGCTTTTCGGCGACCGCGATGCCGGGGTACAGGTGTCCACCGGTACCCCCACCGGCCAGAAATATCGTTTTGGCGTTCGTCATGAAGCCGAGCAATATGCTCGCCGACCGCAAAGTAAGCAATGCGGAATGACGTCGCAGTGAATGCCGACACGTCGTCGAGCAATGATGCCCGTGGTAAAGTAAGTCGATGAACGTCGTCGTCAGACCGAGCGGGACCGGGCGGGGTGTGTTTGCCGCGTCAGAAATCGCGAGCGGGGCCGAGATATTAAATTACGTCGGTCCGGTTTTAACCTACAAGCAGACGACTCCGCAAACGCTGGCGCTGCAGATCGGGCCAGACCTGTATATCGGCGAGTCCGGCGCGGCCGACGATTTTGTGAACCACTCCTGCGACCCGAACGCCGGATTGCTGATCAATGGAACCGACGTCCGGCTGATCGCGATACGCGACATTCATCCCGACCAGCAGGTGACGTTCGACTATTCGACGACCATGGACGAGGACGATTTTGAGTTCGACTGTCTTTGCGGATCGCCGTCGTGCCGGGGCCGCATTCGTGATTTTAAACATCTGCCTGAAGGCGTCCGGCAGCGGTACGCGTCGCTGGGCGTCGTGCCGATATACAACCGTCGGTACGTCGTTTCCGCTTAACTTTCGCCGTCAACAATGAATCACGGTTTCGACTTCGATCCGACCTACGGCTACGACGAACGCGAGTTACGTTCGGTGCCGTGCCCTGCCGCACCGGCGGACTTCGAGTCGTTCTGGCGGCACACCTACGAACGCGCGCGGCAGGTCGACCCCCGGCCGACCCGTACGCTCGTCCGCAGCGGACAAAGATATAACCTGTTCGAGGTCGAGTTCGACGCATGGAACTGTCCGGGCGATGGCGTGATTCGCCTCGGCGGATGGATAACCGTGCCTGCTTCGGGAGGCATCAATGCTGGAGTCGTCGTGGGTCACGGTTACGGGGGCCGCGGGGGACCTGAACTTTCTCCTCCGATCACGTCGGCGGCGGTCATCTATCCGTGCGCCCGGGGCTTCAACCGTTCTGCTTTTCCCGACCTGCCGAACTCGGCGGCGCAGCACGTGCTACACGGCATCGGTTCGAGGGAAGAGTACCTGCACCGCGGGTGCGTCATCGATCTGTGGTCGGCGGCCTGGGCACTGACACAACTGGAACCGGCGAGTGCTCAGTGGATGACTTATTCCGGGGAGAGTTTTGGCGGCGGGATCGGGGCTCTGGCGCTGCCGTGGGAGCCGCGGTTTCAACGAGCCTTTCTCGACTTTCCCAGCTTCGGGCATCACCCGCTGCGATTGACGATGCCGTGCGCGGGCAGCGGCGAAGCGGTGAGACAATCGGGCGGAAAAGTCCATCTGCCGACGCTGCAGTATTTCGACGCCGCGACCGCCGCCGCTCACACGCGCATCCCGGTCATGGTCGCGGCCGCGGTGTTCGATCCGGCCGTCCCCCCGCCGGGCCAGTTCGCGATTTACAATTGTCTCGCCGGCGAGAAAAAGCTTTTCGTCCGCCGGGCGGCACATTTTGATTGGACCGGGGGCGTCGAAGAAAATGCGAAAGTACAGAAGCTCGCTTCTGATTGGCTGTCGACGCGACCGTGAGCTCCGACGTCGGCAATCAACGCTTCGAAGGGCCCGCGAGCGATTGCAGCAGCGCGATCATCGGCGTGAGAAACGCCAGGCAGATTGACAGCGCGGTACCCAGAAAAATCAGCAGCACGATGCTGCGAACCGCTCGCCGAACGCGCACCCGGCTTTCGTCCTGTACGGGCACCGGTACAAATGGAATGACGATCACCGGCAACGCGACAAGTGCCGGGAGCAGAATGACCCATGCGTGATAAGCCCATAGGACATGGGCAACCTCGAGTGCGAGCTCGGTGACCGCCGGGACCTGCATTTTGTAGTCGACGAAAATCGGCCGAAGCTTCTGGTCCGCAAAATAGGCGATCGCGGTGATCAGGATGCCGTACACAGCGCAGGCGGCAGTCAACGGAGGAACCGCCCAGCGCGGGGCTGTCACGCCGCGAGCGGAACTCGACGGCATCGGGTAGCCACGTTGAACTTCAGAAGGTGGCCATTGCGGTGAACCGAATTTCGGCACGGCGGCACCTTATTCGCGCAATCTGGACTGCACGTTGTCCAGCACGTTCATGAAGTTGATGTAGCTGTCATACGGACTCTCGTACGGGCTGAAGTTTTTCTGCACGTCCCCGCCCGACCAATACTTCGTGCACATGTAATAAAAATGGTCGCTGGTCGTCAGCTTACGCCAATCGGTGATCAGATCCTGGTCCGCTTTCTCTTTCAGCGCCCCTTCGATCTTGTACAGCTCGTGCAGCGCGTTCGACTGCATCGCGTTTCCCAGCCACGACGAAAGATCGCGCTCGGTTTCGGCCCATGAGATCATGTGGGGGACGTCGATTTCTCCCACCGCGTCGTAGCGGTCGATCGCCTGCGACGGCGTCACGAAACTATTCTCCGGGTCTTTGAGTACCGCGGCCGGGAGATACTTCATGAACTCGAAGATGCCCGTGTCGGCCGGCTGGTCTTCGCCGAACGTTTCGAAATCGAAGAAGAGATTGCACAGCGTGCCGTGACCATTTATCTCGCTGACGCTTTTTGCGAACTTGTCGGCGGTGAGGGGCCATTGGTCCCAGCCGCGGTTCCCGAACCGAAGGGCAATGTCCTCGCTCAGGCGGTGGTTGCGGAGCAGCAGCTTGAGCCGGGGCGCGTGCGGCGGGCGGTACACCGAGTTCGCGTTGCGGTACCCGAGAATGTGATCCGCGCCTTCGGTAATAACACCGTCGTATCCCATGTGGCTTACGAAGTGCGCTAAATCGTTGTTGTAAATCAGCTCGGTGTTGCGGAACACCCGCGGTTCCTGCCCGAACAGTTCCTTGATCTTCCTGCGGTGCATCTCGACCTGCGCGCGAAATTCTTCCCGCGAGTATAGAAACGACATCGAGTGATAGTACGTCTCGTCGAGAAACTCGACGCAGCCGGTGCCGTTGAGCTGCTGTAGCAGTTCGATCGATTCGGGCGCGTGCAGTTGCAGCTGCTCGAGAACCGACCCGGTCAGCGACATCGCGATTCGAAACCGGCCGTCATATTTGTGAACGAGTTCGAGCAGCAATTGGCTGGCGGGGATGTAACTTTTGTTGGCAATATTACGGCAGATCTCGGCGTTCTGGCGGTCGTCGAAGTAATGCCTGTCGGTATCAAAAACACTGTACCGTCGCAGACGAAACGGCTGATGCATTTGGAAGTAGAAGCAGACCGAGGCCATGTACGAGCCCTTCGTTTTTGCCCGCCGTATTGGCAGGACGGGGAGCATTCTACGCGCCCGGGTGTGGCGGTCCATGGCAAACGGACGGCGTGGGCCTGAATCCGGCGTTCGACCGTCGAGCGGTCGAGCTCTTTCGATGCCGCTCCCGTGCCGAGCTACTTGGATACAGGGCGGGTAGCGGGGGCGGCAGGGTCGTTGCCGGGCGACGGCTGGCTGGTCACGTGAACCCCCTTCTCGGTCACTTCAAAAACAAGTCCCGTGTAACCGGAGATTCCGTCCAGTGCCTGTTGAATACTGGCATTGTCGAGCAGCAGTTGTACCTTGCGAAATTGCGGCGGAACACGCTGGTACGCGCCGGGGTCTATCGAAAAGTCGACGCCCGCCTTTTGCGACAGTTCCAGCAGCACCTGCGCGACGTCGACATTGTTGAATCGCGACGTGATGGTCTTGGTCAGCTGCGTGCGAATCTGCTCTTCCTTGGGGACGACCAAGACGGTCTTCCCCCACGGATACCAGGCGGCATTGGCCTGCTGTGTCATCGATTCCAATGCCTCGGCAATGCTCGCGTTTTTGGCGACGGAGATCGTCTGCGCCGAGACCTTGTCACCCGCCCGGTCGTCGACCGCGAAGTTCGACTTGATCGCGACCAGTCGGCCATCGACTGCCGTCAGCAGTTCACGCACGGTCGGATGGACGGTTGTTAAATTGATCGGTTGCGAGGCCATCAGATCGAGCAGCGACAACTCATCGACGGTCGCCCGCTTGCCGAGCCGTTTCAATGCCGGGACGGGGCGAATCTCCACGGCTTCGTCGGTCAGTTCATATTCCAGCGCGAGCTTCTGCGTGATCGCAGATAACGCCTGCCGCAAGGTTTTGTTCTGGATCTTGGCCGTGATCGTCGTCTGGTCCCCCCACGGGAGCAGGTCCCATACCGCGGGATCGGCTTCCAATCGAACCCCGGTTTGATTTCCGATCTGCTGCATCGCGTCGGGCAGGGTCGTGTCCAGGTTCAGCGTCTGCAGCGAATCGAGTTGTTTGCCGATCAATGCCGACGTAACGGTGGCGAGGGAGTCGGCCGGCTGAATCAACGCAGCAAGGAAGAATGCGATCGGAAGAACGAGTTTCATCTGGCAACCTCCGGGCGGTTCAGAGCGTAGCGCAACGTTACACGGTCGTGAAGGGAGTGGGACCGACAAAATCGCCCGAAAGCATTATCGAAGGTGCGGATCGGGCCGCGGCGCGGGTGTGATCCCGGCAGTGATGGTCACGTTAGACGGGCCGTGCGTGACGACGCCGTCGGCATATCGCCAGGTGCCGATTTGCTTCGCCAGCGCGGGGGAAGGCCCGACGCGGATCTCCTGCACGGCGGTGCCGACAGCCACCTCGGCCTGCGGACCGACCACGGTGGCCACCGATTCGAGCGCGGGCGTCGGGGGGCCGTTCACGCTCAGTTTGTGTTGGTGGACCCAGGGCGCCCCGCCGATCACACAAACGAACAACGCCGCGACGGCGGATCGCACTTTCCAATTCGACACCGCCGAAAAAATTCGCCCGGCGACCGCGGGACGCATCACGAACGATGCCGCCGAAGACGGCTCGGCATCGACCATGGCCGACACCCGACCGGCGAAACGATTCCAGTCCACCGACGGAAGACTATCCAGGGCACCGAAATGCACGTCCAACTGCTGATATTCACGCAGCACCTGCCGGGCCGCGGGGTTGTCGCGGAGCAATGCTTCAACACCGCGGCGGTCCCCGGTTGGGAGGCTGCCGTCGGCATATTGGCTGATCTGAAATTCTAAATCTTCACTGAGCATTTCAGTCCGTTAGATGAGCTTTCAATAACTCTCTTAATTTTTTGCGGCCTTGGAAAACATGCCATTTAATCGCCTCGACACTGCAATTTAACGCTTCGGCAACGTCCTTCTGCGGCAATTCCTCGATCGTAAACATGACCAGCGCGAGCCGCTGTTTTTCCGGCAACTGTTTCAACGCGTCCTGCAGCCGCCGGCCCATCTCCTGGCTTTCCAGGTTGTGCAGCGGGTCGCCCGACCGCGACATCCATTCACTGCCACCTGAATCCGCCTGCCCCGACTCGACTGCTCCTAATAGATCGTCCAAAGGCAGCTGATTCCGGTGCTTTCGACTCCGCCGATAATTCAGCGACAGGTTCGACACAATCCGAAGCAACCAGCCACCAAACGCGGCCGGGTTCTGAAGGGTGTCGATGCTCTTAAACGCCTTCAGAAACGAATCTTGCGTCACCTCTAGGGCGTCGTGCGAACTGCCCAGCAGGCGATAGGAAACGCCGACCGCCTGCTGTTGATACCGACGAATCAATTCGTCGAACGCGGCCTTGTCGCCGGCGACGGTTTTTTCGACCAATTCACCGTCGGAAGGGGATTGCGTCACGGACCCCTTCGCTTCCGGGCCGATCGGTGCGGGTCGACCTGCAACTATTGGATCGCTCGCACCGGGTTCCATCATGAGAGACACGACAGGGGGTCAAAGGTTTGGAAAAAAGATATGCCGATTGGCAGGGACCGTGGGAGCCCCGTGGGGCCGATGGTAACCTGAAATGGGGCCGCGGTGGGATTCAAAACCGTTCGGGCCGATTATCGGACCAGTTCCCGGCAGTATGCCGCGGCCACGCCGGCGATTGCCTCGGGCCCTTCACCGACGTGCTGCTTCATCCGCTTGACGAACGCGGACCCTACGATCGCCCCGTCGGCGACCTTGGCCAGGTCTGCCACCTGGGCGGCGGTGTGCAGGCCGAACCCGACACAGACGGGTCGATCGGACAGTTTCTTGATCGCGGCGACGTTGTCGGCCAGGTCGGCGGGCAGCTGGTTTCGCTCGCCGGTGATGCCCGAGACCGACAGATAATAAATGAACCCGCTGCTCAGTCGGACGATCTCGGCCCGTCGCTCCGGTGTGGTAGTCGGCGCTACTAGAAGGATCGTGTCGAGCCCGGCGGCGCGGATCGTCTTGCATACGGATTGGGCCTCCGGGGGCGGCAGGTCTGGGACGATCAGCCCGTCGAACCCCGACGCGACCGCGTCGGTCACGAATCGTTGAAGCCCGTACCGGTACACGATGCTATAGCTCACCATCCCGACGATCGGCAGCAAAACCCCCGCCCGAACCCGGCGGATCGTCTCGAAGATCTCATCGACCCGCAGCTTACTCGCCAGCGCCTCGGTGAACGCTTCCTGAATGGTCGGCCCGTCGGCGATCGGGTCGGAAAACGGAAAGCCGATCTCGATCAGGTCCGCGCCGGCAGACGCCAATGCCGTAATCGTCGCCGCAGTCGTCGCCAGGTCGGGGTAGCCGGCCGGGATGAACGGCATCATCGCGATCCGCCCCGCCTGCTTCAGCCGGGCAAACGTCTGGCGGATCCGCCCGGCGTCGACGTGAGAAGGGATTAATGGGGTGGCAGTGCTCACGATTTTTTCAGGTTCTCGGTAAACGCGTTGGCTTCGTCGATCGACTTGTTCATGTCCGCGATCAGGCTCTGTACGCTGGTGTCGATATCCAGCTGCTGTTTCTGAAGCGAACTGATTGCCGCCGCGTTCAGGTCGTGCTTGAGCTCGAGAACGACGTCGGCGAACTTGTCCAGCACCGGCTGCATCTTCGATTCGCTCTTTCGCATCGCCGCCAGCAGCTGGGCGTACCGCTGTTTCGATTCTTCGAGCTTTGCCGCGCTCGACGCCCGCAGGTTTTCGTCGTGGTACTGCCCCAGTTCCTTGTCCCATTCGACGAACATGTCACCGGCGACCTTGTCGACCTTGGTGATCTGCTTGCTGACATCCGCCGCGCGGGTTTTGCATTTGGTATAGCTCGAATCCAGCTTCTTGTACTCGGCTTCAAGGCTGCCGCCGTTGAAATTCGTCAGTTGTTTGAACTGATCGAGCGTGCTGGTGAACTGTTCCTTGGCCTTCGTCTGGGCGACTTTCGCGTCTTCGACGCGCGAGACCAGGATGTCGCGCTTTTCATAGCCGAGCTCCTGCCAGACCTTGTAGTAGGTCGACGAGCAACCGGTCGGAAGCATCAACAGAGCGGCGAGCAGAAGTTGTGTCGAGGAAAGACTGGGTTTCATAGCAATGTGCTCCGGGCGAATTGGGCCTGGCAGGAATTTAGCAGCCGGCGTCGGTTTGGCAATCATTGGTTCGTGTACACCTTGTGGCGGGGCCGGCCGCGCAGGATCTCGGCCTTGCCCCAGGCGACCGCTTTTGCGAATTCCGGGCTGTGGATGAACGCTTCGAACGATTCCTTGGTTTCCCACTGGCTGAGGATCACATAACTGCCGAGCGACTGGATGTCCTCGTACATGTGGCTTTCGATGTGACCGGGCAGCGTTTTGACCAATTCGAGCACGCCGAGAAACCCGTCGACGAACTCTTTTTCTTTGCCGGGGATCACGTCGTAATGCATGCCGATGGTGGTTGTCATAAGTCAGTAGCCAGTTGTGATCAGTGAATGAACGGCGGCAAAAAGCTCGGCACCGCGCGGCGGACAGACCCGCGTATGACGACGCCGAATGCCATTACCATAGCAGATCCGTCGACCGAAAGACCGGCCCGTCGGTGCAGGCCAGACGATAGGCCCAGTCGTTGCCGGGCATTGGCGGGAGACTCGGGTCCGGTTTCCGCACTTTCAGACAGCAGCTCTGGCAGGTGCCCATGCCGCAGGCCATCGCACGCTCGACTGCGATCTGGCATTGGATCCCGCGACGCTCGGCGATGTCGGCGACCCGCCGCATCATTGGCTCGGGGCCGCAGGTATAGACGATGATCTTCGAATCCACCACCGGATCGCTCCCCAGGCCGAACCTGTCGAGATACGCCTCGAGCGCCTGCGTGACGTAACCGCGAAAACCGTACGACCCGTCGTCGGTGGCGATGACGGCCGGGACGCCGGACCGTGCGAATTCCGCGACATTATATAAAGGCCCGACGTCGTCCGGTTTCGGGGGCAAGGCGTCATCGGTGATCGTCAGTGACAACAGGTCGCGGGTCACCGCACCGGCGAATGCCACGGCCCGCTTCCCGACGAGTTTTTCTGCCAGGTAGATCATCGGCGGAATACCGACCCCCCCCCCGACCATCAGCGCAATGCCGTCGTTCGGCGGGAGTGGAAATCGATTGCCCAGCGGCCCCAGGACAAAGACCGAGTCTCCCTTGCGAAGCCGGCTAAGCCAGTCGGTTCCGACACCGACCACGCGGTGGATCAGGTCGATCTCGGCGCCGTGTTCGGTATCGCGTCGCCCCGCAAGGGAGAACGGCCGCCGCAGCATCGCCAGCGGGGACAACAATTCCGGCGCGGTCAAGGCCGGCGGTCGCTCCGGTGACCATTCGAGTTCCGTCGTCTCACAATAGGAGGTTTCCAGATCCCGACAGGCGACCTGCACAAATTGCCCCGGCTCGGTGGTCGGGAAATCGGGCACGGCAAGCACCAGCCGGAAGTGTTCTCGGCATAACGGGACATTCGCTTCGACGGTCGCGTGAAACTGCCCGCGGGTGGAAGACATGATCGGAGTGTAACCAGAGAGGAGGCACCTGTCGCAACGCGATCCAGCCGACAAAAGACCTGGGTGGCGTTTGAACGGATCCGAGATTGAAAAGACGCTGTCGACGACGCGAGCTAACCGGACTTAACAAAACCTAACATAATCTAACATAAAAACGCTCAAATTGTCATTATACTGCTTATTGATAGCGCGCGGGTTCGGTGCCCCATAATGTTTCGATACACAAAAGACCGTTCACAAGAATCCCGCGAGGAGGGCCGACCGGGTCTTCATTATCCCGGATCAAGTTTCATCACCCCGCGTTGCCGCTTCACGGCAATGACCCGCTGCTCGAGCATTGCGAAAAGCTGACGGGGTTGCGGCAGGCCACGCAGCTGAATCACCGGCATTCCCTGGTCGTGTGAATGGATCGTAATGTTCCCCACCCCCGCGATGCGGTTCAGCAGTGACTGGTGCAAGCGGAGGTCTTCAACGTGCCAAAGCTCGACCGTATCGATGTTCCGCGACAGGAACCCGGTTGTAACGTCGATCCGGTAGTTCGTGATGCGATACCGGAGCGTCCGCCGCAGGATGGCCGGGATAAAGCAAATCACGACAGCAACAATGCCCGCCGCGACGTGTGCCCACCACGGCAGACTCGAGTGCCACTTAAACAGGTCGAAGCCGATCAAAACCAGGATCGCGAGCCCGACGACGCTCCAGAGGATCACGTTACCCAGCTCGGCCCGGAGCATCGGAGAGCCTTCGAAATAAACTTCCTCGCTGTCGTCGGCCGGGCGGTGCGGGCGGTTGTCCGGGACCGGGGGTTGATTGGTGGCGGTCTGTGTCATGTCACTCTTTCGAAGGTTTACCGGCTAGACATTCGACCCGCGCCCACATCTTTTCAGACGTCGGCACCACGCTGAGCCGACCGATGCGGATCAAATCCCATCCCGCAAAGGCCGGGTCTGCCTTAATCTCCGACAGCGTCACCGGCCGGGATAGCTTCTGTTTTGCCTCGACGGTTACGACCACCAGCTTCGGGTCTGTTTCCTTTGGATCCTGATGAGGACCCGACACCACTTCGGCAATCCCGATCGCGGCCCGCTCGTCACCGGTGTGGTAGATCAAGGCCAGATCGCCTTTTTTCATCGAACGGATGTGCTTCAGCGCGGTGTTGTTTGCCACGCCGTCCCATTCGGTCCTCTTGTCCCGGACGAGATCGTCGAACGAATAAACGTCGGGTTCGGACTTGAGCAGCCAGTAAGCCAAGCGTGTCTCCGACGAAACCTCCGTAGAGCAGGTCGACGAATCGATCGGCCCCGACTCAGGCCCGACCCAGCCCCGGCCCGCCCGCGGCACCGGCGCCGATTTCGCTCAACGGCCGCTGGATCGTCTGGTTCACCTTCCGCAGCAGATCGATGAATTCGACCTGAGCCATGTTCAGATTTTTGATCTTCAAATGCGAGACGATCCGCGACTGAAGCGTTTCGAGTTGCTGCCGTTGCATTTCGTTGACCGGAACGCCCTGCTGTTCCTGCCGGGCGAGGGTCTCGATCTGCCGGTCGAAGTCGGCCAGCATCCGCCCCGCCTCGGGGTCGTCACTGACGGCTTTCTGCGCGGATTTATACCGCGCGACCGACGGGTGCTCGGCGACCAGCTGTGACAGTTTTTCGGCCGCGTCCATGATTGTTTGCGTGTCTGTGGGCATCACTTCCTTTTCGTTCCGGTCCACTATAACCAACCGAGCCGCG
The DNA here is from genome assembly GCA_965247815.1 of Tepidisphaeraceae bacterium. Classification (GTDB taxonomy): domain Bacteria; phylum Planctomycetota; class Phycisphaerae; order Tepidisphaerales; family Tepidisphaeraceae; genus CBDAQA01. The sequence goes on along the minus strand of CBDFHW010000029.1, from coordinate 197,786 downwards.
GCGCGTCGAGCCGGGATCGGATCTTGCACAATGAGCCGCGGAAGGCGCGTGCTCGCGAAGCAAGCGGTCGTCCCGGTCATAGCCGATTGATCGGCGAGTACGCCGCGTGCGCGGCGCTTCAGAAATCGTAACCTCGGAAGCGCCGAAACCTTACCCCGCCAAAGCCCGAGCGACCAGCGCGCCCGCCGCCGGCGGCAATGGCAGTTTCAGTGCCGCCTCGCGACCGACCGGCGACATCTTGCCCCACGTCCGCCGTAGAATTCCGATCACTTTTTCCTCGTCGTGTCTGGGGGCAAAATCCGCGAAGTAGTTTTCCAGGAAGACAAGGCAGATGACGTCTTCCAAGGCCTGCGTGTCGGGGTCGAGCTTGAGCCGTTCTTTTTTCAGAAGCGACCGCACCTTGTCGATTGTCGCATCGTCGTAGCCCAAGCCTCGCAGGATCGCGGCCGTCGTGTCGGCATGAAATCCATAAAGCGTGGTCCGCCACCGGTGATAGCCCGCCCGGTCCATCGGGTAGCTCGCGCGGGGAATGTGCCAACGCCGAACGTGCTGGGCCCGGGCGGCAATCTGCAACGGTTCGGATGCGTCCGGGTACAAGATCGCGAGCCACCGGGTCATCCGCCGGCTGTACAACAACTCCGACGCGATCTCGGTCCCGTCGTGCATCACCCTCGACGGGTCTTGAGAGTTGGCGGCGTCGATCTGCGCCAGGGCGGCGTCTAATTTCTCAGACGAACTCATATTTTTCATCGTACGCCGATCGCCTCGAGCAGTCACAAAAACCGGCTTAAAAATAACGCGTCTGCCCGTCCCCCGGGCCGACCTGATGACCGCCGAAGCATACAAATCTTTCCGGGCCGGGTTTCGTCATTCTACCTGCTTCCCCTATAATCCCGCCTTTGAGGAAGTCACTGGAAGGAGCCGTGCGTGGCCAAGCGATCGCCGTTGGGTGAAAAATTAGACGAGGTGCGGGATCGCATCGCCGCCGCCGCGGTCAAGGCCAAGCGCGACCCGGCCGAGGTGACCCTGGTGGCCGTGACCAAGACCGCCGGGCCGGAGCAGATTCGGGAAATCCTGCAACTGGGCGTCAGTGATCTGGGTGAAAATCGCGTGCAGCAGATGGCGCAACGCGCCGGGCAACTCACCGAATTTCTGCAGCGACGCCAGTCGTTCGGCGAAGTCCCCGCGACGCCTGAAAAAGTTCGCTGGCACATGCTCGGGCATCTGCAGCGCAACAAGGCGAAGCAACTTTTGCCGATCGTCAGCCTGATTCACAGCATCGACAGCCTTCGGCTCGCCGAGGAACTCGACGTGCTGGCCGAAAAGGTCGGCCGAAAAGTCCCGGTGCTCCTGCAGGTCAACGCCAGCGAGGAAGCCCAAAAGTCCGGCGTCGCCGTAGGGGCCGCCGTGCATCTCGCCGAGCAGATCGATTCAATGCCGAACCTTCAACTGTCCGGCCTGATGACCATGGCCGCCTACGACGCGACCGAACCGCAGATCCGCCAGACGTTTTCCAGAACCCGCGAGATCTTCGAAGAGATGAAGTGGCACAAAATGGGCGGGTCAAGCCTGCGTCACCTCAGCATGGGCATGAGTCACGATTTCGAATGGGCCATCGCCGAGGGCGCGACCATGGTCCGCATAGGCTCCCTGCTCTTCGGCGGCAAAACCCCCGACCACGAAGAAGCCGAAGAGTAAAGCAACTAAATACCCGCGCGACATCGCGACCGCATTTACTAACAACCAGCAACTAGCAACTAGCAACTTTCCCCCCCGTCCCATGTCTCTGGATTTCTTCGATTTCTTCCGGCTCGCGCTCGCCTGGGTGGCGACCATTTACGCGACGGTGATTTCGCTGCAATCGCTGTGGAGCTGGTACGTCTGGCTGGCCGGCAGCGATAAATACGTCGGCCTAGTCCGGCGGTACCTCATCGTTCACGGCCTTCGGTTGCGATTCCGCGCGTTCTGGGGCGACGTCATCATCTGCATCCTGCTGTGCGTCGCGTTCCTGATCCTCTGGTACGCCCACGGACAGGTCGACCAACTCAAGTTCGCGCTGCAGCGGCTCCACGGAAAATAACACCGGCCGCAGGCCGAATCATGTCCGCTGATAAAACGGTTCCCGTTCTGCGTGCATATCGACCGACGACCGGCTATTTTTCCCCGTCGCGGAACGTTGCATCGGTATTCTCAACGACACAAGCATGAATCCTGGCGAGATCAAATTGCTGACCAATCAGGCGGGCACCGCGCCGACTGACGCGCAGCTGCCCGATGTGGTGCCGGTGAAGGAACCGCCGCGGCAGCTTTCCGACCTGCCGAAAGATGAGCTCGAAGCGCTGGCCGAGGATTTCGGCATCGACGCCACCCGGTTCAAGACCCGCCAGACGCTGGTGGTTGCGCTGCACGAGCGGCGGCAGTTGATCGCGTCGCTCGACCGCGAGGCCATGCTGGACGTCGTCCGCTGGGGACGCCGGCCGATCACCATTCACGCCAGCAAAGAACAGATCGCACAGGAGATCGCCCGGATCAAGTCGATGAAATTCTCCGGCCTGTCGCACCAGGGGCTGCTGGTGCTGGCGATGCTCCGCGGACTCCCGGTCAACGCCGCCGACCGAGTGCCCGCGCTGGTCAAAAAGCTCAAGAAAAAAGAGGGCTTGTTCTCGAAACTGAGCAGAAAGCGGCGGGCCGCATTGGGGTCGATGGTTTCAAAAATCATCGGTGAGGACGAAAGCGAACGGGAGTACCACTTCCTTCCGTCGTCGCAGAATCCGCCGGCCGGCGGGACCGAAAGCACGGTCCCACCCCCTCGAGCGGCGGCGACCATCAAGGAAGAGATCGAAGAGGCCGGCCTGCTCGGCGGGCTGACCAACCGGATCAAAAAAACCGCCGACAGCTACCTGAACCAGAAGCTGGACGAGATCGAATCGCGGATCGACCGCAAGCTGGACGAAATCGACCGCCGGCTGGCCGAGTGGCGGGACAAGGAGATCGCGAATCGGATCCGCATTCTGAAAATCACACTGTGGGCCAGCGTCATCGTCGGGGTCGTGTCGTTGATCTACGCGTACGTGAAGGAATACGTCCCGTACGTCTTCAGTAAATAAAAGGTAGGGAAAAATCCGAAATCCGAAACCGGAAATCCGAATGAAGCCCGAATGCCGAAGAAGGATAGGACGACAGCTGCAGGACGGGATCAGCGTCTTGCAGAATAGATTCTGGATTTCTATTTCGTGATTCGAGCGGTTCTCCCATGCTCTACCTTCTCATCCATTCGCTGCTCAGGTCGGGCTGGCTCGAGAGTCATCACCTCGGATTTCTGCGGCCGTTCACTTATGTGGAATTCGAAGCGACGGCTGCGGTGGTGGTCAGCTTCTCGGTCTGCATCCTGCTCGGGCCGCGGGTGATCGCGTGGCTGCGGCGACAGAAAATCGGCGACTCGAACGAGACGGACGTGTCGATGGCCGGCAAAAAAGGCACCCCCACCATGGGCGGTGTGCTGATCATCGCGGCGATCGTGGTCACAACGCTGCTGCTTGCCGACATCAGCAATTTTTACGTCGAGATGGGGCTGATCTGCATTGTCTGGCTCGGCGGAGTCGGGGCGGCCGACGATTGGCTGAAACTGACCGTCGGCCGCCAGGCCGGTAACCGGCACGGGCTTTCCACGCTGGAAAAGTTGCTGTTCCAGCTCGCGCTCGGGGCAGTGTTGTCGATCTTCACGTACCGGCACGGGTACCAGCTCGACCCGGCCAAGAATTTCTATTTCCCGTTCCTGAAGAACGCGTCGGTCCAGTTAAGCGTCTGGTCGTTCGCGTTGATCGGCACGGTCGTGATGACCGGCGCGAGCAATGCCGTGAATCTCACCGACGGCTTGGACGGCCTGGCAAGCGGGTGCGTCGCGATTGCGAGCTTTGCGTTCCTGGTCCTGTCTTTGATCGTCGGCAACCGGGTGCTGGCGGGGTATTTGTTGATCCCCCACATCGAAGCCGCGGGGCAGATGGCGGTGCTCGCCGGCAGCGTGGTCGGGGCGTGCCTTGGCTTCCTGTGGTTCAACTGCAACCCGGCCAAGGTGTTCATGGGGGACACCGGGTCGCTCGCGATGGGCGGGTTGCTGGGATACATCGCGATCGTCATTCGTCACGAAGTGGTGCTGTTCTTCATCGGCGGTATTTTCGTCGCCGAGGCGTTCTCGTCCCTGATCCAGATTTTTTACTTCAAGTACACCCGCATCCGATTCGGTGAAGGCAAACGGGTCTTTTTGATGGCCCCGCTGCACCACCACTTCCAGAAAAAGGGGTGGAGCGAAAACCAGGTCGTGGTCCGATTCTGGCTCATCGGTTTTATGCTCGCGGCGATGGCGCTCGCGACGATTAAGCTGAGATAAACTGACGATACGGACGCCTGGAAACCGTGAATGCCGCTGGATTGAAAAAACGCCTTTCAACTCGCAACGCCCGTTCGTCCGATAATCGGTCATAGCATGACCGACTCCATCTACCGCTTACACCACCGCGACATCCTCTGCGTCTGCGTGCTCGCGCTGCTTTCTCTGGGCGTGCTGATGGTCGACTCGGCTACCATGCACGTGACCGGCAACCTGTCCTGGCATTTGTCTTCCGACGGTTACAAGCAGCTGATCTTCGCGGCTCTTGCGATGGGCGTCTTCGTGCTGGTCGGCAAGTGTGATTACGCCCGGCTGGCCGGCGGCGATTCATGGAAAACCTCGCCGGTGACTTGGGCCTTGATCGGGGCCGGGATCTGCTGCGTACTGGTGCTGATTCCGCACGTGGGACTGCAGATCAATGGCGCCCGCCGGTGGTTGAAGATCGGGCCGATTCAACTGCAACCGTCCGAGCTGGCGAAATGGGCTGCGGTGCTGTTCCTTGCCTACTGGTTGGCAAAACCGCCGGTGAATCTCGATCGCTTTGTCGGGGGATTTGTCCCGACGCTGGTCCCTATCGTTTTGCTTTGCCTGCTGGTGGTGATTCAGGATTTCGGAACCGCCGCATTGATCGCGGTCTGCTCATTGACCATGCTGATCGCAGGGCGGATCAAAATCTGGCACCTGCTGGTCGTGATTCCGCCGGCGTTGCTGGCAGCTTTCTGGTTCGTGCACCACGAGCCCTACCGCTGGCGGCGAATGACGGCGTTCATGAATCCGTACGCCTCCCCCGACCGCGAGGGGTACCACATGATCCAGAGCCTTCTCAGCTTTTCGACCGGCGGACTGACCGGCAAAGGGCTCGGCAACGGCATCCAGAAGCTCGGATATCTGCCCGAAGACACCACTGATTTTATCTTCTCGGTCGTCTGCGAAGAGCTCGGGCTGTTCGGCGCGATCTTCTGCATCGCGATGTATCTGGGAATCGTCTACGTCGGCTGGCAGATCATCCGCCAGAACCGGGATCACTTCGGCGCGATGCTTGCGTTCGGCGTTTCGTCGATGCTCAGCCTGCAGGCCGCCATTAACATGGCGGTCGCGACAGTCAGCGTCCCCACCAAGGGGTTGCCCCTGCCGTTGGTGAGCGCCGGCGGCACCGGGTTGATCATCACCGCCGCGGCATTGGGGTTAATGTACAGCGTGTCGCGAACGGACCCCGAGGAAGCCGCGCTGGACGCACCGAACACCAACGGCAAATCGGTGACGACGCGCACGACCGGCGACGCGGAAGCCGCGCCTGCGTGAAAGACATTTGACTCGCTTTACGTTAGATTTCCGCCGACCTTCGTCGGAGATCGAGCTATGCGTGTTCCGTTGTATTGCCGTGCCCTGCTGTTGCTGTCGACGGCTTATTTCTTCGCGGTTACGCCGACCACGGCTTTTGCCGCGATCCGCTGCGAGATCTGGCCCGGCATCGAGGGGGGTCAAATCACCGATACCCTCGCTCAGGGTGATCTGTCGGTCCCGGCGGGCGAAACCCGATCGCTCGATGCGTTCGAGCTGAACCCCGCGCCCGACCAGCCCGACGCCTGCGCGGTCCGCGGTTTCATCATCCCACCCACGACCGGCGATTACACGTTTTCAATCTCCGGCGACGACACCGCCCTGCTGTATCTCAGCAAAGATGATTCATCCGACAACGTGAAAGTGATCGCGTCGGTCCCGTCCTATACCGGCGTCCGCGACTTCCTGCACTTCGCGGCACAGACCAGCCGGCCGATTCATTTGATCGCAGACAAGCACTATTTCATCGAAGCATTTCTTAAAAATAACCTGGGGGCGAGCCACCTGTCGGTGGGATGGAAACTCCCGAACGGCACCGGCGAGTCGCCGATCCCCGGCAACCGGCTGCTGCCCGCCACCGGTGACGTTCCCGCACCCGGTGCCCGTGTTCTGACAACAACATTGACGTTGAAAGCAGACAACAGTCACGACCTGACGCCAGGCTTCCGCAAATTTCGGCTCGGGGCACACGCAGTCGTCTCCGGCGAGCCGGTCGATTTTTCGTACCTGCTCTATTCCCCACGCGACATGGCCCGCACGCAGTATAAAGTCCCGCTGATGATCTTCCTCCACGGCAACGGCCACCAGGGCACTGATCTGGAAGGCTGCCTGAACGAAGGACCCGCCCAATGCCTGCGTGACGACCGAAGCCTGGCGAACTGGTTCCCAATGGTCGGCCTGTTCCCGCAACTGCCCGGCGACTGGCGCTGGGACACCCCCGGCGCCCCGCAGATGGTGAACGGCCTGATCAAGGCAATCTGCGACAAGTATCCGCGGATCGACCGCAACCGGATTTACCTAACCGGGCTTTCCATGGGCGGAAAAGGCAGCTGGCTGACCGTCCTCGATTCGCCGCAGACGTTTGCCACTGTCACCACGTTCTCAGCTGTCTCGGTGCGGCCAAATGTGGCGAAGTCGAAACTGATGAGCCTGAAAAACATCCACATTATCTGCGGCGGCGACGACGGCGATTTCGCCGCTGGCTCGAAGCAGATGTATGAGGCCCTTCAACCAACGATGGGCTCCCGCGTACAGCTAACGGTAGTAGACCACGAAGGCCACGGCGTCTGGGGTCGGTACTATCCTAATAAAGCAATCTACGAAGAGATGATGAAATTCTCGAAGTAACTTTAGCTTTCTCATCCAAGAGCGGAACGCGTGTGGTCTACGAGAGGATTGCTTACGGCTGACAAATTACTTCTGACGCCCGGGTATGGTTACCTATCCGATTCACCGCCCAATTCGTAGAGAATGAGCTTTGGACAAAATATCCGAAGGGCGTCGCCCCAATAATATTCGTCCAAGCGTTCCCAAGATGGTTTTTGAACGAATCGACAGATCGCCATTACGAATGGCAATGTGATCGGCCCGACAAATTCAGTAGTCAGCGATTTAGACTCGGAATAGACGGGGTTACCGAATTCATTCGAGTCACCTTTTCGGATGGTGATCTGCAGCGTGATTTCCAGTCGATGTCTCCCAAACTTCACGGCGGATAGCAAATCCCAACTGCCATGTGGGTACTGCGTTTCGGAATGACAGACGAATGCAGGACTAGGCCAGCAAGTGTCCCCGGACCGCAATGCAGGTTTTCCATCGAGCGAAATGGACGTGTAATTCGCTTGCACATTCCATCCAGGAGGGACGCCTCTTGGAAGATTACAGTTGCAGCTCAAACAAAACGTGATATTTCCAACCTGCGACACTGTAGGGATAATTATTAATTCGATCAGAGCTGCCTTATGAAACATCTGAGACAGCTCTGCATCTGAGAGTGAATCCGCCGCCCACTTCCTGCCAAGATATTTGCGAAGGTGATATTGACCGGGTGTGTGTATGAAGTTTCCCAGATCATCTACGGCAAATTGCTCGATTTGCCGCTGATATTCCAACGGAAGTTTGCCGGCTTCTTCGCGTCGAATGAGCTCTTCAAGCGCTTCACGCGTTAGATCATCGCCGTCTTCGCTAAACGTACTGCCGTCAAAGAACGGTCGAATTTCAAATAGTGGTCTGCAACGAAATTTCCAGCGTACATTGGGCGGATCTTTTCCCTGCCCGTCGAGTAGGTCTTTCATCACCAATGCAAGCGGTCGCGAAGCATCGGGGTAAGCGCTTAGCCCAACCCTTTCAATGACGCATGAAGCACATGCTACGCCGAAGCTCGCCATAACCGCGAAAGTCGCAAATGAATTGAGCCATCCCAGCATCTACGCCCCCATCGCTCTGAGCATCTGTGGATAGTTTGCCCCCGCAAGGAAGCCTTATTTAAAGACCTCCGCCCGGCAATCATGGTGGCCCATCAAGGCGAAGGATGCAATTGCTACACTTTTAAACGCAAACCGGGCCGCCGATCTTTCGATCGGCGGCCCGGGTGTTGTAGCTTTAACTGGAATCAATCGACCTGAAATTACTTCAGTTCGACAGTCGCGCCCTGATCTTCCAGAGTCTTCTTGAGCTTCTCGGCGTCTTCCTTGCTGAGGGCTTCCTTGATCGTCTTCGGAGCGCCTTCGACCAGATCCTTGGCTTCCTTGAGGCCCAGACCGGTCGCGGTGCGGACTTCCTTGATGACCTGGATCTTCTTGTCGCCGGCCGCCTTGAGGACGACGTCGAAGGTCGTCTTCACTTCGGGGGCTTCGGCGGCGGCTGCCGGGGCAGCTGCGCCACCACCACCGCCACCGCCACCACCGGCGGCGGGTTCGATGCCGTGTTCTTCCTTCAGATAGGCGGCCAGATCGACGGCCTGCTTGAGGGTCAGCCCAACGATTTTGTCGGCCAATTCTTTAAGTTCTGCTGTTACTTCTGCCATGACTAAATCTCCGAGTCGTGTCGTGACTCTGCCGTGTCGAAAACAATTCCCGCCTCGTAGCCCGGCTCACGTTGAACTGGTTTAACCCGTTAGGGACAGTGAGGCTGTCGGAAAATCTCTGCCTTAATTTTGGACCTTCTTTACAAATTTCGAATGACGAAGCTCGAATGACGAATCAAATCCGAATGAACGAATGACGAAACCAAACTTGGGTATCCTGAGATTTGTTTAACCTCGAATGCTTTCGTTTGGTCATTCGAGCTTCGTCATTCATTTGTCATTCGGATTTCGTCATTCGAATTTTCCTCAGGCCGCTGCAGGTTCTGCAGGTTCGCTTGCCTTGGCCTTTTCTTCGATCGCCTTGATGATCGCGCCGATCGTGCCGGCAGGGCCCTTGAGCGCGCCGCCGAGGTTTGCACCGGGCGAGAGGATCAGGCCGACCAGTTGACCGATCGCTTCTTCGCGGGTCGGCAGCTTGCTGACGGCTTTAACGCCGTCATCGCCGACATAAACTTCGCCGTCGAAGAACATGCCGCGGATGTCGAGCTTGTCGTCGGCTTTCTTCTCGTCCATCAACAACCGGGCGACGACTGCGATGGCGACCGAATGGCCATAAATAACAGCCGACGGGCCGTCGAGCAGTTTGTCGAAGCCCTTGAGCTTCCCTTCACCGACAGCCCGGCGGGCCAAGGTGTTTTTGACCACCGTCATGCGGAGGCCTTTTTCGCGGAGCTTGCGACGCAGCATGTTCGTCTTGGTCGCCGCGAGCCCGCGGGGATTAATGACGGCCACGCCTTCGATGTCCTTGAACCGATCACCCAGATCTTTTTCGATCAGGTTTTTTACTTTTTTGCTCATGTTAACTCGCAGTAGCTAGTTTGTTGTTGCGAATCGCTAGTCGAGTCAGACTGATTGCGAACCAGCAACCAGCAACTAACAACTAGCAACTTCCGCCTTAGATCACGTTCAGATACACCGCCGGGGTCATCGAACCCTTGAGCACGAGCTTTTTGAAGAAAGCGCCCTTGCTGGTCGGGGGTTTGAGCCGCCGAATGTGGTTGATCATCGCGGTGATGTTGTCGATCAACTTGGCATTATCGAAAGACAGCTTGCCGACGACCGTGTGAACGTTTCCGCCGGAATCGTTGCGAAATTCGATCTTACCGGCCGAGTATTCGCGAACGGCGTTGGCCACGTCGGGGGTTACGGTCCCGGCCTTAGGCGACGGCATCAGGCCCTTGGGGCCGAGCACCTTACCGAGCCGGCCGACGAACCGCATCATGTCCGGGGTGGACACGGCGACGTCGAAGTCGGTGAAGTTCTCTTTTTCGATCTGCTGGACCAAGTCCTGACCACCGGCCTTGATCGCGCCGGCGTTCAGAGCGCCGGTGACCAGATGCTCGGGGCAGAACGCGACGACCCGCTTGGTCTTACCAACGCCGTGGGGCAGCGAAAGGCTGCCGCGAATCATTTGATCCGCCTGCTTGGCGTCGATACCGAGGGAGAAAATGAGTTCGACCGAGGCGTCGAACTTGGTGGCGTTGAAGCTCTTGATCAGATCGACGGCCGGCTCGACAGCCATGGGCTCGATGACCTGCTTCTTGGCAGCTTCCTTGTAGCGTTTCGAACGAGTTAAAATGACAGGCATGTTGCTTGTCGCTCCTGTTGCCGGAAAAAGCCCCGGCTGAAGCTCCCACTGTTGCAGGCCGTGGTGCGCCTATTGATTTTGCAGACCGAACGCCGGCAGCTCACTGAAGCAAGCAGCCGTCGTTTGTCTCATCCTTCGACGGTGATGCCCATGCTGCGGGCGGTCCCGGCGATGATCAGAGCGCCCTGCTTCGCGTCGAAGCAGTTCAACTCTTTGATCTTCTCTTCGGCGATCTTCTGGCACTGCGCCATGGTGACCTTGCCGATCTTATTTTTGTTCGGCTCGCCGCTGCCCTTCTCGGCCTTGACGGCTTCCTTGAGCAGTTCTGCCGCCGGCGGCGACTTCAGTTCGATGTCGAACGTGCGGTCTTTGTAAACCGTGACAACGCAGCCGATAACTTTGCCCTTCATGGGCATGCTCAGCGCGTTGAACCGTTGAATGAATTGGCCGGGGTTCACACCGTGTGCGCCCAGGGCCGGGCCGATCGGCGGTGCCGGGGTGGCGCTACCGGCTGGTGCCTGGAGCTTGAACTGGTCGGTGATTTCTTTCTTGGCCATGGCTGTCTCGCCTGTCTTTATCGAAAAATTCTATCAAACGGGCCCGTTGTCACGTCCTTAAACGTTCGGGCCATCCACAACTTTCGCGTCCACCTGCTTACGACCTGCGGGCCCGTCCGAGGACGGGAACCCGAACAGAGCCCCGAACGGGGACGAAGCAAACGGATTTTGCATTTCCGGCGTGTCGCCCGAGGGCGGTCGCACCCCCAAAACCGCTTGCAAAGCCCGATACACGGGCACGGTAAGCAGTAAAAGGGTGAGGATACTAACGAATACAAGCACGATTGACAAGAGCAGCATCGCAACGCCCGGCAACGCAAAAAGCATCACGATCGACCGGGCCCAGGAAGGCAGTTGACCGAACCCGCCGCGGGCGAATTGGAAGCGGGAAAAGTAGCCGTGGATGGTTGGCATGGGGTGATCTTATAGACAGGGGGGGGCGAAGCTCGAAATCCGAAACCAGAAATCCGAAAGAAAACTGAGATTCGAAGTTCGGTGATCAGGACCGGCCTGATCCGGGTTTTGAGTCTTCGATTTCAAAACAAATGTGATCGCAGATTGCAGGACCCGATCGCGCGCATCAACGGTTCCTCTGCCCAGCTATCGAGATACCCGTCTCAGGCGGCAACATCAGACCGGACCTGTAGTCTGGGGCGTACTTTCGGATTTCTGGTTTCAGATTTCAGATTTTCCCCCCACCCCTCCTACTATTGACCACACAAGGAGTCCCCAGAACATGCCTCATCCGAATCCCGCGACGATTGGTCAACTTAAAGCTGCCGGGTACCGCCCTTCCAGCGTCAAAGACGAGCTGCGAAAAAATCTGATCGCCAAGCTGCGTTCGGGCGAGGAGCTTTTCCCGGGCATCCTGGGCTACAGAGATTCGGTCATTCCGCAGATCATTAACGGAATTCTGTCCAAGCATGATCTGTTATTCCTGGGCCTTCGTGGTCAGGCAAAAACGCGAATCCTCCGCATGCTTCCGGACCTTCTGGACGAATGGATTCCGGTTCTTTCCGGTGTCGAGATCAACGACGACCCGATCGAACCCATCACTCAAACGGGCAAGCGAATCGTCGCCGAGCAAGGCGACGACGCGAAGATCGAATGGGTGCATCGCAAGAACCGCTATCAGGAAAAGCTTGCTACGCCCGACGTGACGATCGCCGATCTAATCGGCGAGATCGACTTGGTAAAACACGCCGAGGGCCGATACCTCAGCGACGAGACGACGATGCACTACGGCATGATTCCGCGCAGCAACCGTGGACTGTTCGCCATCAACGAACTTCCCGATTTGGCTCCCCGCATTCAGGTCGGATTATTCAACGTGCTCGAAGAGCGTGACGTGCAGATCCGCGGATATCCGATCCGGCTGAACCTCGACGTCTGCCTGGTCTTTAGCGCCAATCCCGAAGACTATACGAACCGTGGCCGAATCGTTACCCCGTTGAAAGACCGCATCGGATCGGTCATTCGCACGCATTACCCCGAGACGGTTCAGGAGGGGATCACGATCGCGTCGCAAAACGCCTGGGTCGAACGCGCCGACAGTGGCAGCACCAGTGGGATCAAGGTCGAAGTCCCGAACTTCATGGCCGAGATCGTCGAACAGGTCGTCCGCCAGGCACGTTCGAGCCCGCACGTGTCACAAGCCTCCGGCGTTTCGGTTCGCACGAGTATTGCGAACCTTGAAACCGTCATCAGCAATGCCGAACGGCGCGGGATCCTCACCGGCGAAAAGCGGGTGGTCCCGCGGATCTGCGACCTGAATCATTTGCTCGCGAGCTGTCGCGGGAAGATTGAAATGACGCTGGCCGAGGAAGACGGGGCCGAAGACAAATTGGTCAAAAGCCTGATCGGCGAAGCTGTGAAGACGGTGTTCGCCAAGTACGACGACCCGGACGGCCACGAGACCATCGGCGAACAGTTCAAAGGCAACCTCACCTTCCCCGCCGGCGACGAACTGCCCGCCGAGGAATTCATCGCCAATATGAAGGCCGTTAAGGGCCTGCATCAGGGTGCGGTCGCATTGGCGAAAGAAATCGGCGTAGAAACCGCCGACCCCGCCGTCCTCGCCAGCGTCGGAGAGTTCCTGCTCGAAGGCCTCTACGTCAACAACCGGCTGAGCAAGTTCAATTTAAAGGGCAAAACCTTCTTCAAGAGATGACGCTCACACGCCGGCAATTTTACGACCCCGCCGCCCCGGTGTTGCGATTTTGTCGGGGCGGGCTTTGAGCATGCCGCTTCGTTTAACAACGCTGCTGGTTTGCCGTTTCACTCGGCCCTGTTCTGATGCGTAGAGCCGCCGTCGGCACAAAAGAGAGTGCCCTCTCGGAAGCCGAGAAGGCACTGTGTGAAGCGTGTCGAAGTCGAAGGTGGGCGCGTGCGAAGCGGACGCCTTAAACGGTCAGTCGTTTTTGGGCGATGCTGCGACGTTTCAATAAACTCAACATGCCAACGGCGATGAACCCTAGGGTAGCTGGTTCAGGGACGGCGGCCGTTTGTGCGGTGCTCGAAGCGATCAACGACGCGGGGTTACTGCCGAGGCTAGCGCCTTGGGTATTGAAGGCGTTGTCGATGAGTGTGTAGTCGGCCCCGTCGACTTTCCCGTCGTAATTAAAATCGCCGTTCAGCCACCCGGTAAGGGCGTTGCTGCTGTTGAAGCCGACGTCGATCTTGGTGTAGTCGGACCCGTCGACCGCGCCGTCGAGATTAGCGTCGCCGTAGTAGGTGTACTTGACGAGCACGTCGTCGAGGGACGGGGCGGCGCCATTAAAGGTGGCAAAGATGGTTGCACCGGTGCCGTAGAGCGGCGTGCCCGTGCCGTCGTTGTTGGCGATGACCCCGAGCGTGGTCAGGTGGGTTGCGTCAGTGGCAGCGGTAGAGCTGATGATCCCGGCCGAGCCGTTCCAGCCACCGTTGTTGTAGCCAGACTTAATCAAAGCGGTGATAGCGGCAACGGAGCTACTGTGGGCGACCAAGCCGTTATTTGTGAGGTCGAGCTTGCCCGCGACGCTCAGCGTGTTGACCGTAACGGCAACGGGCGTGGCGGAAGCAGCGGCGACGACGGTGCCGGCGGAACCGACAGTTAGATTGGTGGCCGAGGGCAATGCGCCGGAAGCGGCCAGGGTGAGAGTGCCACCGCTGACGGTGGTGGCGCCGGCGTAAAAGTTGGAGTTGGTGAGCGTGAGCGACCCGCCGGTGACGGTCAAGGCAGTGGTACCACCACCGGCACCGGAATTGTCACCGATGACGCCGCCGAATGTGCTCGGGTTGGCGGTGCTGCCTGCGAAGGTGATTGTCGACGCGCCCGGAGTGGTCGTGGTGTTGATGATCTGTGCGACGGCACCGACTGCGGTGGTGTTAGGCCCGGTGGTCACCGTAAGGCTCGAGACCGAGGGAGAGAAGCCGTTGAGGTCGAGGACACCTGCGGGTACGTCGCGGGCGTCGAGAGTGAGGGCGCTATTGACGGGAAGTGCGGTTGCCGACCCGAGTGTGAGGTTCCCGCCGTCGACGAAAGTGCCACCGGTATAGCTGTTGGAACCCGAAAGGACGACGTTGCTCGGCGCGAACTGAGAGCCGCCGCCGCCGAGGTCGAAGCTGGTCAGGCTACCCGCGCCGCTGATGTTGCCGGACAGGGTGATCACGTCCCCATGGCTGGCGGCGGTAACGGCGGTGTTGGAGTTGAGCACCAGCGGGGCAGCGATGGTCTGGCTCCCCGAGTAACTGGTAATGACAGCCTGCGACGATCCGTTGTCGAGCCGCAGGACGCCACCGGTGCCGGGAGTGATCGTGTACGGGTTGGTGCTGTTGAAGGTGATCGACCCGACGGAATAGGACCCGTTGAGTGTTACGGTAGACGGCGCGGTGGCAGTAGCGAAAGTGGCGGCGGCACCGACGGCGTTGGGCACCGCGCTGTTGGACCAGTTGGCGGGCGTGGCCCAGGACCCCCCGCCGGTGGGGAGCCAATTGCCGTTGGACACCGCGACGGCGACGCTGAACGGGGTGGCGGCGATGTTGGCGCTGCTGGGGCTGCCGAGGTTCCCGTAACCGACGGGAAGACCGCCGAGGAACTGGTTGGACAGGTAGTCGTTGTTGTTATTGTTAATGTCGGCCAGCACCTGAATGTTGCCGGTGGGATTGCCGAGCGCTGCGAGCGGGATGGCGACTTCGAACCCGGTGGCGACCGCGTTGGCGGCGGCGGGGTCGGCGGCGGTGCCGGTGTTCCCGTTAACACCGGCGGCGTTGGTGTTGTTCACCCCGACGGCGATGCCGTGGAGGTTGGTGTTGGAACCGACACCGCCGGTCAACGGCACACTGCCGAGGTAGTTGGCCGAGTTGGTGACCAGGTCGTACTGGTCGACGAAGAACGTGCTGCCCGAGGCGTTCCCGTCCAGGGCGTAGGTGGCATTAAACCCGGTCGGGAAGTTCAAGCCGTTTGCGTTGTGAAGCGAGCCCGAGGCGCTGCTGGCGTTGAGGACGTTTTGCCCCCCGGCGCGACCGTCGGAGATGAAGATGTTAAAGCGGTTGCCATTGTTTTCGAAATTGCCGGCGAAGAACAGGTAAAGGTTGCCGTCCTGTACGGTGCCGTAGGCGGCGTCGAGCTCGGACCCGCCGGAGCTGAACCCGTTGCCGGCGGTGCTGTCACCGAAGCCTGTATTTACAGTCTGTGTCGCCTGCGGGGATCCGTAGATTGAGGCGTCGACGGTTCCGTCGATGACTGGGCTTGCCGCCCGGGCGGACGACGCCATCCCCGCCAGCGTCGCCGCGGCCGCCGATAGCAGTGAAAGTTGAAGGCAACGCTTATTTCGGTTCGAACGTGTTCCCTCGGTCCTCATGTTTCTCCTTGGTGTTATTCGCCCGGTGTTGACCGGTCGAGGCGGCTGAATTGAGAACCGCCACTCTGTTCCTCTTCCTGTTCTTCGCCTGCGATTGCCCGGACGCGGTCGCGATGCCACTCGCTTGTTTCTGCTCGGCTCTTTTCTCACCGCCGAGACTCAGCGTCAGCGCGAAAGCCTTGCAAAGTAAAGGCGGTGGTGATCGACCTTTTCCCGACCGAATCGCGAGCTCGGATTTACAGGTCTCAGTCGCCCGACAGTTCGGTTTATTTGCTCGGTATCTGTCCACTTCAACGCGTCTTTGTATCCGGCGTTGGTCGAGCAGAATTTGTCTCGCTTGCTCGACCACATGTCAGCAGAACGTGTCTTCAAAATATTCACTTGTACGGCGAAATACGCACCCGTGTGAAATCGGTTGACGCTACACTTTCGGCGTGACCGTCGGCGAAGCCGATATTAATCTTCTTGCCGCGGTGACGAGTCAGCGGGACTCGTCCCTTGAGCCAGCTGCATTGCATGATGGCGTTCAGCGTGCCGGCCTGGTCGGCGGGAATTGAGGCGTTCGTGTACGCGTAGTTGCTCGTGTAGTAGAGGGCATCGCTGAGGTCCAGCGGCGTGCCGGTCTGGGAAGTGGACGTCCGCACACCGCAGTCTGCGAACAGCAGCACCTGGGAGGGTATATAGATGCGGTCGACTTTGCATCCGAGCGGGTTACCGCCGTTCGGACCGTGGAAAACGCTGACACTGTCGGCAAGGCCGAACCGTCCGACGGGCGGGTTCGCGGCGTCGGTGAGCGTAGCGATGTCGGCATTGACGCCGTAAGAAATAGGGAAGTATCCGGCGGGGTCGTTCGCCGGGGCGACGACGTTGTTAAACAGCTTGTAGCCGGCAGTGGGCCCGATGTTCTGCCACTGGTCGCTCGGGCAGATCATCATCGGCGGGTCGACGCGGATGCCGGTGGTGCTTGTCGCGTTGACGATGTAGATGTTGTAGTCGGCGTTTTTCTCACCAAGGTAAGGCAACAGCGAACTGGCCCAGTCCTTGACGTAACCCTGGGGCCGGGTGGCGTCGGCGCGGTAGTTGAATTTGGTGCGGTACGGGTCGGCGGCCTCGGCCCACTTGTCGTCGGAGCAGGTGGGCATGTACCCGTGGGTGGTCGTTGGCGCACATGAGGTTGGCAATGATCAGCTGCCTGACATTGCTCAGACACTTGATGCTATTGGCCTGATCGCGTGCCCTGCTGAGCGACGGGAGCAGGATGCTGATCAGCAGCGCGATGATGCCGATCACGACCAGGAGTTCGACGAGCGTGAACGCCGGACGGTGGTTGTTTCGAACGCACTTCATGGGATACCTCGTACAGATTCGAGCCGGGTCATATCGGGCCCGGTTGAACTTTTCTGCTGCCTCGGCCGCAGAACGCTGCGTCCGACCTCTTCCGAAGCGGCCGAAATTCTCGGCCGACGTCGCGCGTCCCTTGCGACGGCGCTAACCGCGCGACGGCTGCGAATTCGCCGTGTTACCGCAAAAGCTCCGGTCAACGTCATTGCGATGCCCGAAGGTTCGGGGACAACGGCCGTCGGGCCTGCTCCGGCAATTGCCGACGTGACGGCCGCGATCTGGGTCAACGACGCCGCGCCCTGGGTGTTGAACGCGTTGTCGATCAGCGTGTAGTCAGACCCGTCGACGACGCCGTCGTAATTAAAATCCCCGTTGATCCAGCCGGTGAGATGGTTGCTAAAACTGGCGTCGATCTTCGTGTAGTCCGATCCGTCAACCCGGCCGTCGAGGTTGGCGTCGCCGAAGAACGTGTAAGCGACCAGGACCGCGTTGGCGTCGGCGGGTTGGCCGTCGAAGGTGGTGTAGATCGGCTGACCGCTTGAGGTCGAATTCAAAATTACGCCGAGCGTATGAAGGTGTCTCGGGTCGGCCCCGGCTGTGCTCGAGGTGATGCCCTGCCCGTCCCACTTGCCGCTGTCGTTTGCCGACACGACCAGGTCCAGCACGCGGGCGAAATCGGCGGCCCTGTTGGCCGCAGTAGATTCGAGAACGATCGCCTGGTTGGTCAGGTCGAATTGCCCGGTCCAGTGACCGCTCGACCCGGCGATCGTCAGACCGGTCAACCGGCTGACGCCGTTGTTGACGCTGGAGTTAGCAGCGATTTTCACGTTCCCGCCGGCACCAACGCTTAGCGTGTTGCCGCGCACATAGCTGGCCGTGAGTGACGAACCCGCCGACACCGTCGTGCTACCGGCGGTGTCTTCGTAAATGACGTTGGTGCCGTTCACGGTGTACGCGTGGGTCTTGACGTAAGAAGAAAAAATGAACGCGTTGAACGCGTTCCACGTGGCCGAGTCGACGTTGTGAGACGACAGCACCGGCCCGAGCAGGAACGTGTCGGCTAGGTCGACCGAGCCGTCACCGTTGACGTCGGCGGCGGCGTTGAACTGCGTGTTGCCGCTCTGCACGATCGGCGTGAACAGGTTGATGTCGGGGGCGCTCACGCCGCCGTCGAAATTCAAGTCACCGACGCCCGACCCGAAGTAGGTCGACGTCGACAGGTAAGGGTCTTGAGCGGATGTGAAACGCTGGATGTTGTAAGTGCCGTCGGGCTTATAGCTGACCACGGTGGCGGTGTGACTCCCGCTGGTGACGCCGGCGTAATAATGCTGATACAGCGCGGTATCGGTCTGGTTGGCCTGGGTAGCCGAATCGATCTGCGCAAGCACCTGGCTGTCGGTCAGCCCGAACGGCAGGTCTAAAAACGTATGCACGCTGTTGGCCAGCGCGTCGACGGACGACACCACCAGCTGTCGATTTTCGTTCACACCGGGCTGGTCGTCTGCGAAGCTTAGCACGGCGGAGTTCGGCGGCGCGAGGTCGACGTAGATCGTCTGCTTCCAATCGGAATAGACGGCCGGCCCGCCGTCGTCGCGGTGACGAAACGCCTCGACCGTGACGAAGTGATAACCCTGCCCGAGCTTGGTCACGTCGATACTTTGTGCGTACGCCCCCGCCCCGCTTGCGGTGAAGTAACCGGGGTTGTGCGTCGTGTTGAAGTTCTGAAAGCCGTAGACGACCGAGTCGGGCGCGGTGTTGTTTAAGGCGGAATCGCCGTTGAGGACGATCGATCCGTCGTCGACCTTGAACACGGCATTGTCACCGTCGGCGGGTTTATCGCGGTAGTAGCCCAGCAGATTCACCGCGACGGTGTTCAGCGACAGCTTAAACGTGTTGGTCTTGATGACGTCGACGCCCGATAGACGGGTGATGGCGTTGGCGTAGGCGGTCGTGTCGGCGTTGGCGGTGGCGGTGGGCACGGCGTTCTGCATCACCTGCGCGACATTGATCAACGACAGAGAGCCCTGCGGCGTGGCCAGTCCGTAGATAAGATAACCGTCGCCGGTAAAGGCGTTTTTGCCCGGTGAACTGTTGCGGAGGAAACGCGCGTTGACGGTACCGTCGCCGTTGACCACCAAGAGTTGAGGGATGTCATTGTACGGGTCGGCGTTGGTGTTATGGGCGTTCCCGGTCAGTTCGATGAGCGGGGTGCCACCGGTGAAGCTGGTGTGCACGGTTCTGCTGTCGTACCCGCCGTCGGTGCGGTTGCTGAGCAGCACCAGCGCGCTTCCTTGGCGTTCGAAGGCGAATTCGTTCTTAAGATACCGGTAACCACCGCCCGACCCGTCGTCGATGGTCTGAGGAATGTAGTTGCCGCGGCCGTAACGGTTGCGGAGGTCGAGCAGCGTGGTGATTGTGTTGCCGTACAACCCACCGAGGGCATCGCTGCGCCCGGCCTTGGGAAAATCGCGGCCGGTGCCGAACTCGTGGCTGTTGTTGTACACCATCGCGTTGCCCGGAAGCATGAGCGTGTACGCGTAAGCGACATTGTCGAGTGAGGGCGGACCGTTGTCCTGGCTGGAGACGAACTTCACGCCCCTGGCTGCCGTTCATCTTCCCGTCGTCGTTGGTGTCGATGCTGGCGCTGGTCATGTTGCGCCAGTCGTTCTGGACGCCGTTGCCTGACAGATTCTGCTGCATCGCGAAGAACAGGCCGAAGTCGTATACATCGCGGTTCCCGCCGATGGTTCCCGGGTCGGCAGGGTTGATGTTTTTCTTGATGTAGGGCTGCAGGACCGACGGGCTCGAGTCGTACACTTCGCTGAACGAAAACACCCGCTGCTGCAGACCGTTGAGGAGCGTACGAGATGAACTTCGGTAGACTGCGCGGTCGAGGTAGTTCAGCACCCAGGCGGGCATGTTCTTAGCGGCGTCGACGCGGAACCCGTCGGCCCCCACCACCTGCACCATGTACTGCGAATACCGCTCGAGGTAGCCCAGCGCGTTCTCCGCCACGGGCGTGCCGTTGCCGTTCACCACGCCCGTCGATGTACTCGTGTTGAACGGGTAGATCTTGATGTTGCCCTCGCCGGTCGTCGGGTCGTACACACTGATAGGGTTCAGCGACCGGTCGGGGTAGAACTGGGCGTTGGCAGCGTTCGGCGAGTTTGCCAGCCCGGTATAGAACCACTTGGTCGCCCCGGGCACCGGGCCGGGGAGGTTGTTCGGACCGGCGACGGTCGGCTGGCGGATGAAAGCATTATTCGACTCCTGCGCGATGTCGATCAGGCCTGCCAGCCGCGTGTTCTGGTCCCCGGTGGCATATGCCGAGTGGTAGTCGCCGTCGACGGCATCGAGGTTCGCGTTGTACCCCGGCGCAGTCGGATTACTGGTCTGCAACGTCAAGGCAAATCCCGGGTACCCCCCCGCGGCGGCGAAGCCGCTGGTGCCGGCATCCGCGAACCCGCTGTGGTTCCACACTAGATCGATGTAAGACGACCCGCCCATCTGGTGAATAGATTTCACCATGCTCTTCAAACCGCTGGCGGTGCCGTATAGGGTCGGGTTGCCTGCACTGCCTAAATCGAACCGGTCATAGACGTCGTACCCGACAGACTGGTTGCCCGACTCGGCCCGGCCGGGCGGCGGCGTGTAAACCCCGCCATACCCGGCAGCGAAAATGTCCGGCATTCGATTGTTAATCGTCTGCCAGGAGCTTTCGAAGTCTTGCAGAATGGCCGGCGGCGACACGTCGTCAGCCCTTGAGGGCCGGACGGCACAGGAGAAGACCCCGACCACCACCGCGAGCACCACTGCCCGAGCCGGACGTCGCGATCGTTTCACAGAGTCCGTCGACATGGTCATGTTCGGTTAACCGTTTAACCGCATTCGGATAAATCGACCGTCAGACGGTATCGCTGACGGTCTATTTGGAAACAAAGACACGGGCCTTTTTCCGCGACCGACATGAGGTCGCGTCATTCAGAGGCTGAAAGCGACGCAAGTCTTACCGCCGACGTCGGCCCAGCAGCAATCCTGCGGCGGCCAGCATCGAAAGCATTGCCGGTTCTGGTACGGGCGTCGTGGTGAACGTGTTCGCAGCGGTGAAGGCCGTCGACCCGTTGAAGCCGGCATTCGGCGCTGCCCCGACGTCGGAAGTCGTCGAGCTCGCACCGATGGTCTCGTTCGAACCGTATCCGCTGGTACTGATCAGGTCGGCAACAAAGCCGAAACTGCTGCCGGGTGTCACACCAATGCTCGAAAGCGGGAACGACACGGTGTACGGCCCGCCCGGTGTTGGACTAGTGCCGCCCACGAAGTTCAAAGAACCATTCCCACCGGAAACGAGCTGAAACAGACCGATAAAGGTATTGTTTTCAAACTCCAGTGCGTAGTCGGCAGTGAAACCGGCGGGGAAGGAGATCAGGTCACGCGACGGGTTCCCATTGTTGTTGGCCGAGATGGCCTTTCGACCGTCGTCACCGTTGTCTGAGAAGTTGCTGGTGTCGGCAAAACCTCCGGTAGTGCTGTCGATGTACGCGACGACGTCGTTACCCGTAAACCCGCCGGACGGGTTGAAGGTCGCAGTCAAAGTCGGCACGCCGCCGACGACTGCATCGGACAGTGTGAGCGACCCATTACCGAGAGTACCGCCGAACCCGGTTGCGCCGTTGCCACTGAAAGTGACCGCCGCGCTTGCCGTGCCGATGACCCAAAACAAACTCGCGACGCCCGCTACCGGTGCGACCGCCCGTAAAGACTTGGAAACTCGCATTTTTCTCCTTCGGACCCGGAAACCGGGTCGATTGACATCCGCCAGAATGTGTTCTCACTCACGAACGACTTGTCCACATAGGTTAACCGATTAAGCGGCCGATTTGCAAGCTAAAAGCAGATTTTCAGCGAACTGAATGTTAATGCCTCATAGTTATAGAGTTACTAGAGCATCAATTATTTGCTTCGGGCAATATTGCTCCATTTAGGTTCATATAGAGCTACCGAAATGAATTAAGGTGGCCTTTATTTGTGGAACGGGTGACGCGCACCTTTGTCGCCGTCGCAATTAAATAGTTGCGTCTGTTAACCGAATCCGTAAACTGTTTCACCAGCCGTTAAACTTTCCGCCCTTGAGATCTCATGAGCCGAGCCCGCACCCGAGTTCCGTTGCCAATCAAGTTATCGATCACACCTCCGCTCCAGACGGCGTCTCGGCCGATCGTGAGCCTGCGCGACGTCGCGAAGATCGCCGAAGTGTCGGTGGCGACGGTGTCGATGGTCATCAACGACAATCCTCGCATCAGCCGCGCCACTCAACTGCGGGTTCAGGAAGTGATTGACAAGACCGGTTACCGCCCCAATCGCATCGCACAAAGTCTTTCCGGCAAGTACACCCGCGTGCTGGCGGTGCTATTACCGGCTCTGCGGCACGGATTCGGCGACGCCTACTTCGGTGAACTGATCTCCGGCGTCTGCGACAAGGCCGGCAAAATGGGCTACAAAGTCATGCTCGAGCAGGCAAAGCCCGAATTCATCAAGGCCAGGCAGCACATCGAAATGTACGAACGCCGTTTCGTGGACGGCGTGCTCGCTATGGGCGTGAACGATCGCCACCACTTTCTCGAAGAGTTCGTCGACCGCAAATATCCCTTGATCGTGACCGACAACTATTTCGGCAAGCACTGGGACCTTGACCACGTCGTCTGCGATTACCGCCAGGGGGCGGCACAGGTGATGAACTACCTCGTGCAACTCGGGCACCGCAAGATCGGTCTCATTCACGGCGCGTCGGCCGTGCGGACGGCGTGCGACGTGGTCGACGCGTACGAAGCCAAGTTAAAGTCGATCGGTGCCGACGTCTCACCGAGCCTGCGCGAAGACGGTCGCTTCACCGAGGAAGGCGGTGCCGCCGCCGCCTCGACGTTGCTGAAAAAGCACCCCGACCTCACCGCGCTGATCGCCGGTAACGACAAGATGGCGCTGGGCGCGCTTCATTACCTGCACCGCAAGGGAATCGACGTGCCCGGCCAGGTCTCGGTCGTCGGATTCGACGATTTACAGCAAAGTGCCTATGTGCGACCGGCGCTGACCACCGTGCATCTGCCGTTGTACGAGGTCGGCGCTATGGCGTGCGAGCGACTGATCGAACGAATCCACGGCTCGGTCGACCGAGTCACCGAGGTGCTGAAAACCCATCTGGTGGTTCGAGAATCGACCGGAATGGCACGCACCGCGCCGGGCGCGATCTAATTCCGATGTAGATTAACGAACACGTTTTCGCACTCTTTTTCAGCCCGTTGTGGAGACGCGAACCGGACAACGCAGTGCAACGATTCGGTGGAAACAAAGGCAAGAGCGTCTGAACCACCCTTCATGCCCGTCGGCGGACGGCGCATCAACTTCCAGGAGGTCGAATTGAACCAGTCCAATGGAGCTTTGGGTCCGATCATCGTCGTCGGTCTAGCCGCGGCCGCCTTGGTCACTGTGGTCCTTTCCGTCTCGCGCGCGCCGGACACCTCACCGCACCATGTACTCGCGCCGGTGCCGATCGTCGACCCGTCGACGATTCCCACCGCAGCCGCCATTGAAGGTCAACCTATCGCCGACAGTACCGCGTCGGCGTCGCACACGTTCACCTACACCCCCCGGCCCGGTGAAGCGCCGCAGCACGTTTACCTTGCCGGCGATTTCAATAACTGGTCTTCGAACCAGACAGAGCTGACCCGCGACGGCGCCCATTTCGCGGCTTCACCGAAGCTGTCCGACGGTGTCCACTTCTACAAATTCGTCGTCGACGGGAACTGGCTCAACGATCCCGCCAGCGAAACGTCGCTGGAAGTACCCGACAACTACGGCGGGAAAAATTCCGCCGTCATGGTCGGCCTTGACGCCCGAAATCTGCCGGCCCCCGTTGAAGGAAAGATCAACTCCTCTGCCGTGGCGTTCGACCCCGCCGAGGTGCGCGACTGCAACGTCGCGTCGACTGAATCGCTCCGGCTATCGCTCCGCACCCGGGCCGACGACGTGACCGACGTTTCGGTGCTCACGCTGTCGCCGGCGTCGGAAACCCCCATGGTGAAGACCGACCTGAAAATGGGCGTGGACCGGTTCGGCACGCTCGTGGCATTGCCCGCACCGGTGACGCAACTGTCTTATATCTTCCGGCTCCGCAAGCCGGGCGCGACGCTGTACGTCGCCGGCGGCAAGGCCTACACCACGCAGGCAACCGCCGAGGCGATGGCGTACTCCGTGTCGATGGACCCGAAGTTTCAAACTCCCGATTGGGCAAAGCACGCCGTCTGGTACCAGATTTTTCCCGAACGGTTCCGAAACGGCGACCCTTCCAACGACCCGCCGAACACGCAGGCGTGGACAAGCAAATGGTTCGACAAACACCCTGGTGAGACCGGCGAGTTCTATCGAGACGTGTGGGCACGCCGGTACGGCGGCGACTTTCAAGGCATCCGCGAGAAGCTGCCCTACCTCCGCTCGCTGGGCGTGAACGCGATCTACCTCAACCCCATCTTCGAGGCCGAAGACCTGCACAAGTACGACACCAGCGACTACCGCCACGTCGACGAGCACTTCGGAGTAAAAGGCGACATCGAGCAACTCGTCGGTGAGACAGAAGACCCTGCCACCTGGCAGTGGACCGCGTCGGACAAGATCTTCCTAGACTTCCTCGCCGACGCCCACCGCCAGGGGTTCAAGGTCATCATCGACGGCGTCTTCAACCACGTCGGGAAAAAATTCTGGGCGTTTCAGGACGTGATCAAGAACGGAAAAAACTCGAAGTACGCCGGCTGGTTCGACATCACCGACTGGACCCCCACCGCGACATTGCCGTTCCATTACCACGCCTGGGACGGTGACAACGGTTATCTACCGGCGTTGAAGAAAGACGCCGCCCTAGGGATCGTCCACGGCCCGCGCGAACACCTGTTCGCTATTACACGCCGCTGGCTGGCACCCGACGGAGACCCTGCCAGAGGCGTCGACGGCATCCGCCTCGACGCTCCGGAAAACATCCCCCACCTGTTCTGGCAGCAGTGGCGCACCCTCGTGAAGAACATCAAGCCCGACGCCTATATCGACGGTGAAATCTGGGGCCCCGCTCAAGACTACCTCGCCGGGGACCAATATGACGGCGTCATGAACTACCAGTTCGCGATCGCGTCCCAACAGTTCTTCGTCAACCAACGGAATGCAATCAGCTGCACCGCCCTCAATAGCCGCGCGAACGAGCTGATTTTCAACTACCCGTTTCAAGCGGTCCTGGTGAATCAGAATCTGTTCGACAGCCACGACACCGACCGTGTTGCAAGCATGTTCGTTAACCCGGACCTGAACTACGACGCCGCCAACCGAATTCAAGATAACGGGCCGAAATACAGCGGCACCAAGCCCGACGCCGTACAGCGTCAACGCATGCTGCAGGAAGTCGCCTGGCAGCTGAGCTTCGTCGGCGCGCCCATGATTTACTACGGTGACGAAACCGGCATGTGGTCCCCCGACGACCCGAGCAACCGCCAACCGATGCTTTGGAAAGACCTCGGCCAGTACGAAGACCCGCAATTACAATTCGACCAAGGCAAATTCGACTGGTACCGCAGGCTGGTCGCCGTCCGGAAAAAGCTCCCTCAACTGCGAACCGGGTTTTACCGCCCGGTGCAACTCGACGACGTCCGCAACACTCTTGTGTATGCCCGCGACCTCGGTCGACACCACGCCTGGATCGTCCTCAACCACGCCGACCACGAACAGACAATCAACTTCAGCGTCGGCACTGCCGACACGAAGTTGATTAACTGGCTGGCCGACGGAAGCTCATCGAAACTCGACTTCACAGACGCCATCGACAGCCGACCCGGTCTCACAAACCCGGCCGAACCGACACTGACCGCAGCCTCCGGTAACGTGCAGTTGACCCTCCCGGCGTACGGCACGGCAATTCTGTCCGAGGCAACGCTTAAGGAAGCTGATAGCGCACCGATCGGGAAAATACCATGACGCGATCGACCCCGACCTTGCGTTCAAACCGCGCGTGGACAACCGCACACTCGATCAGACATCGGCGGTAGTGATACTAGTCGGCTGACGCATTCACTTAAGCATTGGGATTGAACACATCGCAGCCGAGGATTTACTCACAAAAAGCGGCGCGTGGAAGTTCCAAAATTGAGCCGGTTTTGACATTCTTTGAACGATATTATTCGATTTCGAAGGGTTAACCGACTTCAGCCAACAAAAAACCCTCGCTTCCTTGCGGAAAACGAGGGTCAAAAGTAGCGGGGGGAGGATTCGAACCTCCGACCTCCGGGTTATGAGCCCGACGAGCTACCAAGCTGCTCTACCCCGCGATCGTTTAGATGATGGTAGGGAATGTTTCTTGCGTGTCAAGCGACACACTTCCGAGTTGCACCGCTTTGAGTCGATCGGCGTGAGCCGGATGATTGCGGTTTTGTAGGTTGTTTTGTCGCGGCCTGACAATATTGGTTCGTTTACTGGAATCGTCGATTTATTCCGATATATTCCGGGAACGGCGACAAGGTGGTTGCCGGGTTCGGATCAACGCGTTAATTCGGTCCCCCGGGGCCGGGCGAGGCCATGGATGGCAAAGCGGCATTTCTCTGTCGGTGTCGGTTCTTTTCTTTTCGGTTGTGCTTTGATGGGTTGTCACCAGACAGCCCCGTCGGCCACTTTGTACCCGTCACCCAGTTTTGATGCCCCGAAGGTTGTCGCGCGGCCGGCGGTGGCGCCGCATCCGGCGTATGTTCCGACCTATGCCGCGGTCGCGCCGGTGACCGGCACGAAAGCAATTTTCAAGTCCGCTTTCCCGATGACGGGGATTCCCGCGGCATGGTCCCCGCCGGTTTCGGCACGTCCCTGGCAGTGGATCATCATCCATCACAGTGCCACGACCACCGGTGGAGCGCTCGCGTTCGACAAGATCCACCGCGCCAAAGGGTGGGACGAACTCGGCTATGACTTCGTGATTGGGAACGGGACCGACACTGCCAACGGGCAGATCGAAGTCGGCCCGCGGTGGACTAAGCAGAAAATCGGTGCGCACGCCAAGAGCGCCGACAACCGATTCAACGAGTACGGCATCGGCATTTGTCTTGTGGGCAATTTCGAACTGGAACGCCCCACCGCCAAGCAGATGGACTCGGTCGAGAAACTGGTCGGTTACCTGATGGCGACCTACCACGTGACGCCGGATCACATCCTTCGGCACAAGGATACCAAGAGCACCGAATGCCCGGGCAAATATCTAAGCATCGACGTGATTCGTCGACAGGCGTCGTTGCTCGGCGGGCCTTCGGTGCTCGTGAAGAACACCGCTCCGCGGGGTGAAATGCTGACGAGCATCAGCACGTCTCGCTGAACGCGGGCAGTTGCTCGAAACAGACCGCTTTGCTAAACGAAGTGCGCCGCAAACCGCGGTGCATCTTTTTTATACCGATTCGTTAAATCCAAATTCTTTGTCAGTCCGTATCTGAAATCTAGCGGTCGTAAGGGGACACGTTTTTCCGAAACGGACGAAGACAAATGCGATTTTTACTGTTGGAACGGCGGCTCGTACACTGTTTCGCGGCAGCGACGGCCCTTCTGGCAGCCTCGAGTTTCGCTTCTGCGTCGGTCGTCACCCGGCAGGTGAACGCGATGCTGACCGCGACTCCGGACGGGCCTAACAATGATTATGCCCTGGACGTGAATCAAGACGGCGTCTCGGATTTCACGTTCCAGACCATCATTGCCGACCCTGCCGATCCGGGTCTCGCCGCTTTCGCGCAGATCCTGATTCCGTTCGGCACGATTAACGGCGAAGCGTCTGATTCTGCTGTCGGTAGCGGATTCGCGATCGTCAGCAAACTCGCCCCGGGCGGGATCGTCGGACCGGCTTCGACGTTTTCAGGCATCAACGATAACGGCGGCCTCTTCCTGATCGATTTCACCGACCCGGCCAGCGGAAACTTCAACAACGCGTCGGGCTACGTCGGCCTTAAGTTCGCAAGCGGTGCCGACACCCTTTACGGGTTTGCGTACGTGACCGTGAACGACCTGTTTGCCGCGACCAACCCTCTCGCGATTACGATCGGTCAGGTCGGGTTTGAAACCACACCCGGCTTGGCGATCACCTTGCCACCGGTCGCGGTTCCCGAACCGGTCAGTGGCTGTTCGTTTTTTGGGGCTGTCGCATTGCTGTCGACTCGGCGACGGACACGAACCTCTGCCTGATCTGGTGAGTTCGACATCCGTTCTGACAGTTCAGTCCGAGAGCAGTTTTCGCCAGACCTCTGCGGCGCGGGCGAGGCTGTATTCTGATTCGACCAAGCGCCTGCCCGCGGCTCCGAATTCGGAGCGAAGCTGCACGCTCGTCGCCAGGTTTGCAATCGCGTCAGGCCAGTCTTCCGGCGTCAGTGGCAGATAGCCAGTTGTGCCGTCTGTAACGATCTCGGAATTCAGCCCAACTGGCGACGCAATGGCCGGCAGCCCCGTCGCGAAATACTGGATGATCTTGAAGCCACATTTGCCCAGCGTCCAGGGGTCAACCGGTGTCGGCGCGATGCCGATGTCGCCCTGCCGGAGCGCATCTGCCTCGGCCTCCAACGACCAGGCGACGTGGTCGACCTGAATGATATCGCTCTTGACAGACTCATTCGCGATCGTCAGCAACCGCAGGCCCGGCACCCGCCGGGCCGCCTCCTCGATGGCGGGCATCCATTGCTTTAAATACGGCAACGTCGACCGCGACCCGATCCAGACCAGAGTCGGGTGGTCCGTGGGCGCGTGCGTTTTAATCTTGTAATGATCGAGATCGACAACCGTTGGTAGCACTGTGACCTGACACCCGAGGGCACGAAAACCGGCGGCAAGGTTGGTGTTTCCTGCGATCACGTGATCCAGTACCCGGGCGGTCGCGAGATACCGCCGCTGCTTCAGCCATTTCGAGAACCAGCCGATCCTGCGTCGCTGGGTCATCACGGCATCGTCGATGTCGTAATAAATTCGCCGGGCGCGTTTGCGGAGCAACCGGGCGTGCGACGGGTCGAGCAACTTCCGCTGTACGATCACGGCATGGTACGCGCCCGCGCCGGCGATCAGCCTGCGGCGGTCCCACCACCCGCGGGGGCGGGGGTGGAAGTCGAATTCGAAACCGTCTGCGCGGAGCAAATCCCGAAGGATTTCAATGCGGAGCCGAAACGGCGCTTCGTCGGAATCCACCGTGATGGCGAGAATTCGCTTGGTCCCTGCGGTCATCGCCTGTCGTACGCGAATCGCGTCATCCATTCGGTATTCTTAACGCGGTCGAAGAACGCTGCCGCCTCGGTGTCGGCGGTAAACGCCATCGATCGGCTCCCATCGATTTGTTCGACCGCAGCTTCGATCTTGTCTCGCCCGGTTTCGAGCCCGCAGAACTGCGACAGTTCGGGCAGATGTTTCGACGGTTCGGCCAGCACGTCTTCGTAAACAATCGTGTGCACGGCGTTCGGCAGGCCGTGGAGATTTTCGTCCGCCTGCCGGACGTACTCTTCCCAAAGCTCGAACCCGCCGGCGAGCGTCAGACACCGTACCGCGCCTTTATACCCGGCGCGGTCGAGATGCGACCGTTGGCTGCGGCGGGACATCCTCTGATCGAAGCGTTCGCGACGCAGCTCGAGCAGCTTTTTCTCCCGTACCATCAGGCTTTTCGCCACGTCGATGCCGTTACGAACGACGTAGACAATCTTCGCGCCGGGAAACAATTTCAACCAGATCGGCAGCGTGAAAACAGTCCGGGGATCTTTCCAGCCCCACGGCCGGTCGAAGTCCGCAAAAGACTGCTTGCCGCCCCACCGCGACCCGCCGAAAAACTCGCGGTTCGATGCCGTCGACAGATCGGCCGCGAGCGCGTCGGTCGTCATCCGAACAGCGTCGTCCCATTTCAGAAAGTCGAGAAACGGCAGCGGGCGATCCCAAGCGGCATGCACCCGCGCGAGTAACTCCGTGTTTAAATTCAGAAAGTAAGTCGACTCGTGATCGTCCTGAAGTTTGGCCCCGACGAACAACCCCAGTTGGTCCAGCAGCTCAGACACCATCGACGTGCCCGACCGGTGCATGCCCAGGATGATGACCGGTTGTCGAGCTGTCGCCACGCTCATGTGATGCGTCCAAAAGAACGTTGTAGTGTCTGAGACAAATGCGACCCGGTGGTCGGCCTCGATAACATAGCGCGGGGGGTATCGGTGTCAATTCAGCGGGTCAAACCGAGAGATTTTTGCAGATCCACGACGACGCGTCTTAGCGGACCGAGCCAGTCGCCGCGGGTCGTTTGCCGGTACAGCCGCATCGAGGGATACCAGGGACTGTCGGACCGATCTTGCAACCAACGGAAGTCGGCGTTGAAAGGCAGCAGTAAAAAGACAGGTTTACCCAATGAAGCCGCGAGATGCGCGACCGCCGTGTCGACTGTTAGCACCGCGTCCAGATTCGCGACGAGCGCTGCGGTGTCGGCGAAATCGCCGAACTCATTCGTCCAGTCGAGCACGGGATGGTTGATGTCCACGACGGCTGCGGCGCTGGATTTCTGAAGGCTGACGAACACCGCATCCGTGATTCCCGCCAGCTCGGTAAGAACGGTGATCGGCATCGATCGGTTGTGATCGTTCGCGTGCGTCGACTGACCGGCCCAGACGAGTCCGATCTTTTGCTCGGCTTGGTGGTTCTCGAGTTTGGATCGCCAATACGTCTGCCGGTCTGGATCGAACCACAACCACGCCGGCGTACCGGGAATCGTTTCCACGGTCGTGCTGAACAGTCCGGGTAAGCTCATGAGTGGGCATTGCACGTCGAACGCGGGCATTGATTGTCCTCTGGGAAGAACCCGTCCGGCGCCGGGCGTGCGTGACAGCAGCGTGTGAAGTTCCGGGTGAACCTCAAAGACGATTCGACCGCCCGATGTCGCCACCATGGGCACGTAGCGTGCGAATTGGATCGTGTCCCCGAATCCCTGCTCGGCGTGAATCAGGATGGTGCGCCCGGCCAGGGGTTCGCCGGCCCATAGGGGCTGCGTGAATCCGCGGGCCGGTGACGGAAACTCTTCGCACCCCCATCGATATTCGTACTCCCGCCAGCCGTTTTCGAAATCCCGACGGCGAGCAGCGCGAGCGACAGGTTCCAGTGAAAATGCGGGTCGTCGGGCGCGAGTGAAACTGCATTGCGGTGTGACGCGATGGCCTCGTCCCACCGGTGCAGATCTGCCAGGCACGTTGCAAGGTTGGAATGTGCCCTGGCGTTGCCCGGTTGCAACCGGACCGCGTCGCGGCTGCATCGCAGCCCGTCCTCGACGAAACCGCAAACCCGAAGAACCGCGCTAAGGTTGTTCATCGCTTCGGCATAGTTCGGGCGAAGCTCCAATGCCCGACGGTAGCAATCGGTTGCCTGCGAATAATGCCGAAGCTTTCGAAACGAATTGCCCATTCCGTAAAACGCGTCGGCAGTCGCCGGCGCGATCGCCAGCGAATGCTGAAACGATGCAACGGCATCGGAGTGGCGTCCCTGCCCAGCGAGGGCGCTCGCGAGGTTGCGGTGTGCCTCGGGCAAATTTGGTGACAAGTAAATTGCCGCACGTGCGGCCTGCTCCGCGGCCACGAATTGTTTGAGCGCACTGAGCACCGCCGACAGACTGTTGTGATATTCCGCAGACCGAGGTCTTACTGAAATGGCCCGGCGAATCAACGGCTCGGCCAGGTCACTACGACCGGCCTGGTAAACCAACAAGCCGTAAAGGTGTAGCGCCTCCGGGTGGTTCGGGGCAAGCGTCAACGCTTGCCGGTACAGCGACTCCGCCTCGGCCAGACGCCCTGCCTGGTGATGTGACAATGCCGCGTCGAGCGTCTGCTTGAAGATCGGCACGGACATGGTCTTCGATCCTAAGCAGCTGCGAAAACAGCCACAACATCCAAGGTGGAAATGAAGGTGTGACCCGGCCGGGCCGATCTCACTGCGACGGGGCGGTCGTCTTTCGACGCGCCCGGCTCTGGAACTGGTCGCGGGTCGTCTCTTGTTTGAACCGTCGGTCCGCGGGCAGATGCTGTTCGACCTCGACGAGCCGGGTGTTGAGCTGGTCTATCAGTTTCACCAGGTGCGGGTCGTGCGCGTTTGCCGGTTGCCAGAATGCGGGGTCCCAGTACGCGGCCCAGCTGAAATCACCGTGTACCTGTGGAGCAGGAGATTGTGTTTCCGGTTCGGTTCGAGCGCCATTCGCCGTCATTGCAAACGCCTTGATGAAAATCCTGTCCCGCAGCTTCGGCGGAATGATATAGGTCGCGGGCAGGATGTTGTCCCACCGGCCCAGCGTGCGATCGAGAGGCGTTCGCGGCTCGCCGAGAAACTCGTCGATCCAGACCAGAAGGCTGCCGCGGGGGGGTAGGTCGTAGACCTCCGCCTCGGTCACCTCGGCGGTCGGGTGCAGGCACAGGTTGTACATTCGGGTTAACGGGTGAGCATCCATGTAAGGAATGGTGTCCCGCCTGAAGTCATGAATACTGCAGGCCGCGGCCAGATACACAATATTTCTGATGTTCAGGTTCGGATTGTGCCGCAGCAGCTCGTTGATGACCAGCGTTCCCATGCTGTGACCGATCACGGTGATCTCGTACTGGTCACCATCGGGATCGCGGTCGATGTGATTTTGCAGCTTGTTCAAAAACCATTGCAGATCACCGGGCGGGCCGTAATCCAGCAGTTGCGACATCTGCTTGGTGTTCGCGCCAAGCGCCCGCGTATCCAGCGGATCTTCGAACAGATTGACGGTCCGCCGGCAGAGCACTTCCCAGGCAGATTTCCCGAGCGAATCGATCAACGGCGTCGTCACCAGCTTGGCCGGCATTGTCACAATGTACTTGAACGAATCGAACCGCCAGAAGTTCGAAGTCGACTGCTCGGGACCCATCGACAGATGAATCTGACCACGATCGGTCGGGGTGGTCGGCAGCGTCGACGCGTACCGGGCGTGCAGCGTCGAATAATATTTTGCTGCATACAGCGATTGATCGTTCTCAAGCCAGTGTGGTTGCCGCTGATGAACAGAGCCCCAGCGATTGCCCGCCGCGTCGGCGTCGGTGCTGCCGAGGTGAACCCACACGCTGGGCGCCCGCGTGGCGGCGCGACCGATGTCCGCCAGCAGGTAAAGGGGTGAGGTCAACACCTGCCCGAATCGCCGTAGCGGGTCTGTTTCCTTTCGGCCTTGGCGAATCCACAACAGGTGCTCCCCGTATGCCGACATCAGGTCCGAGTCCCAGTTGACGAAAATCGGGTAGTAACCGGCCTGCTGAATGTACTTGTACTGCAGCGCATCGCGTTCCAGAGCCGCGTCTTGCTCGGTCAGTCCGCCGTGGATGAAAATCAGGACTCGCTTTACGTTCCTGTGTTCTTCGACCGCGGGGTGTGCCGCGTGATAATGGTCCATCTCGGCCAGCATATTGTCCATCTGGCTGACGTACTGGGCCTCGGGCATCCGGTCGAAGTTTTTATGCGCGTCGCAGGCACGCCCGTCTTCGTTGAAGATCAAAACGTGGCGATCGACTTCCACCGGCAGGCGATGCGTATGACAGCCGCACGCCCCGATGCCGAGCGCGAGGGCGGCGGCCACGATCGATCGATTCACCATTCTTGCAAGATTACCCGTGTCCGGAAAAATCGAAAGTCGCGGTCTTGTGCGAAACGCCGTCGCGAAAACAAATCCCACGGGGTGGTCCGGAGGATTCCGACAAGGCGGTCACCCTTGCCGCCGGCTACGAAATGTTCACCAAACCGACGTCGATGTCCTGACCCCCCACCGTCTGGTGACAATGCACTGCGATCGTGACCGCCGCCCCGGGCGTCAGCTTCGCCAACGCGGCCGGGCTGATGCCAAACGTCTGGTACCCGGTGGCAAACCCGGGCGCAGACACGGCGAGGGTTCCGTTAATGTAAACCTGCAGATCCTCGTCGTGGTACGCCTGGATTTTTAACTGCGAAAACGTCCCGGTCGGCATGGTGAAGTTTTTACGCAAGTAGATGTCGGCAGAATTCCAGGTCGTGTTCACGATCGCGCCGGGCGTGCCGGCGGTGCCGAACCCGCCGAGACCCTGGCTCCATGTGTTGTCGTTGAACGTCGTCGACGTCCAGCTCGATGTCGGCGTGGCGGTGGTGAACTTCCAGGTCTGGGCGGCCGTCAGCGCGTCCGGGAGCACCGGAGTAATATTCGGTAACGGGGCCCATCCGGTCAGCACAGTGTGGTCCTGGCTCGAATACTTCGCCCACAGCGTCGGGTCGGCGAGCATCTTGATAAACAATCCGCCCACGACCGGGCGGGCGTGGAACCCGCCGCTGTTGATATTGTTGGTCGCGTACTCGTCCTGCAGCGGCTGACGGTTGCCCGTCGTGTTCATGAAGTTGTAAATCGGCGCGACCAGCGTTTCGAAATCCGACAGATTGCTGGAAAGCGTGGCCGTCCAGACCGACCAGTCGGTCTTGGCGATGTTGGTCGTACTCTCTACGGGCAAGCCGTACGGCTGAAGAATGGTCTTGTAATAAGCGATCTCCTCTGCGGCGACCGACGCGGGGAACAGGTTTAACCCGAGTATTTTATCCCAGACCAGGTTGTACAGCTGGCTCCAGCTGTTGGGCAGGTTGTACCCAAGCCGGTAGTGATTTCCATCGTTGGCGGCGCTCATCCAGTGGGTCACGTCGGCCTTGGCCAGGTTCGAGTAGGCCGTCGCGTTGGCAGTGTCGCCGCGCAGTTTCAGCAGCTGTGAATACGCGCCGAGCCCTTCGATGGCTTTCACCGCGAGGTTCGAGCTGCTCTGGATCGTGCCGAGGAAATCGTCGGTGGTCAGCTGATTCCCCGGGTCGACCGCATACGGCTTGAGGTACTGCGCCCACTGCGTCAACTGCGGCCAGAACGCGCTGGCAAACTCGGCGCTGTTTTCTTGTTTGGCAATGGCGGCCGCCAGGATCAGCATGTTGGCCGACTCCTCGACCGGCTGCTGCTCGCCGCTGGGGTTCTGGGCGACGGGATACGTCCCCAGGTCGTGCGGCGCGTAAGGCTGCGTCCAGGCCGGCGATCCCGCGTACTGAAGCAACGGCACCATCGAAGCCTTGGCCAGCGTCGGATTGAGCAATAGAAAAATCGGGTCTTCGGGGAAGATGATGTCGGCGGTCGCGATGTCGCCGTTGCTGGTGTTCTCCTTGGAAAAAAGCAGCGGTTGTTTGTTCGCGTCGGCGGCAATGCCGTTGCCCGCGAGCGCCTGCCGGTACGCCAGCGCGGTCAGCTGCGCGTATTGTGGTCCCCCCGCCGTGGTGAGGTCGGTCATCAACTGCGTGTCGAACGCTTTGCACTGCTGCACGAGGCTCGTGTACTGCGTCTCGGCGGTGGCCAGCAATTGCGGCATCGTCTGCCCGTTCCGCTTCCAATACGGCACCAGGCTCCGGCCGAAATAGTTGACCGAATACAGTTCGTCGTACCCGACGATCACGTGCCGGGAGACGACGCCTGACCCGACGCTGCCCAGTTGGAACGTGAACGCCATCACCGGCTGGTTGGTGTTCACCGCGCGCGGAATGTTTTTATCGTCGATCGAAAAGAACGTGCCCTGGCTGACGAAGTTGTTGATCAGCGTGGCGTCTGCACCGACAGCCTGCTTGGACAGCGACGCCTGTGCGGCCGTGTAGGCATATCCCCAGTCGATCCGTACGCCGTCGCCCGCGGGGGAGAAAATAGTTTGCGCCGTCGTCCCGACGTGCAACGCGGTCAGATTCCCTGCCGACCCGCGACCCCATGTGACCTGCTGGTCGTTCGTGTTCACCGCGAGTTCGGAACTCGTGCTGTCGTAGATTTGCACGCTGTGTTTTTTGCCGTCGACCGAGTGCACGTCCCAAGTGATATACGTCAAAGGACGGGTGAGCACGTCGAGGTTGCTCGGCAATGCCGGCGTCATGAACGTCAGCGTCACGTGGATGCTGCCATTATCAAAATCGTAGATGCTGCGCGTGGGTAAGACCTGAAGCCCTACCTGCGGTAACGCCGGCGCGGTCGCCGGGTCGGTCCCCATCAATCGCCAGGTCGTTCCGTCGACGCGGAGCAGGCTGACCAGTGCGTTCTCCGTGCCGGTCCAGTGCACGGTCTGGCTGCCGTTGAGCGTATCGGATTCCGACCAGACGCTGAGGTAAGGGTCGCTGGCCACTAGCGGAACCGCCGGCGGGCGGAACGGTGTCGCCGCGAGCATGACCCGTGTTTCCAAATGTTCAATCAATGCCTTAACGCCAGGGTTCGAACGATGATTCTTTGCAGCCTTCTTAACCAGCGACATTCGATCTCCTCCGCACGATGGAAAACGGGATGGCAAAACGATACAAAAGGCTTCTCCGCAAGCCCCGAGACGCCGGGCGGCGTCTCGTGCAATAGTTTAACTTCGAGCCCGCTAATTGCGACAGACAAATCCGGTCGAGAACCGATCACCGTGAGAACACAACGACGATCTGATATTGGCAGGTTAAAACTTTCGGTCCAACAGTCGGTACTGCACCGCCTCGGCAATGTGATTCTCATTGATCGCGGTTTCGCTTTCCATGTCGGCAAGCGTGCGGGCGACCCGGCGGACTTTGTCGTACGCTCGGGCGCTCAGGCCCATCTCGTCCATCGCCTGCTTCATCAAAAGCATACAGGTCTCGTTCAGATCACAGTGCGTCCTCAGTGACCGGCTGTCCATTCGCGCATTTGTCGTGCCGTCGCCGAATCGCTTCTGCTGAATCTGTCGGGCGCGGGTTACCTGGTCACGCATGGTTTTGCTGTCAGTCCCCGCCCGCCGGCTGGTTAATTCCTGATACGGCACCGCGGGCACTTCCACGTGAATGTCGATCCGGTCGAGCAACGGTCCGCTGAGCTTTGAAAGATATTTATCGCGGGCCCGGCTGTCGGTGGCGGCGTACCCGCTGGCGGTCGGGTTCATCGCCGCGACCAGCATGAACTTGGCCGGGAACTTCACCGAGCCATTCACGCGGGCGACGGTGACGTCGCCCCCTTCTAGCGGTTGGCGCAGCATCTCGAGCACATATCGCTGGAACTCCGGCAACTCGTCGAGAAATAGAATGCCATGGTGGGCGAGGGAAACTTCACCGGGTCGGGGATTGCTCCCTCCACCGACCAATGCCTGCGCGGTCGCCGAGTGGTGCGGGGTCCGCACCGGCCGCTGGTCCATCAACGCAATTCCGTCGGGAAGCAACCCGAGGGCCGAATAGATCCGCGTCGTCTCCAAAGATTCGAGTCGGGTCAACGGCGGCAGAATCCCCGGCATCCGCTGCGCGAGCATCGACTTGCCCGTGCCCGGTGGCCCGACCATCAGAATATTATGCGACCCCGCGGCGGCGATCGTGATCGCCCGCTTGACCGCCTCCTGCCCGCGGACGTCGGTAAAATCCAACGGGCTCGAAATGGCTGACACGGCATACGGCTCGCCGTCGAGCTCGTAGGACGTCAGAGGCAACTGCTCGTTTAAAAAAGAGACCGCCTGGCCGAGCGACGAGACCGGGTAGACCTCGATGCCTTCGACGACCGCCGCCTCGCGACGGTTTTCCTCCGGCAGGATCACGCCCTTTTTACCTAGCGCCTTTGCGAGCAACGCCAGCGACAACGCCCCCTTGATCCGCCGGAGCCGGCCGTCGAGCGCGAGTTCACCGGCGATCAGGTAATCGCGGTGGTTGTCGTTCTGGATAAAATTGGTCGCCCGCAGCAACCCGATCGCGACCGGCAGGTCGAGCGACGGTCCCTCCTTTTTCACGTCCGCCGGCGCGAGATTAATCAGCACCGCGTGCCCGGGAAAGGCATACCCCGAGTTGATGATCGCCCGTCGGACGCGTTCGACCGATTCCTTGACCGCCGCCTGCGGCAACCCCACGAGCGTGACTTTTGCCAGTCCCCGCTGTGAGACATCCGCCTCCACCTCGCAGGCGATGGCGTCGATACCGACCAAAACAAATGAGTGAATCTTGGCGAGCACAACGGCAGTCTAGTCGGAACGGCGACTGTCCTGCAAAAACTCGATCCGGTGTTTAAAAAAAAGCGGCCTGGTTTTGCGCTTCGCAAGACAGTGGTGGCGTTTAATAAAGTTCGATGAACCCCCGATCGGGCAACCTCCCCTTTTATCGCTTCAGCCACTAAGATGGCAGAAATGCCGCGTTCCTTTGCCTATACGCTTCAATCTCCTGCCGCGCTGTCGCGATTCGTTCTGACGATGGTCGCCGGTCTCGGGCTGGACCTGTGGACGAAAAGCCTTGCCGAAACAAACCTGCAGGGGGCGGCGCCGTGGGTGGCGATCCCCGGCTGGCTGCAGTTCGAGTTTCTCCGGAATCAGGGGGCGGTGTTCGGCATCGCCCAGGGACAACGGACGTGGTTCCTGCTGATCTCCGCGGCGGCGGTCGTGTTCCTGACGTACCTGTTCATCAACAGCCAGAAGCGGCCGTTTTATCAGATCATTCTCGGCATGCTGCTCGCAGGCGTGCTGGGTAACATGTACGACCGCGTGGTACTTTCGTCGGTCCGGGACATGATCCACATGCTTCCGGGCTGGCATTGGCCGGGCGGGGTACGGCATGTCCTGCGATTTCTGCCGGACGAATTGTTTCCGTACATTTTTAATGTTGCCGACAGTCTTCTATGCGTCGGGGTGGGATTGATGATGGTGTACAGTTTCTTTAATTCGGCGTCAGAGCCGCCGGCAGTGCGGCGTGCTAAACCTGCCGAGGCTTGAAGCTGTTTCACGGATCCTCCGACCATGCCGCCGCATTCACAATGGAATCATACGACGAACAGATGCTTCACCGGGCGATGCGGACGGCCATGAATGGCCGCGGTGGGGTCGAGCCGAACCCGATGGTCGGGTGCGTGATCGCCAGGGCCGGCCGGGTGATCGGTGAAGGCAACCATGCACGGTATGGCGGCCCGCACGCCGAACCGACGGCGTTGGCAAACTGCTCGGAATCACCTGAGCGCGCGACGGCTTACGTGACGCTCGAACCGTGTTGCCATCTCAACAAGCAGACCCCGCCTTGCGCGCCCCGGCTGATCGCGGCAAAGATATCCCGCGTCGTGCTCGGGTGCGTGGACCCTAACCCGGCGGTAAACGGCAACGGCGTGCGGATGCTCCGCGACGCAGGGATCGTCGTCGACGGACCGTTCTTGGAAGCCGACTGCAAGCAGCTCATCGCGCCGTTTTTGGCACGGGTAAATTTCCATCGGCCGTACGTCACGCTGAAGTGGGCCGAGACCGCCGACGGCAAAATCGCCGGCGCGAACGGTGCGCGGCTTCAAATCAGCAACGCGTTGTCGACCAGAGCAGTGCACCAACTGCGGTCCCGGTGCGACGCGGTCGCGGTCGGCATCGGGACGGTGCTGTCGGACGACCCGGAACTGACCGTACGCGGCATCACCGGGGGCCGGCGTCCGCAGCGCATCGTCTTCGATTCGTCACTCCGCATACCCCCGGGTTCCAAGTTGGTTCAGACCGCGACGACGTTCCCGACTGCCGTATTCTACGCTGGGCATGCGTCGACCCCATGGCAATTAGAACAGCATGCCGTCTCGGTCGAGCGATTTGGTGCTGACCCGAAGGGAAGACTCATTCTCCGAGAGGCGATCGAATCGCTGACTTCGGTGACCCATCTTCTGGTCGAACCTGGTCCGACGCTGGCGGCGGGATTATTCGATGCGAACCTCGCGGATCGGCTGTGGGTGTACCGTTCGCCGTCGGCAATCAATGACCCGACAGCACCCACGGCGCCGGTGATCCCTAGCCAGTTTAAAAAGACAGGCGAGGTTCGATTCGGGACCGACGTGTTAACCGAGTACGTCAATTCGGCGAGCGATGTGTTTTTCGCGGCTGCGGGATCCGCCGATCTGGTCTTGGCGAAATCCGACCAGTCGGCAGATTCGCAGGAATGAGTTTTAACACCGACGGGGCAGGCACGAATGCCTGCCCCGTTGGACTAAACTGCGACGGACAGGGCTGTCCGAACCACCGCATTTTGCGCCAGCGATGACAAGAGACATTTACACGCGTCCGTATAGATACTCATTCAGGTAGGTAATCGTCGCTTCCTGATGGCTGGCGTGCTGGGCGTTCACGTCGCCGATCGAGATCATTCCGAGCAGATCGCCGTCGGTTTCGCAGACCGGGAGATGACGTACCCGCTGCTCTTTCATGATCGTGCTGATTTCTTCCATGTCGGTCTTGGGGCCGCAGCAGATCACGTCGGTTGTCATCACATTGGCCACGGCGGTGTCGGCGGGGTTTCGTTTTTCGCCGACGACCCGTCGGAGCACGTCACGCTCGGTAAACATGCCTCTCATGCGGCCCTGGTCCATTACGACAACGGCACCAATTCTAAGCTGATTCATCCTTTCGACCGCCTCGAGCACCGTGGCGGTCGATGGTACGACGAAAACGCTGAAACCTTTACGGGCAAGAACGTCATTCGCGGTGGGCATGGTGGGCTCCTGAAACGTTAGCGCCACGGCCGAACAACCACCAGATGAAGCCGAACGGCTGCAAGGGGTTTGCTCTGAACGCGGCGGACAACCATCTTCGATCAATGCGCCGACGTGCGAAAAGTGCGGGAACGCACGACATGAGACGCACTTCAACTACGACCGGACAGAGTATTCAATCGGGCCCCGACGATGCAACATAGTTCTTTTATTCACAGGCTTTAAGCGGGCCGATCGGTGTGATTCACCGGGTTTGCCGCTATACTCGGACCTTCGTTCATTCTCGGAGCCGGTATCGG
Source organism: Tepidisphaeraceae bacterium (assembly GCA_965247815.1). Classification (GTDB taxonomy): domain Bacteria; phylum Planctomycetota; class Phycisphaerae; order Tepidisphaerales; family Tepidisphaeraceae; genus CBDAQA01. The sequence continues at coordinate 156,841 of CBDFHW010000029.1, read as the reverse complement.
ATCGATTCGGATGTGATGGACCGGCCACTGTATTCGGACCGTCACCACCGAATTTCAATAGAAAGCTTTTCATGCCCTCGATTCCCACCAAACTGCCCACCATTGCCATTTGCGGCAGGCCTAACGTCGGCAAAAGTTCTTTGCTGAACGCACTGGTCGGGAAGCGAATCAGCATCGTCCAGGACATGCCCGGCGTGACCCGCGACCGCATCCAGATGCCGCTCCGGATTGACGACAAATGGGTCGAACTCGTCGACACCGGCGGGTACGGATTCGTCGACCCCGACGCGCTCACCGAGCACATTAACCAGCAAATCGAACTGGCGATGAATCAGGCCGACCTTGTGCTGTTTATCGTCGACTGCTCCGACGGGTCGACATCGGCCGATCAAACGATCGCGAGCCTGCTCAGAAAAAAATCGATCAAGACGGTGCTGGTCGCGAACAAGGCCGACGGCACTAATGCCGATCTGGCGCTCGGCGATTTCGCCCGGCTCGGGCTCGGGACGCCCATCGGTGTCTCGGCTTTGAACGACCGGAACATCGACCTGGTGGTCGATGCGATCCGCCGAAATGTTGACATGAAAAACGCCCCGACCGAGCTGCCCACCCCGGCAATGCACGTCGCGATCGTCGGCAAGCGGAATGCCGGCAAGAGCACACTGGTGAACGCGATCGCCGGTCTGTACGAAGGCGACCCCAACCGCGTGATCGTCAGCGAAGTGCCCGGCACGACCCGGGACAGCATCGACGTGAAGTTCGAAAAAGACGGCAAAACGCTGGTCGTCATCGACACTGCCGGTGTCCGCAAGAAGCGGCACATGATGACCAACGACATCGAGTTCTACAGCTTCCACCGCGCCGAGCGGTCGGTCCGCCGGGCCGATGTCGTGCTGCTGCTGATCGACGGCACCGAACCGGTCAGCGAGCCGGACAAGAAGCTCGCGTTCTACGTCGCCAGTCAGTTCAAGCCGGTGATCGTCGTCGTGAATAAATGGGACCTGGCCCGCGAGCGCATCCGGGCCAATCGTGAGGACGCAAAAGACCACGGCGTCGACGACGTCGCTCTGATGGAAGAGTTCCGGAAGTATCTCGACGAGGAGTTGAAGCACGTCGACTACGCCCCGATCGCATTCGTGACCGCGAAGGACGGGCGGAATATCCAGCAGGTTCTCGACCTCGCGCAGCATCTGTTCAACCAGGCGAGCGAGCGGGTCTCGACGTCGAAGCTGAACCAGGCGGTTCGGCAAATCCTGGAAGAACGTCGGCCGCCCACCCCGACCGGGCGGCGGGCGCGGGTGTACTACGTCACCCAGACCGATGTCGCCCCGCCGACAATTGTGCTGTTCGTCAACAAACCCGAGTTGATCGACGAGATGTACCAGCGTTACATGGTCAATCGGATGCGCGAGCTGTTGCCGTACGCCGAGGTACCGATGCGGCTGGTCATCCGGGCCCGGTCGACCCAGACTCTGGAAGCCCGGCTCGCCGCGTCCGGTGGTGAAGAAATGCCGGTTCTGACGCCCGAACTCGACGAGCGACCGCGTGCCGCTCAGGTGAAGCGCAACACGGTCAAAAAACCGGTCCGAACAAAAACACAGCGAACCGTGACCAAGAACAAAAAGATTGCCGGGCGTGGCAAGGCAATGAAAAAACCGCGACGGTAGTCTCGGTCAAGATGCAGCCCGGACCGTTGGGAGTGGGTTTATTCCGCCTGCGCCGGCGATAACGCCGCGGTTCGAATCGGGCCGAGGTGCATTAGAGCATCTTCAGAAATATCGTAGCGGCAAGGTCTTTATCGTGGCATGGGCGTCTCGCCCATGCACTTGCCGCTATAGCGGCGAATGCATGGGCAAGATGCCCATGCCACGTCGGGTACCTGCTACACCATTCTTGAAGATGCTCTAAGAATTTGATTTGCCTCGGCAATGAATGAATTGGACTGTTTCTCCACGACCGCCGCACACGATTCGGCTGGTCATAGAGGAGAACAGCCATGATCTTCATTCGCGACATCTTCGAGGCTCCGACACCCAAGCCGCTCACCCGGCACCTGATCATCCCGCAGGACGCGGTACGTCCGATGTTTACCGGAACGGTTCCCGCCTGGCACCCCGGGCCGGCCGGTGTGGTCGAGACGGTGCCCCCGGTCGTCCCGAGGTTTCCCGAAAACGAGCCCCCGTTTTACACGCCCCCGCCCCAGCAGCGGATCGGCCGAGTGCTCGACCGACGGGGCTGAGATGGACACGGCCAGATTCTGCGAGGCAGAGTTCTGCACTACGCGGTCGTCTTTTCGCCGAACAGATTCCCGACCGACGACTGCCCTACCGTGAGCGTGATCGTCTCCACCCCGCCGGTGGGCGTGGTCCCGACTAGGCCGTTTACTGGAACGACGCGGATGACATACGTCCCGGCCGTCAGGCCGCTGAACGACCACGCGCCGAGGATGTTCGTGGTCACGCTCGAGTCGCCGGCGTCGTTTTTGCCGTCTTTATTCGAATCGATGTAGACGGTCCACAGGCCGAGCCCGGCTTCGCCGAGGTCTTTCTCGCCGTTGCCGTTCGCGTCATTGAAGACGGTCCCGCTAATCGAGCCGGTCGCCGCACTGACACTGACGGCGAACGTGACCTTGTTCGACGAATGACTGGCTGAGTCGGTGACGGTTACGCTGACCGTCTTGTTCCCCGAACCGGCGAACGTATGAGGCGTTGCCGGGATCGTCCCCGCGGCGTTGAGCTTGATGATGCTGCTTGCGGTGCCGTCGCCCCAGTTCACGGTAGCAGTGTACGGGCCGGTGGCGTTCGTTTCGGCGAAGCTGCCGAGTGTAAATGACTTGCTGACGCCCGCCGTTGCCTTCTGAGCCGCCGGCGCGGTGGCGACGATCCCCGCGGGGTCCGCGGTAATTGTTTCGCTGAAAATAGTATTGTCCGACGCCCCGTTGTTATTTTCACCGATAGAAAAATCGATGGCCGTGCCCTTGGCGACATTTGCAATTGTCACGGTTTTCTTCACGAAAACTCCCGAGCCAGTGACGTTGGCGTCGTACAGCGATTTTCCGCCAACGAGAATGTGAATGTTGGCCGAGTCACCCACGGTCTGCATGCCCTCTGCACTTACTGCCACCGTGTAAGACCCGGTGGACGGCGCAATGAACTGCGTTACGGAGTAAGCGCCATTCGGGTACCCTGGCGCTCCGAAAAGCGTTCCAGCCGGCCACGGTATATAGCCTGCCCCGATCGTAAACGTAGCGCCGGTGTTCTTATAGATGGCCGGAGTAATGCGGCCGTTCGTGGTCCAAGCCGTCCCGTTGTTGATTGTAGTATTAAACGGGATAAAAGCCGAAGTTTCCGTTGCCGTGTATCCGAACGCCCATGGTCCATTCGGGTTTTTTGTTGCCGAAAAGCCGCTGAATGCAGTGTAGACGGTCGACATGAGCAACCGCCCTTCCAGCGGTTCGATCGTTCGTCCGCCCGAATTGATATTTCTCTTTGCCGCATGAATGTTCGACGCGCAATTCCAGTTTTGCTTCACGATCTCTCCCGTTCGAATGTTGACTGATCGGATGATTTTTCCGGCGTCGCCCTTGGACGCCGGTACCCTTTAACGCGGAAATCGTCTGCCGACTTCGACGCATTGTCAAGCAACACTGTGACAAACGAGGTGGCGAAACTCCGCACCGCGACAACCGGCGGCGAAGCATTTATAGTCGGCCGCATGGCCTACAACTTCACCGCGATCGAAAAGAAATGGCAGCAATACTGGCAGGAAAATAAGACGTTCGCCGCGCTGGAACCGGCCGATGCCGGGGACATGCGTAAGGCCTTCATCCTCGACATGTTCCCCTACCCCAGCGGGTCGGGCCTGCACGTCGGCCATCCCGAGGGCTACACCGCGACCGACATCGTTTCGCGGTATCTGCGGGCCCAGGGTTACAACGTTCTGCACCCAATGGGTTGGGACGCGTTCGGCCTGCCCGCCGAGCAGTTCGCAATCAAAAACAACGTCCACCCGGCCGACACGACCAAAAAGAACATCGAGAACTTCCGCCGGCAGATTCAAATGCTCGGCCTCAGCTACGACTGGGACCGCGAGGTCGATACCACCGACCCGACCTACTACAAATGGACCCAGTGGATCTTCCTGCAGCTGTTCAACAGCTACTTCGATCCGGTCGACAACCGCGCCAAGCCGATCGGCCACCTGATTGCCGAGCTGCAGAATGAAAACTACGTCGTCGCCCCGGACGGTTCGGTCCACATCAATCCGACTCAGTCGGGCCTGGAAGAAATCGGTGGGGAGATCCGCGTCGAACGCCTGTGGCGTGAGCTGACCCCGGCCGAGCAGCGCGACGTCATCGACGGCCAACGCCTTGCCTATCAGGACGAGATCGCCGTCAATTGGTGCCCCGGACTCGGCACGGTACTCAGCAACGAAGAAGTGATCGACGGCAAAAGCGAAGTCGGCGGACACCCCGTCGAGCGCCGGCCGTTGCGCCAATGGCTGCTGCGGATCACTGCGTACGCCGACCGTCTGATCGATGACCTCGACTCGCTGGAATGGCCAGAATCGCTGAAGGAAATGCAGCGAAACTGGATCGGTAAAAGCACCGGCGCCGAGATCGATTTCGAAGTGTCGACACCCCATTTAGCCGGACGTGAACACACGCCCGAAACGTCTGGCGACACGGAAGACTCCCAAACCGACGACACCGCTCTGACGATCACCGTGTTCACTACCCGGCCCGACACGTTGTACGGCGCGACTTACATGGTGCTCGCCCCCGAGCATCCGTTGGTCGACCGCATCACGCCGGAAAGTCACGCCGCAGCCGTCGCCGCCTACCGGGCAACGATCGCCGGCAAGAGCGAACGCGAACGCATGGCCGATGCGAAGGAAAAAACCGGCGCGTTCACCGGTGCCTACGCCATCAATCCGATCAACGACGAGAAGATCCCGGTTTATATCGCCGATTACGTGCTCATGGGGTACGGCACGGGCGCGATCATGGCCGTCCCGGCTCACGACGAGCGCGACTTCGCCTTTGCTAAAAAATTCGACCTGCCGATTCGTGTGGTGGTCAGCGACACGCCCGATGCGCCCGCCACCACACCCGACCGCGCTACGGTCGCCGACGGCGTCGCGATCAACTCGCCGATCATCAACGGGCTCGGCACGCTGGAAGCCAAGGACAAACTGGTGTCTTTCCTGCAGGCCGACGGCGCCGCGATGAAGACGACCAAGTACAAGCTGCGGGACTGGCTGTTTAGTCGCCAGCGGTATTGGGGCGAGCCGTTTCCGATCGTTCTCGACGCCGAGGGGAACGCCTACGACATCGCCGAGTCGGAACTGCCGCTGCTGCTGCCGGAGATGGCGGACTTCAAACCAAGTGGCACGCCAGAACCGCCGTTGAGCAAGGCGACCGAATGGGTCAAATACGACCGCGTCGACCAGACCTATCGGCGCGAGACCAACACGATGCCGCAGTGGGCCGGGTCGTGCTGGTATTACCTGCGGTATATCGACCCGAAAAACCCGGACCGGTTCGTCGACCCCGAGAAGGAAAAATACTGGATGCCGGTCGACCTTTACGTCGGCGGTGTGGAGCACGCGGTGCTGCACCTGCTCTACGCACGGTTCTGGCACAAGGTGCTGTTCGACCTCGGGCACGTCTCGACGCCCGAACCGTTCCGCAAGTTGGTCAACCAGGGGCTGATCCTCGGCGAAATGGAATACCACGTCTTCGTCGACTCGTCCGGAACCAACGTCTCGGCCAGCGAAGTCAAAGACATCGACGAGGAAGCCACCAGCGACGGCACCCGCGCGATCGCCCGGCACCGCAAGACCGGTGAACAGCTGATCGGCCGCCGCGTGGCCGAGGAATTGGTCGAAAAATCCGGCGACGGGTATGCACTGAAATCCGACAAGACGATCCGCGTCGACGCCCGCAGTTTCAAGATGAGCAAGAGCCGCGGGAACGTCGTCAACCCCGACGCGATTGTCGCCGACTACGGCGCCGACACATTTCGGCTCTACGAAATGTACCTCGGCCCGCTCGAGCAGCAGAAGCCGTGGAACACCCGCGACATCGTCGGCATGAGCCGGTTTTTGAGCAGCGTCTATCGCAATCTCATCGGAGACGACGATTCGCTCCCCCCGGCCGAGGGCGCGACGCCGGTCGAGTTTAAAACCGCACGGATTCAAAGCGTGCCGATTCCCGAACCGCTCGACCGCATGATGCACCGTACGATCAAAAAAGTCGGCGAGGACATCGAAGCGCTGCGGTTCAACACCGCCATCGCCGAACTGATCAAGCTGAACAACGAACTGACCGGCCGGACCGAAATCCCGCGCGAGCTGGCGGAAAATTACGCGCTGCTGCTGTCGCCCTTTGCGCCGCACCTGGCCGAGGAACTCTGGCTCCGACTCGGACATCACAAGACGCTGGCGCGTCGGCCCTGGCCGTCGTTCGATCCGGCGAAGCTGGTCGAATCGACGATCGAAATTCCGGTGCAGGTGAACGGAAAGGTGCGAGACAAGATCACGGTCGACGCCGACGCCGGCGAGGAAGAAATCCTAACTCATGCCGCGGCCGCCGAAAAAGTGGTTCCCTGGCTTCAGGGCAAGACGATCAAGAAAAGGCTGTACGTGCCGAAACGGCTGGTGAACTTCGTAGTCGCTTGATTTTGCCGATGCCGAACCGCGGTTCGAATGCTTACCTACTACCCTCCTCGACCGCAGCTTTTAGTTGCGGTTGACAGTAGCCGTTTCCGCGCGTGCCGCTAACTGCTCACGCTCGCCATGAAGCAGCTCCGTCGGATTGGTCGCGTCGCTCAGAGAACAGGTTTTGGGGTCGATGAAGTGAGATCGAAGACAGAGCCGGGACCGGGCGTGCACAAAGAAAAAGCCCACAAACTTTTGAGGTTTAGGGCTTTGGCGTTTAAGCCGCCTATCAGACTTGAACTGATGACCTATGCTTTACGAAAGCATCGCTCTACCAACTGAGCTAAGGCGGCGTATTCGATTGTTCGGCAGTGTTTTCGACCGGGCGATGCCGCGAGTGAGAACAACGCCCGGGGCTGTCCGCCCGGGCGTTGTCGAAGAATATCTATCGGCGGGGCGAATGCAAGCACTCTGTGGTCGCGTGCATTCGACAGCCGATGGATTGAATTTTAACGGCCGAAAACAGCCAGCTATGCGGCTACGCCGCGCAGCGCCAGCTGTCCGTGCAGTCGAACGACCAGCATGCGGACGATCTCACGCAGGGCGGTGCGCCAATCCTGATTACGGGAATGGCACTCAAAATTTCCGACCGAATCCTGCACGGTGGCGCGGACGTCGAAATGTTTCCCTGACCGGTGCAGTGATAGATTGAGCACGAATTGGCCGAGCCGTTGGCCCAGCTTAGTTGCACGCCTTAGCCAGGCCAAGAGCTGCTTGCGGTGGGACGGCTTCAAAAGGACGTTTCCGGCATTGACTTGAATCATTGCACAAACTCCTATGAAAAGTGGGATGGTTGCAGGGCATCTGCAATAACGGTGCCGACCCGGCTGAAAGCCAGCTCGACGACTTACGCCCGAGTAGAAAGTCGGGCGGCACAGCGGCGGGTGGAATGAGGTCCAACGCGAATTTATCGACCGAATCGTGCATGTCGCACCATCGATTAATCGATCTTAGCGTATACTGTTTGTCGAAACAGTGGAAGAGAAAAATGGATCTGAAGTGATGATTCGAAGTGCAACCATTCAGGACGTGCCGCGCATGCAGGCGGTGATCAACAGCCACGCCGAGCTCGGCAAGATGCTCTTTAAGAGTTTGGCAGACCTGTATGAAAATCTTCGCGACTTCGCCGTCTACGAAGAGAACGACAACGTGCTTGGGTGCGTGGGATTGGCCATCATCTGGGCGGACCTTGCCGAGATTCGGTCGCTCGCGGTGGACGAGACCGCGCGGGGCCGGGGGATTGGGTCGCAGTTGGTTCAATGGTGCGTCGAAGAAGGTCGGCGGTTGCAGATCCGCAAACTGATGTCGCTGACGTACGAGCAGCGATTTTTCGAGCGCCTGGGATTCGAAGTGGTCGAGAAGGAAACGTTGCCGTTGAAAGTCTGGAGCGACTGCGTGCGGTGCCCCAAAAATGACAACTGCGACGAGATCGCCATGGTGCGGATTCTGCCGGAGGTGCCGGTCAGCACCCAGGCCGCCGCCCGGCCTACGCCCCGCGGCGTCAGCATACCGGTGCTGATGCTCGAAAGCGATTGATCACCGGCACGCCCTGCTGCTGAGCGGCGGTCCCTGCCGGTCCTTTAGGCGATCGACTTCTCCCCGAAAAGGTTTGCGGTTAACGCCTGTGCGCCATTAACCACCAGCGTAAGCACCCCGCCCGTCGGCTTGGTCGCGACAGTCCCGGTGACCGGCACCACGCGCAGCGTGTAGGTCCCGGCTGTCAAACCGGTAAACGACCATTTACCGTCCAGATCTGTAGTGACTACTTTTTCAGTGGTTTCCAGCTTGCCGTCTTTGTTGGCGTCGATGAAGACCTGCCAGAGGCCGAGCCCGAGTTCGCCGTTGTCGATTTTTCCGTCGGTGTTCGAATCGTTAAAGACCGTGCCGCTGATTCTCGCGGTGGTCGGGGCGTTGCCGAAGACCAAGCCGGCCGCGCCGCTGCCGGACAGAATCACGTCGAAGAATTTAGCGATGGGCGTCGTCTCGACCGACTGCGGGGGGAGCACTTCACGGACGCGGTAGGTGCCCGCCGACAGGTTGGCGAACGTGAACAACCCTGCGGCATTGGTGGTCACGTTGAGATCCGATGCCAGGAACGATCCGGACTTGTTCGCGTCAATGAACACTTTCACACCGGCCACGGGTTTCTCGCCGGGGTCGAGTTTTCCGTTGGCGTTGGTGTCGGCGAACACGCTGCCGGTGATCGACTGCGACGCGACCGCCACGTTGAACGAACCCGCATTGGACGCGTGACCGGCGGCATCGGTCACCGTAACCGTTACCGAATCCGTAGTTGCTTTGATAAACGTGTGTATCTTCGGCGGAATACTGCCCGCGGCGGTCAATAAGAACTTCGTGTCGGCCGACCCGTCTCCCCATTTGACGGCCACCGCGTAAGGCGCTGTCGCGCCGGTCTGCTTGAAGCTACCGAGTGCGATCGAAACCGAGACCCCGACCTTCGCGGATTGCGCCGGGGGCGGAGCGACCGTCAGCGACACCGGCGTGGCGGGCGTCGCGACGAACTGATACCCGAGATCTGAGAAGGGCCCGGCCGAATAGACGAACGAGGTCCCGACCGGCGTGGTCGGGAAAAACTTCGACTTGCCCGCGAGCACGGTCGGGCTGTCCGCCGACGAAAACTTGAAGCCGGTCAGCGTCTGACCGGGCGTGACACCGACGCCGGTTGCGGTCCACCGAATAGCGTAACCGTCACCGAGCCCGCCGCCGGTGACGAAGCCGTTCCAACCGGTCGGACTGCTGACCGCAGTCGGCATCGACGTCAGAAAATCTTCGCCCGGCACCCACGCGTACCACAACGTCCCGATCGGCGTCGTCCCGGTGTCTTTCAACGAAATGTTGTAATTGTAAACGGTGCTCGTCCCCGAACCCGTGGTCGAAATCAGCACCGGCGCGGCAACGGCCGACTCGGCAAACAACGTCCGCGACTCGAGGCTTTCGACCGGCCGGCAACGACGAGCAGTTGATCTGTTTCTCAGCACGATCGCTCCCTTGAATAAGTAGGTCGGAAAATGGCACATGGACCATACCCGCCAGGTGGGAGTCGGCGCAGCAATCTGCAAATTGTGCAGCCTTAACCCAAGGTATGGTGGAGCGACAAACACCGTTCGCCGGCCATCGATCATGTGCGATGACGACAAAACCCAGCGGGCGGTCATGAGCTATGACCCGGTGGCCAATACCTGGACGCAACTGGGCCTGCTCCCCGCGTCGCGCAGTACGACGGTCAGCGAAATCATCAACGGCAAATTGATCGTCACGACGGAGAACTCGCCGGGCGCGACGAACACGGTTTGGATCGGCACGCTGTCGTAAATCGGAAAATCTAAACTCGCAAACGCCCGGGCTCGAGGAGGCCATCCCGCTAGCGGTCGACTTCGCCCATCACGATGTCGATCGACCCGATGATCGCGGGCACGTCACCGAGCAGCACGTTTCGACATAGCCTGCTGGTGACCGACAGGTTCACGAACGACGGGCCGCGGATCTTCACGCGGTAAGGAATCACCCCGCCCTGGCTTTCGATGAAAAAACCGAGGTGGCCGCGCGGGTTTTCGAACTCTTCGTAAATCTCACCCGGCGGGACTTTCATCGCGCGGGGCAGCTTCGCGCGGAACGGCCCGTCGGGAACTTTCGCGATGCACTGGCGGATGATACGAACGCATTGCCGCAGTTCCTGCATCTTGACCCAATATCGGTCCCAGCAATCTCCGAGCGTTCCCTTTTCACCGGTGCCGACGCAGACGTCGAATTCGAGTTGGTCATAAATCGAATACGGGCGGTCTTTGCGAAGATCGAGCGGGATGCCGCTGCCGCGGATCATCGGGCCGGACAGTGCGTAACCAATCGCCATCTCTTTGCTGACGACGCCGACATTGGCGGTCCGCTTTACGAAAATATGATTCTGGCTGAGCAGCTTGTCGTATTCGTCGATCTTCGGTTCGAAGTAGTCGAGGAATTCTTTGACCTTGGCGAGGAAATTCGGCGGCAAGTCCCAGGTCACCCCGCCGATGTTGATATAGCTGAGCGTCAGCCGGGCACCGCACAGTTGCTCGAACAGATCCAGGACGTATTCGCGTTCGCGGAAAGCATAAAGGAACGGCGTGAAGGCACCCATGTCTAGCCCGTACGCCCCGAAGCTGACCAGATGCGATGCGATGCGGTTCAGCTCGACCGCGATCACCCGGATGTGTTCCGCCCGGATCGGTACCTGGATGCCGGCGAGCTTTTCGACCGTCATCGACCAGGCGTGGTTGTTGTTCATGGCCGACAGGTAGTCAAGCCGGTCGGTGTAACCGATGTACTGATAGTACGGCAGATTCTCGGCGATCTTTTCCTTGCAGCGGTGCAGGTACCCTAGGTGGGGCGTCGCGTCGAGTACTGTTTCGCCGTCGGTCCGAAGCACGATGCGGAGCACGCCGTGGGTGCTCGGGTGCTGGGGACCCATGTTGACCAGCATCTCTTCGCTGGCGACATCGAGGTCTTCGTCGACGTCGCCGGGCGCGAGGCCGTACGCGACGGTGCGGGTTTGCGAATCGGAGTAGGCCGTGGACATCTGCCACAGTCTAGACGAGTTATGTTGCCGAGAGAAGAAAACGGCGGCGAACGATGTGCCCGTGGACGCCGCCTTAGGGTCTTACATCTTGCCGGCGAACTCGGCGATGTGATCGGGCACCGGGTAATGCTTGAGCAAAAATTCGCGCAGCTGCGACCGCTCGGTCAGCAGGAACGAGATCGGCTCGTCGATCGTCCGCGTCGCGAAGTTCACGGCCCGGACCAGGTTCTCCGGCGTGGTCGCGATGCTGAGGTACTCCTCGTCGCGGTTCACCGGCAGCGTGTGGAACTGCCAGGCCTGCCGGCGGTTCAAGAGCCGCAGACATTCGTGGTCGACCGTGGTTTCGTCCAGGTCGGTGAGACCGACCGTGCGGGTGTACTGTTCGACCCACGCGTCTTCGACGGCCTTGGGGGTGATCCCGAACAGGCGTTCCGCGAGGTCGCCGAACGGGCGGTGCGAGACCTTTTGGATCTTCAAAATATGATCCACCTGGCCCTGGGTCAGCGCGCCTTGTTCGACGAGCAACTGTCCGATCGGAATGCCTCTCACGGAAACCTCCTGCGTGCGTTCGAGTATTGTTTCTTACCCCTCTCGTATCGGCCCGAATCGCGCGGTGGTTTGGCGTAAGAACCGCCGGGCCGGGCTTTTCGGCTAGCAACCGTCAAGGCGTGCCGGTCGTGCCGGTTGGGTAAGCGATTCAATCGAATGCGGCGTCGCTGGCACAAGATCGCGTCCGAAAACAACGCCGCCGTGGCAAGCACGTGGAATCCGGCGGGTCTGAACTTGACAGTGACAGCCCGGTTGCCAACAGTGGTTCCCGCACACGCGTGCACGAAACAGGAGCGACCGAGATGGCTATGTTCAGCGTTCTGATATTGACCGCCCCCCCGCCGGGGCTTGCCAGCGAGAGCGGTGGCGCGTTCGTAAAAATCGACGGCCGAGAGGCGCTGCTCCGCAGCGTCGAACTGTTTCTCAACCGCGACAACGTCAAACAGATTCAGCTCGCGATCCTGCCGGACATGATGGAAGACGCGAAGCAGAAATTCGGCGCTCACCTGGGGTTCAGCGGGGTGAAGCTCGTCTCCGGGGGTCCGCGGTGGATGGACCAGATCTCCGCAGCCGCGGCGACTATTTCGGCGGAAGCAACACACGTGCTCGTTCACGACGCCGCCCGACCGGCCGTGCCGTACACCGATATTGAAGCCGTGATGACTGAAGCCGAGAAGCACGCCGCGGTCGCTCTGGGCACGCCGTTGCGGACCGCGCTGGTCGAGTCCGACGACGGCGGGTCGCCGGTCGCTTACCATTTGCCGCACCACTTTATGCACCTGCTAAGCCCGCAGGCGTTTTCGAAAGAGAAATACAGCGAGATGGCCGCGAAGAGGGTCGAAGTGCACCCGTCACAGCTGACAATGGTCAAGGGTTCGGCATTAAACATACGGGTCGGCGGCCCGGGTGATGCCGCGTTGGTGAAGACGATGATCTCGATGCTTCCGAAGCCAAAAATGAAGGGCCCGGCCAGCCCGTTCGACGAAGCGCAGTGGTAAACTCAGCCGCGACCCGCATTCCCCGTCACTGAATCTCCAAGCATGTCACTGATTGAACTCCGCCACGTCTCGAAGCGATTCGGCCGGCTCGTCGTGCTCGACGACCTGACGCTGTCGATCGACGAAGGCAAATGCCTGGTCATCATCGGCGCCAGCGGGACGGGCAAGAGCGTATTGCTGAAGCACATCATCGGGCTGTTGCGTCCCGACCGGGGCGAGGTCTGGTTCGACGGGCACCGCATCGACAACCTTCGCGAGCGGAAGCTGGCCGAGATCCGCATTCAGTTCGGTTTCCTGTTCCAGATGGGCGCGTTGTTTGATTCGATGTCCGTGCTCGACAACGTCTCGTTCCCGCTGGTGGAGCATTCGAAAAAAAGCCGGGAGGAAGTTCGCGAGATCGCCGCGGAGAAACTCCGGCTCGTGGGCTTGCGGGACGCGGGGAACAAAATGCCCGGCGAACTGTCCGGCGGGCAGCGGAAGCGCGTCGGGCTCGCCCGGGCGATCGCGTTGGGCCCCCGGGTCATTCTGTATGACGAACCGACGACGGGGCTCGACCCGATCCGGTCGGACGTGATCAATGAACTAATCATCAAGCTGCAGCGGGAGCTGAAGGTGACCAGCATTGTCGTGACGCACGACATGAACAGCGCGATCAAGATCGCCGACCGGATCGTGATGCTGCACCACGGGAAGCTGGTCTTCGACGGGACGCCGGACGAAATCCAGAAGACCGGCGACGACGTGGTCCGACGGTTCGTCGTCGGCGAAGCCGGGGACGAGGATCTTGCAATGCTCCGCGCGAAGTGATGCGTCGATTCGATTGGTGACCCGCCGTTGTTCGAATCGGCTATTTTGCGATCGATCAGTAAATCCCCGCCGGACGAGACGGCGAAGATTACGAATCTCGTAACAACCGTGCAGCGGTCGATTGCAGAAGCGCCGCTTAAAAAACGACGCCTTACCGTGGTACGCGCATCTTGCCTGTGTCTTCGGGCGGAGCAGGCCTTGCAGGTTGCAACCAGACGGGCGGGACGCCCTTGCCACATTGCGTGGAGCTTTCCCGGGGGGCTCAGACGGAACGTTATTTGACGGTGAGCAGAAATTTTTTCGCCGCCGCGCTCGCCGGCGACTTGGGGTGCTGCTTTAACGCCGCTTGCACTACGAGTCGCGCGTCCCCTTTCTTCCCGCCCTTCTCGACCGATTCGGTAGCAGTTTTCAGCACCTTAGGCAGATCGTCGATGTCTACGAATACTTGGTCGATACGGGGCCCACGGAGTGTGAACCAGCCGGTCAGTCGCGTGCCGTCGGTAAGCTCGAGCGAGATCACGGGCAGCTTGTTGTCACCCGCGTGGAGCTCGGGATGCCGGACGGGGCTGAGTTCCCGCAGCGTCGCGGACAGCAGTGCGTGCGGCAGCCAGTCGTCGGGGTTGATACGAAGGTCGTCGGCCTCGGCAGAGGTGCGGAACGCTTCGAAGTCGGCGAACGTCTGGCGTTGTGCGGTCGCGCGGGCGAGAAAACTGGTCAACGTCGCGACGGTTGCCCGGTCGAACAGCAACGACGTGGGGTTCTCCGGTTGCGACGACCAGTATTGCTTCCAGCGGTCCTGAAACCCGTCGGCCGGTCCGATCGAGTCCAGCCACGCCCGGTCGAACGACCGGCCCTGCGAGATGCCTCGAATGCACGAAGAGAAAGCCGCCTGATATTTCCCGTCGTCGCCGTGCACGAGAAAATGCACCATCGACCAGGCCTGATCGTAATTGCGAATGTCCATCTCCGCGGCCCATTCATCGTCGGAGACCTTCATGATGTTCTTGATCGCCTTGAATTCGTGGCCTTCGATTTCTTCCTTCACCCGCGCGAGCCGCCACGGAGGGACCACGCCGGTCACGAACCCGTCACCGGTGAAAATGCCCTCGCCGAAATACTCCGCCAACCCTTCGTTCAGCCAGACCGGAATCTTTCCCCCGATAACGGCATGCGCGAACTGATGAAACCCTTCGTGCTGCACGGTGTGCCAGGTTTCTGCCGATGGTTTTTTCCCCGCGATCGCCATCAACCGCGAGCCCGATTCGTCCACCATGAACACCCCGGCCGAACCGGGCAGTCCACCCCGGGCGTAATAGTCCGAGGCTGATTTGAACAGGAAAAAAGGGAACTTGGTCCGGATCGTGCCCGCGAACCCCTTGGTGCGTTCGTGGTATTCCTCGGCCATCTTCGTCATTCGAATCGCGGCTTCCTTCACGTCGTCGGGGTCGATGTCGGAATGAATCACGTAATATTTGGTGTCGTAATCGCGCAGGTCCGCGTTCACAGGCGCGACCAATAGCAGACAGTAAACTGCCGCGGCAAAGACGGGTCGGAGCAATGCATCGTGTTTGCGCGAAGGCTTCAATTCAACACCCTGCTTCATTACTACCGGATTCCCGGCGCAGCATTCTACTTCATTCCGCTCGACCGCGAAGTAACAAGTACCGGAGCCGGGTCATCTGATGCCCTAACCTTACCGTAATTGCCCGCAGACGGGACGGCTTTGAAGCCGAACCAGCACCCCTCGCACACCGCAGTTCGGCCCTCAGTTACAAAGTGCGGCTGACGGACTACGACCTTGATCCTGTTCCACAGCGTGGTGCGGCTTGCAACCGCCTGCCCGCGTGGCTACAAGGTCGCTACCTTCTTATGTCCTCCAACCGCAGAAACGTTATCGTCGGATTGGTCGCAATGGGCGCACTCGCGGGCCTGGTGACGATGCTGCTCCTGTTCGGCGGGACCACGATTCGGTTTCTCAAGAGCGGGCACCAGATCCGTGTGACGCTGGTCACCAGCCGGGCGGACGGGCTTGCCGAGGGCGCGCAGCTGTCTTACCGAGGCGTGCCGGTCGGGCGCGTGACAGGACTGACCCGTGAAGGGGACGGCGAAACGGTCGAAGTTCAAGCCGAGATCGACAACACGCCCCCGCTGCCGGCCAACCTCGAAGGGATGATCACGCCGAGCGTGATCAGCGGGATCGCGAACATGCAGCTGGAACTGGTGGGCGGGCCCGACGCGGTGCCGAAGGGCACGCTCGCCGAGGACGCCAAGCTGCAGGCGAAATATCCTGCCGGGTTTGCCGAACTGACGGCCGACCTGCAGAGCACGACCAAGGAGATCCGCGAAGCCAAGATCGTCGCGCACGTCGACGACGCGATCCGCGGCATTCAGGGATACGTCACCGACGCGAAACTTCGGGCGGACGTCACGACGTCGCTGGAAAATTTCCGGCACATCAGCGAATCGGTCGCGCGGTCGGCCGACAACATCGAGAAGTTCAGCAGCCGGCTGGACAAGGTCGCGGACGAAGCGTCCGGCACGATGACCGACGCCCACGCCGCCGTCCGCGATGCCAAAGTCGAACTGGCCCAGATCTCCAAGCAGATTGACGACCGCATGCTGCAGGTCAGCAAATCGCTTGACTCGATCCAGGCGATCTCGTCCAAGGTGAACAGCGGGCAGGGGTCGGCTGGTCTTCTGGTGAACGATCCGAAGCTGTACCAAGGCTTGGTCGACAACAGCAAACAGCTGGATTTGACGATCGCCGACCTTCGCCGTCTGGTGGATCAGTGGGAACAAGAGGGGATCAGCTTCAAGCTGAAATAGAATCCGAATCCGATTCGAAGCCCGCCCCGTATTGCCTCGTAGCAGGGTACGAAGCGTTACGCTGTTGTTGATTCAGGGACATATGTTTCTTTTCTTGCCGCAAACCATCGTGTATGTTTCGCGGACGTCGTTCATGTGTTCAGGGGCTGAGCGGCTTTGATGCGAACGTCCGATAGCCGCTGTTCAGGTTAACTTTAATGCCGGATTCGATTGGAAATCGTTCTCCCGAGGCCGTTATCGAGGCCATCGAAGAGAACTTGGCCGAGGCGTCGATTTCGCTCGGCCGGACCGAAGACGGCGTCGTTTTCCGGGGCGGGGACGTCACGTGGATCTACACCGGCTATCCGCTGCTGAGTCGAGTTCTGCGGGCCCGGTTCAACGAAGAAGAGGCCGAAGACCGGGTCGCTGAGATTTCCGAATGTTTCAAACAGTGGCGCGCCCCGGTGGTCTGGGTGATCGGCCCGACCAGCTGGCCGCCGCAGCTGCCAGAGTTTCTGACCGAGAGCGGTTTTGGAAACTCCGAAACCTGGACCGGGATGGCACTCGAGCTGAAAACGATCACTGTCCCGACCAACGCTTCGCCTTTCCGAGTCGAGGCGGTCAGCGAAACCGAAGCACTTCGGGTCTGGACGACATTGACCGGCGAAGCATGGGCCGGTCAGGCCGCCGACGCTGCCGTCGAGATCTTTCTGCCCGAAAACGCCGGTGGCGATCCGCGAAGCTGTTACTACATCGCTTATCTCAATGACAAACCGGTCGCCCGGGGGATGTCCTACACCCGCGGTGAGGTCGTCGGGATTTACTGGGTCGCAGCGACCCGCGAGTCCAAAAACGGCGAAGCCGAAATCGCGATCGTTCAGCGGGCGCTAGGGGACGCCCGGTCGAAAGGTGCAAGCGTCGGCGTCATGCCGACACACGAAGCCACGCGTCGACTGGCGGAGAAACTCAACTTCCGCCCTTACTGCCAATTCAAGGTCTTCGCCTGGCCGGCCACCCAGACCGGAACGCAAGTCTGCTGATTGACCCTGCGGCCGCAGGTTGCGGCACACTGGCACAAACGTGGTTCGCTTGCGTTAGAAGCAATTCCTGCTAGCCCTGGCCGGCCGACGTCAGCAATCAAGAAACCCATCCATTCTCAGCAATAATCTAATCAATACGGTGTTTTTAGGTCGGGTTATGTCGGGTTTTGAACGCTTCGACCGGCTAACTTGTAGCTGAACGCTTCGACGGAGGGACTCGGGTCAATGCAAAAGACCGACGGGATATGCCGTCGGTCTTTTGTGTTTAATATTAATGAAGCACGGTCAGCAGTACCGCATCAGGCCGCGGTCGGCACCTGCAGCACGTGCAGGTGAGGTCGCACCTGTTCGACGATGGCGTCGAATGCCTGCGGGTCAATGACGGCAAGATCGCTGAGCATCTTGCGGTTCATTTCGATGCCGGCCAACACCAGCGCGGGAATGAACCGGCTATAGCTGATGCCGCGTGCCCGGACGGCCGCGTTAAGGCGGGTCACCCATAGCTGGCGGAAGTGCCGCTTTTTCTGGCGACGATCGCGATATGCGTATCGGTCGGCGCGGCGGATGAATTCGAGGGCTTGGCGGTACTGCGTCCCCGGCGAGGCGACGAAGCCGCTGGCTCGCTTAAGGACACGCTTACGTTTCCGACTATGGGTCGGGCCTCCGGTTGAACGGGGCATGGTCAGATCCTTTCTGAAACGGAATGGAGCCAGGGGCACTTCCGAGCGATCAATGACGAAACGTCAAAGATCATCGGAGGCTTGGCTGCGACGGCAACGTGCCGTCGCTTGGTGGTTTCCGCGGCCATTTAGGCGGCTGCGGTCGTCGTCTCGGCGGCCTTCTCGGCTGCCTTGGCGGCGTTGGCGCGGTCGTGAACGACCTTGCCGGGCTTCAGCTTGCTGATGCCCATGAGCTTACGCATGTTCTTTGCGTGACCTTCGAAGATTACCTCGGCCTTGCGGAGAGCGCGGCGCTTGTTACCGCTGCGGGCGCTCATCAAATGCGAAGTGAACCCGTGATGGCCTTTGAGCTTTCCGGTCTTGGTTACCTTGAATCGCTTCTTAACGGCCTTGTTCGGCTTGAATTTATACGCCATCACTGGTCCTTGGACTGATTGAATGTCTAACACGTCCGGCGGTCGATCGGTAAAACCGAAAGAAAACCGCCCCTCTTGCAGAGAGGGGCGGGAACTATAACAGAGGAAAAATGCGACGTCCATAGTGCGACGCCATGATCGGTGCTAGAAAATCCGCACGTTCGATCCACCGTCGGACTTCAAACTCGAACCTTACCGCTGCCCTGCCGGTTGTGGGGCAGTCTGGGGACGCGTGCCGACCGGGGCGGCCGATGCAGGGCGTGGGGGCACGGGTCGCGCCGCCGCGGGGGCGGTCGAAGGTGCTGAGGTCGGGCGGACGCCCGGTTGCGACGGCACCGCCGATGAACCCGGTCCGCCGGCCGGACCTGCCGGTCGCGGCGGGATGTTCATGCTGCTGCCCGCCTTGGCCGGTGGGGCGCTTCCGACGCTGCCGGGACGCACCGCGTCCGGGCTCTTATGGTCCGGCTGGAGCACCAGCGTCATGCGCCGGCCTTCCATCTTTGCGTCGCGTTCGATCTTGCTGACGAAGAACAACTCGTCCTTGATCCGCTTGAAAATCGCCCGGCCCAGTTCCAGATGGGCCATTTCACGGCCGCGGAACTGCAGGGTGAACTGCACCTTGTTGCCGTCCTTGAGGAACTCGCGGGCATGATTGATCTTGATGAGCAGATCGTTGTCGCCGATCTTCACGGTCTTGAACTTCAGCTCTTTGAGCTGACCGCCCTTGTTCGAAGCGCGGGACTTGTCTTCTTTTTTCTGCTGCTGATAGCGCCACTTGCCGTAGTCCATGATCTTGCAGACCGGGGGACGGGCGTTGGGGGCCACTTCGACCAGGTCCATGCTGGCCTCGGTGGCCATACGAAGTGCATCGGATGTCGAAACGATACCGAGCTGCTCGTCGGCGGCGTTGATCAAACGGATGGGGGAAATCCGAATCTGATGATTGTGGCGAAAATTCGTAGAAATGGCTGCTATCTCCAAAAGACTCAACCGGAACAGGACCGCGTCCCGTCACCGGACTTACACGCATATTAGGTTATCGGCCGACGGCCTCGCCAGATAATGCAGATAATCATTAGATTTTGCAAGAAAACTTTGCCGCGGGCCCGAATTTATCTTACGGAACGGAAGAAACGGGGTGCGCTCCGGCTTCTTTCCGCTTAATTGCCGATGTCCAGCCGGTTCCCGTCGGGGTCGGTGATCGAAAATTCCGTATGATCCGGCCAGGTTTCGAGTGGCTGCAAAATTTTCACCCCGGCCGCCCGGAACTGGGCGAAAAGCATCGTCGGGTCTGAAACGGTCACGTAGCACCAGCCCTTGCCGACGGCGTTTTTCGACTCGATCAAACCGATGGTGACGTGTCCGCGTTTGAGCACGGCGAAACCAGGGCCGTCCGAAGCCAACGCGAATCCCAGCCGGGTCGTGTAGAACGTCGTGGCTCGGGGCACACTAACAACCAGCATATTGGGGACGGCGGACTTGAACTCCACGGTATTCGTTACGGCACCCGGTACAGCATTGGCTTCGGACATCGGTCCGGGCTCCGTTTTCAACTTCGACGTGCACGCGGTAGCGCTCAGCAACGCCGTCGCGCACACAAATTTTCCGATGGTTGGTAACCGCATTTCTTTCAGAATATCGCGCCGGCCGGGCGGCTCCAACTTTCTAGTGTCCCACCGGCTCGGCCTTCGCGCCGCGGTTGATCTTCTGCAGGAACATCACCAGTCCGACCACGCAAAGGCAACCGATCGCCATCACCTTGAAGACGTCCAGATACGACAGCATTGTGGCCTGCTGCTCCACTGTCCCGGCCATCGCGAAGAGCGCCTTGGTGCGGGCTTCGACCGGCCCCGCGCCGTGGCGGATGAAAGTCTGCATCGTGGCGTTCAGCTGTCTGCGGAAAGCCGGGTCGAACATCGACGCGTGGCTCACGAGTCGGTCCAGGTGCATCTGCCCCCGCCGCTCGAGCATCGTGACCGCGAACGAAATCCCGATCCCCCCGCCAAGGTTTCGCATCAGGTTCATCAGCGCCGAGGCGTTGTTGCTCTTGCCCGGCGGTAGGTTCGAATACGCGATCGTGTTCAACGGCACGAAGAACAACGGCAGCCCGACGCATTGAAAAATGCGAGCCATTTCCAGGTGCCCGAATGACATCTGCGTGTTAAACCCGGTCAGGTGAAACATCGCCAGCGACGTGAGCGACAGGCCGACGAACATCAGATATTTCGGCTGCACGAACCTGAGCAGGTTCCCCACGATCGGCATCATGAACATCAGTACAAATCCCCCGCCCATGAGAATCATCCCGGCGTTGGTCGCGTTGTATCCCAAAATCTGCTGCACGAATTGCGGCAGCATGACCGTGGTCGAGTTCAGAATGAAACCGACCAGGAACATCAGCACGTTGGAAAACAGGAAGCTCGGCTGCCTGAGAAGCCGCAGGTCGACGATCGGTTCCTTGGCCACCGCCAGTTCCCAGACGATGGCGGCCGCCAGACCGAAAAAGGCCAGGGTCGCGAACAGCTTGATAAAGTTCGAACCGAACCAGTCGTCTTCCTGACCCTTGTCTAAAAATACCTGCAAAGCGCCGAGCCCTAAAGCGACAAGCCCGAACCCGACGTAATCGATGCTCAGCCCGTTTTTCCAGACATTGGTGTGCTGTTGCTGCGCCTCGGCCGAGTCGTGAACGAGCTTCGACGAAAGCAGAAGCGACACGACACCGACCGGAATATTGATGAAGAAGATCCACCGCCAGGAATAATTGTCAGTGATCCACCCGCCCAGCGTGGGCCCGATCGCCGGGGCGAACACGACCGCCAGCCCGTAAACGGCGAACGCCATCCCCCGCTGCGACGGGGCAAAAGTATCGGTCAGAATCGATTGCTCGCTGGGCGCGAGCCCCCCACCGCCGATGCCTTGGATGACTCTGAAAAATAGCAGCCAGCCCAGGCTCGGTGCCAACCCACACAGCGCCGAGCTGATCGTAAACAGCGCGACGCAGCTCATGTAAAACCGTTTACGGCCCATTACCGACGCGAGCCAGCCACTGATCGGAAGAATGATCGCGTTGGCGACCAGGTAGCTTGTGAGCACCCAGGTGCTCTCGTCATTCCCCGCGCCCAGGTTGCCGGCGATGTGGCTCAGCGACACGTTCGCGATGCTCGTGTCCATCACCTCCATGAAGGTCGCCATCGAAACGGTCAACGCAATCAACCACGGGTTGATCGGTCGGCGGTCGATCCGCGGCAGGCTATCGGCGGTCAGCGTCGACATAAGCTCGGCTTGGGAAAAAACAAAACGATTAAAAGCGGTAGACCGCGGCCCGCGGGCCAGTCGGTGAACTATCGAACGTCGACGGTTGTCTCGACTGACATCCCCGGCGCGAGCACGTGGTCCGAATCGCCGGCGGCACCGTCGAGGTCGATCTTCACCGGCACCCGCTGGACGACTTTGACGAAGTTCCCCGTCGCGTTCTCGGCCGGCAGTACGCTGAACCGCGACCCGGTGCCCGACTGAATCGAGTCGACCCGGCCCCGAAATTTCAGCTCGGGAAACGCGTCCACCGCGAGTTCCACCGGTTGGCCGACCCGCATCCGGTCGAGCTGTGTCTCTTTGAAATTGGCGGTCACCCACACGTCGGACGGGACGATCGCGAACAGCTGCTCACCGGCCTGGATGTACGACCCGGGCTCGACGCTCTTTCGGGTGACCCGCCCCGCCTGCGGCGCGACGATCGTGCAGTACCCGAGGTTAACCGCCGCCTTGTGCACGTCGGCGGCGGCTTTTTGAACGTCCCCCTCGGCGGCGACGGCGGTCGCCTTCTTCGTGTCGATGTCCGCCTCGGCGGCGGCGAGCTTCGCCCGCGCCTGCGCAACTTGCGCCTGATTGCTGCGGTTCGCGGCCTCGGCCGAGTCCAGCTGCTGCTTCGACACCGCGCCGGGCGTCCTCGCGGCTAATTGTTTGAATCGATCGTCGTCCGCCTTCGCGTTCTCCGCGTTGGCGGTAGCTACGTCCACCTCGTGCTTGGCCTCGTCGCGGTACGCCCCGGCGGACACGATCTCGGCCCGGGCCTGCAACAGTTTCCCCTGCATCGCGGCCTGTGACGCCGTCGCCTGATCGAGCGCGACTTGAAAGTCGGCAGGGTCCAGTTCGATCATGACCTGCCCCTTGGTTACCAGCACGTTGTCGTTCACCTTTACGGCCTTCACCAGGCCCGAAACCTGCGGGCTGATCGTGACGACATGCCCTTCAATGAACGAATCATCGGTCGATTCGTAACCATGACCGGCGACGTACACGATTGCCGCGATCACCCCGGCGACGAGCATCACGAGGAACAGCACAATCAGCGGCAGTGGGACCCGCCGCCGGTTCCGCACTGGCGATGGTGCCAGCCTGCCCTCGCCGTTGGTGACCGGCGAAATCTCTCCATTGGTCTTTACAGCGGTTGAACTCATTTGGATTCCGGTTCGATCAGTTTCAGCAGCGACCGAAGCTCGACCTGCTTCTCGGCCGTCAGGGGCTTGAACGTCTCGGCGATGAACACCCGATGTTTCCTGATGATCTGTTCGATCGTGGTCTGCCCGGTTGCCGTCAGGAACAGGCGATTCGCCCGGCGGTCGTTCGGGTCCGCCCGCCGCTCGACCCATCCCAGTGATTCCAACCGGTCCAGAAGCGCCCCGACGTTCCCCTTGGTCACCAGCAGGTGTTTTACCAATTCTTGCTGGATCATCCCCGGTTTCATTCCGATTTTCGCCAGAGCCTCGAACTGTGACAGCACCAGCCCGTGAGGGTCGAGGACTTCCTCGAGTTGGCGTTGAAGCTTGAACGAGGTGGCCATTAACTGCCGGAACACCAGCGTCGACGGATCGGCAGGAAACGCGATCTCGCAACAGTCCGGGGGATTGCCACTCGCCTCGTCGCGTTCCATTAGTCTAATGTTAGACTATCAAACGTTGAACGTCAATTCGCAGAGAGCGTTTGGGCCGGCAAATCGCCGGTTACATGTGGACTGGGCTTTGGATATCGCGAGCGAATTTCTCGCGATATTTGGTCGCGCTGACCCCGAAATGGGCCTTAAACCGGCGTGCGAAATAGTTGGGGTCACTCCAGCCGACCTGTTCCCCGATGACGCTGATGTCGCGGGCGGTTCGGAGCAGCAGCACCGCGGCCCGCTCGGCGCGGATTTTGGCGAGGAACTGCATCGGGGGTGACCCGGTGTGCGCTCGAAAAAGTCTTACCAGATATGATTTATCGACGCTCAACCGTTTGGCCAGGTCCGGCAGTGTCCAGTCGCGGCGAATGTCCTCTTCCATCATCCGGATGCCTTCGGTGACCGCCTGGTGTGGCTCCGGTTTTCCCTTGCGAATCGTCTGCAGCTTCGCCGCGACCTGATGCCCCAGCTCGGACACAAAAAGCAGTAATCGCCCGATTTCTTCGGCCCGCCCGCCACTGATCTGTCTGCTATTCAACGAAGCGAGCTCGTCCACCACCGCGTGGCAACGCTTCATTCCTTCTTCGTCGAGCTTTATATGCAACACACCCCTGCGGTCCAGCGACAAGGGAGCGGCCCAGAACATCATGTCGATGGCCGGGTCGTCGCGGGTGAACGCCAGTTCCTTGTTCAGCAGTTCCATGCTGAACCGGGTTTCATAAAGGTCGAGCCCGACCGCGTCTTCGAACGCGTGCCACGCGCCGGGGCGCAGGATGAACGCGTCTCCTGCTCCGACGTCCTGTTCGCCGTAGATGGTTCTGTGAAGCCCCTTACCGCCCAGAATCAGCACGATTTCCATGAAATCATGGTCGTGGAGCGGCACCGCGCCGTCGATCACGGACTTAAACGTCCTGACCGGCGCGTGGCCCGGAAGGAAATAATCGTCACCCGCAAGCCGAATTGGAGAGGTCAGCGAAAGCACGCTTAAATAATGCCATTAGAGTATTCGAAAGTCAATATCGTCCTATTTTTCCAACAGCTCTTTTGGCTACCGGTGCGCGGAGAGCTGGAAATCTGGGAAATCTACGCATCGAAGGCATTGTGCGATATGCGTCAACCGGGCTTTTCCGCTTTGACGCTACCCCGAGGTCTACAGCATACTTCCTCGGATGGCAGACGCAGAAATTCAGCAGGAATGCGAACGCGGCCAACGGGAACTGATGGCGACAGATTATTTAGCGGCCATAGACACGCTCGCCGCCGCAGAGCAGGCCGCCTGGGATTTACGCGCTTATGACACGCTGTCGAGACTGTACCTGCCTTTACAAGAAGCCCGGCGTCAGGCCCGCCAGCGGTGCGGGGAAGGGGCCGTATGCATGCACATTGTGAGTCGGGACGTTAAGCAACCGGTCGACGCGCGTGCAGTGCTGACGAATGAAAAGCAGGGCCAGCTGTTGATCGCTGATCGGGGCTCGACCGCGGCGGCGATCGAATGCCGGACGCTCGCCCACCAGGCGAAACTGTATCTCGAAACATTTCTGGCGGCCAGCTACGTGCTCACCGACGGCAGCTTGGCCGTCGTGATTGTTCCGACAGCAGAATCGGTCCCACCGCAACTCACTGACGTTCCGTCGTCAGTGAAACAACTCGTGGACGCGGCCCCGCCGGGATCGCTGGTCATTCCCTTCGACCAATTGCCGGCCGACGTCGACCGGGGCACAAGTCAAAGCTACGCCCAAGTCATGGCGCTGTGGGAGCAATTGCATCTACCCTTCCTGACAGCCGGCGACCGCGAATCTGATCCGGCGCGGAAGATGGAAGCGTACCGGCTGACCCTCCGCGTCGACCCGGCTTGCGAACTGGCACACCAGAGACTCGCCGAAACCGCCCGACTGCTGGCCCGCCGCGACACTCGGCCGACTTACTGAGAACTGCGACAAGTGCGGCATGCCCTGCACTGCTCGCCCGTCTGCCGCTCACCCCAGCCGGCGTCGCCGGGCGGACAGTTTCGACCTCGACGCCGCTCCGCCTGTTCCCGTATACGTTCGGCGTGCAGACGTTTCTTCGTTCCTTCGTTCGACCACGGGTTTCTTCCGCCTTCTGGGTGCTCGTCACCGTCTGTGTCGCGGCAGCCCCGCTGACTCGTCCGTCGACCGCGCCCACCACACGACACGCACCGGCGACGACCAGGGCCGCAACCACGGCGGCGACAACCGCCCCGGCCCCGCACGCGGCGCTCCCCGATCCTAAAAAAGCTCCGGCCGCGCCATTCGACATTTCCGAATCGGCCACCCGCGCCGAGGCCGTCGACGTGCTGCTGCGCAGCATGCAGTCGGACGTGCGATCGGACCGCGCCGTCCCCACCGTTAAAGCTGAGTTGCCCGTGCTTACCGTCGAAATCAACGCCCGGTTTGACGAAAGCTCCCGGCTCCTCGAAGCCAACCCGTCGCTGCAGATGCTCGAGAACCTGCAGGACGACTGGTCCGGGATTCAGCACAACCTCAGCGGCTGGGCCGACGCGCTCAAACGTAACCGGGACCGCTTGCGGGGCCAGATCGATCAGACCGCCGGTCTGGAGAAAGATTGGAACGCGGCCAAGGCGCGGGCCGAATATTTTCTACCTTTTCCAAACGCCAGGGACGTCATTCAAACGGCCTTGGAATCCATCGACCCGACACTCGACAAAATCACGGACGTGAGCAGCTCACTCAACCAGCAACTGGTCGAAGTAATAAAGCTGCAACAGGCAGTGGACGCCCAGGGCGCGCAGGTGATGGAAGTGCTCGAGTCGGTCCGGGAATCACGCGACGAGGCATTCACCCGGCTCTTCACTCGGAATGAACCGCCGGTCTGGGGACTGTTCGGCGCGACCGCGCAAAAACAGAGCGTCGTCGAAGAAGGCCAGAATTCATTCCGCCGGCAGGCCAAGGCGATCTGGGCGTATATCCAACGCCGACGGGAGAACGTCGGCATTCAGTTCGCGATGCTTGCAGTGTTCACGGTTTCTATCTATGTGGCCCGCAAAAAAGTCTGCCACTGGTCCGAACAAGACCCCGGCTTCGACCGCGCGAAGCTGCTGTTTGCGTCACCGGTCGCGACGGCGATCGTCCTCTCACTGGTCTTCAGCGTCTGGATCTACCCCCAGGCGCCCCGCATGTTCTGGGCCATCGTCGGCGCGGTCGCGCTAGTCCCGACGACGATCATTCTTCGCCGGCTCATCGATCAACGGCTGTTTCCCATCCTTAATGCCCTGGTGGTTTTTTACTTTTTCGACCAGATCCGACTCGTCGCCGCCGCCGTCCCATTCGCGTCGCGAATGCTGTTTCTAGCGCAGATGCTCGCGGCAATGTTGCTGATCGTGTCGCTCATTCGATCGATCCGGAAACAAGCGTCGGAGAACCGCGTCTGGCAAGTCATTCTCGTCATTAGCTGGCTCGAATTCGCGACCTTCTCCGTCGCCTTCCTCGCCAGCTCGATCGGGTATGTGAGCCTCGCCAGCCTGCTCGGTGATGCCGCGCTCAAAAGTGCGTATCTCGCCGTCATTCTGTACGGCGCAATCTCGCTGGCGATCGCGCTACTCGTCCTCGCACTGCGGACCCGCCCGCTGGCGTGGCTCGGCATGGTCCGCCGGCACCAGCCGCTGCTGCTCCGCCGGCTCACGCTGGGCATGGAATGGCTCGCCGCAGCCGGTTGGCTGGTCGGACTCTTGGCGTCATTGACGGTCGGCTCGGCGATTTTGGATGCCGCCCGCCGCGTTTTCGATGCCACCACTCACGTCGCCGGGGTCGACCTGTCGCTCGGGCACGTGTTGCAATTCGGTCTGGTCGTCTGGCTCTCGTTCCTCGCGTCCGACTTCATTCGTTTCGTCCTCGAAGAAGACGTCTACGACCGCTTCCCCATGCCCGGCGGGCTCGCCTACGCCATTTCGAAAATGGTGCACTACGTGCTGCTGTTCGTCGGCTTCTTCATGGCCATCCGCGCCCTGGGTTACTCGCTCAGCAACCTGACGATTCTCGCCAGCGCGTTCGTCGTCGGTGTCGGGCTCGGGATGCAGAACATCGTCAATAATTTCGTGTCCGGTTTAATCCTGCTGTTCGAACGGCCCGTCAAAGTCGGGGATGTGATTCAACTGAATGACGTGACCGGCGTCGTAGCCCGCATCGGCATCAGGGCCAGCGTGCTCCGCACCCTGGACAGCTCCGAGATCATCATCCCCAACGGCAATCTCATCTCGAACCAAGTCGTCAACTGGACCTTGTCGAACCGCCAGCGCGGGATCGCGATCGCGGTCACCCTGGGCTCGTCCACTGACCCGAATCACGTGCTCGAACTGCTTTTGGAAGTCGCCGCCAAACACCCGCAGGTGGTAGGCAGCCCCGCCCCGCAGGCGTTTTTGACTAAGTTCGGGGCGGACAGTTTCAGCTACGAGTTGCACGTCTGGACCAACGAGGCAGAGCGATGGATCCAGATCCGAAGCGAGCTGTCGATCGCGCTGAACCAGGCACTGGTCAAGGAAGCGATTGCGATCAAGTGAAAGGTGAAAAGAAGACGTGGGAGAAACCGGATTGGTTTCTCCCACGTCTTTGTAAACGACTTACATTCGCGAATTACAGGGCCTGACAGCCGTCGATGAAGTTGGCCTTCATCTGGGCGTACGTCAGCGTCGCATACCCCTGGCTGTTTTCCAGCGAGTCGCCGGAGACGCCCCACGGGTTGCGGACGACGTACGACGTCACCCCATTCGCATCTATGCCGCAGCTAACCAGCGTGTAGGCGTGCCCGCTGACCAGGGTCGGTGCGTTCGACGTGCCCAGCGTAACTGCCTTGCCGGTGGCCAGATCGGTCGAGACCATCGAGTAGAACGAACTTTCGGTCGCGCCGCTCATTCCGAAGCTGGTGTTGGCCTGCCCGAGGTCGGCATACACTTCACCCATCCACCCGCTGCTGGTCGAGGCATATGTGTTGGCCCCGGTGCGGAAGTCGGCAAACGCTTTTTCCATCACCAGCGCCCAGACGTCACCGCTGCTCCCCGGGCGGGCAAAGCCGTAGCCCCAATACGCGCCGGTCGAGATATCGTTCGACACCCGGATGAAAACTGGTTTGTTCTGCGAGTAAAACTGCACCGTGTACGTGCCGTCGCCCATGTCCACGGCCGACTCCTGCAGCACCGAAGGTTTCACCCCGGCGAATGCCGCGAGCGAAGACAGGAAATAGCAGTCGCCGACCCCGCCCTGGTTGATGTCGCCCGCGACCGGGCCGGTGCCCCACAGCGACGTCGTCATCTTTATGGTCTTACCGGCATCTTTCGGGTTCGCGAGCGCGGCTCCGACGGTTTTCGCAACTCCGCCGACGAAGCTGCCGACCGCGTGCACCGTCCCGCTGCCGGTGTAGACGTCGTTCGAATCGACCCAGGCGCTAACGTTCGTGCCGGCGCTGACGATGTCGTCCGTGCCGCCGTCGACGGTTTCAATCGTCACCCGGCAATTGACCGACTGATCGACATTAATTCCGTCCGCCCCGCCGCGGACGTACACGAACACCCCGGCCGCGGGCACCGGGCTGGTCGAGGTTTTGCCGTCCGCGACGATCGTCAGCGTCGTACCGCTCTGGCTGATAAAGATCGAGTCGCTCGCGCCGGTGGCCGTGATGACCAACTCGTTCCCGTACCGGGTCGTGATTGCCACGGTGCTGGTGGTCGTCGGTGCCGTCGACACGGTGGCGCTCGCGGCGGCGGACACCGCCGACGCGGCCGACCCGGCGGTTGCCTGCACCTGGTAGTAATATTTCTGCCCCGCGGTCACGGTCGTGTCCGCATAGCTGGTCGTGCCGCCGGAGGTCAGCGTCGCCAACTGGGTGTAAATGATCCCGTCGGTCGACCGCAGCACGACGTATCCGGTCGCAGTCGTGTCCGTGTTCGTCCACGCCAGATTGATCCACCCGCCGGTTACGGTCGCCGTCAACTTAGTCGGCGCGAGCATTGGCGTGGTCGCGGTCGCCGCGTCGCTTTGTGACGAGCTGGCAAAAATTCCGTTGCTGGCCTGAACGCGGTACGAATAGGTGTGATTCGACAGCGCGGTGGTGTCGGTGACCGTGTTCGCGGTTGCCGAGGTCAGCGTAGACAGCAGCGTATAAGCGCCGCCGTTGACCGAACGGAAAACCTGGTATGAGGTCGCCGACGGGTCCCGGTTGACCCAGTTCACACGGACGCTGGTCGCCGAAAGCGAAGTCGCCGTGACCGACCCGGGGGCGACCACCGGCGTAACCGTCGTCGACGGGCTGATCATCGCCGAGGAATTGTGGTCCGACGTGGCGACCAGCGAATAACAGTACATGTGCCCCGACGCGACAGTGTCGACGAAACTCCCGGCCGAGCCGGACGAAATCGTCGCGCCGTTGACAAATGCCTTGCCGTCGATCGACCGCAACACGACGTAGCCGGTCGCGGCCGAATCGTTACCCGTCCAGGTCAGTTGCACGCTCGTGCCGCTCAGGGTGGTGGCGCTCAGCGCGGTCGGGGACGCCAGCAATGTCGTCAACGTGATCGCGGCAGTCGTCGCGGACGTCGACGTGCCGTTGTACGCCTGAACCTCGTACGAGTAGGTTCGGTTCGCGCGTACGGTCGTGTCGGTAAATGAGACCGTCTTATTCGACGTGATCAGGGCGACCTGCGTGAACGCCCCGCCGTCGGAACGCAGGACGTAGTAACCCTGCGCGGCCGGATCGGTGTCGGCCCATTTCATTGAAATTGCGTTCGCCGCCACCGTCGAAAATCCTGCGGCGGTCGGCGTCGCCAGCGTGGTCTTCGCCGTGGCCGTATTAGAGACCGCCGAGACGACCGAAACCGTTGTCGCTTCGAGGCGGTAGTAATAGGTCGTGAACGGCAGAACGCTCTTGTCGTCGATGCTGACCGCCGACGCGGTCGTGATCGTGCTCAGGGTGGTAAAGTGCGTGCCGTCGGTCGACCGCAGCACCAGGTAGCCGGTGGTCGACGTGTCGTTGTTGATCCAGGCGACGTGCACCATCGAGCTGGTCGACGTGGCGGCCGACAACCCCGACGGGGCCGCGAGCGGCATCGCGAGCGTGACCGGCGCCGTCACAGCCGACGTGTTGGTCGTGGTGTACGCCTGGACTTCGTATCTGTACGCCTGGCCCGAGACGACCGTCGTGTCGGTCGCGGTGGTGATCGTCCTGGAGGTGACGTCGGCGAAATTGGTAAACGCGCCGCCGTTGGTCGACCGCAACACGTGGTAGCCGGTCGCGGTGGTGTCGTTGCCGGTCCAGCCGATCGCGATCTTGTGTTCCTGCAATGTGGCGGTGACGGCCGTCGGCGCGACCAGCGGCGTTTTGACCACCGTTGGCGCCGACACCGGCGAGGTCTTCCCGGCGGCGACCGCCTGCACCTTGTAGCTGTACGACTTGTTCGACTGGACGGTCGTGTCCGAAAACGTCTTGGTCGCGCCGGTGGTGATCTTACCGATCGTGGCGAACTCGCCGCCGTTGGTCGAGCGGAGCACCGCGTACCCCCCGGCTGTCGGAGTAGATTCCGTCCAGCTGAGGCTCACGCTCGCGGGGCTGGTCGCGGTCGCGGTAACCGCGGTCGGCGTCGCCAGCGTGGCGGCGGACATCAGCACGCGTGATTCGAGCGTCTCCATGGGGGTCGCAAACCGCGCGAGCTTCCGCACGGTGCGGACGCCAGCCTGAGTCAATCGAGTCGCCGATACCGATTTCCGAACGTTCATGGGCATTGTCTCCGACACAGCTATCGCATTTGCCGGCGGCCGGCTTCACAAGATTTCTGCGGACGAATGGTCAAAAGTGCCAGTATTATGGGGCGTGTACGCGCCAGGAGCCCCACCAATCCGCCCGACCGGCGCGACCGGCAAGGTCTCTTTACTGTGGACGACTTTGAACCAGCCCCGCAGCAGCCCCACGCCGCGCTTCGCATCCGCCGCCCGGTTGAGAATCGCCGACAACCTCTGGCGGCGGGCGTAATCGCTTTACACCCGCAACGTCCGTAAATAGACTTTGCCGCTTTCTTCCGGAGTGACCCAGGCGATGCAGATGGACGTTGCAATCAATAAGGCTTCTGCACTGATCGAGGCGCTCTCGTACGTGCAGCGATTTCACAATAAAGTGGTCGTCGTCAAGGTCGGCGGGTCGATCATGGACGACGAGGCGGCGCTGACCAATCTGCTGACCGACATCGTTTTCATGAACTACGTCGGGATGCAGCCCGTTCTGGTTCACGGCGGCGGCAAGGCGATCAACGACGCCATGCACAAGGCCGGGCTCGAACCGCAGATGGTGCAGGGCCGGCGGTATACCGACGAGCGCACGCTCGCGATCGCCGAGCACGTGCTGTGCAACCAGATCAACAAATTCATCGTCAACTTCATCCAGATGCAGGGGTGCGAGGCAATGGGGCTTCACAGCCTGACCAGCAACGTGCTGTTCGCCGAGAAGACCTATCTCGCCGGCCCCGACGGCCGCAGGCTCGATTTGGGTTTCGTCGGCGACGTGAAGAGTGTCAACGCGCGGCTGCTGCAGCTGCTGGTGCAGGCGGATTCAATTCCGTGCATCGCGACGATCGCCCGCGACGCGGCGGGCCAACGGTTGAACGTCAACGCCGACACAGCCGCCGGCGCGGTCGCCGCCGCCATGCGGGCCGATAAATTCGTCGTCGTGTCCGACACGCACGGCATCCGGTCCGACCCCAACGACCCCAACAGCCTGGTCAATCACCTGACGACCGGTCAGATTGATGAAATGATCAAGAGCGGCGCGATCGGCAGCGGGATGCTTCCCAAGGTCGAGGCTTGCAAGCAGGCGATCCAAGCCGGCGTAACCAAAACGCACATTATTGACGGTCGCATTCCGCACGCGCTGTTGCTGGAGATCTACACCGAAGCCGGCATCGGCACCGAGATCGTGCTCTAAGCTCATGCCCGCCGACCGCAACGGCCTTCGATCACTTCTCGTCTGAAAGCGATGCGACATGAAACATTTCATTTCATTGACCGAGAGCACGCCTGCTGAGCTTCGGCACGTGCTCGACGTCGCGCGGAACCTGAAGCAGCAATACAAATCGATCGGCAAAAACGCCCCGGTGCTGGCCTCGAAAACACTGGCGATGATCTTCGAGAAGCCGAGCCTCCGCACCCGCGTGAGCTTCGCCGTGGCGATGACGCACCTCGGCGGGACCGGGCTTCTGCTCCGCGACGAAGAAGTCGGCCTCGGCCGCCGCGAGCCGGTGCAGGACGTGGCCCGCGTGCTGTCGGGCATGTGCGACGGCATCATGGCGCGGACGTTCGAGCACCACAAAATCGTCGACCTGGCGAAGCACTCGACGGTCCCCGTCATCAACGGGCTCACCGATTACAGCCATCCCTGCCAGGCGATGGCCGACCTTATGACGCTCGAGGAACATTTCGGCGATCTCGCCGGCCGTACGATGGCGTTCATCGGTGACGGTAACAACGTCGCGCGATCCCTATCGGTCGCGTGCGGCAAGTTCGGAATGAAATTCATACTGTCCGCGCCGGGCGGATATGAGTTGCCCGCCGACGACATCGATCGGATTATGACACAAGTGCCGGAGATGGATTTCATCACTGTCGCGAACCCAAAGGACGCGGTCCACGAAGCCGACGTGATCGTGACCGACACCTGGGTGAGCATGGGTCAAGAGGAAGAAAAGGCCCGACGCATGGCCGACTTCGCGGGCTACCGCGTCGACGCCGACCTGCTCGCCGCCGCCCCGCCGCACGCGGTGGTGCTGCACTGCCTGCCGGCCTATCGCGGGCTGGAGATCAGCGAGGAAGTCTTCGAGGGCCCGCGGTCGCTGGTCTTTCCGGAAGCCGAGAATCGGCTGCACTTTCAGAAGGGCTTGCTCGCGGTGCTGATGGGCGGGATGTAAGACTGCTTAATCCTGTCACATTATCGACGAAGCCGCGGGTGAAAAAGCGTCGGCCCCGAAGCGTGTCACTCGAGAACAGCAGGAACTGATGGGCCGAGACGCAATTACTCCCGCGCGGTCGCGACGAGTTTAGGTTCCCGCGAATACGATTTGGCGTCGAACTTATTCAGCTTCTGAATCACGTTCGCCGGCGGCATGGGGAGGTCGGGGGACGCCGGCACTTGCAGGTATGCGAGTGACCGCTGAAGCACTTGGCTAGCCCCCGGGCCGGCGACGGCACCGCCGTAATGTGCTTCCTTGCTGGGGTCGTGGACGATGAACGCGATCACCAGCCGCGGGTTTTCCGCCGGGGCACCGGCGACGAAGCTGCTGTTAAACCGCGTTTTGCTGTAGCCGCGTTTGCCTTCGCTGATGTGGGCCGTGCCTGTTTTTCCGAAGATGTTCCAGACCGTGCTTTTGACGTCCATGCCCTCGGCCGTTCCACGTAACGGAACGTCGGCGAGAATCCGTTTCACCTCGGCGGCCGTCTCTGGAGAAATGACCTGCGGCGCTTTTGACAACTCGGTCGACGAATACCTGCTGATCAGGTTTCCGTTTCCATCGAGCATTCCTTTGATGAGATGCGGGGTGACGAGCCGGCCGCCGTTGGCGTACCCGCAGAACGCTCGACACAGCTGCATCGGCGTCACCATCAGTTCGTAACCCATGCTGACTGATTCGGTGCTGCTGCGTCCCCATTTCGCGAGTCGGTTGATTTTCCCGCCGTTTTCACCGGGCAGTTCGATGCCCGTGGGAAGTCCGAAGTCCCAAGCGGTGAGCGCGGTATGCAACCGGGTATTTCCCAGCCGTTCGCCGAGCATTGACATGCCGATGTTGCTGGATTTCACCAGCACGTCCCACAGGCAGAGGTCTTCGAACCCGTGCACGTCGCTGATCAACCGGCCATATGGGGTGTGGTACTTCGCCCCGCCGAGATGAAACATCTCGTCCGGGCGGGTCGCGCCCCACTGCAGCGCCGGCCCGACGATAAACGGCTTGATCGTCGACCCCGGTTCGTACGGGTCGGTGATTACGCGGTCGCGGCGGACCTCGGGATGTTTCGGGTCGTAATGGTCCGGGTCAAACTTTGGCCAATTCGCCAGTGCGAGAACCTCGCCGGTGTCTGGTTCCATCACCACGACCTCGCCGCGGCTGGCGGCGTGCTTGGTGCAGGTCTTGTCCAGTTCCTCTTCGGCGATCGTCTGGATGTTCGCGTCGATCGTGAGCACCAGATGCTTCCCGTGCTCGGGCGCTTCGTAATCCTCGGCGGCGACGGCGATCGGACGTCGGTGCGAGTCTTTCAGCACGCGCTCATACCCGTCGCTGCCTGCCAGCTCTTTCTCGAACTGTAGCTCGAGTCCTTCGAGCCCTCTGCCGTCTTTGGTTACGCTGCCCAGCAGGTGCGAAGCAGTCGGCGCGGTCGGGTAATATCGCCGAGTGGCAGACGTGATGCCCACGCCCGGGAGATTCAATTTCACGATCGCGTCGGCGGTGGTGTCGTCGAGCCCTTCGGCGATTTTTAAAAACCGGGCCGTCGAGCGGTCGCTGAACAGCTGACTTAAGTCCGAAGGTTTGCGGTGGATCAGCTTGGCCAGTGCGTCGATCGAATCGTCTAGCTTGGCGACGCTTTTGCCGTCTTCGGGGTATCCGTCTTGGATGGTAGTCGTGAGTTTTGGGTCGATGTAAAGCGTGCGGGTCTGCACAGTGCCGGCCATCAAGATGCCGTTGCGGTCGTACACGCAACCCCGACGGGCGGCGAGCATTTCTATCTGGTGCTGTTGCCGCTCGGCTTGCCGAATTGTTTTCTGTCTGCCGAACGTCTGTAGATACGACACGCGGCCGATCAAGGCTGCGAACAGCCCGACGATGACAATCAAAACCGCGGCGGCGCGACTGGGGGAGAAGGTAGCCATGGGTCCGATAACTATCGGCCGAGGCAGCCCCGTTTCGACACAAAAGTTTGATCGCAGACGCAACGCCGGGCCTCTGAAGATCATGCAGAGGCCCGGCCGATTGTCTTAACCGCTCGCCGGACACGGCTTAACCGACGTCGAGATTCTGCAGATAAGTTTCCAGTTCCTGGCGTTGGGTGTCGAGTTTTTTCTGCAGGTCGTCGACCGTCCCCTGCGTTTTTTCGATCTGCGTTTCCTGGTCGTTCAGCTTGGTCATCAGACGGGTGTAATACTGGCTGTTAGGGGTCACCGTCCGAAGGTTATCACGGATGCGGGTCTGCTCGGTGGTGATGGTCGACAGCTTGGTCTTGTTCTCTTCGTTCTGACGCTGGGTGTCGACCAGTGCTGTTTTCAGTGAGATCGCCTTGGTGAGCGCGTCCTTCACGTTCTGCGGGATCGAGCCCTGCTGGCGATAGAAATCCAACGGACCGGCGTCGGTGCTCAGGATCGCCATCGTTTCGTCCTGGACGATCTGCTGCTTAACGTTCAGGCTCGCCGATTTGCCAGCCGCCACCGGGGTCCGGAAACGGTAGACGGCATCGGTCTTTTCGATTTCCTTCTGCGTGTCGACCAGATCCCAGCCCGCTTGTCGGGGGTGCTCGACGATCAGAACTTTGTCATGATCCGACTTGTTCTGGGCGACGTAGTTCTGCGTCTGCAGCAGCTTGTGCGTCAGATACAAAACGCCTTTGACGATCTTGCCGGACTGAAGGCTGTTTTCGGTCTTGTTGTCGACGGCGTCGACCAGCAGTTGCAGGTCGACGCCGTAGCTGAGCAGCCGCTCTTGCCCGGGCGGGAGATTATCGATCTGCGCGTCGCCGGCGTAGGTCGCGCCGTCGATCACGGTAATCGGCCCGGCCAGCAGGTGCTTTTTAGTTGTGTTCTTCACCCTCGCGCCATTCAGTGGGTTCTTCGCCAGTACATTCTGGTTGTAGATCGACACGCGTTCGACTTCGATCGGGTCGGTAATGATGGGGATCATCGCCGACCGCTGCCGGGGCAATGAAACGCTGCCGACCGTGTATTCGAACAGCTCACCGATCGCCGCCGCCGAGGCGACGGATGCGACCGACGCAGTCGGATCCATCGGGGGCGTCGACGCCATCGGTGCCGCAGCCGCGTCATACGCCACTTCGGCTTGCACTGATTTGTTCAAGCTCTGATGCCGAGCCGCGGACATTAGGGCTGGGCTCGCGGCTGCGACTTGTGCCGCCATTCTCGGGGCCACTCCGCCGGCATACACCTGCGGTCGCAGGCTCGCGTACAGCTCGGGCGTGACCACCGGCCTGGGTATGTAGAGCGGTTGATAGAGATCCTCGACGAACGAGATCGGCCGGCCGCTTATGAGCGATAATTGAACGTTGTTCCAGTCATTATCCGTCTGATTTTCCACAATCGCCCAGCCTTGCAGATTGCCGTCGGCGAGCACGGGCTGCGTAGTGGGCGCGTCGGCCGGTTTTGCTTTCGCGTCGCTGAGGATTAACCGATAGCTCGTCTTCCAGATCGGCGTTTCGACCACATAGCCGAGCCTGACCCGCCTATCGCCGGCCCCGGTGAAACTGATCTTGACCGGTTTCTTGTCTTGATCGCGTGCCCCGGCCAAGGCGACCAGTGCCTTGCTCAGCTCTTCCTGCAGCGCGGGGTCGTCCAATTCGATCGAACTGATCGGGTCCATCGGTTGCGAAACAATTTTTCCGCTGCTGACCAGATTCAGAACGGACGTCCAGGCCGTCTGGTCGTCGGACTTTTCGCCCTTTACGGTGACCCGCTTCTTTTCCACGCCCAGAATGACACCGGTGGTTTTCTCACCGTTGACGGTGATCGTCACCTTCGCCCCGCGGAGCTGGTTGAGCAGGTCCGCCAGCGGCGGGTTGGTGGTGATATCGACCTGAAAACTTTTGAGTGTTTTGGCGATCGGGTCCTGCGACGGGTACGTCACGGCCGCAACTTTCCCGCCGTCCAAATCCTGCAGCACCAGGCTTTTCAGAATGTCGTTGATCTGATTGGTCTTGAACCGCAGATCGGTGCTCCCGTCGCCCTGGACGGTTCCGAAGTGCTCGAAATATCCGACCCCCGACGAAAACAGCACGACTTCCTTCACCGGCACCTCGGCGGCGACCGCCGGCTGCGTGGACGGGCTCTTTATTGCGGCAGGTGCAGGCGGTATTTGTGCGTATGCGTGTCCGCATGCTGCGGTGACGGCGGCGGCGAGAATCAGGGCGGTGAGGCGTTTGTGCATGGTTGGTTCCTTCGAGTTGGACGGGGCGATGAATGTCACGCAGTTTTACATCAGACGCCCCGCCGCGGCGAAATTTTCATGTTAAACCGCGCCGGTGCGTACAATCCGCCGATGGCAAAGCTCAGTGTCAACGTGAACAAGGTTGCGACCCTCCGCAACACCCGGTCGCTCGATATTCCCAGCGTGGTCGAGGCGTCGCGGATCTGTCTCGACGCCGGCGCACACGGGATCACGGTCCACCCCCGCCCCGATCAACGGCACATCCGCCCCGACGACGTCCGCGGGATCGCACGGCTGCTGAAAAGCTACCCCGCCGCGGAATACAACATCGAAGGCAACCCGTTTCACGGTTATATGGATCTGGTCGACGAAGTCCGGCCCACGCAATGCACCCTGGTGCCGGACGAACCTTCGGCGGTCACCAGCAACCAGGGTTGGAACCTGGACGCCGACACGATGGAAAAACTTCGTCCCGTCGTCGCGCAGTTAAAGAGGTTTGGCTGCCGGGTCAGCCTGTTTATGGACGCCGGAGCCGACATGCAACCCGCCGCCGAGCTGGGCGCCGATCGGGTTGAACTTTACACCGAACCGTACGCGGCCGCGTTTTCCCGTCGCGGTTCGATGGCGGTGACGCCGTTCGCGAAAGCGGGTCAGAACGCCGGTCGAGTTGGGCTCGGGGTCAATGCCGGGCATGATCTGAACCTGGACAACCTTCACGCGCTGGTGGCCGGCATCCCCGGTCTGGCCGAGGTATCGATCGGCCATGCCCTGATCGCCGACGCGCTCAAGTGGGGGCTTGCCGAGACGGTCCGGCAGTACCTCATCGCCGCCGAGTGAACCGTTGCCGACAGGAGTCGTGCGGGCCGGGCTTTGTTCAGCGGGTCACGTCCACTACAATTCCGCGTCGGCAAAAAAGCTATACAATTTAACGGAGACAGAATGTTCAGCGGTGCAATGACGGCAATGGTCACCCCCTTCCGCGAGGGGCGGGTAGACGAGAACCGCCTTCGGGATCAGGTCGAGTTTCAGATCCGCGGCGGGATCGACGTGCTGGTGCCCGTGGGTACAACGGGGGAATCCCCGACGTTGAACATGGACGAACACGTGAAGGTGATCGAGCAGACAATCCGGTTCGCCGGGGGCCGCGTTCCGGTGATCGCCGGGACTGGCGCGAACGCCACGACCGAAGCGCTCGAGCTGCACACGGCGGCGAAAAAGGCCGGGGCGTCGGCGAGCCTGAGCGTCAATCCCTATTACAACAAGCCGAACCAGGAAGGGCTGTACCGGCACTTCATGACGCTGGCCGACCGGGTCGAACTGCCAATCGTGCTGTACAACATCCCGGGCCGAACGGGCATCACCATGACGCCGGCCACAGTGGCGAAGCTGAACGAGCACCCGAATATTGTCGCGATCAAGGAAGCTACCGGGTCGCTTGACCTCGCGACCGAGATCATGAACCTGTGCGGCATCACGGTCATCAGCGGGGACGATTCGCTGACGCTTCCGCTGATCAGCATCGGCGCCAAGGGCGTTATAAGTGTCGCGTCGAACCTGATTCCGACCAAGGTCAAGGCGCTCACGCAGTTCGCTCTGACTTCCAACTTCACCGCGGCGCGGGAAGTTCATCACGAGATTTTCCCGCTGATCAAAACACTGTTCCTGGATGGGAACCCGGGCGGCGTGAAGCACGCCATGAAATGCGTCGGGCTGGACAGCGGTGAAATGCGATTGCCGCTGTGGGAAGTGAACGACACGACCAAGTCCGCGATCGAAGCAGAGGTGGCGAAGCTCGGGCTGAAAGGGAAATGATCCGCCGACAGAAGCGGTCGACGTTTGCGACCCAGTTCATTTCTAAATCCACTCTGCCGGCGACTGACTCCACCGCCCGCCTATGACTCGACTCTGCGTTGCCATTTTCGTCACCGAGGTTTCACAAGCCGTGCGTGACATCGCCGTCGCCGCGGAGAATGGCGCGGACATGGTCGAATTGCGCGTCGACACGTTTGGCGGGAACATCGAAGAGCTGGTCAGCCGGTCGACGCTGCCGGTGATCGTGACCTGCCGGGCCGGCTGGGAAGGCGGCCAGTCGACCGCCGACGACGCGACCCGGGTCGCACAGCTCCGGCTTGCCGGACCGCACGCGGCTTACGTCGACGTCGAGTTGGCGACGTCGAAAAAGATCCCCGTTCCCCGCGAGTTTTTTCCGCGATTGATCCTGAGCAGCCATGATTTCGAAGGCCGGCCCGCGCGTTTGACCAACCTGGTCGCGGAACTGTACGCGTCGCCTGGCGACGTCGCGAAAGTCGTTTGGGCGGCCCGATCGATTCGCGACAACCTGGAAGCGTTCGAAATTCTTCAGCACCAGCAGAAGCCGACGATCGCCTTGTGTATGGGCGAGGCGGGGTTGATCAGCCGGGTGCTGGCGAAAAAGTTCAACGCGTTTCTCACCTTCGCCGCGCTCGACGGGACGGGGGGCACTGCCCCCGGGCAGGTCAGCGTTACCGACATGAAACGGCTGTACCGCTGGGACTCGATCGGGCCCGAGACCAAAGTGTACGGCGTAGTCGGGTCGCCGATCGGGCACTCGATGTCGCCGGCCATCCACAACACCGCGTTCGAGCAGGCCGGGCACGACGGCGTGTACCTGCCGCTGCTGGTCGCGGCCAGCTACGAAAGCTTCAAAGCGTTCATGGAAAGTTTCCTTCATTTCGAAGGGTTGCACCTGTCGGGGTTGTCGGTGACGATCCCGCACAAAGAGAACGCGCTCCGATATCTGAAGGAAAAAGGGCGCATCCGTCGAGGAGCTGGCCGAGCGGATCGGCGCGGTGAACACGATCGTCATCGACGGACCTAAGCTGTACGGGCTGAATACCGATTACGCCGCGATTCTCGACAGCATTTGCTCCGCGTTGGGTGTGACCCGATTGGACCTGGCCCGGTACCGGATCGCCGTGATTGGTGCCGGTGGGACCGGGCGTACCGCGGTGGCGGCGCTAGCGCACTGCGGCGCGACGGTTGTGGTTTACAACCGGACGCTCGCCCGGGCGACTGCGCTGGCGGCCGAGTTCAACGGCAAGACGGGGAAAGTCGTCGCCGCGAGCATCGACAAACTGTGTGACAGCTGCTGCCAGATCTATGTGAACACGACCAGCATCGGCATGCACCCCGACGTGGCGAAGTCACCGTTCGGGGACTCGATCCCGGTTCTGGAAAAAGACTCGCTGGTGTTCGACGTGGTGTACAACCCGATGCGGACCCGGTTCCTGGAACAGGCCGAGGCGGCGGGCGCTAAAACGGTGGGCGGTATTGAAATGTTCGTCCGGCAGGCGGCAGCACAGTTCACCGCGTGGACGGCGAAACCCGCCCCGGTCGAGGTCATGCGCAGCGTCATCGAGGCACGCCTGTCCACACTCAAATAACGCGGCGTGGTGTAAAGCTCATTCCGCTGTTTTTGGTTCGAAGTGGCCGGCGATGTATTTTTCCGCCAGCTCGACGTAGTGCCCGCGTAACCACCGCATGTATTCAAGTTCCTCAGGCTTCACCGGCCGGACGATCTTACCGGGGACGCCCATCACCACCATGCCGTCGGGCACAACCAAGTCCGGCGGCACCACTGCGCCGGCGGCGATCAAGCATCCTTTGCCGATGACGGTCCGGCTCAACACAGTCGCGCCCATGCCGATCAACGATCCGTCGCCGACCTGCTTGCCGTGGACGACGGCCCCGTGCCCGATCACGACGTCGTCCCCGATCACATTCGGAACGCCGGTATCGCAGTGCACGACGGCGTTGTCCTGCACGTTGCTGCGCCGGCCGATCCGAACAGCCGCGACGTCCCCGCGGACGACGGCACCGAACCAGAAACTGGATTGGTCACCGGCCGTTACATCGCCGACGAGAACGGCACTGGACGCACGAAACGAGCCGTCGAAATGTCTTGTGAAAAGCGGCATCTCTGAACTATGCCGCAACTCGTCTGGTGTTACCAGTTTCCCCTATCGTTACGGCGGCGACGGCTTAAAAGCGACAGCACCACGCAGCCGACCGCTACGACAGCAGCCGGCTCGGGGACGGTCGCGGTCGGGCTCGCGAATTCGTTCAACGGAACGGCCTGCGAGTTGAAGGCGTTATCGATCAGGGTGTAGTCCGATCCGTTAATAAGGCCGTCGTAGTTGAAGTCGCCGTTGGACCAGCCGGTTAATCCCGTCCCGAATCCTGCGTCGATCAGCGTATAGTCCGATCCATCGACGACGCCGTCGAGATTCGCGTCTCCGAAATAAGTGTATTTGACCAGCACGTCGGTGTTCACGACCGGCAGCCCGTCGAAAGTGTTGTAAATTGGATTGCCATTCGGATCAGAATTCAGAAGTTCCCCGAGAGCGGTCAGTTTTGCTGCAGATGCCGTAGACGTGGTGATGCCCTGTTTACCGGCCTGCCCTTCGGGATTAAAGCCGGCTGCAATCTCGGCTGCGATGACGGTCGGGTCGCCGTTGTGAACGATCAGATCGTTCCCGGTCAGATCCAGCGTCCCTTGCGGGGCGGCCGAGGAACCGTAAAAGGTCAAAGTCCCGGCGACCAATACCGATCGGTTGGCGTGGCCGGTCGGGGCGTTGAGTGTGAGCACCGCGCCGGCGTTGATCTGCACGGCCGGCGAATTGAACAGCGTAATGCCCGTGCCGGTCCCCACGAGTGTCGTCGAGCCGGTCACCGTGATCGCCGGGCCGATCCCGCCGTAGATCGGGTTCGCGCCGGCGTCGTAGCTACCGTCGGCGTGCGCGGCGCCTAACAGCGCATTGGCTGACTCGAGCGAGGAGTCCAGCGGCCCGTGATAGAAACCGTTCCCGCGCGACCCCTGCGACAGCGAAAAGTTTCCGCTCGTGGCATCGACGAACGCCGGGTCGGCGACGAGCGAGTTCGTATCATGCGCCATCGCCTGCCACTGTTGAAGGTTGACCAAGACCGCGTGGATCGTGTCCCCTGTGAAGAACATCGGCGCGGAACCGAAAAGATTTAGACCAGATTTCAGGGACCCGGCCCCGTTAAAAAGCAGTCCGACAGGGTCGGGTGTACTGTCCGGAGAGGCGACAATGTTTCCGTATATATTCGTGTTCGTGCCAGTGTTCAAAAGCCCGATCGCCGGACCGTACACCGCCTTGGTCAGAAATGTGTTAAAGCGAATGGTGTTGTTCGTGCCCCCGTCGATGAGAGCTCCGTTATGGCCCGCAAATGGACTGGCGGCGCTACCGGCAAAGACCGAGTTTTGAACGACCGTGTGATTTCCGTTGATTGAAAGCGAACCGCTCTCCCCGCCAATCGTCAGCCCGTTTACGATCGAGTTATCAGTATCGATTTCGGTCGAGCTTCCGTACAGCTGCCCGCCCTGGATGACAACTTTTTCGTTAGAGCCGGTGGAATAAATAACGATCCCGGTGCCGTAGCCTCCGAGTGAAACCATGTTCTGAATCACGACGCTGCCGATGGAATTAGCATCACCGTGACTGATGAAAGCGGCACTGGGCCCGTTGGGATTCACGTACGTGTTGTTGATCCACTGTGAGGTGTCGTTCCGGCGGGTCGCGTCGCTAAAGGCGACGAACGCCGACGCGCCACCGAACCCCAGATCCGGGGGACTGCCGTTGGCGAGCAGGTTTTTTCCGACAAACCCGGTGACATTAATCGCCCCGAACGCGTGCTTGCCGGTCGAGATCGCGGCTGCGTTTTCGAACCTGATGTTGCTCCCGACCTCGGCCCGGAAGCCGTACCCGCCATTGTCCTGCGCGGTCTCGGACACGCTCAGGTTCTGAAAAACCAGATTGCTTTTCCCGTTGTTGAACACCGCGTTCGCACGCTTCGCGAGGGTCAGGCTATGACCGGTGAGCGCGGAACCCGTGTTGACGTAAAGCTGGGCATTGGCGGGGTTGTAGTAGTACGACCCCGGTGTTTGATTGACGTAGTTGATGTCTGCCGCAGCATCGGCCGGGTTGATCGCGCCGGCGAGCGTAAGCGCGTCCTGGG
This sequence comes from Tepidisphaeraceae bacterium, assembly GCA_965247815.1. Taxonomy (GTDB): domain Bacteria; phylum Planctomycetota; class Phycisphaerae; order Tepidisphaerales; family Tepidisphaeraceae; genus CBDAQA01. Next base: position 113,156 of record CBDFHW010000029.1, on the reverse strand, counting down.
CCTCGTGAGTAAACTGGTGATTATCGAAAACCCAATTGACCGGTTGACTCACCGTGGCTTGGTAAGTGGTCCCGGTCGAATTGGTGAAGGCCGAGTTGCTGATCGGGTCACTCCCGGAAAACATCGGATTTCCCGCGGCTGCGTTGCCGTACGCCCCGTAGACGATTGGCGCGGAGACAGTGCCGCTCGAAGAAGCGTTCAGACTCGCGTGGAACGTGCTTCCGTATTGAAACAGAATGTGGTCGCCGGGCGCGAACGGTGTTCCGTCGACCTTAACGACCGATGCCCAAGGTGAAGTCGGGCTCAGGCCGTTATTCAGATCACTACCCGTGGGGCTGACATAATAGTTCGCCGCCGACAAGGTCGACACGGGCAGCGCAGCGACCAACACGGCATTCCGGAGGAGCGTTTTTCGTGTACGCATCACTACCGAAATAACGCATCTCGAAAAACTTCGCCCTGTCGAAAATCACCTAGATTTGTATTGAAAAAGCTTGCGACGAGCTCAACCGGCTCAGCGCGTTCCCATAAGGATTTCCATGGTCAGTTGGTCGAGTCTCTCGTACGGAAGCCGAGCAGACGCGAGTTTAACCCGATCGAGCGGCGCGCTTAGTAACTTTTGAGCGCCATTCGAAGAATACCGCCGCGTCAGCTTAGACAGCGCCGCGTCCTCCACATCAATCACGGATATCAACGATTGAATTTCCGGGTCCGCGTTCCAGTGTTTTGCTTTGTCGGCAAGCAGCTCATACGTCCGCATAGAACCCCGCGCGAACTCTTTTACGTCTTCCAGATCGCTCTGCCGAAATGCATGGGCGTCGAAGTGTCGTGATCCGTTGTAGCCTTTGTCTTCGAGCAGCTTGACCAGGAAAAACGCGTGCTTCAGGTTCACCGATCCGAACCGGAAATCCTGGTCGTACCGCCCGAATTCCTGGTCGTTTAGATCGATATGAAATAACTTTTTCATTTCGATCGCCGCCGCGACCTGGTGCACAAAATTCAACCCGGCCATGTGTTCGTGGGCGACCTCGGGGTTGACGCCGAACAGTTCCGGCCGGTCGAGTGTCGGAATAAATCCCAGGTACGAACCGGTCACGGCAAAATAGATGTGCCCGCGCGGTTCGTTCGGTTTAGCCTCGAACGCGAACTTGTAGCCGTAACGTTTTTCAGTGCTGTACTCGGCGAGAAAGTTCATCGCCTCGCGGAATCGCTTGATAGCCTCGGTCGGGTCCTTAGTGGCGTCGGACTCGACGCCTTCGCGGCCGCCCCAGAAAACGAAGATCTTCGCGCCGAACTCGGCCCCCAGGTCCATCGCCCGCATCGTCTTCTGGATCGCGTATGCCCGGACGCCGGCGTTGTTGCTCGTGAACGCGCCGTCCTTGAAGACCGGGTCGCCGAACAGGTTGGTGGTCGCCATCGGGGACGACAAGACCGTTGTTCTTTATAGCCTTTTTGAAATCCCGTTTGATCTGGTCCGCTTCGGCGGTCGTTGCGTCGATCGGGATCAAATCGTTATCGTGAAAGTTCACACCGTACGCGCCGACTTCGCCGAGCAGATCCGCGATCTGCACCGGCGAGATCGTTTCACGGGTCGGCAGGCCGAACGGGTCGCGACCCATGTTCCCGACTGTCCAGAGCCCGAACGTGAACTTGAATTTCGGATTGGGTTTGTACGATTCGGCCATGGCGTGGTTCTCGTGCTAAGACGGTTCTTCTCGACGGTGCGGGAGTTTCCTCGAAACGAATTCGCGAATCAAACCTACAATTCTGTTAGAGCGTCGAAATTTTCACGCTCGATGTCGACCGTTGCACGGCCAGACCTTATCCTGACGGCGGAGACGTGGCATGAGAACTTTGATTGGTGCCCTGGCAGTTCTGTTTTCAGTCGCGACCGCGCCGGGCGAAACCATTACCGTGTCGGCGGCGATCAGCCTTAAAGAATCACTCGGAAAGATTGCCGCGACGTACGAGAAGCAGACTGGCGAAAAGATCGAGTTCAATTTCGACGCTTCGGGGAAGCTGGCGCAGCAGATCGCGCAGGGCGCGCCGGTCGACGTGTTCATCTCGGCCGACAACGAGCAGGCCGACAAGCTCGTCAAATCAGGAAATGCCGACCGCAGCAGCCGCCGCGTGATCGCCCGTAATTCACTCGTGCTGATCGTCCCGACCGACCACACCGGCTCCCCCGCGAGCTTTGCCGACCTCGGCACATCGAAAGCGAAAGTGGCGGCGGGTGACCCCCGGTCCGTTCCCGCCGGGCGGTACGCCGAGCAGACGCTTCGTGCGCTGAAAATTTACGACCAGGTCGCGCCGCGACTGGTTCTGGCGGAGAACGTTCGGCAGGTACTGACTTATGTCCAGCGGGGCGAAGTCGAAGCCGGAATCGTCTATCGCACCGACGCCAGGGTCGCGCGGTCGACCGTGACGGTCGTACAGACTGCCGATCCGCAAACGCACGATGCGATCGAATACCCGGCGGTGCTCGTGACCGCGTCGGCTCACCAGCAAGCGGGTCGAAAGTTCCTTGATTACCTGAAGACCCAGGCCGCGTCGGCAGTGCTCACCGAATACGGATTCGAACTCCCGGCCGAAACCGCCCCGCCTGAAAAGTCACCGACCACCCGGCCAGCGCAATGAGCAGTGCCGCGGCCGACCTGTCTCAATCGTTACAGACGTCACTCGTCATCGCGGTCACCGCGACAGTGCTGGTCGCAGTGTTCGGGATCCTGCTCGCCTACGCGTCCGCCCGGGCGCGATTTTTCGGGAAAAGCGTCGTCGAGGCATTCCTGATTCTTCCGCTGGTGCTGCCACCGACGGTCATAGGATACGTGCTGATTGTAATGCTGGGCCGCCGGGGGTGGGTCGGTGGGTTGCTCGCGAGTTGGACGCACGGGTATACGATCTTGTTTCGGCTCGAGGGCGGTATCCTTGCCGCTTCGGTCGTCTCACTGCCGCTGCTTTACCTGCCAGCCAAGGCGGCCTTCGCGGGCGTCAACCGTGATCTGGAATCCGTCGCGCGTCTAATGGGCGCGAGCCGCCTGCAGGTGTTCTGGCACGTCAGTCTTCCGCTGGCGCGGCGTGGGATCTATAGCGGACTGCTTCTGGCGTTTGGTCGTGCGATCGGCGAGTTCGGCGCGACGACCATGGTCATGGGCAACATGGCCGGCCGGCAGACGCTGCCGATTTCCATCTATTCCCAAACGATGAACGGCGACGCCGATCAAGCCGCCGCTGCCGTCTGGGTGCTAAGCTTCCTTTCCCTGATCATCGTCGTTCTCTATAACCGCGCGTCGTTCAACTCAGACTGATTTCCACCGAGCAGACTCCGCGGCAATTAGGCAGGGTTCGACAGGACCGTGTCGCGATTTGGCGGCCTGCTAAGTCGTGCCGGCCGGCGTCGCCGTCGCACATCTATCCAATCCGCGAATTTGCGAGTTTGTGTACAACTTCACGAACTTTTCATCGTCTTATTGTTGGGAATGTTGTTTGCTGTTTCGAGTGCAGCGGGATCCGAATCGGGCAGGAGTTTTTGAGGTGCCAGATATGATTCTTGTCAAGCATTTGCTAGACTCGGTGGAAGCGGAAGACGGCCAGCGGATTTGGGTCGAGCCGATCGGGCTCACCTTGGATTTTCGCGACTGGTGCAAGATCGATCATCTTTTAAGTAACTTCGGACCGCCCATCGAACTGTGGCGTTGGTATCAGAATCATCCGGAAGCGTATGAGTATTTTCGTGCGAAATACCATGAAGCGCTCTCCGACAGTCCGCACAAACAGATGCTGGTCGACTTAGTAACGGTGGCGAGGAAAGCGAACTTTACGATGATCCACCAAGGCGACGATGTCGCACACAACACGGCGACAGCGCTCCATGAATTTCTCAACGAGCTGGCGGCTTACGTCCCACCTGAGAAGTAAATGTTTGGTCTGCGGATTTGCGAGATGGCCGGCAGAAATGCCGGCCTTTTTTATTTATCAAAAACGCTCTCTTTACACGCGACGTTTTCTAGGCAGCAGCCTCGTCTCCGATTTTCGGTCCGGCGTCTCGGCCAAATACTGCTCAGTTTCGAAAGCCGATCGGCTCACTGCCTTCCGTTCTGCAGACAACATACACTGACCTCACTAGCCGCATTAAAATTCGGAAAGGTTGGTCTAGCTTCACAGGCAAACCGGTCGAGAAGCATTTGCTAACCTGATGCATGCTGGCGTTAACAACTCCCGTGGGCTTCAACACAGCTCCGCTGTCCTCGTATTTAAAAAGATTGTGTTAGGCTCGACTCGGCCGCGTGTTATGCTGTGTTTCTAACTAGATTAGAGTGGTCAGCGGAGGCGAATGAGAATGCGTACGGTCAAACGGCGGGAAGATTCCACAGCGTTAAACAACCCCGTTCGTCGGGCAATTGAGTGCTTAGAAGCCAGAGTTCTGATGACCGCTAACCCGGTCATCAGCGAGTTCATGACAAAAAACAGCAGCACGCTGCTCGACGGCAACAAGAATTACTCAGACTGGATCGAACTTCAGAATACCGGCGATGCATCGGTTAATTTGACTGGTTGGCACCTGACCGACGATGCAACGGACCCCGCAAAATGGACGTTCCCCGGCACGACACTCGCGGCCGGCGGGTTCCTCATCATTTTCGCCGACGGGTCCGCCGTCGTCGACCCGGCCGGTTACCTGCACACCAATTTTTCCCTGTCGGCCGACGGCGAAGTCCTGTCGCTCACCCGCCCCGACCTCACCGTCGCAAGCCAATGGAATTCGAACGGCACCCCCTACCCGTCTCAACTGAATGACGTTTCTTATGGGAGCGGCGTTGCGTATCACGGCTCAACCTTAATCGGCCCGCACTCGCCGGTGACCGCGTTCGTCCCTCACGACGCGAGCCTCGATGCGGGTCAGTGGACCGCGACCAACTACGACACCACCGGCTGGACGTCCGGCACGACCGGGGTCGGTTACGACACAAATTCCTACGAAGACAACTCGGCAACCCCGTTGTTGACCGGAGATTGGAAAGCTCAGGATCTGACCGGCGGAGCATTGGTCAACGGTTCTGCGATCTCCACCTGGACCGATGGCGTGGGCCACGCCTCCGCGAACGCAAGCGGGTCGCCTAAACTGGTGACCAATGACTTCGGCACGAACCTGGCCGGTGTCCGGTTCGACCCGACCGACGGTTCGAACGACAACTTACGCGTCCCGACCTCGCACAATCCGTTGGCCGGTGCCGGTGATTTCACCGTCGCCGTAGTGTTCAAAACCGGATCGGGCATCGGGGGGCAAAGCCAGTGGTACTCGAACGCCGGTCTGGTCGACGGCGAGGAAAATGGCACGACCGACGACTGGGGTTTGGCGGTCGCGCAAAACGGAGCATCCGTCTACCTCGGTGCCGGGATGGGAAATCCCGACACGACCATTTACAGCCCGAGCATCAACACCGCGACCCACGTGGCGGTTTACGTCCGGTCGCACGGGACGTTCACCCTGTACGTCGACGGCGGGAACGGCGTCTCCGGCGTCTGCGGGTCGGCGGACCTCGATTTTTCCGACATGGTCTTCGGCTCGATCCAGACCAATAACAACTACTTCACCGGCGACATCGCCGAGATCCAGACCTTTGACGGCGCGGCCAGCACCTCCGTCCAGGCCAAGACGCTCGCGCAACCGCTCGCGACTTTATATTCAGTCAACTTAGCGGCGGCGACCCTTCCCCCCGGGCCGTTGATGACCGCCGACTGGGTCGGTGATGCGTTCGCCGGCAACACCAACGGCAGTCTCATTTCCGCATGGTCGAGCACGATCAGCGGCACGACTTACACCGTTTCAAATGCCACAACTGCGACCCAGCCGTCGTTGTCGACGAATCAACTGAGCGGGCACGCGGTCGTGCATTTCACCGGATCGTCTTCAACCCGGTTGCTTGCCAATTCGACCAACAACCCGCTTTCTAACGCAAACGATTTCACCGTGGCAGTCGTGTTCCGAACCTCGACCCCCGGTGCCGGCTCGGCAGACGCCTGGTACAACAATTCAGGACTCGTGGACGCCGAGCAAGGGGGCGTCACCGACGACTGGGGACTGGCCATCAACTCTGGCGGACAAGCCGCGGCGGGCATCGGGAATCCTGATGCGACCATTTATTCCGGCGGGCTTCTTGCCGACGGCAAACCACACGTCCTGGTCTACACCCGCGCGGGCGGAACGACCGAACTGTACGTCGACGGACTCGCCACTCCTTACGACGGCACTGCAGGCACCAACGCCCGCAACGCGGCCAACATGGTGTTCGGATCCATCGCGACCGGTCTTAATTATTTCACCGGCGATCTTGCCGAAGTCCAAACCTACAACGGTTCGCTGAATAACAGCTCGGCCGACCAACTCGCGGGATCCCTTGCCGCGAAGTACGGCGTCGCTCTCGCGCCCAGCCCCTACGCGCCGCTGATCAACCTGGACCTGCAGTCGGCGATGAGCGGTACCGCCACCACGGCCGACCTGCGCGTCCCGTTTACGGTGTCCGGAAGTCCTTCGATCTACACCCGGTTGCTCTTTCAGATGCAGTACGACGACGGATTCGTCGCGTATTTGAACGGCACCGAGGTCGCCCGCCGGAACGCGCCCGCGGGAGCAATCACTTACACGTCGGTCGCGCCGTCTGTCAGACCCAAGGCCGCGGCGTTGACCGCCGAGACGATCGACCTGTCGGCCTTTATCTCACTCCTGAATGGCAATGGCGGCGCGAACGTACTTGCGATCAAAGCGTTGAACACGTCGTTGAACGACCCGGACCTGCTGATCGTTCCGCAGTTGAGCATCTCGACCGTTACCGCCGGGCCGACCTATTTCACGACACCCACTCCCGGGGCGGCCAACGGAACGGGGTTTGTCGGGTACGCGAACTCCGTCGCGATCTCGGCCCCGCACGGTTATTACACCTCGACATTCACGACCACGTTGACCGATTCGACCCCCGGCGCGACGATTTACTACACCACCGACGGCAGCGACCCGACCCCCACGAACGGTACCGCGATCAGCCCCGCGTCGGCATCGGCGACCGCGTCGGGTTTGGTCTCGATTTCGACCACGACGACGCTTCGCGCCGCCGCTTTCATGGACGCGTTTATCCCGTCGGCGGTCAACACCGCCACGTATATCTTCGTCTCCGCGGTGCTTAACCAGGCGAACTCCGCGCCCGCCGGCGCTTATTGGGACACGCTCGTCGACCCGCGCGTGGTAACCGCGACCCAGACGTATTCGGTGTCTCAGGCATTGACGGCAATCCCGTCGGTTTCGCTGGTTCTCCCGTACCCGGACATCTTCGGTTCGAACGGCATTTATTCCCACCCCACCAGCCGCGGGAGCGCGTGGGAGCGTGAGACGTCGTTCGAATATTTTGATCCGAACAATCTGGCGGCCGGGTTCCAGGTCGACGCCGGCCTTCGCATCCAAGGGGGCGCCGACCGAGGCGGCGGCGATCCCAAGAAATCGTTCCGACTTTTCTTCAGCAGCCAGTACGGCGCTTCAAAGCTCAACTACCCGCTGTTCGGCTCGAGCGACCCGCAGCAGAGCTTCGACCACATCCTGCTGAAGGGGATTCACAACTATTCCTGGGCCAACGGCGGTGGAACGGCCCCGTCGCAGGGCGACCTGATCCGCGACCCGTTCGCCCGAGATTTGCAACTGGCGATCACCGGCCACGCGGCTCAGTACAAGTGGGTTCAACTCTATGTCAACGGATTGTACTGGGGTGTCTACAACGCCTCCGAGGAGCCCGACAGCACCTGGGCGGCGGCCAACTTCGGCGGGAGCAAGGACGATTACGACGTCCTTCAACCCGACGGCGGCGGTGACCTTGAAGTGCTCGCCGGCAGCAGAACATCTTACGATTCACTTTTCACGACACTGACGACCGACTTCGCCGACGGGTCGATCAGCACCGCCGAGTATGCGGCCCTGCAGCCGCTGGTGGATATGAAAGGCCTCGCCGACTACATCCTCACCATTTTCTACCGCGGTGATCAGGACGCGCCGGTCTTGATCGGCAGCACGACTTCGCCCCGAAACTTTTACGTATTCCGGAATTCAAAAACCAACGGACCTATTGAATTCACCACCTGGGACGGCGAGCTCGGTCTCGGCGACGTGAATTACAACCGTACGGGCGTTTCGGGCAACAAAAACCCCGGCGTGTTGTTCCAGGACCTGAAGACCAACCCAAACTTCGCGCAGCTTTTTGCCGACGAGACGTACCGCCTCTTTTACAACAACGGGCCGCTCGAATCAGACAGCACGGTCGACAACCCCAAGACGCTTTACGACGCCGATGCCGCTCAGATTAATGTTGCGATCGTCGGAGAATCCGCCCGCTGGGGTGACAGCCAGCAGTCCACCCCGTTGATGCGCGACACCGATTGGCTGAACGAGATCAACAGTCTTAACACGGCGTATTTTCCGCAACGGTCGGGAATCGTGCTCGGGCAACTCAAGGCAATCTCGCAGCTGGGAATGCTCGCGATTCTGCCGCCCAGCTTCAAAGTTAACGGGACTGCAAACCGCGGCGGTCAGATCGCTTCCGGATCCTCATTGACCTTAATTGACACCAACACCGCAACCGCCGGGGATGTGATCTATTACACCCTCGACGGGTCCGACCCGCGCACCAGCACCGGCGGCGTCGCGTTATCCGCGCACCTGTATTCGGTCGCGGTGCCGATCACTGCCAGTGAATCCGTCACGGTCCGTATCCTTAAAGGTACGACTTGGTCGCCGATCGATGCGGTCAACTACGGCGTCAACGTCGCCGCGTCGGCTTCCAACATCGCAATCGCCGAAGTGCACTATCACCCCCCCTCGGCGACCGCGGCCGAGCACGCAGTCAACACGACCTGGACCGACAACGACTTCGAATTCATCGAACTGTTGAACACCAGCAATCAGACCGTCGACATGACCGGGGCGGCGTTCGATTTGGGCGTGACCATAACGTTCGGCAACCGAACTTTAGCCCCGGGGCAGCGGGTCGTCGTCGTCAGCAACGCGACCGCATTCGCCGCCCGGTACGGCAGTTCGATCGCGATCGCCGGGACGTACACCGGGCATCTTTCCAACAGCTCGGCCACCGTCGAGTTGAAGTCCGCGACGGCTGCGGTCATCGCCAATTTTACATACCAGGACAGCTGGTACCCGCGGTCCGACGGCGACGGTTCGTCGCTCGAAGCCGTCTCCACGACCGGCAATTACAACAGCGCATCCAACTGGCGCGGCAGCTACGAAATCAACGGCACACCCAGCACCGCGGGCACGCCCGTCGTCGACGTCGTCGTCAACGAAGTGGTCAGCGCCGCTGTCGCTGCCGGGCCGGACGCGATCGAGCTTTACAACACCACTTCGGCCCCGATCAACATCGGGGGATGGTATCTCTCAGACTCCTCGGCCTCGCTGACCGCGTTCACCATCCCGGCCAACACGATCATTGCCGCCAACGGTTACGTCGTCTTCATTACCGCCGATTTCGGAAACGCCGCCAGCCCCACCGATTTCAACTTGAACGGCACGAGCGGCGATCAGGTGTTCCTCGTCAAGCCACAGGCCGGGCTTCCGTACGCGTTCGCCGACAGCGGCACGTTCGGGACCAGCGCCATTGGTGAATCGTTCGGTCGCGTCGTCACTTCCAACGGCGTTTATCTTTATCCCCAGAAGTCGATCACGCTGGGCGCGGTGAACTCAGGGGCCCGCATCGGACCGCTCGCGATCACCGAGCTCGGGTACAACACGTCGGCCGGCAGCCAATTCGTCGAAGTGCAGAATCAGACGAATGCGCCGCTCGATGTTTCCGGCTATCAGTTCAGTAACGGGATCAACTACACGTTCCCGGCCGGCACGATGCTGTCGCCGTTCGAAGTCGTGACGATCGCGCAGAGCCTTACGACCTTCCGCTCGACCTACGGCTTGGACGCCAGCGCCCGCCTGCTCGGGCCATTCACCGGAAACCTTGCCAGCAAAGGCGAACAGGTAACCCTTACCCGCCCCGACGCCCCGCGCGCGGACAACCCGGGTTACACCCCGCTTATTCTGGTCGACGACCTGACGTTCGGCGTTGCCAGCCCGTGGCCGGTGACCGGGCTCGGCATCTCACTGACCCGTTCGAGCAACCACACGATCGGCGAAGACCCGGCCAACTGGACCGCCGCCAGTCCGACTCTCGATCAGGTGTCATACGGGAATGCCTGGTTCGGCGGGGTTGTCAGCTACACCTACACGACCCCCACCACGCTCGATTCGTTGACCGTGGCAGGAACCGCGACTGTCACGCTCGGCTCGGGGGCGGGCCGGGTTGCGAACGTCGGCGGGCTTAATGTGTCTGCCGGGGCAAAACTGAATGTCGGCTCGACCGACCTCGATCTGGCCAACGTCAGCTTGTCGACCATCAACACGCTGCTCGCGTCAGGGTTCGCGAGTGGCGCCTGGAACGGGCCCGGGATCAGTTCCACATCCGCCGCCGGAGACCTCGCCCGTCTGACCGCACTGGGTGCGATCCAGAACAATCAGGCCGGCACCGCCATCTTCAACGCGGCCAACAAGTTCGACGGCACCACGCCCGGCGCTTCGGACGTGCTGGTCAAATACACTTATTACGGGGACGCGAACCTGGACGGCATCGTCGACGGGTCGGACTACACCAAGATCGACAACGGCTTCAACAAGCCCGCCGTGTCCGGATGGCTGAACGGCGACTTCAACTACGACGGCAAGACCGACGGCAGTGACTACACGCTGATCGACAACGCGTTCAACACACAGGGAGTCTCACACGCAAGCCTGATTGCCGGCGCAGTGCCAACGGCGAACATCGCCGAACCGACCGGGGCGCATTCCCCCGTCAGCACGCGGACCGACGGCGTTTTTGTCTATACGACCGCGCGAAAGTTCGCCGCGCTTACGAACGGAAATCCGATTCAGAATACAACGGAATCTGTTAATAGCCTGATCACGCGATCGGCCGAAACCGCCGCCACCGGCACTCAGGCTCGGCCGTCCGGTTTCGCCGGGACGTTGATTGCACGAGCCCGCGTGCCGGGCCACGTTCTTGCGAACGTGCACGCCGTTTCGGCGACCGACTCGGACTCGATCCTGTTCGGCGCGATCGGCAGCAAATCATTTGCGTTCCGCGGGTGATCGGCTCGGGAAACGCGCTTTGGCTTAGCCCCGCGCGACGGCTATAGTGCGGAAACTGTTCGGTGTTCCCCGTTGTTCGGAACCCGACGGCTACCGCATGAATTCTTCGTCTGCCGCTCAAACTTCTCTGTTGGACGATCTGACCGATTCACAGCGGCAGGCGGTGACCCACGTCGACGGGCCGCTGCTGATCATTGCCGCGGCAGGGTCGGGAAAAACCCGCGTCATCACCCGTCGCGTTGCCTACCTGATCTCGTTGGGCGTGCCGCCGTCGTCGATCCTAGCCATCACGTTTACCAATAAAGCCGCCGGGGAAATGAAAGAGCGTATTTCCAAGGCAGTCGACCGGCCGCTCCGGGATTTCGGCCGGCTGGATCAGCAATGGCCGACCATCTGCACGTTTCACAGCCTTTGCCTCCGCATCCTCCGGCACTACGCGACGCGGATTGGTTTGCCGGCGAACTTCAGCATCTTCGATTCCGGTGATCAGACCCGGCTGATCAAAGAAGCGCTCAAAGCGCTCGAACTGTCGACCACCAATTTCGCCCCCGGCGCGATGCACGGCGCGATCAGTAAAGCCAAAAACCAGCTCGCGACCCCCGACGCGTTCTCGCAGGCCGCGGCTGATTTTTATTCGAAGACAGTTGCCCGGGTGTACCGCAAATACCAGGACCTGCTGTCGCAGAACAACGCGCTGGATTTCGACGACCTGCTACTGCGGACCACACTGGCGATGCGGGACCACCCGCAGATGCTCGCCGAGCTGCAGGAACGGTTTCAATACATCCTGATCGACGAATACCAGGACACGAATCACGCGCAGTACGTGCTGACCCACGCGCTGGCGATGAAGCACCGCAACATCTGCGTCGTCGGGGATCCCGACCAGTCGATCTACGCCTGGCGGGGCGCGGATATTCAGAACATCCTCGACTTCGAAAAAGACTACCGCGACGCCAATGTCGTCAAGCTCGAACAGAACTACCGGTCGACGAAAACGATCCTGCACATCGCCAGCACTCTCATCGCGCGGAACGCCCAACGGCGTGAAAAGGCGTTGTGGACCGAGAACGCCGCCGGTGAAAAAGCCAAACTGTTTCTCTGCCAGGACGAGCGCGACGAGGCGACCGTGGTCGCAGGTCAATTGAAGTTGTTGCACGAGCAGCACGGCTATCCGTGGAACAAGATGGCGATCTTCTATCGCATGAACTCGCTTTCGCGGGTTATGGAAGATGCGTTGCGGCAGGCGAACCTTCCGTACGTGATGGCCCGGGGTGTGGAATTCTACAACCGCAAGGAAATCAAGGACACACTGGCCTACTTGCGCGTGATTGCCAACCCTGCCGACGAGGTGAGCCTGGCCCGGATCGTGAACGTGCCGACTCGCGGAATCGGGGACAGCAGCGTGAAACAGATTCAGGCGTTCGCGGTCGGTCACGGCCTCAGCCTGTTCGCCGCGATGGAGCAGGCCCCGGCTGTGCCAGGCCTTTCGACCCGCGCGGTGAACTCGGTCCGGGGGTTTGTCGAGATGGTCCGGCAATGGCGAAAGAGCGGCGAAGAATTCACCGGCAGTCTGGATGACGCGTTCCTGATGCCCCCCGCCGGCGACCAACCGATGCCCGCAAAACCTGCTAAAGGTGAAGTGCAGTTACTGATGGAAGACGTGGTCCGCCGCAGCGGTCTGGAAGCCTACTACAAAAAAGAAGGCGGCGACGAGCAGTCCGAGCTGGCCAACATAGATCAGTTGATCACGTCCGCCGCCGAGTTCGATCGCGAGCAGGAAGCGGGCACGCTGGACGAGTATCTTTCGATGATTTCTCTCGTGAGCGACATCGACCACATGAAAGGCAACGGCGGCGCGATCACGATGATGACGCTGCACGCCGCGAAGGGATTGGAATTCCCCGTCGTCGCGATGCTCGGGCTCGAAGAGGGTTGTCTTCCGCACGCGCGGGCACGCGACAGCGCCGACGAGCTCGAAGAAGAGCGCCGGCTCTGTTTCGTGGGCATCACGCGGGCCGAGGAACGGCTGATTCTCACCAAAGCGCAGTACCGTACGATCCGCGGATTGAGAGAACGGACGGTGACGTCCCCGTTTTTATCGGAGATGCCGCAGGAAGCTCTGGACGTCATCGACCGGACCGGCGTACCGACCGACTACAGCCGATTCTCACCACGGGAAGACCGCGGGGGCTCGGCGTTTTCCAAGGGTCAGCTCGTCAGGCATCCGACGTTCGGGATGGGACGAATTACCGAGATCAGTGCCGGCTCCCAGGCACGGGCCGTTATTCAATTTAATCAGGTTGGACAGAAAACGCTGGTGCTCGAGTACGCCCGGCTCGAAGCGGTCGATTGATCTAAAGAAAGAACCCGGCGTGCAATGCCGGGCTCTGTTCGTTTCAGATTTACGCTCGCAAACGTTTCGGTACTTACTCGGCAATAACCGTCGGGCCTTCCACGACGTGTTCGCCGACGAACCATGCCTGAAGTTCGTTGGTCGGAATCAGCTTGCTGCTCAGCAGATCGTTCGTGCCGGGGTCGCCGTTCTCGTCGGCCTGGTCGGCAACTTCGCGTGCTTCTTTGAGCAGCAACTCGTGGGCTTCCAGCAGCCGATCAATCTGAACCGGAACCTCTTCGCGGCCCCGCGGGGGACGCTCGATCTTGGTCATCTCAGCCACGTCGGCGGCCATCGCGACCGAGATTCCGCCCAGGATCTGGATTCGCTCCGCTACCAGATCCACCAGTTCTGTCAGCTCGTCCGCGTGCTTATCAAACAGCAAATGGAGCTGATAAAACGTGTGACCGCTTACCTGCCAGTGGTGCTTTTTATAAAGGTCGCGCAGCGTGATCGTGTCGGCCAGAATCTGATTCAACGCCTCGGCGTTTTCCTGACAGACTTTGTCGTCCAGACCAAGCGGCATGTGCACGACGGTGCCGTACGCCTGCATCTCTTTGCCCCGCTGCCCGAGGCGGAGCTCGGCACTGAGCCCGTTGGTCTTTGAATTCTTCGTTGGCTTTGCTTTACCGCTCTTCATGCTGACTCCAGGTGTTGTAAATTCTCGTTTAAGACTAGCGGAACCTACCCCTCCGGCAGCGAAATGAGCAACGGCAAAACCGGCCCAAGATTTAACGGATCCGGTCGAACCGCGTCAGGAAATCACTGCCGTCGCTGAGAGTTGAAAAATCTGGCGGTTGCTGGGGGTCGGCCAGCGCGCTGGTTTTTATCTCCAGCTCGAGCGTCTTGGCATGACGCCGGGCGTGGAAACCGAGCACCCCGGCGGCGGGCAGCACCGCGGCCCCGATCGTGGGTGCCCACCCCCATCGGTGCCAAGTTGTCAGATAGATAAATATCTGACCTAGGATGTCAACGACGGTGAACAAACACGTCCACTGCGTCACGACCCACCAGGACCGAGCACGGATAGCGCCGCGCCGCAGCGCTGCATATTGGCGGATTCGCACGCGATTGATCTCGAACTCGCGGTCCACGTCCGCCGGTTGGGGTGTATCGTCGACCACGGCCGAGTGAATATGCTCGTCGGCTGCGAAAAAGTCAGTGTTGCAGTACGGGCAGCGAACGAGGTTTCCCAGCGCGCCGTTCGGGATGTCCAGATCTTCTTCGCAACCCGGACACCGAAAACGACTGGTGCCATCACTTTCGGGGTCCGCGTGCGTTGAGACATCCGGCGTCTCGTTTTGCTCCATACCAATATCCTAGGAGTCGCGGGGCACATCAGCGTTGAGTCCCGAACATCGCCGTCAGATTCCGAAGACTGATTCGCAGGCTTTCGAACGGATCGCGATAACACGTGTCCTGCTCCACGATATACCATTCGACGTGTGCCGCGTGGCAAGCCTGGAGAACCTCCGGCCAATTAAGATTTCCCTCCCCGACCTCCATCATGATCTGTTCGCGATTGAGATTGATGCCCATGTCTTTGAGATGGATGCAGGGGATCCGCCGGACCATTTTGCGGATCCACGCCGCGGGGTCGCCGCCGCCGTGGATGATCCAATACGTGTCGATCTCGAACGCGATCTCCGGATCGAACTGTTCGTAGAGAATCTGCAGCGCGGTGCGGTCCCCGAAGCGAATTAACTCGTGGCTGTGATTGTGATACCCGAGCGCGATTCCGGCTTCTTTGAATTTCGCGAAGATGCCGTTGAACTCGCCGGCAAAGCGATGCCACTCGTCGGCGGTCGGTCGTTCTGGAAAATGCCCGCCGATGGCCGTGAACCCGCAACCCCAGCGGCGCAGTTCGTCGATCACAGCGTCGGGCTCGTCTCTCAGCCGTTGGATCGAGGTATGTGTCGCACAGCAGACGAGACCCTCGTCGGCGAGCAGCCTTGCGACCACGCCGGTGTCGATTCGCCCGATTGCCGAAATCTGAACGGCCTGATAGCCCATCGCACGCACCCGCGCGAGCGTTTTGGCCAAGTCGTCGGCGGTCTGCGTTTGTTCGCGCACCGTGTACAACTGAGCGGCGATCCGACTCGTCTTGTCATTACCCTGCATGGTTCGATTTTGGCCGACGTCAGGCGTAAATGCTATTCATCGCCGACCGAGCGAAAATGACTGAGCCCGAGACTGAAACGAATCAGCAAACCAGCGGCGATTCTTGGCGACCGACTTGACAGCACCACGCTGCTGCGTTGCACTCCGTACAGATGCCACACCCCTCGCCCGCCGCCCGGCGGATCTTCATCACCGTCGCTGAACACAGCGGTGATCTGCACGCGGCCCAGCTGATTCGCAGCCTGAAGCAACTCGATCCGAACGTCGTCATCGAAGGCTTCGGCGGGCCTGAAATGCGGGCAGCCGGCGCGACCGTGCATTGCGAGACGGTCCGGTCGGCGGCGATGGGTTTCGCGGCCGTCCGGCGGGGTCCCGAAGTTTTAAAATTAATTCGATTCGCCCGTCGCTATTTTAAAACCCAGCCGCCCGACCTGCAGATCTGCTGCGACTCTTGGGGCCTCAACTCGCACTTCGCGAAGCTCGCACACAAACGGGGAATCCCGGTTCTGTACTACATCGCGCCGCAGGCGTGGGCGTCGCGCGAGGGACGGGTCAAAAAGCTGCGACAATGGGTGGACCGCCTCGCGGTCATCCTGCCGTTCGAACAGGACTTTTTCTCGCAACGTGGGGTGAAGACGACGTTCGTCGGACATCCGCTGTTCGACGAGCTTCCGGCGCGTGACCCCAGGCCGCCACGAAACGACTTCGCACAGACCCCGCCGACCGTCGGGCTGCTCCCCGGGTCCCGGCGGGGCGAGGCTGTGTACAACTTCGCGAAAATGCTGGAAGTCGCCGATCAGCTTCGAACGGCGTTTCCGGGAACCCGGTTTCTGGTCCCGACCACTGCCGCGACCGACCCCGTCGTGCGGTCGCAGGTCAACGGGTCGACCGACATCGAGGTGAAGCAGAACGCGTTCGACGAGATGGTCTCCCGGTGCGACCTTTGTCTGACCGTCAGCGGGACCGCTACGCTGCACGTGGCCGGGCACCAGGTGCCGATGATTGTGGTCTACAGCGCGAGCCGATTCCTCTGGAACCTGATCGGCAAGCGCGTCGTGCGAACCCGGACGTTTGCATTGGTGAATCTGCTGGCCGGTGGCAAGGCGCACATCGTGCCCGAGTTCGTCCCGTGGTTCGGCCCCCCCGCCCGGGTAGGCGACGTCGCGATTGATTTTTTGAAACATCCGGAAAAACTCGCCGCGCAGGTCGAGGACCTTGCCACGTTGATTCTAACGCTCGACAAGCCCGGCGCGTCGATGAACGTGGCGCGGATCGCCATCGAGATGACTTCGGTCAGCGTTCGGACCGTATAAACTCCACGCCGTTTCCGGATACTCCCTTCCCCGGCCCACTTCCGTTACAACAGATTTGTATGCCAACAGAACACGTAGTCATCCTCGGCGACGGCGCGATGGCGACCGTCTGCTCGATCCTGCTCGACCAGGGCGGGCACCGCGTCACCATGTGGGGGGCGTTCGAAGAATCGATCGACCGGCTCATTCAGAATCGTGAAAACCACCGATTGTTGCCCGGCGCCCGCGTTCCAGACGCGGTGCGATTGACGGCCAACGACGCCGAGTGTTTTGAAAATGCGACGATGATTTTGTCGGCGGTGCCGACGCAGTACATGCGGAGCGTCTGGACCCGGCTCGCGAAATACGTCCCGCCGGGGATCCCGATTGTTTCGGTCTCCAAAGGCATCGAAAATAAGACACTGTTGAGGCCGACGCAGGTGATTGCCGACGTGCTGGGTGGGAAACCGTCGGTGGAGGCGTCGCCGACGTGTGGCTGGCCGTTAGCGGCACTGTCGGGTCCGAATATCGCGTCGGAAATTGCAAAGTATCTGCCCGCCACCGCCGTCGCGGCGTCGACCGATCACGAGCTCGCCTGCCGGGTGCAAGCGGCTTTCAGTACGCAGTGGTTTCGCGTTTACACCAACGCCGACGCGATCGGTGTCGAACTCGCCGGCGCGACCAAGAACGTGATCGCCATCGCGGCGGGAATCCTCGACGGACTCGCGGCCGGCAATAATGCCAAGGCCGCCCTCGTCACCCGCGGGCTCGTCGAGATCACCCGGCTCGGGGTCGCTATGGGCGCGAAGGAAACTACGTTTCACGGATTGGCCGGTGTCGGCGATCTAATCACGACCTGCGTCAGCCCCGAAGGCCGCAACCGGACCGTTGGTGAACAGATCGGTAAAGGTCGTGCGCTGCAGTCGATTCTCGACGGGATGGACAGCGTCGCCGAGGGCGTGCCGACCACCCTTTCGGTTATGCAACTTGCCAAGCGGCTCAACGTCGAGATGCCGATCACGCAGGCCGTGCACGCGGTCCTGTTCGAGGGCAAGGACGTCATATTCGCGCTGACCGATTTGATGACCCGCGACCCCAAACCCGAGCGCGTCGATTTTGGAATCGAATAAGCGTGGGCTGTCTGACCGCTGACCCTGGCTCGTTCGTGTATACGACTGCAGATGTTTGCCTTGAAAAGAACTGGCTAATTACGAGACCTTGCCGACTTGTGTGTGGTCTGTTGTGGGAAAGCATTCAGACAGCATTTTCCAAAATTTGAGATATACTCCGTCCATCGATTCGGCCTGAGGGGGAAGTGCCGTCCGATATTTTCTCGCGGAGTTTTCTATGTCGAGCGTCGGAGTGCGTTGTCATCGCCTTGCGGTCGTCGTCTGCGCCGGATTTTTGACATCGATCGGCTGCCAAAGCCGGCCGGAAACACGCCAGTCAGCGGCTGTTCCGGGAAACGTCGAGGTCGCAATGTTGTCGCCGACCATGGCTTTCGCGGCAGACGACAAGGTGATCTCGGCCGAAACATTCCCGTCCGAACTCGCGGTCGCAAAACGGTCGCCCGTCTCTCGAGAGGACATTCTTGCCTGGAGCCTTCGCGGGATCAGCGATGACGTTATCATCGAGCGAATCGAGCAGAGCGGCAGCACTTTCCCGATGCGAACCTCCGACGAAATGCACCTGCACGATGCCGGTAGCAGCGACGACGTTCTGCGAGCCATGAAAGCAAACGAGAAGTGAACCCACCCGCACCGCTCCGCAATATTGAATTGAAAGCACGATGCCCTGACCTGCCCGCGGCCCTCAAGGCGGCGATGACGCTGTCGCCGCGCGATACCGGCGAGCAGCAGCAAATTGACACCTATTTCAACGTGCCGAACGGCCGCTTAAAGCTGCGAGAAATCGTCGGCGTGAAATCAGAATTGATCTGGTACGACCGGTCGGACCAAGCTGTCAGCCGCAAGAGCGACTATCGCTTGACGCCGATCTCACACCCGACGGATTTGAAAATTTCCCTCGCCGCCGCGCTGGGCGTGCAGGTCGAGGTGCGAAAACTTCGGCGGGTGCTGCTCTGGCACAATGTGCGGATTCATCTCGATCAAGTCGAGGCCCTCGGGTCATTTCTCGAATACGAAGCGGTCATGACGCCGGGTGAGGACGAGCCCACCGCCCACGCTAGACTGGCAGAATTGTGCCGGGTGATGGCAGTCCTGCCCCGGGATTATCTGGACGTGTCTTACTCGCAGTTAATCCTTGCCGAGCAGTCGGCAGACGAACGGCCTTGACGATTTCCCAGACGCCGACGGCGGTGAGTTCTAGCGTGCTCAGCTCGCGACCATTACCCCACGTACCTTTTCACGATGATCGAATCGTTCTGCCCGCCGAACCCGAAGCTGTTGCTGAGCGCGGCGTTGACGGTCGCTTTTCGCGCCACGTTCGGGACATAGTCCAGATCGCATTCGGGGTCAGACGTTTCCAGATTAGTCGTCGGCGGAAGCACGTTGTCGCGGATGGCCAGGATGCAGGCGATCATCTCGACCGCGCCGGCGGCGGCGATCAGGTGACCCATCATGCTCTTGATGCTGCTCACCGGGCAAGACTCGCCCTTGGGGCCGAAAACTTGCTTGATTGCATGAGATTCGTTGCCGTCATTTTCGCGTGTGCCGGTGCCGTGGGCGTTGATGTATTGCACGTCGTGCGGTGTCATTTTCGCATCGGCCAAGGCCGCCTGCATCGCGCCGATCGCGCCGGCGCCTTCGGGGTGTTGATCAGTGATTCGGAACGCGTCGGCGGTCGATCCGTAACCGGCCACCTCGGCGAGGATGCCCGCCCCCCGCGCGACGGCGTGGTGCAGCGTTTCGAGAATGACGATGCCGGCCCCTTCGCCGAGCACAAACCCGGCGCGTTGGTTGTCGAAGGGCCGACTCGCGCGGGTCGGGTCCTCGGTGCCGATGACCGCCTTCAGCTTCGCGTCTTCGCAGAGCGCGGTCAGCCGATTGAAGCCTGTAATGCCGAACGGGTGCACCATGCTGTGGGTGCCGCCGCCGATCATGACGTCGGCGTCGCCGCGGCGCAAAATCTGGGTCGCTTCGCCGATCGCCTGCGTGGAAGCCGCACACGCGGTCAGGCAGTTGAACGCCGGCCCCCGCGCACCGGTCAGCAAGGCTAGGTGACTGAGCGGCATGTTCGGCTCCTGCTCGAGCTCCCGCAGCGCGTTCATTCGCTCGCCGCCGACGTCGGCCCACTTGAGCATGTCGACGTCGTTCTTCTCGGCGTCCCACGCCAGCAGCGCCGAAGCGGTAAACGCGTCGAAATCGAGTTCTCCTTCGCCGCCGGCCAGGTACATGCCGACGCGATCCAAGTCGAGTTTCGCCGCGTCGAGCCCTGCCATCTTCCACGCCTGCGAACAGGCGGCCAAGGCGAACTGCGTGTTACGGCCGGCCGTCGCGTGGTCGTTCGATTGCGGAATGTGGTCGCCGATGGCGAATTGTTTCACCTCCGCCGACATCGACGTCGGAAACGTCGACGCGTCGAACAGCGTCGTCTTCGCGATTCCCGACTCCCCGGCGAGCAGCCGCTTCCACACACCCTCGATGTCGGTGCCCATCGGGGTGATCCAGCCAATTCCGGTGATGACGACACGATTCATGTTTAATCCGTTTTGATCGGTTCGACGAGCAAGCCGATTCGATTACTGCAGCTGTATTTGAGCAAAGTTGGTTAAGCACGAGCTACAACTTTCGAAACACCAATGCCGCGTTTTGCCCGCCGAGGCTGTAGACACTGCTGATCGCGACATTCACTGACGCGTCGCGAGCCTCGTTGCTCACATTCAATTGCCGGCCGCCCTGCACGCTGGTCGTGTTCAATGCGGCAGGGATCTTCTGGTGGTGCAACGAAAGCACCGCAGCAGCGGCATCGACGCCGCTGCCGGCGGCGAGATTGCCGGTCCTCGGTTTCAGCGTGGCGATCGGAACCCGCGACAGCCCCCCGCCGAACACCGTGGTCAGGCCGTTGAGCTCCGCGCGATCATGCTTCACGATACCCAGCCCGCAGGGCACGAGCAGATCGACCGCCGTCGGCGGGAGATTTGCATCTGCTAACGCGTTCCCGATCGCTTTGCCGTAGCTGTGCCCCGATGGTTCTGGCTCGGTGATGCTGTACGTGTCCTGGCTCGCGCCGAAGCCGGCAACCTCGGCATACATTTTCGCGCCGCGGGCCTTGGCGTGTTCGTATTCTTCAAGAATGAAAAGTCCGCCGCCTTCACCGATGACAGTACCGGTCGCGGTCTCGTCGAACGGACGGACCGCCGTCGCCGGCGAAGCGTTGTGCTGGTCGGTCACGCGGTGCAACAGGATTTGCCGCATGAGCCCCATCGGCTGCACCTTGGTTTCCGCGCCGCCGCAGATCGCCAGGTCGGCGTCGCCGCGCTGGATCGTTCGAAACGCTTCGCCGATCGCCAGATGACTGCTGGCGTCGCCGCAGGTGATCGTGTTACTCGGGCCTTTCAATTCGTGAATGATCGTCACGTGGCAGGCGAGCATGTTGGGCAGATATTTCAGCAGCCAGAGCGGCGTCAGCTGGCCCATCCCCTCTTTGCCCCACTTTTTCAGATCGAGGATTTCACCGTTCCGTGCCGCGTGCATTGCGGCCGTCAGTTCGTTCAGATCGACGCTGATCAACCCCGCGCCGATGTTGCAGCCGAAACGTTTGCCGTCGATTTCCGGCGTTTCGGTGTATGCCCGGGACTTCAAGCCCGCGTCCTTGAACGCCTCATCGGCGGCCACAACCGCAAGCTCGATGTCGCGTGCCATCACCTTGGTCGCCTTGCGATAATGCTTGGGGACGTAGTCGTTGATCTTGTACGCCGGCACTTCGCCGGCGATCTGGCACGAAAATCGGTCGGGCACGAACCGCGTAATCCGCTTCACGCCCACCTCGCCCGCGACCAGGTTCTGCCAAAACGAGGCGATCCCAATCCCGATAGGAGAGACCACGCCAATTCCGGTGATGACGACTTTTCGCATTGGGGCCATTGTAGCTGTAACTCGCCGGGCCGAAACAGCCACGACCACTTTGGCAATCCTAGAAAAATGACTCCAACATCACGTAAAAATTGGTTGACGCGTCGCAAATGGTGAAAGGCGGCATGCCCGTTCGCTGGGGGCACGGCATACTCGGTCGATCTGCAAAGCGAGCTTACATTGACATTCTTAGCACGGGCTTCCGGCCTGCTGTCAAACGGTCGAAAATTGCATGTGCGGACGATGCGAGTGGTGGCGCTACAAGGTTATTGCCGCGCCGAGCCGGTACGACTGCAGCAGTTCTGTGAACTGTTCGGTGAACACGAAATTATGCTCGGGAAACTTCATGCCGGCCATGTTTTTATCGATGTGGCTGAACATCAATTCGATGTCGGCGACTTTGTCGCCGGAGCCGGTGACTTCGACCACGCCGGTGATCGATGCACCTTGTTCGGTTAGTTGGTCGATCTTCGCTTTGAACAGGATCGTTTCCCCCGGCCGAACCAGCCGGTGGAAAATCGCCTTGCCGATCTTGGCGAGGATTACCTTCTCTTTAAAGTCCCGGGCCTCGCCGACGAGGATGCCGGCCGTCTGAGCCATGCCTTCAACGATTAGGCTGTGAGGCACAATCGGGAAAGCCGGATAAAGATCATGCAGGTGCTCCTCGGCCAGCGTGACGGCCTTCAGCGCCGTCGCGGACTGCTTCGGCGTGAACTCAACGAACTTGTCAATCCAGATCCAACGCATGGGAGGTTGCCAGCTGCTAGTTGCCTGCTGCCATCTGCTAGCTGCCAGTCTGCGACATACTAGCAACCAGCAACTTACAACCAGCAACTTCTTCAGACGGCCGTTTTCAGTTTGCCTTCGACGAAATTCACGATCGTGTTGACCGTGAATAGCTTGCTCATCTTCTCGACCTCCGGGTCCTTTTCGAACTCGGTGAAGTCCGAGTGCGGCATCCGCTTCTTCAGTTCTTCCAGGCCGGCCGGCGTGAGCTTTCCGTTCTGAACCAAGTTCGGGTCGCTGGCGAGATTTTCCGGCATCATTTCGCCGGCCGGGATCTTGATGTTGAACGCCTTCTCGAGCCGGAACGAGATGTCCAGAAAATCGATGCTCTCGGCGCCGAGATCGTCCTTGATGATCGCGTCGGGTTTCACGTCCTCTTCGTCCACGCCCAGCGCGTCGACCAGGACGCCTTGTACCTTCTGGAATATTTCGTCGCGAGTCAGTGCCATTGTCGTAAATCCTTCTTTTATCGTTTCGTCCGAATGGCCGGCGGATCCGTCCACCGTCACCGAACTACAAAGCCACCGCGGGCTGCCCGCCGGCGGTTAAGACCGACCATCGCAACCGGTGGTGCTCTTTCAACCGGCGGTCCACGTCGGCGTATTCGGGCTGCTTGTCGGCGAGGTTGAAATAAGCCAACTCCACCTTGGCCGCCAGCGCCTGATCGGCCCCGGCGTACCCGATGGTTTTGAAGACCGCGCCGGTGTCGGTAGACTTCTGCAGTTCGACGTCCACCTTAAGAAAATTCCCCGGCGCGACGAACTGCCCGTACTTCACGTTCCGAGCTTCTTTTAACACCGCCATCGATTTTGAAAAATCCGTCCGATGGTGCAGCAGCCAGCTCGCCGCCTGCGTGATGGCTTCGAGCATCATGACCCCCGGAAGCACAGGGAACGTCGGGAAATGGTCGGCCAGATATTCCTCGGCCAGGCTCACTAATTTCACCCCGACAATACGGTCGGCGGTCAGCAGTTCAATCTTGTCTATCAGGTTGAACTTCACGTAGAACGATTCCTTCTAACCAACTGAGACCAGCAGCAGCAAAGCCGGACATCTGCACGGCGAGAACACCCCGTCAGGCCGCTGTCGTTGCTAAATCCTCTCCCGACAGACCTTCCCGTAGTTTGTATCGGTGGCATGGGCGGTTTGCAAGCAAACACGATGGTGGGAACCCGGGGTTTCACGCGTCGGATCCGATCCCGCACACACTTACTGAACAATGCCCCGCCCGGACCGCGCGACGGCGATTCCGGGCAGGACATGACGACCGGCAACGATACGCCCCACTTACTTAGACCGTAAAGGTAAAGCTGAATGGCGCTGCCAGCGCGTTGCCGGCCACGTCGTTCACGGCGCCGGCCGCGATCGTCAGTTGGTAGGTGCCCTTCGCTAATACGGTCTTGAACGTCAACTTCGCCACGTTCGTAGACGTGTCATAATTGAGCACCAGATTGGAAGCCCCCACCACGGCGCTGGTGGTGCTGTTTTTGACGACAAAATCGGCGGTCGACAGACTGCTCGTGACGTTTTCACTGAACAGGATGCTCAGCGCCTGTGACGGGCTGGCCGTGAACCCGGCGAAAACAACTGTCGGGGCAGTCGCGTCTTTGTTGACGGTGATGCCCACCGACTTGCTGTTGTTGCTCTCGAACTCCTCGACGACGTCATTGTAAGCGTCGGCTTTCAGCGTCAGCGTGAAGCTGCCCGGGAGCGTGCCCCAGAATGCGTCGGTTGCAGCCGGCAGCGTCACCGACACGGTCTCGTTGCCGGACGACTGTCCACCATTCAGTGGAGAAACGTCGGCGACGGAAAGCGTGCGTGTCTTGCCATTCCCAGACAATGTGACCGTCACGGCCGTGGCGATCGAGACGATCGTCGGGTTGTTGTTTTTCACATTAAACGTTGCGTTGATTGTCTGCCCGGCCACCGGAGACGAGTTCGCCACGGAGAATCCCGACACGATCAGGTCCGGCACGGTCGGGTCGAAGTTCAGCGGCGAGGCCGGGACGATGTCGGTCAGGTTCTTGTTGTCCGCGTTGTCGAAGATTCGATTCGCTTCGATCGTGGCGGGTGTCGTGGACGCCCAGAAGTTGTTGGCCAGCGTGATCGAGCCGCCGTTGGACGTGGCAGAGACGGTGGTTGTCGCGAAACTGTTGAACGCGACGGTTTCGTGTGTGCCGACGTCGACGTTCAGGCCATTAACATTCGTGAAATTGTCGTACGAGAGCGTTCCGGTGCTGCCCGAGCGGAGATAGACCGGCTCGGTGAACTTCACCGCTAGCGCGGTGAGCTTGCCGCCCTGCCCGTCGTTGTCGACGAAAATCCGGCCGCCGCTGAGTGTGTTGCCGTTGGCTACGGTTAGGCTGGCGTTACCGCCAATGTTGATGTCGCCGTTGAGGGCGTACCCCGGCGAGTTCGAAATCACCGGCAGCGTAACAGACTCACCGCCCCCGAGGTTTTCCGACAGCAGCCCGACCGCCTGCGCGGGGACGGAATTTCCGGCGATCGCGTTCGCGAATTCCAGCGCCGTAGTCACTCCGCCGTTGAAAGCGTTGCCGGTCACGATGCTCGACCCGAGCCCGGAGTAAAGGTCGAACTCGGTGTAGCCGCTGAAGACGTTCTTCGTCAGCGTCACTACGGCGGTTTGACGGACGTAGACGGGTTCGCCGAATGTGACGCCGGTCGCGTTGAGCTTGCCCCCGGCGTTGTCGTTGGCGACGAAGAGGCGGCCGCCGCTGAGCGTCAGCCCCGTCGCGAGCGTCAGGCTGGAATTGCCGCCGATGTTTACGTCTCCGTTCAACGCGTAACCGGTCGCGTTCGGAATCACGGGCAGGTTGACCGATTCGCCCCCGCCGAGATTCTCCGAGAGCAGGCCCACCGCGGCTTTGGGAACGGTGTTGCCGAGGATCGCGCCGGCGAATTCCAATGCGGCCGTCAGCCCGCCGTTGAACGCATTACCGGTCACGGTGCTCGAGCCGAGCCCGGAATACAGATCGAACTCGGTGTACCCGCTGAACGTGTCTTTGTTCAGCGTGACCACGGCCGTCTGGCGGACGTACACGGGCTCACCGAACGTGACGCTGGTCGCGTTCAGTTTCCCGCCCGCGTTGTCGTTGGCGACGAAGATCCGCCCGCCTGTGAGTTGCAGACCGTCGGCGACGCTTAGCGTCGCGTTCCCGCCGATGTTGACGTCGCCGTTGAGCGAATAGCCGGTGGCGTTCGGGATCGTCGGGAGTGAAACCTTTTCACCGTTGCCGAGGTTTTCCGACAGAAGTCCGACGGCCGCCTTCGGGACCGTGTTGCCGACCACTGCGGCAGCAAATTCCAGCGCCACCGTCAGCCCGCCGTTAAAAGCGTTGCCGCTGACCGTGCTGGACCCGATGCCGGAATACAAATCGAACTCGGTGTAGTTATTGAAAGTGTTCTGTTTGAGCGTGACGACGGCCGTCTGCCGGACATAGACCGGTTCGCCGAAGGTGACGCCGGTCGCGGTCAGTTTGCCACCGGCGTTGTCGTTGGCGACGAAAATCCGCCCGCCGCCGACGGAGGCGCCGGTGCCGATCGTCAGCGACGCACCGCCGCCGATGTTGATGTCGCCATCCAGAGAGTAACTGGTGACGTTCGCCGTGAACGGGAGCGAAACCGATTCACCGGTGCCGAGAGTCGTTGAAAGTATCGACAGTGACTTGCCCGCGAACGTGTTGCCAGACGCGACGCTCGCCGCGTATTCCGGCGCGACGTTCAGCCCGCCGTTGAAACTATTACCCGCGACGCTGCTCTTGCTCGATCCGGCAAAGAAATCCATCTCGACCGACTGCGTGAACACGTCCTGGGTGAACGTGACAGTGCCCTGTTGGCGGATAAAAAGCGGTTCGCCGAATGTGACCCCGGCCCCGGCAATGATCTTTCCGGCGGTGCCATTATTGGAGACGAACAACCGCCCGCCCGTCAGCGTCACGCCGGCGTCGATGGTCAATGTCACGTTGCCCTGGACGGTGACATCCCCGCCGAGCGACCACGGCGACTGCGCCTTGGTGAGATGCGTGTCAGTGGCGAGCACACCGCCGGGCAGCGAGCCGGAAAAGAGTTGCCTGCTTTCGAGGGATTCGATGACCGACTTCCTAAACAACCTCGAAATCGCCCGCCGCCGCCGCGCAGAATGGTGCTGAGTTGCCATTGTAATTCCTTAAAAATTGTTCATCAGTTCTTGCCGCTGATCCCTGCTCTTGGCGCGGAGAATTTAACGACATTACCCGGCCTAAGCAAGATAACTAAAATTGCTTTTGCGGGTGCGGAGCGGTGGCGCGAGCGGTCTAAAGCGCCGAGTAGAAATTGCGGGTCGGCCTGTCCGCGACGTCGTCGGACCGGCATGGTGTGAAGCATCTGGCAATCAAGTTGCCTGGCCGTAATACGCTTTGGGCCCATGCTTTCGCAGGAAATGTTTGTCCAGCAGGGGCTGTGGGATGCGCTTCAATTCGGGCGTTAACGTCAAGCTGTTCATCGCCATTTGCGCCGCGAACTCGAGCACGATCGCGTTCTCAACCGCCTTGGCGGGCGTGGCCCCCCAGGCGAACGGGGCGTGGCTCGCGAGCACCACGCCGGGGATCATGTCCGGGTCCAGCTTTCGGTCCCGGAAGGTCTCGATAACCACGACGCCGGTGTTGTGCTCGTAATCGGTTTGGATCTCGGCCCTGGTCATTTCGCGGGTGCAGGGAATATCGCCGTAAAAGTTGTCGGCATGGGTCGTGCCGAAACACGGAACGTCACGTTTCGCCTGTGCGAAGCACGTCCCGTACATCGAATGCGTGTGCACCACCCCGCCGACGTTTTCGAACGACCGGTACAGGTGCAGGTGGGTCGGCGTGTCCGACGAGGGCCGGTGCGTACCGTCGACGACTTTGCCGGTCTCGAGTGACAGCACGACGATGTCCGCCGGTCGAAGCACGTCATAGGCTACGCCGCTCGGCTTGATCGCCATCACTCCCGCCGCGCGGTCAACCCCGCTGGCGTTCCCCCAGGTCAAGACCACGAGCCCGGCTTTCACGATCGCGAGGTTCGCGTCGTACGTCTGCTGTTTGAGCTGTTCGAAAGCCACGTTGTGCTCCAAAGAAGTTTTGACCACGGATTACACGGATGACACCGATAAGAAATAGAAGGCGGAGAGATCATCGAACGATCCGTTTCCAATCCAACTTCGTTGACTTGAAGTTAAGGAGCAGTGCCAGTCGAAGCCCGGTGATCGCCAAGTAGCCGATCATCTGCGCTTGATGAGCTTCACTGAACGCGGAAACGACTTTCGGATCGACAACCACGACTTCATCGACGACCAAGTCCGGAACAAGCTGCCCGATCAGGATCCCGTCATAGTAGACCGGAAACCTACTTTGCTGTTCCACCCGATGGCCTCGTTTTCGAAGCTCAATCACTAACGCGTTTTCGTACAGTTTTTCGCCCAATCCCGGCTTCAAGATATTTAGCACAGTCATGGCGGCGCCGATGATCGACTCACTGAGCTCTTTGTGGAGCAGTTCGTGCATACAAGGAATTTAACCACGGACTACACAGATGATACCGATAAAAGAAACGATCGAATTATTCTTTCTCTTATCCGTGTTCTCCGTGCTATCCGTGGTCAAAAAGGTCTTTAAAGACCGCGGGCGATCTGGTAGTACACTTCGTTGTTCCGCAGATCCTGACGGAAATCCCGCAGCTTCGTGTCCGCGTCGATCACGACCACTTCGACGCCGGCCATCTCGGCGAAATCTTCCATGTGTTCGGTGGTGACCGAATAACTGTAACCGGTGTGGTGT
Source organism: Tepidisphaeraceae bacterium (assembly GCA_965247815.1). Taxonomy (GTDB): domain Bacteria; phylum Planctomycetota; class Phycisphaerae; order Tepidisphaerales; family Tepidisphaeraceae; genus CBDAQA01. The sequence goes on along the minus strand of CBDFHW010000029.1, from coordinate 84,537 downwards.
GCGCCGCCGGCGTAGATCCACGCTGCACAGGCCGTCTTGAAATCGGGCTTGCACTCCCAGACCGCGCGGGCGACCGGCAGTTTCGGCAGCGGCTGCGGGGGGTTGACTGCGTCTACTTCGTTCACAATCAGACGGAAGCGGTTGCCCAGGTCGACCATCGAGGCGTTGATCGCCGGGCCCGCGGGCGCGTCGAAGACGAGCCGGACGGGGTCTTCCTTCCCGCCGATGCCGAGCGGGTGGATTTCCAGTTTCGGTTTCTCCGCCGCGATCGATTCACAGATCTCGAGCATGTGCGCGCCCAGCACCTGGTGGTTTCCGGGCTCGAGGTGGTACGTGTAATCTTCCATGAACGAGGTCCCGCCGGGCAGGTCCGCGCCGATGACTTTCATCGCCCGGAGCAGCGCACAGGTTTTCCAATCGCCTTCGGCGCCGAACCCGTAACCGTCGGCCATGATCCGCTGGACCGCGAGCCCGGGCAGCTGTTTAAGGCCGTGCAGGTCTTCGAACGTCGTAGTGAAACCTTTGAATCCGCCCTGCTCGAGAAAGCTTCGCAGGCCCAGCTCGATCTTTGCCCCGTCGCGAAGCGATTCGTGCTTAACCCCGCCCTTGCGAAGCTCGCCGGCGACGACGTATTTCTGTTCGTATTCGTCGCACAGCTTGGTGACGGCGGCGTCGCTCGTCTCGTTGACATGCTTCACCAAGTCGCCGATGCCGTAACCGTTGACCGAATACCCGAACCGGGTCTCGGCAGAGACCTTGTCGCCGTCGGTCACCGACACGAACCGCATGTTGTCACCGAACCGGGCGAACTTCGCCCCCTGGCTATCATGCCACGCGCGGGCCGACCGCATCCAGCTGGCGATGCGGGCCTGCACTTCGGCGTCGGACCAGTGCCCGACGACGACCTTGCGGCCGAGCCGAAGCCTGGTGTGCAGATGACCCGCCTCGCGGTCGCCGTGCGCCGCCTGGTTCAGGTTCATGAAGTCCATGTCGATCTGAGCCCATGGCAGGTCGCGATTAAACTGTGTGTGCAGATGCAAGAACGGCTTGTTTAAGAGCGACAGTCCGCCGATCCACATCTTCGCCGGTGAAAACGTGTGCATCCACAGAATCAGCCCCGCGCATTTCGCGGACGAATTTGCCTCCTGACAAAGCGTGCGGATCTCGTCCGGCGTCTTCAGCACCGGCTTAAACACCAACGACATCGGGAGCTTCTTTGAAAGCTCGGCGACGATCGCTTTGGAGTTTTCGGCGACCTGCTTCAACGTCTCGGGACCGTAAAGGTGTTGGCTTCCAGTGACGTACCAGATTTCAGTGGGGTCGAGCTTGATCATTGTGTCTCACTTTTAAGCCGGGCTTCGAAAACCTTCGGAACCTCGGCGGATTGTTGCATGGTCGATACGGCGGTGTCCACGCACCGGACGCCGGTTGCGAATCCTATTTCGCGGCCGGCTGGCGGATCGCGATCAGGTCTTTCATCACCCCCGACAGGTCGGCCGATTTGCTGACCCCGCCGAACGCGTCGTGCAGCTTGCGGTACAACTCGTACAGCGATTGATACACCTTCTGGTTGGCCGGGATCGGCGTGTAGTTGATCGGCTTCACCGACGTCATCGCCTTCTGCGCCGACGCGAAGTCGGAATATCCGCCCGCCGCCTTCCCCGCTACGACCGCCGCACCGACTGCAGATCCGAGTGCACAGGCCTGACCGGAACCCGCGACTTGCATCGTGCAGCCGGTGACGTCGGCGTAGATTTGCATCAACAGAGGATTTTTTTCGGCGATCCCGCCGCAGCAGACCACCCGGCGGATCGGCACGCCGAACTCGCTGATCCGTTCGATGATCGCGCGGGCGCCGAACGCCGTCGCTTCGATCAACGCCCGGTACATCTCGGCGCGAGTCGTATAAAGCGTTTGGCCCAACATGAGCCCCGTGAGCATGGGGTCGACCAGGATCGTGCGGTTGCCGTTGTTCCAGTCGAGCGCGAGCAACCCCGACTGCCCCGGTTTCTGCTTGGCGGCTTCGGCGGTCAGCTGGCCGTGCAACGCGCCGTCCCCGCCGCAGACGCCTTCGACCCACCAGTTGAAAATATCACCCACCGCCGACTGACCGGCCTCGATGCCGTAAAAGCCCGGCAGAATCGCGCCGGGAACAATCCCGCAGATGCCGGGGATGTCTTTGACTGTTTTCGTCATCGGCACGACGCAGCAGTCGCACGTGCTGGTGCCGATCGCTTTGACCAGCACGCCTTCGTCGACCCCGCTGCCGATCGCGCCGTAGTGGACGTCGAATTCGCCGATGGCGATCGGTATCCCCGCAGGGAGGCCCAGCTTCGTCGCCCATTCGCCGCAGAGCGTTCCCGCCGGCGTCATTGCGTCGTAAGCCTTGGTGTAAAGCCGGTCGCGCAGGCTCGCGAGTTTCGGGTCCAGCATCGCCAGGAACTCTTTATCGGGGAGTCCACCCCATTCGTCGCTGTAGAGCGCCTTATGCCCCGCGGCACAGATGCCGCGTTTGACCTCGCAGGGGTCAGTCACCCCGGCCAGCGTCGCCGGGACAAAATCCGAAAGCTCGACCCAGCTGTAAGCCGCTTCGAACACGTCCGGTGCAACCGCCAGGCAGTGCCAGATTTTGCTCCAGAACCATTCGGACGAGTATGTGTTCCCGCACTTGGCGACGAAGTTCGGGCGGACCTCGCGGGCGATTTCGGTGATCCGTGCCGCCTCCCGAAAACTCGTGTGGTCCTTCCACAGCCAGCACTGTGCCGCGGGCGTATTTCTCCACTTTGCCTGCACGCCCAGCGGGACATTCTTCGCATCGACCGGGATGGGGCTCGACCCGGTCGTGTCGACGCCGATGCCGATCACGCGCTGGGCCGAGAACGCCGGGTCCTTCGTCGCCTGCGCGATCGCTTTCGTGACCGAGTCCTCCAGCCCGAACAGGTAGTCACCGGGGTGTTGCCGGGCCTGATTGTGGTCGGACGGGTCCAGCAATACGCCGGCCTTGCCGGACGGGTACTGGGTCACGTGCATGCCGACCTCGCGGCCGGTCGCGGTCTCGACCACCAACGCCCGGACCGAATTCGTGCCGTAGTCAACGCCGATCGTGAAGTGCATTGCAATCCTCTGTTTTCCGCCAGCCACCGATTTACTTTCAGACTGAATATAAGTAAACTATTTTTCAAACTGACGACCGCCTTGTCAAGAGGCTATTACCACGCTCGCGGGAATGCTCTAATTCCCGCCGCTTCCGCAGCGTTCGCGGACGATCAGCATGGCCAACACCTCGCACATTCGAAGTCTAAATCAGCGCCAAGTCGTAAAAGCGTTGGTGCGTCAGCAGCAGGCGTCCCGGGCCGAGCTGGCGAAATTGACCGGGATGAGCCAGCCGACCATCGGGCGGATCGTCGACGACCTGATCGCCGGGCGGATTCTCAATGACGCCGAAACCGTTGCGGATCCGGCGCAGCTGGGCAGGCCGTCGCAACGCCTGCAACTGGACCACACTCGAAACCGTTTTCTGGCGGTGCAACTCGGCGTCAAAAGCACCCGCCTAGCGGTGCTGCCGACTGCGATCGCCTCGACCGACCGCTGGGATGTCGAGATCGCGACGGAAAAATCCGCCCCGCTCTGGGCCGGTTCCGTGACGGCCGAGGCCAAACAGCTTCCCGTCCGCGACGTCGAATTCATTCTCCTCAGCGTGCCCGGCGTGGTCGATGAACCTGCCGGTCGCGTGTTGCTTTCCCCCAATCTACCCTGGTCGCAGGACGTCCCCCTGATCGGTTTGCTGAAGCCTCTGAAACGCCTTGGTAAATCCCCGGCACTGCTGATCGTTCAGGAAATTCGCGCACTCGCGCTCGGTCATCTCGCCGTCGAGAGCGCGGCCCGCGATTTCCTGCTGGTGGATTTCGGGAACGGCGTCGGCGCGGCCGCCGTCGTCGGCGGCGAGCTGTATCACAGCAACCTCGCCCTCAGCGGCGAACTCGGTCACACCCCCGTGCTGGGCAACCCCAGAGAATGCGGGTGCGGATCGATCGGCTGTGTCGAAACGCTCGTCTCGCGAGACGGCCTGCTCCTGACCGCCGGGCGAATCGCTCCGAAAATCAATACCTGGCAGCACTTGCTGGATCACGTGAATCACGCCGGGCTGGAACCATGGTTGATCCAGGCGATCGATGCGATTGCCGTGACAATCGCGGGCGCACTGAACGTGATGGGGCTCCGGCGGGTCGTACTGACCGGCAGCATCACCGAGTTTCCGCCACGGGTGTCCGAGTATCTTTCGGAGTCGATCGTCCGCGGGGCGATGTGGGCGCGGTTCGGAAAAATTGAAGTCGCCACCGCCCCCCGCCGCCGCACCGCCGGCCTGGTGTCTGCGGCAATCGACCGCGTTCTGCTCGGCTGATAAATCATTTGTTGTCGAAATGTCTTTCACCGGACCGGTTTGAACTCACGCGTCAAATTATTCCTTTGGCGGGGCGGCAATATTCACTCATAGTGAAGCTTTGAATGCACGTCATTAAGCCGGCCACTTGCCGAAAGTTCTGGGAAGTGTTCTCCCGCGCCGAGCGGCCACTCCGGTTGTGGTTTTCGATTGTCGAGCGATCCGTCTGGTCGAGCCCTGCATGCATCAAGGCTTCGTCCGGCGCTCGATCTGATTTTGTCAAAGTAACCAGCGGAAATACGGTGGTGGTATTCGATTTTGCTAACAATAACTACCGCCTGATCGCCGCGGTGCATTTCAATACCAGGCGTCTTTTCGTGCTGCGAATCATGAACCACGAAGACTACGATCTCAATCATTGGAAGGACGAGTTATGAGCACGAAGCGATAAAAGTTTCCGATCGCCGACTCGTATCTGAAGCTCATTTACGAATTCCCGTTGCGCCCGATCCGCAACGACGTCGAGTGCGACGCGGCTTCAGCCGTCATGCTCAAGCTTGCCGTCCGAGACGAAGGCGACCTAGACACCGGTGAACGAGACTACCTCGACGCGATTGTCGAATTCGTGTCGCTCTACGAGCGTAAGCAGTTTTCGTTCGAAGACCACGAAATCACGGGGCTCGAGGCGCTCAAGTACCTGATGAATGCCAACGACATGAACCAGGTCCAACTAGCTAAAACGCTCGGGGTCGGCACCAGTTCTGCGTCAATGATCCTGTCGGGTTCGCGCCCCATCACGGCAGGCCACGCCAGAGCGTTGGGACAACGTTTCTGTGTCGATGCCGGCCTTTTTATTTGATCCGCAGCGATCTTGCCGCGCGATCGATCGCGACCGTCGCCAATGACACCGGGCCCCGGCGAAAATCAGGCGCGAATAATTCTGACTCCGCGTGATCTCGACCTGTTTAAGGCCGACGAATGCGTTCGGCGCGCCGGCTTCCCAAGCGGCCCTAAAATCTCCAGCGATGCTCTTGCGTCGGCGCACAAGGGCTAATAACCTGTTTAAACAACTATCTCGACTTTCGGGACAGGTTGAGCCGATATTTTTCGTTCGAAAGGCAGTCAAAACATGGCAAAAGTCTTCACGATCTATCACAGCGGTTACGGACACACCAAGCTTCAGGCCGAGGCGGTGAACAGCGGCGCGGCCGGCGTCGCGGGGGTGGAAGCGACGCTGCTGACCACTGACGAGGCGATCACCCGGATGGACGAACTGGACTCGGCCGACGGCATGCTTTTTGGATGCCCCACCTACATGGGCAGCATGTCGGCGGAGATGAAAAAATTCGTCGAAGCGGCAGCCAAGAAATGGTTCACGCTCGCCTGGAAGGACAAAGTCGCCGGCGCGTTCACCAATTCGAGCAGCTTTTCGGGTGACAAGCTCAACACGCTGGTCGGGTTGATGATTAATGCCATGCAGCACGGCATGATCTACGTCGGGACCGGCATGATGCCGGCCGAGAACGAGCCGCAGGGCATGAAAACACCGGCCGGCCCGAGCGCCGACGCGATCAACCGGGTCGGATCCTTCTCGGGGGCAATGTCGTCCAGCTTTCAGCTGAACCCGGGCGAAGCGCCGCTCCCCGGGGACCTGGAAACCGCCCGTCGGTACGGCAAGCGGGTGGCGGAGATCGCCGTCCGTCTCGCAAAATCTAAAGCCTGAACCGCGCAATGGCAGTCAACTCGCCGGGGGCTTCTCGCCGACTATGCTCTTAGAAAGCCGGCGGATCGCCACCGGCGAGTCGGGACATTTACTGCCGGGACCCTCATTTGATTCTCGCGTACCTGATCAACCAGTATCCCCAACCGAGCCATACTTTTATCCGCCGGGAGATCTCGGCCCTCGAGGCCGCGGGCGCGACCGTTCACCGGTTTACACTCCGGCGGTCGACCAGCAATCTGGTAGACCCGGCCGACGTAGCCGAGCGGTCACACACGCGGGTCGTGCTCGGCGTCGGCGGGGTCCGTGTCGGTCTGGCGGTGATGCGCGAGGCGATCACCCGCCCGGGCGCATTCCTGCGTGCGGCCAAACTTACGCAACAGTTTCACCGCGAATCGACCCGCGGCGTGGTCGCCCATTTCGCCTGCCTCGCCGAGGCTTGTGTGCTTCGTCCCTGGCTTGCCGATGCCGGGGTCACGCACCTGCACGCCCACTTTGGAACCAACTCCACCGCCGTCGCCGCCATTTGCCGGGAACTCGGCGGGCCCGCGTACAGTTTCACCGCCCACGGCCCCGAAGAGTTCGACCAGCCGGTCGGCCTTTCGCTCGGGGAAAAGACTCGCCGAGCCGCGTTCGCCGTCACGATCAGCGCTTTCGGCCGTTCCCAGCTCTGCCGGTGGTGCGATCCGTCGGTCTGGCCGCGTATCCAGGTCGTCCGGTGCGGGGTCGACGACGCATTTCTGGCTTCGACCGAACCGACGCCTATCCCGGACGCGCCCGCGTTCGTCTGCGTCGGCCGGCTGGAACCGCAGAAGGGGCAGCTTATGCTGCTCGACGCCGTGGCAAAGCTGGTTGCCGAAGGAGTGCAGATCCGCGTGACGCTGGTGGGTGACGGGTCGCTGCGATCGCAGATCGAGAACCGCGTCCGGGAACTGGGAATCGCCGATTCGGTCCGGCTCGCCGGGACGATGTCAGGGTCGCAGATTCGCGCGGAGATCCTTGCCTCCCGCGCGATGGTGCTGCCCAGCTTTGCCGAGGGTTTACCGGTCGTATTGATGGAAGCACTGGGGTTGGGGCGTCCGGTCGTGAGCACCTGGGTGGCCGGGATTCCCGAACTGGTGAACGCGTCCTGCGGATGGCTGGTGGCCCCCGGGGACGCCGGCGCGTTGGCCGACGCCCTTCGGCAGGCGATCGACGCTTCGCCCGAACAGCTGACCGCGATGGGCGAGGCCGGCCGCACGCGGGTCGCCGCCGCGCACGATTCGGCGACCGAAGCCGGCAAGCTGCTCCACTTGTTTGCCGGACCGCCCGCGTGATAGACTCCGCGACCGGCTGGGTTCCGCGGGAGGCCCTGTTGCCTGGTTTCAGGACCGCCTTGCGGACGCCGAGATCCTTCGGAAAGGTCGATGTTTTGGAAATCGATTTTTCCCAGTCGGGACTATTATGCGCGAGCTAGCGTTGGGCTCGATAATGCTGGCCGCGATCATCCTCGTGCCAGTATTGGTCGTCTGTGTTGAATGCATTGCAGCACTCCTGCCGCGCCGGCAGGTCCGCGCGGTCGACGCCTCCCTCACACCTCGCCCTTCAGTCATCGTTCTTATTCCCGCCCACGACGAAGAACCGGTTCTCGGACGCACGCTAAGCGATCTGAAGCCGATGATCACCGGCACCGACCGCCTTCTGGTCGTCGCCGACAACTGCACGGACAAGACCGCCGAGGTGGCCCGGGCCTTCGGCGCCGAAGTTGTCGAACGAAACGATCGGTCGAATGTCGGGAAGGGTTACGCCTTGGATTTCGCGGCCCGGCACCTCGCGGCCGGGCTGGCCGCCGACGCCGCCGCGGTCGTCATCATCATCGACGCCGACTGCAACGTGGCCCCCGGAACCTTGACCGCCTTGGCCGACCAGGTCACCGCCACGGGGTGCCCCGCCCAGGCGGTTTACCTGATGAAAAGCCCCCCCGTGGCGTCCAAGCCGGGTGATCTGGTGTCGACCCTCGCGTTCCTGGTCCGCAACCAGGTCCGGCCGCGGGGTCTGCACCGGCTGGGGCTTCCCTGTTCGCTGACCGGGTCGGGGATGGCCTTCCCCTGGGAAGTTTTCAGCACCGCCCCGCTGGCGACCGCGTGTATTGTCGAAGACCTGCAACTCGGCATTCAGCTGTTGATCGACGGCCGAGCCACGCGGTTGTGCGAAGACGCACGCATCACCGGGACCCTCCCGGGTGACCGCGGAGACGCCGTCGCGCAACGCACCCGCTGGGAACACGGCCACCTGCGACTCGCGCTGACCGAAGTGCCGCGGCTGATCGGCTCCGCCTTTACGACCCTGCGGATCGCGCCGCTCGCGACCGCGCTGGACATCGCCGTCCCGCCTTTGTCGCTGCTGGTCATGACCCTGTTCATCGCCACCTGTGTGGCCGGCATCTTCGCCGGTGTGGGCGGGTCACGCGTTCCGCTGGCGATGCTGGTGAGCGGTAATTTTGCCTTGATCTGCTGCCTGCTGATCGCCTGGGCCGCCTTCGGTCGGGAGATTCTTCCCCTGTCGGCTTCGATCGCCGTGCCGCGGTACGTACTGTCAAAAGTGCCGCTGTATGTTCGATTCCTGACCCGTCGGCAGACCCGCTGGGTCCGCACGCCCCGCGACCCGATCGCACCAGTCATAGCCGACCCCACGTCGGCGGCTCCGGTGGCACCCGTGGCCTCCGAATCCGAGAATTAGACGGCTCGACCGCCCTCGCCCAAACCTCGGCTCCTGCCTCGAGAAGCGCGCTACGGACGACCGCCGGACGAATTTTCGCGGAATCCCGTCCCTCGGAACCGTCGAGCGGACATGAGCAATTGAAAGACCGACAATTCAGCTACGTCTGCTTGAGGATCACGAGGTCCGGCGTATTCTAAGAATCCTATTTGTTGAGGAGGCGTGCATGAAGAAAATTTCGATTGCCGGCGCGGTTCGATTTCTGTCCGCGGGAGGTATCTTCGTCGTGCTCGCGGCGACCTTGCTCTGGTCCCCCCGCGTGGCGAGCCTCGCGAGAGCCGCTTCCGAAGCCGCCACCAGACCCGCTGCCGGTTCGGTGCCAGCGACTCCGGATTACACGGCGGATTTCAAATCGGGCGAACGGCCCATCGAGTTCTCCGACGGCGACGTCGAGCTCACCCACGACGGCGACCGCCCCATGCTGGGCCGGTTCGGCCAGGCGGGTGTGGTCTTCACGCTGGCCGCGCTCAAGCCGCACGAAGTGATCCACGTCGAAGTCGATCTTGCGATGCTCAACTCGTGGAACGGTTCGAGCAGGATCTGGGGCCCCGACGCCTGGGCTTGCGATGAGGGTGATGGCCGACTGCTGCTCGACGCGACGTTTTCCAACTGCGGTTTCTTCAGCAACAACAACGAGCAGTCCTACCCGGACGTGCTGCCGATCCCCCAAGGCGTGGACCCGCACGACGCGTGGACCGGCGCGGTCGAACACGAAACGCTCGGCGAACCCCGGCGGTTTGCCGGAATGGACCCGAAGTTCGTGAAAGACTGTTCGAGTGTTTACCACCTCGACTGGACGTTCCCGCATACCAAGCCCGAACTGGTGCTCGATTTCACTTCGCATCAGCACGACAAAGGACTCCGCTGGGCCTTGATGGGCCTGCGGGTGACGGCGGTGCCGAAGGTGCCGCGGCTAAGCGGCGAGCAGATGACTGCCGCGATAAAGGACCTTGCCGATATTGACGCGGTTAAGGCAGACAAATCCCTCTGGCGGTTGGCGGCGACCGGCGATGCCGCGGTCGAGTTTGTGCGGGCGCATCCTGCACCGGCGAATCCGACGCCGTATTACAAAAGCCGGGTGTCGCATCTGTTGCAGGTAATCGGAACCCCGGCCGCGACGAAGCTCTACACGGACACGAAGCCCGATGTCAATTTGAATCCGTAACTCGGGCGGGGAAGACGTCCTCGACATCACTCGTCGGTCGCCTGTTCTTCCGCAGGATTGACCGAAGGCAGTCGAACGACGCGGGGAGAGCCGGCGGGCGGTTCGTACCAGCCGACGTAGACGAGATCTTTCGGATTCGGCATGTTCAAGCGGGTCACACCGTGCGGGAACGCATCGTGAATCTGCGAGGTAAGGGTGCCGTATTCGGGGAAAATCTTGTTCTGCGTGAGCACGACCCACTGACCGCCGGGGGTCGCGGCGAGCTTATCGAGCCCGCGTTCTCCGAACGCCCGCACGGGGAGGTCGGCGTAATAGAACATCTCCGGCATGTCGCGGTTCAGGCTCGCGACCCTGATCTGTTGGCCCTGGACCAGATTTCGGAGCTGCGCCGCGACGTTTCGGGCAGACCGCCGCTGGCGGTCGAGGTTTTTACGATCCGCCAACGGGACCGCCAACGACAGGATCGCCAGCGTGATCGCCAGACCACCGACCGCATATTTCGACCGAAGCCACGCGACGACCGACGCAGTTCCGGCCGCCGCGGCCGAGGCGATCGCGACGATCAACCCCGCGTGATCACTCGATTGTTTCCAGATCAGACCGGCCACCACAATCGCAAGGCCCGCCCACAGCCCGCCGGTGCCGGCCAGCACGAACCGCATGACCGACTGCTGAACGCGCGTGAACCGCCCCTCCCGCCACGCGACGGCCACCGCACCAACCAGCGGCGCGAGCAGCGGGAGCGCGACGTATTCGTAACGCGGGTTGTCGTTGCCGGCGAGCACCCAGACCAGCAACGCGACCGCGATCGTCCCGAGCAACGCGATGATCTTTCGATCGAACCGGCGATGATTGAGGGTCGCAACGGCGTCCGGCAAAGCACGGCCGCCGCGAACGAGAATCACTGCAAAGACTGCGACCAGCGACACGGGAATAGAGTACATCAGCACGACGAACGGCGCCCCGGCCGCGGGGAGGATCTGGTTCCAACGGTGAATGAGAAGTCGCTGCATTGCTTCGCGAACGCCACCGGTGTCGGAGGGAAGTCCCTGCCGGTGCATCTCGGCTTTCGCGGCGACACCATAACCGGCGAACATCGCGATGCCGATGATTAAACCGACCCAGATGTTCGGCCGCTTCGCCCAGCCCCAGTTGCGCAATAACAGCGAAGACCCGATCAACGCTCCGAGCAAAGGCGGGAACCCGCCGGGCCCTTTGAGCAGCAAGGTCGCGCCGAGCGAGAGGCCGAAACCCAGTGTCCAGATCAAAGACGAACGGCCCGCATCTGTCGACGATTCGGATGACAACACGGCTGCCCCGCGTCCTCGCCGGCCGCCGACACCGATGACTTCGAGCACCATCATGGCTGTTATCACGCTGGTGACAGTGTTGAGCGCGTCGATGTCCGCGCCGCGATTTTGTTCCCAGAGCGGGATCAGCGACAGGCAGGCGATGCCCGCGGGGAGCCGGGCCAAGCTGCCGAACCATCGTGCGGACCACGCGGCCAGGACCACCGCCAGCACCGCGGAACCGACTGCCGATGGCAGTCGCCAGACCCATTCACCGGCATGACCGACGAGCCTTTCCGCGCCCCCTTCGATCCAGTAAATCAGCGGCGGTTTGCGCAGATAGGTTTCACCGAAGAGTTTGGGGATCAACCACTGCCCCGACTGCACCATCTGGTGCCCGACCAGCGCGCGGTGGGGTTCGGTGCGGTTCAACGGTGCGTCGCCCAGCTTCCATCCGTAAATGAGCAGCCCGGCGGCGAGAATTAATGTCAGTTCTAACAAACCGCGAAGGCGGCGCGGCGGGAATTGCGTCTGGGCGGTGGTCGTCATCGGCTGATACCGCTTTTACAACCACCGGCATCAAACTGCCACAGCCGACGCACCCCGCCGGTTCGATTGCGACCCGGCCGTGTGGTGTGTTAGCGTGATTGCCGTGCCGTCGGTGCTCACACCGTGGAAGAATGACGCAACCACGACTCTTATCTTTCCTTCTCGCAATGGGGTTGGTCCTCGCAGGTGCCCGGACCGTATCCGCCAGCGACGGGGAGCTGCTGGTCAAGACGTTCGCGGTCACCGTGGTCAGCGATCAGCCGGCGTTCACACAGGACCAACCGCTTCGCGTGTTCAAGGTCAACGACGGCCCGCTCCCGCTGATGCCCGTCGTCTGCAAATCGCAGTTCGACGAAACCGGCAATTGCCGCGTGGACCTGCCTGCCGGGACTTACCGGTTCGAGGTTCTCAGTTCGGCGCAAATCCGAATGCTGGTCGCGATCCACACCCCGGCGGTGGTCGTCAACGGCGCCGCGACGGTAAAGCTGAAATCAACCGACTTGGGCGAACTCTCGCTGCAGGCCGACAAGGACCTGCTGGATCTCGGCGAACTCGGTGTCAGATCCATCGGCCCGGCCGACGAGGCGGTGCAGATGGCGGGCCGGTCGTCGAAGATTCATTTCATCGCCAACGCGGACGAACCCTACAACTGCCGGTTCATCGCCACGAACGCCGACGAATCGCAGACTTTCGTCGGTTGGGAAATGCTGAAGGCTTCACCGCACCCGAGAGTGGTGGTTCACAAATCGGCTTACAACGTCTGCACGTTCGAGGCGACAAAGGATTTGCCCTTCGCGGGATCGATCGTCGCGACGCTGCTGTTCCCCACCAGCCAACTCGAATGGCCCGCCGATCCGGCGAAGAAGCTGTTCATCAACCGTGACTTCCTTTCCGTCTCGTATCACCTCAGCAACGACGACGGCCGGTTGCTGCAGTTTTTGCCGATCGGTTATGCCCTGCAGCGGAAGACCTCGATCAAGTTGGGCGGCAAGCTGAAAGTCAGCGGGTTCGCCGAGCCCATTCTGACCAAGGAAAATGACGGGGAAGGCAACCGGTTGTTCTGGGTGGTGTCGCTGACCGACCCGGCCGGGCACGTCGTCGACGAAACAACCACCGCCATGCTGAACTTGAAAACGATGGCGAGCCTCGACAACGACCCATGGACGACTGCGAGCCCGTACCAGAGTGTGGATGCGGCGAAGCTGAAAAACCTGAACACGCGCCTTCGGCTGCGGGTCACCAGCGATCTCGCGGGGTTCAAAGACCTGATGGTGCCGCCGGGCCCGTTCGTCGTGGTCGCGTCTAGCAAATACAGCCTGCGAATTCCGGGCGCGTGGGCCTTCCGCGGGCGGTTGTATCTTGCCAAGTTGGAACGGATGAATGCCGCGTGTCGACTGGCCACTGGTCGAAAGGGTCCCGCGCAGGTCAACATCAACTGGCGGATCAATTTCAACGACGCCTGGGCGATCGTCGGCAACCCCGCCGGGGGTGACCGGGGCATCTGGATGAGCATGCAGATGAACGGCCTGGCCGCCGACGATCTGTTTCAGGAACCCTGGGCCTTGACCCACGAGATGATGCACAACTTCGGTTTCGGTCACGGCCCGCCGATGAACCATGCCATCGACCGCGCATTATTCCTGTTCAATCTGGGCCGCTGGCAGGCGTGGGACAATCGCGCATCTGTGCCTTGAAAAAGAGGCTTACCCTACCTTCATCTTGCCCAACTTGCCCGAGATTAATTTTTGGCCCGCTGTTGTCGCAGATCAAACTAGGATCAAGATGTAACCTATTATAAATGCTATACTTATTCGGCTTTCCTTAATTAGTTCGTAGCACCGTGTAGACATAAGAAGACGGTATCGGCCAGAGATTAGGAATCGCTGTCGGAGACCGTTTTATCGCTTCACACCCGTCTCTAACATCTCCGCAGCCGCTTGAACCGTTAAAAACGGTGTCGGACACCGTTTTTATAAAATGCTCTTAAAAATGATCTTAGGTATGAATGTTATTCAACGGTGTCCGACACCGTTTTCTACTACTGCATTTGCTGGGAAGTAGGAAGTCGGACACTGTTTCTAAGTTGATTAAGGTATGACACATAAAGTACCAAAGGGAAATTGTTTATAAAAACGGTGTCCGACACCGTTTCATGGTTTAAGGTGCCAAAGAGGATTGTTTATAAAAACGGTGTCCGACACCGTTTCATGGTCTCTGGTCGTTTCGGTCGTGTAAAACTGGGTAGAACTTGGAGATTGCGGCGACCGACGCTCAGCGGAAGGTTTGCGAAGGGCTGGAATGGATCGCATCAGTAAGCGTGGACAATGCCCTGCACGCGGACTCAAAAAAAACCGGATCAGCGTCGAACTATTGCACAATGCCGTCGCGCCTGTTGCGACCGCCATGCAGAACAGAATGCCATTTAGCAAATTTTGACGCTCAGGCCGGTAGTTGCAGCTCAGCTGTAGCGGTCACGGGTGCAATACGTCCGCAGTTTGGCCGTCTTCAAAAGCCAAGGCAAGTTCCAAAACTCTCTCCTGCGTGGCCGCGGCCCGGTCCAGCACTTCGACGATTCGCCCGCCGTGCATCACGGCGATCCGGTCGCTCATCCCCAGCACTTCCGGCAACTCGCTAGAGATCATGATGATCGCCAGCCCGCCCGAAGCCAGCTCACCCATGAGCCGATAGATCTCGGCCTTCGAGCCCACGTCGACGCCTTGGGTCGGCTCGTCGAGGATGATTACCTTCGGATCGGTGGCGAGCCACCGCGCCAGCGCGACCTTCTGCTGGTTCCCGCCCGACAGATTGCCGACCGGCACGTCGGTCGACGGGGTTTTGATGGCGAACCGTTGCACGAACGAATTCGAAAACTGCTGCTCCTTCGAAAAGTCGATCAGGCCGGCCCGGCTGATCTTTCGCAACACCGCGAGCGTGGTGTTGGCCGCGACCGACATCTCCAGGACGACCCCGTGCCTTCTGCGGTCTTCGGGGACGTAGGCGATGCCATGGGCGACGGCGTCTGCGGGTGTGCGGATCACGACCGGTCGGCCGCGGAGCAGGATCGTCCCGCCGTCGGCCGGTGTTAAACCGAACAGCACCCGCGCGAGTTCGGTCCGGCCTGCGCCGACCAGCCCCGCGAGCCCCAGGATTTCACCCGAGCGAACAGTCAGGCTGGTCGGTTTCACGCCCGACGCCCGGCAACTCACTTCCCGGGTTTCCAGAACGACGTTGCCGATCGGCACGACGATTTTCGGGAATACGGCCGACAGTTCCCGACCGACCATCAGCTTGATCAGTTCGGCCCGGTCGACCTCCGCCATTAAGCGGGTGCCAATACAGTTCCCGTCGCGGAGCACCGTCACGCGGTCGGCGATCAACGGCAGTTCTTCGAGCCGGTGCGAGATGTAGACGATGCCCAGCCCGCGACCGCGGAGTTGTCGCACCACCTTCAACAGCCCGGCCGACTCGCGCTCGCTCAGCGACGCGGTCGGTTCGTCAAGAATGAGCACCTTCGCCTTCGCGCCCAGCGCGGCAGCAATCTCGACCAGCTGCTGCTGCGGCATCGATAAATCACGGACGGCAATGTCCGGGGAGATGTCCGACTCGACTTGCCGTAGCAGCTCGCGGGCCTGCCGGCGTCGATCGCCCCATTTGACCCAGCGCCAAAGCCCGCCCTGTTCGAGGCGTAGTCCGATGTTTTCCGCGACGGTCAGATCGGGGAACAAAGAAGGCTGCTGGTAGATCACCGCGATCCCCGCCGCGCGGGATACGGCCGGTGAATTATCGCGCAACGGTCGGCCGTCTAACTCGATGGTGCCGGTGTCAGGCGCGTGCGCCCCGGTGATGGTTTTAATGAGGGTTGATTTACCTGCGCCGTTCTCACCGACGATCGCGTGCACTTCCCCGGCGAGCAGTTCGAACGAGACGCCTTTGAGTGCGACCACCCCTCCAAAAGATTTTGTCACGCCGGTCAGTTTCAGCAAGGCATTCTCGACGGGTGAAGACGAATTTCAGAAGCAGCGACGTTGCAATAATAAGAGGGCGCCGGCGGCGCTGCCAGAGAACGATGTGGATTAGACGTGCCGGACAGCACGGAAAAGCAGCCCTCAACCCATAGCAGCATTTAAATATTTTCTGGCTGCATCTTTATGCAGCAATTTGAACGTTATCGGCTACTCGCTTACTAAGCGCGCAATCCGCACTTTGACTGAAAAAATTGCCGGCCAGCCGAGGGCTTGAAAACAGGCACTTTCCAAGTGATTTTTCGCGTTTTCTGGATCTCGCTTAAAGTTTTCTCTTACTGGCATCACCTTCGCTTTAGGCTTCCCGTCGTTGTTGTAAGCGACGGCCTGTGACTGAGAAGTTGCAGTAGTAATGGAGCGCGGTTGGTTCCCACGGATAATCTCGCCCGCAGACGGTCTGCGGGCGAGGTTAAACCGGGGTGTCGAACAAAAATGTAATTATCGGAGTCGCACGGCGCGAAACGGCCCTGCGGAAAGATCTCCTTAAAAATCCTCGTTTCCTCCTCCGCCAAGCCGCACAGCAATTCCTCCGCCGTGCGGCTTTTTTATGCGCCATCATTTGGTCGCGACTCGCTATTTTTGTTCGAATGACAACCGCGTGCAAAACTTGTTCGATCGATATCAAGTCTGGTTTTTTCACGGTCCATTTCGCTTACCTTTTTGCCCACCGCTGTGCATGATGCTGGCCGCGCTTTGCACGGGGATTCGATCAGTATCAGCCGGACACCAGATATGACCAGACGCGCCTGGACGAAAAGATTTTTGCCCGTCGGTTTGGTGCTTTCGATCTGCGGGCACGCGATCGCCGGCGACAGCACTCCGATCGACAAAGCCATTACCAAAGCCCAGCACTGGATCCTCGACAACGAAAAGGACGGGAACTGGGAGCAGTTAGCCAAGGGGTACGAGCCGCAGGAAACCGGCTGGACCGCGATCGCGTTGAACGCGCTGCTTTCGTCGGGCGTCAACTCACAGGACCCGGCCGTCAGCAAGGCGGTCGACTATCTGAAGAAGACCGAAACAAGCGGTGTCTACGCGCTGGGCATGCGGATGCAGGTCTGGATGCGGCTGCCCGCCAGCGCGGAAGTGCGGGCGGCGGCACTCAAGGACTCGAACAAGCTGTTCAAAGGAATGGGCACCAAGGGTGACGCCAAAGGCATGTATGGGTATCTGGTCAACGACGGCGGGTATAGCCATAGCCGGTCACAATACGGCGTGCTCGGTATGGCGGCGGCGCGGCAGATGGGGATCGAAGTGCCCGACGCGTACTGGAAATTGATCGAAAACACCTGGATCGAACACCAACAACCCGACGGAAGCTGGGGGTACAAAAAAGCATTAAGCGAGAAGTACCCGGCGACGGCGGGCATGACAACCGCGGGCGCGGCGTCGCTGTTCCTGGCAGCCGAGGCGCTCCACGAATCCGAGACGATCAACTGCACCGGCACGGTCGAACTGCCGGCCATTACAAAAGCGCTCGCGTGGTTGTCGGCCCACAACAACGAGATCGCCAGCGAGGAATCGTTTTCGCAGAACGTGCCGTACTCGGCGCTGTACGGATTCGAACGGGCCGGCACTGCCGCGGGAATCAAATATTTCGGGAACGTGAACTGGTTTAAAAAAGGGTCGGACTGGTTGGTCGCGAATCAGACCCGTGACGGAAGTTGGAAACGCGCGGGCCGGGACTACGCGAGCATGGCCGGCCTAGCCGACACGTGCTTCGCGCTTTTGTTTCTCGCCCACGGCCGGGCGCCGGTGTTCATGGAGAAGCTGAACTATTCCGCGGACCCGCCCAAGTCGTCGGAGTGGAACCAGCGGCCACGCGACGTGGCGAACCTGGCGCGTCGGACGGGATTGGAGCTCGAACAGGAATTGTCCTGGGAAGTGGTGACGCCGGACTCGCCTGTGGACGATTATCACGACGCGCCGATTCTGTACATCAGCGGGAAGTCGGCGATCACGATCAACGAAGCGACCAAGGCCAAGCTGCGGGAATTTGTGCAGGGCGGGGGCATGATCGTCGCCAACGCCGACTGCGGCGGGTCCGGATTTGCCGGCAGTTTCCGCAAGCTGGCGATCGAAATCTCACCGTACGAATTTCGCAACCTGCCCAAGGACCACCCGATCTACACCCGCCAGCAGTACCCCAGTTCGCGGTGGAAAACCAAGCCGATGGTGCTGGGTCTCAGTAACGGCGTGCGCGAATTGATGATCCTGATCTCGACGGCCGACCCGGCCAAGACCTGGCAACAGGGTGTCTACAGCGGCAAGGAACCGGCTTGGGAGTTGGGGGCGGATCTGTTCGAGTACGTCGCGAGCCGGACTCACCTGCGGAGCAGGGGCGAGTCGTACGTCGTCGCCCGAGACAACTCGGTGACGGCGACCAGCACAGTGGTCATTGGTCGCGCGAAGTACGGCGGGAACTGGGACCCCGAGGCCGGTGGATGGCGGCGGTTGTCGAACGTCATGCACAACCGCCGGAAGATCGACCTCGACGTGAAGCCCGTCGCGATCGACGGCGATCTAAAAGGGATGCCGGTCGTTCACCTGACCGGCACGCAGCTTTACCACCCGAGCGACGCGACGCTGCAGCACCTGAAAGACTACGTCACCGGCGGCGGGACGCTGGTGGTCGATGCGGCCGGTGGGTCGGTGGACTTCGGCGCGAGCGTCGAATCCGAGTTGGCAAAAACATTCGGCAGCGCGTCGACCGTGATCCCGCCGGGCGACGCGATGTATGCCTCAGGCGGGGTCAAACTGGCACCGGTAAAGTACCGAAGCTTTGCGTCGGACCGCCTTGGGAATCTGAATCAGCCCCGGGTCAAAGGATTCAAGGTCGGCGACCGCTGGGGCGTGGTCTTCAGCGGTGAAGACCTGTCCGCGGGCCTAGTCGGCCAGCCGGTCGACGGCGTGATCGGTTACGAACCCGACACCGCCACCGACATCATGCAGCACGTGATCGAATACGCGACGGCGAAAAAGTAATGTACTCACCGCGGAGACGCGGAGGCGCAGAGAATGGGACAAGGTGGTCTGGAACGGACTCTGGGGCGATGCTTCGGATCAGTGCCCGAGGCTTAGTAGCTGCCCCGAAGGGGTGCCTTCATGATGCCGACGTCGCCCGTGCCACTGTGTGGCGACCGATAAACGGGGTCTTCTCCGCGCCTCTGCGTCTCCGCGGTAAATAAAACGCAAGTTCACACCGCGACCGGTTCCTGCACGGGCGCGGCGGCGGGCTTGTCGGCTTTCTTGCCGTACGTCCGGGCCCGTGGCGTGACCAGGCCGGTGTTGACTTGGCCGTAACTGATCTGCGCCGAGCCGGTGACGGGGTCGAATTTGGCCAGCGTCGCCTTGAGGAACTGGTCGTCGTCGCGGTTGGGGAACTCCGGCTTGTAGTGCGCGCCGCGCGATTCGTTTCGGCCGAGCGCGCCTTTGAGCACGGCTTCGGACTGCAAAATCATGTCCCGCGTCGCGCGAGCGAAGCTCAGGTTCTGGTTGGTCCACATGCCGGTGTCGGACAGCTTCACGTGCTGGTATCGATCCTTCCATTCCTGGCATTTTGCCAGCGTCGCCTCGAGCTTCTCGTTGTACCGGACGACCGTGCAGTTCTCGGTCATCCACTTGCCCATCTCCTGCCACAGCAGATACGGGTTCTCGTTGCCCTTGCTGCTCAGCAGCCAGTTCTGCCGGTCGGTCTCCTGCTTGACGATCGCTTCGTAGGTCGCTTGCGGGACGTCGTCGGCGGCGAGCTTGCCGTCCTGATTGATGTAGTTCCTGATGCACGTCCCGCCGAACAACCCGTCGAAGATGCAACTGAGCAGACTGTTCGCGCCCAGACGATTCGCACCGTGGTACGCGAACGAGCATTCACCCATCGTGTACAGGCCCGGGATATTGGTGCTCATGTTGTCGGGGTGACCGAACTCGAGCCCGCCGGACCGGGATTCGCCCGGCTTGGGCTGCTTTGCTTTGAAGTTTGCCCACAGACCGCCCATGGAATAGTGGACGGCTGGGAAAATTTTCATCGGCTCTTCGAGCGGGTCGGTGCCGACGAATTTTTCGTAGATCTCTAGAATGCCTTCGAGTTTGCCGAGGACCTTGTCGCGGCCGATCTGGCGGGTGATGTCGCCGAGGTCAAGGTAGACCATGTTCCCGCCACCGACGCCGAGTTTGAGTTCGGTGCAGACCTGGAAGATTTCGCGGGTGGCGATGTCTCGGGGGACGAGGTTTCCGTATTTCGGGTACCGCTCTTCGAGGAAATAAAATCGTTCAGAATCTGGGACGTCGTTCGGGTGCGTGTCGGGACGGGGGTGCTGGCTCCACGATCCATTGGCGTCCTTGATGCCCGGGACCCAGACGCGACCGCCCTCACCGCGGGCCGATTCGCTGATCAGTCTGCATTTATCTTCACCCGGGATGGCGGTCGGGTGAACCTGGATCATCTCCGGGTTGGCGTAGATCGCGCCGGCCTGATAGCAGCGGGACAACGCCCCGCCGGTGCAGATGACCGACATCGTGCTCTTGCCGAAGATCAAACCGTTACCACCGGTGGCCATGACGACGGCATCCGCGCGGAACGCCCGGATCTGCATCGTTCGCATGTCCTGCGCGACGATGCCGACACACTGCCCGTCTTCGAGCACGGGCCAGAGGAATTCCCAGAACTCGTATTTCTTGACCTTGCCTTCGGATTCCCACCGGCGGGTTTGTTCGTCGAGCGCGTACAGCAGTTGCTGCCCGGTGGTGGCGCCGGCGAAGAACGTGCGCTTGAACAAAGACCCGCCGAACAGGCGGAGCGCCCGCTGCCCTTCGGGCGTACGGTTGAACGGCACGCCCATGCGATCCAGCAAGTCGATGATCTTGGGCGCCCAGTTGGTCATCTCCAGCACCGGGGGCTGGTCGGCCAGGAAGTCACCGCCGAGCGCGGTCTCTTCGAAGTGTTCCCACTCGCTGTACCCCTGCTGGCGGGCGATGTCGTTGCAGGCGTTGATCCCGCCTTGTGCGCAGACGCTGTGGCTGCGCTTCACCGGCACCATCGAGAACAAGTCGACGGCGACGCCTTCCTCGGCCAGCTTGATCGAACAAGCCAGACCCGCGAGGCCACCACCGACAACGATCACACGCTTTTTGCTTTGAGCTGCCATTGTATTTCCGGCCAAACGTCCATGAAACCGATCAGACCGTCGCCTTTAAAGCCGCAACCTTGGCGGCGATGAGTTTCAAATGATGATCCAGGTGCTGCACGGCAAACCCTATCACCGTCTCCAGCGTCTGCGGGCCCCGCTCGGAATGTTCACCGGCTTTGTGAAAATCGTTGTCGGACAACTTTTTTAACACCCGCGTCAGCTGACGCCGGAATAATGCAATCATCTCGACCGCGTCTTCGGCCGACTGCTCATTGTAGTACAGGCGCTCGGCGAAACGATTCTCGTCCCACGCCAGCAGCACCGGCCCGTCCATCGCGATGACCCGGCGGATGCGGTCGGCGAACGCCGCCTCGGCGTCGGCCAGGTGAATCACCACCTGCTGCGTCGACCACTTCCCGGGCACCGGTGTCGCGAGCAGTTGTTCGCGCGTCAAACCTTGGACAGCACTGATCAGCAACTGCGGGCCGGCGGCGTATTCGTCGATCAGTTTGCGGTTCATCCTCGTCCCTTCAGGTGCCGTGGTGCGCGACCGATGGGTTGCGCTCGTTGACTTCCCGTGACACCGGGATCGATTGCGGCCCCATTTTCACGAGCGACACCAGGGCAGTGATGCCGCAACCGAAGGTGAAGAAAAACAGCAGCGTGCAGGCGATGCCCCACCGCCGCATTGCTTTATCACTAACGGTCAATCCCCAGGTAATAGCGGCGGTCCAGAATCCGTTGGCGAGGTGATAGCAGGAGGCCAGGATGCCCAGCGGATAAATCACACCCCACACCCACCACGCGGCGTTCATGTGATTGGCCGTGCTCTGGGTCGCGAAGTCCACCGGCACGAACACGAGCGACTTTCCGACGTCACCGCCGAAGACGCCTTTCATTCCCAGCACATGGAAGAAGATAAAAAAGATGAGCAGGATCGCGCTCATGCGCTGCAGCGTGTAGTACCAGTTCTTGGCATACCCGTAGCGGTCCACGTTCGGGTGGCCGGTCGCGATAATCCAGATGCCATAAAATGTGTGATACAGAATCGGCAGATAGATGAACGACCACTCGATAGCCCACAGGAACGGCAGGCTGTGAATCTTGTCGACCTGTGCCTGAAAGACGGTCGGTGCCCCGTCGACGCGGGATCCTTCGACCAACGTGGCATTGATCAGCAGGTGGACGACGATGTAACCGCCGAACACCAGACCGGTCAGCGAGTGCAGCCGACGCAACAAAAAATAGTGCCGGTTCAATGCGTGAGACAGGGACAGATCAGCAGGTGCAGTCGACACGAAGAGAGTCCTTCCGTTGGTCCGCGGCATTATAGGAGTGCGGTCTGGCGATGCAAAAACTGCGGCAGAACCTCGCGGGGTTTTTGAAACGGTTGCATCGCTGCTCGGATGGTCGGTGACGCCGAGCCCGGCGGATCATGACACATTCGGGGTCAACAGTTGCAGGACCGACTCGGCGGTCAGCAATTCGATATTCAACGCATCGGCCTCGCCGTATACGCCGACACGCGTGCGCCGGAGCTGCACCAGGTGCCCGCCGACGTTCAGCATTTCACCAATGTCCCGCGCGATCGACCGGATGTACGTGCCCCGCCCGCAGTCGATCCGCAACCTCAGCAGCGGCCATTCGTAATCGAGCAGATCGATGCCGTACACATTGACGACCCGCGGCGCGAGCGTGACCGTTTCACCTTGCCGCGCCAGGTCGTACGCCCGGCGGCCCTGCACCTTGAGCGCGCTGAAGATCGGCGGCCGCTGAGTGATCGCCCCGATGAACCGAGGCAGCGCCGATTCGACCTGATCGCGGGTCGGCCGGGCAATCGTTTCCGACCACGGCGTCTCGACCGATTCCGGGTCATCGGTGGCGGTGGTGCTGCCGAATTTCACCGTCGCCTCGTACTGCTTCGGTTGGTCCATCATTGATTCGCACTGCTTGGTCGCCTTGCCGACCAGCAGCAGAAGGACACCCGTCGCGAACGGGTCGAGCGTGCCGGCGTGACCGATCTTGGTCTTCCGCGGGAGCAACCGCTTCACCCGCCCGACCGCCCGCGCAGACGACAGCCCGGCCGGTTTATCGATGTTCAGTATGCCCTGCATCTGGTCGCGCTTCCTCCGCCCTGTCAGTCCCGTCGGTTCAACATATACGCGTTTCGGTCGAAACGCCTGAATGTGCTACGAAGTTTTTGATAGCTGAGGCTTGGGAGGCCACGGGACGATTTGATCGTTGCGCCATTCGCCGGTCGACCCCCGCCCTCCCCGGAACGGGCTATCAAAGATCGAGGTCTTGTACGAAACGCGCGGAACTTCGCATCGAATCAGACGCGACGGATCGTCCACGTTCGGCCTTCAAAACTGTGTTGTGCGAACGGAGAATTACCAGTAAAGTCCGCACCTAATGGTCTGGGATAAAGCTTCGATTCTCCAGTCCCTCAAGCAACTTCACAAGCAGGGGGAAGACCTTTCGTACAACGCGCTGGCGAAGAAGCACCAGTCACTGGTGTCAGCCGCGGCATATCACTTCAGTTCCTTTCGGGCGGCGGTCGAGAAGGCCGGTATTGATTATTCAGAAGTCAGCCGCCGCCCCCGGTGGTCCAAGACTGCAATCATCAAGCTGATCAAAGAAGGCAAACGGACAGGCAAGGAATTGCACTGGTCCGCCATCACCAAGCGGCGCGACGAACTCGGCAAAGCAGCGTTCGCGGCGCTGCAGCCTCGGCTGTTCGGCAGCTGGGACCGCGCGCTGCATGCCGCCGGGTTGGACGCCGACGAAATTAATCGGTATCGCAAGTGGACCCGCGAAACGGTCGTGTCAGAACTCAAGGCCCGGCACCGTGATTCCGAACCGCTCAACAGCGGGTCGATCCAGCGCGAAGACCCCGGCCTGCACGCGGCGGCGGTCCGACATTTCCGGGGGTACGACGCGGCACTGCTGGCCGCGAAGATCGACCCGGCCAAGGTCCGGCAGCGGAAACTCTGGGAAAAGACAGACGTCGTTCGCGGGCTCAAATCGGCAAAGAAATCCGGCAATCACCTCAGCGATTCGGCATTCCGCCGCGAGCAGCCGGCGTTGTACGGCGCGGCCGTTCGACTCTTCGGTTCGTTCACAAAAGCCCGCACCGCTGCCGGCATCAAGCTTTAGCCCTGGTTGCGGGGTGACCTTTCATCACCCGTGACCGGCTGTCTGATCCCTGCAAACAAACTGCTATCGAGAATGCCTGTCTTTCCCACACGTCGCCAGCCAGGTTCACCGTATCCTCGGTTAGATAGCGCGGCACCACTGACAGATGAGCCGGGCGAAGTCGCTCGGCTGCTCGACTTAGCGTTGTGGATTGCCGTAACCTTAACACGACTATCGGTTACGTTGCAGACGCCTATGCCGGTATGTTTACCGTGGAACCAGCTATGCCAGACATCCCCGCCCCCGAAATTGCACTACTGAAAGCAGCCTACGCGGCTTTCAATCAACGGAACATCGAAGCCGCCCTCGCGACGATGACGCCTGACGTGTCGTGGCCGAAGGCCTTCAAAGGCGGCTTCGTCGTTGGTCACCAAGCCGTCAGAGCCTATTGGACCGAGCAGTGGTCCGAGATCGACCCACGCGTCGAGCCGGTCGCTTTCTATCGGGAGCACGACGGGCGTGTGTTGGTCGACGTGCATCAAGTCGTTCGCGACTTGGCCAGAATCGTCCTGGCCGATGTGCACGTCGGCCACCGCTTCACGTTTGCAAATGACTTGATTCAAGCCATGGACGTTTGCTTGCTTCCGTCCTCCAGCCAAGGCACTTGAATAGATTTTGAGAATCGCAGCGCGTTCCGATCCTCTCGACCCACGCGACTCGTCGATAAAGATGCCGGAATTATTCAGCAACGCCGACAACCGGGAAGATTTTTCAATCGGCCCCGCGGCTCACGGCGCGGTGCTTGAATCGCTTACCGAGCCGGATGCTCGGAATTTCCACATACCGATGCATCACCCACGCGGCCGCGATGCTGACGGCGATCGAAAACATCACCGACACGATCGCAGCCGCCAGCGAATCCCTGAAATGCCAGGCGACCCAACCGTCGATCTGCGGTCCGATCAGGGCGTGCAGCAAATACAGGCTGTAAGAGATACGGGCGAGGAACTGCAACGGCCCGTTGTCGAGCGCCGTCTCCAGCCGTCCCACTGAAGCGACGGTGCCGATCGCCAGCACGGTCGCAAGGCCAGTCCACGTACACCAGGCCTGCGTGTGCGCGGAGGCGAAGAGCATCGCGCCGGTCAGCCCGAGCAGCCACCACACCTCGATCTTCCGGTCGATCGTCCACCACAGGACCGCACCTGCGAGAAACAAGTTCCAGTCGTTGACGAACCAGCCGTCCATTGACCGGCAATACCCACCGACGATTGCAACCGACCAGAGCCCGAACCCGCCGAGCAGTCCGCCCGACACCCAATTCAATTGCGGCGACCGCGACCCGCCGACCAGCTTCCCGGTCCAGAGCGCGAACACGAACAGCAGGTAGAACTGCACTTCCAGACACAGCGTCCAGAAGATCGGCAGCATCGGTTGGATCTTTAGAATGCCGGTCAAATAAAACGTGTTTGCCAGCGTCTGTTTAAGCGTCGGCATCGGCGTGTAATGCTGGCCGAGCCCCGCGTTGTAAAACCAGAGCAGCAGCAACGTCAGCCCGATGGTCACCAGATACGGCGGGTCGAGCCGCAGCGATCTTCGCAGGACGAAGTCGCGGATGAACCGACCGTTCACACGGTCGTTGCGGACACTGAAGGCCACGACGAAACCACTGATGACGAAAAAAATATCCACGCCGAGGTACCCGAACCCGGCGGCACGAAACGTCGCCGGCAGGCGACTTTGAAAAATCGGATAAAAACTTCCACTGGCTACGAAGTGGAACAGCATCACGCAGCAGGCCGCGATCGCACGCAGTCCGTCGACGAACAAAAATCTCGGGTTCCGGTTCGTGGTGACCGCGACGGGTGTGGAGGACGCGACGGCCGGATCAAACTCAACCAGTAGCGCTGTCAATTGAATCCCGAGTTCTCAGGCAAGCTTGATCCCCGTTTGAGCAATCACGATCGGCGCAGTATTGTTCCGCCCTTCGAAACCGACCGCCGGTTCGTGATGCCGGCCGTCCACTGAATGTTTCGCCCGAATGTATCGACCCTGGAGGATTCATGCCAGCCGCGTCCCCGCTCGTCTCGATGATGATGACATTGTTTTCGGTCCTGATGCCGACCAAGATGTGGTTCTCCCCCAGCCAGCCGATCAGCATCCACATCGACTCGAAAATTCCGGTATCGCTGGTGCTGACACAGTTCGACGGCACCGCCGTGGAAGCCAAAGGGTCCACCGACGCCCCCGCCGGTGATTCACCGGTCGATTTGCGGTCGATGTACCCCGCGCTCGCCCAGCCGGGGACGTTCGTGCTGTTCGCAGTGCCGAAGGGAAAGACGGCCGCAGACTTCGTCGGCACGCCCGTCGTCATCGAAGTTCGGTCCGACAAGACCGCCGGCGGCCCCGGCGGAACGATGGTCGCCCATCTCGAGCCACTCCGGTACGAAGTCATGACCACCCCGGCCGGCTCTTTAACCATGACATTCTATTACGACGTGGCCCCGAACACCGTCGACAGCTTCCTCGGCCTCGCCAGCGAAGGGTACTTCGACGGCCTGACGTTCCACCGCATCGTCCCGGGCTTTGTCATTCAGGGTGGTGACCCCAAGGGCGACGGCACCGGCGGGCCCGGGTACACCGTGAACCAGGAATTCAATGACCACAAACACACCGAAGGTGTTCTCTCGATGGCCCGCACGTCCGACCCCAACAGCGCGGGCAGCCAGTTCTTCGTCTGTCTCGATTACAACCAGACGCAGCAATTGGACGGGAAATACACCACCTTCGGCAAAGTCGTCGAGGGCATGGACGCGGTGAAGAAGATCGCGGCAACCCCGCTGGGTGACGCCGAACGCGGCGCGCCGGCAACCCCGCAGGTAATCACCAAGGCCGAGGTCTTCTCGGTCACCCCCGGCCACAACCCGTACGCTGCTTCGGGGCTGGGTAAGTAAGCTGTAGAGACAACGTCTAACTGATTTCGGATCGCGACGCCGCTTAACCGCGGCGTCGCGCGTTCACACTTCCGCATCCCACGCAATCGGTCCCGACTTTGTTACCTCCGAGCTTCGATTTTGTCTGGTAAAACTTGTGTGTTTAGATGTATTCAGACCCGTCCCGCGGTACAGAATTGTGCCGGCGGCGGTGACCTCTGATCAGATCAGAATCCGGCGGCGACAATTCTGCCGCTGCCGGGGTTGTCGCGCAGATCATGCAGAAGACGGGCCACGCGATCGACGACCCGGCATAGATCGTTCTCGCTTCGATCGAACGAGTGAATGCGGCGAAATCGGCCTGATTTTTGTGCCCATTTGAACGGCAGTTCGGTCGCCGGTACGATCTGTCCCGCATGACCTGCCCGGCGGACCGATTTCTTCCTGCTGCCAATCGATGCGGGGTCGCTGAATGAGATTCAGCCGAACCCTGTTCTGGTACGTCTTCAAAGACCTGTTGAAAATTTTCATGATGGCCTCGGGCACGCTCGCGGGCATCATGAGCTTCGGCGGGCTGTTGCGGCCGTTGACTCAGAACGGGCTGGACGGGCCGCAGGTCGCGCTGCTACTGCAGTATTTCATGCCGGCGATGAGCACGTATTCGTTGCCGATCGCGGCGCTGTTCGCGACCACAGTCGTGTACGGCCGGATGTCGGCCGACAACGAGATCACCGCCTGCCGGGCGAGCGGCATAGACCTGCTATCGCTGACCGCCCCCGCCGCGTTGCTCGGCGTCTTCGTCGCGGCGCTGTCGATGTACCTGCTCTGCTTCACCGTCCCGCACGCGACGATGAAGATCGAGCAGGTAATTTTTTCCAACCTGGCCAAGCTGATCGCGCACGAGATCGACCAGTCGCACGAGACGCACTTCAAGGACGTGACGATCTTCGCGCAGAGCGCGACGCTGTTGCCGAGTGACCCGAAACACGTGCAGGACCATGCCGTGGTTTTGAACGGCCCGCTGATCGTCAAATACTGGGTCCCGCCGGGAAAGGATCGCTGGTTTTTGTCGGCCAAGGAATTTTTGTCTTCCAGCACCGCGACCGCGATCGTTCACGAGGAACCGGACGACCCGACCGCGACGACGATCAGTGTGCAATTACAGAACGGCGCGGTAATCCCCCGCACCTTCACGGGCCCCAAGACCAGCCAGGGTGGGGTCGGGCAGGCGGAATTCGGGCCGATCGAGATCCCGTCACCGGTCGGTGAAAAGACAAAATTCATGGACATCATGCAGCTGCGCGACCTGCAGAAAGACCCGAGCCGGGGTCAGCAGGTCCAGCAGGTGTTGACGCAGTTCATCCGGGAAGACCAGTCGCAGGCGTATCGCCAGCGGGAAGTGCTCGACGGACTGCAAAGCCCGGCGGCGCAGTTCGTGCTGGTATCCGGTACCGACAGGTTCAGGTTTACCGCGCCGGGCGCGAAGATCGTCCCGCAGGGCGACGCGATCGTGGTTAAAGCGGGCGCGACACCACTCAAATTTCAGCAGGAAAGCGGCGGACAGGTAACACTCACCGCGACCGGGTCGACGTGCCGGTTGCTGGTCACCGCGGATCCGACCAACGGGCTGGCGTTCGTGTCGGTGGAAATGAAGGACGCGTTGATCGACGCCGGAGACGCCCCGAGCCCGGTGCCATATTCGCGGAGGATCGCCGTAGTCCTCCCGCCGGACATCGGAGCGATGAAAGACCGGACGACCGGCCAATACCTGGACGGCAACATCCGCGACCTGCGGGCGAAAAATAAACTGCTGTTTGCGTGGTACGACCTGATCGATCACATCCGCGGCGAGCTGCACATGCGGACCGCGTTCGTAGTCAGCTGTTTTCTGCTCGTATTCGTCGGTTCGTCGCTGGGGATGATGTTCCGCAGCGGAAATTTCCTGACGGCGTTTGCCGTCAGCGTAATCCCGGCGATGCTCAGCACGGTGCTGATCGTCACGGGGCAACATACCGCCGAGGCGACCCCGACGGACGTGCTGACGCACAGTTTGCCGTTGAACGCGGGGATCGGAATCATGTGGTCGGGCAACGTGGCCATCAGCATCGGGGCGATGATTCTGTTGTGGAGATTGCAGCGGCGATAAACGGCTGGCGAGTTTTTCGCCCGTCGTCGACTCCCCTCCCGGGCGACGAATGAAACTTCTCGATCGATATGTTCTGTCCCTGTTCCTGAAGAACTACCTCATCAGCCTGATGGTTCTGATCGGGATGTATGTCGTCATGGACATGGTGTTCAAGTTCGACCAGATCGTCCGGATCGAAAAAGGCGCGACCGGCGACCCGCTGAGCAACGCCGTCACGATCATCGGGGACGTGGCCGGCTACTACTTTTATCAGTCGTTCCTGATCTTCACGCAGATGTCGGGGATCATCCCCGTGGTCGCGGCGGCGTTCACGCTGATGCGGCTGAGCCGATTCAATGAGCTCACCGCGTTCATCGCCGCGGGGGTGCCGATGATCCGGATCGCCGCCCCGATTGTGTTGGTTGCCGTGCTGTTGAACGGCCTGTTGGTAGTCGACCAGGAAATCGTGCTGCCGGGGATGATTCCGAATCTGGTGCGGTCGCACGACGAGTTGCACGAGCAGGTCGTGCCGTGGTTTGCGATTAAATCGATGCAGGTGGATGAACGGTCGCTGCTGGTCGCGGCACGGTATCATCCCGCCGCCGCGGCCGCGCCGGCGACGAAAGACGGACCGGCCACACCGGCGATGCCGGCGTATATGGAAGACATGGACGTTCTAGAACGCGACCAGAAGCTGCAGACCGTCGGACATCTGTACGCGTCGCAGGCGACATGGAACGCGCAGAAGGGCCATTGGGATCTGACCGAAGGCCGGCACGTCACCGGCTTGTTACCGGGTGAAACCCCGTCGGACGAACAAACGGTCGCGACCTACGACGGCGCTGTAACGCCGGACGAAATCGCGTTGTACCGCGGCAGCGCGTTCGTCGAACTGCTGTCGACGAAGAAGATTAATGAACTGATCGACCGGCCCAAAAGCTACGGCCGTGCCGGGTTGTACAAAATCCAGAGCCTGCGGTGGGCACAGCCGGTGATGAACGTCGTGCTGCTGTTGCTGGCGATTCCCAACGTGATGAACTTCGACCCCAAGTCGTTGAAGACGGCGGCGACCAAGTGCCTGACTTTCCTGGCGATGGCGATGGCGTGCGTGTTCATCTGCCAGCAGATCGCCGGTCACCCGCCGCTGGGCGCGCAATGGGCCTGGGGCTGGCCGGCCCTGATGTCGTGGGTGCCTATCTTCATCTTCGGACCGATCGGTGTCTGGTTGATGCTCGAACGGCTGCGGACCTGATCCGAACCGAATGCGGTTGCAAATTCATTATTGCGCCGCGTCGGCGGCGCTCACCGGGGGAGCGGCGTCGAACGACCGCACCTGCTCAAACAGTTTCTGACGTTCGTCGACACTCATCGGCTCGGCCGTCAGCGTCAGCAGGTGGTCCTCGACTTTGATCGACGTGATCTTCACCGGAATGGTCGGGGACAATCGCTGAATACTCCCCGGGACGAACACAACGGCGCTGGTCGCGCCGCCTTTCATGGCCGCGAGAATCATTTCGTTCATCGCCGCCGACGCCAGCGCGCCGTTGGCATAACCGTCGGTCGATACAGCGGCGTCTCTTTGATAATCGGGCAGCTTAGCGCGAAGCATCTTCTCGACCCCGTGGCGTTGCCGGGCCCACATGGCGTCGGCGAGCGGAAGGATGCCGCCGGTCACCTGCTGCAGGTCCATGCGCAGGTTTCCTTCGCCGTCAATCTTGGGCGCGAACTGCATACTGACGATCAGGTCCATTTCCTTCACCCGGCCGGCGAGAATGAGCTGATTCTTCTGCATCACGATCCGGGGGTTCTCCACGTACTGTTCGAACACCGCCCGGCGATTCTGCACCTCGGCCCATTTTTCGAAAAACGCGTTGAGCTGGTCGTCGGTGAACTGGATCACCACCGGTTCGTCGGCTTTCTGGTTAAGAACTTTCTCGGCCTGGTCGGCGGTCATCTCGTCGGTGGTGGTCTGGCGTTTCACGTGTGACGCGCGGTACGCGGCGGCGTTGCGCGAGCCGAACGTGTTGGTCAGGTCGACCAGCTTATCTTCGACCGCGTCGGCGTTTATTTTCTTCTGTTCGGGCGGTATCACCTTTACGCGATACCAGTCGGGCGTGCCCCGGAGCATGAACCACCCCACCGCGCCCCCGCCGGCGGCGAGCAGCACGAGCATCGAACCGACCCACAGACTGACTTTGAACCATTTCATACGGCATTTCTTCCAACCCACCGGGACGCGGCGCACTGTAACCGCTGCGGCCGGGTCCCCGCCATTATGAAGCTCTTAAGTAACACCGTTTTCGTGCGACTGGTTCTGATTCGTACGCACGCGACAACTGCGTTGATTCGACACCCGGCGGGGAATACGCGGCAGCTCCTGCTGGTTTACTCAATAGATTGGAGAAACGATGAATCGCAGAATGCTTTTAAAACTCGCGGGACTGGCCGCACTAGAATGTTGCACAGGAATCGGCTGTTCGGCAGAAACTTCCACGGGAGACGGTCCAATGCAGACAATGACGAGCTCGAAATCGATAAAGGTAAAGGTGTTCGATTCACGCGGCGAGCTTGTCGGCCCGGTCGACACGATGACGGTCGTGAAGTCCGATGCCGATTGGAAATCTCAACTCGGCAGCGATGTGTACAAAGTCGCTCGGGCCAAAGGGACTGAAGCCCCGTTCTGTGGGAACTTGCTCGATAACAAAAAGCACGGCATCTACACCTGCGTCTGCTGTGGCCTGCCGCTTTTCTCGTCCGACTCGAAATTTCAGTCCGGGACCGGCTGGCCGAGCTTCTTCAAACCGGTGGCGGAGGAAAATGTTTACACGCACGAAGACCGGGGGTACGGCATGGTGCGGAAAGAAATCCTCTGCACCCGCTGTGACTGCCACCTCGGACACGTGTTCGACGACGGCCCGAAGCCGACCAACCTGCGGTTCTGCGTGAACTCGGCATCGCTGCTGTTCACGGAAAACACAGAACTCGCAAAACTGGCGGACCCGGCGGCGGTGAAGGCGACGACGCAGCCGGTCTGATGCGGCCATCCACCAATCCCCGTAAACAGAAAAAAGCCCACGGCATGCCGTGGGCTTTTTTTATAGAGATTTAATCCGAACTTAAGTTCAATTTAAGGAATCAGGCTCGCAACGGTGCGGGCGGAACCTTCGGGTAGCTTCAGCAGCATGCCGAGCTTCAACCGGCTCTCGTCGTCACCGATCAGGTCGCGGTTCAGGGCGTAGATCGCCGAGGAACGCCGGCCGGTGCCGAAGACCTTCTTTGAAATCTTGTACAGGCTGTCGCCGTTCTGGACGCGGTAGGTGTGGGCGGTCGGCTCTACTTCGGTACCACCGGTGGTGGAGACGGTTTCGACCACTTCGACGTCGGTCTTACCGGGCAGGGTGTCGGCGATTTCCGGCAGGTTGATCTTCTGACCAACCTTGAGGTGCTTGGCGTCGAGGCCGACGTTTTCGCGCTGGATCGCGGTCCAGAAACGCGAGTTGCCGTACACATCGGCGGCGATGCCGCTGAGCGTCTGGCCCGACTTGACCGTGTACTGGCGGGCCGTGACGGCGACGGTCGTGTGGTCGGCGTGGGTGGCGCGGTCGGCACTCATTCCATCATGGCTGCTGGTTCCACGCCGGCCGTTCTGCTTGACCCGTGTAGCGGTGGCGACCGGTGGGACCGCGTCGCCCTGCAGCGACTTCGGTTCGCTGTGAACGAACGGGCTGTCGCCGGTGACGTCAGTCACGTCGGCGGTCTTGATGCTGGACCGTTTGTGGAACGTGTCGTCCGGGATGCTCGTGTGCGTGTCGACGACCGGCGGCTTTGTGCGGTCTTCGAAAGCAACTGGCGGCGGAGTGACGACCGCGGGGGGAACCGGGGCCGCTGGACCGCTGTCGCTAAGGCTGTCGATCGGGGTGATCGGAGAAGCCGGAGTCGGCACGACCGGTGTCGGTCGAACAACAGCATTGGCCGGAGTTCCGACCGATGGCACGAGCGCCACCGTCTTTTTATTGCTGTGTTTGGGAACGACGATGAGGTAAACGGCCAGAACGGCCAGAAGAACGCCACCAATGGCGAACCCGATTTTGGCATCCGTGCGCATGAAGGGCTCCTTCCCTGACGAGATGTCGTGAAGCGATCGACGGGCGACTCCGTCACCCAATCACCGAACGCCCGCCGGGGCAACCTTGGTCGATAATTCTTTTGAACCACCAGACTTGGTTTTTCCGGCCCCTCCGGTCTCGTTTTTGGCACCCCAGAGCAAAATCGGGGCAGCAATTGCGATCGAGGAGTACGTTCCAACTAATATGCCAACGAGAAGTACAAAAGTAAAGCCGTGAATTCCTGCTCCGCCGACCACGTACATCCCCGCGACCGTAACGATCGTCGTGCCGGCGGTCAGCAACGTCCGAGACAGCGTCTGGTTAATCGAGTCGTTCACGATCTTCCGGCTGAGGTGCCCGAACTTGCCGCGGTTTTCGCGCACGCGGTCGAACACGACGATCGTATCGATCATCGAATAACTCATCACCGTAAGCACGGCGGCCACGATCGTGAGGTTCACGCGGAACGGGGTGATCAGCAGCGGCGCAGCGATCCAGTTCGGCAGCCAGTGCGATAATCCGACCGCGCCGACCACGAGCATGACGTCGTGGATCATGGCCATCACGGTGGCGGTGCCATATTTCAGGTTGCCGAACCGGAACCAGATATACGCCATGATCACCAGCGACGACAGCACCAGCGAATACAGTGCTGCCAGCTGAGTGTCACCGGCAACCTGCGCGTCGAAGTTGTTCACCTGCTGCAACTGCCCCGAGCGGTTCACCGCGTCTTTAGTCAGATGCCACATCGGGTTGGCAACGCCCTGGAGCCATTTGCCTTCGTCTTTTTCGTGAGGGAACGCGGGGTCGTTGGTGAGCACGACGGCGAGCGAGACCGGAGTCCCCGCCGCGGCGGGCGAGACGACGGTGAAATCGTGGAACTGCATGGCCGAGTCGCCCGAGCCTTGCGCGTCCTGTTCGGACACTCGGAGGTGGTCCATCCGGTTGCGAATCTCTTCGAGCGTGAGCGGCGGCGTGATGTTGTTCAACACGATCGCCGCGCCACCGAGGTAATCGTCGGCGTTGGGAACCTTGAACCCGTTGATGGTCAGGGCCGGGCGATCGATCGGCAGCACGGCCGAGTTCAGTGCGGTCTCGATCGGTTCGTCGACGTGGTCGAATCTCGACGGCAAGTCGACCTTGACGCGCGACTTGAGCACGTCCAGCACGGCACGCCGGACCGCCTTGGCGTCGACGTTGGGCGTGATGATCTCGTACGTCCTGGGCGTTTCTTTATTCTGCTGGTCGCTGGCGACCGCGGTCAGGCTGATCGACGGCAGCGCCGGATTGTTGGCCTTGTCGAACAGGTCGCGGACGTCTGCTTCGCGCATCCCGTCGATCAGGTCGAACTGCACCTGCGTCCCGCTGCTGAAGTCGACGTCGGCGAGCTGCCCTTTTTTGGCCGTTACGATGAAAGCGGTCGTGCCCAGCACGATGAAAACCGCGCTGAATCCGACGAAGTAAGGGACCAGCCGCATCCAGTTGATGTCGGGCTTGAGCAGCTTGTCCCATTTCGGGAACGTCAGCGGGAAGCTGCTCAGGTTCTTGACGTTAAATTTCTCGATCAGGATCGTGAAGATCGTCCGCGTGACGAACAGCGACGTGAACAAGCTGCTGAGCAGACCGATCAGCAGCGTGATGCCGAACCCTTTCACCTCTTCGCTGCCCAGCCAGTACAGAATCAGGGACGTAATAACGGTGGTGGCGTTGGAGTCGTAGATGGCGGTCTTGGCGTGGGCATAGGCGTTGTCCATCGCGACGCGGAGACTGAGCCCGCGGTGTTGTTCTTCGCGGAGCCGCTCGAAAATCAGCACGTTGGCGTCGACGGCCGCGCCAATCGTGAGCACGATGCCGGCGATACCCGGCAGCGTGAACGTCGCGCCGAATGCGGCAAGAATGCCCAGGATCAAGACGACGTTCATGAACACGGCGAACGTCGCGACGACGCCGGCCAGGTAGTAGTAGCAGATCAGGAAGATAGCGACGATGACCAGACCGAACCCGCAAGCGTAGAGGCCCCGACGGAGGTTTTCAGCGCCCAGTGCGGGGCCGACCGAGTGTTCGCTGACCGGTTCGTCTTCGAGCGTCGCGGGAAGGCTGCCGGCGTTAAATGTATCAACGAGGTACGAAAGCTCGGCCTGTGAATAACCGGACCCGCTGTGGTTCGTGATCTCGACGTCCGACCCGAGCGCCTTATCCCGGGGCAGCGTCGCGACGCTGATCACTTTTCGATCGAGCATCGTGACGAGGGTGCGGCCCATGTTGGCGGCGGTCAGGTCGTGGAATGCCAGTCCGCCGACCGGGTCCAGCGTGAACGCGACGGCCGGCAGGCCCTGCTCGTCTCGGTGCTGCGTCGCGCTTTCCATCTTCCATGCTTTGATGCCCGGCCCGTTCACCATCGATTTTTCGGGGGTGATCCAGCAGAGCAGGTACTGCTTTCCGTTCCAGTCCGCGGTGTTGTTGTGGGTGTATTCCGGGCGGTCGACCTCGAACCATTGCAGCTTGTCGCCGGCCTGTGGGCGGGGACCTTTGGCGTTCAACTGGAGCTTCATCCGCTCGACTTCGCCCTGCGTGGCGTCGTCGGCCAGGATGTGAAACGCGAGCGCGCCCGAACCCTGCAGTTCACGCTTGAGCTGCGCCGAGTCGGCGACGGAGCTTTTCAGCACGGTGTAAGCGTCAAAGCTCTGGACGAACGAATCGATCGCCGCGAGTCGGGCGGGGAACCCGGCAGCCTGCTTCTTGAATCCGGCCAGACGCGTCGCCCGGGCGGCCGAGTCCTTGTCGGCGAGAACACTTTCCAGCCGCGGGGTCTTTAGATTGGTGTCCGCGATCTGAAGCTTCAGCGCGTCGTAGGCATTGCTGGCGGCGGCGGTTGCCTCGGCGTTCTGGGCTTTCTCGGCCGCGAGCATGCGGTCGTAGGCGGCGGTGAGCTTGCCAAACAGTTGCTTCCGCGCGTCCATCCCCTGGCCGAGCTGGTCCAGTTTCGAATCGCGGTCTGACCCGGTCAGGCGTTCGACCGCGCCGGAGACTTCGCCGTCCCCGATGTTGGTCTGATCCAGTTTGTGCTGGGCGGCGACGTAGGCGTCGCGGGCCTTGACGGCGGCTTCGGCGTCGGGCGACGCGGGAATCTGAATCTCCAGCCGGTCCGCACCCTGCGGACGCCAGATGTAATTCTGCACGCCATTCGGGTCGACGCGCTTTTTCAACGCCGCCATCACCTCTTCGGCCAGCGTGTGACCGCTCGAAGACCGGAACCCGCCGGGCGGGGTCTTGATCTGGTAGAGCAGGCTCGTACCGCCGACCATGTCGATGCCGGGCTTCAGACCGAGCCTGAAGATCGACAGCAACGCCGTCGCGAGGACGAGGAGGATGAAAATGACGCGGCCGGATTGCTTGGTCTGCATGCTACTTGGCTTCCGCCTTGGCGGCCTCGAGCACCCGGGCTATCGCGGTCCGGGCGAACCAGATCTTGGTGTTGCTGCTTTCGTCCACTTTTACTTCGACGCGGGTTTCCTCGGCCCGGACGACCGCGCCCTGGATCCCGCCGACGGTCTGAATGCGGTCGCCCCGCTTAAGTTGCTTGAGCATCTCCTCACGCTTCTTGTCCTCACCACGTTTGCCACGGCCCATGAACATAAACAGGACGGCGACAGCCAGGATCGGCAGCAGCAGCGGATTGTTCATCATTTTGAACCAGAACGGCGGATCGGCCGGGGCGGTGGTCGCTGCGGCTGCCAGTAACGAGATAATATTCAAGCCTGCTCCTTAAACGTTCGGCTTCCGCCCGGCCGTGCCGGGAAACGGTTTCGATGGGACCGCTTTCGGACGTCAGATCGACGCCCGATCGAGCGGTACCATCACCTTAGCCTTCGACGGTCGTACCGGCGGCGGGCTCGGTACTACCTTCTACGACGGACGGACCCAGAAGGCACCGCGGATCGGATCGGCGGAATTCGTCGAACCGGCCGTCGCGGATGGAAGCCCGGAGGTCTGCCATCAGCCGTTGGTAGAACCGAGTATTATGCAACGAGACGAGGATGGGGCCAAGCATCTCGCCGGCGAAAAAAAAATGACGGATCGCGCCGCGGGAAAACCGTCGACAGGTGTAACAGTCGCAGCCCGGTTCGATTGGGGAGGTGTCGCTGGTGAATTTCGAGTTGCGGAGCCGGATCGCGCCAGAAGCGGTGAACGCATAGGCGTTGCGGCCGTTGCGTGTCGGCATCACGCAGTCGAACATGTCGATCCCCGACGCGACCCCGGCGACGATGTCCCGCGGAAACCCCACCCCCATCAGGTAACGCGGTTTGTCCTTCGGCAAGATCGGCGTCACGAATGCGAGCACCGACTTCATCGCCTCGAAGCCCTCACCGACGGCGAGCCCGCCGACGGCATAGCCCGGCAGATCCAGCGCGATAAGCCTTTCAGCGCAGCTGGCGCGGAGTTCCTGATTCGTTCCGCCCTGCACGATACCGAACAGCGATTGGTCAGCCGGGCGGGCATGGGCGGTCACGCAGCGGTCGGCCCAGCGGAGGGTTCGATCGACGGCGGCCGCGTGATATTCGATCGGCGCGTCTGCGGCAGGACACTCGTCGAACGCCATGATGATGTCGGCACCGAGGGCGTTCTGCACCTCCATCGATCGTTCGGGGGTCAGATGGTGCACCGCACCGTCGATGTGGCTTTTAAACGTGACGCCGTCGTCTGTAATCTTATTCAGATCCGCGAGTGAAAAGACTTGGAATCCGCCGCTGTCTGTGAGAATCGGGCCCTGCCATGACATGAACGCGTGCAGGTCACCCAGTTCGGCGACCACTTTTTCGCCCGGCCGGAGCATCAGGTGATAGGTGTTTGCCAGGATGCACTGGGCACCGGTGTCGTGGACCAAATCCGGGAGCAGGCCCTTGAGCGTGCCTTGGGTTCCGACGGGCATGAACGCCGGAGTGTCGAATGCGCCATGCCGGGTGGTCACTCTGCCTAAGCGGGCGTGGGAGGTGGGGTCGAAAGCGAACTGTTGGTACGAGAGGGCAACCGACATTGAACCGCATTAAAAACGAAAACCGTTGATTTCCACCCTGTCACGGAGACAGAACAAAGATCGACGGTCGTGAGGCTAACGGCGCGGACGAATCCGCACAAGTTGAGCAAGCGTTCGAAGCGAAGCGTTAGCGTGACATCGCGAGAGTTGCCGATGCCGGTGGGAATATCTCTGGCAGAGCGTGGTTCGCCTGGTTGAGGTGCTGCTTGTAGGGGTCGGTGTCGGTGA
Organism: Tepidisphaeraceae bacterium; assembly: GCA_965247815.1. GTDB lineage: Bacteria > Planctomycetota > Phycisphaerae > Tepidisphaerales > Tepidisphaeraceae > CBDAQA01. Next base: position 45,969 of record CBDFHW010000029.1, on the reverse strand, counting down.
TCTGAATGTGGCCGTTGCCGTTATCGTAGCCGGGCGAGAGGTCCCGCCCAGAGCCGACAATCGTGCAGGACAAGGCAGCGCTGAAAATAAGGAAAGTGGACCCGGGACGGCCTTCGATCAGGTTTCGAAGCCGTTCTTTCATCTGCGGACGAATCTTAGTGCGGATGGCATGGTCGTATAAATGTTGTTCGATATCTTGAGGCTGCATGGGCGTCCTTTGGTGGTAAGACCAAACCTAAAATCCGCTGAGCCCTCAGCTAAATGCATACCAATGATGATCGGCCCGCTTCAAATTTCGCGCTACTCATTTACCAATAAGGATTTCGGCGAAATGCCCGACGTCAGATCATTGATGCGCGGCGTCATGGTCGTTTTAACCATGCCAGCGATCAACCGTGAATCGAACCGTAAAAATTTATCACATAAGATGATTCAATGAATGTACTTACAAACAGTATGGTTATTCTGAACGGCCGACTGTTTAAAATAACCTTCACTCGATGAAGCCATAAAAAACCGCCGACGTGAGGGTCGGCGGTGGGTTACGTTTATGTGTACGAATCGTTAATCAGCGCGTGACTACTACGATCTCGACCCGGCGGTTTTTCGGCTTTACCGAGCCGCGGGGATGGCTCGACCCGTAGCCGCTGGTCGTCAACAATTTCGCGCTCACGCCTTCGCGCATGAGGTACCGCGACACGGCGGCGGCCCGTGCCAGCGATAGTTCCAAGTTGTCATCCCAATCGGCTTTGGTTCTGGTGATCGGGTCACTGTCGGTGTGGCCTTCCACCCGCAATTTCTTGCCGGCAAAGTCGGTCCTGAGGGCGAGCGCGACCTGGTCGAGCGTGTCCTGTGCACTGGGTTTTAAGTCGGCCTTGCCGGAGTCGAAAAGCACGTCGCCGGGCAGGGTCACGGTCAGCGTCCCGGCCTTTTTATCGACCGACGTTTCCATGCCCGCGATACTCCGGACCGGCGCTTCGTCGGGGACGAACGACGCGGTTTGCGCGACCGTCTGCGGACGGGCCTGAAGATCGGCGATCTGTTTATCACGGTCGGCGATCGCGGCCTGCATCGCCTGCAACTGCGACGGGTCGACCGCCGACTTCAGCCGGGCGTTGGACGCATCGAGTTGTGATTGCAATTCGCGATTTTGCTGCATCAAAGCAGTGTTTTCGCCCTGCGGACCCGTACTACACCCGACGGCCGTGAAACAGCCGATGGAACCTATGACAGTACCGCGCAGAATTCGTGAGATGACGACCATAAACGTCCTCCTTGACGTTGAAGATCCGGGATGATTTGGGACTTTACAGACTGGCAGTATATCACGCTTTGTTGCCGAGTCGATCCACCTGCACGGTCACACCTTCGGCGCCGGCGGGCCGGGTTTGTAGCATCGCCGCCTTGGCGGTCATGTCGGTCAGGTCACGCTCGAGCTTGTCACGGCGGCTGCGGGATTGCAGTTCGCGGACCTGCCGAACGGTCTTCCACGTGGTCGACACGATCACCGTAAAAAGCATTCCCGACGCGAACGCCCCGGCGGCGAGCAGGAACACGCTGGTCTGGTGCACGTGCTTGAACCACCACCAGAAGTCGACCGGCTTGCCGCTGTTGTTGTAGACGAACAAGATCGAATACAGCAGGATCGCGCTGAACAGGATTCCCTTGGTCCACGCCTTTATGCTCAACCAGATTTCGTTCATTGATGGTTCCTCGGTGCCCGCTTTACAGCGACCGGATCAGTGCCCGCGGAATATATTCCCTGTCACGATCAGCAGCCCTTGAAGCCCCGGCTCCAGGTACGCGGCGATCGGGCAGTAGAATAGCATCACCGCCGCGGTCGCCATACTGAGATACGGCCCGAGCGGAATTTCTCGCTGCTTGCGGGTCGTCATCATGTAGACGGCGACCAGAATTCCGAAGAACGGCGCGACGAAAAATGCCACGACCGCGCCGCCCGCGCCGATGACCGCGCCCACGCCGAACATTAAGTGAACGTCGCCCAGCCCCATCGCGATCCTGCGGAACGCCAGCGTTCCCAGGATCCGCGTGATCCAGACCACGAACCCGCCGGCCATCGCGCCCAGCAGCGAACCGAGCAGCCCGGTAAGCCAATCCAGTTGCTGAAGATTTACCAGCGTGGTCCGAAAGGCGGGCACGAAGGTCTCGGCCGCCACGAACGCGGCGGCGGTCACCAACGCCGGTGACAGGAACAGCATCTCCTTAGACATCTCGACCCGGATCTCGCGGGGCGTGTGTGGCTCGGGCAGTTCCTCGAACTCCAGAACTTTGCCGTCCAGCGCGGCTTGCTGTCTCGCTTCTTCGAGCTGTTGTCGGTCGACTTCGAGCACTTCACCGCGTTCGAAACTGGTCGGCAGAATTTTCAGTCCCCACAGAATTAACGTAACCAGCAATCCCAATGACGCGCCCGCCGAGAGCGCCATCCAGACCGGTCCGAAATCACCCCCGAGGTTTAACGCGCCCGGCAGGCTCGGTCGGTCGACGATCGCGTGGACGATAAACCCGACGATCGCGATCACCCAGGGGATCTGAATCGGGATGATGAACAACTCGGCGTCGATCAAGCTCGCCGCCAGCAGCGCCGCGAGCAACGCCATATACAGAAAATAGACCGGCCACGCGTCGGCGAACGTCCAGACGGGCTGGCGGAAGATTTCGTGGACGAAGCCAAGATCATCCGTCACGGTCGAGAGCACCCGCGGGTGCGGGCAGCACGCCCGCCATTGGAAGACGAAGAACGCGACGTAATACCCGACGAACAATAAAGCAGTCGCCGTCTCGACCAACGGATAACGTACCGAGATCGGTTTTTTGCAGAACCGGCACCGCCCGCGAAGCTTGATCCAGCCGAAGATCGGGATGTTGTCGTACCATTTCAGCCGGTTGTGACAGTTAGGACAATGCGAGGGCGGATCGGACAGCCCGGCAAAACAGGCGAAAAAATCCTTGAGCGGGCCGCCCGGTTCCGGGAGTTCGATCCGCGGTAACCGCCAGACCACGACGTTAAGAAAGCTGCCGATGCAGGCCCCGAGCGCGAACACGAAGAGAATGTAAATCACGTGCGGTAAAATGTTCAGCGGTCCCTCTTCAATGAGTTCGGTGCGATCTGAAACGGATCAGTTCTCGTTACCTGCAACTTTACCGGCCCGACTCTTTTCGACCAACCGTTCGCAGTCGTCTAATAGCTGCGAAGGAGTCTTTTCGGTCACGTCGACTTCACAGCTCATCACTTCACGATAAAGCGGGTCACGCCGGGCCAGCAGCGATTCGATCTCGGCGATGCCCCCGCCCAGCCCCGTCAGGTTCGGGCGGTTGGCCGCCGTCGCCGGGTCACCCATAATCCGCCGGTGAAGTTCCGCGGGGTTCGCACGTAGGTAGACCACGTGATGGCCCGACCGCAGCAGCGCCCCGCGATTCTCGGTCGCAAGGATCGCCCCGCCGCCCAGTGACAGCACGTGACCGGGCTGCGCCAGAATTTCCACGAGCGCGGCCGATTCGAACCGGCGGAACATCGCTTCACCGCCTCGGTCGAAGATCTGCTTGATCGTCATGCCCGCGCGGTTCACGACCGTTTCGTCCAGGTCGATGAACGGCATCCGCAATCGCCCGGCCAGCAGACGCCCGAGCGTCGTCTTACCACTCCCGCGATAACCGACCAGTACAATGCTCATTGCGACGTCATTCTGTAGGCTTTTCGGGCGCGGTTCCGCACGCCGGCGGTTGCGTGCTTCGGTCCCGCACGCGACAATCTTCATGATATAGAATAAGTCGCGACAGCTAAACGCATCGGAGCAGCCGAATCCGCACGGCCGGTGCAATTGAAGGAATCGTACCCATGTCCAGAATTCGCACACCCGACAACATGGAAATCGCCGCGCTGCGGAAAAAACAGCAAACCGTGTTCGACCCGATGGTGGCCGGCACCGGAACGCCTTGGGAAGACCGCGGGACCCACGGGGCGATCGGCGCGTTCATCAAGACCTGCACGGCCAGCATGTTTTCGCCCGCAAAACTCATGGGATCGATCCGGCGTCCGGAAACGACCAACGACGCCCGCGGGTTTCTCATCGGCAACTCTATTTTCTGGGGACTGTCCGCACTCCTTCACATGGGGATGTGGGTCTGGAAACAAAGCGACCGACCCGACGTGATGGACGTCGATTCCAATACCGTCGCAATCTACTGCGGTCTAGTCGTCATCCTGTTCGGCGGAGGGTGTTACTTTTTTTATTCGACCTACGTCAAAGTCTACGGAAAGCTGGTCGCGCAGGAAAAAGACGCGGTGCTCATGCCCGAAACGCTGATTTATAACATCAACGTATACACACTGGGGCCGAGTTTTCTGGCGCTCATTCCGTTCGCCGGCCCGCCGATCGCGCTGGTCTGGATCTTTGCGAATCTGGTCGTCGCCGGGAACAGTCGGTTGAAGCTCCGTCTCTCGGCCGCGTTCATCGACGCGCTGCTTTCGCTGCTCGCGGTCCTGGCAATCATCGGCGGGATTTTTCTCGTCGGCGCGGTGCTCTTCCACATCATCGGCTACACGCCGATTACGCTGAATCCGCCGCAAAAACTGCCGCCTCGGTAGGCGGTTTCAAAGAAGAGTCGAAATGCCCCACCCCCGGTCCGCGGCGACGCTCGCCCGCATTCACAGGCGATTCCCCACGGTCACCGATCGGGTCCGGTTCGGCGACATCGAATTCGAATTCACCCGTGTCAAAGACCCGAACCGAGTTCTTGACGAAATCGCGGCCGAAGAAGACCGGCGTGAAAAAAATGACGGCGTACGCCACGCCGAGCCGCTGCACCTCCCGTACTGGGCGGAGCTCTGGGACAGCGGGGGCGGTGTCGCACAACACCTGGTCGACCACTGGCGCGGCCGGCTGAACGCGAGCACGGTGCTGGACCTGGGCTGCGGCCAGGGGCTCGCCGGTTGCGTCGCCGGGGCGTGTGGCGCCCGCGTGCTGTTCGCCGACCTGGAAGCGCCCGCACTGCTGTTTGCCGCGTTCAACGCCGGCCGCATCTCACGGCATTTTCGGACCCGCCGGTTGAACTGGCAAAAAGACGATCTGGGCGAGAAGTTCGACCTGATTGTCGGCGCCGACATTCTTTACGAACGGTCCCAATGGGTGCACCTCGAGCCGTTCTGGCGTCGGCACCTGTCACCGACAGGCACGGTCATGCTCGGCGAGCCCGGCCGGCCCACCGGGGACGATTTCGTCGCCTGGATAAAGTCCCGCGGCTGGACGCTGAAGATCTTCGTGCAGCCCGTGAAGACAAGAGAAAAGCCCGTCCGCGTGTTCGAAGCCCGCCTGAATGCCTGAACAGGCCAGTTGCTCGCCGAGGGCCTGATTTGTTTTCGAATATTATTATGAGCGATCAAGCACGGCGGCCTTTCAACCGGTGAATAATCCAGAATGATTCCTCTTGCCGGCAATCTCGCCCTGCTTACCGCGCATTCGGACGCGCCGCGGATCGTCTGGTGGATCGTCGGGATCACACCGGTCGCGGCATCCATCGGAGCGCTGATCTGGTCGATCGCCATGGTCCGCGCGTGGCGGCGCGACCTGCACCGTCACCAGAATGGTCTGTGCATGCGGTGCGGGTACGACCTTCGAGCAAACAAGGAGAGGTGCCCCGAATGCGGCGAGCCGATCCTGGCGCGAAAGTTTCAAAGGTACTGAAACTATCGGAATTCGTGGCAGACTTTTGCCGCCCCCGCGTACGATGCTGGCATGAACAGCCACATGAAACCGACCGATATTGTCGTTGCCATCACTGGCGCGAGCGGCGCGATGTACGCCCAGCGCTTTATTCAGGGCCTGGTGACGGCGGGCGTGAATGTTCACCTGGCCGTCTCGCCGCTGGGACGGCGATTGTTGCACGACGAGATGGGGATGGAGTCGGTCGAACTCGCCTTGCTCGCCGGGACGCGCGACCACAGTATCACCTTGTACAACTACAATGACGTCGGCGCGAAGCTTGCCAGCGGCAGCTTCCTTCACGACGGGATGGTCATCGTGCCCTGCAGCAGCAACACGCTGGCCGAGGTCGCGCACGGGTTAGGAGATAACCTGATCTCCCGCGCCGCGTCGGTCACGTTAAAAGAGCGCCGCCGGCTGGTGATCGCGCACCGGGAGATGCCGCTCTCGCCGATCGACATTACCAATTATAAAGCGCTGTCCGACGCGGGGGTGATTCTCGCCCCTACGAACCCGGGTTTTTACCTGAACCCGACCACGGTCGGTGAAGTAATTGATTTTGTCGCGGGCAAGCTGCTGGATCTGGTCGGGGTTCCGCATACGCTGGACACGCGTTGGGATCCGAAGAAAGTTCGCCCGCCGATGAAACCCGAGGTGGTCTAGACGATGTTTCGATTCGCATTGAAAGTCGACCAGGAGATCGCGATCGGGCGGGACATCCGCGTGTCCCCGACTGACATTGACTCCTACGGCGTCCGGTTGGTCGCCCGCGGTCGCGTACTCGGGGGACCCAAAGACGGCGACACCTTCGAATCGAAACACGAACTGCTGCCGGGCGGGTCTGTCAACTTCGGCCCGCACGTCGTGGTGACGTTGATCGAAGTGATTGATAACGTCGCCCGGTTCGGGGTTTTTGCCCCGACGAACGTGGCCGTCGAAGCACACGAATAAGCCGAAGCGCACGAGTGACACGCCCGGCTCGCAAGATCAAATGTCTACCGCTGAAGTGACTCAGTCTTTCCGCTCGCCGTTCGCCAAGTTCATCGCGCTCGCGGCGGACATCAAGCTGCACCACAGCATTTTCGCCCTGCCCTGGGCGATCCTGGCGACGGTGCTCGCCGCCCACCGCGGGGGCGGGCTTCGAGCGGGTCAACTTGTTTTGATTCTTGTCTGCATGATTACGGCACGGACCGTGGCAATGCTCGCCAACCGGTTGCTCGATGCCAGCTTCGACGCGGCCAATCCCCGCACCGCCCGGCGGGCCGTCCCCAGCGGTCGCGTCAGCCGGCGGTTCACGGCTGCTTTAATAACGGCCGCCGCTGTCGTCTTCGTCGCAGCCACGGCCGGGTTCCAGGTCTTTTATCGCAACCCGTGGCCGATCATTCTGTCCGTCCCCGTGATGCTGTTCCTGGTCGGTTATTCGCTGATGAAACGGTACACCCGGATGTGTCATTATTATCTGGGCGCCGCGCTGGCCCTGGCACCCTTGTGTGCCTGGCTCGCGATGTCCGGATCGCTCGCCTTGCCCCCCTTTCTAATGGCAGCGGTAGTGCTCCTTTGGACGGCCGGGTTCGACATTCTCTACGCCTGCCAGGATTACGCCTTTGACGTCTCCCACGGTCTGTTTTCTGTCCCGGCGAAAGTCGGAATCTCCCGCGCCTTGTGGGTCGCGCGGGCGACGCATTTGCTGGCAATGGGCGGCCTGCTTGTTCTCGCGATGACGACGCCGGAATTGCGATTCGCGTTCGGCATCGGCATCTCGATCGCAGGCGTGCTGCTGGTCGTCGAACACGCGTTGGTGAACCCGAACGATCTTTCGAAACTGAACCTGGCGTTCTTCACCACCAACGGCGTGATCAGCCTGGTGCTAGGCTCGCTCGGCGTGGTCGATGTGTTGCTGTCGCGGTGAAGCGTCTATTTTCTCAGCCCCTCAACGCGGCCCAGTGGGTACGGTAAAGCGAACAGGATGAAACGCCGCACTCTCTTATTTTCATCGTTCGGCCTTTTGCTGCTGGCAGCGGTAACCGCACGCGCCGAGTACCCCGCCGCCATCGTTCCGACAACGCCCCCGCCGCCGGTCGAGCTTCAGTTCGACCCAAAGACACTGCCGGACAAGCCCGGGTGTTCGGTCGTCAAAGCGGAAATCGTGATCGATCAGAAACACGCGCCGCTCAATTTTCAGCTGTATCTGCCGCCGGGTTTTCCCAAGCCGGTCGGATTTCAGTCCGGGCTGGTACCGGTGGTGGTGTCGCTGCACAACCGCAGCACTATCGGCAACGACGACGGGAGCGTGCTCGGGGAATCGCTTCCGTCGTTGTTAGCCGCTCAGGACTGGGATAACCGATTCTCGGGCGAGAAGCCCGAGCACTTGGTGCCGCTCCACAAACTCGCGCCGATGATCTGCATCGCGCCGCACTGCCCGGGCGGATTCAGCTGGGAATCACCGGGGATGGCGCAGGCGGTCGGCCTCCTGATCGACGCGGTGGTCACCGGCCTGCACGCCGATCCGGACCACGTTAGCCTGACCGGGTTCAGCTACGGCGCTTCCAGCACCTGGGTGATCGCGCAGCAGATTCCGGATCGATTCGCGTCGGTGGTCGTCTGCGACGGCCGGCGAACCGACAACGCCGCGGCCACTGCGGCGAAGCTGAAACACGTCGCGGTCTATCTCACGGCCGGCGACCAGGACGGTGATTTCACCAACGACGCCCGCGTCATGTCCGCCGGTTTCGGGGCCGCGGGTCACCCCAATTTCGTCTACCGGGAATGGCGCGACGGGAACCATTTTTGTTACTGCGCGACCTATTCCGATCCGATCTTCTGGGCCTGGCTTCAAGGGCAGAAGCGTGCACCAGCCGAGTTCCGACAACCGTCGCGACCGGCCGACGCCATCCTCGCCAAGTCGTCATCGAACAAGACTGCACCGCAGATTTCTGCCGCGACCATCTCCGGGGATCTCTGGCCGACCAGACCGGGGTATTTCTCGTTCCACGGCCGGGTCAAAGTTGGCGACGAAGAACACTCGCTGGCGATGTCGGTCTTCCTGCCCAAGGTTTTCGCAAAAATCCCGGCGAATCTTCCAGTCGTCGTCAGCCTTCAGAACGACACCGGTGACGACGGCGAGCAATCGCAGGAAGGGCTGTCCCGGCTGTTGCACAAAGTCCCGCCGAAACCGGATAAGGCGAACAACATTTCCGGCATCGATCTGTCGAACGAGGCCGGGTTCATTGGATTGATTGTTTACCCCCCGCCGGGTGTGGATTGGAACTCGCAGGGTGTTCCCGAAATGCTGAACGATTTGCTCGACCAGATGGTCCGGCATTACAAGGCCGACGGGCACCGCGTGACGCTGACCGCCGTCGGCGCACAGTGCAAACCGGCTTGGTCGATCGCGGCCGCGTTGCACGACCGCTTCACGGCGGTCGCAGTCCTGGGTGCCGAGCCGATTCAACTCCCGCCGTCGCTGGTTGCGCCGCTCCAGCACGCGGGGCTGTATGTCGAGCTGGGAACTGCGAAGCCGGAAACACTCGCCGACGAAACCAAGCTGAGGGCCGCGCTTTCAACGTTGCCACACCGCGACTTCGTGGTGCAGCGTTCGTCGGATGCCGATCGCCGGGCCGGTGCAGAATCGGTCTATCGCAGTGCCGGGTTCTGGCAATGGGTGCTGAGTCACCGACAGAAGTGACCGCCAGATGACGCCGGACCATAGGCCGATCAGACCCGATTCGGCCAAGTTTAAGTTTGGTTCGACCGCATTGCGCCCGTACAATCCGGCACAAGCATGGCCGTCTCACTTAATCATTTAGTCCTGTCGTCCGACGCCCCCGCAACCGCGCTGCGAAAACCCTCGTGGCTTAAGATGAAAATGCCCGGCGGTGAGGGGTACTCGCGGCTGTTGCGGCTGGTTAACGACCAGAAGCTGCACACGGTCTGTCAAAGCGCCAAGTGCCCGAACATGGGCGAGTGCTGGAGTGCAGGCACCGCGACGCTGATGATTCTTGGCGACGTCTGCACGCGCAGCTGCGGGTTCTGCCACATCGCGACCGGCCGGCCACCCACGCTGGATCTGGACGAACCGATGCGTGTGGGTTACGCCGTCGCGCAGATGAACCTGAAACACGCGGTGCTTACCAGCGTGAATCGCGACGAATTGCCCGACGGCGGTGCCGAGGTCTGGGCGCACACGATCCGCGAGATCCGCCGGCAGTCGCCGGGCACCAGCATCGAAGTGCTCATCCCGGACTTCTGCGGGAACTGGGACGCGCTGCAGCTCGTGCTCGACGAAAAACCGGAAATTCTGAATCACAATATTGAATCGGTCCCCCGGCTGTACCGCGTCGTGCGGCCGCAGGCGAAATACCCGCGGAGCTTGAAACTGCTGCAAATCGCCAAAGAACAGGGGCTATTAAGCAAGACCGGAATGATGCTCGGCCTCGGTGAAGAAGAACACGAGATCGATGCGGTGCTGGACGATCTGGTCGCGATCGGCGTCGACATTCTCACGTTGGGGCAATACCTCCAGCCCACGGCCAAGCACCTGCCGGTCGAACGCTGGGTGCACCCCGACGAGTTCGCGGCCTGGAAGATTCGCGGGGAAGCCAAAGGCCTGCGTCACGTCGAAGCGGGCCCGCTCGTGCGAAGCAGCTACCACGCCGAGCAGCAAGTCGCCGCCCACGCCGCCGCAACCTAGGCGATCAACGCATGCCAGAACCGCTTTTATACGCGACGCCCGATCTGAACAAGCCGAAACCTTTGTCGATTGACACGAATGTGCTGACTCTCTGCGTCGCACAGGCGTTGGTCGTGTTACTCGCATTCCGAATGATCAGCTCGGATCAGGACCACGTTTACGACGGGCCTTGGTTGAGCCGCCTAGCTCGGTATTGGACTTCGTCATCCGGCTTCGCGGTGACGCATTTATTCCTTACACTCATCGCAATCCGCGGAGGAGTTATTGCCCGCGAACGCCGTGCGCGAGTCTTTCGCAGCTACACTCTTCTGCTGCTCGCCAATCTGTTTTTTCAATTGATGGGGCTTTATCTGCTCGAACTCTGGCCAGTCCGACAATTCAAACCGGGTGCAGTGCCGCTTTTCACTTGGTACTATGTGGCCCGGCCTGACTCCTACCGATGGCTGATTTTGTTCACGTTGCTTGCCCAGCCGGTATTTCTACTTCTGATTGCAAGAGCGGCATTTCCCGGTCGATCCAAGCAGGCTCAGAGGAAATCACGTCTGCTGGCCTCTGGCATGCTTATGCTGCGGGTTCGTAAATAGTGTCTTCTTTTCCGATATAACATCTTGAGAAGAACCAAGGGGAGCGAGCGCGAAGGTTTTGACAACTTTGATTTCGGTGCTTTACATCGCCGCCGTAGCCGTCGGTCAAACCACTAAATCGACGCGGCCCACATCGTGCTGATCCTCGCCGACGATTTGGGGTATTCGGACCTCGGCTGCTTTGGCTCGGAGATTCACACCCCGAACATCGATTCGCTCGCCAGTCACGGCATGGCGTTCACGCAGTCTTATAACCAATCCCGCTGTTGTTCGATATGACGACCGACCGGACCGAAAGCCACGACCTTTCTGCGGAAAAACCCGAAATCGTTGCCCGGCAGTCGCGAGCCTACGAAGCCTGGGCGACGCGAGTCGGCGCGCAGCCCGGGTCCGAGCTCCGCTCGAAGTCGAAACCACCGAATGCAAAGAACACGGAGCCCTAAGCACGGGATCCGCAAAGCGAGGGTCAATCGGCAGCCCGGGTCTTCCCGTCCAGCATGCAGCTGACGTTCACATCCCCCATCATATTGACCACCGTGCGGCATCGGTCCAGGAACCAGTCGACGGTCAGTAACAATCCGATGTATTCCTTCGGCAGACCGACCGCGCCGAAGACCAGCGCCATCGTGACGATCCCGGCTTCGGGGATGCCTGCCGCCCCGATGCTCGCGACGATCGACGTCAGCACGACCAGAATCTGCTGCCCGAAGTCTAGGTGCCGGCCGAGCAGTTGCGTGACGAACAGCGCGGCCATCGCTTCGTAAAGGGCGGTGCCGTCGTTGTTGAAGTTCGTGCCGACCAGCGCGCCCATGCGCGCCGATTCCTCGCGGATGCCGACGTTGTCTTTCAAGCAGCGATACGTCACCGGCATGGTCGCGGTGGAGCTGTCGGTGCTGAACGCCATGACGGCGGCGTCACGCATCCCTGTGACCACACTGAGCGGCCGAACCCACGTCGAAAGCCAGATCCGCGTCAGGTAATACCCGAACTGCAACAGCAGCGCGAGGACGACCGCGATCACGAATGCGAACAGCGCCCGGAACGGTTCGAAACCCTTAGTGCCCACCACACTGGCGACGATGCCCAGCACGCCGATCGGTACCAGTTCGATCACCCAGTGCAGCACCATGGTGATGACCTTGAACGCGACCCCGACCATCCGCTCGGCGAGCTGGCGGTCGTCGGGTTCGAGGCGACGGAGCGCGATCCCGAACCCGGCCGCGATCAAGATGACCCCGATAACATTGTTATCCACCAACGGCTTGAGCAGGCTCGACGGAATATTTTCGAGCAACGCTTTGAACGGCTCGTTCTCGTTTGCGACCGGTGCGGACGTCGCGGTGGTGTGCCCGAACTCGAGGTGCGACCACGTCCCCGGTTTGATCACATTCGCTACCATCAGCCCGATGAAAATGGCGGCCAGCGTGTTGGTGACCAGCAGGAAAATCATCCGCCTGACCACTCCGCCGGCCAACCGAGCTTTGATTAGCGTGTCCAGCACCGCGATCAGAATCAGCGGCGGCGCGAGCGCCCCGAGCAAGCGCAGGATCAATCCGCTGACCATGCCCGGCACCCCGGCGTACGGACGCAGCGCGTCGTAGTGTCGGAGAAGCGTACCGAGCCCGAGTCCGATGAGCAGGCCGATAACGATCCGCAAATAGAGCGGCGTTCGCGTGTAGAAGTTCGCGCCGTCCATAACTTACCTTTCTGTACGCACCGTCGTGCCATATCCCTAGCACTCAAAAACGTCAAAAATGGTTTTAAACGTCAAAAACGGTGTCGGACACCGTTTTCCGTTAAGACCGCGGAAATCAAGAAAAACCTGCACTCGACGCGAAAACGGTGTCGGACACCGTTTTTCAAGAAAGGGCATCGTTTTTCAAGAAGCGCGGCTTGTTTTCGCTTCGTTCGGCGACTTCTCTTGTCTAAGTTTTCCCGCGCGGGCGGCGAGCGCGGTTGCTTGTTCGGCGGCGATGGCGATCGGCCGGAGCAGATCGTCCAGCCAGTTCAGGGTCTGCACGGTCAGGCTTAGGTCGGACGAATCGTTTTTCCATCGCCCGGCGAACCGCACGACCCGGCGCTGCGTGTCCCACCGCAGCGCGAGCCACAGCACAAAGAAGTACATGCTCAGGAACGTCAGGTTCTGCAGCAATTCATTAACGCTGAAAATGCGAACGAGCAGCAACGTGGTCTCGTGTGTCCAGTGGAACAGGTTCCAGTTGGACGCGTCATTCTTTTCGAGCACCATCGCGAGAAACGGCTGGACGAACGGGAACCAGAGCACCGCGCCGATCGTGAACAGCCAGCGGAACGGGGCCGACACAATTCGCTGCGACCCGGTCAGTTTGGTCCGCACGACATCGCGTTGGCGGCGGACCGCTTCGGTCAGTCGATTCCGCAATTGAACCGCCGCCGCGTCGGCCGACATGTCTTCCCAGAGCCGCCGGTGCGGGTACAGGGCGCTCATCTGTGAATGCGATTGCTGCAACTGCGCGAAGCAGCTTCGCACCAGCGAGGCCAGCGGGACACCGTCGGGTCTCAGGTGAGCGTCAACCAGCGCTTCGGCATCGGGCAGGGACGACGACCGGGTCACACCGACGTTTCGTCGGACGACCGCCAGGATCGGCGTGAGCGCGGTGTGCACTAGGTTGACCAGCGGCCACCGGGCGACACGCCCGCTCAGCACTTCGTCGGTGAGCGCGAGCCGGCTCGCGGGGTCTTCGGCGAGGTCGGGCAGAGATCGTTCGATAAGGGGGCTGCCGATTCGACCGCCGAGCAGTTCCTCGGCCTCTTTGTGCAATCGCGAGATCCGATGGGCGCGGCCGGGCAGGTCCTGGGTTTCCAGCCACTGCAGCAGCGATCGATCCTGCTGCTGTTTGGCCAAAACTTTCGACTGCTTCACGTCGGCGTCGGATTTCTGTTGCGACAGGCGCAATTTGAGGTCCGGCAGGTCGTACTTGTCCGGCGACTTCGCACTGATCATCCAGACGCGTGGTGGCGGAATCGACAGTGTCTTGCCGATTCGGCCGGAGAAATCGACACGCAATTCGTCGACGTCCGACAAATCAGCACGGCCGGCCCGGTCGAGCTGGTCGGCCTTGTTCAGGCAGAATAAAAAATTCGCCGCCGAGTTGCCGGCCGCGACTTTTTCCAACAGCTGCTGTGGTTGACGGTCGGCGTATTTTTCCACGCTCTGCACCCAGAGCGGGAACAGAATGTGCCGGAGCATTTTGCGGGTCAGCTCGACGTGCGCGGTCCAGTGGCTGTCGATGTCGGGCAGGTCCAGCAGCACCTGCCGGCCGAGCGCGGGCAGCCGGTGCGTGACGATCTTGAACTGATTCGGTACTTCCGTTTCGAGGAAGGCCCGCAAGGCCGGGGCCTGTGCCTCGTGGGCGTAGGCGACCACCGTCTCGGTGCCAGGCCCGAACGACGTGGTCTGCGTGATCGGTTCCCCGACGACCGCATTCACCAGCGCGCTCTTCCCGACCTCTTTCCCGCCGATCAGTCCGACCAGGTAGAAACCGCTACCGGTCAGCGCGGCGTCTGCCAGCACCGGCGCGAGCCCGTTCATCAACGCGGGCGGTGTCGAGCCGGTGACGGCGATCGTGTCCTGGACGAGTTGTTCGATGTCGGCGGTCATTTTCTTTTATCGTTTCCGGCGGCGCGATCAGGAACGAACGCGCTGCGACGAACGCCGCGGCCGGGTGATTGCCGTTTTCCGTAACTCATCGCGTCGCCTCGACGAGGTCTGCGGCCATCTGTTCGAGCGTTTCGATTTCGTCCAGGCGCGGCGCCTGGCGGTCGAGCCAGCCGATTATTTTCTCGATTTGCTCGTGGGCGAGGTTTTCGAATCGTTGGTCAATTTTGCGGTTTGTGGACCGGGTCCGGCCGGACACCTCGTTGGAAATTTTTTCGGTCAACCAGGTCATCAGGCTGTACCCGCCGAGCGTGATGGGTATGAAATGCGGGAAGATCGCGTGGTGCGTGGCGATGATGATCGTCAGCAGGTAAGGCGCGGCTTCGGACCACCGGGTCAAGTGCTTACCGCCGGGCAGGTGCTTGAGCAGGGACTGCAGAACGCGGGTGTCGCGCGGGGTCGCGTTCCACCGCTTTTCGAGCCAATCGCGGAGTTGCTGAACTTCCTCGGCCGCGATGGCGGCTGCCCGGGCGGGATCAATGAGCGCGTCGCGGTAAGCATCTGCGTCGTCCTGGATCCATCGAAGCCCGGACGGGTTGTTTCGGATGACGTCGTCGATTCGGCTGCGTACGACGGTGAACTGGTCGGCGAGCGTGGCCGGGAAATCGGGCGGCTCGGTCGACGTCTCGGCCACCTTCGGGTCGATCAGGTCCTGCGGCACCTGTCCGCCCATGACCCAGTCCCAGGTGGCGCGGGGGAGCCGGGCGATGAGCGTGGGAACCTGCCGGACGCGGTCGAGCACGCGCTGCGGGCCGACCAGATAGAGAACGCTTCGCTGCTGGAGCCGGCGCTGCAGTTGCTGGGTAATCGGGTTGACGTCGATGCCGATCGGCGGCGATTCCATCGACCGCATCGCGGCGATCAATTCGTCGGCCTGCTTCCGCGCGTCGCGCATCGGCGCGACGACCTGATCGGTCAGTCGGGCGATGATGTCTGCGACGCGGTTCGAGATTCCTTGACCGGCATCCGGTTCGATCGGACGTCGCATTGCCGATCGCAAGGCGTCGAGGTTGGCGTCGGCTGGTGGTTCGTACGCGGCGTCGTCACGGGGCACGACGAAGATTTCCGCGGAGTGCCATTGTCGATAAGTCAACTGCGTCCGGAAGTCTTCGAAGACGGCCGGCTCTTCGCATTTGTTCATCACGAACAGCGACGGGATCGCATACCGATGTGCGAGCCGGTAGTACGGCAGCAATTCAGTCATCTGATATTTTTCGGGCGTCGTGACGAAGACGACGCGGTCGGCCCAGCGGAACGCGCGATCGGCCTGAGCGTGATTGGCGGGCTGGTCGCCGTCGAGGTCTGGGGTATCGACCAGGGGAACCGACGGCGGCGGATCAGCGGAGACGACGACCAGCGTGCCGGGGTTGCCGCGCGGGGCGGCGTCGCCGGGCGTTGCCGCGACGTGCTCGACGCCGAGCCAGCCCGGTGGAATCGCGATCCCTTCGCCCACCACCGCGACCGGACCGCTGGTGAACGTCCGACGGAAACTCGCGGCTGTCACAGTCGAACCGACGAGTCGGTTGACCAGCGTGCTTTTCCCGGTCCCGGTGCCGCCCAGCACGATGGTGACCGGAGATGTGCTGGCGGTCGGAGCTAAGTGATATTGCAACGCGCCAGCGTCGACGTGCCAGCGGAGGACGGCGTCGCGGGAATTTCCGCTCGACCGGTCGGCGAATGTCGTGAGCGTGGTGTCTAGGCGTTTCAGCTGACCAGCGAGTTTGTCGGGGCGGAAGCTCACGCGGCGGGATGATAGCGGAAGTGTCGGCAATCAGATAACACCGGCTGGGTAAGTTGGGCTTCAGGCGTACCTGGGTTACGCACCGGTCCCGCGACTCGGAGCCCCAAATCCGCTTGAACGCACGCGGCGGCGGGATACACTCTTGTCAGCACGTGTTCGCGCCACCCCCTCGGCAAGGCGATGGTCGGGAGCGGATTCCGTGGCAGATCGACCGTCGTTACCGTTCGTCCTGGAGCAATATATAATGTGTGGAATTGTTGCGTATATCGGCCGGAAACTCGCGCAACCCTTGTTGATCGAAGGACTAAAGCGGCTCGAATATCGGGGGTACGATTCGGCCGGCATCGCGGTGATCGACAGCGAGGGTAGTTTGCACGTCCGACGGGCGGTCGGACGAATCAGCGTGCTGGAAGGGTCGCTGCAGGACGGTCAGCCGTTACCCGAAGCACACGTCGGCATGGCGCACACCCGCTGGGCGACCCACGGCGCGCCGACGGAAGTAAACGCCCATCCGCATCTGGACGATCACGGGCGGATCGCGCTGGTCCACAACGGGATCATCGAAAACTACGCGGCGCTGAAAAGTTTCCTGAGCGAAAAAGGGCACACGTTTAGAAGCCAGACCGACACCGAGGTGCTCGCGGTCTTGATCGGCGACCTGTACGGCGAAATTGTTGCCACGAACCATCTTCCCGCGGGGGTTTCCGCTTTGCAGAGGGCGGTTCAGGCGGCGCTGCATCAGGTGACCGGCACGTACGGAATTGCCGTCGTCTGCAAGGACGAACCGGACACCTTGGTGGTCGCCCGGAAGGGAAGCCCGCTGATCGTCGGGGTTGGCGACGACGAATATGTGGTCGCGTCGGACGCGAGCGCGATCGTCGAGCACACCCGGCAGGTGATCTACCTGAACGACAACGAGATGGCGGTGATCAAGCCGGACTCGTTCCGGACGACCACGATCGACGACATCATTGTGAGCCCGGTGATTTCGCAACTGGAACACAAGCTCGAGGAGTACGAGCTCGGCGACTACGAGCATTTCATGCTCAAGGAAATATTCGAGCAGCCGACGTCGATCCGGAACTGCCTGCGGGGACGTGCCGACACACGCGAAGGCCGGATCGTGCTGGGCGGATTAGCTGATCACACCCGCAGCCTGGTGCAGGCGAAGCGGATCATCATCACCGCGCAGGGGACAGCTTGGCACGCGAGTCTGGTCGGGGATTATCTGCTGGAAGATCTGGCCAAGGTCCCCACCGAGGCGACCTACGCGAGCGAGTTCCGGTACCGCAACCCGCTGGTCGAAGAAGGCACGGTCGTGATCGCCATCAGCCAGAGCGGCGAGACGGCCGACACGCTGGCGGCATTGCGGGAAGCCAAGGAAAAAGGGGCGCTGGCGATCGGCGTGATCAACGCGGTCGGCAGCACGATTGCGCGGGAGACGGACGCGGGGATTTATCTGCATGCCGGCCCGGAGATCGGCGTCGCGAGCACCAAGGCGTTCACCGCCCAGCTGGCGGTGTTGACGATGCTTTCGCTGTACATCGGCCGTCGCAAGTTCATGAGCCAGACGCAGTGTCAGGAGATCATCGAGGCGTTGTGCCAGATTCCAGACCAGATGGAGACGGTGCTCAAGCAGAGCAGCCTGGTGAAAGAGATTGCCGAGGAGTTCTGCGAGCGGGAGAACTGGCTGTTCCTAGGCCGGGGGTACCACTATCCGATCGCGCTGGAAGGCGCGCTGAAGCTGAAGGAAATCAGTTACATCCATGCCGAGGGGATGCCCGCGGCGGAGATGAAGCACGGGCCGATCGCGCTGATCAACGAAGGCATGCCGGTGGTGTTCGTCGCCACGCGCGGCGTGCAGTACGAAAAGGTGATCAGCAACATCGAAGAAGTGCGGGCCCGCGGCGGGCGGGTGATCGCGGTCGCCACCGAGGGGGACATGAACATCCGTCGGCACAGCGACCATGTCGTGTACGTGCCGGACACGGTCGAGTGTTTGCAACCGTTGCTGAGCGTGGTGCCGTTGCAGTTGCTGGCGTATCACGCGGCGGTGGCGCGGGGGTGCAATGTGGACAAGCCGCGAAATTTGGCGAAGAGTGTCACGGTAGAATAAGCGGATCGGCTGGGGTGGGTCTCGAGTTTTGATGTTTCTCTTTGACCGGGGCGCTCCCCGGCGTGTGTTCACGCCGGGCTAAAATGGGCTTCGCACCGAAATGATCCGTATCCGCGAGATTCTTGATCCGGACTTGAAGCAGAAGATCACCGAAGCGCTCGCCGCAGCGCGGGGGTGCTCGGTTGCGGCCATTCCGGAATGGTTCGAGTTGGACGATGCGGATTTCGTCGATCTACTCAACGATCTACGGCGTGAGGAAAATCCTTTTGATGACGATCCTCGAGAGTGACCCGTATTCTGGATATTCCGTCACCCCGACTGAGACGCCGAAGCCCACTGTTCGAACCGTGCCAGCATTTCCCGCGTGACCGACTTTGGCGCGTCGTTGACCGCGGCGGCAAGGATCTCGGGAGTGATGTCGCCTTCTTCGCCGGTGGCAACTGATTTCAGGAACGGGATCGTGGCGGATCTGTCGCAGATGTATTTGATGTCGGCCCCGCTGAACCCGTCCAGCTTGACTGCGACGGCGTCGAGGTCGACCGACGCGGCGAGTGGACGGTGCGACAGGTATAAATCCAACAGCTTGCGTCGGGCGGGCAGGTCCGGCAAGGGGATGTAGACTTTGTCGTCGAATCGACCGGGGCGGAGCACGGCCGGGTCGAGTTGCCAGGGGACGTTCGTCGCGCCCATGAACAGAATCGGGCTGACCTTTTTTTTGTCGAACCCTTCCATGCCTTGCAGGATCTGCGGCACGACCCGCTGCATGACGCTGCTGCCTTCGTCCTTTCTTGCCGGGACGAGCGCTTCAATTTCGTCGATGAAGATGATGCTGCGTTTCTCGGCGCCGGCGGCATCGAAGAGTTTCTTGATGTTCTGCTCGGCCTCGCCGACCCACTTGCTGAGAATGTCTGCCGGTGAGATGCGGAAGAAGCTGGCGTCGATTTCACCGGCGGTGGCTTTGGCGAGCATCGTCTTACCCGTGCCCGGGGGCCCGTATAGCAGCACCCCCCCGCCGGGACGGACGCCGAACTTTTCGGCGAGTTCCGGGTGCTGAAACGGGTAGATCATCTTCAGCCGGATGTCCTGTTTCACGTCTTCCAGCCCGGCGACGTCATCGAACCGGAGTGTCGGTTTTTCCTTGACCATCCACTGGGTACCGGTCGTGACGGCTTCGGATTCTGAAGACGATTCGCGGCCACCGGGTGCGCGGGATTCACCGCCGGGCCGTCTCGCTTCGGACTTCGCGGTCGTGCAGTCCCTGGCCAGTTCGAGCAGCTTGGCCGACATTTGCCGGCGAGCTTCTTTCAGCTCCTCGCCCTGTGCCTGCTTGCTCAGTTCCAGCATGGATCGCGCGGCTTCGAGCAGGTAAATCCGGGCCGAATCCCATTGCCCGGCGCGGCGGGCGTCGAGCCCCTTCTGGCGATATCGTTCGAACGTGTCCCAGGACATGGTTGACATGCACGCATGATAACCTAAACCGGGGCAGCAGAATGACACTGCGCCGAGTTGCTTCGGTGCGACAATTCTGTAGACTTTATCCTCCCTCGATGAATCAGATCCGATTCGGAACTGGTCCGGGGAACCCGTTGTGCATGCCTCAGAACCATGCCCTGCGGTCACCGGCGTGTAAGTCGACGGACCTTTTCTATACGGTTGCTCGTCGCCACGCGTGTCCTGAGGCCCCGATCCGATCGGGGTAGAAATTGGAGCAGTCATGGGCCGGTATCTGGGTCCAAAGGTCAAGTTGTCGCGTCGTTGCCAAGTCCCAATCGCGGACAATCCGAAACACACTAAAGAAGAACTGACCCTGCCGGGCATGCACGGGTTTCGCGGTCGTCGTAACACCGAATACGGCGTTCGTCTGACCGAAAAGCAGAAGCTTCGCTTCCACTACAGCATGCAGGAAAAGCAGTTCCGCCGGTTCCTGGACATCGCTAAGAAGTCCAAGGGTAACACGGCCAACACGCTGCAGCAGCTGCTGGAGACCCGCCTTGATAACGTGCTCCGCCGGCTCGGTGTCGGGCGCAGCATCTGGGCGGCCCGGCAGATTGTCGCCCACGGGCACGTTCTGGTCGACGGCACCAAGACCGATATCGCCAGCTACATTGTCAAACCCGGGCAGACGATCACCTTCAAGGAAGGCATCCACAAACTGCTCCGTGACAACATGGAACAGGGCGCGGGTCACAACGTGCCGGGCTGGCTGGAATTCAACCCGGCTCAGTTGACCGCCAAGATCAACGCCCTGCCGGTTCCCGAAGATGTTCCGTTCGAAGTGAACATGAACCTGATCATCGAATTTTATCGGTAAGCCGGTTTAAGTTATCTCGATACACTGACGCCCCGCGGACGCTTGTCCGTGGGGCGTTTACGTTTGGAGCAGCATGATGCGTCGGATGTTCTGCGTGGTGAATCTAATCCTCTTTGCAACCGCGTGCGACAAACCCCCGGCCGTGCAGACGACCGCGGCCCGCGTCGTGCCGTCGACAGCCCCGTCTGTGAAAACGGCCCGACTCATCGTCAGAGTCACCGACCTTCGAAACAAAAACGGCAAGCTCATCTTTGGGGTGTTTGACAAGGCGGACGGGTTTCCGAGCACGCAGGCGAACGCGGTGAACTGGCAGGTCAAACCCGCGTCTGGGGATGGGGTCTTCACGGCCGATCTTCCGCCCGGGAATTTCGGCCTGTCCGTACTGCACGACGAGAACAACAACGGCGGCATGGACAAAAACTTTTTAGGCATTCCGACCGAAGGGTACGGGGTTGCTAATAACCCCAAGCCCCGCCGTCGGGCGGCGACGTTTCAGGAAGCGACGATCTCGCTGCCGGCCTCGGGAGCGGACGTGAGCATCAGCGTTCAATACGATTTTATCTAAAGGTTTCGGGGCTTTGGAACATCCGTTGCTTTGCACTATCGAAGCGTCCGGTTTGAGAAATCCTGTCGCAGGAGTTCTGCCGAGGCGATATCAAACACGGAGTTCTGTCATGGTCAAGCAAAGTCTTTCACTCGCTGCTGCGTTTTGTCTCCTCGCGGGTTGCAGTCAGTCAACCGAACAGCTCGGTGGGCGAGACAGCGTAATGCTGTCGAGCGGCGACAATTCGTTCTTTAAGAACATCACAATTGGGAATGAAACCGAAATTGAATCGAGTCAGCTCGCCACAACGCAAAGCCAGAATGCTTCTGTTAAAGATTTCGCACAGTCGATGATCAAAGATCATCATATGGCAGGCGAAAAAGTGTCGGCTCTTGCCCGAGACAAGAGCGTGATGCTGCCGACGAAGCTGGACGATTCGCACCAGAAAATGGTCGACGAGCTGAAAGGGAAATCAGGCGCCGAATTCGACAAGGCGTACACCGATCTTCAGATTGCCGCGCACAAAGATACAATCTCGCTCGATGAGGACGAAGCAAACAATGGCAGCGATCCGCAGGTCAAGGCACTTGCGAACGAACTGTTGCCGACGCTTCGCATGCACTTGCAGATGGCCCAGCAACTTCAGCCAGGAATGTGATCAGCGTTTGTCGGCCGCTGTCAGGCATTCTTTCCGGCAAAGTCTTTCATGAATTGTGCCAGTGCCTGGCAGCCTTCGATTGGCATAGCGTTGTAAATACTCGCGCGAACTCCACCGACCGTCCTGTACCCTTTAAGCCCAACCATCGCATTTTCCGCAGTGGCTTTCAAAAAAGCTTCAGTCTGTTTTTCATCGGGCAGGCGGAAGGTGACATTCATGTGCGATCGCTGGTCTTTGTTCACTACCGTGCCTGCATAGAAACCGTTACTTGCGTCGATTGTGTCGTATATCAGGGCGGCTTTGGCGGCGTTGTGTTTTTCCATCGCGGCCAAGCCGCCCTGTCGTTCGAGCCACTTGAAGATCTCGAGCAGGATGTAAACGCCGAACGTCGGGGGGGTGTTGATCATGGACCGGTTCTCGGCCTGATCTTTGAAGCTCCATAACTTACTGAGCGTTTTCTTCTGTTTCGCGTGCTGGTCTTTCCGGACGATAACGAGCACCACGCCGGCAGGTCCGAGGTTTTTCTGTGCCCCGCCGTAAACCAAGGCGCATTCACCGATCGGGTGCGGGCGGGACATGAACTCGCTGCTGGCATCGACTATCAGATTCGGGTGCTTCGGCCACACGGGAAGCCGATGTCCGTGCACGGTCTCGTTCGAGCAGACGTGGAAATAGTCCGCGTCGGCCGACATTCGCCAGGATTCCGGCAACGGGGATTGATCAAAATTGCTCGCCTCGCTGGAAGCCACGGAATGGACAGTCCCGAGCTCTTTGCCGGCGACGATTGCTTTTTTGCTCCACTCGCCACTGACCAAGTAGTCGGCCGAGCGGTGCAGATAATTCAGTGGTACCAGCGTAAAAAACAATGTCGCGCCGCCCTGCAGGAACAGGACGTCGTGCGTGTCGCCGATACCCAGAAGCTTTTTGCACAACGCGTTCGCTTCGTCGTTCACGCCCTCGAATTCCTTCCCTCGGTGGCTGACTTCGCCGATCCCGAATCCTTTGCCCTTAAAATCGAGCAAGGCCTCGGCCGACTTTTCAAGTACCTCGGTCGGAAGCATCGCGGGGCCGGCACTGAAGTTGAAGATTCGATGGGACATGTTTACTCGTTGAATGTGAATGTAAGAACGTCCGTCTCTGGCTCACAATGGCGTTGAAGCTGACTGTTTACGCTTCGTTCCACTGTCGTTGTAGGAATTCGAGCACCGCCGGCGCGGTCGCCGTGAAGTCGTGCATCGCGGTGCCCTCGAAACTGATTCTGGCGTCGTAGCCGCCCTGCTTGAGCACGCGGAAAAAGGGGCGGTAGTCCGCTTTCCCGCTGAGGCCCGGCGCCACACGCCCTTCTTTGTCTGCCACGTGCACGTGTTTGATGGATGGCATAGCCCGGCGAAGATTTTCCAGCGGTTCGTCTTCCAGCCAGAAATGATAGCTGTCGACGAGGCATTGAAACGCCGGGTGATCGACGGCCTTCACATACCGCATTGCCTCGGCGACGGAATTTACGATGTTGCATTCGCCGGTGTTCAATGGCTCGAGCACGATCGTGATGCGAAACGCGGCCGCGATGGCGGCGCTCGTACGGGCGAACTCGATGATCTGCTTCGACGCCGTTTCCCGGTCAAAACCGTCAGGGATATTCCTCGCCACCCCGCTGCCAAACACCAGGGTCGAGATCCCGACCTTCGCGGCCCGCGCGACCACGGTTTGCATATGGTTCCGAAGAAGATCCGCATTCGCATCCGGCCCGACGATTTTTAGCGAACCGGGCACGAGCACGTTGGATGCGTGGATCGGCAACTGCGGGTCAGTCGGTGCCGTCCACTGCTCGTCGCCCCTGGCGGGTTGCAGCAGCGACTGGACGTTTTCCTCGATGTAATCCCAACCCGCTGCCTTTACCGCACCGGCATTTTCCCAGCCGGTGCATATTCCGAACAACATAACGCTCCTTCGATTGAGTCGGAATAATAGGTCCGCTCGACGGGACTGCCAAGCAAGTGCGGGAAAGAACCGGTCGCCGGCAGGCGTCCGCACACGCACGCCATCCGGCCGGGCGTGTATCTGCTTGCCGATTGTTGTAAAATCGACTGCGCTATGGCCCAGTATTCAATCCCGCCTAATAGCGGAAAAGTCCGTGTGGCAATGTTTCTCGGCGGAAAGTTCGCCGTCTGGAACGGAAAAACGGACAAAAGCGAATTCCGGATTCTCTGCAAAGACCGCAAGCAGGCCGAGGAAGTTGCCGGCATCATTAATCGCAAAGAACACGACGGGACCATCGAAGTGCTCGGCTGAATATTTGTCAGTATTCTTTGGCGTCCGTCTGTGGCAACATCGTTGTCAGTCATGACCCAAATCGCCGACCCAACCTCGCGGCAATCGTTGCTACTGTCCCCGCAATTCATGGCCCGGCTGGATCAGCTCGACGTGGTCAGCCGAAAATTGCTTGCCGGGAAGATGAAAGGCGAACGCCGCAGCAAGCGGCAGGGGCAATCGGTCGAGTTCGCGGATTTCCGAAACTACTCCGTCGGAGACGACCTTCGCTTCATCGATTGGAACATCTACGCCCGGCTCGAAAAACTGCTGCTCAAATTGTTTCTCGAAGAGGAAGACCTGTCGCTGTACGTCCTGCTCGATGTCAGCAAAAGCTGTGATTACGGGAACCCGAATAAGGCGTTTTACATCAAGCAGGTTGCGGCCGCGCTCGGGTACATCGGGCTGGTCAACTACAACCGCGTGACGATCGCGGCCATGAGCGACACCGTCGTCGCCGACACCGGCGCGATGCGTGGCCGGACCAAAGTAAACCAGATGATGGACTTCGTCGGCAAGCTGCAACCGCAGGGCACCAGCGACCTCGCGGCGGCATGCAAGCGGTTCGCGCTCGGCAATCGCCGTAAAGGCGTGTGCGTGGTTCTCAGCGATTTCTTCGACAAAAGCGGCTATGAAAACGCGCTGCGGTATGTGGCCGGGGGAAATTACGACCTGTTCTGCATCCAGACACTAAGCCCGCAGGAGATCGAGCCCGATCTGCAAGGCGATCTCAAATTGCAGGACATCGAGGACGCCGACGAAGCTGAGGTATCGATCACACAGCCGCTGATCAAGCAGTACAAAGCCAATCTAAATGCTTACTGCCTGGGGCTCAAAGACTACATCACCCGCCGCGGCGGGACGTACCTGTTCACCAGCACGGCGGTGCCATTTGACACGCTGGTGTTGAACTATCTGCGGGAACGTGGGCTATTGGGATAGCAAAGGTTGCTCGTTTACTGATACTTGCCGCACTCGCCGCTGGTCAGCAAGCCAAGAATAAAATTAAAAGCTGCGTTGGGTCTTCACGGGGCCGAGAGTGCTTCAAGCAAGAGCCTTTTTGATTACTGGCGAGCCGGCACCGCGCTCAGGGACTTCATCCGTTGGTCGTCGTTTTCCCGCCGTTTCATCTCGGTGAATTTTGCGACCGACAGGAACTCGTACATCGAGAGCAACCGACAAAATACGTAGCCAGGCTGGCCGTCCAAGAATCCGCCGCGGAGGAAATACGCGTAGATGAATCGCAGCGTCGGGCGGAACGGCAATCGCCGCGTCCTGTTTTTCAGCTTCCGTGTTCCTGACAGCGTCCCGCCGATGTCGGCGGTTTCACCCTGACGGTCCTTGTACTGCACGGCGGCTTCCCAATTACTGTATCGATTGTCTTTCTCGACGAACGCGTGAATTTTCGGGAACGCGAAGTGCAGCATGTCATTGTCGAGATGACCGACCGGCCCGGTCGCGACGATGTGCTCGTGCACCTCGTTGTCACCGCTGCCAGTGTCGCCGATGTCAGTTAAGCGTTTTCCTCGTTATGCGTCTGAATCAGAACATCAACCAACTCGTCCTTCGAAAGCGTTCGCGTATTCTAACTGGATCGGTTTTAAGCTGGGGTTGATGCAACAATCCCGCGGTACATCTGTTCGTACCGACCGCTCAATCGATCTTCGTCCAGATTCTCCATCACCCACCGCCGACAACTGTCGCCCCGCCGCCGCCGCTCGGCCGGGTCGCCGAGCAACCGTGTCACTGCGTCGGCAATTGCACGCGGGGTGGACTCGGCGATCTCGCCACCCGCCGACTGCACCTCGGGCCAGATATCGGTTCCGCGGGTGGTGACGACGCAGGTGCCGCTGGCCATCGCCTCGGTGAGTACGAGACCGAAATTTTCGTGCCGGGTCGGTAGCACGAATAAATCTGCGGCTCGGTACAGCGATAGCTTGGTCGTCCCGTCGATGTGCCCGAGAAAGACGACTTGTTCTGTCAGATTCAGCTCGGCGACCAAACGATGAATGAGTCTCTCGTATTCCGGAAACCCGGTGCCGGCGAGCAGCAACACGAACGGCGTACCCGCGTCCCGCAGCAATGCGGCGGCCCGGAGAAGCGTCGGCACGCCCTTCTGCTCACTTAGTCGGCTGAGGAACAGCAGCTTCGGGACGGTCCGAAATTGCGTCGGCACTAATTGAAGCCCGGCGTCCGGTGATTCAAGATTCTGATAAGGCTGCAGGTCCATCAGACACGGCAGCACGACTGCATTCGGATGGTCGAACCACTTTCGGGTCTGCGCGAGCTCCGCGTAGGCGGTGCAGTGGACCAACGCCGCACGGTTCAGGGTTCGTCGGCCGAATAGCGACATGTAGACGCGCTTTTTCCATCCGCTGTTGCTCATCGCCCAGTCGTCGAGCATGCCGTGAAGCGTGACAACATACGGGACACCGCGCCGGTGGGCTAAGTTGGCAATCTGCCGATTCCCGTCCAGCCAGGGCGCGTGCAGGTGCAGCACGTCGGTTTCGGACAAAAGCCCGTCGATCAGTTTCATCGAGCTTCGGCTGAGCAGCTTTGCCGGCGGCATGGGGAACGGAACGACATACCCCCGCGGCTTGCCCGGGGTCTCGACTAACCAGTCTGCCGGGAGATCTTTGCCGTTATAGGTGACCAGCGTCATACGGTGTCCGCGCTCGGCCAGTACGGTGCACCAGTCGAGAATCGCGCGGACAACCCCGCCCTGCTCGAGCCGCACCGCCGGCACATAATGCAGGATGCGGAGCGGCACCTTGCTCTGTAGTGAAAGGGGCGAAGCAGTAGATCCGGTCATTCCGACCCGAGCTTACAAGATCCGCCAAAAAATCCCACGCCGACAGAACTCCGGCAGTCTGCCGAGGACGCAAGAACTGTGCGCCAGGCGGTTCGACGCGGTCAACAAATCATTGATTTCTCTCCGCCCGCTTCATACCGTGCCGGCCGTGATAAAAGTCCTGCACATCACGACCGATTTTGTCCCCGGTACGGGCGGACTCGAACGGTTCGTGCTCGATCTTGCAACGCAGCTGCGCCCGGCCGGGGTCGAGTCGTCGGTGCTCGCGTTAAACAAAATCGCCGGCAGCGACAAGGCTCTCCCACCGCAAGACGTCGTCGCCGGCATTCCTGTACGCCGGGTGCGATTTCTCGACCTTCGGTATTACAAACCAACGTGGTTGCCAGTGCAGCAGATGCAAGAGGCCGACGTGTTGCACGTGCACGGGATCGGCGCCTTGCTGGATTTTGTAGTCGCCGCCCGGGCAGTCCACCGGAAACCGATCGTCGTCTCGACCCACGGGGGAATTTTCCACACGTCAAAGTTGCCGCTGCTCAAAAACGCATATTTCGCGACGGTCCGGACGCTGGTGCTTCCCTGGGTGGATCAGGTCGTCGCATGCGGCGGCGCCGACCGCCAGCTCTTCGCCGAGTACGGTGTTCATAACACGATCACAATCGACAATGGAATAGACCTGCAGGCGTTCGCAAGGCCCGCGACATCGCCGAAACGAATCGAAAATCGCCTTCTGTTCGTCGGTCGCATCTCGCCGAACAAGTGCATCGATCACCTGATCCGAACGGTCTCCGAGGTCCGAAAAATCGGCCTTCCCGCGACACTTCGAATCATTGGCCCGGATCGATACCAGTTGAACGACCCGCTAAGGCGGCTCGCCGCCGACTTGCAGATATCGGACGCCGTCACCGTTGCCGGCGAGATCGCCGAAGCGGATTTGCCGTCGGAGTACCAAGCCGCCGACCTGTTCGTGTCGGCGTCACGCCACGAAGGATTCGGAATCTCGGCCGTCGAAGCGATGGCCTCCGGCGCGGTGCCGGTCTTAAACGACATTCCGGCATTTAAATACTTGCTCAAGAATAACGACGGCACTTCCGCCGGTGCGGTGTGCGATTTTGCAGAGTATGTCGGTTCGGCAAAATTACTCTCGGCCGTGCTGGGGTCCGATCGGTCGGTGTTGCGACAAGCGGCACGATCGCGGGCGTCGGATTTTTCCTGGGACCGGCTCATCCCCAAATGGCGTTCGGTTTACGAATCGCTATTACCTTGATTACCCTTAGCCCAGTCGCGTCGGACGGTCCGCTGTGCCAAATAGAACGAAATCGGAGAACAACATGGCGACGGGGTTGGAAGATCGAGCGTACTGGATTTCGATCGTCGAAAGGATCGCACGCCCGGTCCTTTCGGCACTGGCTGCGCGGAAATTGAAAGTGACCATGCCGATCGAACTGAATCCGGCTTCGAAATACGAACGCGCATCCTGCACGCACCTGGAGGCGCTCGGCCGACTGCTTGCCGGGATCGCGCCGTGGCTCGAGTTGCCGGTCGACGACACGCCCGAAGGCAAGTTGCGGGCGGAATTAGGCGATCTTGCCCGGCAGGCAATCGACGCAGGAACCGATCCAAAGTCGCCGGACTTTCTGAACTTCAACACTGGCAGCGGCGGGCAACCGCTGGTCGATTCGGCTTTCCTCGGTCACGCCATCGTGCGTGCGCCGGACGCGCTCTGGAAAAAACTCAGCCCGACCACGCAGGCGAATCTGGTCGCCGCGTTGAAATCGAGTCGGGTCATTAAGCCGAACATCACCAACTGGCTGTTGTTCAGCGCGATGGTCGAGGCCGCATTGTGCAGCGTCGGCGAAAAGTGGTTAACCCCGCCGGTCGATTTCGCCATCACCAAGCACATGGAGTGGTACAAAGGCGACGGCATGTACGGCGACGGGCCCGTCTTCCACTGGGACTACTACAACAGCTTCGTGATCCAACCGATGCTGCTTGACGTGATCGAAACCGTCTCGAAGCAAAAAAAGGACTGGGAACCGCTGCACAAATCGGTGCTCGAGCGGAGCCGTCGTTACGCGAAGATCCAGGAACACCTGATCTCGCCCGAGGGGACAATTCCGGCGATCGGGCGTTCGCTGGCCTACCGATTCGGTACGCTGCAACTGCTCGCGCAGATGGCGCTCCGCAACGACCTGCCCCGCGATATTTCGCCCGGACAGGTCCGCTGTGCGTTGACCGCAGTCATTCGCCGGATGATCGAAGCGCCGGGCGTGTTCGACGACAAAGGATTTCTGCGGATCGGTTTCTGCGGGCACCAGCCTAACATCGCCGAGCCGTATATCTCGACTGGCAGCCTGTACCTTTGCGCGGTCGGACTGCTGCCGCTGGGGCTCGCTCCCGAGGCAGAATTCTGGGCCTGCGGGCCGACGCAATGGAGTTCTCAACTGGTCTGGTCCGGTGTCGACACCGCCGCCGACCACGCCATCACCGGATAGGACCCACGACTTGATCGAATCGGTCAAACAGTATCTCAAGGAACCCCAGTGGAGGCACCAGCATCGCTGGCGGCGGGCGATCTGGCGGGGATTGTCCCGCATCGGTTTGACCGGGGTTCACGCACTCCCATTGAACCGGCGGTGGGTGGACATTCACCGCCAGGCGATGCCGCTGACCAACCTCGACCCGGCCATGACCGGGTTCAAAATCGTCCAGCTGTCCGACCTGCATTACAGCCCGGTCGTCTGGCGGCGATACCTCATCCAATACGTGCGCTGGGTCAATGAACTGAAACCCGATGTGGTGGTCGTCACAGGCGACCTCATCACCGGAGGCTATCCATACGCCAAGCGGATCGCACAGATTCTCGCCCACCTGGAGGCGCCACACGGCGTCATCTGCACACTGGGGAACCACGACTACAGCATGTACGGAAAGTCCTCGCGCGCCGAAGGCGATCGCCGGGCGGATTTTCTTGAAAAGTGTCTCCGCGACCGGGGCCTGATCTGCCTTCGCAACCAGACGATCCGCCTACGCCGGGGCACCGCTCAATTACCGATCACAATTGTCGGGCTGGACGATGAATGGTCCGGACACCTCGACGCCGATGCCGGTTTCACCGGCGTCGATCCGTCCGAGGCTACGATCTGTCTGAACCACAATCCGGCCAATGTGAAAGAGCTGATGCGCTATCCGTGGCAGTGGATGTTAAGCGGGCACACGCACGGCAGGCAGGTGGGCAGCAGCAAGCTGGGGCGAAAGTTTTATCCGAAGCTCTATCGCCATTACACCAAGGGGTATTACGCCGTCGACGACCGGCACTTGTATGTAAATCGCGGGCTGAGTTACGGCCAGCGCGTACAGGACTGGTGCCGGCCCGAGATCACGGTCTTCAAACTCGAACGCTGCTAGAGATGCTCTCATAACCCGGGACGCCGGCTCTGAGGTCCTCCGAAAAACCGGACTGAACGTCGGACCACCCAACTCTTCGGAGTACCTCAGAACCGGCGTCAGGTTAAAAATCATTAGTGAAACCGTTTCTAACCTACCGACGTCGCTTGGGCGGACTGAATTTGTGCTCGGCGTCCCGGCGGATGCCGGGTACAGTCCGCAAATGCTCCACCCGACCTACTCGCGGCAGCGTCAGCAGCGACTGATGCAAATCCTTCACGAACGAAAACTGGACGCGCTGGTGCTCGGCCTCGCACACCACGTCTATTACGCGACGGCGCATCGGCCGTTCTGGTTGCACTCGTCGGCATTCGTACTGTTCTCCGACGGGTCCTCAGTTCTGACCAGCGCGAACTCGCCGAACAACGCCGCCGCTGCGGACGACGCCGTCGCGTTCGAAGCCAACTGGTTGGGCACCCAGCGGCAGGAGCAACCCGCGGTGGTCGCCGATCAGGTGCGGACTCTCTTAAACGTCCGTTCGGCGAAACGCGTCGGGGTCGACGCCTCGGCGGTCACTTCACAATTGGGAATTCGATTCGAAGGGACCGTCGAGTCGATCGACACCGAACTGTGGCAAGCTCGCCGGGCGAAGCTGCCCGATGAGCTGGCGCTGATGCGTCGGGCGATCGACTGCACGAAAGCGATGTACGACAAAGCCCGGGAGATCATCGAACCGGGGTTGGCCGAGATCGATCTGTACACACAACTGCACGCGGCGGCGGTGAAGTCGTCGGGCGAACCTATGACCGCATTGCTGGGCAACGATTTCGCCTGCGGGACCGGCGGCGGACCGCCTCGCAGCGGCCATCGCGCCGAGGCCGGGCAACTCTGGATTCTGGATCTGGGTCCGAGCTACCGCGGGTATTTTGCCGACAACGCCCGGGTGTTCGCGGTGGACCGGAAGCCGACCGATCTTCAGCTGAAGACACAAAAGGCGATTGCCGAGACGTTCTCCATCGTCGAACGGATGGCAAAGCCGGGCGTGAAGTGCCGCGAAATCTTCACGGCCGTGGACGAACATTTGAAGCAATCGCTCGGCCAGGGTTTGTCGCACCACTTAGGTCACGGCGTGGGCTTGCAGCCGCACGAGTTCCCGCACTTGAATCCGAAGTGGGACGATACGCTGATCGAAGGCGACGTCTTCACCGCCGAGCCGGGCATCTATGGCAAGGAATTGAACGGCGGCATCCGCCTGGAGAATCAATACCTGGTGACCGCCGACGGGGTCGAAAACCTTACTCAATTTCCAATGGAACTGGCGTGATGGACGAGACCAACCTTCCTTCGCAGCCCGGCATGCTCGGTTACGCGACGCCGGCCCGGCCCAGCGGGTCGAGCGCCGCGGCTGGTATCGGGATTGCACTGACCGGACTGGGTCTGATCGTGCTCGGTGGGTGCTTTCTGATCGGCGTGCTGATTTCTCAGGACGGTTCGTTCGGCAAAGGCAAGCCGACCATTCTCTTTCTTGCAGCGTTATACACGATGGCGTTCATCTGTTTTGCTGCCGCGGCATGCGTGCTTTGGATCGGCCTGCGGAAGTTGATCCGAATCGGCCGACCGTGACGTCGCATGAGCTTCACCCCCACCCCACCCGACGAGCAAAGCATCGACGAGCCCGGCGTTATGCACATCGGCGGGCCTCGCGGCAGGCGGGTCTGGGAAATCGCCCGGTGGGTGCTGGTACTGATCACTGCCGCGGCAGTCATGGTCGTGCTGTTCGTTCGGTTCGGCGCGACCACGCTATGGGCGTTCGGACTGGTCTTTTTCATGCTCGGCTACATGGCGATCATGGCCCGATGGGCCGGGGGGGATCACTGAAAATCGTGAGGTCTGGTCGGTCACGGGGCGTAGACCTTTGCGCATTACACCCTCGCATGGTCTGCCGGAAACGGGACCAGATTGGACCGAGTCGAAAATCCTGCACTGTGACCGGTCGCAGCCAGGTTCGTCGTATGTAGCCGGGGACTGTCGATTTCGTTATCGTCATTCTTGTCCATGTCGTCCCGCTCGATCACGATCCGCCTCTGCCTGATGATGTTTCTCGAATATGCCGTTCGCGGCATGTGGTACCCGTTCCTGGCCAATTACCTGACGGCCCGGCGGGTCGACCACGGGCTGGAATTCACCGCCGGCCAGACCGGCTGGGTGCTCGGGTTTGCCGGCGCGCTGGGCGGGATCCTCGCGCCGGTGCTCGCCGGCCGGTTGTCGGACCGGTTTCTGAACGCCGAGAAAGCGCTCGCGATCCTTCACTGCGTGGCCGGCGCACTGCTGTTCTGGAACGCGTCATCGACGACGTTTTCAGGGTTCCTTTTGGTGATGATTCTGTTCTCGATCGCTTACGCACCGACGCAGGCGCTGACCAATTCTCTGGCGCTGAGCCATCTCGTCGATCGTGAGCACAGCTACCCTCGGACCCGCATGTGGGGCACGATCGGGTGGATCGTCACCTCGGCTCTGTTCACGTACGTCGTGCTCCGATCCCCCGACCCGGCCGTAAACATCGGCCGGATCCCTCAGGCGATGCGGGCGGCGGGCGCGATGGCTATTCTGTACGCGGCTTACGCCTTTTTTCTGCTCCCCAAAACGCCCCCGACCGACGTGGAACCCGGACCGCTGCTTCCCACCCGCGCTTTGGCGCTGCTCAAGAACCGATCAGTGTTGGTGCTGTCGCTGCTCGCCATCCCCGTTGCCGCCATCCACACCGCTTACTACCTGAACATCGGCCCGTTCCTGTCCGACGTCGTCGGCATTCCGCTGAAGATGGTGGGCCCGACGCTCGCGATCGCGCAGGTGAGCGAGGTCGGCTGCCTGTTCGTGCTCGGCCCGGCCTTGAAGCGGTTCGGGTATACGGGCGTGCTAGTGTTCGGCGTTGCCGCTCAGGCGATCCGATTTGCCGTCTTTGCCGTCGACCCGCCGGCCGGCATCGTCTGTGTTTCGCTCGCGCTGCACGGGGTCGCCTTCGCCTGCTTTTTCACCACCGCGACGCTGTACATCGAACGCGTCTCCCCGCCCGAGATTCGACATTCGACGCAGACGGTTTTCGGCTTCGTGATGTTCGGCATCGGGCCCGCATTGGCCGGCCCGTACGCGGCCGTTTTTGAACAGATGGTGACACGTACCGCCACCGGTGTCGTGCCGGACTATCGCGTCATCTGGTGGACACAGGCAGCGGTCGCTGTCGGGTGCGGCGCAGGCATCGCCTGTTTCTTCCGGCCGTTGGCTCGGACGGCTACCGGGACATCGGAACAGACAGACGCACCGACTTTGCCGGTCAGTCCGGCCGTGGACGAGACGCTGCAGCCCAGCGCATCGGCCTAACTGTGATCGATCAACGACCCGCGATCGCGCTCGTCCGGCGGGTCAGACCACCGGGCGGCTGCTCCGTTCGACGGACTTAAAAACCTTCGAAATCTCGCTACACTGCGGCCGACGTCAGACCGGGCCTTTTCGATTAGACACGTCATAGACAGGAAAACCTGAATGATCACCGCCAGTTCCGAAGCGCAAGTCCACGAGTTAATCGCCGCCAAACGATGGACGGAATTGAAGGACCTGCTCGCGCACACGCACCCGGCGGACGTGGCCGACGTGCTGGTCGCGGTCCCCGACGAGGAAGACGCGGCCATCTTCCGCGTGCTGTCGCGCGACCGGGCGGCGGAGGTGTTTTCGTATTTGCCCCGTGACCACCAGCGCGGTCTGTGCCGGACGTTGACCGACGTCAACATGCGGAACGTGCTGGCGGACATGACGCCCGACGACCGGGTGCGGCTGCTGGACGAGCTGCCGGCCGAGGTGACCCGGGGGATTCTTGAAACGCTTCCGCCCGACGAACTGAAAACGGCCCGCGATCTGCTCGGGTATCCGGTCGCGACGGCCGGCCGGTATATGACGCCCGAATACGTTTCGCTCGGAGCCGACATGACGGCACGGCAGGCGCTGGACCACGTCCGCGCGACCGGCCGGGGGAAGGAAACGCTTAACGTTCTGTACATTGTCGATTCGCACGGGAAGCTGCTGGAAGACGTCAAGATCGGCTCGCTGGTCTTAGCCGACGACGACACCCGGGTTCTGGACATTCACGACAGCCCGCTGGTGTCAGTGAAGGCGACCGACAAGGCCGACGACGTGGTCGCCGCGTTCGCGCGGTACGACCGGTCGGCGTTACCGGTCACGGATGCGGACGGCAAGATGCTGGGAATTATCACCGCCGACGACGTACTCGACGTCGCCCGGGCCAGGGCGACCGAGGAAATTCAGCGGATCGGTGGTGCCGAGGCGTTGGACGTTCCGTACAACCAGGTCGGGTTCTGGCCGCTGGTGAAAAAACGCGGCGGTTGGCTGGCGGCGCTGTTTCTTGGAGAGACGCTGACCGCCACCGCGATGGGGCATTTCGAAGAGGTGATCGCCAGGGCGGCGGTCGTGTCGCTGTTCGTCCCGCTGATCATCAGCAGCGGCGGAAACTCCGGCTCGCAGGCGACGTCGATCATCATCAGATCTCTGGCGCTGAAGGAACTCAAATTGAGTCAGTGGTGGCGGGTGTTCGGAAAAGAACTTATGTCCGGTATAGCACTCGGCACATTCCTCGGTGCGATCGGATTCGTCCGCATTCTGCTCTGGTATTATTTCGGCTGGCAAAGGTATGACGGGCACCCGTATTTGATCGCGACCACCGTCTGGGTCAGCCTCGTGGGCGTGGTTTCGTTCGGTTCCGTGGTCGGCAGCATGCTGCCGTTTCTATTGCGTCGTTTGGGTCTCGACCCCGCGACGGCCAGCGCGCCGTTCGTCGCGACGCTGGTCGACGTGACCGGTCTGATCATTTATTTCACGGTCGCCATGCTGATCCTTCGGGGAACACTTCTGTAACCCGATTAGTCAAGAACGCTAGGCTGAACAGGCTTAGCCTTGCTTTGCCGCGGCTATTGACGCCGCCATCGTCGACTGAACGGTGATAGACTTTTCTGCATCTCATGAATGCGGCCAACGTCGTGCGCCGCAACGGGTCTATGCTAACATAGTCTGTTGCCCCATCCTCCCGCTGGAGTGGATTATGTTTTTCCGTTCACTGGCAATACACTGGCCGTTGATTCCAGCTGCTATTTCGCGTTCACCAGCTTTTTTCAGCTCCATTTTCTTCCGGTTGCTCTTAACCCTGAACCTCACCATCTCGGCAATCAACTCCAGCGGTAGAGGCTGATCGAAGGGAAACTGACGGAGCCTTTGCCCTGCCGGTAGGGCGCCAGCTCCTGCTCGAACGCCGCGACGCTGGTGGGCGCGGCGAAAAATCCGAGGTGGTTTTTGAACGCGGCGAAATACACCAAATTACCGTGCTGCACGAGGGTGGGCATTCCGTATTTTATCGTTTCGACGGCCTCCGGCGCGGCGGCTTTTACGGTTGCGCGAAGCTGTTCCAGCAAGTGCCGGACGTCTTCGGGAAAGCCGGCGATGTACGCGTCAATGGTGGTAGGCTTGGTGGGAGTCACGGGGCGGAAATTGGTAGTCGGGTTACAATATTAAAGCAGCTTCGGGATCGGTGTACTGCGTCGGGACGCAATACTTTGCGTCCGTTCGATTGCCGCGGCTTTCAATTGCGCGGCAGCGGCCGTTCCAGCGCGAGGACGCAAGGTATTGCGTCCCTACGATACCATACTCCGATCCCGAAACCGTGCTACATCCGCGCTTCCGGCTCCGGCCCGCCGGGCAGTTTTTCCAATTTCTGGATTAGGCGCCGGCAGGGCCAGAGCAATGCGGCGCCACCCACGGCGAACGAGCAATCTATCAATTGCCAGTAGAAGGGGATGCCCCGGATGGCGCCCGCGATGAAGGCCAGCGGCAGGATGCCCGCGCACGCCCAGAGCCCAAACTCCACCACCCACACATTGCGAACGGGGTCGCGCAGGGGCCCGACGAATACCAGCGCGAGCACGAGGTGGCGAAAGCGAGCCAGTCGGTGCCGTAGGCGAGGTAAGGGTAGCGGGCGTTGGTGTCGTTGAGCGCGTCGCGCACGGTCACGAGCCAGCGCAGTCCGCCGGTCACGTCAGTGGGGCGGACGGCGGGGCCGGCGCCCAGCCACTGGGTAAGCCAATTTAGCTCCGTTTGGAGCGAGCGTCAGAGAGAGTGAGCGAGCATACCTTCGCCGCTAAGGCGAGCTCGATCGTCGGCCGGTACTCAGCGCTGCACGAACCCGTGCTAAGCGGCGGTGTGCTGGTGCTCAATCATCGAAGCGACGACGACGCCGACGAGACGCCGGCAGCGACGCTGAGGAGGCTCTCCTCGCGCGCACATGCGTACGACTGTACGCATGTCATGCACGCGACAGTGCCCTCTGTGATGTGAGTCGGGTGTGCGCTGCGCCGCTGCCGCGTCGGCTGATCGAGAAATCGAGAAATCGAAAAATCGATTCGTTCGTTCGTTGGTTCGTTCGTTCGTTTGTTCGCTTGTTCGTTTGTTCGTTGGTACGGCACATCGCACGGCACATTCGGCCCAGCGCCGAGCCCGCGTCGCCGGGTAGGTCGCATCGCGTCGCGGCGAGCGACCTGCCTGGCCTGTGGGCGTGGTAGTGCAGTGCGGCGCACAGTGCGGTTGGGCGTGCGCGCTGGCACCGCCGTGCCACTGTGAACTCAGCCGCTGCTCTGCCCTTGCCAGATTCGCCGTGTGCGCCGACGCCCGCACCTGCCATCGCGTGCGCCGCTCCCGTCCCTGCCCTCCGCCTGTGCCCGCTGCCGCCTCCGCTTCGTTTCCCGTCGAGTCAGCACGCGATAGACGAGACCTGCCGAACTGGAGAGAGCTGGCGTCGGTCACGTCTGCAGCTGTAAACAGAGTCGAGTCGTCACTACCTGCAGCCATCCGCTGCTTCCGCCTTGTCGCAGGCAGCTTGACGACAGCGCGAGCATGCAAATCGACACGGCCCATCGGTGGCACATTTTTTCTCACACACGGTTGTCTTCCTGTGCTCTTACCAGCCCTTCGCATCCTCCGCGCTCTCCAGCATGGCTCATCCGGTCGAGCAGCGCTATGTGGTGGTGATCGGCGACTGTGGCACAGGAAAGTCACATTGGATCAACGGGCATCTGCCAAAGGGCGCTGTGCAGGCCACAGCGGACAAGTCCTCCGTTCCTGTCACAAAGCAGACAACGGTGTACGCCAGCAATCAGCCCGACATCTTTCTCATCGACACTGTCGCCTCGACCCAGCCGCTCGGTCCGACCTGCTGGCGCGTCGCCGAGACGCGGATCGCATCGGAGCGCAGTTCGGTGTCGAGAATGGCGACCGATACCTTGACGCGCTCGTTCGGCGTGTTCGGGCTGGCGTACCAGTCGGTAACGATGACGCCGCCGTTCGAATCGACTGTGGCGAGCGGCATGAAGCCGAGCGTCTCGAGCGTTGCCTGCCACAGGTAGGAGTTGACGCCGATGGTCGCGATCCGCGCCGGGGCGAGCGTCCCGGCCGACTTGACCTTCTTGTCCTTGTGCCCGCAGGCCGCCAGCGCCAGCCCCGCGGCCGCCACCAGCATCGTCGCCCGAAACACACCCATCGCCGACTCCCGAAAAACTGGCCTTGGCCTATCCGGGCGGCTTATAGGGAACGACGACGCTGGCGCAAAGGGCCGTGACGATTCGGTGAATCGGGCCCGCAAGTCCTGGCCGGGGCCCGCGACTGTGTGCCGCGCACCACAATCGTGCGGCAAAGCGAGGACTTTTTTCATCTTGGGTCGTTATCTATTGGGCAGGCGCGATTCGCCTGATAGGTGAGCAGAACCTATGAACAGGGGTGCACTTCGGACCGCCGGATTGACCGGCATCGCGGCAGCCATTGCGCTGGCGATTCCGCATGCCGCCATCGCGGGCAAAATGCCTGCGCGTCACGCTCCCAAGGTCCAGTTTTCGCTCGACAATGACCGTGCTATCACGCCGTTCAATCCGCTCGTCGAAAGTGCGCGCTTCACCTTTACCGCGCCGGGCCGCGGGGCCTCCACCGCGCGTGTCGATACCGTCGAGCGTGCCTTCCGCTTCACGCCGTCGGGGCAGCCCGGCAGCCGCCGTGCTCTGACTGTCGGCGTGACCTCGCGGGTCGCCGCCGCACCCGTGGTCGATCCGACCCGCGTTGCCGCTGTCGAAAGCTTCTCGGTCGCGCCCGCCGCCTACAACGTCGGCCTGTCGGTCGGCTGGCGCGGCTTTGCCGTTGCCGGCGGCTATTCGCGCCTCGAGGCGCCGGTCACCGCGCTCGGGCCAAACCACCGCGAGGCGGTCGACGCGAGCCTCAGCTATCGCGGCCGCAACTGGAAGACGGCGCTGCAGCTCGCGGCCGAAACCGGCTCGCCGCTACTGTTGTCGCCGCTGGAGCGCCGCTACTCGGTCGACCTCGGCGGCGCGTATTCGATCGGGCCGCGCCTGTCGCTCAACGGCGGCGTCCGCTACAAGCTCGCGCCGGTGTCGCCGAGCATTCTCGACACCGACCGGCCGGACAGTTCGGTCTACCTCGGCACGGCGTTCGCGTTCTAAGGGCGCTTTCTAGGCGAACGCGTCGATTGCGCCCCAAGCGACTGCCCCGAGCGGGCGTAGCCGACGGAACCGCGCCGCAGTCATCCCGCCCAGCGCCGCCACTGGCACCCGGGCGTCCCGCACCAGCAGTCCGAAGCGCACCGCACCCAATGTCCGCGCGCCGGGATGGGTGCGGGTCGCGAACACCGGCGAGACGAAGACCAGCGCCGCCCCACGCCGCCGCGCCGCGATCAGCTCGGGGCGATCATGCGCGCGGCCGATGCGCGGGTCGTGCTCGTCGATCAGCAGCAGCCCGCGCCGCGCGGCAAGTCCAGCCAGTCGCGCTGCCAGCGCGCGCCGTTCGGCGGGCGGCAGTTCGTGATGGCGCAGGACGACGCCAGCGCCGCGCGGCAGCCGCGCAACGGCCGCCGCCAGGTCACCCAGCCGCGCATCGGTGAACAACCACATCAC
The DNA here is from genome assembly GCA_965247815.1 of Tepidisphaeraceae bacterium. GTDB lineage: Bacteria > Planctomycetota > Phycisphaerae > Tepidisphaerales > Tepidisphaeraceae > CBDAQA01. Next base: position 6,397 of record CBDFHW010000029.1, on the reverse strand, counting down.
GGGAAGCTGGCGGCGGCGCATCGGCCCGGCCTATAGCACCACCGATGAACACCGACGACAGCGCCGCCGCCCGTCTTGCCGAGATCGGCGACACCATCGCCCGCACCGCGCGCATCGCCGGGCGCGACCCCGGCGACGTGACCTTGATCGCGGTGTCGAAGACCCACGCCGCCGAAGCCATCGAGCCGCTGCTGGCGGCAGGCGCCCGCGATTTCGGCGAGAACCGGGTGCAGGAGGCGCAGGGCAAGTGGCCCGACCTGCTGGCGCGCTGGCCGGGCGTCCGCCTCCACCTGATCGGCCAGCTCCAGTCCAACAAGGCCGCCGACGCGGTCGCGCTGTTCGACGCGGTCCACAGCGTCGACCGTCCATCGCTGGTCGATGCACTCGCCGCCGCGATGGCGAAGACCGGCAAGCGCCCCGACTGCTACATCCAGGTCAACGTCGGCGACGAGCCCCAGAAGGGCGGCGTTGCGCTGCCCGGCCTGACCACTCTGCTCGACCACGCCCGCGCCGCCGGTCTGCCGGTTGCCGGCCTGATGTGCGTACCCCCCGAGGGCATCGAGGCTGCGCCGTTCTTCGCGCTCCTCCAGAAACTGGCGCGCGAGCACAATTTGCCTGGCCTCAGCATGGGCATGTCGTCGGACTATGAGGCGGCGGTCATGCTCGGCGCGACGCATGTCCGCGTCGGCAGCGCGCTGTTAGGCGCGCGCGCCTAGCTGAACACCTCGGCAACGTCGCCGGCCGGGTCGAGCGGGTCGGCCCCGAAGCGGTTTGGGCCGGCCGTTCCCTGGGTGCAGAACCAGATCAGCAGCACGATCGCGCCGATCAGCGGCACGAACGTCAGCAGCATCCACCAGCCCGACTTGTCCAAGTCATGCAGCCGCCGGACAGTGACCGACAGCGACGGAATGAACACCGCCAGCACGACCACAACGTACAAAATGCCGATACCCATTCCGAGGCCGGTGCCGAGCACGCCGTCGATCACACTCGCGACCGTCAGCACGATCAGATAGCCGAGCGCGAACCACCAATACTCCGCGCGCCGTGCACGCCCCGAAAACGTCGCGTATTTGCGCAACGGCTCCATCATCCAGAACGTCGCTGGCCTGTCCATGTCGCTGTCCCCCGCGCACTGGTAAACCGGCGCTGCCCGAGGCTAGCTCAAACCCGCGACCTTGTGAATGCGCGCGCTCCGGCACCGCGCGGAGCCGAAAGCCGATGGTGCCGCCTGCCTCAGTCGAACACCCCTGCAATGTCATCGCCGCGATCGAGCGGATCCGGGCCGAAGCGGTTGGGGCCGTCGGTGCCTTTGCCGATCAGCCAGATCAACAGGATCAGGCCCATGCCGAACGCAACGAGCCCGCCAAACCACACAACCATCAAAGGCAGGCCGGTCAGGCCTGGATAGACATCGCCCTGCCGGCCCATCGCGACCCCAAAGCCAACGCCCGCGATCGCGCCGCCCGCAATGGGCAGCATCAACCACCAGCCGCTGCGTCCGCCGTCATGGATGCGACGGACTGCGACAGCCACGAACGGCAGGGCGAAGACCAGCAAAAGCGCGCCGCTGGCATAGCCCGCGCCGGTTGCCCGATCGATGAAGTTCGCCGGGATCCCGACGAGCACGTACAGCAGATAGAAGTACCAATACTCCGCCCGTGGCGCGCGACCTGAGAAGGTTGCGAACTTGCGGAACGGCTCCAGGCCCCATTGCGTCGTTGTCTTGTCCATGTTGCTGCCCCCCGTGCGCTTCAATTCACCGGTGCCAGCCGCCGGTAGCTGAGCGCCTCCGCGATGTGGATGCGGCCGATGTCTTCCGCCCCCGCCATGTCGGCCAGCGTGCGCGCGACACGCAGCACCCGGTGATAGCCGCGCGCCGACAGCCGCATCGCCTGTGTCGCCTGGGTCAGGAGTTTCGCCCCAGCCGCATCGGGCGTCGCGACACCCTCCAGCAACTTGCCGTCGGCTTCGGCATTCGACCGTACCTTGGTGCCCGCATAGCGCGCGGTCTGGACGGCGCGCGCGACCGCGACCCGGGCCGCGACCTGCGCGCTGGTCTCGGCGGGCGGCGGCAGGCTGAGGTCGGCGGCGCTGACCGCCGCGACGTCGACGTGCAGGTCGATGCGGTCGAGCAGCGGCCCCGACACCCGCGCCTGATAGTCGGCGGCGCATTTCGGCGCGCGGCTGCAGGCGAGGCTTGCATCGCCGAGATAGCCGCAGCGGCACGGGTTCATCGCGGCGATCAGCTGGACGCGCGCCGGATAGGTGACGTGCATCGCGGCGCGCGCGACCGAGACCTGCCCCGTCTCCAGCGGCTGGCGCAGCGAATCGAGGACGCCGCGCGGAAATTCCGGCAGTTCGTCGAGGAACAGCACGCCGAGGTGCGCGAGGCTGACTTCCCCCGGCCGCGCCCGCGCGCCGCCGCCGACCAGCGCCGGCATCGACGCCGAGTGATGGGGGCTGCGGAATGGCCGCGCGCGCAGCAGCCGCCCGCCCTCCAGTTCCCCCGCCATCGACGCGACCATCGACACTTCGAGCGCCTCACCCGCGGTCATCGGCGGCAGTATGCCGGGCAGCGCGGCGGCCAGCAGCGACTTGCCCGACCCTGGCGGGCCGCTCATCAGCAGATTGTGACCGCCTGCCGCCGCGATCTCCAGCGCGCGCTTGGCGGTTTCCTGCCCCTTGATCTCCTGCAGGTCGGGGCCCCGGAACACCGCCTCCGCCATCGTCCGCACCGGGGCCGACAATAGCTGCGTGCCCTTCAGGTGATTGACCAGCGCCAGCAGGTCGGGCGCGGCGAGCACCTCGACCTCGCCCGCCCATGCCGCCTCGCCGCCCTGGCTGCCTGGACAGATCAGCCCCAGATTCAGGCTCGCCGCGTGCATCGCCGCGAGCAGCACGCCCGGCACCGGCGCCAAGCGTCCGTCGAGGCCGAGTTCGCCGACCGCGACATAGCCGGCCAGCATCTCGGTATCGACCATGCCCATCGCCGCCAGCAGTCCGAGCGCGATCGGCAGATCGTAGTGCGAGCCTTCCTTGGGCAGGTCGGCGGGCGACAGATTGACCGTGATCCGGCGCGGCGGCAGCGACAGGCCGATGGCATCCAACGTCGCCTGCACGCGCTCACGGCTTTCCTTCACCGCCTTGTCGGGCAGGCCGACGATATTGAAGTTCGGATTGGTGCCGGCGATCTGCACCTGCACGTCGACAGTGCGCGCCTCCAGACCGAGGAACGCGACCGTTCCGACGTGCGCAACCATGTAAATCCCCCTGCCCCGGCGCCGACCTTAACGGTCCGGCGCAACGGTTCAAGCGCCGCCGTATTTGCGACAAATCACCTGCTTATGCGCGCCCCGTGGCCAGGCTCAGCTTTCTTCGAATGCTCGTTCGCAGCGAGCCGGTGCGCGTCGCACAGCTGGGCTTTGGCGTCGTGCTGATGCTGGTCGGGCCACTGATCGGTGCCCCGCTGCCGGTGCCGTTTCCGGTCGGCCTGGTGCTGTTCGGGGCCGGTCTGGCGCTGGTCCTGCGCAACTCGCTGTGGGCGCGGCAGCGTTATGTGCGGTGGAAGCGCCGCTATCCCCGCGCCGGCAAGATCACCGAATTCGGGCTGCAACGGCACCGGCGGTTCAGCGATTATTTCCGCTGGCTGCCGCGGCGCGACGCTTCGTAGCACCCGTCGCCCTTGCGCTATTCGAGCGCCGCTCATAAAAGCTGAGTGCCAATCAAATCGGTGGCAATCGTTCGCTCCGATCAGCGGGCCTTGGGGGTAGAGAATGCGCGCGGGGGCGGCAGGTCTGGCGGCGATGCTGATGCTTGCCGCGTGCAGCAAGTCGGGCGCGCCGCCCGTTGCCGCGCCCGAGCGCATGACCGTATCACTGGCCACCGCTGCCCCCGCCAGCGGCACCGGCACGATCGCGATTACCGGCACCGTCCGCCTCAAGCGCGAGACCCAGCTCGGCTTCAGCACACCCGGCCGGATTGCAGCGATCAACGTGCTCGAGGGTCAGGCGGTTGCCGCCGGGCAGATGCTGGCGCGGCTCGACCCGACCGGCCTCGACGCCGCCACCGCATCGGCCCGCGCCGAGGCCGTGCGGACCGAGGCCGACCGCCAGCGCATGGCAGCGCTGCTCGGCAAAGGCTGGGTGACGCGGTCACGGATGGAGAGCGCCGATGCGGCCGCCGTCGCGGCGCGCGCCCGGGTAACGCAGACCGGGTTCGACGCGCGCCTCGGGCGCATCGTTTCGCCCGCCGCGGGCGTCGTGCTGCGCCGCGCGGCCGAGCCGGGTCAGATCGTCGCTGTCGGCACGCCGGTCATCACCATCGGCGAACTGGCCAGCGGCTATGTGCTGCGCCTGCCGGTCAGCGACGAGGACCTCGCGCGACTCCGCCCGGGCACGCGCGCCGCGGTAACCTTGCCCGCGCTGTCGCCTGCACCGATCTCGGCGCAGGTCAGCGAGATCGGCGCGCGCGGCGACGACCGCACCGGCACCTTCCAGGTCGAACTGCGCCTGCCCGCGCTGCCCGGCATGCGCTCGGGCCTGATCGGCAATGCGCAGCTGGCGACCGGCGCTGGCCCGGCTGTGGCAGGACCGGTGGTCGTGCCCGCCAGCGCGGTGTTCGCGGCACGCGCCGGCGAGGGCTTCGTCTACGTCTACCGGCCCGGCAGCGGCACGGTCGCGGCGCGCATGATCCAGCTCGGCGACCTTGGCGACGGCGGCATCACGGTCACCGCCGGGCTGCGCGCCGGCGAACAGGTCGCGCGTACCGCCGTCGACCGGCTGCGCGACGGGACCATGGTGACGGTCTCCAAGTGAACATCATCGATTTCGCGGTGCAGGCGCTGGCAGATCACGCTGGTGCTGTTCGCGCTGCTGACTGCGATCGGCGTGTCGGCTTTCATCGGTATCCCGCGCTCGGTCGATCCGCACTTCACCGGGCCGGTGGTGGTCGTCGTCGCCACCCAGCCCGGGGCCGACCCGTCCGACATGGAGCAGACCGTGTCGCGCCCGATCGAGGACATCCTCCAGGGCCTCGACGGCATCAATTTCGTCTCGTCGACCTCGACCGACAGCTCGGCGGTCATCGCCGCAGAGTTCTCATGGGATAGCGATCCGGAGGGCCATTACAACGACGTCGTGCGCGAGGTGAACGCGCTGCGCGGCAGCCTGCCTGCATCGCTGCAGCCGCTCGAATACAAGCGCTTCCGGACCACCGAGGCGGCGGTGCTGCAGTTCGCGCTGGTGAGCGATACCGCCTCCTACCGGCGGCTGGAGAAGATCGCCAAGGACCTGCGCGAGCGCCTCAACCAGGTCTCCGGCGTGCGCGGCACCCAGGTCTGGGGCCTGCCGGTGCCCGAGGTGCGGGTCGCGGTCGACTCGGGCAAGCTGGCGCAGCTCGGGCTGCCGCTGACGACGATCACCGACGCGCTCAGGAACGGCGGTGCCGACCTGCCGCCGGGCGCGGTCCAGTCGGGCGACCAGCGCTATAACGTCGAGGCAGGCGGCGCCTTCCGCTCCGTCGCCGAGGTCGCCGCGGTGCCGCTGCGCGCCGATGCCGGGCCGGCGGCGGGGCGCGTCGTCCGGGTCCGCGACGTCGCCACCGTCGGCTGGGCAACCGAGGAGCAGCCCTATCTCGCGCGTTACAACGGCAAGCGCGCGATCTGGGTGACGATGACCCAGAAGGACGGGCTCAACGTCCTCGACATCGAGAAGAACGCCCTGCTCGCCGCGCAGTCCTTCCGTGCGCAGCTGCCGCCCGACGTGCGGCTGGAGGTAGGCTTCGACCAGTCGTTCGACATCTCCACCAAGCTCGCCAACCTCAGCCGCGATTTCGCGATCGCACTGGCGCTGGTGCTGCTGACGCTGCTGCCGCTCGGCTTCCGCTCCAGCCTCGTCGTCATGGTCTCGGTGCCGCTTAGCCTGGCGATCGGCTGCGCGGTGCTCGCCTTCTCGGGCTTCACTCTCAACCAGCTGGCGATCAGCGGCTTCATCATCGCGCTCGGGTTGCTCGTCGACGATTCGATCGTCGTCGTCGAGAATATCGCGCGGCGGATGCGCGAGGGCGAGGACCGCGTCACTGCCGCCATTGCGGGCACCCGCCAGATCGCGGTCGCGGTGCTCGGCTGCACCTTCGTGCTGTTGCTGGCATTCCTGCCGCTCGCTTTCCTGCCGGAGGGGTCGGGCAAGTTCGTCCGCTCGCTGCCGGTCGCGGTATTCGGCACGGTCGCGGGCTCGCTGCTGGTGTCGCTGACCATCGTGCCGTTCCTCGCCAGCCGCATCCTGCCGCGCACCGAGACCGAGCACGGCAACCGCTTCCTGCAGGTCATCCAGCACGGCATTCAGCGCGGCTATGCCCCGGTGCTGCACTGGGCGCTGACCCGGCCGTGGCGCGCGCT
>CBDFHW010000028.1:0-2942 GCA_965247815.1 Tepidisphaeraceae bacterium | reverse complement strand
GGCGCTCCGGACAGGTGAACGAAGACTGGGTCTTTGTGGCCGGCGGGGATGGCTTCGTCTGCCGGGTCGATCCGACCGATTCCGATCTTGTATACGCGGAGGGCCAAGGGGGGAACATCAGCCGGAGGAACTTCCGCACCGGGGAAGGAGCCGGGATTCGACCGCCGCGAAAGGAAGGCGATGAACCCTTGCGGTTCAACTGGAACACGCCGTACATCCTCAGCAGTCACAACCCGAGCATCTTCTACTCGGGGGCCCAATTCGTATTCCGTTCCCTGAAGAAAGGGGACGAACAAAAGCCGATCTCTCCCGACCTCACGCGGACGAAGGCAGGCAGCCTCGTGGCGATCGCGGAATCGCCGAAGAATTCGGACGTGCTCTGGGCGGGCTCGGACGACGGCTATCTCTGGATCACAAAAGACGGGGGGCTCAAATGGGACAACGTCACGGCGAACCTTTACAAAGCGGGCCTTCCCGGATTCCGTTACATCAGCACGATTGAAACATCCAAGGAGAAGGAAGGTCGGGCGTACGTCGCTGTGGACGGCCACCGTTCGGACGACGATAAACCCTATCTCTTCGTGACCGAAGACTTCGGGGCGACGTGGAAGGCAATCACGTCCAACCTTCCCACGTTCGGCAATACGCGTTGCCTCCGCGAAGACATCGTCAACCCGAGCATACTCTACTGTGGCACCGAATTCGGCGCGTTCGCAAGCATTGACCGCGGTGCGAATTGGACGAAACTCGGCAGCGGCTTGCCGACGGTCGCCTGCCACGAGTTCGCCCAGCCGACGACGGCGAACGAACTCGTCGTGGCGACGCACGGGCGCAGCGTTTGGATTCTCGACCTGAACGCGATCCGTCAGATGAAACCGGATACGTGGAAGAACGCCGTCACGCTGTTCACGCCCTCGGCAGCAACGCGATGGCGTATCAGCCCCAGCGGCGAATCCCCATACAGCAGCACCGATCGCAAATTCTTCGGGACGAACCCGACCCGCGGAGTGACCTTCGATTTCAATCTTGTGAAGCAAGCGAAGGCCGCAAGTTTGAAGGTGCTGGATGTGACTGGCAAAGTGGTTTGGGAGTACAAGGCCCCTGGCGCGAACCAGCGGCCCGAGAACTACAAGCCGATCACCGAACCGGGCCTACACCGCATCACGTGGAATCTAGGGGGCCAGGCCGTCGGCGGTGGACGACCGGGCGGTCGCCTTTTGACCGGCGGCCAGGTACCACCCGGCGCTTACAAGGTGCTACTCACCGTCGACGAGAAGGAATTCACCCAACTGCTGACGGTGGAAATCGACCCGAACGCCCCGAAAGATCTCGTGAGCATGGAAGGCGTTCTCGAACAGTTAGAAGCAGAACGGAAGGCGCGGAAGAAAGAAGGTCGATTGGACGATTGATCAAAGGAAGTCGGCGTGGAATGTGGATGAAATTGATCCGACTCAAAGGTACTAAGCTGTTCAGGCGATTATAGTTTAATTGAAATTGCACTTGCGGCATCATGCTTCCCTGCACAGAGGCCGAACATGCCCAGTGCACTTCGTGAAGCCGAACTTCAACGGGCGATGTGACCGGAGCGCGCGGGTTATTAAATTGACGAAAACAAATTCGAATTTCGGACTGACAGATTCAATCCGTGGTTCGGTTCAATTCCGATCAAATGTGCTGTGTTTGTGTCATCTCGATCCGTAGAAGGCCTTTTCCTGCAAATTTGTTCCAAGCCAGTCGCGGGCCAACGGATTTGATTTCGGTGGCCCGCTGTCGTTACGATTCCATCGCCGGTCAACTGATCGTGACGAGGAACGACTGGCTGGCCTCTGCGTTGCCGTCGTAGGCGACCAGGGTCAGGCGGAACTTGCCGGTGTAGCCGGTTGGCCAGGCGACCGTCAGCGTGTTGGTGGCGACGTTCGTCGTCACGTTCGCCAAAGCCGCCGGGGTCGTGGCGCTGGTGAGCAGCGCCGGATTGTTGTAAACCGCCGCTCCCACATCGGCCAAGATCACCGTACCGCCGCTCGAAGAACCGTCCGACGCCAGGAATTGGAACTTGCCTGGCCACCGGCTTGATCAGGAAGTAGTTGCTCCCGCCCTGGTTGATCCCAGGAGCCGCCTTGGAAGAACCGGGCACCGGCGCGGGCCGGGTCGATCGCCGTCGCCGGGGTATTCAAGCCGTACTTCGTCTTGAGATCGACCAGCCAATCGGCACTTTCGTCACGGTGTATGTCAGCGTGTCGGTATCGGGGAACGCCGTGGACAAGATTGATCGGGATTGAACCGGCGGCACCCGTCGGCACGTTCAGATCGCTCTGATCTGGCAATTTGCGTCTTCCCCGGAGCGGTGTTCGTGACCGTGTAGAGGAACGATTGCGAACCGAATTCGGCACCGTCGTTCACTTTCACCGTCACGCGGACGGTACCGGTGAATGCCGCGTTCGGCGTCAGCGTGAGGTTTCCCCCCGCGACGTTGCCGGTGACGGCGGTCGCCTGACCGGTGGCGTTGTAAAGAAGCCCCGGCGTGGCGTAGACATCGAAAGTACTGAGATCTTGAATCAGCGTGAACGTGTTGCCGCTGACCCACTGGTAGAATTTCTTGTCCGGCAGCACGGCAAAGTATACGCCTCCCGCACCCAGCAGGAACTTCGCGTTGCTGCGGGCGGGATCGGCCGCGGTTTCCGGGGTGTTCAAGCCGTACTTGGTCTTCAAATCGAAGAGCGTGTCGCCGATTTGGGTCGGCTTCGCATTGAACAGCAGAACGGGGTTCAGATAAACGTCGAAGCCCACATCGGCGACCACGGTTCCCGTGGGGGTCGAGGAACCGTCGAAGGCGTAGAGTTTACCGTCCGGTTTGATCATGTAGCTGAATCCGCCGCCGTTGCTGCCATTGCTGCTGGAGAAGTAGAGTTCGCGGCCGCCACGGGCATTGAAGAACTGCGGTG
>CBDFHW010000027.1:0-3138 GCA_965247815.1 Tepidisphaeraceae bacterium | reverse complement strand
CCGCCGGTGAGATTCGCCGATTCGAACCCAACCAGCGTGTCGGTACCGATTCCCAGAAGTAGCGTATTGGTCAGCGTCAGATTCGCGTCGGCGGACTCAATCAACACATCGCTCCCGCCAGTGCCACCGTCGAGCAGATCATTTCCAAGCCCGCCCGTCAGTGAATCGTTGCCTCCCTGTCCGAGCATCGAGTCGTTGCCTGCCGCGCCGACGAGCACATCGTTACCGGCCCCGCCTTGGATCGAATCGTTACCGGCACCTCCGTCGATCGAGTCCGTCTTCCGAATTGCCATTCAGATCGTCGTTGCCCGCGCCACCTTTGAGCGTGTCAGCACCGGCGTTGCCTTGCAGAGAAACCTTGAGAGTCATCGCCGAGGCATCCAGCAGATCGTTGCCGTTATCTCCAATCGCCAAAACGGATGCCGCGAATAACGAATCGACCGCCGCCAGCGTCAACGTGTCATCGCCATCCTTCGTCAGGATCGTCAGCGACGACGACGGCGCGGAGAACTCGACCGGCGTGCTGGTCGAGACGCTCGTCAACTTCGAGGCACCGTCGCCGATCGTTCCGTTGTCCGCCAGCGTAACGTTGTCCGAGGCCACACCGAATTGATAGACCCGATTCGTGACCGTCAGCGAGTCGATGATCGCCGCCGTCACCGCTTGATAATTAATAACCGAAGTCGTCATGCCGAGCTGCATCGTGATCTTGCCGCTCGACGCACTCAGAAACTCCTGCGTCACGCTGTCAAAGGTGCCGTGAGCCAGCAGCACTTGATCGCCGGAACCGCCCGATCCGCCGCCGATGAAGGTCGCGCCGCTGGCCGGAATCGGATTGCCGTTTGTAAAGTCGATCGTCACCGAATCGTCGCCCGATGTCCCGGTGATGATCAGCGGCGTGATCGGATCGACCGGCACCGTGAGGATCACGTTGCCCGTCGTGTTGTCCGTGACGTTGATGTTCGCTCCGTTGAGCGTGATCGTGACATTGTTCGCGCCAGGTGGCAGCGAAAACGTGGTTGGTTGCGCTTCGTAAGCTCCAATGTCCGCTTGAGCGACGCCGTCGTTGTTGGCATCCACCGGCCGAGGCATCAGCCGTTGATCGTCCGGTGTCGAGGTGTTGGTCGTATTCGCGTCGATCGCTGGGCTGCCGAGAAGCAACGCATGCGTAAACGTTGGATCGCCGTTGTCCTGCAATGGTCCCAGATGCGGGGCTTGATTTTGAATGTCATTCGTGAGATATCCAGAGCCACCGGCCGTCGACCCGATCAGGTTGTGTCCGAGACTCGTCATCGGTCCGTAAAGATCGATTCCGGTCGATCCCGCCGAATTCGCGGCCAGGATCGACCCCCCCATTTTGACTTCCGACTGCCGGAAGATTCCGCCCCCTTCAGCCGCCGCGGCATTGGCAGTGATCGTGCTGTCGGTGATGAGCACCGTCGCTCCGAAATCGTTGTAGATTCCGCCGCCGCGATTCGTGGAGTTGTTACCCGAGATCGTCGTCAGCAACATCACCACCGAAGTCGTGCCGGAGAAATTCACGTTCGCGATCCCGCCTCCGTCCGAGGCTGTGTTGCCGGAAATCGTGGTGTAATTGGAGATGATCGCCCCGTTGTTGTAGATGCCGCCACCTTTGCCTCCCAAACCGGCTCCGTTGGCTTTGACCGTCGACTGCAACAGAGTCACCAAGCCGCTAATCGAGTTGACGATCGCGCCGCCATTGAACGACGACGAATTATTTTTCAGCGTGCTGTGAGTGATCGCCGTCTGACTGCCGTTAAAGATCGCTCCGCCACCAAGCGGCCCGTTCGAGGAGTTGGTGACAAGCGTCGAATCGTTGATCGTCAGCGTGCTCCCCGCACCGTAGCTGGCAATCGCTCCGCCGCCCCCCGCAGCCGTGTTGTTCGTGAGAACGACATCTGACAGCGTCAACATTCCGGCATTGCGAATCCCTCCGCCGTCTTCTTGCGAGAGCCCCGCAGTGCCTCCCGAAATCGTCACGTGCGCGAGCTTCACGGGGACTCCGGCTGCGACGTCGAAGACACGATCCTGACTAAGTCCGTTGATGAATGTGGCATCGGGGCCGGCACCGTTCAGAGTGACTCCATCGAGAATATCCAAGTCCCCGGTCAAAGCCGCGTTCTCGCCCGACCCCGACAGAGTCAGCGAGAAACTCCCGGCCGGCAAAGTGATCGTGTCACCGCCCGTCAGCGCGTTGGCCTGTTGAATGGCCGCCCGCAATGAAACGTGTCCATTCGCATCAAGTGCCACACCGTCGCTGAGATCCGCGTCGGGAGTATCGTCGGTCGTGTTGACCGTGAATGACGCGAGCAACGCCCGGTCTTCCAAACGCTGAAGCTGAGCAGGGACGGTCAACGTGCGCCGTCGCCGAGTTTTGCGATACCGGAATCGAATCCGGGCGAGCCAATCAATGTGCATAGCAACTCCTCAAATCACGAGGATGCCTCACCAGCGATCCACCTCGAAAACACCGGCCCGCTGGTGTCACTTCGAGGTCCAGAGTTGGTCCGGACTCGCTCGTTTGGTCCCGCCGTCAGGCGGCAGACGTTTATCGAGAGATCATCCTATCGGTGTCGGTACGACGCGGCCAGTCAGATTTTTCGGGAGAAATTTCGGCGAAACCTCCGAGACCTCCACGGGGTTCATTGGTTGTTGTTGCTCGGCCGGGAACCAGAGTAGAGTTCACACGACTTCCGGCCATGACGACCATTCCAGCATTCCAAGAGAGGCTCTTCCGATGCGAACCCATCTCACGCAACTTGGTTGGCAGCGAACAATCTGGATAATCCTTGCCGGCGGCGTTGCTGTTGGAATCATTGTCGCCGGTCAGTGCTCGAACGGTCTCCGAGCGGAAGAGACCGCCCCGCCAAAAAAGAACTGCCCCGGTCGCTCAGAAGCTGGGTGAGAATCGGTCTCCCGCCAATCAGTCGGCTCTGAAAAAGGCGATCGCCCGGAGACTCGCCGCGAAAAAAGAAGACTCGAAGTCCGCAGCCAACAGCAGTCCTGCCGAAACGAAACTGGCGGAACTCCAGTCTCAGCAGCCGTCCCCTGTCGGCAACCCCGTCGACGCGAAGATCGCCGCTGCTGAGGTCGACCGCGTCATCGACGAGCAACTCG
>CBDFHW010000026.1:0-514425 GCA_965247815.1 Tepidisphaeraceae bacterium | reverse complement strand
TTCGCGACGCGAGGAACCGCAACTGCATTTCGTCGAACGTGTGGCGGTAGGTGTTGGTCATTCGTCCGATTTCGCGGTTGCGACGGAATGCGGTGGTGATATCGCCGACGCGCAGCGAACCGACCACGGCGAAAAACGCGAAGAGCACAACCGGGTGAACGGCCGAAAGAATCGTCGCCCGGACGGGGCTGTGTGACAGCATCGCGGCCACACCGACACCCGCGCCGGCGAGGGTCACCGCGTACAGAATGATGACGGCGTCACGGTGCCTGATTCCAAGATCGATAAGACGATGATGGACGTGACCCCGTTCGGCGGCGAACAGTGACCGGCGTTGTAGAACGCCGCGGCGGATCATCGTCAGTGCAGTATCCAGGATGGGGATTCCCAACGCGAGCGCGGGCAGCGTAAAGCCCGCGGTCATGTGGGTGTACTTGGCGCACACCAGCGCCAGTGTGGCGAGGATGAACCCCAGAAACATGCTGCCGCAATCGCCCATGAACACTTTGGCGGGATTGAAGTTGAAGACGAGAAAACCGCACAGACTTCCGAGCAACGCGAGCGATATGACCACGACGGCGACCGCGTCGTGCCCGCCCTGGCTGGCGACCAGCGCGATGGTCGCGGCGGTAATGGCGGAGATGCCGGCGGCAAGGCCGTCGAGACCGTCGATGAAGTTCACGGCCGTTGTCACGCCGACGACCCAGAGGAAAGTGATCGGCAACGCCAGCGAACCGAGCTGAATGGGACCGTATCCGACGGAGATCGTGTCGAGTTTGAACCAGTAGCAGACGACGGCGGCGGCGCCGAACAGCGCGATCAGCTTGTATTGCGATTTGTGCAGATTCACAAAATCATCGAGAAGGCCGAGCAAAAACACGGCGGTCGAAGCCAGCAGCGCGTACCACAGGCCGCGATACCCAACGGCGCTAGAGGTGCGGGACAGGTAAAGGAGCGTCGGAACAACGACCGCCGCCATGGCGATGAAGATGGCAACCCCCCCCGCGCGCGGGGTCGGACGGAAGTGAACTTTGCGGGCGTTCGGTTTGTCGACGACGCCGAGCAGCCTTGCGACGCGCATGGAGACTGGAGTCAGAACGACGGCCGCTGCGGCAGCCGCTGCGAAAGATATTGAATAAATACTCATAATTTTGTCCGAAACGCGAAACTGCCATCCTGGCAATGAGCCACGTTAAGATTCTGATCAGTCGAGCAGATTCACTTGCTGAGAACTCTGAACGTCGTGATGGTCGACGTCACCCAAAGGCAGACCGGTGTCCGCGGTATGGCCCCGGAACGCCCGCGGCGACCGGTCTGTTTCATCCTGAACTGGGTTGAACGATCGGAGCACGCTGCGGATTCGGGGGTTGGGGCGTCGACGAACCACGTCGTTGACGACCGCGCCGAGCACACGCGAGCCGACACTCAGCAGCATATCGAGCCCCTGGTCGGCGGCCTTTCGGCTGGTCACACCGGTGCGAACGACGAAGAGCGTGAGATCGGCTGTCGCGCCGAGAATGCGGGCGTCCGTGACCGAAAGCACTGGCGGTGAGTCCATCAAAATGCACTGATAACGGTCGGCGAGCGTCTCGATCAATTTGGCGAAGGCCGGGCTGTTCAGCATCTCCGACGGGTTGCGCGGGATCGGCCCCGCCGGCAAAACTTCCAGGCCCTCGACCGGGGTCCGGCTGATGGCGCGCTCTGTCGTCATGCGTCCGGAAAGAACTTCACTGAGCCCCGCGGCGGGCTGAATATCGAAAATGGTTCCGAGCGCGGGGTCACGAAAATTAGTATCGAGCAACAGCGTCCGACTGCCGGCTTGCGCCATCGCGATCGCCAGGTTGCTGACGAACGTGGATTTTCCGTCCCCGTGCGTTGGGGACGCGACAAGGATGACTTTCGCGGGGTTCGACCGCGAGGCGAAATAGACCGCGGTTCGCACACTCCGAGCCGCCTCGGCGACTTCGGACATCGGGTCGGAATGGGCGATCAGCCCGCAGGCGGCGGCCGACAGCTTCCCGGCCTGATGCGGTATCACCCCCAGCACGGGCAAACCCAAAACGCTGCGGACGTCTTCGGGACTCCGCAACCGCTGATCGAGAACGTCGAGCCCGAGCGAAAGACCGACACCGACCAGGAGCCCGAGCACGACGGCCATCCCGAGTGTCTGCGATTTGGTGCCGTGCGGCGTCAGCGCGGGCTTTGCTTCTTCCAGGATTCGAACGTCCAACGGCACGTCCTGCGTGCGGTCGATCAATTCGATCTGCCGATCGAGATCAGAGATTTCCCGCTCGGCGCGCAGGACCTGCTCCTGCTGCCGGCCGAACTCGGCCATCTGCGTGTTCAGGTTGCTCGCGACGGTTTCCTGAACGGCGAATGCTTTTTTCAATTCGGCTTCACGCCGCTGGGCGACATCCAGTTGCGAGGCGGTCTGCGCGAAAACTCCGGCGAGGTCGGCACGCTCGGAATCCGAGAGCATCTGTTTGAGGTGATCGACATAGGTCTTAGCCTGCTGCACGTTCGGATTGCTTTCGGGAAACCGTGACGCGAGCGCTTCCAGGTTCATCCGCGCCCGGTTGAGTTCACCGCGGACCCAGGCCGGGTCCGCTTCAGAACCGGCATTGCCCGCGGCAGCTTTTGGCGGCTGGGCTGCCAGTTGTGAGGCGAGCGAGTCGTTCTGGGCTTTCAGGTCGATCGTGCGGGTCTGGGCGTCGGTCAGTTCGTCGGACAGCTTTGCCAGTTTCTGATTGATAATGTTGCCCCGGTCGGTTCCGAACGAGACGTCCGGGTGGACCTTGCGGAACTCGGTCATCTCGCGGCGGCCTTCGGTCACTTCGCGGTCGCGATTGTCCTTCTCACGCTGCAACAGGCTCAGCGTGTCCAGGGCGGTATTTTTTCGGTGCTGCGACTCGTAATTGACGTAGGTCTTTACCACCGTGTTCACGATCGAAGCCGAATCGACGGCGAACGGCGACGCGTACGTCACTGTCAGAATTCCGTCGTCTTTGCCCACGCTGACGTCGAGCCCACGCTGCAGGACCGCGGTGATGTCCGAACCGCCCCGCAACGACCGGAGGTCCTGAGATTTCAGCGCCTTGGCCGCGTCGTCGAGGATCGGCGTCGACTTCAGGAGTTCGCACTGGGCGTGCAGATAAGTATCCGAGATGACGAGCGAATCGGTCCCGGCGAGTCGGGAACGAGTCTGTTCGAACAGCAATTGCGAGGAACTGGGATACGTCGGCACGGCGCGGGCACAGGCGATTAAGCCGATCACGAGTGCAAGCAACAGCGATCCACCGACGACCCCTTTGTGCCGCCATAGCGTTTGCGGCAAACCATCGGAGGCGTTCTCAGCGCCGACGCCGGCCGATTGCCCTGCGGTCGTCATTCCGTTGGTCCTTGCGGTCATCTAAGCTTCCTCTGTGAAAACACGGCAGCCGATGGGCGAAACATCGGTCAACGCGGGTGCCTGCGGGAAGGTACGCACCATTTCCACGGTTAAAGGCACATTCCGGAATCGCACTGGCAAAGTAACAAACTGCCGTATGCGGCGTTGGGCAGCATCAATGCCGCCAAGCCCTATCCACCCAGATCCATATCATCGATCCTGAGCGACCCCGAGCGAAGTTCGTGCCATCGTCTTTCGAAGGTGGCCACTTCATACTTCAAGTCCATCCCCGTTGCGCGGACATCATGCGACCAACCCTGTTAGTGTCAATGACATTTCGGTTAAAACGACAACAAATTTTGCTCTCGCTTATTATTTGGTCGCATTATGGCAGCCATGTCTGATTTATAAGCGTGTCCGTAAAACATTATATAACAGCGCTTTATGAAAATTTTTGCAGGATTTAACGGGCGACGGGCCTGTCTTCTGCTTTTCCGAGCGTTAATGGAATCTTATTCATCGCTTAAAGGATAATCTTCAACTACTGTTGAGACGGCTTGCGCAATAAGTAAGCAAGAATCGTCGTATTCGAGAAGGCTTATGCCGTTGATTGTATAAGCTCGCTTGCGGAGAGATGCCTGAACCATTCGCCTCACAGTGCGATATGCGTAGAATCGTCTTGCTCAATCGACGGACGGCGGTTTCTCACGCGGTGATGGCTGTTCGAGTGATGGCTATTCGATAGGCAAATGCGGAGCACGGCAGGCACTACCATTCTCGACGACGTGGAGGCGGCCCTCCCTGATTGCCTAGGGCGGGATCGCAAATCGCTTCTTCAACGACTTCGACATGCGCACACGCTAAGCGCACAGGGGAAGCTGTCGCGGCAAGCAATCGAGTCGCTTACGGATTCGGTTCGCCGGTCCGAGCAGGTACGCCGGGCGCGATACCATAATCGCCCGCGTCCGCGGTTCCCGGGCGAGTTGCCGGTTGTCCAGAAAGCTGCGGATATTCGCGAGGCGATCTTACGGCACCAGGTCGTCATCCTGTGCGGCGAGACCGGTTCGGGAAAGACCACTCAACTGCCGAAAATTTGCCTCGAATTGGGACGCGGTGTCGACGGAATGATCGGCCACACCCAGCCGCGGAGGATCGCCGCGCGAAGTGTCGCCGCCCGAATCGCCGAGGAGCTTTCGGTCCCCGTCGGTCAGGCTGTGGGCTATAAAATCCGGTTCGGCGACCACACCTCGCCGGACACTTACATCAAGGTGATGACCGACGGCATTCTTCTGGCCGAAATTCAGTCTGACCGAATGCTCGAGCAGTATGACACACTGATTATTGACGAAGCGCACGAGCGAAGCCTGAACATCGATTTTCTGCTCGGGTATATCCGCAGGCTGCTTCCTGACCGGCCGGACCTGAAGGTGATCATCACCAGCGCGACCATTGACCCGGAGCGGTTCAGCAGGCATTTCGACGACGCCCCGATCATCATGGTTTCCGGGCGGACCTACCCTGTCGAGATTCGATACCGGCCGCTGAAGTCAGACGACCCCGACGAGGAAGACCGGGAACAGGTGCACGGCATTCTCGACGCGGTGGATGAATTGTCGCGCGAGGGTCCGGGCGACGTCTTGGTGTTTCTCAGCGGTGAACGCGAGATCCGGGAGACGGCCGAGGAACTGCGGAAGCATCACCCACCGCAGACCGATATTCTGCCGCTATACGCGAGGCTGTCCGGCACCGAACAAGCGAGGATATTTCAGCCGCACGGGCGTCGCCGGATCGTGCTGGCAACGAACGTGGCGGAAACATCGCTGACCGTTCCGGGCATTAAGTATGTAGTCGATACCGGGTTTGCGAGGATCAGTCAGTACAGTGCGCGGACCAAAGTCCAGCGGTTGCCGATCGAGTCGATTTCTCGCGCCAGCGCCGATCAGCGAAAGGGCCGGTGCGGGCGAGTCAGCGAAGGGATCTGCATCCGTTTGTATTCGCAGGAGGATTTCGAAGCGCGTCCTCAGTTCACGGAGCCCGAAATCCTTCGGACCAATCTTGCAGCGGTCATCCTTCAGATGAAGACGGCCGGGCTCGGGGAAATCGAAGCCTTTCCGTTCGTCGAACGGCCCGACCCGAGGCTCATTCGCGACGGTTACCTAACGCTGCACGAACTGGGCGCGGTCGATGACGAAAATGAGCTGACACAGGTCGGTCGTCAGTTGGGAAAGCTGCCGGTCGATCCGCGGATCGGTCGGATGATTCTCGCCGCGGATCAGGAACATTGCCTGAACGAAGTATTGATCATTGCGTCGGCACTGTCCGTTCAGGACCCCCGGGAAAGGCCCGCCGAGCTGGCAGCCGTCGCCGACGAAGCGCACAGCCAGTTCACGTCCGAATCGAGCGACTTTTTCACGTTTCTGAACATCTGGGATTTTTTTGCGGAGAAGTCGAAACACCTTTCGAACAGCCAGCTGCGGAAGCAGTGCAAAAACCAATTCCTGTCGTACATGAGGCTCCGTGAATGGCACGAAGTTCACAAGCAAATTCATTCCGTGATCACGGAGATGGGTTTCAAACCCAATAGCAGCGACGCGGCGCCGGAAAAAATTCTCCGCGCGTTGCTGACGGGCCTGCTCGCGAACGTCGGGTGTAAGACCGGTACGGCCGAATACGCCGGGCTACGCGGAAGCAAATTCTTTCTGTTCCCCGGTTCGGTATTGTTCTCAAAAAAGCCGGCCTGGGTCATGGCCGCCGAGGTCGTCGAGACGCAGCGTGTGTACGCCCGGACGGTTGCAAAGATTCTGCCGGAATGGGTCGAGAAGGCCGCCGCGCATTTGCTCAAGCGAACGTACACGGACCCGCAATGGAACGCCCAACGCGGCGAAGTCACGGCAGGCGAGCGCGTCTCATTGAAAGGCTTGATCCTCGTACCGCACCGCACGGTGTCGTACGGTCCGATCGACCCGCGAACCTCCCGGGAGGTATTTATCCACCGCGGCATGGTCGAAGGGGATTTCAGGAACTCAGGGGAGTTTCTGAAGCACAACCGGGCCTTATCGGAGCACGTGCGAGCGCTGGAGGCGAAGACGCGTCGGCAGGGCTTACTAGCCGAACCGCAAAAGCGTTTTGCTTTTTTCGACGCACGGGTGCCCGCGGACGTATACAGCTCGGTGCTATTCGATCGATGGCGGCGCGAAGCCGAGAAAAAAGACCCGCGTCTGTTGTTCATGAGCGTAAACGACGTCGCCAATGCAGACGTTTCCGCGATCCGGGAGTCGGATTTCCCCGACACGTTATCCGTCGGCAATTTAAGTCTGTCGTTGATTTATCTCCACGATGCGGCCCGCGTCGATGACGGCATCTCTGTTCTGATCCCCCTCGCGTTGCTGAACCAAGTCCCGGCGGTGCCGTTCGACTGGCTCGTGCCGGGGATGCTGCACGAGAAAATTGTCGCGTTGATTCGGTCCTTGCCGCGCGGGCTGCGGACGAAGCTCGTCCCGGCACCGGAGATGGCAAGCAAAGTGATTGCAACGTTAAAGTCGGGTTACCAGCAGGCGCCGTTTTACGAAGTCGTCGCCCATCAGCTCGGGAAGCTGATCGGCGAGGTCATACATCCGAGCACATTCGACCTGTCGCAGATCGAGAACTTTTTGAAAATGACGTTTCGCGTCGTCGATGAAAACTCGAAGACGGTCGCATCCGGTCGTGACTTGAACGCGCTGCGATCCGAACTGGGAATTAAAGCGAGGGAAAGCTTTTCCGCCCTCCCACCGCCGCATTTCACCCGCGACGGCTTGAAAAAATGGGACTTTGGTGACCTGCCCGATCGTGTCGAGATCCAACGCGGTGGCGCGACATTCTCAGGCTTCCCGGCATTGGTCGATCAAGGCACGAGCGTCGGATTACGCGTGCTCGACAGCCGGCTCGCGTCGGTGCAGTCGAATCGCGCGGGCGTCCGCCGGCTGTTCATGCTGC
The DNA here is from genome assembly GCA_965247815.1 of Tepidisphaeraceae bacterium. Taxonomy (GTDB): domain Bacteria; phylum Planctomycetota; class Phycisphaerae; order Tepidisphaerales; family Tepidisphaeraceae; genus CBDAQA01. Next base: position 507,062 of record CBDFHW010000026.1, on the reverse strand, counting down.
AACTGGATCAGGAAATGAAGCAACTGGTCCGCGGCTTTTCGCACGTGCCTGAAATGTCTCTGCTGTATCAACCACTGGGCAGCTGGGCAGAGCTTAAAGATGATCTGCTTTCCGCGGCAGTTAACCGCGCGCTGTTCACCGGCAACGAAGACATCCGTAGTCGCGACATCTTCGTGGCCAAAGCACAGGACGGCTGGAAACGATTGGCGGCAGCTGCCCGCGAACTAAACGGCATTGCGTATGACATTCTGGTCGAGTTCGGGCAGGCACAAACGGCCCTCGAGCGGGACTTCCCACCGTTGCTGCTCGCGCCCGTGGAAGAGATGCGGGACCAGCTCCAGCGACTGGTGCCAAAGACAGTTCTGAGCGCGACACCGGCCGACTGGCTGCGACATCTCCCGCGGTACGTCAAGGCAATTCGCATCCGGCTTAACAAGGTGATGAATGCCGGGCTTGCCCGTGACCATGAGATTTCGGCGATGCTCCGGCCGCTTTCGCGGGCTTACTCCGAGCGTCGAAAATCGCACGCCGTGCGGGGGTTAATCGATCCGGAATTGAACACGCTGTGGTGGATGATCCAGGAATTGCGCGTGTCGATTTACGCTCAGGAGCTCAAAGCGATTATTCCGATTTCGGTGCAACGCGTGGAACGACAGCTCGCGTTGGTCCAGACGTAGATCGCATCACCGAACGCGATGACTGCTTGGAGCCGTCGCGCGGGATCGAGCTGAGAAGGCTAGGAACTATTTTTGCGGACGCCGCTGCGGCGAGTCCAGATCAATGTCGAAGTCGGCACGGCTTCGCTCGCCCTCGGACTCCTCGACCAGAAAATCCCATTCGCCTTCCCCTGCCTCGGGCGCGGCCGCAGCCGGCGCTCCCGGGGCCGCGTCGGCGACCGATCCGGATTCCAGTTCGACGGGCGAAATATCCGAATCAGTATTTTCCGTCGGCGCTTCGGCCAGTTCGTCCAGTTGAAACTCGTCGATCTCCGGCTCGTCTTCTGAAACCACTTCGGCGAGCGGGGGCGGCACTGGCGGCATAGGTGCCGCGGGGCGTCGGGGCCTGGTCGGTGCGTCGTCGATGGGGAACTCTTCCAGTTCACCGTTCTCGACCGCACTCGGCTCGGTGACATCCGGCCCCGCGGTGCCGCTCACTGCGGGAGCATCTTCTGCGAAGGGCACTTCCTCGAGTTCGTCGTCGGTCAGCGGTGTTTCGTCGACGGTCATGTCGTCGGCAGGAACTTCTTCCAGCGGGATTTCGTCCAGCGACGATTCGTCCAGATCGGCCGCCGGCGCGGCGAACGCTGCCGCCGGCGCAAAGTCCGAGGTCGAATCTTCGGGATCTGCCGCGGCCGTGACGGGCGGTGCGATTTCGTCGTCTTCCGGGACGCCGTTAATCTGAACGACGAACTGCACCGGGCCGACGCTCACACGATCGCCTGCATTCAGCTCCGACTCCTGAACCCGGTCGCCGTTGACGAATGTGCCGTTAGAGCTGCCCAGGTCTTCGATGCGGATGCCGTCATCGGTCCGAACGAGCCGACAGTGTTTCCTCGAAACGTCACCGACCGGAATACGCAGATCGCAATCCTCGAGTCGTCCGATAACGGTCATATTCCGGACGACGGAAAAGCTACGACGCTCGCCATCGCTACGGAACATTACCAGCACGACCTGCATATTCTTGCCTCAAAACAGTACGATTCGGTCACCCGTCTCACTACATCACCGCGGCTAAATAAAGTATCTTAGAAACTGTAAATCGGCAAGAATAAACTCCTTGTGGAATCGGCAACCGTTTCCCGCTCGTTGAGGCGTCGGGGGATCTCTGAAACCCGGCCCGAGCGGCCGGGGGATCACCTGGCCATAAAAGAGACGCTGCTCGCACTAGTCTGCTGCAATGATTCAACTTTTCCCAACACCGGAAAAACGATTCTCGACCGGTTCGCTTCCCGACGCGGCCACGGCAGCGCTCTACGTCCACATCCCATTCTGCTTTCATAAATGCCACTACTGCGACTTCTATAGCATTACCCGGCAAACGCCCGATCGAATGCAGCGGTTCGTCGAACTGATCCTGAACGAAGCCGAACAATGGGCGAACCATTCAATAAAGCCCGCGACGATCTTTTTCGGCGGCGGGACGCCTTCGTTGCTGCCGTTGGAGTGGATGGAAAAGTTGATCCAGGGCCTCGGTGACCGCTTCGATCTTTCGTTAGTCGACGAATGGACGGTCGAAGCCAACCCCGCCACGGTGACGGCCGACTACTGCTCGATGTTGCAGCAAAACGGTGTGAACCGGTTGAGCTTCGGGGCCCAGAGTTTTGACCCCCACGACCTCAAGATTCTAGAACGACACCATGACCCGCGGGACGTATACCGAAGTGTGCAACTGGCCCGCGACGCAGGATTCGTCCGTCTGAACCTCGACCTGATCTTCGCCACCCCCGGGCAAACTTTGGCGTCCTGGGAACGCACACTGAACGAAGCGATCGCTATCGGCACTACGCATCTTTCGTGTTACGCACTGACGTTCGAACCGAACACGCCGATCGCGGTGCGGAGACGGCTCGGCCAGATCAGCAGCGTGGAGGAGGACCTCGAGTTGCAGATGTTGCATTTCACCCGTGACCGATTGGCCGGCGTCGGCCTTCTGCCTTACGAAATCAGCAATTTCGCCACCGCGGGAAACGCCTGCCGTCATAATTTGAACTACTGGACGGGCGGGAATTACATCGGCCTCGGCCCGTCAGCCGCTTCGCACGTCGCGGGAAACCGATGGAAGAACCGACCCCATCTCGGCGAGTGGGAGACCGCCGTCGGAGCAGGCGAACTGCCGGCCACAGATGTCGAGACCCTGACATCCGACCAACGAGCAGGCGAGTTGGCCATGTTGATGTTGCGGCTGGAGACCGGAATCGAACGTGAAGCGTTCTCTAAGAGAACTGGGCTCGACCCGCGTGAAAAGTACCAACAGACGATCAAACCGTTGATCGAGGCCGGGCTCCTGATCGTCGATCAAGACGCAATTCGCCTGACGCGAGCGGGGATCAATGTCGCCGACGCCATCGCCGGCGAATTTGTTGCGTAAGAACGATCGCTGACTGCGGAATCGCCTGTCGTCTCGGCCGATAAGATCTGCAAGCAGAAATCCGACCACGGCTGGCCGACCGCGTCCGCAACCACACCATCATTTGGCGGGCATGGACGTCGGCGCGGCTTTGTCGTCCGGCATTTCTTTCGGCGGCTGCACCTCGGCGCCTTCGACGACGCGTTCGCCGGGGTTGGTGATGACCAGATCGTCAGTCCCGAGTCCCGACGTCACTTCGATCTCGGTCCCGAAATCGCGACCGACCTTGATCTGTTTGAAATGGATTTTGTTCCCGCTATCAACAACCGCGACCTGCAACCCTTTGGCGTTGAAGATCAGGCCACTGGTGGGAATGATCGCGACCGGCACCTGCGGGGTCACGGGTAGCGTGACCAAGCCGTATTCGCCGGCAAAGAGCAAAGCTTCTTTATTCGGGAAATCAATCTGGACACGCAGTGTTCTGGTCGTCGAATCCAGCGCACCGGCGGTGAGCGCGACAGTACCTTCGAACTTCCGCGGGAAATTCCGGACCGCCAGGAAAGCCTTCTGCCCGATCTTCACATTGTTCGCATAGCCCTGCGGGACGTTCACGAACACGCGCAGCGGATCAGTCTGAGCCAGATCAAAAATCTCCTTGCCGGCGTCGGTGATAGTCGGTGACAGCAACGCGCCAACGTCATAATTCCGGGCGGTCACCGTCCCCGAAAATGGAGCAATGATCTTCTGGAAGCCCTGGGTTACTGTTAGTTGGTTTACGTTCTGGTTGGCCGCGTCCAGATTCGCTTCGGCCTGTTGGACCCCGGCACTGGCGTTGTCGAAGGCCGACTTTTTCGTGTCAACGTCTTCCTGGGTCACGCTGCCGGGACTTTTTTTCTGGGCGTCCACGTATCGAGCGTACGTGACCCGGGCGAGATCGAGATCGGCCTTGGCTTTAACCACGGCCGCCTCGTTCTGTTTGACCGCGGCCTTGCTCTGCGCGAGCTGCGCGTCGACCTCCGGCGCTTCAATCTCGGCCATTACCTGGCCCTCGTCGACATGCGCGCCGATGTCGAAATTCCACTTCTTCAGATACCCGTTGGTCCGCGTGTACAAGGCTGTCGACTGATTCGCGGAAATGTTGCACGGGAGAATCACGTCTTTTTCGCCGGTAGAGGCCTTCGGCCGCATCACCGAAACGACGAGTTTTTGTTTCTGCCGTTCTTCCGCGAGCCTGCGGGTCTCCTGGACCTCGCGGTAGTTGGGGATAATCCCGACCGCGAGCAGCAGAAGCAGAAGCACCGCGAATGCGACCACCATGCCCACGACAACCCCGGTGCGGGGCTGCTCCAGATCGTCGGGCACTGCGTGTTCGTCGCCGTGCTCATTCTGGCCCACGAGCGGGCGGTTTTCGTCACGGGATTCGGGGCGTTTTTGGGGCGGTTTTTCGACCGTCGGTGCGTTGCTCATTCGCGGAGCTCCTCTTCGATCTGGGTCACTGGCGCAGACTGACGCAGAAGGCTGTACATAATCGGGACAAAAATCAGCGTAGCGAGTGTGGCCATTAGCAGACCGCCGATGACAGCCCGGCCGAGCGGCGCGTTCTGTTCGCCGCCTTCGCCCAAACCCAGACTCATCGGAAGCATCCCGATGATCATCGCAAGCGCGGTCATAATCACAGGACGCAGGCGTGTCATGCCGGCGGTCAGCGCCGCGTCGTGAGCGTTCAGTCCGGCATCGCGCTGGTCGTTGGCAAACGTGATCATCAGGATCGAATTGCTCGTGGCGACGCCGATGCTCATGATCGACCCCATGAGCGCCGGAACGCTGACGTGCGTGTGAGTCGCCCAGAGCATCCACAGTATGCCGGCCAGTGCGCCCGGCAACGCCATGAGAATAATCAGGGGGTCGAGCCAGCTCTGAAAGTTGACCACCATTAACAGGTAAACCAGGACGACCGCAAACACGAGCCCTTCACCGAGCCCGGTAAACGAATCGTGCATGCTCTGCACCTGCCCGCGCACGGTGATCGACGAGCCCTTGGGGAGCTTGTCGGAATACCGCGCGACGACCTTGTCCACTTCAGCCGCGGCAGAGGCCAGATCCGTGCCGGCGACATTCATCAGAATGTCTCGCGTCGTCTTGATGTCGTAATGGGTGATATTGGTCGCCGATGATTCGCGGCGGGTCACCGCGAGATTTCCCAGGAGCTGGGTGTTGTCAGGGGTGGCAACGACGTTTGTAGGTGTGATCGGCGTGTTGTCGAGCGCGTTGATGGTGTCGATCTGGTACTGCGGCGTTTGCACGTAGATGCTGTAATTCACACCGTTAGAATTGAGCCAGTAATTCGGCTGCGTTTGATTACTGCTCGACAGCGAGATGAGCAGATCAGCTGCGACATCAGACTGCTTAACGCCGGCCTGACTCGCGAGGGTTCGGTCGACTTCAACGTGAATGTCGGGGGTCCGGGGCACTTGCTGCATGCGCACGTCCGCAATCCCGGGCTGCTCGGACACTTCTTTCATCATGGCGTGGGCAATGCCGTCGACCGCGTCGACGTCCGCTTCCTTCGGCGTGGCTAATTGGATGTCGATCGGGGCCTGCAGGCCGAAGTTCAAGACCTGCGTGATAATGTCCGCGGGGGCGAAAAAGAACTGCAGGTCCGGGAATGCATTCGAGAGTTCCTTACGAAGTGCGGCCTGATACTGCTCGGTGGGCTTGTGTCCCTCGTTCATCGAAATCAACACCTCCCCGTCGGCGGGGCTCATCAGCGAGCCGTCGCTGAGCGCCAGGTTGATGCTGCTATTCGGAATGCCCATGTTATCGAGCATGACCTTGATGTCGGCCGGGTCGATGACTTTCCGAATGTGCTCTTCGACGTCCGCGAAGTATTGTTCGGTCTGTTCGATCCGCGTGCCGGCCGGGCAGCGGACGTGCAGCCGCATTTGCCCCGCGTCGACGCTCGGGAAAAAATCTCGACCGATCCCGAACACGCTGTTGGGAAATTTAATTAGCAAGGAACAACTGACGACGACCATCAGAGAGAAGCCGATCACCACCGCGGCCCGGTTGTCCAGGGCCCAGGATAAGAGCCCGCCATAACGCCGCCTGAGTTTTTCGAACTGAATATTGAACGCGTTGTGAATTTTCCAGGTCAGGTGTGCGATGAGCCAGCAAAGCACACCGAAGGCAACCGCCGAGAGCACAAGCAGCGCCACCGTTGACGGGTTATGCGTGACCCAATCTTTTATCGGGAACGCGTAGCTGAACACTGTCGGGAAATGCTTGCCCGCAGCTTCGGAACCGGTCGCGAGCACAGCCACGACCAGAAGAACTACCGACATAATTAGACAAAGCCTTACGACGGTGCTGGACAGCCAGTGACGCAGCTTGTCGCCGAAGGACTCATCCTCCACGGGCACCGGCTCTCCCCTGTGGTAGGCTTCTTTGGCGTGCACGGCGTGCATCGCGTGGGGATCGTTTTTATCGATCACTCCGCCGTACATCGTGACCTCGGCGGCGAGCAGGTAGTGAACCATGGTCGGCACCAGCGTTCTGCTCAGCAGATAGCTGGTCATCATCGCAAACACGACCGACATCGCGAGCGGGGTAAAAAGGTATTTGGCCGCCCCGCTGATGAACACGACCGGCACAAAGACGATGCAGATACAAAGGGTCGAGACGAATGCCGGGACCGCAATCTGAGACGCGCCGTCGAGAATCGCCTGCACGAGGCGTTTTCGCTGGTGCAGGTTGCGGTGAATGTTCTCGATCTCGACCGTCGCGTCGTCGACCAGAATTCCGACCGCCAGCGCCATCCCGCCCAGCGTCATGACGTTAAGCGTTTCGCCCAGTGCCCACAGGCAGATAATCGATACCAGGATCGACAACGGGATCGAGATCATGACGATCAGCGTGCTCCGCCAACTGCCCAGGAACAGCAGAATCATCATCGCGGTGAGACCGGCTGCAATCGCTGCCTCCTTGATGACGCCGGTCACGGAAGCTCGCACGAATACAGACTGGTCGAGCGCCGGGACGACTCTGATCCCGGGCGGTGCGGCCGCAATTGCAGTCGGAAGCTTCTTTAAGATTCCATTGACCACGTTCAGCGTGCTCGCCCCGCCGCTTTTCATAATGGAAAGCAGAAGGCTGCGTTTTCCGTCGGAATGCACGACGTTGGTCTGGACGATGAAACCGTCCCGGACGTTAGCCACGTCGTGGATATAAATCGTGACGCCGTTCACCGTCTTGATGGGGAGATTATTCAGATCCGCGGCGCTCGTCGGGCTAACCGAGCTGTTAAGCACGACTTCGTATTCGTTCTTTCCGATCTTCGAAGTTCCGGCCGGTAGAATAAGGTTCTGCGAACCAATCGCGTTCGAAACATCGGCGGGAGAAATTCCGTACGCGAAGAGTTTGTCGGGGTTCAAATCGACAATCACCTGCCGCTGTTTGCCGCCGAATGGATACGGGATCTGTGCCCCCGAGACGCTGATCAGTTGCGGCCGCATGAAATTGAACGTCGCGTCGAACAACCCCTGCTCGGGGATCGAATCGCTGCTCACCGACAACTGAAGAACCGGCACGTTCGAGGCGTTGTATTCGATGATCAGCGGCGGTTGCGTTCCGGTCGGGAACTGACGGATGGCAGTCTGGCCGATCGCGGTGACCTGCGCGTTCGAGTTCTCGATGTTCGCGCCCTGCTGGAAATAAATCTTGACCACGCCGATGCCGTACAGCGACTGGCTTTCGATGTGTTCGATGTCGTTTACAGTGGTACCGAGAATCCGTTCGAACGGCGTGATAATTCGCGCGTTCATGTCCGCCGGGGCCATGCCGGTATAATTAAAGCAGACCGCGATCACCGGGATGTTCACGACCGGGAAGATGTCGGTCGCCATGCTGACGATCGCGACGATCCCGAGAATAAAGACGAGGATCGAAGCGACCACGAATGTGTAAGGGCGACGAAGCGCTAACCGGACGATCCACATAACGCTGCCTCTTAGAGCTCAACCAGATTTTTTCAAAACGCGCCGGTCCCGTCTCGAAACCCGGAGATCATGCATTTTCAGTCGCGATCCCTGCGACATCGTCACGGCACAATTGCCACGCGCGAACGGCGATCACCAACCTCGCCGCCCGCGTCTGACTCAGGCAAACCGACCGATCGAACACGTTTTTAATGATTCGCATCACATCGATTATTCTCGATTGCTCGGCCGGTGTAACCTTAACAAGCGACTCCGCGATTCTCGCTCGGGCGGCCGACCACCCGACGTTCAAAACCGCTCGACCCCTTGGAGTAAATACGATCGCAATTTGCCGCCGATCTTTCGAGCTGTCCGAGCGCTTTAACAGACCGTTTTTGACCAGGGCAGAAACAATCCTGGACGTCGTCGGCAACGTGAACGCCAGATGCTCGGCAACCACTGACTAAGAACTCTCCGGTTCGCTAGCGATCTTGACTAACGCCCGAGAATTGCGGCATCGACAATTCGTTCTGAGATTTTCGCATTGCGCGACGAATGACCCAGATCAAAAGAGGGGTCGCGTCGAGCATTTCCCACGCACACCGCCCTGCATTCTTTGCGCTAGCGACGGGAAATCGTTGCATGTGACAACTATAGGTTTAAAGAAAACGATCAGGCAATTCCGCCATTTTGCATACAAAGTCGCGGCGCGCGACTCGTTCTGGCTCAATGGCAAATGGTCATTGCCGAAATGGCCACACCGCGGTGCGCATAAAGTGCGAAAGTGGCCGGCGAGACGCCGGCCACTTTGACTGCAATTTCATTCAAGGAATCGAACGAATTATTCGTTTCCGCTGGAGATCGCGTCCGCATTCGCGGGTTCAGACTTAAGGCTCTGCGGCGTCCACTGCTCGGCCACCTTGGAAACATCGTGAACAACGCCTTGCATCTGATTGCTCAGATGGCGGCCATATTGCCTCGCTGTCTTCCCGGTCCGACGGGTGACGCTGGCCAGCTTGTCCCGTACCACCGCGCGACGGCTCGGCCCCCGTGCCGTATCGAACAGATACATCGCACCTGCACCGAGTGCTAAAACACCCAGCGTGCCCAGGGTGATTCCTGTCGCCTGCGCGTATGGGTGCGAAGTTTCAAGACCGGCTCGTTGCCGAAGGTTTGATCGTGCGTCAGACGCAGCCGATAACGCACGGTCCCTCAGGTCAGCGTGCTTTGCACGGGCTTGATTGGACACCTCCGATGCGTACCCGGACGCGTCATCGCTGTACCCGCGAACCTTGCCGACGCCTGAATGGATTGCGTCCTCGACCGCTTTCCGGGCCTGCGCAACCACCGATTGGGCGTGCTGCGACACATCGTCGGCAGTCTGTCCTACGTGGTCACTTACATGACTGGCCGCGGTGCGGACGTAGTCGCCGGCGTTTTGCAGTGACGCTTGCAACGCGTCATGAGTGGACGAGGCCGCACGACCGGCAGTCGTTGCGATGCCGCCGCGGCGATCAGAACCATTGTCCGGGTCGAGCAGGAACATAGCGGCAGCGCCCAGGCCAGCCCCACCAAGAAGCGATAACGTGCTGTTGATCAGATTCGACATGGCAGACTCCTTAACATTCAGGTGCGATTTAGTGGCGTGTTAACCACGCCGACGCCTTGATCATGCAAAGAGAGTGCCGTTGTGCTCGGTCTGTACAGAAACTGAGGATTTTGAGACTGCAGAGTCTCTGGCCTCTAAAGAATCGGTTTCAAATACTCCCACGCCATAAAAGCCACTTCAGCTGCCGTGGCCTCATACGGATAAAGCTCTATTGTGACCCACCCCGCGTACGCGATCTCTACCAACGCAGACAAAATCTGGCGGAAATCGATTACGCCTTTCCCTGGTGTCAGGTGTTGGTGAACCCGATTGGAACCAATGTCTTCCAAGTGGACGTGCGCGACCTCGCCTGGCATGGCACGGATCACCGCGGCTGGATCTTCACCGACACAGAAAAGATGGCCGATATCGCAGTTCATCTTAACGACCGCGTCGGACGGGAAAAACTTCGTCTTGAACGCGGCATACTCCGCCGCGGTTTCGATGAACAACCCGGGCTCCGGTTCGACCGCCAGCACGATTCCGAGTTCGCGCGCTCGATCGACCACGCGCCCGAGTCCGTCGGCAAAGCGCTGCCCCGCGACTGCCCGTGTGATCGTGGTACCGATCATCGGCCCGCCCGGTTGCAGGCTTAAGGTAGAAGCGCCGAACTCGGCGGCCAACTCGACGCAGACGAGGGTGTGAGCGATACGCTTCTCCCGTCGCTCCCGATCTTCCTCGATCCAGGTCGGGTGATATGTGTCCCCGTCGGCGAAATGCGTGAACGCATTGATATTACTGACCTCGATCCCGAGCCTTTTTAACTGTTGCTTGAGCGCGGCTCGTTGCTCTTTTGTGAACGTCGGCGGATAGGCGTGCGGGACATCAGCCATCAATTCCACACCGCCGTAGCCGATCGAGGCGATTGCCTCGACCGCCTCGGCGAGCGTATTTTTTTTAAAGGCGTTGGTCGAGAAGGCGAGTCGGGTCATGAACGGATTGTATTCAAACCTCAGCCGGGGACGAATCTTCCGCGTCCGATCGCAGCGAACGGATCTGGATGCGGTATCGTCCTTTCGCCGATGTGAATACGAACGGACAATAAATAAGTGTCGGCATCAGTTCTGCCCGCCGAACGCCGCCCCGATGTTGAACCGCGGCTTTGATGTTTTGAGTAGATTCAACCAGTCGAGCCGATTTACTGGAGAGAATTCGAGGAACAGGATCGCCATTTCGTCTACCGTCTGTTCGCCGAAATGCACTCGCTTGGGCGGCGTACTCGGGTTGCGGGGATTTCTGTCACTGTTGTCGTACGTATAAACCATGCTGACCAGAGTGCCGGCAGGCAACCGCATTCGCTCGGCGTACCGGTACTGGCCCTGCCAGGCAAAGTCCCAATCCTTGATCCAGATCAAGTTTTTTACCGTACCGTCGGGCAGACGCGCAGTCGCCTTCATATCCTTGCACAGAAGGTGTGCGTGGGGCGTAATGCCGATCAGGTCGACATCCACCGGCACGGTGTACGACGCTTTGACGATGTAGTTCGAATCACCGGGCGCGATGTTAATCCAGAAACTCCGGGCGGCCGCGCCGGCGACGATTCGCTCGGGTCGGGCTTTGGCGAAATATATCCCCAAAGACGCCTGCTCGGTTTCCTGTTTGCCGCTCGGATGGAAGTGAATCTGCATGACCAGATCCGACCCGCGACGCAGCATCTTGCCCCACCCGGCCGGCAGCGGGTTCGACATCGCGCCGGGCGCCCAACCGCCGAGTCCTCCGCTGGGCAGGAAACCGGGCCCGCCGAACGTGCCGTACCCGATTTGCCCGTCCTTATTGTTCGCTTCCTTTTTCGCCGCCGCACCAGTGTTGTCGAGGAAAAACAAAGCGTGGTGGACGATCCGCCGATTGTCGGGGTGGAACTCGACCGCCGTCACGTACTGATCCTCCGCCAGGTGCAACGGGATGACGAACGCGCGGTAAGCGTCGCGGCCGTTATCGCCGTCCGCGTGCAGCGTATACGAACCGGGCATCTTCACAATCAGGTCCGGCGTCCCATTCGCCCACCCGGTCCCGCTGGACGGTCGGGTTGCCGGCTCGACCTTTTCACCCTCAGGGCAACCCGCCGCGGTCCAAGCCGCTATTGACTTGATCTGATCTTCCGTCAGCCGTCGTTCGCCGACGAAATGTCCAAACCCGGGCTCGGGTTTCCACGGCGGCATAAATCGACTGCCGGTGACCTCCACGATCTGCTCGGCCCTTTTCTTAACATCGTTGAACGTCGACAACGCGAACGGCGCCACCTCGCCCGACTGGTGACAGGCCAGACAGTTCCTGGTCACGATCGGCTCGATGTCATGGCTGTAGGTCGGCGTGCTCGCCCACGCTGTTGAAGACGACAAGGCAAGCAGAAAGGTCAGAATCGGGAACCGCTTGGGCATTGCAATCGTCTTTCGATAGACTCTTCAAACTTTCGACACACTGAAAACTAAGTCGTCTCACGTAGTACGCGTTCAGACTCAAATTCATTACAACGCTGACGGTCGAATGAGCCAACTAGATCGGGCAACCGACGACCTTCGTGACGACCGTTGGCACCGGCTTCCCCGCCAGCGCCGCTTCCAGCACGTCTCGGAGATCATGCACGGTCGCCAACGGCCGGTGCTTTCCGAACTCCGAATACCAATTGTCGATGCGGCCGCGGTACAGAATCTGCACATCAGCATCGACGACGGCTGCTTCGGGGGTTTTTGTGGCGTGCAACAAAGCTCTAAGCTCGTGCGTGCTGTCGATCAGGGCAGGACAGCCGAACCCGAAATCCGTCACGTGCCGTTTGATGTCGTCTACCGGAACATCGACGTTCTCGTAAACCAGGAAGCATTTCACGTTCTGCTTCGCGTAGGTTTCGATGATTCTGTTGATCTCCGGGGCGTAGCCGTTAGAGATCGGACAATCGACGGCGACGAAGAAAAAAACCGTGAGTTGCTGGCCCGTTTTTTCAAAAGGCTTCTGCACTCGGCCGGCCGTGTCGCGGACTGAAATTGCAGAGCACAGCAGCCACAAAACGTGTACGAAGATCGAGGGAAGAGCGTGCATTCGAATATGAAACGCATCAAAGTAGTGAATATTGATGATTCCGATTAGTAAATTTCTCTAGAGCAGTCGATCGCTTTTCCCACGTGGCACGAGCGCCAACAGTTTTTCAATGATCTGATTAACGGTGATGCCTTCCGCGTCGGCGTTGAACGTCGGTACGAGCCGGTGACGCAGCACCGCCGGCGCAACTGCTTCGACGTCTTCGATCTTCACATGGATGCGCCCGTGAATGAGCGCGCGTGCCTTGGCTGCCAGAATTAAGAATTGGCCCGCGCGCGGACCGGCACCCCACTGCACCCAGTGTCGAACAAAGTCGCCCGCCCCCGGCTCGTTCGGACGTGTCGAGCGAATCAGATCCAGCGCGAAGTAATAGGCGTGTTCCCCGACCGGGACCGCCCGAACCAGCTCCTGGAGTTCGGTGATTCTCCCGGCCCGTATCACCGGCCGGATTTCAGGACCGGGCCCGCCTGTCGTGCGTTTCAACACCTCCAGTTCGTCGTCCCTTGCCGGGTAGTTGACCAGCGTCATGAACATAAACCGGTCGAGTTGCGCTTCGGGAAGCGGGTACGTGCCTTCCTGCTCGATCGGGTTCTGCGTGGCCAACACAAAAAACGGAACCGGCAGCTGAAAGGTCTGACTCCCCGCGGTGACTTCACCTTCCTGCATCGACTGAAGCAGCGCCGCCTGCGTCTTCGGAGGCGTCCGATTGATCTCGTCCGCAAGGAGCAGATTTGCGAAGATCGGCCCGCGTTGGAATTCGAACCGACGACGTCCGCTTTCCGGGTCTTCCTGCAGGATATCAGTCCCGGTGATGTCGGACGGCATCAAATCAGGCGTGAACTGAATCCTGCGAAACGACAGATCCATCGCCCTGGCAAGCGTCGACACCAGCAGGGTTTTGGCCAGCCCCGGGACGCCCTGCATCAGGCAGTGCCCGCGGGCGAAGATCGCGATCACGATTTCCTCGATCACGTCGGTCTGACCAACGATCACTTTCGACAACTCCTGCTGCAACAGAGTTGCCGTCTCACGGACCGCGAGAGCGGCTTGCGCGTCGGGATTGTCTTTAAGTTCGCTCATGTAAAACTGGCGGATGAAAGCACTTGATGTAATCCTTCGGACAAGTTGGCGTCGCTGTCGTTTGGGATCGAAGGCAACAGTTCACGGCGCGGGACAACATTCTGATCGAGCTCCGTGCGGATTTATTATCGCTCGAGAATCTTAAGATCCTTGACGGTGACTTTGTCCCGTTCGTCCGCACCTTTGCGGAGAAAACGAACGCCGGGGTAGCGAGGCTTATCATTAAGCTGGCTGGGGCCGGACCAGACCGTGGTCCCGTCGACCAGGACTTGCGCCTGGCTGTTTCCGACCCTGATCTGCACGACGACCGTCGCGCCGTCCCCTATCCTGGTCGACGTTCCGACGAGTTCTCCGCTGGGCAATACGACCCGGCCCAGGCCGCCGCGAACGAGCCATACCAGTTCGTGATTGCTGACCGCAGGTACCGAGTTAAAGTCGCTATTGTCGGCGACGAACAGCTGCGGGATCACGCCGTCGCTTACATGAGCGAAGTGAAAAGTACCTTCGATCGCAAACGGATCCGCCGAATTGATGGCGTTCGTAGCGACGAGTCCGCCCCCGAGGTAAGAACTTGAAGACGCATTTGCCGCCGGCGCGAGCCCGTGGACCGGGTCGACCGGCAATGACCCGATGACCCGCCAGCCCGGGGGAAGCGGGCTGTCGAGCTTCGCCGAGACGGCCGTGTTGAAAAAGGTTCCACCGAGGTCCTCGGTCGCCGATCCGCTCAGGTGGTACAGCAGCAGCGCGAGTGCGCCGATCACCAAGGCGACGCCGAAATAAGACAGATAACCTGCGGATAATCGCGTGTTCGTTGCGCTTCCGTCTGGGTTCCCCGTCGCATTAAGTCGGCCCTCGAGCTTTCGCGTGAAGCCGGCACCGGCCCGAATGGAACGATACGACTTACCGCTTTCGAGGTTTTCTCGCGCGGCGACCAGAGCTCGATACTGGTCCGCGTCCGGCATTCCACCGGCATTGAGCTTCGAGGTCGCCTCGGTCCACTCGGCGCTCCCGGGGCCCGCGCGCAGCGCATCGGTCAGTACGTTAAGAAACGGGTCTGCGTCAATGTTCAGGTCTTCGGACATTCAGCGCTCTTCGAGTCTTGATTAAACCGATCGCCAACACCGCCGCGGCCCGAGGCCGGCGTCATTCCGGGTCCGTCGCGGGGTCGCCGGCGCCGAGTTGCTTCCCGAGCCTTTTCAGGCCGTGAAACATTCTCGACCGCAGCGTGACCGCTTTCGTGCCGGTGATCTCTTCCATCTGCGCATACGACAGATCCTGAAACACGCCGAGGACAATCACTTCTTTCTGGTCGATCGGCAGATCCTCGAGTGCTTTAAGCATGCGGACGATCTCTTCCTGCTTTTCGACCTTGTCCGTCGCTCGGGCGGCAACCTGATACGGGTCGCCGCTCATGTCCATGCCTTCAAGATTTAATTCAGTGACATTCCGGACCGGATTCCGCTTTTTCCTGCGGGACTGGTTGATCGCCAGATTTCGCGTGATGGTGAACAGCCAGGTGGAAAACTTCTGCGGATATCGATACGTCGGCGCGAACCGGAACGCCCGCAGGAACACTTCCTGCCCGATCGACTCGACGTCTTCTACGTTTCCCAGCATCCGGTACAGGTAAGACAGTACCGACGAGCTATAGCGCTCATAAAGCAGGGAGAACGCCTGCTTGTCGCCGTTCTGAGTGCGCCGCATCAGATCTTCGTCGCTGGTCCGGCCGAGCACTGCTGGTTTCAGCTCGCCCGGTTCTTCCACGGGCGGAACGGGCGGGCGCTGTCCCGGTGCTTTGGGACTCGCGGCAACTGTTTTTTCGGTCCGTCGTTGCAACTCGACTCCAGCGATCGACCACGACCGGTTTCGACTGTGTCGAGGCCGGTTCCCTATAGCATAGTGGTAATCACGCCGCGCACCACTTGCAGTTGCAACCAACTTTTAATTGAACCGAGGCGTGATATGCCCGGTCGACCGGGCAGTGCTCCGACGGCGATTTTGCCTTATCACGGGTGGGACAACCGCAACCATCTGTCGCGGGATCGCGATCGATCTGCTGAAGAAACGGTTTTCCGCAAAATGAATCGCCCCGGTGCAGCACGCGCATCGGGCACCGCTCGCAGATTTCGGCCCGGGCGGTCCAGTTTACGGACGTAGGCAGCGCACCCAATTGCCGAAGCTTCGCGGACGCCGCTTTGGCCATCGCACTCGACGCACTGCGGAATGAATTCGACGTGCAGGAGAGACAGAACATGTCGTCGTTATCGGACGTTGTTTACCATCGCGCACAGTTTTTTCCCCCACCGGCGATTTACCGAGGGAAACTCGCGCGGCGCTTTCGCCCGGGATCAGCAGGATGAAAGTTTTACGGCGCTGACAACCCCGTCGTACCCGGTGCAGAGCACTGCACCAGCCGGGCTGCTTTTGTTCGTGAAAGCCATCGCGATGCCGACGAGCGGGCCGACACTGAAGAGTTCGGGAACGAGCCCGTAAGGGGTTGCAAGCGTCGTCGCCGGGGCTTCTCTGTGGATCGCCGCTTTTTCGGCGCGATCGACCCAGGTGCTGTTGGCCGATCCGATGACGTTCGCCGGACGGCCGATTGCGCGAAGCACGTCCCGAATAGCGGTGATACCGTCCTCTTCGACGATCCGAGCCGACGACGACCCGGCGATCGACCCGTATACTTTGCCCCCCCGTTTCTCGACAGCATCCCGACCTTCGAGAATGAGCGTCACTGCACCGGCGCTGGTGACGAAGCCGCCGGTGCCGTCGGCGGAATATAGCCCACAATGGCGATACCCCTCATTGATCAATAGCAGGTATTCTTCAGCCGCACCGACCACCGCACGGTCCCATTGTCCGCTCGCGATCCTCAGACCCGCGAGCCGGACCGCGTCCAAACCGGCCGTGCGCGAGCCGATGATTGTTTGACACGCGCCTTTCAACGACAGCATCAGGCTGATGTGCGCCGCGGCCGCGTTGGGCACTCCCTCTGCGAACAGCATCGGGTTTGCGCCGATAAAACCCTCGGTGACGATCTTGCGATAGTAGTCGACACAGTAACTCGAACTGCCGTGCGTGCTGCCGAGCAGCACCGACGCATCGGGAGGCAGCGGCGATGCTTCGGTATACCCCGCGTCCAGGCACGCCAGGGTCGTCGCGGCCAACGACATCTTCACGTAATCGCTGACCCGGCGTACCCGCCGCGCATTGAGAAGGTGCAGGTACTGCGATTCGGGGATGGTGCCGGTGTCCGCACCCGGTTTTGGTCGAGGCTCACGTTGATAGGCCTCGAACGCTTCGATCCCGGTGATGCCGGGAAGGAGAATTCCTATTCCCGTGACACACACGTCGCGCAACGGATTGCGCGGCGCTAGAGAAAATGTCGGCGTCACCTCGTTAGACAGAACGACGCAGGTATTCGCCCCGCCGAAGCCGAGGGACGTGTTCAAGGTCGTGCGAATTTTCGCCGGCTTTGGCGCTCCGACACTGAGGTTCAGCCCGGGAAAATCCACATCCGCCTTTGATACGTTCGCGCACGCCGGGACGACTTGATCGCGGAGGGACAATGCAGACAAGATCAGTTCGACTGCACCCGCGCCCCCGAGCGTGTGCCCGACATGGGTTTTAAAAGCGACAACGGGAATTCCGGGCAGGTTGTCGCCAAACACCCTGGCCAGCGCCGCGTATTCTCCCGCATCGTTGTCGTGCGTGGCGGTCGCGTGAGCGGCGATTAAATTGATGTCTTCGGGCCGGAGCGCCGCTCGTTGTATCGCCGACCCGATTGCTGCCGCAGCACCTTCCCCCTGCGGGTGTGGTTGCGTCAGGTGATGTGCGTCGGCCGATTCGCCCCACCCCGCAACGACCGCCAACGACTTTGCCCCGCGGCGTCGAGCACCTTCGTCGCGCTCCATGACGACGATTCCGTACCCCTCACCGAGTTTCATTCCCTGCCGGTCTCTGGCGAACGAACGGAGATGGCCTTCGGCGACCAGCCTCAGGGAATTAAATCCTCCGTAGGCGTATTCACTGATGGTGTCGTATCCGCCGGCGACGACGAGATCGAGTTGCCTCGTCTCCAGAAACGTTGCGGCGAGCGCGACGCTGCCGAGGCTGGAAGAACACGCGGAGCAGGTCGTGATCATGTCGCCGCCGAAAGGCAGGTCACCCAGGACTTGCTGCAGCACACTGCCGGCAAGGAAACCGGACAAGTGGCTGAAATCACCGGTACGCAGAAACGTGCCGCCGGATCGCATTCCGTGCAGTGTGGTTCCCAGCACGACACCACACCGCCGTCGCTCGTAGGGCAGCGCGGGCAGGACCCCGGCCTGACGTATCGCCGCAGCCATTG
Organism: Tepidisphaeraceae bacterium; assembly: GCA_965247815.1. Taxonomy (GTDB): domain Bacteria; phylum Planctomycetota; class Phycisphaerae; order Tepidisphaerales; family Tepidisphaeraceae; genus CBDAQA01. Next base: position 488,908 of record CBDFHW010000026.1, on the reverse strand, counting down.
TCCACTTCAGATACCTGATTTCCCGAGATAGCCCGGGCTCAAAATGATCGGGCAGCTCCGGCGCCTGAAACCCGCCGTTGGACTGTGGCAGCGATGTTTCCATCGCCGGCATGGACCCCAGGCTTTCAACCCCCGCGAGCACGCCTTGCCAGGTCTGCTCCGCGGTAATGCCCAGGCTCGTGACAAGACCCACACCCGTGATGACAACTCGATCATGCGTCATAAAGGAAGGACGTCCTTCGAAATTTGATTCGATTCGGTTGCCGGCACGAACGCCGGTTCCAACACCAGCCACTGCCGGGGAGCCGTGGTAATTGCTCGTTCCAATATCTTAGCAAACTCTTTCACCGCCCGCTCGATGCCATCTTGATCGGCAGTGACCTGTATCGGCGGGTGGATGGAGATCGAAATTCGACCGTCCGATGTGCGGTTGGAAAAGATGGGAATGACCGGCGATCCTGCCGACAGCGCGAGCTTGAACGGGCCGGTCGGCAACAGCATTCGCCCGCCGCTCATTTGCGCGCAAAGGCCTTTTTGTCCGGGCATCACGCGATCCCCCTGGACCGCGACGACCTCGTTATTCATCAGCGCATCGCGTAACCGCAACCACACCGACCAGCCGTCGTCGATCGCGGCTTCAGTCACGTTCAGCTGTGTTCGAAGCTGCAGACGAAGCCGCTCGAACCCGGAAAGGCGGTCGCGTTTAAAGACGACGTGTATGGCTTTTTCTTCGACCGGCAAAGCCGCGAGGCCGACCTCGAACGACCCCATGTGTGCGGTAACTAATACCGCGCCTCGATGCTCGGCTCGAGCGGCCAGATAGTGCTCGGTTCCCGCGATCGAGCTGACTCTCGCCGCCAGTTGCTGCCGGGTGGCACCCCGGCTTGTCCCGATGTCGTAGACGAAGTCGAAAAAGGAACCGACCACGTCAAGTCCGAACTGCCTTAATTCGCCCGGCGAAGTATCGGTGCAGAGACGACGGCCATTGCAGGCCGTATTGCGGCGAATTTTTTCAGAGAAGAAGTAAGCGAGCCGAATGAACGCCGGCCGCAACGCGTAGGTCAATCGAGGCACTGTCGAGACCATTGCGAAAAACAGTCCCAGCCAGATCCCGGCTGTCTTTTCCCGCGCCCGTTCGCTGAAAGCGATGCGTCGACCCGCTTCGTCGGCGTGTTGAAGATCGCGTCTGCGCTCGACCGGCATTGCGGGCTGAGATGCAACCGGGTCGGTCACGGGCGGCCGCCCTCTGCTCCATCCCCGAGGCCCGCCAATGGGTGAACTTCTTTCGTCCCCGGCTCGACCGACAACTGGAGCGCGTCGGGCGTCGGCTTCGAACTGAACTTCATCGACGAGAAAATCATCAATGTCCGTTCGCCGTCCACGTCGGTCGTCTCCGCCGACCGCATTGCGCCGGTTCCCCGGTCGAGCAGGACACGAACCTGTTTGACGTGCTGCTTCAGCTGTTCGTCATTCGGCGTCAATTTCACGGCCAGGTATTTTTCGTCGTTCGTGGTCGGGTCCAGGAGCGCGGCTTTGGTTCGTTCGAAGGAGAAGAACTTTTTCAGCGTCTCCAGCCTCGGGAGCGGTGAAGCCGCTAACGCGCCCAGTTGTCCCTGCACCGGGTAGATCTCGACTACGGATTGGCTCGGATAGTAGATCCGAATCTCCTTCGGGCTCACGAGCATTGCCGTCGGTTGTGGTTTCGACGTCTTCCACAACGCGACATTCTCGCTCGCAGTTACGTTGCCGCTCGAAACCAACGGCTTTTTCATCATCGCTGTGAATTTGCGTTGCTCGAAGTCTGCCGACACGGACGGGATTCCCGCAGATTTGGCGTCGATCGCACGCAGCTCGACCCAGAGCTGCGGATCGCTCGGCTGTGTCGACGGGATGTCAGCCCGGCCGACGGAAACCAGAGATACGAAAACGACCACGAGTGAAAAGGTTCTAACGGTAATTGGCACGCGCCGGCCCGACGCGAGTCTCGACTGAAAATTGTTCGTGATAGTCATGGTCAGCGCCTCAGCCGTGCTGTATCGCGAGAGTCCCACGCGCGACGACCACGCCTTCGACGGTCGCCGAGACTTCGAATTGCTGCAGCGAGACCACTTTTCGAATCAGCTTTGAACGGAGCAAAATATCCGCCGGCGGCACCACGGGCCGATCGAAGCGGACATCGACGTGCGCCAATTTTCCACCAGTTGCTGTGACGGGGGGAGAAATAAGGCCGGAGATTTGTGCGAGCGCCTCGGCGATGAGAACCCCCGGTACCATCGGCTGGCCCGGAAAGTGTCCGCCGTAAAAAGCTTCCGTCCCGGTCGTCTTCCAGACCCCCTCGGCCGAATCATCCGGCTGATGCCTGGCTAGAACAGTAACGAATTTGAATGGCTCCCCGTGCGGCAATCGATCCAACGGGTTCGCGGGAATTGCCGATACCGGCGTGCCTGCGTGCTGGACGCCGTTTCGGTGATTCTGCTGCACGTATCGGGTCAGCGTGCCGACGCTTCGGAACGTCGTTTCGCCAAGCGATTCGCTCGGCATCTTAAATCCGAATTCGCGCTCGATACTGGAAACAAGCAACAGCATGTCCAGAGAATCGAGATCGGCTGCACTGTCGAACAACGGCGCATCGTCATCGAGGCGAATATCCGCCCCGAGCTTCAGATCGCGTCTGAGAATCTCTATGACGCGCTGCCGCAGTTGTTGATAGGTGGCTTCCATTCAGAACAGATCCTCGCCGGGTGTCGGGCGCTGCGATCAGCATTTTGTGGTTTCTACAACATGAAGCAAGAGTCGACCGGTAGATACGTTGTCTGCCGCTGAACCAATCTTGCGAGCTGTCGTCAACGCGATTGCGTCGTCGGCGGACTGGGTTTGATCTGCGTCGTCGGCACACCCCTCGGTTGGGTATCGAAGACGAGAACGCCCAGCAGCGTGTCGATCGCGGCCTGCAGTTGATTATCCTGCATCGGCTGTGTCGTCGCATTGCCTGCCGCCGCTGCCGTGGTGGTCTTGGGCAACGGCCTGCGAAATACCTCCTGCGCGTCGCGGTCGGCGAGAACCTTCGCCTGCCGCGCAGGATCCATCGGAACGTGAATCTGTGGCTGCACGCCCCAATCCGTAGCATCTTTGCGACGATGCACGAGACGACCACTGGGAAGGTAATAGTACGCGACCGTCAGTTTGAGCTCACCGCCCTGCTCGTCGAGCGGGACCACCTCCTGCACGCTGCCTTTGCCGTAGGTTCGCTCGCCGAGGACGACGGCACGTTTGTTGTCCATCAGGCTGCCCGAAACGATCTCGGCGGCGCTGGCAGAGTGTTCATTGACGAGCACGATCAACGGGAACTTTTTCGCGCCTTCGGGTTGCAGCGGGTTGACCCCGTCGGCGATCCGCCTCTGCTCGGGTCGATTTCTACCTTTGGTGGTCACGATCGTCTGACCCTTGTCGACGAGCATGTTGATGATCTGCTCGGCCTGATCCAACTGCCCGCCCGGGTTGAAGCGAAGGTCCAGAATCGTTCCTTTCATTCCGGATTTCAGCAACTGTTCGAAGACGCTGCGAAGCTCTTTGTACGAGCTGGTGTTGGCACCGCCCGTGAACTGAGTGAGCTGCACGTAGGCGATCTTCGGATCGTCGCAGATGTAATAGTCCCAGCCTTGGTCGGTTTTTCGTTGATAACCCTTGACGGTCGGTTGTTCGATTTCCTCGCGGGTCAGCGTGTAGGTCGCTTCTTTGCCGTCGTAGTGACGAACGCTCAGCGAAACCTGCGACCCGACCGGCCCGCCGATCTTTTTGATCAGGTCGATCAAGTGCACGTTTTCGAGCGCCTCGTTATTGACCTTCAGCAAAATGTCGCCGGGAAGGATGCCGCTTTTTGCGGCCGGGCTGCCGTCGACGGGGGTGACGATTTCAATCACGCCGTCCGGGTGTTGATCCAGTCGGATTCCAACGCCTTTGAACGAACCGCTGAGCATCCGATCGAAATCCTCTTCGCGGGCCGGGGGTACGAACACGCTGAACGGGTCCAGCTGCGACAGCATGCCGTCGATCGCGCCCTCGTTCAGTTTTGATTCATCCACCGGGTCGACATAGTTGTCGGCGACCCGACGGTGAATATCAATTAGCGTCCGAACGAACGTGTAGTCGTCGTCGCGCTGCGCCAGTGAGCCGGGGATTTGAAACGCGAGGACAATCAGCAGCACGACGGCCACGGTCCACGCGAGTTTTTCACGATTCATCCATGACTCCCAATACGCGTGTCAGTGTGAAACCGGCTCTGCAAACGCTTTGGACGCCCAGTCGCGGGTTACTTTCAACTTCGCTTCCATCTTACCCGCCTGCCCGGCATCGGCCGGCAGCAGGTCTTTATTTATGAGATCATCGATGACGACCAGCTCCGCGAAACGGTCGGCAGCAATCTCGTTCGGATGGTAATTGTTTCCGCCGCTTCCTTCTTCGTCGGTGTAGGGTTTCAACTCGGCGAGTCGGCTCACCCGGGGCTTCCCCGCGTCGTCGACCGCGGCTACGTAGCCGTCAGGTTTTTTGGTCATGATGACACCAATCGTCTCGATACCCTTGTGAATGTCGGGCGCGTCAGGGTCGGCGAAAACGATCAGGGGAAGAATATAGCAATCGCCGTTGATGTTCGCGGGCAACAGCCACTCGCACCGGATCCCGTCGGGGTTTATCAGTTGCCGCGCTGTCAGCCACGCATCGGGTTTAATGTTTGCAGCGCGAACGAAGTGAAACGTCTCGGTGAACAACTGAGTGAACAGATCAGGATGCAGCCGTTCGAGCACGTGAGTTTGTTCGTGGATCAGCAGCATCGCGCCGCCGGGGATCGCGCGATCCCCCTGACGCCGTCGCAGCGTGTCGAACTGCGTCAGAACACTTTCGGGCAGAACAACAGTCCGGCCCCTGGTATGAGGCATTCCGCCTTCGAGCGAATCCGCAACCTTGATGAAGCTCCACGGCGTTTTGCCGAACACGGGGTATTTTCTCGCTATCGACGGCTGGATCTTCGAAATCAGCCAAACCAGCGTCGCCTTGTCGTCGTCGCTGAAATCCAGGACCGCAGCCTGGTACAGAAGCTTGCACTCGGTCAGCTTCGCCTCGCGGCTGTCGCCGGTGACGGTCTCACCGGTCTTGGCCGACATCTCGTGGTCTTGGAGTTTTGAAAAATAAGGGTCGAGCGAGTCGTCGATAATCGCCTTCTTCGCTGCTACCCCCTGAAGGAAAGCCGTAGTCACGGGCTGCGTGCTGGCGACGTCTGCAAGGGCTAAAGTGCTGAACAGGATCGCAGCCAAGAACACTCGCAAGCTGGCTCGATTGATCTTCATCCTGTAGTCCCTTTCCGACCGGCACATATATCCCTCGAGATGATCGTACCGGAGGAGAATGATGAACGCGAAAACCCACGACGCGGTCGTGGGCTTTGGGTCTGCGTTTATTGTTCTGAGCAGGAATACAATTGACCGGCCTGTAGCCTCGCGTCAGATATTGGCCGACTCCAGCGAGTTGCTCTCGACATTAATCCCGCACTCGACTTTGGCGCTCTCGCTCCAGCGACCTGCCCTGGCGTCCTCGCCGATCTGAATGGGCCGCGTGCAACTGAGGGGGTTGCACCCGATCGACGCATACCCCTGCTCGAACAACGGGTGGTACGGCAGGTCGTGTTTTTTCAGATACGCATGGATCGTCCGCCGGTCCATCTTCAGCAGGGGCGACACCGCGTAGCAGTTGAACCGCTGGGACCATTCCAGAAATCGTGCTGACTGTCGCGTAACGGACTGTTGCCGGCGAATTCCGCGGAGCCACGCCTTCGGTTTCAACTCCGTCATCGCCCGGGCGAACGGCTCGGTTTTATTTTGCCCGCAGCAGGCGTCGACGTCCTTTCGCCATGCCGGGTTTTCTTCGCCGGCTTTGTGCAGGTAGGCGATCGGGTCGTTTCGGGTTCGGTAGGCCCAGATATTCAGGTCCAACCGCCGGCGTAGCAGTTCCAGGTGAGTGTGTGTTTCCGGGAACAGGTAGCCGGTGTCGACAAAGATGACCTTGATGTCGGGAATGACGCGTGTTGCCATGTGCAACAAGACGGCCGACTCGGCTCCGAACGACGAGGACATCACCACGTCCTGAGGTGCGAACTCGGCGGCGGCCCAGGCGACCACCCTGGTGGGGTCGGCCTCTTCAAACATCGCGTTTAAAGATGCGACGTCGAGCGTGGTTTTATTAACGGTCGTACTCATGATCAGGTCCGGGGTAGTGCGTCGACCAATCGGTCGAACAACTCGCGGGGCACTTTCCGGCCCCGGGCGAGTCCTAGGTTGATATTAGCCTTGTTGGTGCCGTGGAAATCGCTGCCGCCGGTTTTCAGCAGATGATACCGGTCGGAAGCGTCGGTACATTTGTTGATCCAGGCCTCGTCGTGATCGCTGTGAAAGACTTCGATCCCCGCGAGCCCGAGATCGACGAGGTCTTTAATGACCCGATCCAACTCGGCGTCGTTGCCCGTGTGCAGTTGATACGGGTGCGCGAGCACCGGCAGGCCGCCCGATTCGCGTATCATTTCAAGCGCCCGACGGGGCGTCAGCCGTTCCTTGTCGAAATACGCCGGAGCACCCTGCGCCAAATACTTATTGAATGCATCCTTGATCGAACTGACGTAACCTTTGCGAAGCAGGATCGCGGCGATGTGCGGCCGGCCGACTACTTGGCCCCGCGCCTCGTGCTCGACCTCTTCCAACGTGATGGCGACGCCGAGGCGCTGCAGTTTCTCGACGATTTTTGGATTGCGATTGTCCCGGCCGGCGATCAATGTTTCGGTCAAGGCATGCAATGTCTGACTTTTCGGGTCGATGCCGTATCCCAGGATGTGCATCGTGCCCGGCGGGGTGTACTCGGCCGAAATCTCGATGCCGGGCAAAAAACCAATGCCCTGCACTTTCGCTTCGGCTGCCGCCTCGGCGACGCCGCCGATCGTGTCGTGGTCGGTCAGCGCGATCGCGGTTAAGCTGTTCGATTTCGCCAGACGAATCACGTCGGCCGGCGCGAGCGTGCCGTCTGACGCGGTCGAATGGCAATGAAGATCGACGAAGGATGAAGTCATCAAATTTCTCGCCCGGGCAATCTCGACCGAGCGCCGCGTAAAAACGTGTTAACGAACAGCAGGACGAGCGTTGAGGCAACGCCGGCAACGGCGAACATCGTGCTTTGTCCCCAATTGTTCTGGCTCGACTGCAGTGCCGTCGCTTCCTGGGGGGTGGCCCGCACGGTCCCGAGCCGAACCGGGTCGAGCACGCGAAGGTGAAATGCCGTCGCCGACTGAACCAATCCCCGGACAGAGACCACCAGCCATACCACCGACGCCAGGAGTAACAGACAGAGCAGCAATCCTCTGACGGTTCTGCCCACGACAAGCACTCCTGATTTAGAAATCGAAGCCGGCCCGAACTCAAGCCGTCAGGTAACCGCCCTTTTCGAGATAGGCGAGGATCTGCCTGGCCGAATCCTCGGCCGACTGCTTTTCGGTTTCGATCAGAATCTCGGGCTTATGCGGCGCTTCGTAAGGGTCGTCGACGCCCGTGAAGCCCATTCCCTTGCCACTGGCGACGGCGGCTCGTGCCTTCTTGTACAGCCCCTTGGGGTCGCGCTGCTCGGCCATTTCCAACGGAACATGGACGTACGCTTCGACGAACTCGCCGGGCTTGCAGCTGGCGCGGATCGCGTCGCGGTCCTTGCGGTACGGGCTGATGAAACTGCAGATGGTGATCGTCCCGGCGTCCATGAACAGCCGGGCGACTTCGCCCACCCGGCGAATGTTTTCCGCGCGGTCTTCGGCACTGAAGCCGAGATTCTTATTCAGCCCGGTGCGGAGGTTGTCACCGTCGAGGCGGTACGCCTGCTTTTTCAAATGCAGCAGCATCTGTTCGACGATAACGGCGATCGTGCTCTTGCCCGACGCGCTCAGGCCGGTCATCCAAATGATTAGCCCCTTCTGATTCAGCAGTGCGTGCCGTTCGTCGCGAGTGACCGAGCCGGCGTGGAAGGTAATGTTCGTCGCTTTTTGTTCTGCCATAAAATTCCTGTCAAAGTACGCGGACCACTTCAGAAAAAGACGCGATCAGGTGCTTGTCCGCCGTTGCAAGCTTACAACCCAACGATTCAGCCAACGCTATGAATTCACAATCGTAACTAGTGCAACCGCTCCGGACGTGAAGGTTAAGGATAAGGAGGTCTAAAGACTCATTAGCGATGGCGGACTGCTTCACCAAGGCCACGCCACGTCGGTAGACCTTTAGCGCTTCATCGCGATCAAAAATTCCGGCAACGATGTGCCGGCAAACAACGTTCAGCCACTCGTGATAAAAAAGTGACGGAACACGCCAGTCCCTATCGTCGCGACGGAGCGCTTCAACATCTTTGGTGCGCGACCCTGGGATCACGAAATAAGCCACCACGTTGGTGTCGACCACGATCACGATCTTCCCCACGCCTTCGCTTCAGTTAAGAATTCGTCTGTGAGTTGAACGCCACGGTTGGTCAAAGCATCCCTGGCCGCTCTCGTCGTCTCAAGCAGTTCAGCCTCTGCTCGTTCCTGTATGTCTACAAGCTCGATGTCATGGAGCAACTGGTTTTCAAGCATTCGACCGTTCCGGGTGGCGCGGCGGCTCGCCGACTCCAGCAGAGTCTCCGGAATATTTAAAGAGACGAGTCTCGATGCAGGCATCATTCCTCCTCGAACAGCGGGGTTGACAGATAGCGCTCGCCGAAGCTGCACATCACGGTGACAATGATTTTGCCCTTGTTCTCCGGCCGGGCGGCGATCTTGGCGGCGGCGGCCATGTTCCCGCCGCTGCTGATACCGCCGAAGATGCCCTCTTCCTTGGCCAGCCGCCGGGCCCAGGCGAACGCTTCGTCGTCGGTGATCTGGACGACTTCGTCGACGATATCCAGATGCAGATTGCCCGGAACGAACCCGGCACCGATGCCCTGAATCTTGTGCCGGCCCGGCTTGACCGCTTCGTGGTTCATCGTCTGTGTGATCACCGGCGAAGTGACCGGTTCGACGGCGATCGCCTTGAACGACGGCTTCCGCGGTTTGATGACCTCGGAGCACCCGGTCAGCGTGCCGCCGGTTCCGACGCCCGCGACCAGAATATCAATGCCGCCGTTGGTGTCTTGCCACAGTTCTTCCGCAGTCGTCTTGCGGTGGATCTCCGGGTTCGCCGGGTTCTGAAACTGCTGCGGCATGTAACTTTTCTTGTGCTCTTTCAGAATTGATTCGGCCTTTTGAATCGCGCCCTTCATGCCTTCGGCGGCGGGCGTGAGGACGACTTCGGCGCCGAGCGCTTTGAGCAGCCGGCGACGCTCGATGCTCATGCTTTCCGGCATCGTCAGAACCAGCCGATACCCCCGCGACGCGCACACGAACGCGAGCGCGATCCCGGTGTTCCCGCTGGTGGGCTCGACGATCACGGTGTCTTTGTCGATCTTGCCGTCACGCTCGCCGGCTTCGATCATCGCAAGACCGATGCGGTCCTTCACGCTCGACAGCGGGTTGAAGAATTCGCACTTGGCCAGCACGGTCGCCTGCCCTTCGGGAATGATCCGGTTAATGCGAACGAGCGGCGTCCCGCCGATCACTTCTGTGATGTCGTTGAAAATTCGGCCCTGTGGTTTGAGCGGCATAATCGGTTCCTTTCGCAATCAGGCGACGCCTTCTGCAGCGTCGATCAGCAATCTAGTGGCTCCGGCACCCATCGCCAAGCGGAGTTGCAAATCGGTGCGGTCGTTCAAGTTCTTCGTTCCAAACTTTGAGTCGAATCATCTCCGCAACGTGATGGTCTGCTCGACGAGCTGTTCGGTAGCTTCGTCCAACAGCCAACAGGTCATCAGCTTCGGTTCTTTCTTTTCGATCGCGACGATGACATAGCTGTAAAAAGGCCAGGCGTGTTCGCGGTCGTATTCGCTCGGGCGGGCCGGGTGGTCGGGGTGGCTGTGGTAGAACCCAAGTACCAACAGCCCGGCAGTGCATTTTTTTTCGGCGTTCATCAGCGTCGCCGGCGTGATCGAAAAACGGTGATATTGCTCGGCAGATTCAAAATCGTTCGGTACCGGTTCGAGCGACTCGACCACCCGGCCGACGCCGTCGACGTCGCGGCCGTAAATGATGCCGCAGCACTCGTTCGGATACGCCGCTGCGCCTTCGGACTCGATCTGCCGCTGGTGCTCCGACGTAAGACTTAAATTATTGACGGCGGTGCTCACGGCCAATTCTCCACTTCGGGCTGGACTTCGCTCCACCATCGTTCGGAAAGATATTTCGAAGCCGAGTCACAGAAGATGGTAACAATTACCGCGTCGTGTGCCCCTTCGCCGTGCAGACGCTCGGCGAGGCGAATGGCGGCCGACAGATTAGCCCCCGCCGACGGTCCGACCAGCAACCCCTCCTTGCGGGCAAGTTTCAACACCGTGGCGTAAGCATCCTCGGTACTGACCATAACCTGCTCGTCGGCCAACCCGGGGTCGTAGATACCCGGAACGAGGGCCGATTCCATGTCCTTCATGCCTTCGAGCCCGTGCAGAGGGCCGTCCGGCTGCATGCTTATACAGGTGATATCGGGGTTGTATTCCTTTAACCGGCGGCTCACTCCCATGAACGTTCCACTGGTGCCCATCCCGGCCACGAAGTGCGTGACGCGACCGCCGGTCTGGTTCCAGATCTCACGGCCCGTGGTGTCATAATGCGCACGCCAGTTGGCGTCGTTGTTGTACTGATCGGGATAAAAGTAAGTGTCCGGGTCGGACAGATAAAGCTTTTTCACATACCGCTGCGCGCCGTCGGTCCCCTCCGTGGGGTCGGTGAAGATCAACTCGGCACCGTACGCGAGCAGCGATTGCTTCCGCTCGGCACTGGCGTTTTTGGGCAACGCAAGCTTCACCCGGTAACCGCGCTCGGCTGCGATCATGGCATAGGCAATGCCCGTGTTACCGCTCGTCGCGTCGATTAAAATTTTATCTTTGTTGAGCAGGCCACGGCGTTCGCCGTCGAGGATCATCGCCAGCGCGGCTCGGTCCTTCACACTGCCGCCGGGGTTGTACCACTCGGCTTTGGCAAAGACCTCGACCGGCGCGGTGTGTTCGAGAATTCGGTTGAACGCAATCAGTGGCGTGTTGCCGATCAAGTCGATCACCGACCGGCACTGCATCGCGAGAGATCTGTCAGCCGTTTTCATAAAGCCGACGAATCCTAGATGAATATTGGGGTTTATTCAACTCGAGATTGGTGAACGCACACCGAAGCACTTCGAACACCGGCGATTATCGATAATTCGTGAATTGCAGCGGAATTTCCGGAGGATTCGCCTTCAGGTGCACCATCACGGCCTGCAAGTCGTCCTTTTTACTGCCGCTCACCCGCAGCGCTTCGCCTTGAATGCTAGCGTTCACCTTCAGCTTCAGTTCCTTGATCGACTTCTGAATCGTCTTGGCGGTGTCTTTGTCGATCCCGTCCTTAAGCTTCACCTTCTGCCGGACAGTGTTATGCGTCGCCTGCTCGAGCTTCTGGTAATCGAGACACTTGGGGTCGACCCCCCGCTTGATCATCTTTTCGACGAGCACCTTCTTGACCGATTCCAGCTGCGAATCGGCATCGGCGCAAAGCGTCAGTTCTTTGTCCTTACGATTCAGTTCAGAGACCGAAGCCGCGGTGCCCTTGAAATCGTACCGGGTGGTGACTTCTTTGATCGCCTGCTGGACCGCGTTATCCATTTCCTGGAGATTGATTTCACTGACGATATCGAATGACGAGTCACTGGCCATTGCGTCCTACTTCTCTAGCTCGTTCAAAAGTTTGCCTACCGCGGAATCCAGCTTCGAGTCGTCGGCATCATAGCTGCCGTCGGCGATCTGGGCTTTGATCGAAGCCACTTTATCCGCTCGGACGTCGTTCGTCTTCAAGGCCTGAAGAAGATGACTCGCCCCCGAAAGTTCGAGCCGGTCGCTGATCGACGCCTTGGTTGTGGACGCCGGCTGCGCGGGGGCTGCGGCCTTTGTGGTGTTCTGCGTCTGTTGAACGGGTGAAGATCCGCCGAGTCCGTTGATTGATGACATCCGTCTGCTCCAGGGAAGAATCCCGGTCGAAACCGAGGCCGATCACGGCGGGCGACTCCATCGCCCTGACCGATGACACGATAGGCAATCGCGCCAACACCATCTTTATCGACGCAAGCCGCGCAAAAACTTCAGTTCTTTAGTTAAAATTCGAGAAGTTATAAGACGTTGCCTTAGCGACGCTTACATCTATCTAATTTTTACATCGCGCAAAATATGTCGGGACTGCGCAAAAATCAACGGCATCGGCCGCTTTCCGTAGTCGCAGTGGCAGAAGAATGCACGCTCATCTGACCACACTTTTGCTTAGCAGGATTGCCTCCGCCAGTCGATCGGTCATGGTCTGATTTCGATAAACGAGCGGCAGAAGGAACCGCAGGTTTTGGTGCGGTCCCCGGAGGTAATCGCCCAGCGTCGTTCTCCATTTATGTCTGTATGTGTTCAACGCGTCCTGAAGGTGAGGCTCGCGGAGCGCCTTTTTCAGCACGTCGACGGCAAACACCGACGACCAGCACGCCGGGTAAATCTCCTCCCCGCACGCCGTGTAGAACCCGCCCGCGGGGCCGACCAGCAACGTTCGATTCGCAACGCCCTCCTGTGCCAACGCGCCCGCAAGCGGTAGATCAATTGAAGTCACCGAAGCTGCGGAAAGCTCGAATTTGGCATCGAGCACCCCGTGCGATTTCAGAACCCGAACCCAGTGCCGTAACAGATCGAGGCCGTCGGCCGGGGTTGTAAACGCCTTCAGCGGTTGCTCCACCGACAACTGAAACTCGCCGTCGCCCGGCAAAAGCCAGCCCCAGCACAGCTCGCAATTTAAGTCGAGCGACATGGGCATCGCCGGCTTAGCGTTCAGCAGCAGGTGTTTGACGCCCTTGCACCGCAGTGAGGTAAATCGATGAACCGTCTCGGGATCCGGGCTTTCCGGGATGCCAAGCACTGCTCGCTGATCCGGAGGCAATTCACCGGCCACGATCATCGCGGTCGCCCGCGCCGGTTGTTTCCCTAGGGTCAGGTCGACACCTGTCTCGTCGACCCCGACCACACGAACCGGCTTAACGCCGAAACACTCGACTTCTGCCGAGCCGGCCAGCTTCGCGAACTCCTCCCGGACCGTTCGGTATTTCGCCACGCAGACGACCGCGGATTTGCCTCGGCTCTCGCTGCTGGTGTCGGGTTGATCAGCGAGAAACCGGAGTCCATAGACGCCGCTTCCCCCGAGTCGGCGATTCATGCCCGCCAACATCGGGTGCAACTGAAACAGTTCAGGGTTGATCGTTACGAGCCGATCGTCGAACTCGCCCGCCCCCAGCTCCGCATGGCCGACGGCGAGCTTCGATTTACTCTTCAACAACGCCGCCGCAAAATACGCCGAGGGATGGCTGCCGAGCACCAGAACATCAAACTCGCGAACCGCTGGCGTTTTTGCCATGCCCCAACTCTACCCGAAATGATGCACCGGAAAAGGGTTGCCACCCCACCCGACACCCCCGACTGACTCCACGACCCGACACCCGCACCCGACACCCCATGCACTGCCCGCAACACCGCCGGCCGAGCCGTCAATCCGGTAAACCATTCCCCAGCTCGAACCGACTTCCACCGCGACTTGCCTTCCGCAGGTCACTCGCTAACATTCCCTCTCCCGATGGCGGCGACCCCGCCATTGCCCTGTAAGTTTTGTACGCCACGTTCGGGGTGTAGCTCAGTTTGGCTAGAGCGTCCGGTTCGGGATCGGAAGGTCGCAAGTTCAAATCTTGTCACCCCGACTAGATACGATAGAAAGCCCTTCGACGAATCCGTCGAAGGGCTTTCTTCATTTTACGGTAAAACACGCGTGTCTTAATCCACCTTCGAACGGGCGCATAACGACCGATTTATTCCGTCCTTAACCCATCAGAACGGCGTGAACCAGACCGGCTGTGGATGGCCCTTTGGTTTACGGAATCGCTTGGCGCGTTCCACATCCGTCAGATGCCATTCGTACAACGAATCGCCTTTGATGACTTCCCTGATTCTCTCCGTCCCCACGATCACGCCTCTCGGCAGGTTTTTCAGGATCAGCACTCGTGCCAGCTCCAACATCCACGGCTCCGTACCGCTGCCCGGCACTTCAATGCTGTCCCCCACGATCACTGTTCTCGCAATTCGGATTTCGGGCTTCGGATTTCCTTCCGATTTTTGGTTTCGAATTTCGGATTTCGAATTTCCGACATCCCTCCAGGGACAGCTTCCCCGCCGCCCACTGCCTGCTGGCATAGCTATAGAACCGCCCGCCGATGATCTTCGTCGGCCGCGACCGGGACTCGATCCGCTTGATCTGCTCACCGCAGGTGCCCCGCAGAATCGGCTCCGCATACGGACTGGCGAATAGATAGCGCACGACTTATTCGTAGACCGGCGAAAGCGGCGTGGGAACTGCCAAAGCCGAAGAGGGTGTCGAACCGGACTTCGAGCTGCCGGTCGGTTCGAAAGAACGAGCTCCGCCATTTGACGGCGGATTGCGTTGTTTCCGAGCTCAACGGGTCCGGACCAGCACTTTTCCCATCGGGCCTTTTTGCAGCTTCGCGAATGCTGCCTTGATGTCGTCGAATTCGAAGACCGAATCGATCAACGGCTTCATCTTCACGCCGTTCAGGATCTCGACGATTCGCTTCCACGCCGCCTGGCTTTGGGGCGGTGTAAAATCGCCGACGGCCACCCCGCCGATCTTGATTCGCCGGAAGAACAAGGCGGCGGTGTTAAAGTGTGGGACTTCACCGGCGAGTCGCCCGACGACGCTGATCCGGCCGTTGTGACCCATGACACTCAGGACTTGGTTGAATCCCGGACCGGCAACGCTGTCAACGGCGAGATCGACTCTCGAATGACCCAAACTTTCCTTGAGCGTGTCCGGCCAGGACGGGTCGGCAGAGTCCAGACAAGACACTTTCGCGATCGCCTGCAGTTGTTGCCGTTTTTCTGGACTGCGGGATAGGGCGATCACCCGGTGCCCGGCTGCCGACGCGAGTTGCACGGTCGCTACCCCTACCCCACCGCTGGCCCCGGTCACGAGCACCGTCGACGGCGGCAAAGCGCCCCATTGGTCGAGTGCTTGAAACGCGGTGAGATACACGAGCGGCGCCGCCGCTGCCTCGGCGGGGGTCCAACCCGTGGGCACGGCCGCGAGCGATTCGACCGGCACCGCGACACGCCCGGCGAACGTGCCGGGACGATTAACCCCCACCTCGCTGCGGAGCAGCACCACGCGATCCCCCACACTGAAGCCGCCTTTGTCGTCACCCACCTCGCGGATCGTGCCGACGCCGTCGCGGCCAAGAATATGCGGCAGTTTCGGCTTCGCAGGGTACTGATTTTGTGCCAGGTAATAGTCGGCCGGGTTCAATGCCGCGAAGTCCAGTTCGACGATCGCCTCACCTTGGTTTTGCTCAGGATCGGGCACCGTCGCCAGGCGAAGAGATTCGATGCCGTTCAGTTGATCGAGTAACCAGGCTTTCATAATGCTCCTTCGATAGTCAATGCGCTGCGACCGGCAACAGTCCAGGTCAACCAATCAGTGCTGCGTTAGACGTTAAGCAAATGCAGGAGATCGTGTCATCCGGAAAGCAAAACCGGCCGCGACAGAGGTCGCGGCCGGTTCGAACATTCAGGCAATCAAAGTGGTAACGAGCTTACAGCCCGCCGCCGTTTCCTTTGCCGTTGAACTGCTGATACGCGGACAG
The DNA here is from genome assembly GCA_965247815.1 of Tepidisphaeraceae bacterium. GTDB lineage: Bacteria > Planctomycetota > Phycisphaerae > Tepidisphaerales > Tepidisphaeraceae > CBDAQA01. Next base: position 473,072 of record CBDFHW010000026.1, on the reverse strand, counting down.
ACCCGCCTGCACCAACGCCTGCGTGAGCTTGGTTGGAAGGAACACGTTCAGCTGTAAAGCCGTCTGATCCGACCCGGCGGTGAAGCCGATCGGCGGAAGGTTGTTCGGCAACTGCACCGGAACCGCCATGCCATTGGCCCGGGCATAGCTCAGGCCCGTCTGCACGATCTGGTCGACCGCCAGGTAGTAGGCGAGCGAACGTTTTTTAGGGAGTTCCGAATCGACCGACTTCACGTCGTCGCTGAGAACGTCCTTGCTGGTTTTGGACGCCTCGACGACCTGTCCGAGGTACTCGTCATCCAGCCCAATTCCCGAAATTAAAGTTTTCGGATCGACGACGCCCACGACCATGCTCGCGCCATCCGGGCCATAGATTCGGCTCATCATCTCGGCCGCGTTCATCGCTTCCTGTGACGTGTTGTCCGGATTGATCTCGGTCTGGACCCGGTCGAATTTCACGCCGTCGATCGTCTTAAAGTCCGCGGTCGTCGTCGTCTTGATCAGGTCCGCCTGACCGGCCGGTCCGAACGCGTGCATCAATTCATTCTGCGTTTCGCTGCTCTTGGACTGTATTGCTTTGAGCTTTTCCGCGTCACCCTTCATCACGGCGACGAACTTGATCAGACTTCCCTGACCCAGGGCCGCGGTCGGGGCGACCAGCCCGGCCGACCCGCCTTCGGCCGAGGTCAACGCGTCGCGGTACATTTCGATGACCGCGACCAGCTTCTTGCCGTCCTCGCCCATGTCACCCAGTGACTGTGTCACCGGCGCGATCACGTCGTCGAAGAGTTTGGAAACCACTTTCGGATCTTGAACCGACCCGCCGTAAAGCAGGTAGGCGGCCTTCGGCAGACCACCGAGCAACGACGTTTCGCTGGTCTTCATCTCGCCGGCGAGTTTGCCGAGGTAGGTGTCCGGCAGGAAGTCGACGGTCATATTTCCGCTGACGCCGGCCTGGGTGAAGCTGATCCCGATCGTCGTCGACCGGCAATCGTTCAAAAATTCACGCGCGGCCTGAATGCCTTGCCCGATCGCTGCTCTGGCGACCTTCTTCTTGGGCTCGTCCATTCCCTTGGCATTTTTTTCAAGTTCACTCGTCGCGCGTGTCTGACCTTCTTCGAGCTTGGGCAGTAACAACGCTTTGAGCACCGGGAAGTTGACGTAGATGCAGATGTCTTTCTGTTCCAGATCAGTGGCGGCCGAACCGGTTGGTTTCAGACCATCGTGCTTGGCGACGATGCATTCCTTCCGCGGGGAGATCGCGGCATACCCGCCCCAGTTGGCGGCGAACGCGTCCTCTTCATTGTCCTTGAAGTGAACGACTGTCACGTCGCCTTCCGTGCGAACCACTGTGACGCTTCCCAGGAATGCTTTGTAGTCCGAAACGGGAAGGAGCAGCAGCGCGGGCGGCGGTCCGTTCCCTTCTTCGAACTTACCGTTTAGGAGCACCGCGGCGGCGTCGCGCTTGTTGTCGAGCCCCGGCCCGAGGCCGAGCTGGGTCTCGAGCGACTCGACCGGATCTTTGGTCGGGGGGACCAGATCGGTGACGCCCAGCGCCTGCATCAGGTTCGAGACTTTGGTGTTGGTGTCGGCGATGTGATTCACTTTGATCACCACCAGCGCGTCACTCGGAATTTGTTCAAGAACCTGAGCCGTTGCCGACCGGGCAGCAAGAACCGAGGCACACATCGCAGCTGCCAGCGCGCAGCCGGTTTTGATCCCACGACGAACATTTTTCATTTCAAGCTCCTTAGTCCCAGACGATTCCTCAACGACGCGACACCAGCGAGAATCCTACCGATGCTTGTGAAAGCGTCAAACGGATAAAGCGTTTCACGCGTTACAAAACAGCCGCTTGTTTATACGCTCCCGGCCGTTGCCGCGTGACAGGATAGTCCGCTACGCTTCGGCCCAAAGCGCACGGGGTCGAGACGCTGCCGCCCATGAACTCGCATCTCGAACAACCACTTTTGACCGCGGGACCCCGCCCCCGGGATGCGGCGGCGACTGTGATCCTGCTGCACGGCCGGGGCGCCTGGGCACAGAGCATGCTCGGGCTATTCGAATCGTTCGAGATCGCAGATCTCGCCGCAGTCGCACCGCAGGCGTCGAATCATTCGTGGTACCCCAACTCGTTCCTAGCCCCCGTCGAGACGAATCAGCCCGACCTGGATTTTGCCCTGCAGCGGCTGGATCTGCTGGTCGACGAGCTGATCGCGAACGGCACGACCCCTGACCGAATCGCGCTCCTTGGGTTCTCGCAAGGCGCCTGCCTGGCGTTGGAGTTCGCAGCCAGGCGAGCCCGCCAATATGCTGCGATCATCGGATTGTCAGGGGGCCTCATCGGTGCACCCGGCAAGCTCCGCGACTACGAGGGTAATCTATCTGCGACACCGGTTTTCCTCGGCGCCTGCGACCCCGACCCGCACGTCCCATTCGTTCGCGTTCAGGAAACCGAGGCGATCTTGAAAAAGATGCAGGGTGTTGTCGAGTTGCGTCGCTACGCGGGAATGCCCCACGCGATCAACGAAGACGAGATTGACGCCTGCCGGGCAATGCTGAAGACTTTGGTACAACGTTGAAAGGCAGTTTCGATGTCAGTGAAAATTCCGACAATATCCGGAATCCATCACGTCACCTCCATTACCGCCGACGCACAGAAGAACGTGGATTTCTATTGCACAGTGCTCGGCCTTCGCCTTGTGAAGCTGACGGTCAACTTCGACGACCCGGGCAGTTACCACCTTTATTACGGAGACGCATCTGGTCGGCCCGGTACGATCGTGACGTTCTTCGCCTGGCAGGGGGCGAGCCGGGGTCGAACCGGACCGCCGCAGGTGACCGGCACGGCGTTGGCTGTGCCGGCAGCTTCGGTGGACTTCTGGGTAGACCGGTTGAAAGCACACGGCGTGATCGTGCACGTGGCGGCCGAACGCTTCGGCTCACGGGTCATCGACTTCAACGACCCCGACGGGATGCGGCTGGAAATCGTCGGGCTCCCGGCACTGAACGGCATTCCATGGAAGACCGGCCCGGTCCCCAGTGCTCACGCGATTCACGGCTTCGACGGCGTTACGATCTCAGTCGAAGGGTACGAAAGAACGGCGAAGTTGTTGACTGATGTGATGGGGTTCAAATTCGTCGGGACCGAAAACAACCGGTACCGGTATCAGGCAGCCGGGGCGACTGGAATCGGGTCTGTCGTGGACCTGGTCTGCGTCCCGGGCGCTCGGAACGGGACGCTCGGCGCGGGCATCGTCCACCACGTGGCGTTTCGGACGCCCGATGATTCCGAGCAGGCGCGGTGGCGGTCTACGCTGGCCGATCTCGGGTTCAACGTTTCTCCGGTCATGGACCGTAATTATTTTCACTCGATCTATTTCCGCGAGCCCGGGGGCGTGCTCTTCGAGATTGCCACTGACAATCCGGGATTCACTTCCGACCAGACTGCCGACGAGCTCGGAACAAAGCTGGTGTTGCCCAGTTGGCTGGAGAAACACCGCATTGAGATCGTGCGGGCCGCGCCCCCGCTGAAGTTGCCGGACTGGCGACAGCAGGACGCCGACTAAGCCGAATCAGAGCTCCGAGATCTCGGCAAAGCGTGGCTTGAGGTCGTCGTACAACTTGTCGTAAACGGCGAAGTGTCGGTCATAGGCACCTGCGCGTTTTTGGTTCGGCGTCAGCTTCGTCACCAATCGGATCGAAGCAGCGCACGCCTGCTCGACCGAGCCAAAGACCCCTGTGCCGACGCCGGCCAGCAGCGCGACCCCGTATGCCGGGCCTTCTGTTGCGTTGGTGGTAACCACCGGCTGACGATACACGTCCGCCTGCAGTTGCTTCCAGAACTTGCTCCTCGAACCGCCTCCGCTTGCTCTAACCTCGCGGACGGTGACGCCCATCTGCTGCATGATCTGAAGGGCGTCGCGCATGCCGAAGGTAACCCCTTCTAGGACGGACCGGATCATCATGCCGCGCGTCGTACGCGAAGTCAGCCCGATCCACGCGCCCCGCGCTAAGGGGTCAGGGTGGGGGCAGCGTTCGCCGGTTAGATACGGCAGGAAAAACAACCCCTCGCTGCCGAGCGGCGCCCCAGCGGCCTGCTCGATCAGCAGGTCATACGGGTCACATTTTTGCCGTTTCGCGGCGGAGAGCTCGGTTTGTCCGAGTTGATTGCGGAACCATTGAAAGCTTCCCCCGGCCGACAGCATGCACCCGAAAACGCACCACCGCCCGGGCACGGCATGGCACATCGTGTGAACGCGACCTTTCGAATCACGAACCGGTTTGTCGCTGTGCGCGAAGACCACTCCGCTGGTCCCGAGCGTCGCGCTCACGATGCCCGACGAGATGACGCCATTCCCGACCGCGCCGGCCGCTTGATCGCCGGCCCCGCCGACGACGGGTGTTCCGGGTTGCAGCCCGAGGCTTCGCGCCGCCGTTGCGGTGAGGGTGCCGGTGACCTCCGGAGACTCTGTAACGGTCGGCAATAACGCCGAATCGATCTGCAACCGCCCGAGCAGCTCCTTCGACCAGCACCGGTTCACGACATCCAACAGCAAGGTGCCGCTCGCGTCGCTTACTTCCGTGGCGTACTCACCAGTCATGCAGAGGCGGATGTAGTCTTTGGGGAGCAAGATGTGCTTGGTCCGGGCGTAAATCCGCGGCTGGTGCTGACGGACCCAGAGGATTTTCGGCGCGGTGAATCCGGTCAAAGCCGGGTTGGCGACGAGTTCGATCAGCGCCGCGCGACCGCCGGCCCGGGATTCGATCTCGACGCACTGCTCGGACGTCCGCTGGTCGTTCCAAAGCAACGCCGGTCGCAACGGCTTGATTCCGTCGCCGAGAAAGACGCTGCCGTGCATCTGCCCCGAAAGCCCGATCGCCGACACGTCGTGCGATTTAACTTTTGCCTTTCTCAGCACGGCTTTAGTCGCGATGATCGTTGCCGACCACCACTGCTCGGGGTCTTGCTCCGACCAACCGGGTTCGGGCGAGCTGATGGTATGTTCGGCCATCGCGGTCGCGATCAGGACTCCGTTTTCGTCGCAGATAAGCGTCTTCGTGCCGCTGGTTCCGATGTCAATTCCCAGAAGGTAGGCCATGATGTCCGTTTCGAATGCTTGGGCGGTTTTCGTTGCTGCCGATACTCTGACGACCGTGTTCAGATTTTCAACCAACAACGGCGCGACCGCAGCCGCCGACGCGCCGCGAGGTTTCAGAACCGAAGATTAAAAGAGGTCTATTTTGACGGAACCAACAGAAAGAAAAATCGAGCCGGACTTACGGGTTTATTTCGCCGGCGAGCGGACCACGCTTGCCTGGGTCCGAACCGGTCTGGCCATGATGGGGTTCGGATTCGTGGTCGCGCGGTTCGGGCTTTTCCTCCGCGCGTTTTCTGACGCCCACGGGGTTACCGCGTCGCATACGCGTTTGAGTCTGTGGGTGGGCGTGACGCTGGTCACGCTCGGCGTGGTCGTGAACGGGTTCGCCGCCGTTCGTCACGCAAGATTCACCAGGCGGTTCGACGCCGGTGACCAGACAAGGCCGTCGTCGGCAGCGTCCATTCTCGTCGCAGGCACGCTCGCGGTCGTCGGGTTTCTCGTCGCGATCTATCTTCTGTTCGTCGATTGACGCCTTAAAGATTTTCCAGCCGCTGCTGTTTGTCTAGCTGGAGCAGCGCTTCGATCAACGGCTCGATCTGTCCCTGGGTGATTTGGTCCAGGTTAAAGTTCTTCTCGCCCCCGCCTTCCCCGCCGAGGCGGTGATCCGTGCACCGATTCTGCGGGAAATTATACGTGCGAATACGCTGGCTCCGGTCCCCGCTTCCCATCATCGCTTTGCGGGTGCTGGTGACGGCGGCGTGCTGCTTTGCCTGCTCGGCTTCATACAGCGTCGCACGCAGCAGCGCCCACGCCCGTTCTTTATTCTGCGCCTGACTTTTGTGCTCGGTCATCTTAAACCGCAGCCCCGACGGCTTGTGGCTCAATTGCCAGCCGGTTTCAACCTTGTTGACGTTCTGCCCGCCCGGCCCGCCCCCGCGGCAGCCGGATTCTTCGACGTCACGCGGATTAATTTCGATCTTCACGTCCGGCAACTCTGGCAGCACCGCCACGGTGGCCGCACTGGTGTGAATCCGTCCCTGCGATTCAGTCTCCGGCACCCGTTGCACGCGGTGCCCGCCCCCTTCGAACCGCAAATGGCGGTACGCACCCGTGCCCTTGACGTTCACGATCACTTCTTTAAATCCGCCCCGATCGGAGGCTGAAAAATCGTTGACGTCGAACCGCCAGCCGTGCACCTCGCAGTACCGGCGGTACATCTCGTACAGCGTCCGCACGAACAGCGCCGCCTCTTCACCGCCGGTGCCGGCCCGGAGTTCCAGAAAAAACGAGTCGACGGCGTTGTCCTCGGCGGCGAGCATCTCGTCTTTCAATGCTTCCAGTAGCGAGTCGGCGCTGGCCTGCGCCTCGGGCAGTTCCGCCGCGGCAAGGTCCGCCATGTCCCGGTCGGACTTGTTTTCGCTCATCTCGATCAACTGGCTCACATTTTTTCGCGCGTCGAGAAACTGACGGTACTGCGTGACCAGCGGCTCCAGTTGCCCCGCCTCTTTGCTCATTGCCACGAGCTTCTGGGAGTTCCCCATCATCGCCGGATCGTTCAGCATCTCTTGGAACGTGGCATATTTGTCCGCGGTCTCCTGAAGTTTTTTCAGAAATCGATCGGTGGACGTCTGAACCTGCGACATGTCTGGCACTCTTAATGGGTGGGAAAATGAACGAGCAACGCGGCTAGCAGGACCGGTCGCTAACGTGCGGACTTGCTGTCGCTATCGGGGGTAGGCGTGAGCATCAGAATGATTCTAGCAATTTCGCAAACGGATTACGAACGCGGGCCCTTGCCCAGCGATCTGGCCCACCGCAAATATTCCAACATCAACCACGCGCTCCACGCGCACAGCAGCGGGATGGCTACCCAGAGCAGCGTCGGATTAATCCACCAGAAATAAGGCGTGACGGCGAGCAGAATCGCCCCGAGCAGTCCGATGACCCATTTCAATGCATCTGGCATCAGTGTGTTATGCCCTAGGACCTCGGCCGTGTCACCCCGAGTCGCTTCATTGCGGCCCGAGAAACCCCAACCAGGCGTTTGCTTGTGCGAAACCGGCGTAGTCAAGACGCGACATCCCCTGTCGTAAGCGCTTCGATCGCGTCCCCGGGCCGAACGGTTCCGCCTTCCACCACCCGGGCCATCCAGCCGCTCCGGCCTTCGATGACCGACAGGAGCCTCGGGTCCCACTGGTTCAAACTTCTGCACGGAACGCGGATCTTGGTCAGCTGTAGGGTCACCGGTCCGACCTTGAAGCGATCTCCTTTTTGCAACAGATTCAAATTCAACCCGAGTGTGGTGAAGTTTTCACCGACGCTGCCCGGCTGCAGGTCTATGCCGTGCTCGCTGCGGAGCCATTCGTACAGTTCGACGCTGTAAAGACAGATCGCCCGGTCGCAGCCGCCGTGGTACTTGCGGTTCGTTTGCCAATCGCCTTCGACGCCGTCGCGGGTGACGCGCGCTTCGTCGAGCGCCCGTTTCGGCATCCCACCGGAACTCGTGTTTACCTGAATCAGCGTTGCGGTCATGTTTGGATTCTAGCACGCTTCGAAGAATCGCGCAGACCGGGCCCGCCGCTTGTGGTCCGCCCGTCTCTGCGACCATACTGGCGGAGATGTCTGAACTGGCGATCGATCTGAAGAATGTGACCAAGCGATATCGCGGGCAGGTGCAGGCGCTGCAAGGCGTCGACCTGAGCGTCAACAAAGGTGAAGTGTTCGGGCTCCTCGGTCCGAACGGCGCCGGCAAAAGCACGCTGATCAAAATCATGATGACGGTGGTCCGCGCGACCACCGCCCGGGGAACCATCCTAGGCAGGCCGGTCGGGCACAAGCCGAGCCTCGCGCGTGTCGGGTACCTGCCGGAGCACCACCGGTTTCCGAGATATTTGACTGGAAGACAAACGCTCGAATTCTTCGCCGCTTTGTCCGGAGTCGACCGGGCGACGCGTCGACGTAGGTCCGCGGAGTTGATCGACGTCGTGGGCATGGCCGCCTGGGCTGAAAAGAAGGTCGGGGACTATTCCAAGGGCATGATGCAGCGGATCGGCCTTGCCCAGGCGCTGGTGAACGACCCGGATCTGGTGCTGCTGGACGAACCGACCGACGGCGTCGACCCGGTCGGTCGGCGCGACATCCGTGATGTTCTGCTCCGGATGCGCGACGCCGGCAAAACCGTGTTCATCAACAGCCACCTGCTGGGCGAACTCGAATCGATCTGCGAACGCGTGGCGATTCTCGTCCGCGGAAAGGTCGCCCGGCAGGGAACAATGGATCAACTCACCGTCGCACAGCAGCGATACGACGTCGAGTTGGTCGACGGAGACATTAAGACAATCGCAGCAGCAATGACCGGGTTGATGCACGACGTTCGCACAATCGGCGACTCGGCCGTTGTGACCCTCGCGACGCTGCACTCCGGCGTTGCCGTCGAGGTTCGACCGGGGATGATTCGATTGGTCACCAACGACGCCGAACCGCTGCAGGCGGTGATCGATTCGCTGCGTGCAGCGGGATTGACGATAAAACGCATCATGCCGACTCGACCCTCGCTCGAAGACCTTTTTATGGAAGCAGTCGTCGACCAGGCCACCGGACAAACAATTCGGCCCGGGGCTTCGATCGGTAAACCCACTCCCCCCGCCCTACCAACCGTGCCCTCGGCAAACGGAACGGACCGATGACTAAGACTTTCGCTCTTCTAGTGGACAGCTACCGCGAACTGAATTCCAAACGTCTGTTCTGGATCGCACTCGCGCTGAGCGCACTGGTCGTCCTCGTGTTCGCGGCGGTCGGCTTGGACCGTCAAGCGATCACGATCTTCGGTTGGCGAACACATTTCCGTTTCGAATATCTGGCCTTTATTTCCAGAAAACTGTTCTTCAAATTTCTTTTCACTGCGCTCGGGATCAATTTCTGGTTGAGCTGGCTGGCCACGATTTTGGCAATCGTTTCCACCGCCGGCATTTTTCCCGACCTGCTGGCCGGCGGGTCGATCGATCTTTTCTTGTCCAAACCATTGTCGCGACTGTGGCTTTTTGGCACGAAATACGTCGGCGGGCTGCTCTTTGTGACAGTGCAGGTCACGGTCTTCTGCGTCGCCGGGTTTTTCGTCCTCGGGTTCAAAGGCGGGGGCTGGGAGCCGGCGCTTTTCTGGGCGGTCCCGCTGGTGGTGCTGCTGTTCAGCTACCTGTTCGCGATCTGCGTCCTGTTCGGGGTACTCACCCGGTCGACGATCGCCTCGATGCTGCTGACGCTTGTGGTCTGGGCCGCGTTCTGGGCCGTCCAACAGACCGAGGAAAGCCTGTTGCGGAAAACGATCGGCGATCAACGGCATGCAAATCTGGTCCAACGTCGGATCGAGAGCACGAAGAAAGAAATACACGAACTGCAAGGCCGCGCTGAGCTAGCGGGAGGCGCGGGCGCTGCGGCCGAACCGACGACACAAACCGTTGAGACGGCAACGGACACACTGCCGTCGCCGAAGCGCAGCAACAGCTGGTGGGGATGGCTTCCAGCCCAGTCTCCCACGGCCATTTCCAGCGCGCGATCGCGTCTCGTGGACCTCGAGGCGGAGCAGCGTGACTCTTCGGCGCACAGTTTCGACGTCGCCCACACGGTCGCTTATTACCTCGCCTGCGTTGTGCCCAAAACCAAAGGAACGACCGAGCTTTTTACCAGACAGCTGATCAAGCGCGCCGATTTGCCGACACTGCCGGACGAGCCTGCGGCCGGGTCGTCAGTGAGCACCGCCGGGCCCGATCGTCGTGAGCATTTCCGCGATGAAATGTATCTTTCACAACAACTGGAGTTGAAATTGCGGGAACGGTCCGCGGGTTGGATCCTAGGCAGCTCGCTCGCTTTCGAAGCGCTGGTCGTCGGTGCCGCGGCGTGGATCTTCTGCCGCCGGGATTACTGAGTGACAGGTGATCGCAAAGCGACACGTGAGTTTTTCCTGACGGTGAAACGATATGCCCGGATTTGATCGGCAAAATGCAGTCGACCGCCTGCGGTCTTTCCAGCGACTCGTCCGCGACGCGGTGGTTCGTTCGCACACCCACGGCGGTCTGCACGAAGTGATGCGGACCAGCGAGGCCGACACGATCTACAAGATCGACACCGAGGTCGACCCGATTCTCGAGCAGTTCTGCGAGGAATGGGGTCGCGACGTACCGCTGGTGCTTATCGCCGAAGGATTGGAGAACGACCAGGGCGAAGAATCGGCCGTCACGTTCCCGCGCGGAACCGCCGAAGACGACGCGGTCATCAGACTTATCGTCGACCCGATCGACGGCACCCGGGGCATCATGTACGACAAGCGGGCCGCCTGGGCGCTGGCGGGTGTCGCGCCGAACAAAGGGCCGGCGACCCGGCTTCGGGACATTGAAGTGGCGGTCATGACCGAACTGCCTACGAGCAAGATGGGCTTCGCGGACGTGCTGTGGGCGACAAAAGGCGGTGGCGCGCACGGCATCCGCGAGCGGATCGAAAGCCGGTCTACCGAGGTCGAGTCGACACCGCTCCGCGGCGAGTTGCATAACCGCCCGCTGGGTCGCGTGCTGACCAAGCTCGGCAAAGTCAGCGACGAAAACGTCGTGGAAGCCTTGAACACGCAGAAACGGGACGGCGGTCGGGTCGGTGAGATTCTGGTCGGGATGGGCTATGTCAACGATCAGGACATCCAAATCGCGCTTGCGTTTCAGCAGGGGAACCAGCCGAACATGGCCCCCGCGGTGATGTCGTACATCACAGGCGATCGCCTTTCGCTGAAACCGAGCACCGCCGAGACCATCAATCACGGGTTTGCGAGCGTGAGCAATTTCTTCCCCGGCACAAAACGCCTGGCGAGCGAATTGATGGAGCACCTCGCAGCGAACCTGATCGGGCCGGCCGACGTCACACGAGCCACCGTGTTCGACGACCAATACATCTCGACCGGCGGGCAATTCTACGAACTCATCGTCGGCCACGACCGTTTCAACGCCGACCTGCGGCCAGTCTTTTACCAATTGCAGAGCCAACCCGAAGGGCTGTGCTGTCATCCCTACGATTGCGCGACGATGCTAATCGCCGAAGAGGCGGGCGTGAGGATCACCGACGCGACTGGCCGGCCGCTGGACGGTCCGCTGGACACCACGACCGGCCTGTCCTGGGTCGGTTACGCGAATCCTTTCCTTCAAAGAAAAATTGAACCCTTGATTCAGCAGTTTTTACGAGAAAAGTCCCAGACAAAACCGTGACGGCGTGCCCGGCGTCGGAAGGTGGGTTGCGATTCGACCTGTCGGAAGATTTCGCCCGCTACCAGATACGTTCGGATCAGGCATACTATCGGCAGCGATATGCAGACTATTTTAGTTGTTGATGATCACGACGAGACCCGCCGCCCGCTGCTTCGGTTGCTACAGCTCGAAGGTTACCGCGCCGTGGGGGCTGCGAATGCGTTCGAAGCACTGGCGATGTCTAATAATGAGAAACCGGACCTGATCCTGCTGGACATCATGATCCCGCCGATGGACGGGCTGACTTTTCTCATGCGGATCAGGGAGGACGCGACCAGCCGGGGAATTCCGGTGATTGTGGTCAGCGGATTATCCGATCCGCAGACGATCGCGCGGGCCAAAGATCTGGGAGTGAAAGAGCATCTTGTCAAAACGCAGTTCACCCCGCAGGAACTGCTCGACGCGGTGAAGCGAAATGTCCGGCAGGTAAGCTAAGTGCGCTTCGGACCAATCGCCAGCTCTCTTGAGATAAGCTCAAGAGAACCGGCGACGATACGACCGATCAGTCTGAACCCATCAATTTGACGAGCTTGTTGTAGATCCCGAGCAGCAGGAACGGGGCCGGCCATTGACCGACGAACAGGGCGTCGTGGGCGCGACCGTTCGATTTCAGGATCAGCGACGCAATGATCGATCCGCCCGCGAGCCAGAGGAAAAGGTCGGACGGAAGTTTAGCCGTCTGCGCTTCGATGGTCCGTGCGACGATGCCTTCGGAATGTTCCGGTGGGGTTACAGTACGCATGATAGATGCTCCATATCTTTTGGCGTTTGAGCCGCCTGGCTGACGTCAGCCCGCCGGTCCGCCTACGCACCGGACGCAGCAAATGAAATGCCTTTCATTGCTTTTGTCGCCCCGGACATAGCCTTCTGACGGGTCCGCGCGCTTCACATCTCTCGCTTCAGCCCTTACAACCCGCGTTCGCGCATGCACATTTCGATTGTCATCCCCTCGCTGAACCAACGAAATTTCCTCGCTCAAACGCTACAAAGCGTCCTGCAGCAACGCGGGAGCTTCCAATTGTCGGTGCACGTCGTTGACGGGAACAGCTCCGACGGAACGGTCCAATTGCTCGAATCCCTGACCGACCCCCGCCTGATTTGGACCAGCAAGCCTGACGACGGCCAATCCGACGCAGTGAACAACGGCCTGTCACAGGTAAGATGCGATGTTGTCGGCTGGCTGAACAGCGACGACCTGTATCTTCCTGACACACTGGCCAAAGTCGCGACCGAATTCGAAAAGCCACAGACGCAATGGCTTGTCGGGCGGTGCGAAATCATCGATTCGGCGGGAGCGATTATCCGACGCCGAATCAGCCGGTATAAAAATCAATCGCTGGACCGGTACACGTACCGCGGATTGCTTCGGGAGAATTTCATTTCTCAGCCTGCCGTTTTCTGGCGTCGCGACTTCGGGACCCGCGTGGGTTTGCTGGATAGCACCCTGCATTACACGATGGATTACGATCTTTGGTTGCGGATGGGCCGGGAATGTGCCCCGGTCATTCATCCCGACGCGCTGGCACAGTTTCGTATTCACGCCGCGAGTAAATCCGGCGCGGTGAATCGTGAGCAGTTCGACGAAGGATTTCGTGTCGCGTGCCGGTACTTCGGTAACGACCGACTGAGTCGCCGAGTGCACCAGTTCAATGTCGAGAAAATCGTGCTCGCGTACCGCTGCCTTCGACTGCTCGGCGTCTGATAGGGTTGGTCTCGCACGTTGCCAGTTCAGAAGCAGGGCGAAGCACGAACGCGGTGCCGGTCGACGGACTGCAGCGGCCGCGAAATCGTCTTTGCAATTTATGCAGCTGGAAACGGGAAGGGAAAGGGGCAAGCGGGCGTTGCCGGACGACCTGCAGCAATCATTGTCAGCTATTTCACCGACTCGTGCGGCGGCCAGGTCGCGACTGCGGCGGAGATTCGGATTAGGTCAGGGTTGTTCGGAGTTTTATAGATCACGTCCGGCCAGCGCGGGTCATTCTTCAGATAATCGATCGTTCGCTTGTCCTTAAATTTCCAGTACTCAGCGTGCCCGTCGGCGAACGCGAAGTTCGCACCGTCGTTGTGCCACGCAGCGATCAAATTTCCCCAAGCACCGTCTTTGTTGATCGCGAGCGGATTCTGCGACCAGCCATTGAGGTTCCACTGGCCGACCAGCGTCACCAGGCTCGTTCCGACCAGAATGCTTCGCGGGTCGGGCTCCTCGGCAAAGATGATCGTCTTCGCGGGGCTCAGGATCTGGTTGTTCTTGTAGACCTTGTAGGCATTCACCACCGGTGAGGTGATCAGCGATCCCGGCGCGATGAAGCTGTTGATCGAATAACTTCTCAGGCGATAAGGGTTCACATCGTTCGGGCAGCGATAGGTCGAACGCGTTTTGACGTACGCCCACAAGGTGCCATTCTCGATCGCCCGCGACGACGAGCCACCGTCGACCCAACCGGTCCACTTCACGGCAGTCTGCTGACCCATGGGGGTCACGAAATCTTTCGGTCGTAGCGGACCGCAGGTGTCCGAAGACGGCATCCAGCCGGCGTTGTCCGACGCGTACATCTGGAACGCGATGCCCAGTTGCCGCATCTGGGACAAGCATTTTACAGTGATCATCTGCTGGCGGGCTGCGTTTAGCGTGGGAAGCAGAAACGCGATCAGCAGAGCAATGATGCCGATGACGACCAACAGTTCGACGACAGAAAAACCTAGCGTGATAGGTGACCGGCCAACGGGACCAGCGTGATCGGGCGGATGAGATTTAGCAGCTCTAGATCCGCCCATCTGCGATAAATCGTATCAACCCCATCCGACCTGATCAAGTTTTAAGGCGTTACGCTCTCACGACGCAGCGGAGTGCGCAACGTTCGATGGCCCGGGCTTCACAGCCCAGGCCATCAGGAGGTTAAAATAGAACCGCTGCTTGATCCGGCTCACGTTACATCGCGCTGTGCTGCGTCACCTGTCGGTCACGACTGGAAATACTCCTAAGCCGATTGATCGCAGCCAGATACGCCAGAGCGCTTGCTTCTAGAACGTCGGTGCTCAATCCCCGCCCGCGGAGGATCTTGCCGCTGTGTTCGAGTTCGACCTGCGCCTCGCCCTGAGCATCGCGGCCTTTGGAGACGGATCTGATGCGGTAGTCGACAAGATCCGCTTTTACGCCGGTCATTCGTGCGATTGCCGAATAAATCGCGTCCACCGGCCCGTCACCAATGCTGGCGTCGGTCAGCAGTTCACCACCGCTGTCGCGGAGCGTGACCGTCGCGGTAGGAATGGCCTGCGAACCGGTCGTCACCTGCACACCGACCAGCGTCCAGATCCCGCCGTTAATCTCTAATTGGTCGTCGATGATGGCTTCGATGTCTTCGTCGAAGACTTCTTTCTTCTTGTCGGCTAGCGCTTTAAACTTCACGAAAGATGATTCGATCTGTTCGTCGGTCAACTTGTAGGCCAGGGTCAAACACCGGTCCCGGAACGCCGCCCGCCCGCTGTGCTTCCCGAGCACCAGCGCGCTCTTCGACAGTCCGACAGTAGCTGGGTCCATGATTTCATACGTTTCACGGTGCTTGAGCATCCCGTCCTGGTGGATCCCCGACTCGTGCGCGAACGCGTTCTCGCCGACGATTGCCTTGTTCCGTTGCACCGCCAACCCGGTCAGAGAACTGACCATTCGGCTGGCCGGGTGAATCTTGGTCGCGTCGATTTTTGTGTCGACGTTGAAAAAGTCGCGACGGGTCCGCAGCGCCATCACGATCTCTTCGAGCGCGGCGTTTCCTGCCCGTTCGCCGATGCCGTTGATTGTGCATTCGACCTGCCGGGCCCCGCCTTCAATGGCAGCCAACGAGTTCGCGACCGCCATGCCAAGATCGTTATGGCAGTGCGACGAAAGAATAATTCCCCGCTGATTCAAGATCGGCAGCTTTCTCAACAGGTGCGAAAAGATCTCCCCGTAGGCCTTTGGCATGGCATACCCGACCGTGTCGGGCAGGTTGACCGTCGTGGCTCCTGCTTCGACCACCGCGTGCGTGATCTCTTCCAGAAACTCCAGTTCCGTTCGGCTCGCGTCTTCGGGTGAGAATTCGATGTCGCGGGTGTACTGCGCCGCCTGCTTAACCGACTCCACACTGATGCGAATGATCTCTTGCTTTCCCTTTTTCAGTTTGTGTTCGCGATGGATCTTGCTGGTCGCGCAGAAGATGTGAATCCGCGGGTGGGCCGCGTTCTTGACCGCCTCGCCGGCGCGTTCGATGTCCTTGGCCGTCGACCGCGCCAGCCCGCAGACTACGCTGCGTGTGATCTCGGCCGCGATCGCTCGGACGGCCTCGAAATCGCCTACAGAGCTGACCGGAAACCCGGCTTCGATGACGTCGACATTCATCGTCTCGAGATGACGCGCGATCTCCAGCTTTTCGGGTAGTGTGAGCGTCGCGCCGGGGGATTGCTCGCCGTCTCTCAGGGTCGTATCGAAAATTCGGATCGTGTCCATGTCAGCTCCTGAAACCCGCCGGTCGTGTGCCGGCACCAAACGAAAAAAACCCTGCGATCGAAAATCGCAGGGCCGTCAAAAACTTCGTTAAAGCGGGGTGCCTGCGATCAATCAACGGTAAGCAGAAGGCCCGAAAGCCCGCCGCCGAGTTGCGTGATTCGCGATGCTACATTCCGCATGTCTGAGATAATCAAACCACTGTTGCTTCAGATTGTCAAGCAAAACTTAGCAGCCGTCGACTTAACAATCGACCTGCAAGGCACGGCACGCTGTAGCAAAGCATTGGTCTGTGTGGCTTAAAGTCGTCGCTTGAATCTCGATTAACGCGCCCGAAGCATTTTCATTGACTTATGAAACGCAGACCGCCGCGGCGTACCATTACAGGGCACGCTGCGGCGGATTCACGCGTTAAACTTTCTTTACTCCTACCGAGCCGTTCGGTTCCGCCGACGGGCGACGAGCGCCATCGCTCCGAAGCCCAGAAGACTCATGGACGCGGGCTCGGGGACGGCCGTCGCCGTCAATTGGAGCGTGTTTCCGTTCACAATCGCTTCGGTGAACAGAGAACCGGCCGGACCGCTGAGGACCGGCAAATCGGTCAAGCTACCGGTCGTTGTAAAGACATTGTAAACCGTTCCGGCGGCGGGCACGTATCCGCCGACCAGGCTGACCGACAGCACCCCGTCAATGAGCGAGTTCGCGGTCGCGGTGGTGGTGTCGTAGCTCGACAGCGAGGCGATATCGACGTTCATGCTAGCCGTTGATGCTTGGGTGTAACCACCGTTAATGGTCGTCAACCCGATAAGCCCGTCGCCCCCGGGGGACAGCGTGCCGTTACCTGTGTTGAGCAGCGAACTCAGGTCGAAATGATTCACGACCAGTTCACCGCCGGTGAAGTTGAACGCTTTTGAACCAGTGCTAACCTGCTCGACTGCATTGATGGTCTGGCCCGCGCGGACGCGGTCTGCGGTGAAAGTGCCACCACTGAGATTGATCGTTCCCGAGCTGCTGTCGAAGACGCCGAGTCCGACGGTTCCGGCGTTAAAGATCGCAGTCCCGCTGACGTTCATCACCGCGACCGCCCCCCCCGCCCGACCGACCGACACGGATCCCAGATTTTCGGTCCCGCCGGAGAAGTTCCAGTTCATCGACGTTCCGCCCTCGGCGAGCCAAGTCTCGCTTGAAGTATTCGTGAGCGTGCCGTTCGTGTGGTTCACGGCCCCGATACCGGAGCTGGTGATGTTGCCGTTGCCGTCCTTGACGATCGATCCCCCACTGAGGTTCATGGTGCCGGTAGCCCCATTGCGGCTGATGGCGATCCAATTGTGAGCGTTATACGTTCCGCCGGAGTTGTTCCAGACGCCGACCGACCCGACCGTGCTGCCATTGGTCGGACCGCCCTGGCCGATCCACGTTTCGCTGTCGCAGTTGATTACGGCGGAACCGCTCACGTTCATCGTGCCGGTCGAATGCGTGCCGTCGCCGGCCTGGAACGACTCCCCGATGTCCATCACACCGCCGTTGGTTTTGTTTACAACGCCGCCGGTGAAGTTAAACGTCCCGGTCCCACCGGAACGCCCCGCAACCAGCCAGTCTCTGGCGTTGTAGGTACCGGCTGAAACCGTCAGCGTTCCAGTCCCGCCCGTACCCTGGCCCGCCCAGGTTTCATGCTCGTTTGTTATTGTTCCGGTGCCACTGACATTGATGAACCCGGTACCGCCGTTGGCAGCACCGAGAACGATATTTTCATTGCCGCCGTTGGTTCCGTTAACCAGGAACGTCCCGGCACTGATGTTGATCGTCCCGACCGCGCCGCTCGCGCGGCCCAGATCGACTTCGGTGCCGCCCTGCGTCCCGTCACAGACAACGGCGCCGCCTGTCTGGTTGAAAACGCCAGTCCCCTGTTCACCGACATGGAAGTGGCCGTGCACGGTAAGCGTGCCGCTGCTGAGGTTGTAATAGCCGGTCGACTGTGAGTTATTGGTCGCCAGGCGGAACCAGGAATTTGCCGTAACGTTTGACCCGGTCTGCTCGTAAGTGCCCGTCGAACCCGGCGCGTCGCCCGCGCGAAGGTCGAAAGCGGCCCAGTCCGGATCGCCGGCCTGAATCAGCACGCTGCTGTTGGTGTTGTTAATCGCGTTGTCGCCGCCCCCCGGGACGCCCGCGCTCCAGTTGCCGGCGACGTTGTAATCCCCCGTCGTCCCGTTCCAGGTAATGTCAGCGGCGAATGCGCGCGTCGAAACCGACAGCAGAGCTGCGGCCGTAACCCCGGCGCAGGCGGCCGACAACAAACGTGCTTTACGCGTACGAGCTGACTTCAAAACGTTTAACTGCTGCATTTTTCCTCGCTTCGCTTAGATTTGATCTGAGACCCGCATACCAAACTCTGGTATACCCTCGTGCACTCAGACTAGCAGATAATACACTGTAACAACCGAAAATGACAAGGCGAAAAAGGGCAAATTCAGTGCATTCTCACGCAGCTAGGGTTTATACTGGTCAAAATCAGCATATCTTGGAAATCTAGGAAAGATGAGCCGATTGCAGTGAACGGGTGCCGAAAAGCTGTGTTTTGATGCTGAATCGATGATCGACGAGCTAGGCGCTCATGCCGCCGTCGACAAAAATGTTTTGCCCCGTGATGTACTGACCGGCGTCGCTGCAAAGCAGCAAAGTGATTCCCTGGTAATCGGTCGGCTCGCCAATCCGCCCCAGCGGGATCGCTCGACGCCCCGCCGAAACCAGTTCTTCCTCGTTTTTAAAGTCGTCGCGATTGCGGAACGTGTTCACCCACCCCGGCGCAATCAGATTGATGGTGATATTGTCCTTCGCCAGCTCACGGGCGAGACCTTTTGTGAGCTTCTCCAGCGCGCCCTTGCTCAGCGAATAGGCGAGCATTCCGGGGTTCGCGCTCCGCTGCTGAATCGAACCGAGATTGATGATCCGCCCGAACCGCTGTGCCCGGAAGATCGGCACCGACTGCTGGATCAGCATCAACGGTGAAACGACGTTCGCGCGGTGAATCCGCTCCATCTCGTCCGCCGACACCTGAATCCACGGCGTCCGCTGCTGGATCGACGCGTTGTTGATCAACACGTGCAACCCGCCGAATCTTTCAGTTACCTGCGCGACCAACCGGGCCGGCACGGTCAGATCAAGCACGTCACCGCCGAACGCGGCCGCGACGCCGCCGCCTCTGCAGATCGTGTCCGCCTCGGCCCGCGCGACAGACAGGTCGATGTCGTGAATGGCGACCGCCGCCCCGGCCGAGGCGAGCACCCGGGCCATCGAAAGCCCTATGCCCCGGCCGGCGCCGGTGACCAGTACGACCCGGTCCTTCATCGTGAATTGCTCGTCGCTCATCGAGTTCTCTGGCCAGAGATGCGTCCGCGCCCCCGGATCAACCGCGCTTTACGCCTCTTCCTTTTCCCGAAGCTGCGCGAGCACGTTGAAATCTTCGAGGGTCGTCGTATCGCCCTTCACCTCCTGGCCGCTCGCTACTTCCTTTAAAAGCCTGCGCATAATTTTTCCGCTTCGGGTCTTGGGGAGTGTTTCGGTGAACCGGATCTGGTCCGGTTTTGCAAGACTGCCGATCTGCTTGGCGACCGTGTCGATTAGTTCCTTTTTCAGTTGGTCACTCGGTTTCATTCCCGTTCGCAGCGTGACGAACGCGGCAATGCCCTGCCCTTTGATTTCGTGTGGCATGCCGACCACCGCTGCCTCGGCGACCGACGCGTGCGACACCAGCGCGCTTTCGATTTCCGCCGTGCCGAGCCGGTGACCCGACACGTTCAGCACGTCATCGACCCGGCCCATGATCCAGAAATATCCGTCACTGTCGCGCCGCGCCCCGTCCCCGGTGAAATACATTCCCGGCACGTCGGACCAATATTGCCTGACGTATCGCTCGGAATCGTTAAAAATGCCGCGGAGCATGGCCGGCCAGGGCTTGCGGATGACCAGCAGTCCGCCCTGGTTGGGGCCGAGCTCTTTGCCTTCGCGGTCGACGATCGCCGCGTCGATGCCGAAAAAGGGGAGTGTCGCCGTCCCGGGTTTCGTCGGCGTCGCGCCGGGGAGCGGCGTGATCATGTGCATCCCTGTCTCAGTCTGCCACCAAGTGTCGGCGATCGGGCACCGCTTGCCGCCGATGACCTCGTGGTACCACATCCACGCCTCGGGGTTGATCGGTTCGCCGACCGTGCCGAGCAATCGCAGCGACGACAGGTCGTGCTTGTCGACCAATTCCCGGCCGGCTTTCATGAACGCGCGGATTGCGGTCGGCGCGGTGTAAAAAACCGTCACGCCGTGGCGCTCGACGATCGACCAGAATCGCGAAAAATCCGGGAAGTTCGGGGCCCCTTCGTACATCAGCGTGGTCGCGCCGTTGGTCAGCGGGCCGTAGACGACGTAACTATGACCCGTGATCCAGCCGACGTCCGCGGTGCACCAGTAGACGTCATTCTCCTGGATATCGAAAACACACCGGGTCGTCTCGTACGTGCCGATCATATACCCGGCGGTCGTGTGAATGATCCCCTTGGGTTTGCCAGTCGACCCGCTGGTGTAGAGCACGAACAACAAGTCCTCAGAATCCATCGGCTCGGCCGGGCATTCGGCCGGTTGTCCGGCGATGACCTCGTCCCACCACAGGTCCCGGCCTTCGATCCAGCTGACAGCTTCGCCCGTCCGTTTAAGCACGACCACCTGCTTCACCCGGTCGGTATTCTTTAACGCCTCGTCGACGTTTTTCTTGAGCGACACGACGGCCCCGCGGCGGTACCCGCCGTCGGCGGTGATGATGAACTGCGACTGCGCGTCCTCGATGCGGTCGGCGATCGCCTGGCTGGAAAACCCGCCGAACACCACCGAATGCGCCGCGCCGATGCGGGCGCACGCGAGCATCGCGACCGCCGCCTCGGGAACCATCGGCAGATAAATCGTGACGCGATCCCCCTTTTTCACGCCCAGCTTTTTCAGTCCGTTGGCGAATCGGCAGACGTCATCCAGTAACTGCTGGTAGGTAATACGCCGAACCTCGGGCGAGCTACCCGGGGACATCGGTTCGGCTTCGAACAGGATTGCCGTCTTACTTCCCCGGCCCTCGGCTACCTGCCGGTCGAGGCAGTTGTAAGCGATATTTGTTTTGCCGCCGACGAACCACCGGGCGTCGGGCACCTTCCATTCGAGCACCGCGTCCCACGGCTTGAACCAGTGAAATTTCTTCGCGACGTCCCCCCAGAAAATTTCCGGGTGGTCGATCGATTGCCGGTACAGGCGATGATATTCCTCCATCGATTGGACGTTCGCCCGGCCGGAAAACTCCGGCGACGGCGGGAAGAGGCGGGTTTCCTGGTACGAGGATTCAATTCCCGTGTTCGATTCGGACATGGAACCTCCGGTGATTTGGGACGGCCGAGAGTGTCGTTACAACCTCGCCCGCTGGCAAGCTGCGATCACAGCTAAAGGGATTTGCTGATCCGTGTCGGGTGTCGCCGCGCCGCTCGTGAAATGATTATTTCGCTCTGGCCGGCTGTGCCGGTGTGGCCGCCGGTGCGGCGGCGGTCTTCGCAACCGCCGGCAGGGCTTTGGCCATCTCGTCCTTCAGCTGTACGAAATCGGCGTGGAATTTCTTTCCGCCCGTGTTCGCGCCGTAGATGATGAAAAGGTTTACCACCTGGCCGCGGGCGAGTTGCGCGGTCCGGATCGCCGCGTCGTCTTTGGGCGCGGCCTTGTACTGCTCCAGCGCCGCATTGAACAGCTTGTAGTTCGCCTCCCAGTACTGCGTGTTCTCGCGTTGGACGTGCACGTCGTTCTCGACCACGTCTTCGACCGGCAAACCAACTTTCTTCCCGGTGACCAGCGGCGCGAGCGCCTTCACAGCTTCGGGATAATTGCCCAGCGCGTACTGGGTCAACCCGATGCCCTGCTGGGCCGCAAGGTCCGTGAGCTCGTCCGGATTCTGCGAGTGCAGAAACTCGTACTGCTTCAGCGCGGCGTTCAGACTTTGCTTGCGCGCCTCGGCGTCGTCGACCAGCTCGGCGACTTCACGTTTTGAGTCGGCGTCGAACAGCCTGAACCCGACCATCCTAGGGGCGTACTCAGGTTTCTTCGACGCGAAGTCGACGACCAGCCCGGTCAGGGTCGCCTGGTCGGCGGCGAGCTTCTTCAGCTCGACCGTGTTGCCGGCCGCCTCGGCCGCGTCCTTCTCGCGGTGCACCGTCTGCAACACTTCAAACAATAGCTTTTCACCCGCGGCGGGGTCGGCGTCGAGCAGCTTTACCAGCGTCTTGGTCGCGTCGTCCAGTTTGCTGATCCCGATGTAATCAATGATCCGCAGCCGCATCACGTTCATCCGCGCCGTCCGCTCGTCCCTGGTCCCCGCGATCTTGTCCTCGACGGCATCGAGATACTTCAGCGACCGGTCGGTGTCGTTCAACTCTTTGTGAGACAAGTCGGCCGCGATCTGGTTCGAGACCACGACCCACTGCTGATATTTCTTCTTCTCGGCGTCGTCTTTCGCGTTGGAATACATCGCGCCGACCTTATCGGTCAATTCCAGAATCTGCCCGACCATCTGCTTCCGCTGGTCGGCCGACACGCCACTGTCGCTGAGCTGCTGAGACAACGCGAGCATCCGGGAGAACTCGGCCTCGGGGTGGTATTTGTCGGAATCCGGAACCTGCTTGTAATATTCGACCGCCTTGCCGAACTGCTTTTGCGAAAGCAGCAGCGACGCGTAACCGTACGCGAACTTCTTCTCGTTGAAGGGCGCGCCGATCGCCAGCGGTAAAAACCGATCGTACAGCTTCCGCGTTTCCTGGTCTTCCTTGTCGAGCTTGCGGAGTTCGCCGATCAGGGCCTCGGCGTTGTTCATGCTTTCGGTCGCCTTGGTCATGTCATTCTGAAACTTCTCGGCGAAGTCCATGTACGCGCCGGCGGCCTTCTGCCTGTCGTCCAGCTTCTGATACGCGTAAGGGATGAAATACCCCGACAGCGTGGCGGCGGTTTCGTCCACGCCATTCCCCCGACGTCGAACCAGTTCCTGCGCCGCCGGAATTGCCTTGCTCAGTTTCGCTTTGTTGAACGGCTCCCCTTCCTTCTTCACCACTTCGTCGAACCCCTGCTGCTGAATCGCCTGAAGAATCAGGGGATTTAACGAGGCCACGTCCGGATCGGCGGGGATGCGCCCGACGAGCTGATCGAACACCAGATCTTTCAGGCCCGGCTGCTGCTTGAGCAGGTCCGCCAGCACGCCGATCGCCTGGTCGTTGGTCTTTTTCTTTTCATCCTGATCATTGGTCAGATCCGACTGGCCGGAATAAAGCCGGAACCGCAGCATCGACAACGCCGCCTGGACCGCGGCCTGCCCGCCCGCGTCCAGCTTGGGCAGATAATTCTGTTTTTCCCAGGCGTCCAAAGCGCCGATGTCCTGCTGTGCGCCCTGCAGGTTGCGCGAGCCGATGTCGGCCACAATCCCGAAATATCGCGCATCGTTCTGCTGGAATGTTTCGGGGCCGGGTTTGATCTGCTGGCCCGGGTTTGTGATTAACGTATCAAACGTTTTCTTGGCCCCGGCGAAGTCGCCGGCCACCACTTGCAGCTTGCCGAGCTGAAGGCGAATCTGGGCCTGCACGCCCGAATCGGGCTTGTCGTACTGCGACAGAAACTTGATCGCTTCGTTGGCCAGATCTTTTCGTTTCGGATTGTCCTGGGCGAGGCTGATGCACAGGGCGTAGGTCGCCATGTTATTGCTGTACCCGCCGAAGAACGCAGCCTGCTTCATCGCGAGCAGGCGTGGCCTGAGCTGCTGCAGCTGTGCGGCGTTTTTAATCTGGTTCCCGATCGACGCTCCCTGCGCCGCCGCGAGGGTCGAGACCTGCGCGTACATTTTTTTCACCGTCTCGGCGGCCGGTTTCAGCTGCGCCTGCGAGACTGGGTTCTCGCCGAAGTACTCCAACTCCGTCACGGTCGGGACAATCCCGCTGCTGAACAGGTCGTTCGCGTACCCGAACAGCTTCTCGGGGTCGGTGATCTTCGGCAGCAGGCCGTCGAACCCCTTGGCGATTTCCACTGTCAGCGCGCGTCGGTCGGCGACGCGCTGATTGGGGCCGCTCGTTAATTGACTGAGCTTGATGATCGTCAGGACCTGGTCGCGGTCGGCGGTCGGGACTTTAAACGTCTCGAAGTCCCGGTCCAGCAGCGACGTCTGTTTGAACCTCGCGAGATCTCCCATGACCCGCTGTTCATCAAGGGAATCGAGCCCGGTGCCGGTCCCGCCGTAGCTCTGAGCAAACCCGCGCGTCCCGGTGAATTGCACGGACGCGGCGGCCAGCAGCACCGGCACACGAAGACCAGTCAGGATGTTTTTTCCGCAGTTTTTAAGTTTCATAGCGGTGTTCCGCACGATCGAATGTCGCGTCGAGCCGGCACGCGAAAGCGGCCGGATCGACGTCGATGTGTATGAGGATAACGCACGGACCGGAAATCAGTGCGCCTGCTGGAAGGCTACTTTTGGAAAACCGGCAATGTTGGCCGCTTCGTACGCCTGGATCAGATACATGTATTTCACCGTCCGGCCCGGATCGATCACGACCTGAATGTTATTCAGCGTCCCGTCCGGCGAGCTCGTGGTGAAGGCGGCCGCGCGGTCCTTTAAGAGGCTGACCAGCGATTCCTGGTCGCTTACCGACTGGTCCCCGACCCGCGCGACGAAGCGGTCAGGCAAGGCGTCAACGGTGATCGCAAACTCGGTGTCTTTCGAGATCGCGTCGGTAACACCGCCACCGCCTTTTTTAATCGGCGTGGAGCTTTGCAGGTATTGCTCGCTACCGCCGAACTTACCGGCCAGCATCAGAAAAATCAGGATGACCATGACGACATCGACCAGCGGGGTCATGTTCGGCCCCGCGTCGTAGTGCACCTGCTTGGCGCCTTTGATTTTCATTTGAATCTTTCAGGGGGCCGGGCATCAGCCCTTGGCCCCGGGTTTTTTGGTGTTGAAGTCGATCGTCCGGACACCGGCGTCGTTGCAGGCGTCCAGTACCGGGGCGATGTACCGCCAATCGAGATCGCCGCGGGCACGGATGATCACTTTGAAGTTTTCGTTCTGCTGTTTGTACAACTTCAATGTCGTACTGACGTCGGCGAGATTCAGCTTGACCATCGCGGCCTCACCACCGCCGGGCGGTTTGATGAACGCGTTGATCACCGGTTCGTCGGTGTCGGTGCGCAGCGCGTCGGGGATGTTCAGCGTCAGCGTGTTGGCCATGTCGGCGATCTTCGTCCCCTGCACGCTGCTGGGGATCTCAATCTTCTGCGACCCGGTGGTCACGCCGATCTTGGCCACGAGCATGAAGAAAATGATCAGACACATGATGATGTCGATCAGCGGCGTCACGTTCGGGTGCGCCTGATGTGACTCTGGAATATGGCGTTTTGCCATGTCGGCTCCCTGGTATGGAATCGTCGACCGGTCGCGGCGGCGGGACAGGGACTGTCGCCTCCGCGGACCGATCTTGATTCAGAACGACCGATCCGGAATCAGACCGCCGGGGCGGGGGTCGGGACCGGGGGAGCTTTGCGGACCGCGGGCTGGGGTGTCGCGGCGGTGCGCGGTGCACCGGCAGTGCCCATCGCGCCGGCGGCGGCGGGCTTGGCTTCGGCCGGTTTGATCATCAGCAGAAGTTCTTCGGCCGTCAGCGCGCCCCGAACCGTCAACCGGTCGACCATCGTCCGCAAGATGCCGAACGCGGCCAGACACGGAATGGCCAGGAACAGGCCCAGGAACGTGTGCGTCAGCGCCTGCGAGATACCACCGGCGAGCTTCGACGGGTCGGCTTCGCCCTTGGCGGCTTCCATGGCGGCGAAGGCGTTGATCATCCCGAGCACCGTTCCCATCAGACCCAGCAGCGGGCCCATGTTCCCGATAATGTTGAGGTATTCGATCCGGCGGAACTGCTCGGCGGTCGCTTCGCCGATCGCGGTTTCCATCGCTTCTTTCATGCTGCTGAAGCTCGGGGCCCGCTTGAGAGCCGGGTTCAATGCCTTGGAGATAAAGCTGTCATCGGTCTCGGTGAATTCGATCAGCTCTTTGAATTTGCGCTGGCTGATCATCTCCCGGACCTGATTGGTCGTCTCTTCGGGCATGAAGACGCTGGCGCGATTTTTAACAAACGCCTGGATGATCAGCGTCAGGCCGGTGATCGAAAGTGCCGCAATGACCCAGAGCACCGGGTCGTCGACGTGTTCAAGAATGAGGTGGACCAGCCCCTTTGGTTTCTGCTCGACGGCGGGCGCGCCCGCGGTGCCGGCCGCCTGGGCAAAGGTCGAACTGCTCATCAACACAACGGTGAGGAACATGACGGCAACTGGAACAATACGGGAAAGCAGACGGCCGGGATTCCGGCGGGCAGTGCTTTGAACGACTGACGACATGGAACATCCTTTCTCCGGACCAAAACGTCGGAGAATGCGGGTCCTCGGCCGGTCGCACGGCGATCGTCTTCCAACTCTCGGGGCAGAGCCGCATGGGGTTGCCGGGGGAGATTCAGGCGAACGCGTCAACCATTCGGGGGTGCCCAGAACATCCTGCTGCCGCGGACAAGGACCGGAGCCGATCTCACTGTCTCATGCCGGGTCAGCGGGTTTTCAACCGGGCCACGAATCGAACGCACGCAACAGGCCGGAACATTGTCACTGTCGCCGGTTGTTCGCATTCGGTCGGGTTTCCAGTCGAAGCGGTTTGTAATCAGCCGGCGGGTGTGAGAAAAATCCTGAACGGCAGGCCTCTTTCACATCCAGCGACGGCAAAAAGTTCAGTTCATATCGGACTTCAAAATCGTCTTCATTTCGCCGTGACCATCGGTCGAAATCTGCTTTAGCACCTTGACCAGTTTCGGGTCTTCGTCGGACTGCAGGTAAATGCAGTTCACGTGCATCTTGCCGTCGATGTTGCCGTTCTTGAACGCGTTAATTACTTCGTCGAAGTTGGCAATCTGGTCGAACCCGTCGGTCAGCACGTACAGCAGTTCGGGGTGTTCACGCATCGCTTCGCTGATGGCTTTGACCGGCTGGGTCCCGCCGGTCGAAACCGCGTTGTCGATGAATTCCATCGCCTTGTGCTTGTTGTCGGCGCTTGCGATTTCCATACCGCCTTTGAACAGCGGGAAGAAGTTGTCGTCGCTGAAGAAGATGACGTTGAACTCCTGGCCGTCGACCACCTGCAGGTTGTTGATCGACTCTTTCAGGTTCTGCTTGAGCGCCCCGAAGACCCCGAGCATTGAACCGGACGCGTCGCAAAGATAGACAATTTTGGTCGCGTTCCCGCCGGTACCCATGAAGTTGCTCTTGGGGAGCAGCCCACCACCCCCGCCGGGAACACCCCAGGGGGCGGTCCCGCCGCCCGCGCCGCTGCCGAACGCGTTGCCCGAACCGGCACCGACGCCGTGCCCGTGACCACCGGCCGCGTTCGCGCCCAGGAAGCTGTTGTCAGTGTCACCTGCCCCGCCACCGGCGGCGGCGGCGATGCTGTTCGTCGGGTTGGCGGTGAAACCGTCGTCTTTCACGTCTTTGATCAGATCCTGCGCCGCGTCTCGATTGGCATCTCCACCCAGGCCCGGGTGCGGGATCCCGCCGGGCACCGCGTTCTTTCCCATTGATTTCGATTCGGGAATGATCACCTGGTCGTGCTTCGGCTGTGCGACGACTTTGTAAGCGGTATACAGCGCGAGCCCGACCGCGATGATCCCGATGTGCAAGACAAGCGAGGTCGCAAGCGGCAGGATATTCTGCACCCAGGGCTGGTTCCAGAAACCGCTGGCGTGTCTTGGTTTATTTTCCGGTTCGCCGTCAATTTCGTCTTCGGCCGGCAGCAATTCCGCGGGATTAAGTGCCGCGGCCCGGCGTGTGGGGACGGCTCTCGGATTCGGGGTCGGCAAGCCGGGGGGCGATCCAACTGGTTTGACCGGGACGGCGGGAGTATCCGTAGTTTCCATTAGATCGCTCCGGGTGTGAACTACTTCGTAAAGTCGGCAGGCTCGGCTCGGCGATGCAGCGGCGACGCGTTGGGCTTCAACTTTACCCTCTGCAAGACTGAAACAACGTTAAACGCGGGCGGGCGTACTGAAAGCGATTAGAGCAAGGTCGATCTCCGCGAGCAACCGGTACGCCCTCAAATCCACCTCGCTTAGAAGTATAAGAGACTTACGCAAAATCTTTCAATCAAAAAATTATGCCGCGACATTCGAATGGGGCAGACGTTTGGCCGCCGGTCGGGTTACTGGGGTGTAGCCATCGCATCGGAAGATTCGGAATCGGTCGGAGCAGAGACGATTTCTTCGGGCGAGCCCGCGTCGACGATCATTTCGACCCGGACCCGGTTCACCTTCTGCGGTTCGGCTTCTAAGACGGTGTATTTCACCCTGCCGTGCTCGAAGGTCGCCCCGGTGGCGGGGATGCGCCCCAGGGTCGTCGTGACGAACCCCCCCAGAGTGTCGAAGCCTTCGTCTTCGGGCAGGCTCAGGCCGATCGTCCGGTTCAGTTCGTCGACGTATACGCGAGCGTCGGCTTCCCAGACCTGGTCGGTGACCCGCTTGAGCAGTGCGGGTTCGGCCGGTTCGTGCTCGTCGCTGATGTCGCCGACCAGTTCTTCGACGATATCTTCGATCGTGACCAGCCCGGTGGTGCCGCTGTATTCGTCGAGCACGATCGCGATGTGCACCTTCTGGAGCCGAAAGTCCTGCAGCAGATCACGTAACGGCTTGGTGTCGGGCACGTATAACGCCGGGCGAACGGCAGTTCGCAGGTCGAAATGCCCGGGGGTCCGGCCGACATATTTCAGCAGGTCGCGGGCGTACAGAATCCCCACAATGTGGTCCAGCGTCCGTTCGTAGACCGGTATTCTCGAGTGCCCCGTCTCCTCGACGGTTCGAATGATGTCAGACAGGTTGGCCGGCATTTCGATGGCGACGATTTCGGGCCGGGCCGTCATGATCTGCCCGACCGTGGTGTCGCGGAACTCGATGACCGACTCGATCATCTCGCGTTCCTGCTCGTCGACCACGCCTTCTTTTTCACCTTCTTCGACGACGGAAAGAATCTCGGCTTCGATCTGCTGGGAATGCGTTTCCTCCGGGCCGGCGGCCTGGCGGAACGCGGCGTCGATCCAGTGGGAAATTTTGGTAACCGGCGAGAAGACGAATCGCAACACGTGCAACGCGCCCACGCAAGACGCGATCAATGTTTCGCCGGCGTACCGGGCGGCGGCGAGGGGGACCGCGACGGAGGTCAGCAGGGTGATGCACCCCGCGGCAAGCACCGAGAACAGGTACGGGGACCACGGCTCGTTCCCGTTGAACAGCCGGAGCACGAACACCAGCACCATAATGTTTGCGAACAACCGGACGACGGACGTCACGAAGATCAGATCGCGGACGTGGTCGACGGTTCGTTCGAGGTCACGCAGGCGTCCGAACCGGCCGAGGCTCTGGGCGAGCCGGGCCTTGGAGAAATCGCGCAGCGCGAACGCCACGGTGGAGAAGAAGAGTGCGACCAGTGCGGCCAGAACCAGACCGCCGCTGGCGAAGTAACGGGCCATCAGTCGTCTCCGGGGATGCCGGCTGGCCCGGGTGACCGGGCGAACACGGGTCCCACCCCGATACGGGCGAGAATGTCGTCTTCCGTGCGGTGCATGCGTTTAAAGTCCCGGTCGGTTCTATCGTCGAAGCCGCACAGGTGCAACATTCCATGAACGGCATACAACAAAAGTTCCTGGGGCAGCGTCGCCCCGTGCTCCCGGCAGCGACGCCGGGCTTCGGGGACGCAGACGACCACTTCGCCGGTGACGACCCGGCCTTCGGTGTCCGAATCGAGCGGGAACGTCAGCACGTCGGTCGGTCCGGGGATGTTCATGAACCGGACGTGCAGCTCGGACATCGTCCGGTCGTTTACCAGCGCCAGCGACATTTCCCGCAGCGGCGCGTCGACCAGCTTATGAGCCCTGCGAAGGTATTTGCGGAGATACGGAAGGTGCGTCGCGCCGAGTGCCGCGGCGAGGCTCAGCTTCAGACTCGGGGGTTTCGGATCAGGCAACCGACGACCTTTTGAAAGATAGAGCGGTAACGACGCTCGAGAAACAGACGCACGACAACAGGCGACAGCCGGGCTTCGTTTATGCCATTTTCACGCCCGCCGACGCCGGCGCGTTCGTCAGGGCGGCAGTCGACGGGTAAGCGATTCGTCCGTGGTGGATGCTCTGCAGCGTCTTGGTCAACGATTTTTCGATCCTGCCCAGGTCACGAAGGGTCAGGTCGCAGTCGTCGAATTGGCCGTCGAGCAGGCGCAACATCGTGAGCTTGTGGACCAGCTCTTCGATTCCGCGGGTGCTGGGTTCTTTCATCGCGCGGGTGGCGCTCTCGACGGCGTCGGACAGCATCAGTATCCCGACCTCGCGAGACCGGGGCTTCGGCCCGGGGTACCGGAACTCGGTGTCACTGACGTTTGCTTCCTCGCCCCGCTGCTCCTGCTGCGCGACCGCCTGGTTGTAGAAATATTCGACCAGCGTGGTTCCGTGGTGCTGTTGAATGAAGGGGAACAGGCTGCGGGGCAGGTTGTATTCGCGGGCCATCTCGAGGCCGTCCATGACGTGGCCCTTAATGATCAGGAACGACACGCTTGGGGTCAGGTTGATGTGCCTGTTTTGCTGGCCCGGCTGTTGGTTTTCTACGAAGTAGTCCGGCTTGTTGATCTTCCCGACGTCGTGGTAATAAGCCGCGACCCGGCAGAGCAGCGAGTTTGCACCGATCGACTCGGCGGCGGCCTCGGCGAGTGTGGCGACCTGCAGGCTGTGGCTGTACGTTCCCGGCGCTTCCATCGCCAATCGTCGCAGCAGCGAATGGCTGGCATCTGCGAGTTCGAGCAGCGTCATGCTGGTCGTGATGCGGAACGATTTTTCGATGAAAGGGAGAATCCCCAGAACGATGAATCCGACCGACAACCCCGCGGCCCCGGCGTAAAGGCAGTTGTTGGCGATGTACAGCCAGCCGTCGAGCGAGATCATCCCCCACGCGGCGGTGGCGGCCATCATGGAGATCGCGGCCAAGCCGCCCATCTCGATCAATTTGCTTCGGCTGCGAATGTCTTTCAGCTGGAAGCAGCTGCAGGTGACACCGATCCAGCAGACGAGCAGGAACCCGACCCGCTGGTCGAGACCCACGGTCACCAGCAGCGCGTGAATCGACGCAAGGCCGACGGCGAACCGCTGGTCGTAGGCGATGCTGAGGATGACGCCGACCAGCAAAGTCGGCGCGATCGCCAGCCAATAGATCGGACCCGTGCCCATGCCGGCGAGTTGGGCGAGCAGCAACATCGACAGCAACAGCGACGCGATGGAGACCCCGCGGGCGTGGTTGCGAACGACTTTGGGCTGGAAATAGGCGGTGTAAGCGCCGATCGCGATCGTCAACAGCAACGTGACCACGGCGAGGCCCGCATTGGTCTTGAAGGCCGCCCCGAGGAACCCGCCGTGCTCGCGGTCTTCGGACGCGATAAACGCCTGGTTCTCCGCACGCAGCACTTGCCAGTCCCGCGTCTCGATCACACCTTTATGAACGATCGGTTCATTTTTGCGGAACCGAAGGGTCCAGTCTTTTTCGGAAACATTGTCCGCAGCATTGTTGCGGGCGTACACGGTTTGGTCTTCGTCCAGTGCGTAGGTCGGCTGGATACTCGCCAGCGTGATGGCCAGGATTGTCGGTTGCAAATCAAGTCGGAAGTTGCGGTCGACGCACCGGCTCAGCCGCGTTCGGAGCTCTTCGTTGGGCGGTACCGGATAAGTCGAATCCGCATCGCGGGTCTGGTTGCCCGGAATCAGTGTGATGTCGAGCCCGGACTTGACGTCCATCTGCCGGGGACCGGCCGGGAGAATCACCAGGTGGTATCCACGCAATTCGGACAAATATGCTTTGACGGCTTCGTCGTACTGGGCCTTCAGTTTTTCGCTCTGGTACCGCTGCAGGGCAGTCAGGGTGCCGCTGTCGAGCTGGGCCTTAAGCTCGGCAGGCAGGTCGTTGAACGGAAGTCGGCCGACCCGGTCCGGCAGCGACAGAAGCTGGTCCTGCAGCGACTGCCAGCAATCGCCGGACACCGCATCAAAGGTGCTTTTGTAAACGCGGGGGGTGCGTTCCTTGGCCTCCTGCTGCTTTTTGGCGAGCAGGCCTTTGTCTTTAAAAGCAAAGTCGACCCGGCTGATGACGTCGTATCGAACCGATTGGCCCGGGCGGTACGGGAGCACGTCTTCCTTCATCAGAAGGATCAGTGTTGCCAGCACCCAGAACACCGCGGCGATGCCCATCGACGGGAACGTGCCGTTGCATTTTAGCTTGTTCCAGCGGTTGGCGTTGGAATCAGGGCGATGATCGCGGATGGCGTTCCGGCGGGCGGATGATTTTGAACTGCCGAACATCTTTAATGATCAATCAGTTTTAAAAAGGGGTTGCTTCGGTGACCGACTGCGGCACCTACCACGGACGGAACGTCGCCGGCTCGGCTTCCTTCTGCTTGGTCGCTGCGGCGGTTTCGTAGGCCTGAACGATATTCTGAACCAATTTGTGGCGAACGATGTCGGCCTTGTCCAACGTCACGGTGGCGATTCCTTTTAAACCGTTGAGTTTCTTCACCGCGTCGGCGAGCCCACTGGGTGTACCCGGCGGGAGATCGACCTGGCTGACGTCGCCGGTCACGATCATTTTCGAATCGGTCCCCAGACGGGTCAAAAACATCAGCATCTGCGATACGGTCGTGTTCTGTGCTTCGTCGAGGATGATGACGCTTTCGCTGAGTGTTCGGCCACGCATGAATGCGAGCGGGACCACTTCGATCACGTCGTTCATCATAAACCGCTTGACCATCTCGGCTTCCATCATGTCGCCGAGCGCGTCGAACAAGGGTCGAAGATAGGGGTTCACTTTGGCCTGCAGATCACCGGGGAGAAATCCGAGCCGTTCACCGGCCTCGACCGCCGGGCGGGCCAGCACCAGGCGTTTGGCCTGCCCGCGTTTCAGCAGGCTCGCCGCCGCGGCGACAGCCAGGTAAGTTTTTCCAGTCCCAGCAGGACCGATGCAGATGGTGAGGTCATTGTCCGCGATCGCCTGCAGATAGCGTTGTTGCCCGTCGGTCTTGGCTTTAACGGCGTGACCTTTTGAGAAGGTCTCTATCCGGTCGACCGACTTGTCGGCTTCGAGGTCCGCGACTTCACCGAGGGCTTTGCCGACTTCCTCGGGGCTCAACCAATCCTGACGCCGAAGTTTTCGTTGCAGGGAATCCAGAACCCGCGCGGCCTTGGCAACCTGATCGGTTTCACCCGAAAGACGCAGCTCATCGTCGCGACTGACCACCTGCACGCTGAACGTGTCCCGAATCAACCGCAGATACCGGTCGGCAGAGCCGAACAGGGCCAGTTTCTTGGAAGGTTGTTCGAGGGTAATGCTTAGGTTCACAATACGGATCAAAAATGCAGTAACTGGCCAACTCGCCACCCGCCAATCCGGCACAGGTCGGGAATTCCAGATCTAAGTCAACAGTATCTAACACGTTTCCCGACAACGTCCAAATAATTCTCGCCCCTACGAAACAAAAAGTCGAGCGAAAATTAATTAGCAGGCCCCGGCAGAGGGAGCTCAAAATTGCGATTAAAATGTTGATCCAAAAACACTTAGGTGATCGAAGGGGTTCGCCCGCCGCCCTGCCGCGGGTTGTTCCTTTCGCAATGGTGTTGCTGGAGACACCTTCGGATCTGCCGATAACGAATATGCCGACTAGTGAAAGGTTTTCAGATGCGTCAGACCCGTTTTTTTCGAACACCCGCCACACGATTCGCCCCGGCATTGTCCACCTGCTTGCTGCTCGCGGCGGTGATCTCCGGGTGTAAGTCCTCGGAAGAGACCCCGTCGTCGCGGGGCGCGACCGTCGACAGCGGCGACTTAAAGCTCGAAGTGATGCCCAGTTCGCTGGTTGAAATCGTTCAACCGACGGTCGAACTGGTCAAGGGCACCGTCACTGTCGCCGGGCAGGTTCACCGCAAGGCGGGCGTCGCCCAGCCCTTCGGCGGGCGGATCGACATCGAATTCCTGGATACCGACGGCGAGGTGCTGGATTCCCTGCCCGCGCTGCTGTCACCGACCAAGGTTCCGCTGGACATGGGGTCCCCCTGTTCGTTCCACACCGAGTACGACTACACCCCGCCCAAGGGGAGCACGGTGCGTTTGCACTTCGTCGATAACGACACCGCCGCACGGGAAGACCTCGCGGGCGGCGCGTTCGAGACCGCCCACTCGAATACTGGCACCGGCGGGACCGGCCATGCCGCGGCCGGCGGGCGCTCGGGCGGTACCCACTACAACAACAATGGCGGCTCGCGCGGGTTTAAATAGACGGCCCAAAGGCCGGGACGCCCTGCCATTTCGCCTGCAGCGCCTTTTCGTCTTTCAGCTCGGCTTGAAGTACCCAGTGAA
Source organism: Tepidisphaeraceae bacterium (assembly GCA_965247815.1). Taxonomy (GTDB): domain Bacteria; phylum Planctomycetota; class Phycisphaerae; order Tepidisphaerales; family Tepidisphaeraceae; genus CBDAQA01. Next base: position 438,703 of record CBDFHW010000026.1, on the reverse strand, counting down.
TCGGTGTGCCCAATCCGCCCCGGCCCGCGGCCGCACCCTTGTGCATGATGCTCTTGAACGCCGCGAGTGCGTCTGCGTCCGCCTTGTCCAATATGTGTGAAGCGTCGCTGATCAGGATCACGACTCCGGCCTTACTTTGCGTGCGAAAGTCTGCGAGGCACTCGTCGAGCGCGTCCCAGTTTTCGCCGAAGTAAGGCGGAAACTGCAGCGCCGCCGAAAACTCGTCGAACAACCCCGCGACCGACCCCATCTTTCGGCCCCGCACCAACCGAACCAGAAGCCCGTGCTTTTCGAGCAGCCGAACGGCGTCCCAGGCCGGACCAGTGGTCTGAACGAGCGTGTGGAGTTGCGGCCCGTTTACTGCTTCTAAGAAATCAAATTTCATGACGGTCACCGGATCTTTGTGAAATGCTGGTAGTGATCGGTCGTGTAGTAGGCGGCCCCGTCCGAACCGGTGATCAACCGCTCCGCGCCACGGTTGACGCCATCGCGAACTGGATTCACGTCCCATTCCCGGTATTTGACGCGTCGCCCCGAGCTTTCATAGGCCGAGAGACGGTGCTCGAAATTACCGAAGGTCCGACCCCCTTCGTAGTCGTCCATCGGCTCGCCCTGGTCGTCGACGTACTTGAGCACGACCAAGACGTGCGCGGGCACATCCGCAGGAGGTGTCACAACCGATTTAGCTCTGGGTCTTCCGGTCGGCTGAAGCGGAATTTCGTCGGCGAGGTAAGCGGCAATTCGCGTGTCCCATTTCGCCTGCTCGGCAGCTGCGGGCGAGTGCCCTTCGTCCGGCGCGACCACGACACTGGCTTCGGATCTGAGCTTTTTGATCTCGGCCACGAAACCGTCGAGTTGCTTCGCGGGCGTTCCCGGATCTTTGTCGCCGGTGAGAATCAGGAACGTCGGTTCGAGCGTAGTCGCATCGTCGGGCAACGCGGCGGTCACCGGTCCGTGTTCGTCGACCACGCCTTGGAGATCGACACCGGTCCGCGCCAGCTCGATCATGGCGGTGCCCCCGACGCCGAACCCGACCGCGACAACCTGCTTTCGGTCGATGCCGGGCTGCTTGAGCAAGGCTTTAAACCCGGCCTCGGCCCGGCCGCGAAGCACTTTGCGATCGGCGGCGTTGCTTCCCGACAGCTCGGCGATTTCGCCAGGCGAGGTCGGTGTAACGTCTTTGCCGAACAGGTCGACCGTGAACGCCACATACCCGAGACCCGCCAGCGCAACCGCCTGGTTGGTCGCTTCGCGACTCCTGCTGCCCCGCTCGTCGGCAATTAATACCCCGGGAGAACGCCCGGTCTTAGCACGGTCGTAGAAATACTCGCCGACGTAGGATCGGCCGTCATAACGATATTCGACGCGCTTTTTTGTGACGTCAGCGCGGGTGATGCACGGCAGGGAGATGAGCGCCAGCAGCAGCATCAGGCATCCGCGTATCGGGGATCTTTCGGGAAGAGATCTGGAGCTGGAAAATGCAATAATCTTGCGGGCCATTCGACGTAGTTTACCCGGCATTGCCGGCAAACCGAAATGGTGCGGATTGAGGGAGCTCCCCGGCTGCGACGGTCAGGCAGTGGCAGCACCGGTGCGATCCACCGGCGAAGTTGGGAAGGTTACCGGCTGAGTGTTCCAATAGCTTCAATTGACAAACCCTTCGCTCGCACTAAACAATGCGGGCATGCTTAACAGTGGTCTTCTTGACCAACTCAAATTCGATTCCGCCGGGCTGATCCCGTTGATCGTGCAGGACGTCGCCAACGGGCAGGTCCTGATGATGGCGTTCATGAACCGAACAGCGCTGGAGAAAACGATCGAGACCGGCAAGGTCCACACGTACAGCCGCAGCCGCGGACGCCTCGCGCTCAAGGGCGAAAGCAGCAGCCATTTCCAGCACGTGAAAAAGGTGAGGACCGATTGCGACCGGGACGTGGTGCTGATCCAGGTGGTGCAGGACGTCGCGGCTTGCCACGAGGGGTATCGAAGCTGTTTTTTCCGCGAGTACGATGAGTCCTCGCCGCAGTGGAAGACGGTCGCCGAAAAGCAGTTCGATCCCGACAAGGTATACACGAAATGACAAACCGATCGTCGATTCTGGCCACAACCTGGGTGTTGACCGCCGCGATGAGCCTTTCTTCGGGGTGCATCAAGCGTCACCCCAGAAGCCGCCCGCCGGCGCCCCTGCCCGATGTCCCCGCGACAGACCCGGTCATGCCGACCACGGCTCCGGTGGCGACCCAGGACCTGGGCACCGTCGACACTGTCCCCGGACTGGCGAGAAAACCCAAGCCGTTCATTGCGTTGCCCAAGCGGGTCAAGCTGGGTGCGGTCCAGCCGTCCACCCTGCTGGCGCAGCACGCGTCGGTCGATTCGCCGATTCCGCTCTCCGAATACCCCGACCAACCGGTCCACGCGATTGCGGACTTTCATCTTCGGGCCGAACTTTCAGCCGACGAGCTGAAACGCCGGTTCGGCGACCCGGCCCAGATCGCCGGCAACGACGACCCGTGGTACGTCTACCGACTCGGTGAAAACGGGGAACTCTGGCTTTACTTTGCCGGATCGGACAAATCTCGGCTCGTTGCCGCCGATGTAATCCGCGGCGTCGAAGACGGATACTCGCGCCAACGCGTGTTCGACGCACAGTAACGTCGCGTCGATGCTCCTAGTGATGTCGCCGTTGCTCGGAAGCAAAACACCGATGCGCGACGCCAATCGACGCACTCCGCGCGTAGTCGGCCAACTCCGAAACACTTCGTGGCTAAGAAAAACAGATCATCTCCCGGCGTCACGCCGTCCCGGCAACTGCCCGCGGTTCCGCTGGTGCCTCTCGACCAAGCCGACCCGCGGCCCAGCGAACGCCGACCACCGCCGCACCTGCTTGGACCGGGGACACTAATTCCGTTGCTGATGCTCGTCGTCTTGATCGGAACGTGGTGCCTTTTCGTCGGCGGCGCGACGATCAAGGGCAACGAGATGAGCAAGTACCAGGCGATCTTCAGCGCCACCAACGCCGCGACGCTCACTGGTTTTCAGCAGGCCCGGAACCCGACTGAGTACACCCCGCTCGGGCAGGGATTCGTTTTCGTGCTGATGGCCTGCGGGATCTTCTTCAGTCTGGTCGCCGGGGGTCTGGCGGTCGTTCGAATCGCGCGAATCCGCTTTCGCGACCGCGACGTCGTCCTCTGGACGATCCTCTCGACATGCTGCGTCGCCGTCCTGGGCGATTGGTTCCTACGGGACAACAGCCAGCCGTTTTTCGACCCCCGCGCCACGTTCGAGGCAATCTTCACGGCCGTCAGCGCGTACGGCAACTGTGGCTTATTTCTGGGACGACAGGTGTTCGACGGCTCGCCGCTGCGAACCCACCTGCTGGTCCTGCCGGTCGCGGTTCTCGGAGGCCTCGGCCTGCCGGTGGTCATGGAACTCGCCGCGTCGGTCCGCCGCCGGCGGCTTTCGACCCACAGCCGGACCGTGCTGATCTGGTCCGCCGGCGCGTATGCTGTCATCACGGTCGGTCTGATTGTGCTGCGTGAACCCGGTTTCAAGTCCAATATCGCAAGCTGGCAACGCACGATCGTCAGTTGTTCCCGCGAAGCAATTAATGCCCGCTCGGCTGGTTTCCCGTTTGAATCGCCGACCTATCTCCCGCAGACGGCGGTCACGCTTCTGATTCTGGTGATGATCGTGGGCGCGTCGCCCGGTGGCGCGGCGGGCGGTCTGAAGGTTACGACCATTGCAGTTTTAAAAAAGGGCCTGAGCGACCTGCTCGCCCGCCGGCCGGTCGGTCGACCATTGGGGATCGCCCTGCTCTGGACCGGGATTTACGGGCTGATCCTGCTGCTGACCACACTGTCGCTGTTGATCACCGAGCCCGGGTTTCACCTCGACCGGACATTGTTCCTGGCCGCCAGCGCGGTCGGAAATGTCGGGCTTTCGCACGACCCGATCGTGGTATCCGACGCCGGGTTGTGTGTGCTGTCAGCAGCCATGCTGGTCGGCCGCGTGGCGCCAGTGCTCATGCTGTGGTATCAGTTCGACACAACCCCCGAAGCCGAGATTGCCACCGGCTGATTAACTGAAGAACCTCACGCGCGCCTGATCTTTTGGTTGTCCGGTTTAGTTGGCTTTTTTGCCGTGGTGTGTTTCCAGTTGATTCACCTGTTCGACCCGGCGAACGTGCCGGCCGTCGCCGAACGTCGAACTCAGAAACACTTCGACGATGTTTTTAATCTGGTCCTCGCTCAGCAGATCGCAACCCAGGCAAAGCGCGTTGCAGTGGTTGTGCTCCCGCGACCGACGCGACGTGACCTCGTCGTGAATCAGGGCCGCGCGAATGCCGTCGATCTTGTTCGCGGCGATCGACATGCCGACCCCGCTGCCGTCGAGCAGCACCGCGAGCTCGGCCTCGCCCCGCGCGACCGCCACGCTCGCCGCCGCCGCGAGTTCCGGATAGTCGACCGACGCCGTGCTTTCACAACCGTAATCGATAACTTCGTGACCCAGTTTTTTCAAAACGGGCAGAAGCTTCCGCTTCGCTTCGTACCCACGGTGGTCACACGCGATCGCCACCTTCATAGCACCCTCCGCATCTCGTTCATGCAATCTTCCTCTCGTCCAGCCGCTTCTCGATCAGAGTATACAGTTGACCTGCCAGTTTTTGATAGACCGACAGGTCACTGCCGATCGGATCTTCGATGTCGCCGTTCGGGTCAAGCGTTTCGACCTTGTCGATCGCGGAAGGAACCAGAGATCGCACGGCGTGCAGGTGCGAGTAACCCATCGTAAAAATGACATCGGCCTGGTGGATCAACTCGACCGACAAAGGCCGGGAACGGTGTCTCGTCAGATCGATGCCCAGCTCACGTAACGCATCGACGCCCTGCGGCGTGGCCCGCGAGCCTGGCATCGCGAACGTCCCCGCCGACATCACGCTGATCCCCCGTTTTTCCAACTCGGCTTCGGAGATCTTCAGCTTCTTCGCCAGCACGTCGCGGGCAATCCCCTCGGCCATCGGTGACCGGCATGTGTTCCCGCTGCAAACGAACAGCACCAGCGTCTTTAGCAGCCGGTCGATGATCCGCTCGTCGTAGACGCCCGCCCGGACGATCTCGAATTTCTCGGTTCCGACCGACACCAACGTCGAAGGCTTCGAATATTTCGTCGGGCCCGCGTCGACGATCAGGTCGACCTTCTGGTCCAGATCCTCGTCAAGTGCCGAAACTTTAAACGACGGGCCGCCGGCGTTCGCGCCCGCGATGGTCAGCACGACCGGGCCGTCTACTGCCGAAAGCAATTCGCTGGTCACGAAATGGTCCGGGCACCGAAGCGTGATGCTGCCGTCGTCGTACAGGTCCGACTCGTCGAGCCCGAAGCGTGACGCGACCTCTTTGCGTCGCGGCGCTGCCACCTCGAACCGCAGCCCGACCGGTCCCGGCCACAGCTTCCGCATCAACCGATGGCCCAGGTCACTTACGTCGCCGAGATATTGAATCGCGTCTTCACGACGCCCGATGTGAATCGTCATCGGCCTTGTGTCGGACCCGTTTCGCAGCGACCGAAGCCTTTCCCGCGACCCGGCCAAGTCGAGCCGCCCCGCCGCCCCGTAAACGGTTTCGGTCGGGAGGACCACAACGCTGCCGTTGTTCAATAGAACCGTCGCCCGCTGGAGTTCCGCGTCAATATCCGCAGCCTGAAGAAGATGTGCCACCGGTGCTGCCATGCTCTAAAGCTATATGAGGCGACACCGCAAACAGTGTCAAGCACGCGCTCCCGTCGGAGGCCGATTGACGCTAAAATGATCAGATGTCCCAAACCGAAGCCCGCCCGTACGCCGCCATGACCAACGACGATCTCGCCGGATTGTCCCGCTCGCTCGCCCGATGCGCCGACGATCTCGCCCGCCAGCAGGTTTCCGTCCGGGCAGAACTCGAAATGCGGATGACCGCCCAGCGGTCGGACCTCGACACCGTCCCGTTCTACCGAAACGCGAGTCCGACCGTCGAATATCTTGCCCCGGCGCCCGAGGCATTATCAAGAGTCGGCATCGGCGACACCTACGCCGACTCGGCAAAGGCCTACGCCTTCAAGGCAATCGGCCTCGCGGCGGCGGTCGCCTGCGTTCTGGGGGTCGTGGGTTATCTCGCTGTCCGGTCGCTGTGATCCGGCACGCCATACACCGCAAGCAGAATTAGAATCAGATGATTTTGCCCGACCCGGTTTCCCGGCAGCCTCATTCGGCCTCGGCCCAGATGCGGGCCGGTTCGTCGCCGCCCATCAATTCGACATGAATGACGTTGGGATTGCAGCAGACCGGGCAATCCTCAACGTAGGTCTGTTCTTCCCCTTCGGACGCGTCGACCGGCACAACAATATCTTCCCCACAGGTCGGGCAGACATAGCTGGTCTCGACAGCCGGCACTTGCTTTCGACGGCGACGACGCTTCATGGAATCGACTCAACTGTCTGAACTCTTCAACGGAGGAGGAGGGATTCGAACCCCCGTAGCTTATTAGGCTAACCGGTTTTCAAGACCGGCGCAATCAACCGCTCTGCCACTCCTCCGGGAGTGCGTCTAATTTTATCGGCTTCCCGGATTGCCGTCAAAAGTGCTCAACAGAGAGCTCGCGACACCGCCGTCGTTAAGTGCCGGTCCTCGGCCGCCGATATCAGACCGCGGGCATCGGTTGTACGCGACCATTCTCAGCCCGCCCGACCGCGTACGCCTGTTCCTTCATTCAAACCGGACTATCAATTTTGAGCAGGAAGCATCTGTCGAAAACAGCCCCGTCCGGCCACGACCGGCCCGCCTGCGACGCGGCCTTCCCGCCTAGATATCGGACCTTCGCCGCCCTAAGCGCGGCCGTTACCGGCTCGGCTCCGGTGCGCCGGTCGACCGCCGAGCGGCTCGAATCGCGACAACTGTTCACAACCTATTACGTCGACAACGGGTCGCCCGCCGCGAGCGATCGCAATGCCGGCACGTCGCTCGCCGCGCCGTTGAGCACCATCACGCAGGCGCTCAACCTCGTCGTCGGTGACAACAAGGCGATCCAGAGCGACACGGTTCTGATCCGCGGCGGTGTGTACCGGGAGCAGCCGTTCGTCTGGCCCACCGACGCCGGCGCGTCGGCCGTCAGCCGGACCGTCATCAGCGCTTATACCAACCCGGCGACGGGGAAGTACGAACCGGTCTACATCAACGCCGCCGACCCGCTTGCCGGCACCTGGATTCAGGACGGCAACAGCGGCCGGTGGTATCTACCGAAATTCTCCACGCAGACCTCCGGCGTCTGGGTCGACTGGAGCGGCGCGAACGACGGCGCGCCGCTGCAACAGATTGGCACCTACAACGCCGGCTTCCCCGACCAGCGCGAGATCACCGGCACCGGGGTTTCCGACATGGTCCCCGGGACCTATTTTGGTGACGCGGCGAACAATCGCCTGTATGTCTGGCTGCAGGACGGCAGCGATCCCAACGCGCACACGCTGGAATACGCCAACCGCGCCCGCGCGATCTATCAGCCCGGGTACCCGACCGGCGACACGTACACCTGGGCGAGCCACGTCGATTTCATCGGGCTGAAGCTCCGTCACGCCAACGTGTACAACACGGTCGGCCAGGACTCGGACTGCGCGATCTACACCTTCAACGACGAACGGCTGATCGACTGCGACGTGCAATGGAACCCCACGACCGGCCTGTTCCTGCGCGGCACGTCACAGCTGATCAACTGCATCTGCAGCAACAACGGCCGCAACGGACTGCAGGCGCAAGGCAACGGGTTTCTGATTTCCGGCGGTCAATTCAACAACAACTACTGGCGGCATTACATCGAAGGCGGTGAAGCCGGGATTAAGGTCATTACGAATAACCCGACGTTGTACGGAGACATTCGCAACGCCGAGATCGCCAACAACGCCGGCAAAGGGATCTGGTTCGACACCTGTTTCCAGAACGACGTCGTCTCGCAGGTCACAGGGAACTACATCCACGACAACCAGGAGGAGGGAATCGACCTCGAAGCGTCGCGGAATTTCCTCGTAGCGAACAACGTCATCGCCGACAATGCCGGCGACGGCATCGTCGTGAACGCGGTCGAGAACGCGGCGATCGTTAACAACACGATCGTCGGGAATCATGGCGTCGCGGCGGTCGAACTCGACGGCGGGTCGCGTAGCCACGGGGATGTGTACCCCGGCATGATCGACACGCTGAACAACCGCGTCGAGAACAACATCATTGCCGACAACTACAGCGTGTACGACCTGGATTTGCCGACCGCGGTAGCCGGGGGTGACACGGTTCGGAATAACACTTCGGACCACAATCTATTTTTTCACAACGGGCTTCCCCTGCGGTTCACCGACGGAGGCACCTACTTCGGGTGGAGTCAAACCCCGTCGACCCTGCCGGGCTGGCAATCGGACACCGCCCAAGACACGCATTCGATCTTTGCCGACCCAATGTTCGTTCCCGGTGGAGTCGGAGCGGCGGCGTACCGCATCGGAGGCAACAGCCCCGCCGTCGGTGCCGGAGCGAATTTAACCAGCCGGTTCGCGGACGAGTACACCGGCTCGGCGAGACCGAACACCGCCTTTGATCTGGGCGCGTTTCAGAACGTGAATTTTGAAGCAGGAGCGGCCGGGCCGGCGCCAGCGCCGTCGAACCCCGCCGTCTGGGTCGACGACCAGCTGCCCGACGACGCCGCGATGACCAAGCCGGACCCGTACGCGAACCTGCTGGTGAATCGCTTCTGGCAATGGGAAAACCAGTCGGCATTCTCCGGAGCTGTGGCCGACGACTCGACCGCGGTGGCCGGCGCGCATCGGCAATATTTTTACGCCGCGAATCACCGCGTCGTGCAGGCGAACGACCAGCTGTTCGCCTACGTCTGGATCGACCCGGCGAACCTTCCCCGGCAGATTCAATTTGAATGGCAGGACAGTTCCGGCAGCTGGGCCCACCAGGCATCGTGGGGAGCGGCGATGTTCGGCGCGGGGATCGACGGCAGCGTCGCATCGCAGCACGTCGGATCGCTTCCTTCGGCCGGGCATTGGTCGCTGCTGTCGGTCCCTGCCGCGACCGTCGGCCTGGCGGGCAAGAGCATCACCGGCTTTTCGTTCGACCTCTACGACGGCCGGGCGCTGATCGATTCGATCGGCACCGGCGCGGCGGCAGGGATTCCGGTCGGCACGGCCAACAATACTTCAGTCATCACGGGCAACATTTACCAGGATAAGAACGCGAGCGGCGCTGCCGATGCGGGCGAAGACCCGGTCGTCAACGCGACCGTTTTCCTGGATCTGAACGGCGACGGAATCCAGGACGCGGGTGAACCCGGAGCGTCGACCGACAACGCTGGTAATTACTCTTTCGCACAGCTGCCCGCCGGGACCTACCTGGTCACGCAGACCCCGGCGGTGGGCTTTGTCATCTCCACAACCCAGGGTGCGGCTCACCGGGCAACCGTTGGTACCGGTGCGACGGTCCGGCAGGACTTCGGCGAATTTCCCGCGGTCCTGGCGTCCACGGCGAACAACGATGCGTTCGTCATCGCATCGTCCGCCGACCATTCGCGGGTTTGTATCTGGACGAATCAGCCGGAGTCGGCAACACCGACGTATTCGATCGACCAGTCGCTGCTTTCGTCGCTCGCAATCTCCGCCGGCGTCTTCAACACCACGCTCACGATCGACGACCGCAACGGCGACCCGCTCGGTGGACGCGCGATCCGCTTCGACGGCGGCGCGGGCAACGACGTGCTCGCGGTGACCGGGGCTGCGACGAACACGTTCGATCTTTCGGCGACACGGCTGGTCGTTAACTCGCTGACTGTGGATTTTTCCGCGCTGAACCTGATCGCCTTATCCGGCGGTGCCGGCCGCGACGTGCTGACCCACTCGGTTTGCTCCGTGCCGGTCTCGTTCGACGGGTCGGCAGGGAATGACGAGATCGACGTCGTATCCGGCACCTGCATCTTCCCGGCCGACGCCGGGGCGATCTCGGGCGCGGTGACGCTCCGCGTGTCAGCGGGAGCCGCGGCGCGATTCGACGCCGGCGTTTCGGGCTCCGGGATCGACGTGCGAAGCCTCGCGGAGCTCGACATCGCCGCCGGGAGTTCGGTCGTGATCGATCCGGCCGCCGATCCGGCCGATCGGCAGTTGCTGATTCTGGGTGCGCTAAGTCTCGGCACTTCGAACCAGGCATCGCAGGGCCTTCTGGACGTTGGCGATAACGATGTGATTGTTCGAAATGGCAACTCGCAGGTGATCAACGGTCGGCTCGCCGGTGGTGGAATCTTCTCTTCCGGAACGTCGCTGCCGCAGACGCAGCTGATGAGAGTCGCGATGGCCGACGGGCCCGCGGGCACGTTCGACGGCCAGGCCGTTTCTGCGACGGATGTCCGTCTGAAACTGACTTTCACCGGCGACACGAATCTGGACGGCACGGTCGACGCGACAGATTTTGCAAAGATCGACGCGAACGCCGGCACGACCACGACCGGCTGGTGGAATGGCGACTTTAATTACGACGGACGGATCGACGGGTCGGACTACACGCTGATCGACAACGCGATGAATAGTCAGATGAGGATCAACGCGGGAACGACGTTGGCAGGATTGACCGAAGCGTCATTCGGAGCATCATCGGGGGCCGTGTCGGGGGCTTCCACCCCGACGGGCTCGGCCTCGACTGGCGGTTCGGCCGCCGTCGCCCCGCCGATCCCTATCACGCGAACGCAAAAGCATCCGCACCACCATCGGCATGCGAAGGCCCACCACCGGGCGGCGGCTTAATTTTTTAATCGGCAAATTGTGAGATCGATCACTCGACCGCAGCCGGCTGGGCTTCGGTGCCCGTGGCGTCGGTGCCGGTCACTTCGGTGCTCACGCCGTCTGCCGGCTGTGAAGAAAGCACCACCGGGTTCACGTGCACTTCGTGCTTCAGCCCGGCTTCGTCGAACCGAAAACGGATGATTCGCTCCAGGTTCTCCGCGTTCTTCCCCTTGTAATCCCCGACCACACGGCCATCGACGGTCACGTGAAACTCGACCGGTTTCTGGTCGGCATCCACCGCGTTCTTGACCGACTCGCCCTGGGCGGCGGTGAGGATCTCGCCGATCCGGCCCTTTGCGCGGGGCGCTTCCTTGGGTCGTTCGGCTTCGCCGGCGCTCGCGCCGGCGTTGGTCAGCGAACCAGTAACCACTTTCTTCTTATGGACCGCCATTTCGATCGGCAGGTCGTCGGGGATGTACAGGATCCGCCGGCAGCTGGGGCAGAAGACCATGTCGTCCCGCGTGTGCAGCTTGTTGTACACGTCGGTGACCAGGTCCATCATGCAGGACGAGCAGACGTATTCCTCGCGGCGGCGATCGGGCTTGATCAGCGCCGACAACGCCTCGCCGTCGTGGTGCTCGGCCAACCGGTCGAACGCGATCCGCGCCTTGGGGGGCAGTGTCGCGGCGATAGAGTCACGCGGACCTTTCAGGGATTCGATCTCTGCCTGTAGCTTGGTGATCGCGTCGCCGATCTGCCCTTTCAGGTCGACGAGCTTCGCCTTTTCCGAATCAAGAATGGTCACCAGCTCCGCGGCCTCTTTCCCGGACGTTTCGGTCTGCTGCATCACGACCATGGTCTCTTCTTCGACCTTGGCCTTGTCGACCTTCTGCGTGTTGATCTCGATCAGGAAAGTTTGATATTCCTTGTTGTTCTTCGCCGTCTGCTGCTGATGGCGAAGCTTTTCGATGTGCGTGTCGCGGGTCCGAAGGTCCAGGTCGAGGTTCGCGCTCTTTACCTGAAGCTCTTTGTGCTTCGCCTGCGCGGCCTTGAGTTTTTCGGTGTTGTCGTTGACGCGTCGTTCCTGGACGCGAACATTTTTTGTAGCCGCGTCCAGACGCTCCTGGGCGTCACGCATGGCTTGATCGGCACGGAAGAGTTTGACCAGGGCTACATTGGTCGGACCCATTGCTGACATCCCTACTGAAAAAGGACAACCGGTGACAGACGTCCCGGCGGAAATCGGAACGGGGCATTATGCGGATTCGAAGCCGTTTGGGAAGAGCAATGGGGAAAGATCGAAATCCGAAACCGGAAGCTCCAAAAGAATGCGGAACCATCGGTGACCTGCCGAGCTTTCGGCCCGCGCTGCTGCGAAGTTCGGATTTCGATTTTCGGATTTCGAGCTTTCCTTGCGGCCTTTGGCGTTTCGGCCTAGTGTTAGGACCGATTTCCCGATCCGCATTCTGTCCAAGTTGAAGAGGAACCGCCCGTGCCGAATTTCAAAGACGTCGTCGTCCCTGCCAACGGTCAAGCCATCACGATTGCAAACGGCAAGCTGTCGGTGCCGGACCGGCCGATCATCCCATTCATCGAAGGCGACGGCACCGGTCGGGACATCTGGCGGGCGAGCGTCCGCGTGTTCGATGCGGCAGTGAAAAAAGCGTTCGGCGGGACAAAGAAGATCGCGTGGATGGAAGTCTTCGCCGGCGAGAAGAGCTTCACTAAATATAACAGCTGGCTGCACGACGAGACCGTGCCGGCGTTTCAGGAATATCTGGTCGGCATCAAGGGCCCGCTCACCACGCCGGTCGGTGGTGGGATTCGGTCGCTGAACGTAGCGCTCCGGCAGCTACTGGACCTTTACGTGTGTCTTCGCCCGGTGCGATACTTCACCGGCGTCCCCAGCCCGGTGAAACGGCCCGAAAAAGTCGACATGGTGATCTTCCGCGAGAACACCGAAGACATCTACGCCGGCATCGAATACGCCGGCAAGACGGCTGACTCGCAGAAGATTCTGGACTTTCTGGCGAAAGAGTTTCCGAAAGATTTTAAGAAGATCCGTTTCGGCACCGCCGACGCCGGCGCGGCCTGGAATAAGACCATCGGCGCGACCGACGACTCGGCCGTCGAAGTGGGCATCGGCATCAAAGCCGTGAGCCGGCTCGGCACCGAGCGGTTGGTTCGCAGCGCGATCGAGTATGCCATCCTGCATCAGAAAAAATCGGTCACAATCGTCCACAAGGGGAACATCATGAAGTTCACCGAAGGCGGGTTCCGGGACTGGGCTTACGCCCTGGCCAAGCGGGAATTCGGCGCGGTGGAAATCGACGGCGGGCCCTGGTGCAAGCTGCCCGGCGGCATCATCATCAAAGATTCGATCGCCGACATCACCCTGCAACAGGTGCTGACCCGGCCAGAGGATTTCGACGTGATCGCCACGCTCAACCTAAACGGCGATTACCTGTCCGACGCTCTGGCCGCCCAGGTCGGCGGGATCGGCATTGCACCGGGCGGCAACGCGAACTACGTCACCGGCCACGCCATCTTTGAAGCCACGCACGGCACCGCCCCGAAGTACGCCGACCAGGACGTGGTCAACCCCGGTTCGGTAATCCTGAGCGGCGTGATGATGTTCGAGTATCTGGGCTGGCAGAACGTCGCCGACCTGATCGTGAAGAGCCTCGAAGCCGCCATCGCCGCTAAGACAGTCACCTACGATTTTGCCCGGCAGATGGAAGGCGCGACGAAGATCAAGTGTAGCGAATTCGCCAGTGAGATGATCAAGCACATGGGATGAGCGATTGGTCGTTCAAAGCGTATGAGCTTTCAATCGCGCATAGTTGATTCGCGCACTGCTCAGGCACGGATTTGTCGTGCTTCGGGAAGGTGCGAATCATACAATCGTCCGTCGCGACATTGACGGGATTCAAATCGCGATCCCGCGGCACCGCGAATTGAAGCGGGATACGGTTCGGGAAATGGCATCTGATGCCAAAGTCGAGTGGGATGAATTCCAAAAGGAAGTCTCATGATGCGTTACCATGTGACTGTTGTCGAAGACGACGGCTGGTTCGGCGGACGCGTTTTGGAACGAGAAGGCGTGACGACCCAGGGCAGGACGCTAGACGAACTGGTCTTCATGGTCCGCGACGCGATCTCACTCATGTGGGGTCAGAGTCATGTGCAATTAGAACTCATTCTTCCGGGGACCAGTCACGACACGCGTTCGAAGCGTAAAGTGCCAAGCAAAATTGTCGGCCGAACTACAGCAAAGACGCAGAAAAGTACGACGCTGAAGGCGGGCTAGTCTTCATGACTCTTTTCAGAACTGAAGCAGCACCAGTGTTAATCGACCTGAAAGCCTACTCAGAACAAATCGGCATCGCCGCCCGGCGGGCGGGGATGCTGCTCGCCGCGGCCGACGGGAAGACGCGGGCGGCGGCGCTTCGCAAGGTCGCCGCGGCGATCCGCAAACACGCCGACAGCATTCTGCCCGCCAACGCCGCCGACCTTACCCTCGCCCGGCACGACGGCGTTGCCCCCGCGCTCATCGAACGGCTGAAGCTCGATCCGAAAAAGCTCGAAGCGATGGCACGCAGCGTCGAGCAGATCGCCGACCAACCCGAGCCCGTCGGGCAGATCATCGACGGCCACACTCGCCCCGACGGCCTGAAGATCCAGCGCCTCCGCGTGCCGCTCGGCGTGGTGCTCTTCTTTTACGAAAGCCGGCCTAACGTCACCAGCGATGCCGCCGCGCTCTGCATCAAAAGCGGCAATGCCGTCATCCTTCGCGGCGGGAAGGAATCGCTGCAGTCCAACCTCGCGATCGCCCGTGCGATCGCCGACGGGCTCGCCGATTCCGGCCTCGATCCGCATTGTGTTCAGTTGATCGAATCGACCGACCGCGCGCTCGTCCCGCAGCTGCTCAAGCTCGACAAATATATCGACCTGGTGATTCCCCGCGGCGGCGAAAGTCTCATTCGCGCCGTCGTGGCCGAGTCGACCATCCCGGTGCTGAAGCATTACACCGGCAATTGCCATATCTATGTCGACGCCGGCACTGAATCACTGGAGAAGCAGGTCCGCGAGGTCTGCCTGAACGCCAAGACCGCCTACCCCGGCGGGGCCGCCTGCAACGTGGTCGAGAAGATCCTGTTTCACTGTGACGTGGCCAAGACATTGCTCCCCAAAGTGCTCGCCGATTTGGCCGAGCGCAAGGTCGAGATTCGCGGCGACGACGCGACTCGTGTCCTGTTCCCCGCCGCCCTCCCGGCCACCGAAGCCGATTGGTATGAAGAATATCTCAGCTTTGTCGTCGGCATCAAAGTCGTCGACTCACTGCAGCAGGCCATCGACCACATCAACCACTACGGCAGCCATCACACGGATGCAATCCTCAGCAGCAACGAAACGTCGATCAACGAGTTCGTAAAGAAGGTCGACAGCGGCAGTGTCATGATCAACGCCAGCACCCGGTTTGCCGACGGCGGGGAGTACGGACTCGGCGCCGAGATCGGCATCAGCACCGACAAACTCCACGCCCGCGGCCCCATGGGCGCGACCGATTTGACGACCTACAAGTGGATCGTCACCGGCGACGGACACGTCCGCACCTGAGTTTTTGGCCGAAAAAGCGGCATTCACCCTGGCTGCCATCCGCAAATCTTGCCCATCTTTCCCGAAACTCGATTTTGCACCCACAATGTCGCAGATCAAACTAGGATTGAATCTTAAATTATTTATTTGAAACATCTTATAACAGCAGTTTGGGAATTCTCAGAAACCCAAACATTTTTCTTACAAAAATACGACCGTTAGGGTAATATCATCATCTATGATGAACAATCCTGATAAAATTGATCGCGTAAAGATTCCAGACGCTTCGCCGAAAATTTCGCCCGACCCGTTTGCCATCATGATGGAACTCGGTGTGCCGCAAGACGCGCATCTCGTGAGCCTCATCCGGCCGATGGCGCGCGATTTGTTGAAGCAGTTGGACCCAAAAGACCCCGCCGAGCGGATGCTCGTCACGCAGATGATCGCGACGTTCACCCGGTCGATCTTTCTCTCGCGGCATGCCAACATTCAAAAGAACCATCAATGGTTCACGACCTACTCGGCCGAGTGCGACCGGGCGATGGAAACGTTCCGCAGGCAGATCAAGACGCTGGCCGAGTTGCGGCGGCCCCGCCGCAACAGTTTCACCACTATCCGGCGTGCGAGCATTAACACTCAGCAGATCGTCGTCTCCAGTGTCCCTACCGCCACCGTGGGTCCGAAATTCAGCAAGGAGGCAGTCGATGCCAGACTCGAACAGAAAACCCGTCCGGCGTTACCACCTGAGTAAGGCCGGCCGAGCGGCACTGGTCGCCGCGGCGTTTAGGAACCGGCCGTGGCAATACAGCACGGGACCGCGCACGCCCGACGGCCGGCTCGTCAGCGGCCAGAACGCGCTCAAGCACGGGTACTACTGTCGTCAACCACTTCTTGACGATGCGGCCGGTTTCCGCGCTTTCGTCCGGTCGATTCAGCGTGCAAGCCGCGCCGGCAAGAGAGCTGCAACCGGCCCGCCGATCGTCGATTGAGATGTGAATTGCGCGTCCAGTTTAGCGGTCGCCCCGCCGGGGCACGGGCGGCGTCGTCCGCTATAAAATTTGGTGCAGCCGGTCGTCATTGCCCGCACGCGATTCACGCCTCGCAAACGAGGCGGCTAGGCGGGAACGTTCGTAGTGCCGCTTGAGAACTCGATCGACTTTTTAAACCGTTGCGAATCATCTAAGCTGCCACGCCGAAATGCCGCCACACCGCGGGGCAATGGCCTGCGTGATTTCAACAACGAAAGTGCCGAGGACGTGTGACGATTGCGACCCCGCAGATTGATTTTCCAAATCCCGATGCCGGGGCTCGGACTTCGCCGCCGTTGCGACGATGGGACTATGTATTGCTTGCCGCGTTCTGCCTGCTGCTGTTCGGCTACGCCGGGTTCAGCGGTCGGCCGTTGACCATGCACGAAGCGCGGCTGCCCGAGACGTCGCGGGAGATGCTCGTTACGCACAGCTGGCTGCTGCCGACCAGCGGCGGGCGGCCCTGGCTCGAGCGTCCGCCGTTGCCGCACTGGGTGGTGACATCGGCCATGCGGTTGTTCGGGCATGATGATCGCGTCTGGGTCGTGCGGTGGCCTTCGGGGCTCATGGGTTTAATCGCGGTGTTGCTGACCGCGTCGATGGCGGGCCGGGTGTTCGGCCGGACCATCGGGCTGATGAGCGGGTTCGTCCTTGCCACGTGTTTCGAGTTTTACACCTATTCGTGCTTGGCCGAGGACGACATTTATCTTGGCGCGTTGGTCGCGATCGCGGCCGCGCTGTTCGTCAAAGCGCAGTACCTCGCCGCCCCGTCGCGGGCGTTTCGCTGGTACGATTTTTTCACGGTCCGACGCCCGGCCGTGCTCGGATTTTTCATCGTGCTGGGGCTTACGAATCTCACCAAGGGCCCGCTGCTCGGGCTGGTGATTCTGGGTACGCCGGTCGGCGTGTCGCTGGTCTGGGAATCTGTTTCCCGGCGTTCACTGCAACCGATCCTGCGGTTCGCCTGGCTATGGGGTTGGTTGATTACAATCACGCTAACAGTCGCGTGGCCTATGTGGGCGTACCACAAATATCCGGACGTCGTCGACAACTGGCGGTACGACTACCTGGGCCGGGTGAGCGGGGCTTATACCGATATTAACGAGGCGTGGTATTACTACCTCCCCACCACCGCAACGGCGCTGCTGCCGTGGACGCCGGCTTGCTTGATCGGCATGCTGGTTTGCGTCGTCCCCGGCCAATGGTGGTCGCGATTTGCCAAGTCGGAGCCGAGCCCGGCATCGACAACGCCGTCGTATTCCCCTGTCGGCCAGACCAGCACCGCGTCGGCGCGGAGATTTTTTCTGCTCTGGGCGGTCGTGCCGTTGCTCGTCCTTTCGGTTCCCAAGGGCAAACATCATCATTACCTCATTCCGCTGATCGCGCCGTGGGCGATTCTGGGCGCGATCGGTCTGCGGGAGATCGGTCGTTATCTGTCGGCATCGCTCGGCCGGAAAATTCTCATCGGGTTCGTGCTATTGCTGCTGGTCGGCTACTCCGCCGGGCAGACGATCGTCGCCGGCGGCACGGATCACACGCTGGCCGACACGGCCTTCCTGCAACGCGTCAACGGCGAACTGCCCGGCGACGCACGATTGTTTCTCAACGGGAAGCTCGGTCCCAAGGGCAATCTCGACTTTTTCCGCGTCCAGTTCTATTCCCGCCCCACCGCCCGGCTGCTGCACAACTTGAGCTATCTGCGCGACGAAAAAATCGCCGACCCGGTCGTCTACGTGATCACGCGTGCCAAAGACGAAGCGGTGCTCCGGACGATGGGAACTGTCGTCGTGATCGACCAGAGCCCCAGCTCGCACGAGATTACCAAACCCGAGGGAAGGTTTACGTTATATAAATTGACGTTCGACCCCACGCTGCAGCGGTACCGAGTGCCGACATACATCACGAGCCTGCAGGCAATGGAACGCGCCGACGGCCCGTGGTGCGGCCCGCGACTGTGACGCGGTCGCGTTTGTCACGCGGTTTGCGTTTAGCGGCTGTCCCGCAGGGACGCCTTTTGACGGGCGAAATGCGTCCCTGCGACTGCGGGACAGCCGCTAAACGGGAAACTCAGGTCGCCTCGCTGTTCACCGGTCCAACTGCGTGACCTGATTCTCATCTGCGACCAGCACCCGCGTCGCCATCCCCAGGAACAGCCCCGTCCCGACGACGCCGGCGCGGGCTTGCAGTTTGTGTTCGATGTCGGCCGGGTCGTCCATGCCCGGGAAGGTGCAGTCGTAGATCACATTGCCGTTGTCGGTGATGTACGGCTGGACGTTGGCGATCCGCAACGCCGGCGTCGCGCCGAGCGTTTTCAGAAACGCGATCTGTGTCTGGTGTGCAAACTGAACGACTTCCACCGGTAACGGCGAACGCGTTCCGAGCTTCTTCACGCGCTTGCTCGAGTCGGCCAATATGATCAATTGTTTCGACGCCTGGGCGACGATTTTCTCGCGGATCAACGCCCCGCCGAGCCCTTTGATGAGATTCAACTGCGGGTCGACTTCGTCGGCGCCGTCGACGGTCACGTGCAGCACGGGTGATTCGACCAGTGTGGTCAGCGGGACGCCGAGCTCTTTGGCGCGGAGTTCGCAGGCGTGCGACGTGGGCACGCCGCGGATGTTTTTGAGTTGCCCGGAGTGAATAGCGGCCGCGAGCGCCTGCAGAAAAAAATCGGACGTGCTGCCGGTCCCCAGCCCGATGGTCATGTCGCTGTGCAGGAACGGGATGGCCGCGTCGGCCGCTCGCTTCTTAGGGTTCATGGACGAAAGATATAACCCGGCGTGGGCTCTGTCACGTTCGGCCGACCCGGTGCATCCGCCCGCGGTTTCTGCTAAAATCACCGGCCCTAAACCGAGTGAGGCGAAATGATCGACGTACGAGACCTGCGGGAGAATCCGGACAAGTACCGACGCGGCGCGAAGCTGAAGAACGCGGCGGTCGACATCGACGCGATTCTCGCGATGGATCAGGAAAAACTGACCGCCCAGCAGGCGTTCGAACAGGCCCGCGCGGAACAGAACCACGCGAGCCAGTCGATCGGTAAACTGAAAGACCCGGCCGAGCGGCAGGCGGCGATCGCCGGCGTCGCGGGGCTGCGGGACCGTGTTAAATCTTTCGAGGAAAAAGCGAAGGCCGTCGAAGCGCAACTGCAACCGCTGCTGCTGCAGATCCCCCAACCGCCGGACGACGACGTGCCTGTGGGCAAAGATGCCGCGGATAATGTGGTGGCTTACAAGTGGGGTGAACCGCGCAAATTTGAATTCGCTCCCAAGAGCCACATTCAGCTGGGGGAAGCGCTCGACCTGTTTGATTTTCCTCGCGGGGCGCGGATCGCCGGGTCGCGGAGTTATTTTCTCAAGGGGATGGGCGCGGACCTGCACGCGGCCGTGATGCGACTGGCGCTGGACATGATGACCCGCGAAAAAGGGTTCACCGCCATGAGCGTACCGGTGATGGTCCGCGAGTCGGCCATGAAGGGAACGGGGTTTTTCCCCGCCGGTCGCGAGCAGGCGTACCGGGTCGGTGAACCGGCCGAGGAAGGCGAAGACGTCCGGTTCCTGACCGGGACGGCCGAGGTGTCGCTGACCGCATATCACATGGACGAAATTCTGGCCGAGGCGGACTTGCCGAAGAAGTACGTCGCAGTGAGCACCTGCTTCCGCCGCGAGGCCGGCGCCGCCGGGAAGGACACCGCCGGGCTGTACCGCGTTCACCAGTTCGACAAATGCGAGCAGGTGGTGATCTGTAAAAACGACGTCGAGGAATCCAAGCGTTGGCACAAGGAAATGCTCGGGTACAGCGAAACGTTGCTGCAACGGCTCGGGCTGCCGTACCGGGTGATCAACTGCTGCACCGGTGACCTGGGCGTGAAGAACGCCGCGATGTTCGACGTGGAAACCTGGATGCCCAGCCGGGAGCAGAAGGGCCAACCCGACACGGGGTACGGCGAAACGCATTCTGCGTCGCGATTGTATGAATTCCAGTCACGCCGATTGAACCTGCGGTACAAGGACAGGGACGGCAAGATTCGCTTCTGTCACACGCTGAACAACACCGTGGTCGCCAGCCCGCGCGTGCTGATCCCGATCTTGGAGAACTACCAGAACGCCGACGGCAGCGTCACGATCCCCGAAGTGCTTAGGCCTTACATGCACGGGCGGGAGAAGATCGAAAAACCGGCGTAAGCCTGCACGTTTTTCGCGGGTACTGCCGGTCGTGGTACACTACGGCAATGGTCAAGCGTGATGACATCTCGCTATTGGACGAAGCCGCAAACGGGGACCTAGAACTCGTCGGGCTTACTGTGAAGCAATATGACTTCATGATCGAGCAGGGGTTGCTAAACGAGGACACTTCTACCGAGTTGATTAACGGCTTTATCGTCAAGAAAGATCGAAGCGCGTCGGGGGAGGCACCTATGACGATTGGTGACCGGCACCGGACTGCAATTCTGCGGTTGTCAAAACTTGATCGACAGTTCGAACTGGTCAACAGCTTTATTCAACCTCAGCAGCCGATTTCGTTGCCCCCCGAAAGCGAGCTAGAACCGGACCTCGCAGTTGTCAAAGGCACGATTGATGACTTCATTGATCGCAAGCCAGGCGTTGCTGATCTGCTGTCAGTGATCGAAGTTGCGGACAGTTCGCTCAGGCGTGACCTAGGCGTCAAACTGCAGATGTATGCTCAGGCGGGGGTTCCGGAATACGTCGTCGTGAATCTGGTCAATAACGTGGTCCTCGTTTACCACGACCCGCTGCGGGGCGAGTATCAATCGGTGCAGACGCTGCGGGCCGGCGAGATGCTGAAGATCAGCGGTGGATTGAATCAGACCGTTGAGATCGCGGTCGCTAAACTGCTCTGAGCGGCTCGACGTTTTTTCCCAGCTTCGACAATCTAGGACAGTTCACACGCAGCGGATCGCTATCAGCGTCTGATCGTCTTTCGGCTGCGGGGAATCACAGAAGGCTTTCATTTCTGTCTCGATTCGTTTGACGCATTCTGCGGCGGTCGACGCGGCGCAGTCGAGCAGTAATTGGTCTAAACGGTCCAGCCCGAACAGTTCGCGGGGCTCGGTGGTTTTCGCCGGGGCCATCGCCTCGGTGATGCCGTCGGTGTAAAGCAACAGCAGGTCACCAGGTCGCAGGGTGATGGTCGATTGCTCGTAGGTTTCATCGCCGACGATGCCGAGCGGCAGCGCGCCCGCGCGGTCCAGTGAAATCACGCGGTCGTCCCGCACGAGCCGGGGCGGATTATGACCTGCCCGGGAATAGGTCAGGCTTCGTGTGGTCGGATCAAGGACGGCATAAAAAGCGGTGACGAACGTGCCCGCCTGGGTATACGACCGGGTGAGTTCGCGGTTGAGATACCCGAGCAACGCCGCCGGCGGAGTGTGGGTTCCCGGCCGGGCGTGGGCGATCGCGTGGGTGATCGCCATGAGCACCGCCGCGGGCGTGCCGTGGCCGGACACGTCGGCGATGAACAGTCCCCACCCGCCGGTGCCGAGGGGGAAAAAATCGTAGTAATCGCCCCCCGCCCGGGCGCTGGTGAGATAAGACGCGGCCAGCTCGACGCCGGGGATGATCGGTAACTCGGCAGGCAACAGCGACCGCTGAATATCACCGACGACTTGCAGTTCCTCGTTCAGGGTTGCCAAGGCAAGCGTAAGTTGATTTCGAAGAACGAGGTTCTGCGTCCCGCGACCGAACAGGCCCGACTGCCAATGCATCATCGGAATGAGCGCCGGGTCGATTTCGACACCGGGCGGCAGCAGCGTGGCCGTCGCGTTGATGCCTTCACCGTCGTCGTATTGCGGCAGCGCGATCAGCGTCTGAAATTCGTACAGGTATTCCCACGCGGGGTCGTCTTTGGTCAGCCGGGCGGGCAGGTCGTCGATGATGACCGGCCGGTTGCCGTAGATGATTTCGCCCATCACCCCGCCGGACATCCGCGGCAGCCGCTCGCGCTGGGTCCAGGGGTTCAGATATTCAGCGAACCGGGACGACCGCGTCACCAGATATTCCGGCGCGGGCATGCCCCGCCTCGACACGGCGATGTAATCCTTCATGTCCAGCAGCTTGCCGATGCCGTTCCAGTAAACATCGACGAGCCGTTCGGGATCGGTGATGCCGGAGATGGCCTTCATCGTGTCGTCGATGATTGCAAGTTCGTCCTGCCAGGTACGCCGCGGCTTCTTCATGCGGGTATCCTATCCATTTGGCAACCGTTCTCACGAACTGCGGCGGTTCAATACACAAACCCAAATACAAGCACCAGACGCAGCCGCGCTAAGAACTCTTGACAGCAATTGCGGGCGATGGCAATTTGACATGGGCGCGGGTATAATTTCGAGTTCCACCGGGGGCGATCGGTTTCGACCGGATGGCTGCGGTGGCGGTGGCATGTCGAGGACGCTCACTTGGCCTCGTTAAACACGTGAGCAAACAACAACTGCCAACAGCAATGTTGCAGGCCGAGTCGGCTTTGATGCCGCCCCGGTTCGTATCGCTGCCTAATTAAAGGCAACGTCGGCACAGTGTGATGCCCGCAGCACGCTGGCCGCAAAACGCGGGCTGGTTGTCAGATTCGACCGTTGGTCGGACGACGAGATTTAGACGGTATGATTCTGCCGAAGGTTGCCCGTGATCGTCGGCAGGCTCGAGATTAAAACACTCGGCTAAACATGTAGAGGCTGCCATTTGGGTTGTCTTGGGACGAGGGTTCAATTCCCTCCGCCTCCAAAAAGATTGGGATGGATCGAAGACACTTCGGTCCATCCCTTTTTCGTTTGTAATGAGTCAGAGCCAGACAGCTCAGTGTTTCACGCAGACTTCGCATTTGCCATATCCGTTGCGACGCCTAAGTTGGTGGACGCAGGGTGGACGCACCAATGCAGACACGCGTGAGCTCGATGAGCATTCGCACCATATTTTCACTGTCAATGACCGTCCTGACGATGATCAACGGTATCACTTCCGCGGCCGATCAACCGGCGACCACCAGACCGATGGAAGGCGTGACGGCGGTGACGAGCGACGCTTTCGGCTCGGCCGGTTCGGGCGACGTGAAAGCGCCCAGCGGCATTGACCTGAAGGGTTACAAGAGGAAGTGGACATCTTCGAAGAGTATGGCGGCGCGTTCGTGGCAAACAAAGACGGCGGATTCGGAATACGCAACGGCAACTGGGGTGATGGTCCGAAGGAGGGCCACGCCAATGTCTGGCCCGAGGTTTCCAAGCCGTGGCTGAATTGGCACGTGTACGGCTTCCTCGCCACGCCGGTCAGGTGCGGCTTCTACGTCGACGGCGAATTAAAGGGCGAGTACTGCACCCCCACTTCTTACCTTACGACACCAATGTACATGACCTTGAAATACAACAACGGCGGCTTTTGGCCACTGAGCGGGCTGATCGCCAACTCGCACATGGACGTCGATTGGGTTCGAGTCTGGGGGTTGCCCGGGAAATAATACCCGGGGCCTCTGCACGCCGTCACCCTTCGGAAGACCAGCGATCCATCTCGTCGAAAAGACTCGGTGGACAATCCGCGCAGGTTTTTTTGACGGAAGCGGTTCGCTATGTCCGCCGTGTATTTGAGGCTGAGCATCGCCTAATTTTAGCAATTCCGGGAACGCTTAAACGTCCGAATACGCGCGTTAAAGGATTGCCGTAAAGAGATCGCACTCACGCAACCGCATTAATGATGACGATAGTCTGGTCGTCGGCGGCCTGGCCGTTTTCCTCCCATTGCTCGACGGCGGCAACCAGACTCTCGACAGACTTGATCGCCGGTGCGGTGCGGGAGTGCTCCAGGGATGCGAGCACGCGGGCGCCGGTAAACAGCACCCCTGCGGGGTTGAACGCTTCGAAGATGCCGTCGCTGATCAGTGCGAGTGACCCGCCGGGTTGTAAGCGCAACGGGGGCGGTGGCGGGTCCTCTGGCAGTTCTTCTAACGCGTTGAGCGGTGGCACCGGAGGGTTCAGTTGTTGAACGGAGCTGTCAGCCGAGGCGCGGAACAAGATCGGACCTTGGCCGGCGCTTTGCCATTCCATGACGCCGTCGGCATCTAGGAACCCGAGGAACGCGGTGACGAATCGGTACCGGGCCATGTCGGCGGTCAGTCTGCGGTTGACGCGGGCGAGCACTTCGTGCGGGTGGCGCGCGGGCACAGGCCCTTCACAGAGCGCGCGAATGACCGTTCTCACTTGCGAGACCACCAGCGCGGGCGCGAGACCGTGGCCGGATGCGTCCGCGAGGAAGACGCCGATCCGGCCGTCCGGCAGGCTCCAGATGTCGTAGCAATCCCCGCCGGTGGTCGAGGCGGACCGCGCCCAGCGCGCGATGTCGAACCGCGGAGAAACCGGCAACGTTTTGGGCAAAAGACTCTGCTGCACTTGCCGGGCAAGTTCGATTTCCCGCTGGATCTGCGCCGCCTGGACGGCGACCTCCTGCAGCTGCTTCCGTTGGATCGCGACGCCCGCCTGGTCGGCGAGAAGCTGCAGCAGTTCCTGGTCTCTGACGGAGTAGTCGGCGTCGAGCTTGTTGACCGCTTCGATCACACCAATGGGCCGGCCTTCGATGTTGAGCATTGGGACCGCGAGCAGGCTGCGGGTAACGAATCCCGTGGCGCGATCGCTGGTCGGGTTGAATCGGTCGTCGTTATACGCGTGGGGAACGTTAACGATCGTGTTGGAGTTGAACGCGGCACCGACGACGCCCGATGCGGCCGGAATGCGGATCGGGCCGGCATCGGAATGAAGAAACACGGTCGTGTACAACTCGTCGGACCCGGGGTCGTGGATCCAGATGCTCGCGCGTTCGCAATGCAGCAGCCCGCAACACGCCCGGGCGATCTTGTGCAGGAGGCCTTCGAGGTCTGCCGCCGCGGCGAGGAGACGGGAGACTTCGAGCACCTGAAGCAGTTGCACGGTGGAAAGGCCGGTGGTGTCGTCCATGGATTGCTCGGTTCGAAACGGCCCTACGGCAGTGGGTTGTAACACGAATCGGTAAGCAGGCAACGCCCCGGGTGGTTCGATTGTATAGTTATCGACCTGTGACCCCCGGCCCTACGGCGTGACGCCGACCGACTGGTTGCTAACCAGCAAGGGCCGGTTAAGGGTACTTAAATCGTTCCGAAAATCGCGCGGTGCCGGAGCATCACGCGTGCTTGCATTTGAACCCGCAGTCTATGCTATAGTCTGCGCGAGTCCCGCTCGGCAGCGGGCAGCGAGATTCACTGAATGGTCATTTCACAATCACGAGGACGGCACATGATTTCCTGGCGGAAGCGCATCTTAGCAATCTGTATCGCGGCCTGTTCGGCGACCCCCCTGCTTGCGGCAGACGGGATCACCGTCGTCGCGCATCCCCCCACCGACGGCACGCACGCCCAATACGTCGGTAACAAAACCCCCCTCGAACCGTCGCCGCTGCTCAAGCTGTCGATCGGCTCGATCGAACCCAAGGGCTGGCTGCGGAAGCAACTCGAACTCGAAGCCAGCGGCATGGGCGGGCAGCTCGAACAGATCTCGCCGTTCCTGAAATTTGAAGGCAACGGCTGGATGGAAGCGTCCGGCAAAAACGGTTGGGAAGAACTCCCCTACTGGATCCGCGGGTACGGCGACCTCGGTTATGTGCTGAAGGACCCGAAAATCATTGCCGAGGCGAAGAAATGGATCGACGGCATCATCTCGACCCAACAACCCGACGGCTGGTTCGGACCGACAGGCCTGAAGACCGCGCTCAAGGGCAAGCCCGACATGTGGCCCCACATGCCGGTGCTCAACGCGATGCAGACGTACTACGAATACAGCGGTGACACGCGTGTCATCCCGTTCATGACGAGCTACTTCAAGTGGCAGAACACGCTGCCAGCCACCTATTTCTCGAAGGACTGGCAGGACACCCGGTTCGGCGACAACATCGAAAGCATTTATTGGCTTTACAACCACACCGGGGAATCCTGGCTGCTGGAGCTGCCGCCGAAGATGCACGCAAATTCCGCAAAGTGGTCCAAGGGCGTCGCGAACTGGCACAACGTGAATTTCTCCCAGGGCTTCCGCGAGCCGGCGGAGTACTGGATGCAGGCCAAAGACGAGTCGCTGCTGGCCGCGACCGACCGGAATTATCAGACCGCAATGAGCATGTACGGGCAGTTCCCCGGCGGCGGGTTTGCCGCCGACGAAAACGCCCGGGTCGGGTTCCACGACCCGCGGCAAGGATTCGAGACCTGCGGCATCGTCGAGTTGATGCGCAGCTTCGAAATGCTGTCGCGAATCTCCGGCGATCCGACTTGGCTCGACCGGTGTGAATACATCGCCTTCAACAGCCTGCCCGCCTCGATGACGCCGGACGAAAAAGCGCTGCACTATCTGACGCCCGCCAACGTCGTTCAACTGGACCACCACAACAAATCACCGGGGATTCAGAACGGCGGGACGATGATTTCATACAGCCCGAAGGAAGTGTATCGGTGCTGCCAGCACAACCACGTGATGGGCTGGCCGCTGTATGCCGAGCACCTGTGGATGGCGACCAGCGACGGCGGACTGTGCGCTTCGATTTACAACGCCAGCGAAGTCAGCGCGAAAGTCTCCGACGGGTCGACGGTGAAGATCGCCGAGGAAAGCGATTACCCGTTCAGTGATACCGTCACGTTCAAAATGACGACCGAGAAGGCGACGCGGTTCCCATTGTATCTGCGCATCCCCGGTTGGTGCTCGAATGCGTCGATCAAGGTCAACGGGACTGACGCGGCGGCCGAGGCAAAGCCGCTGCAGTTCGTCGCGATCGATCGCAACTGGGCCAACGGCGACACCGTGACGCTAACCATGCCGATGAAGCTCGGCGTGCGCCGCTGGGCGCAGAACGGGAACTCGGCTTCGGTCGATTACGGCCCGCTGTCGTTCTCTTTGAAGATCGGTGAAAATTACGTGAAGTACGGCGGCACCGAAGACTGGCCCGAGCAGGACGTGTTCGCCACGAGCCCGTGGAATTACGGGCTGGTGCTCGACGAAGCCGACCCGACCAAGTCGTTCGAGATCGTGCGCAAATCGGGACCAGTGGCAGACCAGCCCTTCACGGCCGAGACCGCGCCCATCGAACTCAAAGCCAAGGGCAAGCGAATTGCCGAGTGGACTGTGGACAAGAATTCGTTGCTGCGAACGCTGCAGCAAAGCCCGGCCAAAACCTACCAGCCCGAAGAGGCGATCACGCTGATCCCGATGGGCGCGGCGCGGTTGCGGATCAGCGCGTTTCCCGTGATCGGATCGGGTGACGACGCTCACCAGTGGGTCGACCCGAAGGCGAACGCCACCGGCCCCACGGCGGCGGCCACGCCGACCGCGTCGTATTGCAACAACAGTGACTCGCTCGCCGCGATCAACAGCGGTGAGATGCCGCAGACGTCTTCGGACGAATCGGTGAAACGGATGACGTTCTGGGATCACAAAGGCACGGCCGAGTGGGTCCAGTACGACTTCAAATCATCGGCCGATGTTTCAAGCGTAGCCGTTTACTGGTTCGACGACACCGGTCACGGCCAGTGCCGGGTGCCGCAATCCTGGCGGTTGATGTACCGCGACGGGCAGGACTGGAAACCAGTCGAAGGCGCGTCCGACTTCGGCACCAGGACCGACACCTACAACAAAGTCACATTCAACAAGATTAAGACCGATGCGCTGCGGATCGAACTGCAGTTGCAGCCGGATGTTTCCGCCGGCGTTCTGCAGTGGCAGGTGATGCCGTAATGCTATGCACCGGGTAATCGTCTTCGAAATGACAGCCACGGGCCGGGCGTGAACGGCCTGGCCCGTGGCGTTGTTCTGCCTGCTACGAGCGAACCATTCGCTTGCTTTTGGAATCATGATGAACTATCGATCGCTCGGCACGACTGATCTTAAAGTCTCGGAGATCTCGGTCGGCTGCTGGACTATGGGCGGCCTGAACTGGGTCAACGGTTCGCCGAACGGCTGGGCGAACGTGGACGAGGCGGAGATCACGCGGGCGATCAAGCTTGCCGTCGATCAGGGCGTGAACCATTTCGACAACGCCGACGTGTACGGCAACGGCAAGGCCGAGCGGATGCTGGCCCGGGCGTTTAAGACTTTGGGGTTGAAGTCGAAAGATTTTCTGATCGCGACCAAGGTCGGGCATTTCCCGGGGACGGCCGAGCACGCGTACGAACCGGCGCACATCCGGCACCAGTGCGAACAGTCATTGATTAATCTCGGCCGCGATTACATCGATATCTATTACCTGCACCACGGGTCGTTCGGCGAAAACGATCGATACCTGCACCCCGCCGCCGAGACGCTCGATGCGCTGGTGAAAGAGGGGAAGGTTCGGGTCAAAGGGCAGAGCGCCTATTCCGCCGACGATTTCGAAAAAGCGGTGCCGGTCGTAAAGCCGGCCGTCCTGCAAAGCTGGGCCCACGCGCTGGACGATCAATTCATCCGCCCGGGAAGCCGGGTCGACACGCTGATGAAAAAACACGACCTGAGCTTTGTCGCATTCAGCCCGCTGGCGCAGGCGCGATTGCTCGACAAATACGACCCGGCAAAGCCCCCGCAGTTCGAACCGGGCGATCACCGGAAAGACTCAAGGGCTTTCGGGGCGGAAGAGATTGGACGACTGAAACCCAAGCTCGCGGCACTGAAGGCGAAGTTCGGCGAAACGATCGAAGATCTGGCGTCCATCGCATTGAACTATGATCTGGCGCACCCTCGGGTGTGCTGCGTCATCCCCGGCTTTCGGAACGAAAATCAAATGCGGGTGAACCTGTCCGCGGCCGGGAAAAAGCTCACGCCGGACGACGTGTCTGCGGTACGGACGATCCTGGCCTGAAACAGTCTGCCGCAGTTATCTGAAAATGAAATTTTGCAGTGTACCCGGCGGCAACGTTTATCTTATGTTCGTCGCCAATGCGCGAATTGGCCGTCTACAAAAACGTTCATCCCGGAGACGTCGTCTGTGACACCCTTGGTCAGTCATTGCCGCTCACGGTGACTGAGAAGACCGAGTTTCTCGTCGTGCTTTATTGCGGAACCGAGCGGCATGGTTTCTCTGCCGCGAAGTTCGACGCGATGGAATTTGTTCACCTGCGGGACGGCTGATCGATAGCACCGGCGTGGCTGACAAAGGCCGATGATGAGTCGGAAGCCGATGGAGACCGGGGATGAGATGTCGACCGCACCCGGCCTGCGTTCCGCTTGCCGCGGCAACACAGTCTGCGGTCCAACTATCGTGGAAGGACCGCGAGCCAGCCGTTCCAGATTACACTGCGGATCGAATCACACGACCTGCATTCGCCTTTCGATACTGGGCCAGGGCATACACTGCCGCTTCGCGTTCGCAGTTTCCGACGACCGCGCCACACGTATCTTCGGGCCCGGCAATCTCGCCGACAGCAGACGACACGGGGGCCCATTCGGCGCGATGACATTTGAACATCAGGTTTTGTTTCAGCAAAAGCCGGAGCCCCGCATCGGCGAAGATTCGCCGCACGGCTTCGACGGTCGGGAAACTGAGTCCGCTCGGAAGCCGATCTAATTCAAACTGCCCGTCCGGCAGCCAACCCCCCTGGTAAAGCCGATCTACTGCAACCGCAATGCTCATGACGCGCTCCTGCTGTTAGCGTTCTGCCTTCGGCCGAATAGCATTCCGACTGGCCCTAACCACGACAAAGGCGTTACACTGCTGCAGCCAGACGAGCAAAGACGCCATAGACCGCCAAAGGAAAGCTAAGCATGTCCGAAAACACGGCAGGAACACCGCCCGGTGGTGGGGCCAAGCAGCGGTACAAGCCGTACTCACCTCAAAATTTTCGATCGCGGAGCCACGAATCCGCCCATGCGGAAGAGACCGCGTCGCACCCCAGAATCGAACACCCGTTGGTCAATCATTCCGACCCGGAGTTTGTCGACACGCCTGATCAGCTTCGGGAGCTCGTATCGCACCTCAAGGGGTCGGGCCGGTTTGCATATGACAGTGAATTTATCGGCGAGCTGACGTACGTCCCCAAGCTGTGCCTGATTCAGGTTGCGTCGGCCGACCGCGTTGCGCTCATTGACCCCTTGGCGGGGCTGGATCTGCGACCGTTTTGGGAACTGCTGGCCGACCCGTCGGTGGAGAAGATCGTTCATGCCGGGCAGCAGGACATCGAACCGGTCGCACGTCACATTCAGAAACCTGCCGCGAATATTTTCGACACCCAGATCAGTGCCGGCTTTATCGGCCTCGCGTACCCGGTGGCGCTGTCGAAACTGGTTTTGCATGTGATCGGCGCGAAGCTCGGGAAGGGGCTCACGTTCACGCACTGGGACCAGCGGCCATTATCGCCGATGCAGCTTCGCTACGCCGCCGACGACGTGCGTTATCTCGTCGCCGTCCGGGAGGTAATTGGCAAGCAGCTGGAATCGCTGGGGCACGCCGCGTGGGCGAAGGCGGAATGTGAATCACTGTGCGATCCGTCGCATTATGCTTTTGATGCGGACACCGACTATCTGCGAATTCGCGGCGCGACCGGCCTGCCGGGCAAGAACCAGGTGGTGCTCCGGGAACTGGCCCGCTGGCGGAATGTCCTGGCGACGCAGTTCGACGTGCCGCCTCGGTCGTTTCTGAAAGACGAAATCCTTCTGGATCTCGCGCGGAGCCCGGTCAAGCAGGTGGAAAAACTCGACCGGGTACGCGGGCTCCCCCGTCCGGTGGAGCACGACCACGGCGTGGAGATTATCAACATCACGGCAAAGGCGCTCGCAACCCCTGCCGCCGAACTGCCCGAGCTCAAGGAATACGAGCCGACACCGCAGCAGCGGTTTCGCGCCGACGGCCTCTGGTCGGCGTTCCAATGTCTGTGCGCGGGCAAGTCGATTGACCCGAGCCTGCTCGCGAGCCGGCAGGAAATCGGCGAGTTGTTCCGGACCGTCACCGCCGGGGAACCGCCCGCGGCCGTCAAGCTGCTCGAGGGTTGGCGCCGGGAAGCGGTCGGTGATTCGGTACTCGCACTGCTCGACGGAAAGCTGTCCATGAATCTGTCGTGGGACCATTGCCTGGTGACCAAAACGCAATAAGCGAAGACAAGCCTACCGACGGCTCATCGATCGCCGATGCGATCGCAGCGCGTCGACGGCCGAGCTACTCCCACCAACACGCGATCTCCCGTATCATCCCCGCCATGGCCGAGGAACCTTATCTGTCGCTGGTGATTCCCTGTTACAACGAGCAGGAAAATGTGGACGTTTTACTCGACCGCGTGAACGGCGCGATGTCGCTGCTGGGTCGGCCGTTCGAAGTCCTGCTGATCGACGACGGCAGCACCGACAACACTCCGAAGCTGCTGGCCGACGGGATGACGCGATTCCCGTGGCTCCGCGTGATCCGAATGGCGAAGAACGGCGGGCAGTCCGCCGCGTTCGAGGCCGGGTTTGCAGCCGCGCGGGGTCGGTTGATCGCAACTATTGATGCCGACCTGCAGAACGATCCGGAAGAGATTCCCCGGCTAGTACCGATGCTCGACGAATTCAAAGTCGACATGATCACGGGCTGGCGGAAGGACCGGAAAGACACGAAATTCCGCCGGTGGCAGAGCCGACAGGCGAACCGCATCCGCAACTGGGTCACCGAAGAAACCGTCGTCGATTCGGCGAGCAGTCTGAAGGTCTATCGCGCCGAAGCCGTCAAGGGGCTGAAGCTGTTTCGCGGTGCACATCGTTATTTCCCGACGCTGGTCAAGATGCGCGGGTTCAAGGTTCACGAGACGCCGGTGAAACACTCGCCCCGCCATGCCGGGACGGCAAAATACGGATTTGGCAATCGCGCGTTCGTCGGAATCTACGACCTAATCGGCGTGCGGTGGTTAAAGAAACGATTCCTGAACTATCAGGCGAGCGAAGTCCCCCGGCCGCCGACGGAAGTCTGACGCGACGCAGACGGGTTAGCGAATCGAACGGGGTCGGTCACCGCTGAGTCGCAGAGACGCGGAGATGATTATCACGAAACCGTTCGCGATCCGGCCCATCGCCGTGTGTCTGCCGAAGTCAAAAGTCAGATCTCCAAGGGTAATCGATCCCTCAGCATTTAGGCTCCGCGTCTCGGTGCCTCCGCGGTGAGATTGTCCCTGGCATGCTGAACGATTCAACCCGAGCAAAAAAGAGCCAGGCGTTCGTCGCATCGTTGTGATGCGACGAACACCCGGCGAATTGCGATTCCGTGAGTTCCGCGACTCGCGGTCAGATCCCGGCCGCGTTGTGCTCGCCGATCTTCGTGATGGGCGTCTGGTCTTCCCAGACCGAGTCGCCGTTCTTGTCGGTCAACGTCATCTGAAAATAAAACGTCGACTGGCGGATGTCACCGGCCTTGGTCCGGTTTTCGATCAGTTTCCCGCTCAACGAATAGTCCGGGGAACCGACGGTCGGGCTGACCTCGCCTTTCTCGAACTCGGCAACGTCCTTGTTCTTCTTCGCCAGTGGGTCTTCGACGGTGAGACCGCCCGTTGTGGTGACGACCACTTTGCCGGCTTTGAACAGCGTCACGCGGATCTGCTTGATCAGCAGGTCGGTGTCGATGTTCTCGGCGGTGTTGTTGATCACCCGGCTGATGGCGAGCCTCTTCTTGCTGCCGTCACCGTTGGGCACGAACAGGTTTTCCGTTCCGAGCATCGAAACGGTCAGCTTCTGAGCCGCTTTCGACCAGTCTTGATCGTCGATGTGGTCGATGCTTGTGATCGATTCACTGGACCCGGTGTCAATCGTCCGGGCCGGCGGGCCCTGACAACCCTGAGTGAGCGCCAGCGACGAAACACCCAGCGCCAGCATGATCTTGGCCGAACGCGACGCGATTTTGTTCTTAATGCTCATCGTTACACCTCTATAAGACGGTTAAAAATCACCCGGAAGAATGGTTATCGACGCGGCCGGCTCAGAACCTGAGATTTCGCTGCAGCTTCAACCGGAAATCCTTACACGTCGGCGTCGGCGCGACCGAAATCAGAGACATTTTTTCCTTCGCGCCCAAGTGCTGGGTCACCCAGGCCGACGTCGGGCTTTCCACGATCATGCCCTGCTCGTCGAACCATTCGAACTTGTAGTCGATGTTCCCTTCCCAGAGATTGTCATTCAGAATCTCG
The DNA here is from genome assembly GCA_965247815.1 of Tepidisphaeraceae bacterium. Taxonomy (GTDB): domain Bacteria; phylum Planctomycetota; class Phycisphaerae; order Tepidisphaerales; family Tepidisphaeraceae; genus CBDAQA01. The sequence goes on along the minus strand of CBDFHW010000026.1, from coordinate 405,176 downwards.
ACATCGATCTTCATCAGGTCGCCCTGGGCGACGCCTTCGCGGATTTCCAGCACTTTGGCTTTTTCAGCCAGAAACCCGTCGGTTTCGATCCGGTGTCCCTTGATGACCTGCGCGTGAAAACTGGTTTTGTCGTTTTCGTACGTGTTCTCGGATTTGCACCCGACGAGCACGAAGCCCGGCAGGCAAAACCCCAACAGTGCAAATTTAAATGATGCAGACATGCGATGGTCCTTTCGATGGATGATCCATTCAGTGCGCCAGTGCGACCGGGGCCGGGGCCTGCATCGGCGGGGTCGCCGGCGCGGGCCTGTCTTTCGGGCTCAACACGAATTTGCGGACGATCAGCGGCACACCGCTCCGGACCGACTTCACATAGACTACGTTTACCGGCGCGTCGCTCAAGTCGACCTGCACGGTGCCGCTCCGGTCGTGCGGTGAAATTGACAGGTGATGATCGGCCGGCGTGGGGAACCGGGCGACCTGGAACTGTTTCGGCAACGTCCGCCAGCACCGCAGATCGGCTTGATTGGTCGCGAGCTGATAACCCGTCGAGAGAACGGAGAAACCGACCTGCACGAGCCCGTTTTGGCCTTTCAAGCCCTGGCGGATGCCGGCGTCGACGGCCGCTTTCGCCGCCGCCGCGATCACCATCCGGGAGATCACGTTCGACAGGTTGTTCTTGAATTCCTGAATGACTACGGCGTCCATATCCGACACGACCGAAGTCTGCATCGCGCCCGCTGCCGTCTGAAGATCCAGGCTTTGGACGAACGGGCCGCGCGGCTTGATCGTGGGGAAATACAAAACCACCGTGGGCGCCTGGTTGTTGGCCAGGAACAGCGGCAGCGGGACCTGCACCTGTCCCAGCTCCGGGGCGGTCCCGGTCTCGAACAGGACGTACGTCACGGGTTGCAGCTCGTGCCCGTTAGCGACCGATTCGGCGGCGGCGATGTCCTGCAGAATATACGGGTTCTCCTTCTCCATCGACGAGGCCCGCTTGAAGGCGGCCGCGGCACGTTCCCGGTCCGATTGATCTAATCCCGCGCCCAGGAAAAACAGCCCCTGGATGTAGTCGCAGTACGGGTTCACGAAATCCGCATAGGCCTTGAGATTCAGAACGTCTTTGTAGTCGTCTTTGGTCTGGTCCTGGCTCGCGGCGAGCGTCTTGTTCGTATCAAACTGGTCGCTGTTGTCCTTGGCGTCCTTGGCGGTTTCGTCCTGCGCTTTGCGAAGATCGGCTTCGTACTTCTGGGCGATGTCCTGCTGCACGAATCCCGCGCGGATCAACATGGCTCGGGCGCCGTTGTTCTCGCCGAGTTCCATGTGGTTCAGCGCACGATACGTGTTCAGCATCACCAAGTCCGACAGCGACCCTCGGTAAACCACCACCCGCGCGCTGGTCACCGCGGCCGTGGTCTCCTCGGACAACCGCATGTCGGGCCACTGCTGGTAATCACCGACCAATGAATCGGCGTAGTCGAACCGGCTGGTGCTTTCACCCAGATTCCCGTCGACCCGCAGCAAAGCGCCGGCGTCTAGATTAAACAGCAGGTCGTCTTTCCCGGCCTTGGCATGCGCGCAATGCAGCGCGGCCTCCGACGCGGTTTTGATGTCGCCCTGCTCGTACGGGACCAAATAACTCTGGCTGTCGGCGTGCCATTCCACGCCGCACCCGGTGCCCAGCGACAACGCGCCGAAACAACCGAGAACGGCAGCCAGCAGGCGACTCCTGCCGCCGGTTTTGCGTCTGCCGATCGGCCGAATTTCGATTTGTGTCATTCGTGTCCTCATCAAGCCAAAATATTTTGCTTCAATGATTTTTTTCGTCGGCCTGGCTCTTGTCAGGGTGCATGCGAACGATGTTGCCTTTGTCGATGCCGGTGTCTTCGATGATCTCGGCCTGGGAAAATTTCGGGTATACGGCGGTGACCCGGATCTTGCCGGACGCGACTTCCTGTCGGCCGAGCACTTCGCCCGTGTCCGGGTCTTTCATCTCGTCGCCCAACGCGTACGAATCCCAGACCTGCCCGACCTGAATGCTGGTCCCGTCGCCGCGGTTAAGGGAAACAGTCTTATCGACATGACTGATAATTTTCGCCGGGAAAAATACGTCCAGCACGCGGTTGGCCGACTGGTTCGCCGCTCTTTGCGTGAGGACCATCAGCAGATCGTCCTTGGAATCCCCGGTCGCGTGGACGCCGGCAATGTCCTTGGTGACCTTCCGCTCGTTCACCTGCGTGTTGAGCGTTTCCTTTACTTCGCCGGTGTTGATGTCGTATATGGTCGCCACGACCGAGATCCGGATTCGGCGTGCCGACGCGACGGGGTCGTGCCCCTCGTCCTGCATGTTCTCGGCCACGTCCTGGAAGTCGTCGATGGTCGGGACGACCACGTATTTCGGAGGCCGAAGGTTCCCGACCTGCGGGGCGTTGGGGTCGTTGCCGTTTTCCAGCGGTTTGAGCGTGTGCTGCTTCATGATCTCCGGCAGGTCCGCGCCGGCGATGATCTTGAACTTGCGCGTCCCGCCCAACGCGGCGGTGAACTGCGTCGCCATCGCCTCGGAGATTCGGCTGAGCTTATTCGCCCGGCCCTCCTCCCGGGACCCTTCGGTGACCGAGTCGTTGACCTTGACCTTTCCGACGACCAGCGCTTCCATCTGCCCCGCCGCGGGCGCGACGGTGCCGGAATCGAACCCAAACGTCGCGTGCGGAAACACGGTCGGCGTGCCGATCGCCAGGACGGCACAGAGAATCAAAGGCACGGAGTTGCGCTTCATAAAATCCTCGGATTGAAAAGTTTGAACTGCAGCGAGATGGACTTTTTCGGACGGCGGTCGCTTACCGACCTGTCGGGTTGGTCGTCGGCAGGCCGTTGACGAAGTTGCTGTGAACAGGAGTGACGATCGGCGTAAGGACCGTGCCGTTCGCACCATTTGCGCCGTTGGAACCATTGACGCCGTCGCGGCCGTCACGGCCGGGCTTGCCTTCGGGACCCAGAAGTCCGTCCTTGCCGTCGCGGCCGTCACGCCCGTCGCGGGCCGGTTTGTATTCCGGCCACAGGCTGGTGCCGTTGATTTTCGTGTCCCCTTTGTAGTCGCCCTTGATGTCGCTTTTCACGTCTACGTTGGACCTGCTGTCGATCCGCATGCCGCTTTGTTCGAACATCTTGGCCATGCCTTCGATCCGCTTGACGTCGGCGTCAGTCGTCTTGGCCTGGTCCTTGACCTGTTGAAGGAACGCGACATTGTCGCGCCAGCGTGCGTACCCGTCGGGGCTCATCTGCATCGCGAGATTCAGGTGAAGGCCGTCGCGGATGCTGATGGTCCGGTTGAAATCGGTGAACCCTTCGCGGGTGATGCGGAGCTTGTGCAGCCCGGGCGCGGCCGAGAACGGCCCGGGCGTGGAACCGACGACGATGCCGTCGAGTTCGACGGTCGCGGCCATCACTTCGATTCGGTACTTGTTTGCCGTGATGCTGTATTCGCCTGTGTCACTTTTGATGACTTCGGGCACCGCCAGGTCGGTCATTGCGATTTCGATGCTGAAGTCGGCCATCTTCGCGCCGGTGCCGGGGTCGGGAAGCACGTTCGCCTGGGCCTTGGCCAACAGCGCATCGGACAGCTTGACCGACGCGGCGTCGAGCAGTTTGTTGACCAGGTCGTGACTGACATGCGACCCGGGTTGCTCGAGATCCTTGACAGACACGGTGGCCACATCACCGGTCAGCGACCCGCCGGAGACGCCGTCCAGGATCTTGTAGCTGACCCGCATCGTCGACTCGGTCACCTGCGCGTGCACGTCGCCGGTGTCGACGGTCGACACGTCTTGCCCGTAGGTGGTTATCGACGCGACGAGCAGATAATCGGCTCCCATGCTCTGCGATAGGCGGAGTGCCGAGGTATTGTTCGACAACGCCGCGTCGAGCTGAGCGCCGGGCAGGGAATCGTCACCGGCATTGGGACCGGTCTTGGCGAACGCCTTAACCGAGTTGACGACGTCCTCCCTGCTCAGGACGCGATAGCCGGAATCACTGATCCGGGACGTGATCAGATCTTCGAGCACTTTCACCTTGTCGTCGTCGATCTCTTTCACCCTGTTTTTGACAAAGATGGCGACGACCTTCGGCTTGCTTGCTGGCGCCGCAGCGGCAGCGGGTTCCGCCGCCATGACTCTGCCGCACATTAGAAAGGCAATGAGAAGGATCAGAGCGACTGCCTTCGGAGTTCGAGACCGCATAAATGCCTTTCATCGACAATGCGAAGTGGTGTTGTATCACTGCCGGACGGCACCCACAAAATCGCCGTTCGTCCCATCGTTTTGACAGAGGCAAAACGTACTCAGCCATTCGATCGAAAGCAAGTGCTTGATATCGTCCTGCAACGACGGGACTAATCCAGGCAAGGATCGCGGTTTACCGGTCGGAAAGTTTTGGGGGGCGACTGTTAGTCGACCGCCCAGCAGGCGGCAAGATGGTTGGATTCTCCTCGCTTTGCAACCAGCAGTTGTGTCTCCTCGACACACCGGCGGAGCACGCGGAGTGAAACGCCCGCGCTGTTGATCGAGACAGTGTCGCCCCCGCCGGCCTCGGCCGCCAGAGCGCGGGTCAGCGGGCACCGGGGGTGGAAAGCGCAGCCGGTCGGCGGATTCGAGGGCGACGGCACTTCGCCACTCAGGACGATGCGCTTTTTGGTCGGCCGGGGATCGGGCTCGGGCACCGCGGACAGCAGACTCCTGGTGTACGGGTGCTTCGGGTTGAGGTACAGGTCTTTCGAACTGGCCTTCTCGACGATCCGGCCCAGATACATGACCGCGACGTCGTCGGAGAAATGTTCGACCACCGCAAGGTTGTGCGCGATGAACAAATATGCGATCCCGTGTTCCTTCTGCAGGTCGTCGAGCAGGTTCAAAATCTGGGACTGAATCGACACGTCCAGCGCCGAGACCGGCTCGTCGCAGACGATGAAGTCCGGGGATAAAGCGAGCGCCCGGGCGATGCCGATCCGTTGCCGTTGCCCGCCGGAAAATTCGTGCGGGTATCGGGCCGCGAACGACGGGTCGAGCCCGACCCGCTGCAGCAGGCTGGCGACCAGATCGTTCTTCTCCCGACCTTTGGCAATCCGGTGCACCTCGATCGGCTCGCCGATAATGTTGCCGATCGTCATCCGCGGGTTCAGGCTGCTGACCGGGTCCTGGAACACAATCTGCATGTACCGGCGGAGGTTGCGAAGCTGTTCGCCGCGCGGGGCGAAGAAATCGTTACCGCGGAAATGCACCGTGCCTGCGGTCGCCGGGACTAGCCGCAGCAAAGTCCGACCGACCGTGGTTTTTCCACAGCCCGATTCACCGACCAATCCGAGCGTCTTGCCCGCGTGAACGTCGAAGCTGACGCCGTCGACGGCTTTAACGTGTCCCACCGTCCGCGACAGCACGCCTTTACGGATAGGAAAATACGTCCGCAGGTCGCGCACCTGCACCAGCGGCGCGTCCGCACCGGTTGCCGCGGTCGAAAGATCTGCCGATCGATCATCAAGCGTCGAAGGATTACTCACCGGCAGACTCCTGAATGACTCAGCCCCAACTCAACTTAAAACAACGTCGGCGTCGAACCCGGCACACGTTCCCCGACAAGAATCAAACGACCGCCGCGTTCTCAGCCGCCAGTTCGACAACGACGTCACGCTTGTGCGACGACGTCGGTGTCGTCACCGGCGCGGTTTCGTAATTGTCCACGTAATGGCACGCGGCCCAGTGTCCCGGGTCCACCTGCCGAAGGTTTGGTTCGGCGTTAATGCAGTTTTGCATGACGGCGACCTGCTCGTTCCCGATCGTCAATTGAACGGTGTCACCACCCGACGCCTGCTTCGCAAGTTCCCGCGTCTTCGGACACCGCGGGTGGAATTTGCACCCGGCCGGGAAGTTCGCCGGGTTGGGCACGTTGCCGGCGATCGTCTGCAAGCGTGACACATGACCGCCCAGCTTCGGAACGGATCGGAACAGGCCTTCGGTGTACGGATGCCGCGGCCGGTCGAACAGGTCTTCGACGGTCGCGAATTCGACGACCCGGCTGGCGTACATTACCGCGACGGTGTCGGCGTTCTCGGCGACCACGCCCAGGTCGTGAGTGATCAGCAGGATTGCCATCCCGCTTTCGCCCTGCAGTTTTCGGAGCAGCTCGAGGATCTGCGCCTGAATGGTCACGTCCAGCGCGGTGGTCGGTTCGTCGGCGATCAGCAGCTTGGGTTTACACGACAACGCCATCGCGATCATGACCCGCTGCCGCATGCCGCCGGACAACTGGTGCGGGTACTCGCGCAACCGCCGGTGCGGGTCGGCAATGCCTACGTCGCGCATCGATTGCTCGGCGATTTCGTACGCCTGCCGGGAACCAACGTGCTGGTGTAGCGTGACCGCCTCGGCGATCTGGTCGCCGATCGTGTAGACGGGGTTCAGCGACGTCATCGGTTCCTGAAAAATCATCGCGATGTCTTTGCCGCGAACGCCCCGCATCTGCGCCTCGGTCAGTTCGAGCAGATCCCGACCCTCGAACCGGATCGCGCCGCTCAGCACCCGGCCGGGGGGTGATGGAATCAGCCGGAGGATCGACAGCGCGGTGACTGATTTTCCGCACCCCGACTCGCCGACCACCGCGAGCGTCTGGCCCGGGAAGATCGAATACGACGCGTCCCGCACCGGGCGAACCTGCCCGCGGGCGGTGTCGAACGCGACGTTCAGGCTCTCGATTTCCAGCAGAGCTTTGGTGGTCTTTGCGGTCGCCATATCGGGCTGCCTTTATCGGCTGCGGAGTTTGGGGTCCAGCGCGTCGCGGAGCGACTCGCCGATCAAGTTGTACGCGAAAACGGTCAGGAAGATGGCCAGCCCGGGGTAAAGCGCGATCCACCAGTAAAACGTGCCCCCTTCGCCCAACGCCTGGTTGAGCAGGTTGCCCCAGCTGGCTTCGTCGACCAGCCCGATGCCGAGAAAGCTGAGCGTGCTTTCGATCAGAATCGCGCTGGCGACGCCGAAGCTCGCGCTGACGATCAGCGGGGTGAGCCCGTTGGGCAGCATGTGCCGGAACAGGATCGATCGGATCGGCAGCCCCGCCGCGCGGGCGGCGTGGACGAAATCGCGGTCGCGCAGGCTCAGGAACTCGGCGCGTATGAAAAACGCGTAGCTCACCCAGCTGGTCACGCCGATGATCGCCATCATGATGTAAAGGTTCGGCGTAAAGACGGCAACGAAGATCAGCAGCAGCAGCAACGTGGGGATCGCGTCGATGATCTCGACGATCCGCATCCCGATCAGGTCGACCCAGCCGACGTAGTAACCCATTAACCCGCCGACGATGATGCCGATCACCAGCGCAATGCCGGTCGAGATAAACCCGATCGACAAGGCGATCCGGCTCGCGTGCAGCAGGTTGCTCAAAAGGTCTGCCGAGTCGGACGTCGTCCCGAGCCAGTGCAAGCGCGACGGCGCGGTTAGCCTAAGACCCGGCTGGTCGCGGAGGTGGTCGTTGGGCGAGAATGGGATCGGCGCCGGCAGCAGGTACTGGATCTTCCCCGCCGCGGCATCGACGCGGTACGTGTCATAGATGACCAGTTCGGGCGGATGAATGGTCAGCGAGCAGCTCACGATCGAGAAAACCAGGATGCCCGACCAGACGAGCATCCGCCTGCCCGCGGTCAGCCCGGGCCAGAAGTAGATCACAATGGCCGACCAGAACCCGATCTGCAGGATCACATCGGCGGCCGACAGGTTTCTTATCAAGGGGCTCGACCAGTGTCCGTCTCGTTTAACAAGTAACGGATGGGAGCTGGCGAGCAGCGGCGCGAAAACCGACATCAGCACCAACAGAATGACCCACGCGAGCCCGATACGCGCGGACCGGCTCCCGAGCACTTCTTTGACGACCTGCCGGGTGTAGCTCGACGAGGCTTCGGCACGCACGGTGTCGATCGCCCCGCCGGGTGGTCCGGCTGAAATTGCGGTCCCGATCTCAGTCATACCGCACCCGGGGGTCCGCGACCGCGTAAAGGATGTCTCGAAGAATCTGGCTCAGCAGGCCGATCAAGCCCCCGATCAGAGTGACCGCCAGCACGACTTCGCGGTCACGGAACTGGACGGCTTCGACGCTGAGTTTTCCCATGCCGGGAATACTGAAGATCGTTTCGACGATGACCGACCCGCCGATCAGCGACGGGATGATGCTGGCCGCGACGGTGATCAGCGCGAGCAGGCTGTTGCGGAACACGTGCCGAAACATGATGCCGGTCTCGTCGACGCCCTTCGCGCGGGCGGTGCGGATGAAGTCGGCGCCGAGGTTTTCCAGGATCGAACCCCGCATCAGTTTCATGATAAAGGCGGACCCGCCGTAGCTGAGGCAGACCACCGGCAACACCAGGTGCCACGCCGTGTCGAGGAGCCAACCGCGTTGCCATCCCTCGGACAGATGGTGTGGAAAAAACGCCATCGTTGTCGCGCTGGCGTCATTCAAGCCGGACAGGGGAAACCAGTTCACGTATTCGCGATTGGCGAGCAGCCCGATCAGCATCACGCCGGCCCAGATCGTCGGGACCGACCACGTTCCGAGCTGGGTGATGCCCGCGATGGTGTCGTAGGCGCTGCCGCGTTTTCTCGCGGCAAGAACCCCGGTCAGGATTCCGGTGATATAGATCACGGGCAGGCTGATCAGGTTCATCAGCAGCGTGATCGGCAGCGACTCGGCGATCAGATCCGTAACCGGCCGGTGCTGTTGAAGGCTTTCACCCAGGCTGGGTGTTTTGAGTCCAAAATTGCCGAGCGAGCCGTTTGGTTCGGGGCGAAAACCGACCGGTGAAAGCAGATTCAGCCACCGGGCGTACTGAACGATTTTAGGTTTATCGAGGCCGTACCGCTTGTTGTAATACTCCCGCACCCGGGCGGCGTCTTCGCTGCTTTTCATGGCCCCACCGCGATCGAGCAACGGACCTCCGATGCCCCCGGGCGAATACGCCATTAAGAAAAAGACCAGCGCAGTGATGCCGAACAAGGTCGGGATCATGAGCAGCGTGCGTCTGACTATGTATGTAAACATCAGGGTCGCCCCGGGTCTGTTTAGTTGGCCACCTGAGCCGCCCTGGGCACGTACCATTCGAGCAGGGAATTGATGCCCAGAACTTTCGTGGGCGTTACGCCATGAATTCGGTTCTGAACGAAGTCCAGTTCCTTGTCGATGAACAGAAACGTGTACGGCTGCTGCTCGTGGAGCAATTGCCCGACGGCGTGCCAGAGCGGCATCCGCTTGTTCTGGTCGACCGTAGACCGCGCTTTCGCGATGGCCGTGTCCACGTCTTTGTTGTTGAACTGGATGAAGTTTTCGCCCGTCGCCGCCGACTGGCTGCTGTCGAAAATCTGAAACGGGTCGCTTTCGATCCCCCCGCTCCATGCGCCGACGATGACGTCAAAATCTCGGTCGTCGATGCGCTTTAAGAACACGGACCACTCGGCCTGTTCAGGTTGGGCGTCGATCCCGACGCGGGCGTACGCGTCGTGAAGGAACGAAGCAATTCGACGTCTCGGCACGCTATTGGTGTTGAACAGCAGCTTGAACGACAGCGGGTTGCCGTCGGGCCCGATCAGGCGATCTCCCTGCTTGTGGAACCCCGCCTCGGCGAGCAGTTTGACGGCCGCGTCCGGGTCGTACGGCAGCGGTTTAATCGATGAATCGCACTGCAGGCTGGTCGGCGGGAACGGGCCGGTGATGACCGAACCGTGGCCCAGGATGATATTCTTCATGATCGAGTCACGGTCGGTCAGAAGCGTCATCGCCCGGCGGACGCGGGTGTCTGCGAACGCGGTCGGGGCGCCGGCCCGGCCGTGTTTTTCATTCCAGCCGAGATAAAAGTAACCGGCGCTGGGCGTATCCAGTTCCCAGTGATTGGTGCGGGCGAGAAGCTTCGGGTCGGCCACCATCTGGTCGTACTGCTCGGGCGTGGGCGGGCCGCTGACTCCGCCCAGCGAGTCGATGTCGCCGTTGCGAAACGCGGTCAGCCGGGCCGACGGTTCCTGGATGACGTTCCAGATGACGCGATCGAAAGACGGCGTCGGACCCCAGTATCGTTCGTTGCGAACGAGTACCAGTGGCTGGCCCGGTGTAGGCCTCCACGAGGTCGGGTCCGGAAGCCGGTACGGCCCCGAGCCGATTAACAGGCCAGTCGAACGGTTGAACTCCGTCGGAGAATACTTCGAGTAAAACGCCTTTGACATGATCGGCGTCGTGCCCGCCGTTTCGAAGCTTGAAAAGTACGGTTCCTTGAAAACGAACCGGACGGAGAAGTCGTCGAGTTTGTCGACGTGGGCGATCTTGGACGCGCCGACTTTGAAGATCGGATCCTCGATGCGTTCGTCGCACATCTGGTCGAACGTGTACTTCACGTCGTCGGCGGTCATCGGAGACCCGTCGGAGAACGTGATGCCCCGCCGGAGTTTGAAATCGATCGTCAGCGAGTCGTCGGAGATTTTCCACGACTCGGCAAGGCTCGGCTTCCAATCGAGGGTGTCCGGGTCGCGGGCGACCAGCGTGTCCATGACGTAGCCCCAGACTTCGAATGCCCCCGCGTCGCTTGCGATCAACGGGGTCAACTTCGAACCGGTGGTCTGGGAGAGCTGCACCAACTGCCCGCCGTTGGCGAAATCGGGCGACGACTGCGACTTAAGGATCCGTTCGAAACCCGCATTCGATGAGACCGCACTCGTCGACGGGCCTGAAGTGGCGACGGCCCCGGCTCCGGACTCCACGAGCCTTCGGATACGGGACAGGTCGGTCGTCTGTTCGGTCAGCAACCGGTTGGTCTGCTGCATCGACTGCCATTGGCGGTCGTATTGGAACATCGCCAGGATAACGACACCGATCAGGATGATCAGCAGCAGGAACAGGAAGAAGTCTTTAACGCCGAAGCGGTTTTCCATAAGGGGGTTCCGTGGGTCTTGCGGGCGGTCAGATGTTGGCGGACCTGCGTTTGGGATCGAAAACGTCTCGAAGCCCGTCGCCCAGGAAATTCAGGCTAAGCAGCGTGATGGCAAGCAATGTACATGGAAACGCGAGCAACCACCAACGCGACAGGATCGGGTTTAAGGCCAGGGACAGACCCTCACTGGCGAGCGAACCCCAAGTGGGCAGCGGCGGTTGGATGCCGATGCCGAGGAAGCTCAGCATGCTTTCCTGAAGAATCGCGCTCGGGACGGTGAGCGTCGCGTAGACGGTGATCGGGCCAATCAAATTGGGCAGCAGATGGTAAACGAAGATCCGCCACGATGGCGTGCCGACCGCGCGGGCGGCGTCCACGAACGGCATCGCCCGCAGCGACAGCACCTGCCCGCGGATGACTCGAGCCATCGTAAGCCAGCTCACGAGCCCGATCGCCAGAAACAGCACGATCAAATTCCCGGCTTGAGTGCTCAGATGCAAGGCACGCAGAGGCGCTTCGAGCGCGATCTTCAGCAGGATCACCATCAGGATGTACGGCAGGCCGTATAGGATATCGACGGTCCGCATAAGCAGACTGTCGACCCACCCGCCGAAATACCCGGAGATCAGCCCGATCGTCACCCCCAGAACAACGGAGATCAACGCCGCGGCGAGGCCAATGGTCAGGCTGATCACCCCACCGGTCAGGCACCGGCCGAGCAGGCTTTGGCCCAGCTTGGTCGTGCCGAACAGCATCCACGCGGCGTGAACCGTCGGTTGTTGTTGGCCGGCGTTGTCGTGCTGCCGGTCGAAGAACAGGTCGCCGTTCCCGAACAGGGTCCAGGGAAGTGACAGCAGGCAGGCGATCAGAATCACGGCGAGTGTCCCGGCACCGAAGATGATCCGCGGGTTGGCGAGAATCTTCGCACGGAGCGTGTCGGTAGATCCGGACACGGCGGCAATCGGTGTTGCGGGCGTGGTCATGGGCGTTCCCGGCAAGGCAAAGCTCGGCCGCGAGGCGGACCGAAATCTCTTTCAACAAAAAGATCGGTCCGGGCTAACTGCTCGATACCGCGGAAGCTTAGCGATTTCAACTGTCGCGGAAAGCGGTGTCGAAATTGTGGCGTTTTAAATGTGTTGAGCCCGGTCAGGTGGGTATTGAAATTGACCAGTCGCGGAACCGCATTGTAATATTCTAAAGATGCTTCCGAGCCTGATACTTGCGGCCGCGCCGGTGAACGATAAAGCTTACAGATCCATTTTTATCTGGTCGTTCGCTCTGATCGCGCTGTTGATGGTCGCCTTCGCGGGTTACAGCTATTTGAAGCGATGGATGCGGTCCAGCGAGGAACCGATGGCGACCGGGTTCACCCTGTCGGACCTTCGCGAGTTACACCGGCAGGGGAAGATGTCCGACGCCGAGTTCGAGCTCGCTCGGGGCAAGATGGTGGCGGCCGCCAAACGAATGACCGACAAGATTCCGCCGGTCACGCCGCGTCGAACACCCAACTCCCCCCCGACTGACGACCGTCCGGAACAAAGCCCTCCGGGCAGCTAACATTATCCGGACCGTCGGGTTTCGATTTCATATTTCCAATTTTCGTGCGGATCGGCGTACAATCGGGCGGTTCGGTCGGGTCATTTTTGACAACCGAGTTTGTCGTCAAGTCCCTGCCGGTAAAGGATCGATATGGGATTGCGTGCGTCGTCGCAGGGCCGCCCCGGTCAGGATTTCGGGGCCGCCGGTGGTCGTCGCAGAAAGATGCGGGTCACCTTCGAGGGTTGTTGTGCCGATCTGACGATGAGTTCGAACCTTTCGACGTATGATCTAATGTGTAAAACGCAGCCCCGGGATTACTGAAGTGTAATTCAGGTGCTGATATCAGCAGCAGTCGTTCAGACTTTTTTCAAGAAGGCGAGCCGATGTCCAATAATAATCGCCCCGGTAATGGCGGAGGCAACCAGCCCCCTGGTGGCGGATCAAACCCGCCCGGCGGGTTCCGAGGCAGACGCGTGACCACCTGCAGCTTTTGCGGTAAGAGTTCACGCGACGTCGGCGCGATGGTCGAGGGACCCAGCGACGTTTACATCTGTGCGAACTGCGTGGACCTGGCGCACAACATCATCCGGCAGGAAAAGCGGAAGATGACCAGCGCCGCCCCGCTGTTCACCAGCATCCCCAGTCCACGGCAGATCAACGAATTTTTAGACCAGTACGTCGTCGGCCAGCAGTACGCAAAGAAAGCGCTGTCGGTCGCGGTGCACAATCACTACAAACGACTGAGCGTCGCAGAGCCGACCGCGGCCTCCGACCCGAACGCCCCGAACGCCCCGGTCGCCAAGGAACCGAAAGACGAAGTCGAAATCGACAAGTCCAACGTGCTTCTGATAGGACCGACCGGCAGCGGCAAGACACTGCTGGCCAAAACACTGGCGCGCATCCTGAATGTCCCGTTCGCGATCGGCGACGCTACCACGCTTACCGAAGCGGGTTACGTCGGCGAGGACGTCGAGAACATCCTGCTGAAGCTGCTGCAAAGCGCCGATTACGATCTGGAAGCGGCCCAGCGCGGGATCATTTACATCGACGAAATCGACAAGATCGGCAAAACCTCCGGAAACGTCTCGATTACCCGCGATGTCAGCGGGGAAGGCGTCCAGCAGGCCTTGCTGAAGATGCTCGAAGGCACCGTGGCCAATATCCCCCCGCAGGGCGGCCGCAAGCACCCCGAGCAGCAGTACATCCAGATGGACACGTCGCAGATTTTGTTCATCTGCGGCGGCACGTTCGTCGGTCTGGAAGACATCATCCGCAAACGTCTGGGCAAGCGGCAAATTGGTTTCAATGCCGAGAACTCGCCGGGCGAGACCGCGGTCGACCGCGCGAACCTGCTCGCGCAGGTTCAACCGGACGACTTGGTCGAGTTCGGGATGATCCCCGAATTTGTGGGCCGGCTCCCGTTGGCCGCGACGTTGGAACCGTTGGACACCAAGACGTTGATCAACATCCTGTCCGAGCCGAAGAACGCGCTGGTCAAGCAGTACCAGAAGTTCTTCCGCATCGAAGGCAGCGAGCTCGAATTCACGCCCCGCGCTTTGGAAATGATCGCCGAGCGGGCATTGAAGCGCGACACCGGGGCCCGTGCGCTTCGGGCCGTCTGCGAAGAGATCATGCTCGACCTGATGTACAAACTGCCCGACCAGCAACACGGCGCAAAGTTTGTCATTACCGAAGGCGTCGTCGAAGGCCGGGCGAATCTGTTCGCGCTCAAGCCTGAAACTAAGCCCGAGCGTAGGAAAGAATCCGCCTGAGTATTTCCAAAACTGAACGAAGCTGATGCCGCCCGAAGCCGACCGCTTCGGGCGGTCTTCGTTTGTGCACTCCCACAACGGCGGCGAGACGGCCCGGTACTCCCTTCATGCGCCCCGCCGCCTTTTATCTGCTGGTCCCCGTCCTCATCGTTGTCACAGCCCGGTTCGCGTCAGGACGCCCGACGGCGCTACTGGATGACATTACGATGGGGCAAGAGGCGTCGGAGTACGGACATAACCTGACGGCTCGGGACTGCGACGTCTCAGTCGGGACGTTGAACGCGACCAGTCGAAGCTGTTGCCGACAATTCCGCCGACGTGGGAAGGCGGACGCCTGAAATTTGAGATGAAGGTCGATCCGCAGAAACAGACCTATTTCACGATTCGTTGCTCGGGGGACGAGGTCGATGAGGATTACCTGATCCTGTTCTGCGAAGGAAAACAGGTCGGCTACCGTCACCTCGGCGACGTCGACGTGCTGGCATTGCCGGACGAGGCGCCGCGGTACAATGGCCGGTTCTACTATGTCACAACCCCGCTGCCGATAGGCCTGACGCAAGGCAGGTCCCGCGTCGCGATGGAGATCCGGTCGACGGGCCCGATTTTTGGTTACGCGGCTACGTTCGACAAATATCAGAAGCTGATGACGTTGCCGTCCCGGAAGATCTATCGCGTCTACACGCACACGGACGGGTCCTTCGCTCCGCCCGACGATGACACGCAGGGACAGGAACCCCGGGCGATCGTCCGGACCGAGCCCGGGGTTGAGGTCATAGACCGGTTGAAGGATCGCGTCAACGGGTCGATCGACGGCTTGCTCAAATCGAAGACGCCGTTGAATCAGATGCAGATTCAGTTTCTCGCCCGGGCATATGCAGTGACGTGGACACACGCGTACCAATCGCCGAAGGCGGTCGCGCAGGTCGTTGCCGGGATCGACCGGTTGCACGAACGCTGGAAAAAAGATCCCGACGAATTGTGGAATGACAAATCCACCTGGAACCCCGGGTGGTTCGGCGTCGGGCCGGCCGGTGACGCGGTTCGACGGCTCGGTCGAGTGCTCGACCCGGTGCTGGATAAAACGCTAGACGGCCGGGCCACGCGCCGCGCGGGGTGGTCGGCGATGTTTCAAGCCAGCCGCGACTGGCTGCGAACTCACCGACTGTGGCTGACCAACCAGGCGATGTTCACCGACGTAAATCTATATTTGTGCGACCAGGCAGTGGCGACGATCGACCCGACGGGAAGTCTGCCGAAGGAAAAGGCACTCGACTACCTGTATCAGAGCGTCGGCATCGTGCCGTGGCTGGGGATCGACACGCCGACCGGCCCGGCCAAGCCGTTCGGAAAGGCGTTCTTTCAAGTTACCTCGAAGGGATTAACGCGCGAGCGCGGCTACTCCGGCGGATACGGTGAAGGGGGTGTCGAGGGCGCGATGGACATCTATGAAGCCACCCGAGACGAAACCCGACAAGGCAACGCAAAAATCAAAGCCCAGTTAACCAAGATGGTGCAGGCCCGCGGGTCGTTCCGGTACCGGATGCTGGACGCGGACAATCACCCGGCGATGCGGCTGGAGACCGCGGTCGGCTGGCGCGACACGCACCTGCCGGGCGACGTCACGTACGTGGAACGCGGCACGGGGGAACACTCACCACTGCAAGGTGCTGCAGCGACGCTCGACCCGGTCGCCGTCGGGTACGCACAGCAGATGTTCGCCGACAATCAGTTCTTCGTGGCAGTCGAACAAATTTTTCAAGACACGCGGTTCCGCGCGACCGTCGGTTTGCTCGATCTCCCGGATGATTACTACGCGCTGCAGAAACAGCCCGCAAGCCCCTACCGCTTACCGATGGACTGGGACCAGCCCGATTCGATTTTTGCCGACGAAGAAGACGGCGTCGTCGCGATCAAGCACGGGCGGGAGATTTTGTACGCCTCGCTTTACTGGCGCGCGGGATATGGAATTAATCATCTCGCGCGGACGCACTACCTGACCCCGACCTATCAACAGGTCGGCGTAATTTACGAGGACGCACAGTTCACGCCGAGCGGTGAAACCTACGCCCGGCCTGATTGGATCAACTTTGGTTTCGGCAACGGCGGTACGAACATCAAATACCCTTCCGCCCTGCACCAGGCGTCGGCTGGCGAAAAGCTGCCGGTCGCGCGGATTCCGGAAGGCGTGAAATTTCGGGTCGGGGACGAAAGCCATTTTTCCGGTTTCGCCGAATGCTACATACTGCGGTTCGGCCGATACCTGATCGGAATGAACACGACGATTTCGAAGCGTTTCTCAATCACCGTCCCGGCCGATATGTCGACCGGCGAAACGCTGTCAACGCCGCATATTTCTGTTCGGGCCGGCGACGTCATCCCTTTGCCACCCCGGTCGACCTGTGTGCTGTTCGCGGCGGATTGAGGCACGGACCTTCGGGCGCATTTTCACGAGATCATTGAAGTCCGACACGCGAGTATCCAGCACGGGTCGAAACGGGCACGGGCGTGTAATGCTCGAAGGAGAATGGGACGACGGACCGGCGACTTCAATCGATCTGGGCGGCGATAGGAGTCGCAGTCTTAGGGCTGTGGGCGGAGCACTTCGTGCTCGCACATTACGAGGCGCCGCTGCTGCCGGCAGTGATGCTGCTGGTAGTGGTCGGCTGGCGGTCGCTGGCGAGATGGCGATGGAAGGCACGGCCGGTCGGATTGATTTTTTCGCGCGCGACGGTGTTCGGCTTCGTTGTCGGTGCCGGGATCGCGGTCGCGCAGCCGGTCCCGAGTTCGGACGTCCTTCGCGAGCAGCGGGACTTTTTGAAAGCGATCTGAGCACTGCCACCCGGCCGAAATCTGGTGTTCGTTACCTATAGCCCGCTGCACTCGTATCACGTCGAATACGTGCATAACGGCGCGGACCTTGAACAAAGCGGAACGATCTGGGCCCGCCAGCCTTGGTCACGAACCCGACGCATAGCTCGCCCGGCAATGGCCCGATCGGCACGTGTGGATGCTCGACGTGGAAGGCAAGCTGGATCAATCGGCGTATCTGCGTCCGAAGTCCTGATCCACCGGGGCCAGGTTGAAATGTGGCGGCAAAAGTTGAACGACAGCGCAAAAAAGGAAGGCCTGATTTCTCAGGCCTCCCAAGTCCAACGAGGGCGACGGGGCTCGAACCCGCAACCACCGGATCGACAGTCCGGTACTCTAACCAATTGAGCTACGCCCCCATACGTCGGGTTGGTGAATGTATCCAAAGTGGTTCCGCTGTCAAGCGTTCAAAAGACCGAAAACGCGACGTCCGGCACTTGACAGTGCAGCCGAAAACTGAAACCTGCACGCCTCAACTTTAACCCCGAAGGAGCCCGCATGGCCAAGCAGTACACCGCGCCCGCCGACATGTCGATCGACCCGACCAAGAAGTACCTCGTCACGATCGAGACGACCGAAGGTACGATGACCGGAGAGTTGTTCCCCAAAGACGCGCCGGGGCACGTCAACAGCTTCACGTTCCTGGCCCGAGAGGGATTTTATGATGGCGTAATTTTCCACCGCGTCATCCCCGGGTTCATGATCCAGGGGGGCGACCCGACCGGCACCGGGACCGGCGGTCCGGGATATCAGCTCAAGGCCGAGTTCAATAAACGGAAGCACACCCGCGGCGTGCTTTCGGCCGCCCGCAGCCAGAGCCCCAATTCGGCCGGGTCGCAGTTCTTCGTCATGCACCAGGTCGCGCCGCACCTGGACAACCAGTACACCGCGTTCGGTGAAATCACCAGCGGGTTGGACGTAGTCGACAAAATCGTTTCGGCCCCCGCCGGCGCGAACGACCGCCCGAAAAATCCGGCCAGCATCAAGAAGATCACGGTCACTGAAGCCTGATCGTCAATGCCGAAACGAATCCACCGGGCATCGCAGTTAACCACTGTGATGTCCGGTCGGACTCACAGCTCGGTATACTTTTTAGCAACGCCTTTGGCCTTGTCGACCGGATATTTTTCGGCGTTTTGCAGCAGTTTCGCGCGGAACGCGGCAGGCAGGTCGATCTTCAGATCGTGTGCGAGAACCAAAATCCACCCGAGAACGTCCGACAGTTCCTGGCCGACGTGGTCGCGTTCGACTTGTAGATGCTGGTTCAACGCATCACCGTTCCGCCACTGCATAATCTCCAGTAACTCGGCGACTTCGAGCGACATCGACATCGCCACGTCCTTGGGGTTGTGAAACTGTGCCCAGTCGCGGTCGTCGCGAAAGCGGACCACGAGGTCTGTCAGCTCGGCAAGCGTGTCGGCCATGGTGTAAATCCCTCGGCTCGAAAACTCGGAACGAATTCAAACTTCGGTCGATTGCTTCGCACGCAGCTCGGCCAGCAGTGAATGCCAGGTCGAATCCAGCTGCGAGATAATCTCGGCCGGCTTCAGATCGCTGACGTGCATGGCCGGTCCGAACATCACGCGGACGGGTGAAGACCTCGGGAACGGCCGTCCCATAGGCCAGGCCTCAAACGTCCCGTCGATCACGGCCGGCACGATCGGCACGCCGGCCTTGCGGACGATGAGCGTGAACCCGCCGAGGATCTGCTGCAGCTGACCGTGCGACGACCGGGACCCTTCCGGGAAAACGGTCAGCACGTGCCCCTCCTTCAACCGCTTGATCGTCTCGCGCACCGCGCCGACGTCACCCGCCCCCTGCCGGACCGGGAATGCGTTCAGCTTGGGAATCACTTTGCCGAAGACCGGCACGTCGAACAGTTCGGATTTGGCCAGATAGCTGACAGGCCTGCGGATCTGAACCCCGATGCAGGGCGGGTCCAGGAAACTGTGATGATTGCTCAGGATCAGCACCCCCCCTGTCGGGGGCACGTGTTCGACCCCGTATACCTTTAAGTCGAGCGTGACCGACGTGATGATCCGGCAGAGCGTCCGAAACAAGCTGTACGTAATTGTCGCGGGAACGAATGGCGTGGGCACGTTGCAGACTGCTCCGGTAAGTGGCGTGCCGTCTCACGTGGGGCACATGAAAGCCCGGCCCTCCGGGCCGTCTCTAAACGGAGTTGTACTGTCGTTCGCCTGACATGCAATCTGGCCGCCACGCAGCATAGCTTACCGCTCGATTACCGCTCGCTGTTTCCGGTGACTTGCGCTTCGATGTGAGTCACTTGCTTGTGAATCTCGGGCTCTTCCTTCATGTCGCCCTCGACAGTTCGCACCGCGTGCAGGACGGTGCTGTGGTCGCGGCCGCCGAAGTAACCGCCGATTTCTTCCAGGCTATACCGCGTGTGCCGGCGGGCCAGATACATGCAGACCTGGCGTGGGAACGCGATGCTCTTGTGCCGGCGTTTTCCCTGCAGGTCGCTGAGACGGACATTATAGTACGCGGTCACGGCGTCGAAAATGTGCTGGATCGTGATCCGCTTCTGCTCGGGCGTTGCAGTGTCGCCTAACGCCGCCTTGGCCAACTCCAAGTCGATCACGCCGTTCTGCAGAAGGCTCATACCCTGCACTTTGGTGATGGCGCCTTCGAGCTCGCGGGTGTTGTTTTCGACTTTCGCGGCAATGTAGCAAACGACATCGTCGGCGAGCGTCAGCCCCCGCATCCGCGATTTCTTCTGTAGAATCGCGACCCGGGTTTCGTAGCAGGGCTTTTCAATACGGGCGACCAAACCCCAATTGAACCGGCTGACCAGACGTTCTTCCAGTTCAGGAATCTCGCTCGGCGGGCAGTCGGCGCTGAGGATGATCTGCTTCTGCCCCTGATAGAGCGTGTTGAACGTATGGAAAAACTCTTCCTGCGTCCGGTCCCGACCGGTCAGAAAGTGGATGTCGTCGATCACCAGCACGTCGACGTGGCGGTACCGGTTGCGAAACTGATTCATGTCCCCGTTCTCGATCGAACTAATGAACTGGTTGATGAACGTGTCGCAGGACAGATAAAGAATTCGCGAATCGGGGTCCCGCTCGAGCACTTTTTGACAGATCGCCTGGAGCAGATGCGTTTTGCCCAGACCCACTCCGCCGTGAATGAACAACGGGTTGTATGCCTTGCCCGGCTGTTCCCCCACCGCGACGCTGGCCGCATGAGGCAGACGGTTGCACGGACCGGTGACGAACTGGTCGAACGTGTAGTCGGGGCTCAGCAGAAGGGGTTGGTCCCCTTCGTTGAACACGCCGCCCTTAGGCAAATTTTCGCAGTGGAAACTGACCGCAACGAGGCGCCCGGTGACCGACTGGGCGGAGGCCGTGAACGGCTGCTGGCACTGGCTTTGGCAGAAATTTAACTGCGCACCGTTGGCGACGGTGACCTGAATGACCCCGTTGCTGAGTTGCCGGGGGGTCATCTGGTCGAACCAGACGCGGTGAAGCGACGGGTGCAGCGTGCGGACGGCCTGGAGGATCTGCTGCCAAGCGGCAGGATCGAGCAGCGTGTCGGCGGTTCGCCGGCCGGCGGGCGTGGAGCGGGTACCACTCCCCGACTCGGCGCGCACGGGCAATTGGGTCATTGTCATAACAATTCTTTTTCTAAACGCCGTGTCACTGACAGACTTGTCGTCCGTGCAGACCTGCTACAAAAAACCTGCAACCGGGCGGCGAAATTAAACCCAACTTCGGACGGTTCGGGGACAGTACTCAGTCGTCGCGACGGATCCAAAAATTAATCGCGTTGCCGACACACGCCGCACATTGCCGGGCATGAGTCCGGTACGGCGAAACTCATGTGCACGAGCATTGATCAGCATCAGTCGAATCTTCCGTCCCGGACATCTACTTGGACTTCGGCAGTCCTACTTCCTTCATCACCTGCTGC
Source organism: Tepidisphaeraceae bacterium (assembly GCA_965247815.1). GTDB lineage: Bacteria > Planctomycetota > Phycisphaerae > Tepidisphaerales > Tepidisphaeraceae > CBDAQA01. The sequence goes on along the minus strand of CBDFHW010000026.1, from coordinate 384,119 downwards.
AAATCGCTCCACACGGTCTGGCGAGTCGCCTCGGTGTAATTTCGCAGCACGTACGACGGGTGGTACGTCGGCATTAACCGTATGCCTCTCCAGTCATGCCATCGGCCACGGACGCTTCCCATCGTGATTTTCGGGCTCGTCAGCATGTATTTAACAGCCGGCAATCCCAGCGTCACTATCACCTTCGGCCGGATGACCTCCAACTGCTGCACCAGATACGGGGTGCACGTTTCGACTTCGTCTACCAACGGCACCCGATTATCCGGCGGACGACATTTCACGATGTTCGCGATGAACACCTGAGCGCGGGTCAGTCCCATCGCGAGGATCATTTTGTCCAGCAGTTGACCAGCTCGTCCCACGAACGGTCGGCCGGTCTGGTCTTCATTTTCGCCGGGTCCTTCACCTACGAAGAAGATCGATGCGTCGATGTCACCTTCACCGAAAACAGTCTGCATCCGCGTTTCGCTGAGTCGACACTTCGTGCAACCGCGTACCTGCGTTTCGTCAAGCTCGGCGAGGTTGGCACGTTTCGTTGCGGCAGGTAACACCGGCAGCGAAACGACACTCGGCATTTCGGAAAATTTCATTGCCGAGTCTGCCTCGAACAGTTCCGCCGACGGTTTCGTGATCGCTGGCACCGGTGCCGCCGGCGCAACTTCGCGTGCTCCGGCACTGCGTGCGAACGCCGCGGCCCGGACCGGGCGCGTTTCCTGTATTTCGTCAGTTGATGGTTCGGCCAGCATCCCACCCGCCGAACCGCGCCGGACAGATTTGAGCCCCGATGCCGCTTCACTCCGAAGCGACAGTAAAATCCGATGTCTTACAGGGGCGTCCATCGGCATCGTCGGGGGCATCCTAGACAACTCGCGTGGACACGCAACTCAGGAATTTGCCCGCGCGCGATGCCGCGTGCACGCAACTCATTGTCTCGACTCGTCGTTGTCGGCGAACGCATCAATTTCAAAAAAACTCTTCCGGCATTTCCTTGACTGCCGGAGCAGATCGGCGACAATGAAAACGTCGAAGAAAGCCACACCGGTTCGCAATGGCGGGTGATTCGCGAGACGACTCGTGACACACCGTAGCGTGCCGAGGTGGCTTTTTCGTTTGGCGTCCCGCGCGGATCACCGCAGTCGGCGACCGACTTGGTAGCAGTACTTTTTATTAAATCGAGAGGCGAACATGTCGCACGAATCCTTGAATACGAAACCGATGAAAGCGTCCCAAGCCGGGGCCGCAACCAAGCAGGAATTTCTCGCCCACGGCGAGATCAAGCACTTCGACGTGACCGCGAACCCCGGCATCGTCGGCGTCGTCGACGCAATGAAGCAGATGGCCTTCACCGCCCGCGATCTGAACCGCGCCGCCGAGATCTACGACCGCATGCTGCAGGACACCGATTGCGGCGTGATCCTCACGCTGGCCGGGTCGTTGATCAGTGCCGGGTTGAAAAAAGTCTTCGTCGACATGATCCGCAATAACATGGTCGATGCGATCGTCTCGACCGGCGCGAACATCGTCGATCAGGACTTTTTTGAATCGCTCGGGTTCAAGCACTACATCGCCGAGGACAAGCTCAAGAGCGGCCTGTTCGACGGCGAGCTCCGCGAGCACGCGCTCGACCGCATCTATGACACGCTGATCGACGAAGAAGAACTCCGCATCTGTGACGAAACGACACAGAAAATTTTCGACGAAATGGAAGCCGGCCCGCACAGCAGCCGGGAATTCATCCGCGCGATGGGTGAATACCTAGAGAAAAACGGCGGCCCCAAGTGTGCCGACAGCATCATCTACGAATGCTACAAGCGCGACATCCCGATCTTCTGCCCGGCGTTCAACGACTGCTCGGCCGGGTTCGGCCTGGTCTCGCACGCCGTCGCCCGCGGGTACGACAACGCACGCACCGCGACCTGGGACGGCGGCAAGGATTTCTACGAGCTGACTCAACTGAAGATCAAGAACCCGACCACCGGCATCTTCATGCTCGGCGGCGGTGTGCCGAAGAACTTCACGCAGGACATCGTCGTCTGCGCCGAGGTGCTCGGAAATGATGCCCCGATGCACAAGTACGCCGTGCAGGTCACCGTCGCCGACGTCCGCGACGGCGCGCTCTCCAGCAGCACGCTCAAGGAAGCCAGCAGCTGGGGCAAGGTCGACACGATGTACGAACAGATGGTCTTCAGCGAAGCCACGCTCGCAGTCCCGCTGATCGTCGGATACGCCTACCACAAAGGCAGCTGGAAAAAGCGCAAGGGCAAGCAGTGGTCAACGCTGCTGGAATCGACCGCCGTGGCGTGATCAAGGCCAACCGCGCATGATATTTCGGTGCTTTCATGACAGCGACAGAGGCATTCAGTGGTAGCGAAGAAAAGCCGTTAAAAGCGGGGATGGTTGGTCGTGAACAGCCCGAGTGGCGTGACGTCGGCATTTTCGCGTAAAATCCGGATGTTTGACCGCAATCGACTTCGGGATCTTGAGCGATGCGGACGGCGTCAGCGTCGCAGTGTCTACAGGCGATTATCTGGTGCAGGTCAAGATCATGAGCTTTGACGGTGATCTGGGTGTCTGTCGCGCGCGGGCGTTGCCAGTTGGTTTCGAGGGAAGCACGTCGGCAGCGGTCTGCGGCGAAGTCATGGTGGACACCGCCAGGGTAGCGATCAACGACATGACCGACATCGTCGAGGAAATCATTGACGACGATTTCAACGCGATGACGGACGCCATCGACGCCCACGACGAATCCTTTGGCGACCGACCTCACGCCGAAATAGCGACTCTGCCTCTACGGTCCAAGACAATCGAACTCACTTGTATTTCAAGTGGTTTCGGTGACGGCAGCTACCCGGCATGGTCGCTGTCTCAAAACAATAAGGTCGTCGGAATCGAACTCGAATTCTTGAAAGACGGTCACATTTTCTAACTGCTTCCCAAATCCAGCCGTAGAGAAGCACTGGGTTTGGTATCATGGGGTGAATGATAGCCGAATCACTTCGCAACGAAGGGCTCCGCCTCTTGGACAATAAGGGTGCAATTCTCGACGTCGCACGACGAGTGTCCTCAGCCCTTGAGGCATCGAGTATCAACGCAGCAATTATCGGTGGCGTTTCTGTCGTTTTGCACGGCCATGTGCGAACGACAGTCGATGTCGACGTCTTTGTGGCCGGCCCTCTCGAAGCCACGTCATCGTGTCTTCAGGCGGACGGCTTTAAGTTCGACCCGTCGGCCCGCGAGTTCGTACTCGACGGCGTCCCCGTACATTTAGTAACGCCTGAACAGACGGGGCTGACCCCTGACACGTTCACCACAATTGAAGGTATTCGAACCGTAAGCCTCGCGGATCTGTTGAGCCTGAAATTGCACAGTGGATCTAAAAGCGTTCTACGATCGCAGGATTTAGCTGACGTAATTGGCCTGATGCGCGTTCACAAATTGACTGGCGCATTCACGCCTCGCGTTGCGAAGCTGGTGCGAAAACAGTTTCGGCAATTGCTCCGCGCCATCGAACGCGGCCAGTGACGTCGTTCACTCCGGGTGCACCCAGCGTGTGGTGCCGTCGCGCCAGATTTCTTTCTTCCAGATCGTGACGTCTTTTTTCAGTTCGTCGATAAGCCATTGGCAGGCGGCGAACGACTCGGCGCGGTGCGGGGTGCTGACGGCGATGACGACCGAGGGTTCGCCGACCGCGACGCGACCGGTGCGGTGCAGGATCGCCAATTTCGAAATCGGCCACCGCTTCCGGGCGTCGGCGGCTAACTTTTGTAGCATCTCCGACGCCATCTGTTCATACGCCTGATAGTCCAACGCGGCGAGTTGCTTTCCGTCGGCGGCGGTTTCTGACCGCGTCGTGCCGAGGAAAATGTCGATGCCCCCGGCGTCGGGCGAGGTGACGAACGCGATCGCGCGGTCGGCCGCGAGCGGCTTGGGTGTAATTTCGATCCAGTCCGGGGAAGTTGTCGCTGTCTTCACGGCCGTCTCGCTTTCGCTTACGAGCTTCATCGTTCGACTCGCCTGCACAGGTGCGACTGCCGCCGAGACGTCCCCCGGTTGCAGCCCGCCGGCCTCGGTGTTCTCACGCTTGATCTGATCGTAGAGTTCCTTGCGGAAGACCTTGATGTGCGGAGGCGCGGTGATACCGAGGCGGACGCGGTCGCCGCGAATGTCGGAAACCTTCACTTCGACTTCGTCTCCGATCATGATCGATTCGTCACGTAACCGGGCTAATACGAGCATAGCGGTCCTTCCTGGACGAGGGCCCGAACGCTCGAGGCGTTCATGGTGCGATTACAACCAAGCACTCTTGCCTAGTCCTATGGGTTAATACTACGCAGGATCGGCCGTGCCGAAAAACCTTAGGCAGGTTTAGCTGGATTTCTATTTGCGGAGTGACTGCAGCTCCGCCAGCCGTTTGCCGGTAGGAGCAGTTTTTGTCTTCATCATTTCAACGAAGGCATCGAACAGGTAAGACGCGTCATGCGGGCCGGGACTGGCTTCGGGATGGTACTGGACGCTGAAGATTGGCAATGACGCGTGCCGAAACCCCTCGACCGTTTGGTCGTTCAGATTCACATGCGTGACCACACCCCCCGCAGCTTCGAGGGACTTACGGTCTACGGCAAAACCGTGGTTTTGGCTCGTAATTTCCACCCGGCCGGTGTCTAAGTTCATCACAGGCTGATTGCCGCCCCGGTGCCCGAATTTCAATTTATAGGTGTCGGCACCGATCGCCCGTCCGAGCAACTGGTGACCCAGGCAGATACCGAAGGTCGGAACAACATTCATCACATTTTTGATGGGCCGGATCGCGTAATCGAGCACGGCGGGATCGCCCGGTCCGTTGCTGACGAAAAGCCCGTCGGGTCGGTGTTTTAAGATCTCTTCCGCGGTCGTGTCGGGGGGTAGGACGGTGACCTTAACGCCTCGCCCCGCCAGGTGGCGGAGAATGTTGTTCTTCGCGCCGCAGTCCAGCGCGACGACGTGCAACCCGTCGCCCCGCTCGACTTCGCCCTGTGCCCATTCGCCTTGATCCTCATCCCAGTTGTATTCCGAGGCGGGCTTGACGGCTTGAACCCAGTCGGCGCCTGCCATCTGGGCCGAGTGACGTGCCTTCTCGACCAGCGCGGCGTCGTCCAGAAGTTCGGTCGAAAGAATGCCCCGCATCGCGCCACTGATGCGAAGCTTCCGGACCAGCGCACGGGTGTCGATCCCCTGGATGCCGATCACGTTGTTCTGTTTCAAGTATTCGCCGAGGCTGAGATCCGCGCGGTAGTTGGAATAGACCGGCGAGAGTTCCTTGATGATGAACCCGGCGACGTGCGGCGATTTGCTTTCGACGTCCCGGCGGTTGATGCCGTAGTTTCCGATCAGCGGATAGGTCATCGTCACGATCTGCCCTTTGTAGGACGGGTCGGTCAGGATTTCCTGGTAGCCGGTCATCGACGTGTTGAAGACGACTTCACCTTCGCTGGTGCCGGTCGCGCCGAAGGCCGATCCGGTGAAAACGGTGCCGTCTTCGAGAGCTAGCTTGGCAGTATTCATTGGTGGCGATTATACGGAAGAGCGACGGTAGCAAAAGCAGCCGGGGAGACGCGGGGCAACGATCGTGAAGCCGGAAACGGTCGGCTACGCAGGCGGTAAACAAAACAGGCCGCGGCTTTCGCCGCGGCCTGTGCACTTCTCCCCACGATCGTCGTAATGATCAGGCGTTCTCTTCGAGAATCTGTTTCCTCACGTTGGTCGGGACTTCGGAATACTTCAGCGGCTCCATTGCGCTGGCGGCGCGGCCGGTGCTCATCGACCGCAATTCGGTCGTGTACCCGAACATTTCGCTGAGCGGGACCTCGGCTTCGATGATCGTGGTGTTGCCACGTTCTTCGGAGTTGACGATCAATCCGCGGCGGCGGTTCAGGTCACCGGTGACGTTGCCCTGGAATTCCTTCGGCGTGGTGACGACCACTTTCATGATCGGCTCCAGAAGCGTCGGGCCCGCGGCACGGACGGCGTCCTTGAACGCAATCTGCCCGGCGAGTTCGAACGCGATCTGGCTCGAGTCGACGTCGTGGTACGAACCGTCCAACAGGGTCACCTTACAGTTGATCAGCGGGAAGTTGGCGATGACACCGGTCTTGGCGGCCATGCGTGCGCCGTACTCGATCGAAGGAATGAATTCCTTGGGGATCGAACCGCCGAACACCTTGTTTTCCCAGGCGAAACTGTCTTCCCAGCTGAGCTTCTTGAGCGCTTCAGGTTCCATCGGGGCGCCCTCGGCGGTGCCGTCGAACGGCTCGATTTTCAGCGTACAGTCGCCGAACTGACCGCGACCACCGGACTGCTTCTTGTGCTGCCCGCGGGCCTCGGCGCTCTTGGTGATGGCTTCCTTGTACGCGACCTTCGGCTTACCGACGATCACGTCGACCTTGTAGTCGCGGGTCAAACGCATCTTCAGAATTTCCAGATGCAACTCGCCCATTCCGGCAATCACGGTCTCACCGGTTTCTTCGTCATATTTGGTCCGGAACGTCGGGTCCTGACGACGCAGCTTAGTAAGCGCGTCACCCAGCTTCTGCTTGTCGGCACCACTCTTGGGCTCGATCGACATGCTGATAACCGGCTCGGGGAAACTCGGCCGCTCTAGGATGATCGGGTGATCCGCGTCGCACATCGTGTCGCCGGTGTTGGCTTCGTCGATACCGATGACGGCGATGATGTCCCCGGCTTCGGCGGTGTCGATCGGGATTCGATCGTCGGCGCTCATCTGGAACATTCGGCTGACGTTTTCGCGGGTGTTCTTGTTCGCATTCAGAACACGCGTGCCCTTGACCAGCGTGCCGCTGTAAACGCGGACGTAGGTGAGCGTACCGAACTTGTCGTCGACGATCTTGAATGCCAGCCCGCAGAACGGGGCGTCCGGTTGCCGCGGACGAACTTCGACCTTTTCCTTGTCTTTCGGATTCGTGCCGGTCGCGGGGGGCATGTCCAGCGGGTTGGGCAGGTAGGCGATGACGCCGTCGAGCAGAACCTGGACGCCGACGTATTTGTAAGCCGACCCGCAATACAGCGGATGGGCCTTGAACTCGATCGTCCCTTTGCGCAACGCGGCACGGAGTTCGTCCGGCTGCAGCGACTCGGGGTCGGTCAGGTATTTGTCCATCAGCTTGTCGTCGAGCTCGGCGACCTTCTCGAGCATGATCGCGCGGTAGTGTTCGTACCGCTCTTTCATGTGTTCGGGGACAGCCTTGACCACGACGGTGTTACCCTTGTCGGTGTCGCTGTCCATGTCCGAGTAGTAGGCTTTGCCGTCGATCAGATCGATCACTCCCTTAAACGTATCGGCCTGACCGTCGGGAATGACGACCGGGATTGCCGGCGCGCCGAGGCGGTCGAGGATGGTTTTGTAGCAGAAGTCGTAGTCGGCCCCGACCTTGTCCATTTTGTTGATAAAGCAGATTCGCGGGACATTGTACTTCGTCGCCTGACGCCAGACGGTTTCCGACTGGGCTTCGACGCCTTCTTTGCCGTCGAAGACGGCGACCGCGCCGTCGAGCACGCGGAGCGAGCGTTCCACTTCGACGGTGAAGTCGACGTGGCCCGGGGTGTCGATCAAGTTGATGTTGTATTTCGGCTCGGTGATGGACTTGTCCATCCACTTGCCGGGGATCCATTCGCAGAACGTCGCGGCCGAGTTGATCGTGATGCCGCGCTTCTGCTCTTCCGGATCAAAGTCCATGACGGCGGTGCCTTCGTGCACTTCGCCGACCTTGTGAATTCGACCGGTGTAATAAAGGATGCGCTCGGAGGTCGTTGTCTTGCCGGCGTCGATGTGAGCGGCAATGCCGATGTTTCTGATCTTGGTTAAATCGCGGGCCATGTTCAAAATTCCTTAACTCACTGAGGTTCAGCCGGTTCGCTCTCGAACCGTTTGAAGTCGAGACACCTCGACGGGGGACGGCTCGCGGACGAGCCGGCTAAACGTGAACTGCAATAATGTATGTTTCTAAGCGACTGCCGCGCCCCGGAGGGCCCTCAGCCCTGCAAGCTCGATTCGACCGCTTCAGGCGTCGCAACCTGAAGGAGCGTCAGGCGGATAGAATCGCGCGGTCGGGCGTTTTCGATTCCTGTGCCGGCTATGCTCATGCTGACCCGGCAGGGAGTCGATCAGCATGAGCCTCGTAATAGGGCTCCGGACTCATGATTATCCTTCAATTAACGACACGATCGCCTCGTGCGTCGACGGGCGGCCCGTCAACAAAGTAACGCAAAGACCTCGGCAACAACGGTCGAGTGACATAATGTACTGCACGCGATACCGCGGTCAAGCAGTTCCCTGCTGCGACCAGGCGGTCTCGATCGGCTGAAAAACGACAGATCTCTGGTACGCAAGAAGTGTAACAGCTGCAGCCGGCTGGTCAGGACGGGCCGCCACCCGGTCCGAGCAGCTGAACGCACGCCGCCGAAAGGCTCTTAACGCCCAGTTTTTGGAACACACGCTGCAGATGCTTGCCAAGGGTGCGATGGCTGATTTTCAGTTGCAACGCCGCGTTGACGGGTGTCGACCCACCGATGATCTTCGCCATGACCTGCTTTTCACGGGTCGTAAATCCAAATCGATCCAGCGACGGCGACGTTTGCGTCGTGACCGTTTCCTGGAACAGAAGCACAAATTGCCCGTCTTTGAGCGGGCAACGCCGAACCTGCAGTTGAAATCCGGGCCTGTTTGAGACGAGGTAGTCGGTTGATTCCGGTGAATTCGCCTGCACCTGGGCGGCTCGTAACCAGACCCGGATCGCGTGGGGCAGCCCGTGGATCGAGTCGGCGGCATCGGAATAATAATTCCGGAGGATTTCCTTCACCGGTTCTGTCGACCAGAGAAGCTTTCCTTTCGCGTCGACGCAGACCAACCCGATCGGGAGACGATCGATCACCGTTCCGCGGCGAACGCCGTCGGCGTTTCGCAACGCCTGCAGCTGCCGACACGTAACATACGCCTGAAGAAGGTGCGGTCGCAACACGTTCAGAATTTCACGGTCGCGTTTGGAAAACCCGCGTCTTGCGCGGTTGAACGACAGCCCGATCATCAAGCCGGCGCTCCCCACCATCCCGATAGACAGCTGGTCTTCGATCCTCATCGGCCCGAATAATTCACGATAGATCCCCGTGGCGTGGAACTCCCGGGCCGATAGAAAATCGGAGATCGCCTTTGCCTGCCCGTCGCGAGTCTGCTGCGTGTATCGCACGACCGGGTGGTCGGCAATGTTTGCCTGGAACCGCGGCGCCATCCACTCCAAAGACCAAGGCTCGGCCGGGATGATGCAGCCCGACGACTGTTCCAGAACGGGATCGACCTCGGTGAAGGCCGCGGAGCTGCACTCCACGAGCCTCGAAATCGAACGCAGCATCACCGAAGGCAACCGCGTCAAATCCGTCGCAGCATTAATCTCGGCCACGCATTCCAGCACGGCAGCGAAATCGGCGGGGCTCAGCACAGAGGGCATTTTTTTTCCTTAAAACCGGCAACAGTACGTCAATTGACGTATATCGTATACAGGATTGAAGTTTTACCATCTCCTTTCACGACGGTCGGGAAAGGGTCGTCGATTTTAAAAAGGATTCCTATGTTTCGTCTCGCCCCCCTGCGCGGTCAGTCCGGCAAGTCGTCGAAAGTGTCAGCATTGCATGACTACAAGCCGAAACGGTCTCGCAAGTCGGCCGGCGGGTTACCCTGGGGGGGCAACCTGCCGGTGGAGTTTCTCGAACGAAGAACAATGCTCAGCGTCAGCGGGACGGCGATCGCCGGGCCGTTCGACATTCCGGGCAACCGGTGGACTTACCTGATTACGACCGCACAGGGTGAGACCGCGAGTTACACACAGACCGTCATCGGGCCGACGACATTTAACGGAAACGCGGCCATCGAAGTCGATCAGACCTTCTCCAGCGGCGCGGTGAATAAGAACTATCTCGGAACCAACGCCGCGGGCGAGTACGTTTCGTACGGTTCGGACTTCACCGGGGTAGGGATCGTCGCCTCGACTCACGACGTGTACCAGCCGTACCAGGTCGAATTCCCCGCGACACTGCAAGCTGGAACGCCATATATGTTGAGCGACGTGGACATCGAAACCACCCTCGACAACAACGTCATCACGACCACCCCGGAATCAAACACCGTCACGCTGGTCTCTGATTCGACCGTCTCCAAGACCGTGGCCGCGGGCACGTACGACACGTATCAACTGACCGACGACGTTGCCGCCACGACGGGGACCGGGTCCGACGGCAGCACGAGCACAACCGGCGCGACGTCCCTGACCGGGTTTTATGCCGTCGGCATCGGTCTGATCAAAGGGAACGACAAAGCCGGGAATACATATGAATTGTCGAATTTCAGCGGCAAATCCTTTCACCTGACGGTGACCCAGCCGACCAAAACACTGGCCGACGAGCCGATCTCTCCGGCGGTGCAGGTTTCCATTCTGGACTCGGCCGGCGCCCGGGACACCAATGACGCTGATGCAGTCACCGTGACCGCCTCATTGAACGCTTCCAGCATCGGCGGTGGCACCCTAGGCGGGACCTTAACGGCGACCACCGTGGGCGGGGTCGCGACTTTCAGCGGCCTTTCGATCAACAAGGCCGGGCATTACATCCTCGATTTCAAGGACAGTTCAGGTCGAACCGTTTCCACCACGTCGTTCCAGATCAGCGCCGGACAGCTTCGGTTCAAACGACCGGTACGCAACGGCGTCGCCGGAAGCGCGGTATCTCCAGCGATAGAGGTCGAACTGGTGAACAGCAAAGGGAAGGTGATCACCGACGCCGACAACATCGTGACGCTGAACATCACCGGCGCGAATGCCGCCAACCCATTGACCGGAAATCAGATCACGCTCGTAAACGGCATCGCGACTTTCAACGGGGTCAAGTTCGGCAAGCCGGACGACTACACGATTCAAGCCAGCGACGACCTCGGTGACGTCACCGCGCAGAGTAACACCTTTACCATCACCGGCGTTCACCTCGCGTTCCGCAGGCGTCCCGCCGACGCCGGTGTGAATGCCCCGCTGCGTTACACCGTCGTCGTCGAGGACGCGCGCAACAGACTCGTAAACACCTCTTCGATCGGGCTGGGGCTGTCTTTGGAGACCCTCAGCGGAGGCGACAACGCCGTCATCGCTCATCCTGCGAACACCGTGGATTTCGGCGTCGCAGACAACGGCGACCGCCTCGCGCCGGCATCGATCAACACCCCCGGTACTTACAAGCTCACATTCACCGTGATCAGCCAGACCAGCGACACCTTCGACTACACGATCGCCCCGCTGACGTCCGATCCGTTTAAGATTGTCGCTAATCATTTGGCATTTAGTAAACAGCCGATTGCCAGCATCGTGAACTTCGCTTTGCGTTACACAGTCACCGTTCGCGATTACCGCAACCATGTCGTTACCAATGCCGCCGATCAATTGAACTTCACGCTCGTCCCGACCACCGCCGGGAGCAGTGCGGTGCTCGCATCCGGCACGGACACTCTTTTGGCCGGCGTCGCTAATAACGCGTTTAATATGCTCTCAATCAATACGCCCGGCACTTTCAAACTGGTAGTCGTGGACGTGCCGCCGAACCCGAACGAACCGGTCGCCCAGGCAGTGACGTCACACCCGTTTAAAATCCGGCCTTAAGATAAATTGAAACGGCGGTCGACGGTACGTCGCTGGGCTTGATGCGGTCGTCGTCGCGGTCCGCGACAGGAGCAAGGGCATAGCCGCTAATGCCGGGGGCTTTGCGACCGTGACAGACGCAGGCGACCAGGCCGAGGTGGGATTCGAACCCACGAAATAACGGATTTGCAATCCGTCCCGGCCGATTCAAAAGAGATCGCACAAGCAGCACTTACGCCATCGACCGATTCTCGATTGTCACCTGACTTGTCACCAGCGATAGAAAAGCATCCCGAGCTGGTGCAGTTGATTCAGACGTGGTCAACATTGCCGTATGCGATGCCGGCCGGCATTCTCGCAATGGCTATCGCGGCGTTGATTCAACTGAACAAACAAAGGCTTTGATCAGCCACTTTTCACCCTGGCACGCAACGCCCACGGAGCTTGCCGCGTGGGTTTTTCGCGGAAGCTCAATGATTAAACGTCACCTTATCCCCCGCCCCCGTATATAGATCCAGCGGCTTCTCGAACTCCAGCTTCACCACTGTCGCTAACTCATTAATGGCATTCTGCGGAACCGTGACCCAGGTAATACCCGGCAGATTCGCCCAGGGCGCCCCGCCAATTTTCCGCGCCACCACTTCGCCCACTCCCAACACGCTCGCTCGTTTGATTGGATTGCGAAGTCCTTTGACTGAAATCTCATCGATCGGCCGGTCAAACACGAACAGGTAGAGCGTCCGCCGATCTTTGCTCAGCGTCGATGCTCCATAAAAATGCCCATGCGGCAACCCCGCCGTGGTATCGAACAGCGATTCTCGATTCACCTGCGTCCACTGCCCCATCGCCCTTAACGTCTCGACCTGTTCCGGCTGCAAACTGCCATCCGCCTTGGGTCCCACATCCAGCAGCAAATTGCCCCCCATCCCCGCACACTCCGCCAGCATACGCACGCACTGTCGTACTGATTTGTGATTGTGGTCGTTGGCCCGATATCCCCACGAATCATTCATCGTCACGCAGAATTCCCACGGCCCAGTCGGCCGCTCGATCGGAATCGCCTGCTCTGGCGTGCCATAATCCCCATGCCGGCCAATCCGGCTGTTGACGATCACCCCCGGGGCCCACGACTGCAACTGATTCCTCAATTCGTCAAACCGCCATTGCAATTCATCGCGCTCCCAGTCTCCATCAAACCAGAGCAAGTCCGGTTTGTAGCTCTCGCATAACTCCTTCAGCTGCCCGCGATGAAACCGCAGGAAATTCTCCCACCGTTCCGGTGATTCGCCATTCTGCGGATAGCCAAACTTGTTCTTGTGCATTTTCGCGTGATTGTGCGGCTGCGGTATATGCGGCAAGATACTTGCATAATCCGGATGCGACCAATCCAGGTGTGAAAAATAGATTCCCACTTTGAGCCCATGCCGCCGCAGCGCATCACAATACGGCCCCAGGAGGTCCCGCCCGGCGGGCGCACTCTCGACCGTATTCAACTTGCTCAATTTCGTGGGCCACAATGCAAAACCGTCATGATGCTTCGCCGTCAGCACCACATACTTTGCCCCCGCACCGGCAAACAGCTGCGCCCACGCCTCCGGGTCATACGCGGAGGCGGTGAACTCTGCCGACTGTTTCATGTATTCGTCATAGGAAACCTCGGCATTGAAAATGGCCCATGACTCGCTGGTTCGCCCCGTCGAGTAAATGCCCCAGTGGATAAAGATCCCGAATTTTGCATCGATAAACCAATCCTGGATCATGGCCCTATTTCCCTTCTGACCGAGATTTCACGGAGAAAACTCCGCCGACGAATGTCGTCAGCCATTTTGCGAAGGATAGCGAAGTCTCTCGCGTGGAACAGTACAACTCTTGGTTCGCAGTCACCGTAATTGTGTCGATTTCGACTGGCCCTGAATCTTCCTAAGCAAAGCTAAATTGCCCAGATCGGACTTCACGGCAAACGCCTAAATGCCAGCTAGAACGATCGACACCTGCTAAAGCTCCTTACAGCTTGAGGATATGAAATTACCCTGTAGGTTTGAGTTTTCGCCAATATTGTGTTTGTTTCCTAAGTCGTCGCGTCACGGGCATACATGATCGTAACCAAGAAAGGTCCATCCGAACCAACGTCGATCGATCCCACGAGGCCACCGAAAGAAACTGTTTCATGCGGAACATGGGAAAGCACGCTTCCAGCCATATGGAGCAGGTCATCCATCCATGGCTCGAGGGAAGCAATTGCATTCGATTGTTCCATCCCTTTGCCTACCGTTCAAAGAACTTCAACCTCGTTGAAGCGTTCCGAAAATGCGTGTCTTCCAGCGATCACTTGATACGAGATGCCGCTTGGAAGAGTAATGGTCGCTGTGCTGTTCGGTGGCACTCGCGCGGTGAGTTTGAACTTCTCGTCTTCAATTGTCCAACTCACTTCTATCAAACCGTACATCGATTGCAGCGAAGCCTTTGCCTGTTTTATCCCGCCGCCGGGCCGGGGGGCCATTAGGATGCGTTTATAAGCAGGCATATTTGGATCCAGCGCGATCCCGCCGATGTTGGCGTAGATCCATTGGCCTATTGCACCGTAGGCATAATGGTTCAGCGAGTTCATCGCCACCTCCACGAAGCCCTTCTCAGGAGTCCAACTATTCCACCGCTCCCACATCGTAGTTGCACCGATTGTGACGGGATAGAGCCAACTCGGGTATGTTTGCTGCATCAGTAGTTTAAATGCAACATCGATTCGCCCGAAACGCGAAAGCACCGGACAAAGTAAAGGGGTGCCCAGAAATCCTGTGGAAAGATGCCAGTCACGATCCCTGATTAACGACACCAGACTATCAACCGCCGCGGGGCGGGCCGCTTCGGGCAGAAGGTCAAACGCTAGTGCCATCAGATGCGCGGTCTGCGATGCCACTGCAATACGGCCCGATGCGGTCACGAAGTGCTTCTGGAAGGCACCGACAGCTTCGGCACGGCAGTCGGAATAATAATTAACGTCATTGTCTTCACTTAAAACCGCTGCAATGTCGCGAACCACGCCCATCGCGTATGCATAATACGCGGTGCCAATCAGATCCTTCGGGGTCGCATTTCGAGCTGGGTTGATACCGTCTCCATCGAGCGCGAGCCAGTCACCAAAGCCTTGGTGGGCTTTAAAGTCAGGATAGCATCGAACGCCATCCCGCGCGGTTTCGATCTGATATTTTGCCCATCGCTTGATGGATGAATAGTGTCTGCTGAGAATACGGCGATCGCCAAAAGCGTGGTACATCGCCAGCGGGATGACCGCCCGCGCATCGGACCAGCCAGGTCCGCCGTCATCGCTATTGCGCAACGTGTCGGGCACGACAAAGGGAATCGCTCCATTCACTTCCTGGGCGTCGTCAATATCGGTCATCCATTTTGTGAAAAAGGCCGCGACGTCCATGTTGAATGCAGCTGTGGCTGCAAAAATTTGAGCATCACCGGTCCAGCCGAGGCGCTCATCGCGTTGCGGGCAGTCAGTGGGGACTTCGAGAAAATTGCCGCGCTGTCCCCATAGGATGTTCTGCTGAAGGCGGCTGATCAGTGGGTGACCGCACTCGAAGCTACCGGTTTGCGATGTGTCGCTCATCAGGACCAATCCCACTACGCTTTCGCGGGTTGGCAGTTCCAGACGGATAGGGCGAGAAGCACTCAACCATTCGCTGGCCGCGGTCAGCTCCAGATATCTGAACCCGTGAAATGTGAAATGCGGCTCATATGTTTCGCCTTCAACGTCGCCACGCAGCGTGTAATGGTCGATGCATCGGGCGGATCTGAGATTACTTTGATCAATCGACCCATCCGGTTTAAGCGCTTCGGCATAACGGAGGCGAAGCGTGCAGCCGACGGGACCTTTCACTTTTAGTCGAACAATACCAGTGAAGTTCTGACCAAAGTCAAACGTACGAGCACACCGATCCCAATCGTAACTCCTTTCGTTGGCGTCAGAAATGGAATGTAATTCCTTGACCACCCGCACCGGTGGAGCCGGGGACCAGACCAGTTGGATAGCCGGCCAAGGGATCGTCGTTGCCAGTGCCCATTTTGCGTCATCGAATCGGGGGAAATTCCAATCCGGAATTTCCCGGCGAGCATCGTATTCTTCCCCCGCGATAAGATCCGAGGCAACCACCCCTCCGGTACTCCATCGCCAAGTAGGATCGCTACCTATGATGATCGACTGGCCATCACCAATCATGATTTCAAGCTGAGCCAACAAAGCCGGACGTGTACCCCATTTGAGTGCGCGGTCATGCGCACCCACTTGCCCGCAATACCATCCATCTCCTAAAATCACACCGATCGCATTCTGGCCCTGGTGCAGCCACTTCGTTACGTCGTAGGTCTGAACCGGCAGTCGATATCTGTAATCGGTCCAACCCGGACGCAGTCGATCTGCGGTAACGGGTTTGCCGTTGATAAAGGCTTCATAAAGTCCAAGGGCAGTAAGGTACAGACGAGCAGACTCGATTTTCGAGGGGAGATCAAACTCTTTGCGCATCAGCGGTGCCGGAGCCCCGAGGCGGCCCGTGCCTTCGAGTGACGATTGGATAAAGTCAGAAGTCCAATCGTCACGACGTAAGAGCCCCATCTCGAAAAAAGCCGCAGCGCATGGATGCGAGGCTTTTTCATCAGCGTCCCAAAGCTGCACATCCCACCAGGCGCGCTGCCGACTTTCAAGGGGTTTCCCCTCGTACTCTATGTGCGCCTGCTGATCTGAGACACGCCTGCCGGTGTCCCACAGGTCCGGCATATCGCGCGACAGCAACGACGGATCGGTCGCAGCTCGCACACGATATGCCGTCTGCCTCGCGCCGTTTCGATCGTCAATCATCAACCATGACAGGCGAGGAACGCGGTGGTCAATGCCGACAGGGTTGCTAAAAAACTCGCATCGCAGATGATCTGCCATGGCTGGTGATTGGTGCTCTTCCATAATTATCGTTGTTTGCAACTGCCTTAACGAACGTGCCAAAACATTCAGTTCAAAGCTGCCGCAAAATCAATGCTCTAACTTTACAACAGCAGATGTAACGCTGGTACCGGGTATGATACCAGTTAAGAAAGCGGACTCTTGGTCCGCCGGCTGAACCTGCTGTACGACCGGTGGATTGCCTACTGAGCCATCGTCCGACGGATTGGACACGTCCTCGGAAAGCCTAACCAAGAACGATCGCATGTCTCGCAAGCAGCCTATTGTAAACCAAATGGTTGTCATCAGCCCAATTAACAACGGCAGATATATTCCGGTCCAGAGCCAATACTCCGCCCAGGTATCATCCGAGAAATGATAGAGGCTGTAGATTAGACTCCCGACAGCAAAGATGCCAAACCAAAGCATACTCCAGATTGTGATTCCGATGGTGATCCGGCGATCTGCCGGTGTGAACAGCTCATCAATACCGAAAGTCACCACCCGGTAAAGCCAATTGCGTTTCGGCTTTGCAACTGCAGCCGCTCGCTCGGCCTGTTCAACGCCGAATTGTCCGCGGTGGAGAAGCCGGTCCATGTCGTGCTCAGTCGTCCCGGTCAAAATGGAAGCCACCACATAACAGAAGGTCGCCAACAGCATAACGTCGAAGATCACCCAGGGTATATTCAGTCTTAGGACGTGACCTGCGATCGAAATCAGGAAATCTCGATGCAAGACTTGTTCGTAATAACAATCAGTGCCCAGACCGAGGAGTGAGCCAACCGCCCCGACAATCAACGCCGTCCATGCACCGGCGGCCGTACCGCGCTTCCAGTAGAGTCCGCCGATGATTGCTATGCCAGCTCCGCTGACAAAAATAGACTCCGTAATACCCCACCAGAATGAAACGTATTTGATCGGCGGCACAAGCCAGCCGAACAGGAATGCCCACAGGGCAACAAAGACGATCGATAGGCGTAAAAACAGAATATGCCGCTCTGCCGATAGTGGCTTTCCCCGGAGCGGCATTACCACGTCCTGGATGAAAATCGAACCCCATGAATGCAGGTGGATGCCGTCGCCGGAAATAATCCCCATCAGACAGATCGATAGGAGCATTCCCTTCACACCGGTTGGCAACATCATGGTAAGTGCGAGGGGTGACCGCATCTGGTCGCGTACCGAGGGGTCCTTGATCGGGCTCAATGCCGCTTCGATCTCATTGGAATGGGCTTTAAAATAGGTTAGCGCGCAGACTGACAGCAAAGTAATCATGACCAGCGCCGCAAAATTGCGCCAGCTTCCAAGGATTCCACCCATGCGGGACTCATGCGGCGTTGCTGCCGATGAATTAAAGGCATGGCTATTCTGCCATGCGATGCATCTATAAGCGCCTCCGACAATCCCAATCAAAACGTAACTGAGGTTAAAATCGTTGGCCTTGAAGGTGTCGAAAGGATTCACGAGTGATTTGCCCGGTTGCGCATCCAGCAGAAAGTGTTTGGTTTGATTCCAATCGAATACCCATATAAGTAATGCAATTGCGATCAACGTGTAGAATAGCTGTGAAAACATGCCTTCAGCGCAATCGGTCAAAAGAACCGACACCTGGCCTGCGGTGGTGGTCATGATTACGCAGATCGTTAAAAAGAAACCCATGAGAAGCACATAGGTCGGAACTGATATCAGAAACAAACAAACGTGCATTATATCGATCTGCTGTGGCAAGTTCAGGAACGCGACCATAAACCGGGCACCAATTGCGGGAATAATTCCAAAATTGAAAATTCCAGCGAAAAAGCCCAAACCGCCGGCGAAGAGTCTGAACTTTCGGCTGTAGCGCATCTCAAAAAACTGTCCCAACGTCATCGCCCGAGTCTGTCGATACCTGTAGATCACAAAGCCGGAAATCATCACCAACAGTGTCACGGGTGTAGAGATTTGACCCCACCATCCGAGCGTGAAACCCGATATCAGGAATACCTGAAACATGGCTACAAAGACGGCAGCACCGGAACCCTGTTGCGAACGGGCGGCACAGATCAGAAACCGTCCGGCACCTCGGCCTCCAGCTACGAATTCCGCCACGCCGCGGACGTACCTCCTGGAATGGATCGCGATCCAACCGCAGATCACTAGCGGGAGCGTCATAATCAGCCAGTCGACCCAGTGCATTTTGTTGTCTCCAAAGGCGGGTTATTTGTGATCGCCGGCTGCTGAAAGGATGATGTTACGCATGATCGCTGTGGCAGATTCTGGACTGTAGCCTATGACCCCGTCCACTGGCTCGCCAACCAGCCCAGCGCTAAGGTCTTCCCGGCTGAAAAAGGCGACAACGCGTCCGTTCCTCGTGATTCCGCAAAGCCGAGCCGTCTTCATGGACCCGATCAGATTCGAACGAGTAAACGAGCGGTAAGAGATCGTTGTTATGGGTGCTGACACTTCCGTAAATACGGGACTTTCAGGCGGCAAATGAGCATCAAGTGCGGCACCAGCTTCTGGGCCAAGGATTCGGATCAGTTCCTCTTTTGCGGCGGTTGCAAAGCGCGCGGATCCTCCTGCTGAATCAACACAAAGCGTGCCCCCTTTGTCGATGAACTGCCGAATTTCAGCACGATCACGATCCCCAAGCTTGAATGCGTCCGTTCCAGTTAGGTGAGCAAGCTGGTAGTCGTGAAGACTTCCGCTGCCAAGCTTGACGACGTCAATTTTCAGGCGGGTCTGACTCTGATTGTTCATTACCGCCGCAAGCCTTAACCAGCCACCAGGCTCGGGGTCCCAGTTCCCAGCATACTGGAGCCTTGCTACGCCGATCGTCCGACGTATCGACGCCGACCCGTCGGGCTTCACCCGAAACCGCTGGCCAAGAATGTCGGAGACCGTTTTGTCTGTTGCATACAGCGCGATATCACTAGCGAGTTCGAACTGCTCAATTGCCGAGCCGCTGGAAGGCCGATTCTGCAATGTTTTGGATAGATCCACCGATGGCAACAGCATTAGTTCACGGACGCCGTTGCTGACTCCCCTGAGTCGCATGGCTGATTTCCATTTGCGTGAAGGAAATTGCTCGGATATGTAGATCGGGTGACTCTCGGGAAGGTCCCTCAGTTCGTAAGCGGGGAACAAGTCCGATGCGAGTGTGGCGAACCCCTTAACAAACGCGTCGCTGTTACCATCCGCATTGCCCAAAATCAAACCGCCCTGTTGTACGAACAGTCGAAGGGCAGCCTTGTCAGACTCACTGAAGCGCAGAAATTGGTTGCCGCTGATCAACGCAATCGGAGCCGATTGAAGCTCAGCCGTGGACGCGCTTAAATCCACGATTTGCCAGTTAAGTCGCGACTCGAGCGACGTCCCGGACCAACTTACGAAGTTAAAGCAATCCTGAGGACGCTGGTTCCAGTGAGCGTCGATCTCGGCATTCTGTCCGGCGAACCGATACTTTAACTTATTAATGACTATGGGAGCTCGACCGTAAGAGAGGCACAGGACCGCCAAAGAAGTGGCTGAGACATCCGGAAGATAGTTGGTCGTCCATGATCCATCAGCTGCCTGCGTATTGCAAAGGTAGTCCGACGCACGCTCGAACCAATCGAATTGACCGATGCGCCGGTAACCGCTCGCCGCGCCTACGCGTGAAAGGCCAAACAAGGTGTAAGGCTCGACGTGAGCACCCTCACGTATGGGCTGAAACATCGACTCGAAGTTCCTGCCGACCCAGTTGAAGGCGAGATCAATGTTTGCATCTTTCGGATTCCCGTTCGTCCGTGCATTCAATTGAAGCGATTGATCAAGAATAAACAGGGTCGCGAGCCCTGCGGTGGTCATTGAAGCTGTGTGGAGGTTCCAGCCACTGTTAGGGCTATCATAATAGGGCCACGAGCCATCACTGTATTGATGCGACCGCCATGCTGTGTCCATGAGACGCCAGTCGTTGTTCGGAACTTCTAAGCCGGTTCCACTGAGGGCCCAGAGCCCCAGAACCGCGATCTGACTCACACTCTGGTCATAAATCGGATTTCCCACCACGCCCGGACTGGCGCTATAACCAAACTCGCCTCGTCCCGGACCCGAGCGGTGCATTGCATCGATCAAGTATTTGAAGTCTCTTTTGGCGGCAGGACGCGTTTTTTTGTCCAGCAGAATTCTCGACCAAACCAGGCATCTGAACCCGGCCGCGTAGACTCCGTGCGGCTCGGTTGCGACCAGAAAATTAATGGCGTCAATTATCTGCCGGTCGGATGAAGCGCGCCCTCCGCAAAGCAGTGCATACGTCGCCAGCGCGGTCTGCCCTCCGAATTGCGATCCTGTGACACTGCCCTCGGCGGCGACCGAAAGGTCCGGCTGCACCACCGATTCCCAGTTGCCATTCTTTTCCGCCAACAACAGGTGCGTTACGGCCTTTTCGACTGCGGCATCGACCTTTTCTGGAGTCGCAGCCTCCACCGTCCGACCGGTGAAGCAATCAAGCGAAACGATGATAAGGATGACCAGATACTTCATAGGCGATTCATTCGGCGCGTGTTTTGTCAGTTATTTTGCTGTGTCCACCGCACAAACGATGTACACGGTTATGGAAACAGAAGGTGCCGGTCAGCGAATCAGGCAATTCGACGTCTGCCGCAAAGTGATTGCCGTCGATTGTCAGCGCGACTCTAATCAAACCCGATCCGTGTGCCATCGTGCCGCTCAAGGAAGTCATCGATCCGGGTTGTGGGGAAATCCGTACCTCATTGAAACCCCAGTTTGCTGGGCGGATGCCGAGTATTGAGCCATAAAAGTGAAAGAACGGATGAGCGCTCCAAGCGTGGCAGTCGGAGCGGGTGTCGGATTGGATATATTCCGGAAATGCTGTGAACCCCTGGGAGATCGCCCATTTCCAAGACTCAAGCTGTTCGCAGATCAATTCGGCGCGGCCGAGAGAAAAAAAGATTTCGAAAAGATAAAAGCGAAAGAACGCGCCGGCCGACTTCTCAAAGGTAGCCGTCAGAAGACCGTCCGCAATCTGCTGATGTCGCGCGGGCGATAGCATGCCCGACAACAGCGGTAGAATTTGACCGTGCTGGGAAAACTGATCGCGGCTGGGGACATCAGAGTAAAGGCCCATCTCACTTCGAAAAAGCGACCGATCCAGAGATGCCGTCAATTCCTGTGCATGGCGAATGAACCGTGCTTTGAGTTCGGGTTCACCAAAAGCTTCTTCAAGATCAGCAAGATCTTTAAGCGCAATCACGATTTGCCAGTTCACCGGCCCGGACACGTCGCCTGGCATACCCCCGGGGGCCATGCTACCCAACGCGCCGTCAAGAAAATTCCAGCCAAAAGGTGAACGAAACAGCCCATCCGTTTTCGGCATCGACAGAAAGATGTCGATTACTCCGCGCAAACTCGGCAGCCAGCTACGAACCCGATCGAAATCGTCGCGCCACCATGCGTAATCGCGAACCATGCTGACAAGCCAAAGCGCGAACGGCGGGATAAGACTTCCTCCATCGCCGGGGGCAAATGCGAGCGGTAAGCCGGAGGGATTCATCGCCGAAGACAAAAACAGTTCTATTGCCTTTCGTGCCAACCGCGAGTCAGCCGTGAGGCAGTAGGTAATCAGCGCTTGGATGCGCGTGTCACCGACGTATTGCAGTTGCTCATAGTACGGGCAATCAATGAAAGTTTCCTGGGCACAGGCCTCCTGCGTGCGAAGACAGACCTTCAAAACGCGGTCCAAGTCTTCGTCCCCGCTGGCCCAGAGCGCCTGGGAATTTATCGGATATCCGGTGTCGAAGATCGCCAACTTATGCAAGATCAACTGCTGCGATTGAGTAATGATCCGGACCTGCAAATAGCGGCCGGACCGCCATGTCGGCGTACGTACTGTCCTGCGGCTGCCATCCGCAATGAAAGAATCGGTCAATCCCAATACCGGCCCGTTGACATCACCTCGGTTGTTTTTTTTACCTGAACTATCGCGAATGACCTCGGCCCAGACTGTTTCAAACGTCGCGGCTCGGCCACCTTCGATGTCAAACTCCAAGAAAGCACAAAGGTAGTCCTCCGAATCTAACAGCACCTCATACGTTCGGTCAGGCTTCAACCGGACAATCGAGTCCCCCGCAGCAAGCGATTCCCACTCGCCGGTGGCAATATCGCCAATGACTCTTCTGGCACGCCAGAAGGGTCGTCGGATGCGTTTTTGGCTCGGCAGAAATGCCGGACGGAGCATATGCTTGGCAAGGACGGGGTGGAGAGCGCTTTCGGCAACTCCCGCTTGTCCACTCTGGGCCTGCGACCAATTCAGAGTTGCATCCGTCAAATAGCTTGGTGAAAGCAG
Organism: Tepidisphaeraceae bacterium; assembly: GCA_965247815.1. Lineage (GTDB taxonomy): Bacteria > Planctomycetota > Phycisphaerae > Tepidisphaerales > Tepidisphaeraceae > CBDAQA01. The sequence goes on along the minus strand of CBDFHW010000026.1, from coordinate 361,198 downwards.
TCGATAGTCGATCTGATAGGCCGGACCGATCAAGAAGCAATCGCCGGGACTGGCTCTCAACAGTTTGAATTGAAAGCCGGGCAATTCCGCTGCTTCCCACGGGCCGCAGCCTGTGCCCAGCAGTGGTAGCAAATCTAAATCCTCAGTGACCACCAACAGGCCATGCGACACGGTCACCGAGCCGACCGCACGCAGCGGGCCAAGCTGTTTCACGACGGCGGAAATCTGGTGGATTCCCGATTCAAGAACGATGTCGTAGGTGTCAAAAAACCAATTGCGTCGATCGCCACGCTCCGGGCCTGAGCCGCTTAGCTCGCCGTCGATCCAAAGATCGTATGACTCGTCCGCCGTTACATGAAGCCGAACATGTCGTTCGAAGTTTAGCTCGAGTCGGCATCGAAACGCTACCAGGGCGGAATCGGAGTCGATTTCCAGATTCACCCATTTGCACGGCCAATGCTCCAAAGCGTTCCAAGGTACCTGAAAATCGATCCGGGGCCTCGAAGCGAAAGGTTGTTTGTCAATTAATATACGCCGGCAATGCATGGAGGCACCGTTACTTCATCTCAGCTTGCCACCAAAACTTGCTGTCTGCGCCAGGGTGCTCCATCCCAGCAAACCAAGCGGCCGTCTGCTTGCGAACGCCGAAGTCGTTGTCGATGACCGACATGTTGATTGCTAAACGATGAGGACGCAAGATCGTCCGAGCCAGCCTTACGCGATACCATGTTACTCCGCCGGATGGGCTTTCGACTCGATCCACAGTCGCGTGAGCATCTGTCCCGGCGACCGGAACCCAGCGATGATCGAGTCGCTGATAAACCGTGGCACCCGATCCGGGCACAGCGAGTTCAAGGGACACTCCGGTCACGGGGTCAACAAAGGTGATGCGAATTGAGTCGCCAATATCAATCGTCTCTGCACTCGTTGCGGGCTTGTTCACATCGTCTTTTACCGCCACGACTGCCGTGAAATGCTGATTGTCCGCCCGGAACCAGGCACGTGCGGATAGATCGGCCGGGCCTTGCCACCACTTGCCGGCATCGGGCTGGCGAACAAATTCGTTTAAGATGTTTCCTTCACCCAAGTCGGCGTCGGGCTCGATAGAGCTCCAGCTCTCGAGCGGTGCATCGAATTGACCGGTTGCCGGCTCGCGCAGAGGCTTACGGAATGCGATTCTGGCTCGCTCTCGACCCAGCACGTTCATGCCCTGTCGAAGTTCGACATTCAGCATGCTGCCACCACCCGTGAGCGCGCCCTTTGCAGCAGCGATTTCCTGCGGGCCACCGCACCAAAGCTTCCATCCCTGCAGCCCGCTCAGTACGCGGACCGCTAAAAGATTTCGGCCGGCCTTAAGCCGGGCTTGGAACGGATGCTCCAGGATCGACTGTGGGCCCAAGTTACCGGATTCAAGATCGTCGTAGACCGACCGCCCATTAACGAACCATTCTTCCCACCAGTCGGCGGAGCTTCCGATCCGAATGACTTGATCGATCGGGCTATCGATTGTGGCAAATAGAACCGCTTCCTTCTTCTCGGCAAAGCCTCCGCCCATGGAGGCAATGTCGATACGATCGTCCTTCAGCCGCGCGAACTGGGGGCGAATCACTTCGTCCCCAGCTTGCAACTGATTTGGAACCGAAGAATTGTAAAGATGAAGATCAACACGGTTCGCCGGAACGGGTGCGAAGACCGTCCAGTTGGCCGGCCAGTTCACAGCGTCGCCGGCGCCTTGCACGGTCACTGGGATGGGAAGATCGATTTTACCATGTGCCGGGATAGCAACTTGTATCTGTGACTTTTCCGGCGTGACCCCCGAACCTGCCCCGGTTGTAATTGTCAGCGTGGCATCAAGGGCGTGATCCAGCGAGTTGCTTAGATGAACGGTAATCGAATCTTTCATTCCGCGAGAAACAGTCAGCACCGGATCAAGTCGCAGGGGCGAGGGAACCACATCCACGGCGTCGGGCGCTTCATCCGATTTCCACTCTAGGTAACTGGGATCGAGTTCCACCGGTACGGTAACGAGCCCAGAGTCGACATCGGAGACCGGTGTTACATTTCCAAATAAATCCAGCTGACGCACCTTGCTCGCGTCTCCGGCCTTGGTGCCGATCCGGATCGTCCTCGACGCTCCACCGGAGGTGTCGGACCACACGACCATCGCTCGGCTGTCAGCGTTCTTGGCGGCAAACAGATATGCTTGAAGATCATTAGATCCCAGATCCAGCTTCCTGACGAAGGACAGCCCCTTTAGCAATCTGCTCATCGTTCGGTAGCTGAGGACCACGGGTCGCGGTTCATGTGTGTTGGTGGTGCTGGTATAGTCGCCGTCGCCGCCCTGGATGTTTAACCGAAACCACATGAATGCCGGTTCCCCGACGCTTTGTGCGAACACCATCTTCTCAACAGCGGTGCGAGCCTGGATTCGGATCTGACCCGGTGTGCGGGCAGAAACACCAGACTCGGTCTCCATAAATATGCGATCGGCTTTGTTCCAATGTTTGGCCAAATCATGGACACGATCAAACGCACCGCGTTCTGCGGCGATCAGCGGACCATGACCGTGATAGGCGAATCCCTGAATGTCATTTGTATCAACCACCTCAACAAACTTGCGGGCGCGTCGGTCGGCATCGGGCGTGGCAAAGCATAGGCCTCCATTCATCACCACTGAGTTTGGATTCCCTCGGCGAATCGCCCGCGACACGATGGAGAAACCCCGCGCATATTCTTCAATAGGGCCGGGGTAAAAGAAAGTCAGGTCGGGTTCATTTCCCAGTTCCCAGAAGTGTGCGCGATCACCGAATAGTCTTGCGGCGGCCTCGGCGCGATCGGCGACTTCCTGCACTTTCTGTTGGCGCTTCACGGCATCATCATCCCAGGGAATATCAGCGAACACGGTGTTGCGGAGATCATGCTTGTCAAACGCAGCGAACGCGCTGGCCCAGTCGCCGGTGCCCTGGTTGGCTCCGTTTCCGCGAGTAATGTCGCAGCCCATGAAGTCGAGCCATTTCATCCACCGCTCGTCTTTGTAGTCTATACCGGTGTCCACGCCATACATGAACTCCCCGTCTTTGGCTTTCGGAATCGGACTGCTTTCGCTCACCATTAAATTCCAACTCGAACTGACGATCGTTTTTTTCATCCCTTTCGAGTCTACGTGGTTCAGTTCAAGTCCAAGGGTGTACACGCCCTGCTTCAGGCCTGCAGTGTCGAAAGGAACCGGGAGCTCGATTGGGCCGCCGCCTCTAATGGTCACCGGTTGCTGACGATTCCAGATCTCATTGCCAAGGTCGTCGGTCAACCAGATTCGGCTGTCCGCTACTAGGTCGGGGTGTGCCAGGTTGCGCAGTTTTAGTTGAAGCGTCTGTTTTTCACCGGGCGAGAAGATAAACAGTTCACGCCCGGTGTCGATTCCGTCAAACCGAACCAGACGATCAAAATCGGGCGAATGATCCAGGTCGTACCCGTGGATAAATACACTTCGGATTTGCGCATCACCGGTGCAAGCGTTAAAGCGAAGATCAAAGCCATCTGACTTCAAGTCTTTGGCTGGATCCTGATAGTCTGTCTGAGCAAACTTGGCATCGTCCAACTTAAAGGCCATCGTCTGCCAGTTGGGGTTCCTTCCCCAGCCGAATCCCACCTGCCGACTTCCGGCACTGGTGTCGGCGAAGCAGGAAACGGGCGCGTTCGCTTCGTGGCGATACGTGACCCGGACATCGGCTGCGGGCATCGCCCCGTTTTGGAAGCGAGGATCAGTCACTTTCATACAGACCGAGTGCCACCAGGAGTCACCACCACGCTGAGAGTTGTACCCTGCACTCCAAACCCAGTTCGGAACACCATCAACCGTAACCTGCTGAGGGGAGATCGCGACGCGATCGAAATCAATTCCTCGGGCGATCGGAGTTTTGTCGAAGATGATGAATAGGTCATTCGGACCTGCGACCACCACCGATTGCTCGCCCCGAATGATATTGCTGCCGCATTTGATGTTCACGCGCACGACGTACTCACCACCGGTCAGCGCCGATGCGTCGAAACTTGCCGGTATAGACTGGGTTTCCCCTGCAGGCACCGAAAGTTTTTGGTTGGAGGTGGAAGCGATCTTTCCGGAACCGTCGACAACTTCTATCGTGGCAGTGCCCTGGGCCATTATCTTCGCGCGATTGGTTACCGGGAACGTCAACTGATCGCTGGCACCCGGAGCGACAATAAAATTGCTGTTGCTAGTGACGTCACCTAAAGTGAGGAAACGCGACCAGTCATCGGGATCGGACGGATCGTGAGCTTTCAAGGTCACGCTCTTGAGATAGAAGTCCCCGGCCCAGGCGTTGAGTCGGAGGTCAAACCCGTCAGCGGGCAGTGTCTTAGCGTCGTTACCAGGATTTCTAGAGCCAAAGAACGCGTCATCCAGCTGGCAATGGATGGTTTGCAATTCGTGCTTGTTACCCCATGCTCTGGCGATGACCCTGCTTCCCTTGGCGGTGTCGGCGACCAGTTCAACCTTTGTGTTCGCTTCGTGCATGAATGTGACGTCCACGTCCACGACCGGCATCTTTCCCTGCCGATACTTGTCATCGGTAACAGTGATGCAGAATGACCGCGCCCAGTCGTCGGCAGGCACCGACTTGTAACCAGACACCCACGCAGTGTCCTCTTTCCCTCCCGCGTTTACCTTGACTGCGGAGATTCTGGCTTGGTCCAGATGCAGACCCGACTCGGCAGGCTGAGTGGTGCAAATCAGCGACAACGATGGAACCGCCGCAGTTGCTAATTGGGCATACAAGAGAACAATCAGGCTGGGAACAATTCGATGGAACATGGGTACCAAGTAAGGACGACAGTCGATTCCTAAGCTCGTAAAATTCTTGCGGCTGATGTGATCGAGTGCAGGTCAACCGGATGTATCGATCCGTCTTGATAGCAGAGCAGATTGAACGTGACACAACCACCGGCAGCACGATAGGCCTTTGCCATCGCGCAGATATCGTCCGGATCGGCTCGCGCAGGGGAAGGCGATTCGCCATGAGCGGGAATCCCCCAAGTAAACATGCCGCCGCCGGGTTGCCAGGTCATAAACGAATACCAGGGCAAACCTCCCGGCGCCGTGGCCCCGCTCGGGCGATGATGGAGTCCTTCCAGTTCGCCCGCCCAGTAATCCTGACACTCAGTTACAGGATCAAAACGATTCAGCCCCGAATTGAAAGTGATTAAGCGATCCGGGTTTCCGGCCTTGGCAGCTTTGGACAGTGCGTCCCATGGTGTGTTGCCGCGCTTCTCCAGCGCCCATCCTGCGTCGAACCACCAGGCCGAGAGCCGTTTGCCGTACCGTTCCCCGAGTTCGGTAGTGACGTCCTGCACATTCGCATAAAGCCTTGTCGGATCGACATCATGCCCTCCCGCGGCGTCCTGCCAGATGGCGTCTTGCGTTGGAGCGTCGCAGCCATGGTGGTAGTAGCCGATGAATTTGATTCCAGCAGCCAGGAGTGCATCCGCGATCTCACCAACTAAATCTCGCTCTGATGTTCTGCCCGGCATCAAGCGATCGGTGCAAGAATTCGGACACGGCAGCCAGTGCAGTTCGTGATTCAGTGTAAATAGCACATGCCCCGCACCGGTCTGTCGAACCTGCCGGACAAACGCATTAACGTCAAAGTTTTCAATTGCCTCCCCGTGCGGAAGGGGTGGCCCGGTTCTAGGTGCGGTCCAGGTAGTCCAATGACATCCAATTCCAAAAGCGCTTTGTCGCATCGAATCAAAAGACGATCGTTCAAACATCATCCACGCACCCTGTAACTGTTTAGTAAATCTGCTGAGATTCGGCTTCTATACGACCCGTCACTGAAGCCGAACTGAACTAAGATATAATCCACTCTGACTCCCCTCTACTGTCCTACATAAAAATATCTTCCCTGTGAGGCAAGTGGATACATTGACATTGACCAATTGGTTTTGGTGAGAGTGCGACTTATGATGCCCGTGGTCTTATCGGCATACGCCGGGGTCAAACCTTCGACGTGACCATCAGAAAACAGAACATTCTGAAATGCTGCGGATCGAGGATCGCCGGACTTTATATGATTTATCACGTATGCCGAGGCGTCAGTGCTGTTACCCTCCCACCAGACGGTATCTGATGCCAGAATCGTGCTGGAAGGGTCGGTATTCTTGACCGCAGGCAGCCGCTTTCCCCAGTTGTAGGCGCTCATCACCTGGATACCGCCACCAATTTCGGGAAAGCTCCCGATCACATCGGGAGATAGCTTGCGATACGGCGCGCCTGCGTAGTAGGAGTACGAGGTCTGGATCGCAGTGCCGTAGCCACCACCTATCTTAGTCCACGCTTGATAGCGAGACAGTAAGGTATCGGGACACATCAACCAGCGTGCGAGAGGGACAGTGCCTCCATTTAGATAGGGAATCTGCTCGGCCCCTTCGGCGGACTTGGCGTAAGTCAGCAACGTTTGGTATGGCGTACCGAAACGTTTCCATGTCTGAGTACTGCCCTCGTTTGCAGGGTCGTAGCTCAAAAGTACAGGAAACGTGAGCGCCTCGAATTGGTAGGCGTCCTGGCCATATGACCATGCGAACGGGAAGTATCCCTTATGATCGCCTGAGAACATCTGGCATACCTGACCCAACGTACGGAGGTTGGCACCGCATTGAACCCGACGCGCCTGCTCTCTGACCTTGGAAAGCGACGGCAGCAGCAAGGCAATTAGAATGGCGACGATGCCAATGACAACTAAGAGTTCCACCAACGTAAACCCTGGTTGGCGGGGATAAGACGAACTTGTGCGTGAATCCATCATTAGCTTATCCTCTGACGGATGGGCCGAATCTGGTCTTAGCAGGCCCATGCGAAGTTCCCTTCGTTGACCGACCTGAGCTGTCTGCGGGGCACCCATCTAGCGCTGCCATGGGTGTAGGCGAAGCACAGACCCCACATCGTCGCATTCGGACCGGTCCGACCATCTCCCGGGCTAATCTGATTTTTGCAAACTGGAAAGGCCTCGTTCCTGCCGAAGTGGGCAAAGATCGACGCGAAATTGGAGCCCGCATAGACGGGAAAGCAAAGTAACACCCATAAGGTTGTACTCAGTCCCTGCTTAATGGGAAAAGAGCATTTCGTCGACTTCGGTGCCTGCTTCCCACTCTGGTCACAGGCCGCCGCAAAGGCGGTTCTACAGAAACGCCACTTTAAAATACGGCGGCTCGCCCACGCGGACGAGCTGCCGTAAGCAGGCTACGACTCAGCGGGCGCGTCTTCGGCCAAGCAGGCCAAACGCACCAGTTGCCAGTAATCCCAGGCTTGTCGGTTCAGGCACGGAGGAGGCGAAGCCCGAACCGGCAATTTGCGTGGTTGTGGCGGCGATCTCCGCAGTACGTTGCACGCCCTGGGTATTGAACGCATTGTCGATCAGCGTGTAATCCGAGCCGTTGACGACACCGTCATAGTTAAAATCGCCATTCTGCCAACCGGTCAGAGGTTGAAGATAGGCGTTGTCAATACGGGTATAATCGCTGCCGTCGACAATTCCATCAAGATTGGCATCGCCGTAGTAAGTATATTTCACGATCACGTCGGCGGGATTCACGGCGACGATGCCCCCCGCTCCCTGGAAACTGGTCAGGCCTGTAGCGATTCCAATCGCGGTAAGGTGAGTTGTGTCTCCTTGAGCCGCGGTGCTGGTGATTACGCCCGAACTGGCGTTGGTGCCATTCCATGCTCCTTCGTTGTAGGCGATAGCCACTTCAGTGTTGATCGTGCCGATCGATGCGTTGGCGTTCTTCAGCACCATGGCATTATTGGTGATGTCGACGACCCCGCTGTTGGACAGCGAACTGACCGTGACCACGTAGGACGTATTGCCCGAACTGTTTGCAATCCGCGCAGTGGCACCCGATGCAACGGTCAGAGCCGTGTTGGAAGGGAATGCTGTGCCCGATGCCAGCTGCAGCGTCCCGGCACTGACGTTGGTTCCCCCAGTGTAGGTGTTGCTGGAGGCCAGCGTGACCACGCCAGTTCCGGTAAGGGTGACTGACGTTGCACCTGTGATTCCGACGCCGGTGCCGCTGATATTGTAATTGCCAACACTGTTGGCAAAGGTGACGGATGTCGGATGGACGTTGCCAGCGATCGTCACGTTGTAGTTGCCGGGATTGGCGGAGATCGAGTCATCGAAGGTGACTTTGTCGCCCGTGACCGGGCTGGCAGCGGTATTGGAACTGTCGCGGTAGATCGTGTTGCTGCCGGCGTTGCTCCAGTTGCTCGTCGTGCTGATGTCCCAGGTGTTGTTGCCGCCGGCGTTGTTCCAAGTCAGACTCGCCGGGCCGGTCGCCACAACAACGTTCGCGACATCCTGAACCGTGGTCCCAAACCGGATTTCATCGATCGAATCCTGGTTTGCTCCGGCGTCGTTAAACAACCCGAAGTTGATGGCATTAAAACCGTTCGTCTCCGTGCCGGAGGTTACACTGTATGTAGGCGTTGTTGTCGACGGATTAAAAGTAGACAAGTTTGGATTGATGTAAAAATTCGCGGTGCAGGTTGAGGCGGATCCGACGACATCGAACAGGCAGAAATTACCCGCAGTATCGTGCAGATCATTGAAGGGGAAGCTACCGTTCGGGAGGTTGTACGCAATCAAGGTTGCTACACCCGCCTGCTGTAGATTTAATTGGAGGGGCGACCCAGTTACTGTATCGGTGTAGGTGAAACTTCCCCAGACGGTATTTCCAGGCCCGGCATATTGATCAGCGGTGTTCCGAGCGACATAGATCGAGCCCGGACCCGCGTATCCAGCTGTAGTCAGCAGCGATCCTCCCACGGCGGATTGAGGCAGGCTGGAAGACGTGACATTCCCCGGATCACCACGATGTATATACCCTTGATCATTGTAATTTGTGTACCAAGGGCCGCTCCAACCACTACCACCATTTTGATCGACGATATTTAGAGAGTCGCTGTAATTAAATGATTCGTATGAAAGCACTCCCGCGTAGCCCATGCTCGGAAATCCTGTCAAAGTCGCCGCGCATGAAGCGATGCAAATCGCGATCAACTTTTGATTCTTGACGCGTTTAATCGAAGATGAGTTCGTCGCTACCGCAGAACAAGACCAAAAATGCCTGTGCCGTCGCATGTCCGCTCCTCGTAAATTTTCCTCAAAGCCGCCTAGATTTGTGATCTGGGAACACTAACACATAAAGTGTGGGCGGGTTATACTCGTTTGCGTAAAACCGATTACGGATTTGCGTCACGCAGGCTGGCGAATTTTATCGGGTTAAAAATGGCAAATATTGATCAAAAACCTAGACCTCGCTTCCGGGTCTGCATTCTTCTGGCCGGGTATTCGGGTTTCTACGGTGAGGTACTGCGTGGAGTCCGACGATACGCCACAGAAAACCGGTCCTGGCAACTAATCTACCGAGCTCAGCCAGACGCGGTCACCGGTGCCGATCGGTTTGACGGTGTGTTAGCGGATTTGTCAGGAAGCCGGCAGAGCATACTGGATGATTACCAAGGATCGGCGATTCAACTGGCCAATCATATCGATACCCCGCGATTGGTCCGGGTCGGGATGGACGAGCACGCCGCAGGGCGTCTGGCGGCTGAACACTTTCTGGTCAACAGGCATCGCCACTTCGGCTACTTAGGGTACAAAGACCTTCGCTACGTCGCGCAGCGACTTGAGGCTTTTCGCTCGGCGTTGGGTGATCTGGGACAGGAATTGCAAGTGCTGTTGCTGCCGGCAACCGAACAGGCTTGGACTGTGCCTTCGGCAACTTTGGCCGAATGGGCTCGGTCAATACCTAAACCAGCGGCGGTCATGGCCTGCCACGATGGTCTTGCGATTCGGTTCGTGCAAGCATGCCAGAAAATGGGTTTGAGCGTCCCTGGCGATATTGCAGTCGTCGGTGTTGACAACGTCGGCCCGGATTGCGAAATGAGCGAACCCCCGCTCTCCAGCGTTGCCCAGCCGATGGAATCCATCGGCTATGTTGCGGCGCGAACTCTCGATCGCATGATGCACGGCGAGCCGAGACCTTCCGAGCCCATCTTATTACCACCAGCGGGTTTGACCGTTCGCGAATCCTCTGATGCCTCTGCGGTGGGAGACCCGTTGGTACGGGACTCGGTACGTTATCTAACCGATCAGCTTCACCGGGGGATCGACGTGTCAGCACTCGTCGATGCGATGGCTGTCTCACGCAGCACCTTGGAGAGGCGATTCCGCGCCATGCTTGGCAGGTCACCGCTGGAAGAAATCCATCGGCTGCGCCTCCAGCGGGCGACCGAATTGCTTGTGCAAACCAGGATGTTAATGAATGAAATTGCCCGCGAATGTGGATACAGCTATTCGACCCACTTTTGCAGTGCGTTTCATCAGGCCTTCGGTGAAACGCCGACTCAATATCGGAAGCGGTACACCCAACCATGATCTCGATAATGAATGAGCCGTTGACCATATCCAATTCTGTTAAACGAGCAGCGCACATCATCTACAGGCCTGGTTATTTAAATGGGATGGGCGCATCGCCTCCAAGATGTAACCAATCGCCACTACGCACATACTCGTTGCGCCAAAGCCCCGGACTGTTTGACTTCAACCACTCGAGGCAACGCTGCATGGAGGTATAATGTTGCTCGATCACGCGGGAATCGTCATATGTCCGACAGATTACATAATGGCAGATGATCCCTGATTCACTCCAGCCGATATTCGGTCAAGTGCCGAAACTATAGTACGGTGCGTGATGCGCAACTGGGGGTGCCAAGCCGCTGCCGCTGATCGGGAAGAGTGATCCATTTCGCCTTCAAATCTTGCGGCTGTAAAAGCCCCAACGTCCATCGCGGCGGTTAGCTCCAATCCGAGGCGCGGCCTTGACCATGCCATGCGCGTACTTTCCAGTGGCAGACGCGGCGGGAATACAAAGCGACGCCATCGTAAACAATCTGACTACACCGGTTGCCGAACGCTTGGCCGCTGTCCCAGAGATCAGCTCGTTCGCCTTTTAGGACGCCAGAGGTCGCAGCCACCTTGTTTTGGTAGGCAAGATGCCGCTGGTTTCGAAGGGCTTATTCAAGCACCCAACTCAACCGAGGCCTGGGTAGATCCGGACCCCTCGGGTCGTTCCGCTATTCGCATCGGAGTGTGCGTAAATTCATCTTTTCTCTTGCAAGTCAAATCCCAGTGCGTCGCTCCCCGCCCCGGCAGCGTAAACACGTTCCGGGACAATCCGTGACTTGCCAGATGATCCGTTCCATAGTATCACTGCGAACGACGTAGGGTAATCGCATCTGAAAAGAGAGTTCAACTGCTACCTTTGTTATCCTATGGACAACGTAACTGCTACCATCGCGGCAGTCGAACCCGAGGTTCTCGCCGGCCTGTCACCGCTTAATTGGGCGATCGGCAAAACAACTGTCACGTCGGCGATCTGCGGGGCTGCAATGCGCTTGAAGTTCCAGAATACAAGATCCGTGCAGCTGGAATTTGATACGTCAAACCTGCGTGATATGCAGCCCTCGCGGGCACCAGTTGTTGCCTGGTCGCTTAACGGGGAAGGGTATCAGAGTCAGCAATTGAGTGTCTCCGATCCGGTCATTCGTCTAGCAAATGAGTGCGACAGCCCTTTGGTCGAACTGTATATCAAAGGGATGTCGCCTTTTGAAGACCGATACCATGGGTCAATTCCAGCGAATTCAGTGACCATCAAGTGCTTTCTCGTCGATGCCGACGCGACTGTCACCGCGCAATCGCGTGGCGAGGTCTGGTTGAACATAGGCGATTCGATAATGTCCGGAGACGCAGCGCTGTGCCGCTCTGGTGAAGGCCGCCCCCTCGACCACCATTGGGCAACCTACGGCGACGCGCGGGCGAGCTACGGTTACCTTCTTGCCAGACACTTTGGATTTACAATTGAGTCCCGTCTTGCGTATGGCGGATATCAGTGGGCACCCGTTGAAAGCTATCTCCCTTCGCTGTCTGAGGTCATCGACAATGTCACCTCTTGCGTTAGCCGGTTGAGCGATCTCAAACTGAAGCCCGCACCCAAAGTTGTCGCGATCAATCTGGGAGAAAATGCCGTTCCAACCAAAAGCGATGTCATCCGCGCGCTAAGGGTCATCAGAAGCCGTGTTGCTGCCGTGACAAAGATGATCGTCCTAGTTCCTGTGTCGGGCCGTGGCCGATCTGAGATATGTGAGGCCATTAGCGACTATTGCGCATCAACACTGGACAATAACACCTGCCTTGTGGACGCCGGCGATATTTCGTTCGACACAGCCGACGGTCAGCACCCCACGACCAGGGGACACGAAAAGATTTATCAGGCCCTTTTGCCAGCATTTCGAGCAATTTTAGCTCGGGGAGACGCAAGATGAAAAGTATGAACTCCACGATTCGACAGGCCCGCTGCGCCATGTTCTGCGGTCAAGGCGGACTGACGATAGCAATTATTTCTATGCTGGTAGCGACCCTGCAAAGCAGTGCGATTGCAGCCGGGGCGGCGGACTTTGTACGCGTATCTCCCGCTCCCCAAGGCCTGAAACCCAACGTTGATTACCTCGTGAGAGTTCGCTGTAAGCAGGGTGAATGGAAAGATGTGTTCTTATATCCGGTGCTGGTGTTAAAGGAATTTCGCGGAAATGAGCAAGGTCATGACGATCACATTGTTTCCAGCGCTTCGGTCGGCTTGTTTGATTTCAGCGGAGATGTTGAAGTTGAGGTAACCCCCGTCTACACGGTTCCTAAAACTTTCTCAATCCGGCCGGTGTCCAAAGATGTCAAAGCAACCCTGGCTCAGTCAGTCATTCATTTTCATTTGACCGATCCCGCAAAACTTGTGATTGCCTTCAACGGCGACAAGGCTCGAGAATTACACCTGTTTGCGAATCCCCCCGAGACACTCATACCGTCGTCCACCGCCACAAACGTCAAGTACTTCCCATCGGGAATACACACCCTTGATCCTTTCGAATACAAGCTCAAATCCAACGAAATCGTCTACCTCGCGCCGGGGGCAGTAGTCCATGGCCAGTTCACCTGCGATCATGTTCAAAATGCCACAATTCGCGGGCGCGGAATCATCGACCAGTCAGACCGGTTCACACCGGGGGGACGCCGTAGCTGCAACGGCATAAACATCGTTAACTCCCGTGATATCACCGTCGACGGTGTAACTATTTTCGATTCAGCCGGATACCACATCCAGATTGGGCAAAGTCGGAACGTGAACATCCATAACACAAACAGCTTCAGCGTTTCCCAGTGGGCAGATGGTATTGACGCGATGTCCTGCTCGAATTTGACGATTGATTCTGTATTCGTGCGAAGCGCCGACGACTCAATTGCCCTCTACTGCGGCCGCTGGATCTTCAAGGGGGATTCTGAAGATATCGCTGTCACGAATTCGGTCCTCTGGGCGGACGTTGCACACCCTATATTTATGGGCTGTCATGCAGTCCCTGAAGACCATGAGAATTTGCGTCGAGTGAAGTTCCGTAACATTGACATTCTGGAGCACCATCAACCCGGGCCGGGTTATCAAGGGTGTATGGCTATCAATGCCGGCGACAATATTTCCATAAGCGATGTCAGCTTCGACGACATCCGCGTGGAACCGTTCACTGAAGGAAGGCTTTTCAGCCTGAAGATTTTCAAGAACGGAGCATATAATAATCAGCCCGGCAGAGCCATAAGAAACGTACTGTTTCGCAATGTGTCTTATCATACAAGTCAAGACGGTCACACGGCGAACGCTGGCGAAAGTATCTCGGAAATTGAAGGCTTCGACGATTCCAGGCTCGTTGACCAAGTTCGATTTGAAAATCTAATGATTAACAACCAAAAGATTTCCGATGCTGAGTCGGCACACGTCCGAGTCGGCAGCTTCGTGAAGGAAGTTACTTTTGCGGGGTCAGCGCAGCGTTGAACGCGGTGTAATGATCGAATCCGCATCATCAATCATCCGGTCTGAATGGTACTGTCCAGACCCCAATCTTGTTAACACGCGGATGTATAAACTTCCCGGGTTCCCGGTGAATAATCCTGCCGCCGCACGCCCGGCAGCTTCTATTTGTTCTTCCGCCAACGGCGTTGTTTGTAGGCGACTTCCCAATCAGAAGACAATGCCTTTCTGCTACGGTGTCTTTCTGAGGGGAGCCTCACACTTGTCAGTGGTACTCCGCTTTCCTCGCATTTAAATCGTTCCATCTGGCCCAATCGGCTGCGAACTTGCTTGGCGTTTGATAACTCAAGCTGCCGTGCGGGCGACGCTGGTTGTAGTGCCGGCCGTAGAGCCTTTCACTGCCCGGGCTTGATCGCGACTGTGGAAGGTTCCAACCGTGCCGGAACCAAAGGAAGCCCTAAGCGTGCCGTTGAATCGTTCGTCCACGCCATTTTGCCAGGAGCTGCAGGGCTCAATGTGCCTAGCCGTGGCGCCGGCCAGATCACGCTCGGCGGGCAGACGTTTCAACCGGCAATCCTCGGGCTTCAATTCCCGCAGACGCTTCACTTCCACCTCGTGCATCGAACAAAGTTTTTTCTTCCAGGCATAAAACGTCGGCTGCGAAAAGCCTCCGTCACGGCAAACCTGCGCCACTGACTTCTCACCTGATTCGACCTTGCGGAGACCCCAACGATCTGCTCACCTGCAAATCGTTTCTTCGTCAAATTGCCATCCTTCTTGATCGGAAGTCTTTAGTCTCAGGTGGTCCCAGTTTAGGGGGCAGTACATCGCCGTCACTGGTGTGCACCCCAAGACCGCGCAGACTTTGGCCCGTCATTCAACCATCACGTTGACAATCAATCGCGATTCGCGCGTCTACCGTGGTAAATTGACGACCACGCTGAACTCGTTGCCAGATTTGGGCCATCCCGGCACCGACAGAGCAGAGGCAACTGGGACGGACAATGATTCAGTCCCGAGCGACAACTGCTTGTCAGATGATGTGTCAAAGGGCAGATTTCCGCGTAGGTCGACGGAGTCGATCGGACTCAAAACCGCGCTGCCCGGAAGTGACGAAACGCACGTAAAACAGGGGTGGAATGCAATTTTTCCGAGGGAAACTCGAAAAGGCCGAGGTGGGATTCGAACCCACGAAATAACGGATTTGCAATCCGTCCCCTTAGTCCACTTGGGTACTCGGCCATAAGTTATGATCAACAAAACGATTACGAAGAGGTGTGTGCTTCGTAAGATCGCTGATCGTTCAGGAAGTTAGCGGCCCGGTAGAATTATCGCAAGGGGTAGCGTCTTGCGCGCACGAAATCATCGAAGCTGCCCGACCAAAACTGATCAAGATGGGCGTGCCTGACTTTGACGAAGGGTAATGAAAAGTGAAAGTTAGTGAGAAGTTATAGGCGATTCACCGACACTGGCTCGAAAAACCTTATAGCAACGCGGGCGTTCGATGGTCAATATGTACGACGGAATGGCCAGGCGGATTTTACTAGTCGAGAGTCATATTGACACACGGCGTGTGCTCGCGCTTATCTTGAAACGAGACGGCTTTGAAGTAACGACAGCTTCGACAAAAGCGGAAGCGATCGCCCTTTGTGATAAGCAGAGCTTTGATCTTCTGATCAGCGACATTGGGTTAGATGGCGACAGCGGGCTTGAGCTGATGCGGGAGTTGCGCACCAAGTGCGGCATAAAGGGCATCGCGTACACCGGGTATGGATTCGAGTCGGACGTCGCCGAGGCCAAGGCGGCCGGGTTTTCCGCTCATCTTCTTAAACCAGTTGATAACCAAACCCTTCTTCAGACGATTCACAGCCTCTTAGCAGAGGGCAGCGTTAACTGATCGCGATGTCAACTGAGCGGGATAAATACCGGACCCACGGGTGGCCTTAGATTGTCAAAATCAGCTGCGTGAACGCGGCACGGTCCATCAAAACAGCTTCGAGGACTCTCGCAAATCCCTGCGCCAACACCGGCGATCGCCCGAAGCTGTGCTCGATGACAGACACTGCGTAGTCGATGTCTTCGGCCTCGATTGACGACGAATCACGGTTTGCCGCCCGGTATTTTGCGCAGGCGATCACATAGGGATACAGCATCGATAACGACCGTAGCCCGCTGAGCACGTCCCTGCCGTAATTGGCCGACCCGAAGAACTGAAGCGACTGCAGCTTGACCGAGATCATTCGCCAGTGCAGATCGGTCGCCGAAGGATCGCTGATCATCGGTCCCGGGCCGAACAGCTTTGCCCGGGCGAGCGTGCCAGGCGGATGGATCACACCGAGGCCTTTGAATCCGCCGAAACCGAAGACGAATTTGAACATTGCCAGCAGTCTGGACACGCGTCCCGCCCGGCGATCGATAACGTCCTCGTCTCGCCGAAGACACAAACCCAGCACAGTCCGAAACGTCAGGCGGTGCAGCAACCCCGGACGGGTTGGCGGGGCCGCGACCGCCGCCTCGACTTGTCGTCGCAGTTCGGGATATGCCGCTGCCAGAGACTCGCGGCTGAGTTCTGCTGGTTGACGCGATGCGATCCAGTCGCAGAGATAAGCGATGAACAGTGCCCGTGACTCACCTCGGGCAAAGCCGTGTAGCAGCGTGTCGGTGAACTCGCACAGCGATTCGATCTGGTCCTGGCTCAGGCCCGCGCAGACCGAATCATCGAACCCGTCGGGCAGGTCCATTTTTTTCGCGAACGCCCTGAGCTGCGGCAATTCTTTCGCGTGCGGCGCTCCGAAATTTTTCCGTACCGTGGGGCAGTTGTACCGCGTTGTTACCGTCGCTTCGCCGTCGAAGGTCGGCACGATCTGAAACGGATAGAGTTGGCAGCCCAGCGGTTTGACGTCCACGCCGAATTGTTCATGAATCCGGCAATAACCGTTGGCCTGATTGTGAAAGACGCAGTACCCGTCGGGCCGATGGTTTAAGTACGTTTTCCCCGAGTGCCGCTGCACCGGCGAGGCGTCACCGATGGGGTTCTCACCGGGCCATCTCAGACCGTGCAGGCGATCAATTTCCTCGGCCGACAACTCGACGTGCCAGTACCGGCAACACTGCGAACACGCCTGACACGAAAACTTTTCTTCGGGCAGAACCGATAGCTTCATGGCGTTCAATCGTAGGATTGCATCTCGAGCGAGTCAGGGCCAGCCCGGCGGTGCGTTCAGTCTCTAGTAGCCGAGGTTGCCGGCATTACTCGATCGGCTCGGGGATGGGCGTTTCCATGGGCCGCCTCCAGAGCAGGTGGAGCCGCCAGTGGGCGTCGTCGCGTACCGGGTAGTCGATCCGGAAATGCGCGCCGCGGGACTCGGTCCGTGTATACGCAGCCGCCGTGATCAGGAAACACGCGGTCAGCATGTTTTGAAGTTCCCAGCCCGCAATGGCGGCCGCGACCCCGATCGTGTTCGACGAAAAGGTCTTATCCATCACGTACCGGCTCCAGAACGCGATGATCTCTCGGGTCTCGGTCAGATGCTCACCCGAACGTTCAATCCCGACATTCCGCCACATCACACTGCGGAGTGAGCTCTTCACGTCCGTGACGTCAAGTTCGGTCTTGGTCGAGATCGGAATCTTATGTTCGAGCGACACCGGAAACTTAATCTCGCTGTCTTTCGCGCCGCTGGCCGCGTGCAGTCCTGCCCTGGCGCCGAACGCGAGCCCTTCGAGCAGTGAATTGCTACCGAGCCGATTTGCCCCGTGCAGGCCCGAACAGCTGGCTTCACCGACCGTATACAGGCCGGTGAGACTGGATCGGCCCTGCTCGTCGGCGTCTACACCACCGATCATGTAATGCGCGGCCGGGTGAATCGGGATGAGGTCCTTGCTCACGTCAATTTCGAACTGGTCCACGAGGACCGCCAGTTTTGGGAACCGCTCGCGGAACTCCTTTAGGGGCAGATGGCGAACGTCCAGATAGACGTGCGTGTAATGCGTTTTACGAATCTGTTCGACAATTGCCCGGCTCACGACGTCCCGCGGCGCGAGCTCGCCGCTGGGGTGATAATCTTTCATGAAGCGGTAGCCGTTTCGGTCGACCAGATACGCTCCCTCGCCTCGGACGGCCTCGGTGATCAGCGCCCGGCTCGACCCGGCGACGTACAGCGTCGTCGGATGGAACTGGACCATTTCCATGTCCTGCAGACGCGCGCCGGCGCGGTAGGCCATTGCGTGACCGTCGGCGGTCGCGATCTTGGGATTCGTGGATTCGCGATAAAGCTGCCCCGCCCCGCCGCTGGCGAGGATCGTCCGCTTCGACCAGATGATCTGGATCTTTCCGTCGATCAAAGTGATCGCGCCCAGGCAATGCTGTTCACCATCGATCGTGTCGGTGATCAGATCGATGACAAAAGTTTGTTCGCTGACGCGAATGTTTTCGCGGGAGCGGACGGTCCGGATCAGCGTCTGAGCCAATTCTTTCCCGGTCGCGTCTCCGTAAGCGTGCAGGATGCGGGCGAAGCTGTGCCCGCCTTCCATGGTGAAAGCCAGGTCGTACGGATTGCCGATTTTTTTATCGAAGTTAGCGCCCCAGCCGAGCAACTCGAGCACCCGCTCGGGTCCCTCCTTGATCACGATTTGGACCGCCCTGTCGTCGCACAGCCCCGCCCCGCCGACTTCGGTGTCGTTGACGTGCGATGCCACGCTGTCCAGCGGCTGCAGCACCGCGGCGATGCCGCCCTGCGCGTACCAGGTGTTGGACTCGTCGATCGTGTCCTTGGTGAGCAGGACGACATCGACACCGGCGTCCGCGGCAGCGATGGCCGCCCGCAATCCCGCGACTCCACCACCGATGACGAGCACGTCCGTGAATTGCTGCGGCAACCGTGCAGCCTTGAACGGAATCAAATACCTTCGCTGGGTCAAACTATCGAACATTGCAGGATATTAGGGACATTCGAGCGTTAGTGGAAACACGCGACGCGGCGGACGGCCGGTTTCAAAGATTCTGCCGGATACAATCTTCGCGACGGTCAACTCGCAGCGACGGGCTTCACCCAGAACTTCTGGAACTCCGCGAGATAGGTCAGCGTCGACAAATCCGCCATCCTTTCCAGGAACACAATCCCGTCGAGATGATCGATCTCGTGCTGAATCACACGGGCAAAAAATCCTCTCGCGGTGAACCTGATCGGTAGGCCATGTCGGTCCAGCGCTTCGACGTCGATCGACGCCCACCGCGGAACTTTGCCGCGCAGGTCGGGGATGCTCAGACACCCCTCCCAGTCGTGCTCTTGCTCGGCCGAGTGGGCGACGATCGTCGGGTTTACCAGCACCACCAACGGCACGGCCGGCATAGTCGGGTAACGCGGGTTGGGACCTTTCACTTCGACAATTGCGATTCGTTTTGGAATGTAAACTTGAGGCGCCGCGAGGCCGACGCCGTCACTTTCTCGCATCGTGTCGATCATGTCGTCGACGAGTTGCGCAAAGCCCGGCGACCCAATCTCGGCCGCATCGACGGCCTGTGCGACTTGCCTAAGCACGGGATGACCGAGCCTTAAAATTCTGAGCAGAGCCAATAATACCTCCGGGCAGCGACTAAACTTTGTAAATTGCGGTCTTCAGGTGACGGTGATTGCCAGCAAGGTTCGGTCGTCAGTCGCGGCAATACCATCGGCAAAAACGTCCAGAGACCGGAGCGCATCTCCGAGCAACTCTTCGGCCGTGGCGGTGTCGCGGGCCAACAGCACCTCGTCGAGCTTCGACAGTCCGTAGAAGTCCCCGCCCCGACCCCGGGCTTCGGTGATTCCGTCGGTGTAGATGAACATCGAATCGCCCGGTTTCAGGCATTGAACGACGTCGGCATAAGTCTCACCAGCTTCAATGCCGAGGGGGAGTTGTCGCGACTGATCCAGCGACTCGAGCATCCCGTTGCCTGCCCGGCGAATCCGCGGCGGACAGTGTCCCGCGCTGGCGTAGGTGATCGTGCGGGTCGACGGGTCGTAGATTCCGTAGAACGCGGTGACAAATGTGCCGTTGTTCGACGTATACCGGGCGGTGAGATGATGGTTTACGAAAGACAGGAGCCGGCTCGGTGGTTCGGGGTCCCCGCCGTGCGTGTGCGCGATGCTGTGAGTGACGGCCATGATGACCGCGGCCGGAGTACCGTGACCGCTGACGTCCGCCATGAGGATGCCCCACCGGCCACCGGGGAGCGGGAAAAAGTCATAATAATCACCACCGGCTCGTTTCGAGGTCTGGTAATGAACGGCCAAGTCGAGCGTCGGAATGACCGGCAGCGTCTCCGGTAACAGCGACTGCTGAATCTCGGCTACGACTTTCATCTCCCGGTCGACCGCGTCGTAGGCCCGGCGGACTTCCTGAGAGAGCACCAGGTTGTGCGTCGCCCGGCCGAACAGGTTACTCATCCAGACGTGCCCCGGGAGCGACTGCCGGTCGAATCCGTTAATCACGTTGCGGCCGACCACCACCATGTTTAGAGATGTTCCCTGATCGAACAGCGGGATCGCGACCAGCGATCGAAGCCCGTCCAGATATTTAAAACCAGGGTCGGCGGGGTCGAGTTTTAGGTCGTCGATTAACACCGGTTCGTCTCCCCAGATCAGTTCAGAAAGCAGCCCGCCGGAATGCACCGGCAACTTTCCGGCGTCGGTCCAGGGATTGATGTTTTCTTTCATCACGCTGCTGCGGGTGACTCGCACCTGCGGTTTATCGAGGTCCCGCCGGCTCAGCGAAATGAATCGGTCAGTGCGGAGCATCTCGCGGACGCGGGCACCGTATTCCTGCACCATTTTTTGCGGATCGGTCTGCCGGCTCATTTCGCGCATGGTCTCGACGATGAACTCGAGCTGCTCTTCCGGCGTGCCCTGGGCATTTCCCAGGAGTGATAAGAACGGGGCGTGCGTCATTCGTAATGCCTTTTATGATTCGGTTACGCAGAAGCCATCAACACCCCGGGACGCGGCCCGGAGCACGCGCCCGGCACCGCCATCACTACTAGACAGCCGGGGTTGCGAGGTCATCAGTGCAATGGTCGATCTTAGGGCCGACCGTTTCAAGTATTCAGTCGTCCTGCATTTTCCGCCAGCGGTTCAGCCACGTCGTTCTCCCGTTTCTCGCGATCAAGAAGTGTCCCACGCCAGTTTCCGGTTGGAATCACAATCGCCCGCTTGGTGGAGCGCGACCGCTTCAAGCGAAGCAGTTTCCAGTGGCTGCTCCCGCTCGAATGTCTATTTAACTCGTGCATACCCGATAAGGGTTCGAGCCCCGGTGCAACCCTCTCAGATCGGGCAAACAATCGGACCTGCGGTTCTGGTGTCCGAGCGCCTAGACGTGATGGGGGCCGGACTGTACGCTACCCCGCTCGAAATTCGGAAAGGAGACCCGCATGGCGAAGCCCCGCCGCCGACGTAAGATCGGCAGCAAAAAGCGCAAGGCCCGTCGCGATCGCCGCAAGCGATAAGCGAAGGCAAGTTGATGACGTACCGCCGCGCTTCGCGTGGGGGCCGTCGGTCACCCGAAAAACGAACACGGGAACTGTGGTCCGAAGTGGCGTCTTTCAAAGACACCACTGACGGGGCTCAGTTCCCGTTTTGCTTTTAATGGTACGCGCGGCAATCTGTGCGTAATGCCGTTCCACTCGTCAACGCTCAGCCCTTATGGATTAATTGTCTGTCTCGGCGAATTATGGAAATTTCGCCACGCTGCAGTGCATCTTGTCTGTAATCGCAAATAAGACTTGGCTTGGATGACTCGCTCTCGCAAGCAAGCATCGATTTCGAGCACGCTTTAGATGTAAATTACTAAATATGAATTGTTTTACCTAGCGTTTTTTACTTCGATTAATTCCGTAAATTCTACGATATAAGCTGGTAAGCGAACAAAAGACAACGGGTACGGGGAGCTCATATGTTTGAACCAGTCAAAACCGAAGAACAGCAGTTTTGCCCTGAGGACGCATTTTTGTACGCGTTCGACGAAGCAATCGGGCTTACCGCCGACTGCCTTCGATCCGCCGGGGTTGATGAGGGAGAGATCTGGGCTGCGTTCGAGCGATCGTTGCAGTTTCTCATCGACAGCGCAGGGAAAATCGATCAGCCACCTACACAACCAGCCGACCATGCCGGGCCTGGTGCGCGAGAAATGTGCTTTCAACTCGCACGCCAGCGACGCCAGACGCTGCGAAACGCCGCTTCGGCGTGACGCGTGAAATTGGGTGCGTCAGTCAGTGGTGAACTTCGCATGCGGGCTCGCAACGTCGAACGCAGGCCCGCGACGCGGTCAAGGTCCGAGGCCAACTCTCTAGCGAGGTGTAGATATTCCTCTTTCGTGCTGACCACGAGTTCGGCGAGGCCGACGTTCGAAAGAATGGATTTTCCCGCCCGCCCGACGGCCGTTTCCCCCACCATGCTAATGACCGGAACGCCCATCCACAGCGCGTCGCACGTCGTGGTGCCGCCGTTGCACGGAAAAGGGTCGAGCGCGATATCGATATTGTTGTGGGCTGCGAGATATTCTTCTTCCGGAACAAACCCTAGAAAACCGAGCCGGGCGGGGTCGAGATCGTTGTCTCTGAATTGATCGATCACGCGATTGCGGTGGCTGCCTTCTTTTGCGTGGAGCAGTAGTCGAGACTTCGGCACGGCTTTCAAGATGTCGCACCACAGCGAAAGCGATTCCGAACTTGCCTTACAAAAATTATTCAAGCAGGCGAACGTCACGCATCCGGACGACAACGCCGGCAGAGGGCCTGGGTCGGGGGTCTCGATGTGCGGCACGTAACAGTAGTAACTGTCCGGCAACCTGATCGATTGCTCGAGATAATCCGCATCGTGCTCGCCCGGCGGGTCGATAAACGAATCCGTCAGCCGATATTCGATCGTGCTCAAACCGGTCGTCGAACAATAAGCCAGATAACTGATCTGCACCGGGGCAGGTTTGTAGGCGAAGATCGGGAGCCGACCGGCCGTGTGCATCCCGAGATCGATCAGGACGTCGATCTTATCATCGCGAATCTGTTGAACCGCTTGTTCGGTCGAAAGGCCATGGATCTCACGCCAGTTGTCCGAGGACGTTCGAAGTTTTTCGGTCATCGCGTCGGGGAGCTGTGTGTCGGAATAGCAGAAGCTCTCGAAGGCCCATCGATCGTGATTGACCAGCATTGGCAACAGGAAACGACCGACCGGGTGCCCTTTGAAATCGGCCGACACATATCCGATTCGGATTCGCCTGTCGGGGTCACGGTCGTTCATATGCGGCGGAATGCGATCCCGCAGCGGTCGACAAAAGCGAGAGTCCCATTCCCTGTGGTGCTGACGGAGATCGATCGCTGTGAACCGCGACTGAAAATGCATCGAGAACAACAGGTTGCTCAGAAAATTCGGCTCGCCGGGCATGAGCTCGACCGCCCGCGTGTAGTGGGCGTGTGCCTGCTCCATGAGCCCCTGCTCTTTAAATGCATTTCCAAGATTGCTGTGCGGGCTGGCGTAATTCGGGTCGAGCGCGATCGCCCGGCGACAGGCGTCGATCGCCTCGTCCGGTCGGTTCAATTCCCAGAAAAGATTGCCGAGATTGTTCAGCGCGAAGGGAAAATTAGGTTTGATCTGGATCGCTCTCAACAGGCAGTCGACTGCCGCCTGCGGCTGGCCCAACCCGCGGACCGCGATCGCCAGATTCCCGTGCGATTCCGCGTGGTGTGGCCGGTATTGAATTGCCTGTTGGTACGCAGCCACAGCTTCTTCAGGCCTCTGCACGCTGTAAAGCGCGATGCCCAGGTTGTAGTAAGCGTCCGCCAGCGTCGGTTGGATTGAAATCGCTCGCTGAAGAAAACCGATCGCCTCGCCGTGCCTTCCAGTGGCCGACAGACACACGCCGAGGTTGTTGAGATAGTCACTGGCGTTCGGTGACTTTTCGACCGCGCATTTTAAGAACTCGGCGGCCATGTCCATCATGCCCGCGTTGCCCAGTTGCCCGGCGATCGAGTTCACCGTCGCGGGCTGAGCGTGCACCTCGCTTAGAACGCGACGAAAAATAGCGATCGCCTCCGGACCGCGACCGGACCGGTAACATTGAACCGCTTGTTGAATATCTGACTGAATACTCATTCGGAATAGCAGGTAAAGACAAATCGCACAACCCGGCCTGGTCGGCAGCAATGGACGACCGCGGGCCCCGGCTGACGCAGATCATCTTAACGGGCTCACGCAGCCGAGCGAAGGACGTCAAAGCCTGACCGAATTGATCGTCCGCCGGAACAAGCGCATGGAATTTCGGCAGACGTCCCTAACCGTACTTCTGTATCAGTGTCTTCCCGCCAGGATAATCCGCATTCGTTCGCGGCGGATTCTGGTCATTTCAAAAGAGGTTACTACCAATGTTCAACCGGTCTACTCCGTCGCGCGTGTCGAGTTTCGTTGTCATCATTTCGCTGGTTGCCACGATCGGCGGATGCACGAGCTACGCAGTCCCCGGAAAGGGCGCGAACATTACCAAGCTCGGCATGACCGACGACGCAAGAGATCGGCAGACCGATCCGGACATTCGGGCCTCGATCGAGAAAAGGCCGCTCGCACAGTTTCCCGCGACAGTTGCGATCGTGCGCGTCGAGGCCGGCAATTACCAACCGCGAACGGTGCAGCTTTATGGGGACGGCAGCTACCGCGTCGTGCTTACCCGCGACGTCGAGAAACCGGAAATGATCGAGCGTCTAAGGAAGCTGCCGCAACTCGCGGGCCTCGAACCGATTAACAGGCTTGCGTTGCCCGAACGACTTACCAGCGACCGGGAATTGAGAACCGCTGCGGCGACCCTTCACGCGGACATGGTTCTGATTTACACCTTTGATGACACTTTCGATGACCGCGATCTGGCCAGCTGGATGACCCTTCTGACCGCAGGTGTTTCGCCTACGAAGTACCTGAACGTGTCGTCGACGGTGTCGGCAGTGCTGGTCGATACCCGGAACGGCTACATCTATGGCGTCGCCGAGGCGACGCATAAAAAAGGAACCTTGGCCAACTGCTGGGGTGAGACCGCCGCTGCAGACGCGGTCCGGGCAGAGGTCGAATCGGTCGCCTTCGAAAAACTCGTTCCCGAGATCGAAACTACCTGGAAACGCGTGCTGACGAAGTATTCCGAAGAGAAGCCGAAAACCTGAACGCGATTTCGCTCAAAGAACTGGCCGACAGTTTGCTGAGATTGCTTTACATGAATCTCGAACCGTCTCGTGGTAAGTATGGCGGGCAGTTTTATGTCCGCTCACCCGGGAGGCCAGCTTGTCCGAAGTGAAGACCGCGACGGTCGGAATCAGTCTGAAAGAATTTGTCGCCCGCCGGGAGGCATTGCTTAAGTCTCTCAAAGTTTCGTCTGCCGTCGTATACGCGGGTGACGGATCAGCCCCGCTGATCGGAAAATGGCAGCCTCACCAGCACTTTTTTTATCTCACCGGAATCGACAACGAGCCCGGAGCGGCCGTATTTTTTGACCCGACGGCCGAAGACGAACGACGCAGGATTGTTCTGATTCTTCGCCAACTAAACATCGAGTTGGAACGTTGGGACGGGTACCGCGCGGAGATCGGCCCGGAGCTGAAAGCCAAGACCGGCTTTCAAACGATCCTTCGAGGCGGGGCGCTTCCCGCGTTGCTCACTGCGGCCGGCAGACGCAGCAAGTCATTCGCCTGCCTTCATCCGTTTGCGACTTATCCCGTGCCGGTTTCCCCCGATCTGGCCGCGTTCCAGCAAGTCCAACAACGCGTGCCGGGCGTGGCGATCGAAGATCAAACTAATCTGCTGCCGCGGATGCGTTCGATCAAAACAGCCGCCGAGCTTCGGCTGATGAAGCTCTCCGCCGCCGCGACCATCGCCGGGTTCAACGCAATCCTCAAACAAATCAAACCGGGCGTGAATGAACGATTCATCGCCGACGCGCTGGAATTCGAATACCGCAGGCACGGCGCCGAAAGCCTCGCGTATAACAGCATCGTCGGGTCCGGCATGAATGGAACCGTGCTGCACTACATGGATAACAATCAGGTAATGAACGACGGCGACTTAATCGTCATCGACAGCGGTGCCTGCTACCAAGGTTACGCGGCCGACATTACCCGCACCCTGCCCGCAAACGGAACCTTCACCGCCGACCAACGTGAAGTCTATGAAGTCGTCCTCCGCGCCCAACTCGCCGGGATCAAAGCCGTGAAACCAGGCAACAAGATGAGCGACGTTGACACCGCCGCCCGGGACGTCATCGAGAGCGCTGGTTTCGGCCACGCGTTCATCCACGGGATCGGTCACCAACTCGGTCTGGAAGTACACGACGTCACCCCGGACGGGCCGCTGAAGCCGGGGATGGTTGTCACGATCGAACCCGGCATTTATCTGCCAGATCGAAAAACGGGGGTACGTATCGAAGACGACATTCTGGTCACCGCAACGGGAGGGCAGAACCTAACATCGGCCGTTCCCAAAACAGTGAAAGAGATAGAAGCCGCGATGCGTTAAGCGTTCCCGGCTCTCAGGGTCAGCTTGACGGCAGGTTTATAACTTCACTGGAGACGGATTACGTTCCGAGAAGCCTGCCTGATGCCAATACGGATAAGCAAGCTTTGCCGCGCTCGCCGCGTCGAGCCGGGCGACCTGCTCGGCAGTCAAATTCCAACCAACCGCGCCCAGGTTCTGCCGCAACTGTTCCTCGTTCCGTGCGCCGACGATCACGTTCGCAACCGTGGGCCGCTGCAGCAACCAATTGAGCGCGATCTGCGGAACGGTCTTCCCTGTTTCCTGTGCAAGCTCGTCCAAGGCGTCAACGACCTTGAACAAATACTCATCGGCCACCTGCGGGCCAGCGTCCTGCACTTGCTTCGATTGCAGTCGACTGGTCTGCGGTTTTGGTTGACCCCTTCGAAGTTTGCCGGTTAATCTGCCCCACCCGAGCGGACTCCAAACCACCGCACCGACGCCTTGGTCTGCACCCACGGGCATCAGTTCCCATTCGTAATCACGGCCGACCAATGAGTAATATGCCTGGTGCGCGACATACCGCGCGAGCCCGTATTTTTCCGACACGGCGAGCGATTTCATCAGATGCCAGCCGGAGAAATTAGAGCACCCGACGTAACGAATTTTTCCTACGCGAATCAGGCCGTCGAGGGTTCCGAGCGTTTCCTCGACAGGGGTGACCGCGTCGAACCCGTGCAGCTGAAACAGATCAATGTAGTCTGTACCAAGCCGTTTGAGACTTTTGTCGACAGCCGCGAGGAGATGAAACCGCGACGAACCAACGTCGTTCGCGCCCGTTCCACTTCGGAACGTCGCCTTGGTCGAAATCAGAAGCTTGTCTCGTTTCCCTTTGATCGACTGGCCGAGAATTTCTTCTGCCATTCCGCCGGAATAAATGTCCGCCGAATCGAACATGTTGAGCCCCGCCTCGAGACAGATGTCAACCAACCTGCTGGCTTCGGCGACGTCGCTGCTGCCCCAGGCTTTTAAGAAATCACCACCGCCGCCGAACGTGCCGGTACCGAGTGAAAGTACAGGAACTTTGAAGCCGGATCGGCCGAGTGTTCGATTTTCCATTTTAATATGTCTCCGCAACCTTCTAGGCAGGACCGTCGATGCGGGTCAACCGATGCGCTCCGGATTCTCGTTGTGAAGTGTCGGGCGCATGACTGATTTGACCCACAAATCCCCGCTGCGATTTTTGCGAATCGGCGATATATCTTCTGCGATGACAGTGCTCGTGATCGACGTCGGCGGGTCGCACGTCAAGCTGTGCCTCGGCGGTGGCTCGACACCGCGGCAGTTCGATTCCGCCGAAGATCTCACACCCCAGCAGATGGTCGACCGGGTCCTTTCTGGAACAAGAGACTGGGACTATGACGTTGTCTCTCTGGGCATCCCGGCGGTCGTTGGTCCGGTCGGGCTGGTGCGCGAGCCGGGCAACCTGGGGTCCGGCTGGGTCGGGTTTGATTTTGGTAAAGCGTTCGCCCGACCGGTCCGGGTTGTCAACGACGCTGCCATGCAGGCGCTGGGCGCGTACGACGGGGGCCGCATGCTGTTTCTCGGGATGGGGACGGGCGTCGGGTCGGCGTTGGTGATCGACCACGTCGTAATCCCGATGGAACTCGGAGACCTCCCGTGGGACGGAATGATTCTTTCCAAGCATCTCGGGCGGGAGGGATTTAAACGCCTGGATGAAGCGGCTTGGCGTTTGGCTGTGATCGATGCGGCGCAGAGCCTTCTCAATGCGATGTCCGCCGACTACGCCGTGCTCGGCGGTGGTAAAGCACGGCTGCTCGAACCGCTGCCGGCTCGCCTGCGAAGCGGCGGAAACCACGACGCGTTCATCGGCGGGTTTCGCATGTGGGAACAACCCTTAGAGCCACAAGGCGAATCGAAAAGACCCGCCTGGCGGATCTCACATCAATCTCTCGGAGTGACACAATGAAATACGCCGCGCTGGCAACGGATTACGACGGAACGATCGCACACGACGGCGTTGTCGACGGGCCCACGATCGCCGCGCTCGAGCGGGCCCGGGCGGCCGGGCTTCGGCTCTTTCTGGTGACAGGCCGCGAGCTTCCCGACCTGTTCGCCACCTTCCCGAAGTGGAACCTGTTCGAGGCAATCGTCGCCGAGAATGGCGCGTTGCTCTATTTCCCGGAAACCGAAAAGGTTGAACTGCTGTCAACCTCGCCACCGCCTGAACTCGTCGAACGGCTCCGCGGGGCGGGCGTTCCACTTTCTATCGGTCGCACGATCGTCGCCACCGTCGAGCCGCATGAAGACGCGGTGCTCCAGGCTATCCATGATCTCGGCCTGGAGTGGCACATCATTTTCAACAAAGGGGCGGTCATGGCGTTGCCTGCCGATATCAACAAGGCGACGGGTTTGAAAGCACTGTTGAAATTACTCGAATTAAACTGCGAGCAGGTCGTCGGCGTGGGGGATGCGGAGAATGACCTAACCTTCCTGGCCGCCTGCGGGTTCAGCGTCGCGGTCGCCAACGCCCTGCCGTCGGTCAAAGCCGCGGCCAAACAGGTGACCCGCGGCGCACGCGGCGCCGGGGTGACCGAGGTGATCGACGAGTTGGTTGAATCACGTCGCTGAGCCGTCGCTCGACGCGAACGAGCGTGCGATCAGACCGCAGTGACGGCGGTCGCTTCGACGAACTTGCCTTTATCCAGATGGATGAGCCGTGATGCCGCTTCGGCGCTGTGCGGGTCGTGGGTCACCATGATGATGGTTTTGCCGAATTCGGTGTTCAGTCGCTGCAACAAGGACAGCACGTCGCGCGCACTGGTGGCATCGAGGTTACCGGTCGGTTCGTCGGCTAGGATAATGTCCGGGTCGGTCACGATCGCCCGCGCGATGGCGACCCGCTGCTCCTGCCCGCCCGAAAGTTGCCTCGGAAAATGGTCGAGGCGGTCTTCGAGCCCGACGAGTTTCAACGCGGTGGTCGCATTTTCCCGCCGGCGTTCGCGATCAAGCGACGTCAGCTTTAACGGCAGCTCGACGTTCTCCAATGCGGTCAACACCGGGATCAGATTGAACGATTGAAAGACGAATCCCAGGTGATGATTTCGCCATCGGGCGAGGTTCCGCTCGGACATGCCGGCGGGCTCTTCACCCAGCACGACCAGGCGGCCGTCCGTGGGCCGGTCCATCCCGGCGATGAGATGAAGCAGCGTGCTCTTGCCCGATCCCGACGGTCCCATCAACGCGACGAACTGCCCGCGGTGCACCGTGAGGTCCACGCTTTCCAGAGCGGATACCTTGATCTGTCCGCGTTCGAATTCTTTGGTCAGGCTGATTGCCTGGACGATTACGTCGGACAAGTTAGAACTCCTTCGTACGAAAAAAAAACGGCTGACGCGCAACCGAATTTATCTAAACTATTTGGTCGAAGTGTCGACCCCGACGCGATCTCCATCCGTCAGCGCCTCGGGCGGATTCACTATCAGATCTTCCCCGCCGATCAAACCGCTGGTGATTTCGACTTCACCCGTGGCCAGCTTCAACCCGAGCGTCACCGGGCGTTTCAACGCTTTGCCGTCTTCGATCACGAACACGGCCCCGTTTCGAACCGCGCTCGCAGGCACGCGGATGGCGGGCCGTTGCTCGACAGCGGGTTTGTCACCGGGCCCGGTGGTCGGATTTTTCGAAGGGAGGAACGCGACGGTCGCGTTCATGTCCGGCTTCAGCAGCCCGTCTGGATTCAAAACCTTCACCCGAACGAGCACCGAAGCTTTCTGCCGGTTCGCCTCCGGGGAGATCAGATCGACAACCCCCTGATACTTCAAATCAGGATACGCGTCGGTCGTGATTAGGCACGGCTGCTGCGCCGTCACCTTTGCGACGTAATTCTGGCTGACGTCGAGTTCGACCCGAAGGTCGTTCAGGTCGGCAATCGAAACAACGTAACCCTTCGCGCCGCGGTCCCCGACGAACCCGGTCGTGACAAATTCGCCGACCTCCACGTTCCGTTCGAGCACCGTGGCCTCGATCGACGAGCGGATGACCGTGTTGTCCAGATCGACCATGGCCAGCGCGAGCCCGCCTTCGAGTTCACGAACGGTCGCCTTCTGCGCGTCGATCTGCTCTTTGCGAGGGCCGAGTTTGGAGAGCTCGAACAGCTGACGCTGCGACTCGACCAATGCCCGGCGAGACCTTAGCACGCCTTCGGCGTCGTCGATCTGCTGCCGGGATACGGAGTGTGTAACTTCGAGATCACCGAGGCGTTTGAAATTGATCTCCGCGTTGGTCAACTCGGCTTGGGATTGGTCGAGCAATGCCTGCGCCTGCCCGATCTCCTGCGGTCGCGACCCGGCTTCGAGCTCGGCGAGCTTCGCCTTGGCGTTGTCGAGCACGCCCTGCTGCTGCGCGACCCGCGCCCGGTACTCGTCGTCTTCGAGCCGGACCAGAACTTCGCCCTTGTGAATCCTGTCGCCCATCTCGACCCCGACCCACGACACCCGGCCGACGACCTTGCTCGCCAGTTCAATCTTGTGGGCGGCCATTACATACCCCGTTGCGTTCAACAACGCGCGATGCGTGTCGTCCGTGCTGGATGCTTCGGGAACGGTCACTCTGATGGTGCGGACTAGGGTCGATGTCGAATGGCTGCTCCACTGCCAGAATCCGATGCCGCCGCCCAGCAGGCCGACGAGCACGATTGCCAACGGCCAAACCGGGCGAGCTTCTTTTCTCGCCTTGTGGGACTTATCGATTTGAAGTTTTTGAAGTTCGTTTTGCAAAGTTAAGGCTCACGCATCGCGGCGACGATGCCTTTTCGTGAGGCGGACCACGCGGGCAGAAAGCCCCCGATCGCGCCAATCAACGCGGCGAACACCAGACCAACGGTAATCGGAATCAGTCCGACCTTGAACTTGAATGCGACTTCGCTGAAGGTCGTGAAACTACCGATGCCTGTAGTGAGTCCATTCACCGGCAACGCGATCAGCACGCCGACGACGCCTCCGACCAGCGCGAGGCAGATCGACTCGAGCATGAACGAACGGAGAATCGCCCAGCGTCCGAAGCCGAGCGCCCGCAGCGTTCCGATTTCCCGGGCCCGGCGGGCTACCGCGGCATACATCGTGTTGGTCGCGGCGAACGCGCTGCCGATCGCCATGATCACGGCGATCGAGAATCCCAACACTTGAAGCGGTGCGCCGGACGCAGTCATGTCGGCGTAATATTTCTTCTCGCCAATCACGATCGACCCGAGCCGCTGGTCGGCTTCGATCTCCTTCGTCAGCGTGGCGACGTCGTCGGTCGTCTTGGCCCGGACCAGTAGCGAACTGCTCCCTCCCGCGCGTTCGAAATCGCCGCGGAGCTGGTCGAGGTCTGTCCAGATTTCACTGTTGGCTGCGGATTCGCCGGCCCGGAACACGCCGACAACTTCCCAGAGGCCGTGGCCGAATCGAACCTGTTTACCAATCCGCGCCCCCGGGTATCGCCGCGCGACCGACTCACCCACCATGACTTCTCGCAAGCCGGTGTGGATTTGCTTGCCTTCGACAATCTCCAGCGGACGCATCGCGAGCCCTATCGGGAGCAAGCCGCGAACAGTTACGTTCATCCCTTGCGGCGAGTCCACGCTGGGGAGGTTGACGACGGTCAACCCTTCGGGGGAGACCATCGGCTCACCGACTTTGTCGACGGCGATTCCGGGCAGTCTGCGGATGATTTCGTACGCTTCGGAGCTGACCGTCGAGCTGAGCTCCGCGTCGACGCCTTTGCGAAGCACCAACACCTGCATCGGGTCTCCGCTGCCTGCAAAGATGCTCCGAAGCCCCTGCGTGAGCGCCAGCGCGGTGACCAGCACTGCGACGGTCAGCCCGATGCCGACTGCGGTCATCAACGTCGTCGCCTTGCGCTCGACAAGATTGCGGAGGTTGTAGGTGATCGGAACGCCCATAGTGCTCAGCCGGTAAACCGCAGTGACTCGACGACGTTCTTCCGTGACGCGATAACCGCCGGGACCAGCGCCGAGAACAGGCCGACGAACACAGACATCGCCAGCACAATGACCGCCGCCTGCCATTTCAGTCCCTGAAACGGGAACGCGCCCGATTGCAACAGTTTCGCCAGCACGAGGCCGAGCCCCAGGCCGGCCAGCCCGCCGAAAAGGCTGATCAGCATTGACTCGCCGAGCACGAGTTGGAGTATCTCGCCCGGCGTGTATCCGAGAGTTCGCAGGATTGCCATTTCGCGTGTTCGCTCGCGGACCGCCATCGCGACCGTATTGGCCGATACGAGCAGAATGGTGAACGTGACCGCGCCGCATACCGCCGCGAGAAACAGCTTGATATTTCCCAGAAATGCGAGGAACGACCTGCCGAACTCTTTCTCCGACTCTGTCCGGGTCGGGTAGGTCGAATTCTCGAACATTGCGTCGACCGCGCGGGAGATACGCGGTACGTCTTCGGGTTTGTCGGCCAGGATCGCGAATGTCCCTACCGTGTCACGGGATGCCGATGTTTTAGGTAATAGCTCGGTCAGGTATTCGCGATGAAACACGAGCGATTCGTTATGTGGCGGGTGCGCGAAAATCGCATCGACCGTCAGCTCTAATGTGACTGGATAAATATCACCGACGATCGTCATGCGATCGCCGAGCTTGACGTCGTATTGCTTTGCGATGGCCTCGCCTATCGCGCACCCGGTGCGGTCGCGCTTGAATGCCGCGAGCTGGTCAGGGGCCACCGTCCAATCCTGACGGATTTTAAAAATGATGTCCGGGTCCACGGCGAAGCGGGCGAAGAAATCTTTCGGGTCTTTGTACGTTCCCTGAAACCAGGTCCAGGCGGACACTTCCTTCACGCCCGGCACCGCCATGATCCGCTGCTGATGACTCGCGGGCAGGCTTTGCGTCAGCGACACGCGGTGCCGGCAGATGACCCGCAACGCTTCGGACGGCGAAGAATCCTCGCCGTAGAAAAAGCCCTGGTAGATAGCGATCAGCAGTGCGAGCAGCGCGAGCGAGATTGCGGTGCTCGCGAGCGTAAGCAGGCTACGCCTGCGATTGCGGAGCACGTTGCGGAAAATGAGCGGTAAAAGTGAAAGCATTTTTAACGAGTCGTCACCAATCGGTCGGTTGGACGAACATTGTGTTGGCCTTCGCCCGATTTTCAAGCCAAGGCGAGCAATACTAATGTGTTAAGATTTGAAAGCTCGCTGACCGCCAGTGGTGACATCGAAACACGCGGTCGGCTCACTCGTAGCGCAGCGCTTCGATCGGGTCCAGACGGGATGCTTTCCAGGCCGGGTAATAACCGAAGACGATTCCGACGGTCGCCGACACCGCGACGGCGGCAACGATCGCCGGGATCGACGGGCGGGTCGGCCAACCCAACACCGCAGTAACACCCATCGAAATGCCGCGGCCCATCAAAATCCCGGTGATCCCGCCGGCGAGACACAGCAGCACCGCCTCGACCAGGAACTGCCGCAGGATGTCCCGGGCTCGCGCGCCGACCGCCATGCGGAGACCGATCTCGCGGGTCCGCTCGGTCACGGAGACGAGCATGATGTTCATGATCCCGACCCCGCCGACGACCAACGAAATCAGCGCGACGCACAGCAGCAGATTGGTCATCAGTTTCGTGGTCGCGGCAAGACTTTCGAAGATCTCAGTAAGGTTGCGGAGCCGGAAATCTTCCGCCCCGGGCAGCACTTGGTGCCGGTCGCGGAGCAGGCTGCGGAGTTGCTGCATCGCGCGGGGTAGCACTTCGGGTGAAACAGCTGAAACCCAGATGTCGTCCAAGTCCTGAAACCGAGTCATCTGCGGCGTGTTCAAGGTCTGCATGGACGACTGGGCCGCGTAAAGTTGCACGGACTGGCTCGGGTAGATCTGGTTCAGCGTGTTGCTCGAACTCGACGACGCCGAAGCAGTCGACTGATTTCCCTGCCGGGACCCGGACAAACGGAATTTAACCGTGGTCCACGGTGCGATCATGACGTCGTCCTGATCGGTGCCTGACATGCTCGCGCCTTTGGCACTGAGCACGCCGACGACCACCAGGCGGACGTTTCTCATTCGGATTTCTTTGCCGATCGGGGATTCGTCTTCGAAAAGCTGCCGGGCGATGGTCTGACCGATCAGGCAGACGCAAGCCGCCGACCGCACGTCCTCGTCGGTGAACGCTGCCCCCTCCTGGAGGTTGGCCCAGTCACGCACCTGCAGATACGCCGGCGTCGAGCCGATCGCCGAACGGGGCCACCAGTTGTGGTTCCCGTAAACCAGAAGCGAGTGACAGTCGACGCTGGGCGCGGCCCAGCGTACGGCGTCGCACTCTCGCAGAATCGACTGGCAGTCTTCGGGGGTCAGCGTAGCACGTCCGCCCGAACCGCTGCTCACCCCGCCGGTGTTCGACGAGTCCGGCTCGACCTGAATCACGTTCGCGCCCATCTTCGTGATCGTCTGCTGAATCGTGTACGACGATCCCTGCCCGATCTCCATCATCGCGATAACCGCGGCGATACCGATGATGATCCCCAGGCAGGTCAGAATAGACCGCATGATGTTCCGGCGCAGCGCGTGCAGAGCCGTGCGAAGAATGCGGTATACGGTTTTCAAGATTCGGCTGCTCCTGTCGGCAAAAGTCGGCCCACTTCGAGACTAAAAATCAGACGGCCGTTGCCGCCTCGCGGGCTTCAGTCAGTGCCTGTGCGGCAAGGACTTTCTGCGGCGCCCCTTCGTCGATGATGACGCCGTCTTTCATCCGAATCACCCGCTTGGTATGCCGGGCGACGTTCGAATCGTGGGTCACGATGATGATGGTAATCTGCTCTTCCTCGTTGAGTCGCTGGAACATCTTCAGCACGTCTTCGGTCGTATGCGAATCGAGATTGCCGGTCGGTTCATCGGCGAACAATACCGGGGGGCGGTTGATCAACGCGCGGGCGATGGCCACGCGTTGCTGTTGACCGCCGGAGAGCTGCGTCGTGTGGTGGTGCATCCGCTCGCCGAGCCCGACTAGATTGAGCAGCGCCTCGGCACGCTCGCGGGCTTCGCGGTCTGAAACAAACCCCGCGGCGTAGGTCAAAGGCATCATCACGTTGGCAAGCGCCGTCGTGCGTGGGAGCAAGTTAAAGTTCTGGAACACGAAACCCATCCTGCGGTTGCGGACGGCGGCGCGGCCGTCGGTGTCGAGCGTGGAAACCTCTTCCCCGTCGAGGTGATAGCTGCCGGCCGTCGGTCGATCCAGGCAACCCAGGATGTTCATCAGCGTGCTTTTGCCCGACCCGCTCGCGCCAACCAACGCAATCAATTCACCCCGCTGGATCGACAACGACACGCCACGCAAAACCGGCACGTCGAGTTCACCCGAGTGATAGGTCTTATATATTTTGTCGAGTTCGATCAGGGCCATGAAAATGTCGCGTGGGGGTCGCTTTGGTGCTTCGTTACGACGGATGGAGACCGCTCACCAGCGCCGCTGCACTTGCGGCATAAAGGGATTCTTTTGAGTTGAAGTCCCCGCGTTGGGCAGCACGTCGCCGGTGACGATGGTCGCGCTCTCTTTCAGGTCGCTGGTGTAGATGACCGTGTTAATGCGGTCGGTGGTCCCGAGATTGACTTCGATGGGTCTGACGTACGCGCCGTCGGTGACCCAGAGTGTTCCGCGGCTCTCTTTCACAACCGGCGCGGCATCGGGCTTGGCCTTGGGCGCGTGCGACGGCGGACCCTGGCCCGGGGCGGCATCTTCCTCGGCCGGCTTCCAGCTGCTTCGAGCGTCCGGAGACACCTGTGTAGCCGTCGACGGCGACCACCTCAGCGCCATGTTCGGCACGATCAACGCGTCGCTTTCACGCTGGACCTCGAACTGTACCTTGGCGGTCAGATACGGGAGCAATATGTTCTTCGAGTTGTCTGCTTCCACCTCGACCGTGTACAGCACGACGTTTTGATTCAGATTCGCGTTCAGGCGAATTTTGCCGACCTTGCCGGCAAATTCTTTGTCAGGAAAGGTGTCGCAGCGGAAAGTAACTGAGGCCCCGGGCGTGATGCGACCGATGTCGGCCTCGTTCACCGCGGCCCAGATCTGCATGCGGGTCAGATCCTTGGCGATCAGAAACAGGCTCGGTGCGTTCAAACTGGAAACGACCGTCTGACCAACGTTGACCCGGCGGTCGATGATTGTCCCCTTTACGGGCGACTTAATGGTGCAGAAATCCAAACTCCGTTGCGCTTTTGCCAGCTCCGCTTCGGCAAGCGGAACGCCGTTCTTGGCCGTGGCAATCTCCGCCTGGGCGATGCCGACGTTCGCTTTAGCAGTCTCGAACTCAGCCTGATACATGTCGTAATCGTTCTGCGACAAGGCGTCCGACGGCCCCATTTTCTCCGCGCGAAGCCAGTTGTGCTCGGCCTGCATTAACTTCGAATTCGACTGCGCCAGGTCAGCCTCACCTTTTAAGATAGCTGTCTTTGCCTGCTCCAGTTGTGCCCGGGCGATGTCAACGTCGGCTCGATATGTAGAGTCGTCGATTCTCGCGAGTACCATTCCGGGTTCGACCGGTGAGCGATAATCGATCAAACTTCCGCCCGAGTCTTTGCCGAAGGATTCGATTAGACCGGCAACCTGAGCGCCGACGTCGACCACTTCTTCAGGTTCGAGAGTTCCAGTCGCGCTGATCGTCGAAACCAGATCGCCTCGGCGGACCTGCGCCGTTCGATACTCAACCGACGGCTCCCCTGCCGAGTGCATGTACCAGGCACCGCCGCCGCCAACGAGCACCGCGAGGACTAAAAACGAAATCAGGATTCTCATAAAACTTTACGCGACTTTCTTTAAATCGAAGCTGAATCAACCGCTTGCACCGATCGGTGCTCCATCTACCTGAGGTTCTCAGCCGAGCA
This sequence comes from Tepidisphaeraceae bacterium, assembly GCA_965247815.1. GTDB lineage: Bacteria > Planctomycetota > Phycisphaerae > Tepidisphaerales > Tepidisphaeraceae > CBDAQA01. Next base: position 323,890 of record CBDFHW010000026.1, on the reverse strand, counting down.
CGTATCCCAAATACACTACTGCGGCGCGGGCTGGGATGTTGCGTTGGACTCACCGATTTCCCAGCCACCACCTAAAGCCTTGTAGAGCGCAACCGCTTCTGTACCGATCGCCGTGTTACTCTGAATCTGTGCGTCCTGCGACGCGAATAAGGCCCTCTCGGCATCGAGGACCGGCAGGAAGTCGTTCTGACCACTCTGATAACGCTCGGTGGCAAGTATGACCGCACGACGATTGAGCTCGACCGAATCAGTCAATGCCGCACGTCTGCGGTGCTCCTGGGCATAAGCAACCAGAACATTCTGGACTTCCTGCAAGGCAGTCAGGACGGTCCGATGATAGGTCGTCAACGTCTGCTTCTGTACCGCGTCCTGAAAATCAATATTCGCTTGGACCCGGCCGCCGGAAAAAATGGACCACGAGACGCTCGGCCCGAACGACCAGAAGGTGTGATTCCAGTCGAGCAAATCAACGCGGGACGCCTGCGAGTTTACGTTACCGGTCAGTGAAAACCGCGGGAACAGGTCGGCGACGGCGACGCCGATCACTGCCGTCTGAGCGGCGAGTTGCCGTTCAGCCCGGCGAATGTCGGGCCTGCGTCGGAGCAAATCCGACGGCAATCCGATCGGCAGTTCGACCGGCGGCGCGGGCACGTCCTTCGGTGGTGTCAGCTCGTCATTTAAGGCCGTTGGCTCTTGACCGAGCAGCACGCTGATCGAATAGATGCTCTGCTGCGTCAGCGTTTCGAGCCCGGCGATGGTAGCCGTGGTGCTCGCGACTTGAGCGTCCGCTTGAACGATGTCGAGCGTCGTCCCCGTTCCCAGCGATTTCTTGTCCCGCGCAAGTTTCGCGTTTCGGGTCTGCACCTGCAGATTCTGCCTGGCGATAAACACTTCCTGCTGCTGGCCGCGAAGCTGAATGTAGTTGGTCGCGACTTCACCCAGCAGGGTGACCAGAACGTCGCGACGGTCTTCGACTGAAGCCTGCAATGTTGCCTCGGAGGCTTCGACCGACCGCCTGACCCCGCCAAAAATGTCGATTTCCCACGCGGCATCCAGCCCTGCGATCCAAGAACTACCCCACCGCCCGCGTGCGCTTCCGTTGCGGGTATAGCCCCCGGTGCCGTTCACGTTCGGGAGCAGGCCTGCGGTGTTAATTCCGAGCTGTGCCCGTGCCTCGAGAATGCGTTCGGTCGCGAGTTGCAGGTCCAGATTCGAATTCACAGCCCGCTGGACCAGCGAGTTTAGCACCGGGTCATTGAACGTCGTCCACCATCGCTCGATCTGGACGGGTTCGGGAACCAGGACGCTGGCCTGCGTGGTCGGCAGCGATTGCCAGCGGGTTGGCATGGGCTGATTCGGCGACCGGTAATCCGGTCCCACCTTGCACCCGACAAAGACGACCGCCGACGCGGCCAGGAAAACGCTTCGCTTCATGATGGTCTTAATGGAACAGGCCTCTGCAACAAGTGGACGAAATTAAGAGTCGACTCGGAATTGACTGCATTGCGATCAACAGGTCAACACTGGCCCGAAGTCTCGACAGAGAGCCTATGTTACACGCAACAGTGGCCTCCGTTGCAGTCGACTGCCCGCGCGGCGACTTATTCATATTGCTGAATCAGTGCACGCAACGGCCCGACCATGTCGTGCTCGTCCCCGAATTGAGCGATCAGTCCGAGCATTTCTTTCAATTCATATAGCGGCATGCGGGTCTCCCAGCCCGGCTGCAGCGGATTGAGTTCGTTATAAGCTCGGTAAAATGAATTCGGGATACCGCCGAACTGCCGCGTCAAACTGAGCTCTGCCTCGGCCCAACCGTAATGCACGGCCGGGTCAAAGTACGCGGGCCGGTCGCCCGGGCCTGCCAGCATGTTGGCGGTCCACAGGTCGCCGTGACACAGCGACGCCGGCTGCGCTGGCACGTCGCGTCGAATCCGTTCACAAAGGTGTTCGACCCCGCGTCGGTCTTCGGCGGTCAGTGTCCGCTCGGCGATGGGTTCGTACAGATATCGAAGCACTCGACGCTCGACGAAAAAAGCATGGCCGTCGGTCGTCTGATCATTCTGCTGCGGCATCAGCCCCAGATAGTTGTCGTACGGCAGTCCGAACAGCGGATCGGTATTCAGGTGCAGGCGGGCGAGGGCGCGACCAAACTCTTCCCAGAACGCGGCCGGCAAATCATCCATGGCCCGACCGCTTTCGTTCAGATCTTCCAGCAACAGAAACTTTTCACCGACGAGATAGACCTCGGGCGTCCGCGGACAACCGGGCCGATCGAGCAATTCGAGCCCGTCGGCCTCGCGGGCGTACCAGTCGGGCGGTGCGCTTGAGTGCTGCTTCAGCACGAATGTTTGCCCGGTCGACGTCTGCAATCTGCGAACGTCGCTTTGCACCCCACCGAACAGCGACGCCTGCCCCAAGATAGCCCCCGCGAATCGGCGCGCGAGAAACTCAACGACCGGATCTGGGATCTCAGCTGACAGATGCATGGTGGGTACGGCTCGTAAAAAGTGCGCGAATCGAGGTTTATTGTGTCTAGGCAAACTGCGATAGCTGCTTTGTCGCGTGCGACCCCGACCCGGCCAGTTTCGACAGCGTTATCATCTTGAGCTTACCCGCTCGTGCGGTAGATTCTCGCAGCATCGATTTTTATTTAATTGCGAATTTTTCAGATTCGGGTCATCGCAGAGGAGCGCACCATGTCCAGTGCAGGGAGACGGCGTCAGTTACGGAAACCCCGTTCGAACCGAAGTTTGTCCGTCGAAACATTCGAGCCGCGGTTGCTTATGACGGCGGTGGTCGTGAACTCGACTGCTGACGTCGTCCATACCAGAGGGGCAGTGATCAGCCTGCGGGACGCGATCGCGAAGGCGAACGCCGCGACCTCGGCAACCTCCATTTCGTTTGATCCCACCGTGTTCGCCGCCGCCCAGACCATCACGCTGATTAACGGTCTTTTCGAGCTCAGCAACACCCATGCGGCGACGACGATCACCGGCCCCTCGGCGGCGTTGATTCTCAACGCGAACAACACCCTGGCCAACATTCAGATCGACGGCGGTGTCACCGCCTCGATCAGCAATGTGACATTCACCAAGGGTGCTTCGGGCGCATTCGAAAACTCGGGGAACCTCACGCTCGATCACGTGACACTCACCGGCAATAGCTCTACCGGGGCGGCCGGCCCGGCAATCGACGTGACCGGCGGCGGAACGCTGACCGGCAACAACCTCACCGTCACGAACAATACAGACTCCAGCGGCGGCAGCGGCGCGATCACCAATACCGGCAAGGTGACGATCCGCAATTCGACCTTCAGCGGAAACGTCTCCAGCAATCAGGCGGGCACGATCAACACCCGCTTCGGTGGCACGGTCACCGTCGTCAACGACACCTTCTTCGACAACGCCTGCGGCGGTTTGCAATTCGATTTCTCCGGCACGGGGTTCGTCTACGACTGCACCTTTGTCGGCAACGCCTGGGGGCTTTACGTCAACAACAATGACGCGACCAACTCCTGCGCGGTCGCTAACACGATCGTCGCGGCGACGACCAACGGCGACACTTTCGGCTTGTTCAAATCGCAGGGCGGGAATCTGATCGGTGATCCGAACGGCCAAGGGCTGACCAGTTCGGGTTGGATCGCGAGCGACCAGCTCGGCAGCACGGCCCATCCGCTCAGTCCGAAGCTGGGCGCGCCGGCCAACAACGGCGGGCCGACGCAGACAATGCTCCCATTGGCGGGAAGCCCCGCGCTAAACAAAGGCGTGAATGCGAAAGTCCCGTCGGGCACGACGACTGATCAGCGTGGGTTCTCACGGATCCAAGGCACGGCGGTCGACGTGGGCGCGGTCGAAGTGCAACCGCCTCCGCTAATCACGGTGACCCCACCTCCGGCGCAAACGGGGAAACTGAACACGGCTGTCTCGGTAACGCTTGGTTCGTTCACGCAAACCGGCGGGCTCGCGCCCTTCAAGCTCGACCTCGCCTGGGGGGACGGTTCTGCCGACTCGATCATCAATCTGACGACCGCCGGCACGATCCCGGCAACGACGCACGCGTTTGCGAGATCCGGGCCGATCACGGTATCGGAGACCATCACCGACGCCGCGGGCGCGAAGTCCAACAAGGCAACATTCATTGAGAACGTCCCGTCGACTGCCGTCATCAAAATAACCCCCCCGGCTAGCCAGACGGCGACCGCGGGCGTCAGCAAAAGCGTCCCGCTCGGGTCGTTCACTGGAATCGGCGCGACCGGCCCCTACAAACTGGAAGTCGACTGGGGTGACGGGTCGGCGAAGTCGGTTCTGAACCTGACGACCGTCGGCACGATCCCGGCGATCGCCCACACGTACAGCAGTGCCGGGGTGAACACGGTGTCCGAGGCCCTGACCGACATCGACGGAAACAAATCTGCGGTCGCGACCTTTACCGATACTGTCACAGCGGCGGCCGGGATCAAGATCACCCCGCCGGCCAGCCAGGTCGCGAAGACCGGAGTCAACACCAACGTCACGCTCGGCTCGTTTACCCAGACCGGGGCGACCGGCCCGTTCAAGGTTAACATCAGCTGGGGTGACGGTTCAGCGGAGACGGTACTGACGGCAAACGCCGCAGGAACGATCCCGGCCACGGCACACACCTTTATTAAAACCGGTGCGCTCGTCGTGACCGAAACGGTGACCGACGCCAAGAATTTTAAGTCGCCGCCTGCGACCTTCAGCGAGACCGTCTCCGCCGCTGCGGTTTTAAAGATCACACCACCCGCCGCCCAGACCGCGACGCAGGGAACGTCGGTGTCCGTCCCGCTGGGTTCCTTTAGCCAGACCGGGGGAACCGGGCCTTATAAGGTCGACGTCAACTGGGGCGACGGGACGCCGGACACGATCGTCACCCTGACAGCCGCGGGCACGATCCCGGCGAACGCTCACGTCTTTGCCAAGTCCGGAGGACTGACGGTCTCGGAATTTGTGACCGATGCGAAAGGCAACAAGTCCCCGATCGTGACCTTCATCGACACTGTCAAAGCGGTGGACCCCAAGACTGCGAGCATCTCCGGCCGGGTGTTCGGCGACACCAACGCCGACGGAAAGATCGATAACGGTGAATTCGGCGTGGGTTTGTGGACCGTCTATCTCGACCTGAACAACAACGGGAAGTTCGACAGCGGTGAGAAAACCGTCACGACCGACATCAGCGGAAACTGGTCAATCACCGGCCTCGCCGCCGGCACGTATACCGTGCGTGTTGTGCCGGTCAGCGGCATCACCGCGACCAAACCAGTCGGCGGCGTCGCAACAATCACGCTCGCAGTCGGGCAAGTTTCTACGGGAACGTTGTTCGGGGAGAAATCGAACGCGTAACGATCCGCACCGAGGCCTGTTCGGTAAGATGTAACGCCGGCTCGAGGTATCCGGCTGTCGGCCGCGGGGTCCGACGGCCGGGTAACAAGCGGGCGAAGCCGAGTCGGGCGTTGGATTAGTAACCCCAACGGTGTGGCTACTGAAGTGCTCGGCTGGGCACGCGGCCCGACCAGTCGTAGCCGACCTCTTTCATCAGCTTCCGGGTGTAACGCCAGACGATTAGTTTCTGAGCCAGCGACAGCTCGGACCGCCAGGAATCGACACGTCCTTTGCGGAAAAAGCCCGCCGGTTCGGCCGCGTCGTGGTTCGCCTTTACCGTAGGAATAGGCGATCCCTTTGACTTTTTCTGAGTTTCGAACGACTGCTCGGCGACGGCCGCTCGAATCTGTTCCGGGGCCATATCGACACCGGCGAACTCAAACAGCCTTCGAGCCTGGGCACAGCCGTCGGTGAGCAGGTCTTCGTAGAAAACCTGGACATACCGATTCGCGGGCAGAGACTTTGCAAAGGTCATCGGTTCACGAGTGCACCGGTACCAGAGCACCGAAGCGTCGCGGGCGGACTTCGGCGCCCAGACCCGGCCCCAGTCGTTCGAAGCCGCCAGCATCGACGCGACCACCGCTCGGCTGTCGCGAATGACGTGGATCACGCGTGAATCCGGAAGGCATCTAAAGATTTCGGGTAACACGATGGCGTGATCGGGCGTTTTCTCGATCAACACCTTTGCCTGCGGGCAGTTCAGAATCAGCGGTTGAACGGTTTTCCGCCAGAGCTCGCGGGTCTCCTCGACCAGGTCTTTCTGGTCCCAGAAAGCGGGAAGTCCGACGTTCCGGCCGAGTTGCAACGACCGGTCGTAAGCCCAAAGCACAGACGCGAAGGCGCTGAAAAAATGCGTTTCCTGCCCGCCGCACAGGCCCGGACAGGTCAGCAGAAGCCGTTGCACCCATGTGGTCCCGCTGCGAGGTGCCCCGATCACGAAAATGGGTCGGCTGACGATCGCTGCCACGCGTAAATCTCCATCGAGCGTGGGTTGTCGTCCTGAAACCATTTCCACCACTGTTAAGATCGGCCAATCATTCGGTGTTTTGTGAAGGTTCTCCGGTCCAGTTGAGGTCAGATAACAATCTCCTCCTCAAGGGCGGTCATCAGCGGCCGCAACGTCTTTTCGGTGAAATCGAACCGAATCCCTGCTGCTGCAAACAAGTCGGGTAACGGCCGCGTCCCGCCGAGCGCCAGCGCCGCCCGGTAGTTCGCCAGTGCCCGCCGCGGGTCGTCTTTCGCCTTCATCCAGAGTTGAAGCGCTCCGACCTGTGCGATGCCGTACTCGATGTAATAAAACGGGGCATGGAACAGGTGAAGTTGCGGCTGCCAGCTGCACTCTCGGATTGCTTCCAAGCCGGTCCAATCGACGTCGCCGCCGAAGCGGGTGAGCAGCCGTAGCCATTCCGCAGTCCGTTCGGCGGGCGAGTGGAAGGGATGCAGATACAGCCAGTGTTGAAACGAATCGATGGTCGCCATCCAGGGGAAAAACCGGATTACCTCTTCGAGCTTAACCCGGCGTGCCCGGGCGGCATCTTCCGAGTTGTAGAACACGTCGAAATGCTCACTGCCGAGCAGTTCCATCGACATGCTCGCGACCTCACAGAACTCCATCGGCGCTGACCGTAGAAACACCAGAGGCTCGTCGACCGCTGCGATAGTGTGAAACGCATGACCGCCCTCGTGCAGCAGCGTTTCGACGTCCCGCTGCAACCCCGCCGCGTTCATAAAAATGAACGGCTGCTTTGATTCCTCCAGCGTCGCCTGGTACCCGCCGGGCTGTTTCCCTTTTCGGCTTTCCAGATCCAGATTGTTATTGCGACGCAGCGACTCGAACTCCTCGGCGAGCTCTGACGACATCCGATCGAAGATGGCCTTGGTTTTGTCGATAAACGCCGTCGTATCGCCCTCCTTAAACGGCGTCAACGGCGGAAGATTCTGCGGGTCGACCTTCGAATCCCAGGGCCGAAGCGTCGGCGCCCCCAGTTCGACCCGCCGCTTGGCGTCGAGCTTGCGTACCAGCGGCACGCAGACTTCGGCGATCGCATCGGCGAATTGCAGGCACTGCTCGGGCGTGTAGTCGAATCGCTTGTACGATTTCCAGACGTAAGACCGATAGTCAGGTTCATTCGCGTTCGCGGCGATTTCACTTCGGCGGGCGAGCAGTTCATCGAAAATCTTCTCGATCGACCCGCGGTCCACGACTCGGCGGTCGGTCGTCGTTTTCCAAGCCCGCTCGCGAGTCGTCCGATCGGTCTGTTCCTGATACCGGGCCATCTGCTGCATCGTCAGTTGCCGCCCGTCGAAATCGACCATCATCGAACCGCAAGTTTTGTCGTACTCGTTCACCAATCGGGTGGTTTGGGTTTCGATCGGAATGTTTTGTTCGCGAAATACATCAACGTCTGCCTTCCATTTACGGGTCAGCATTCGGTACCGGCTGTCGTCCGGCAACAGCGAACGCGCCGAAAGGCATTTCTTCTGCAGGGCAAAGTAGAGCGGTTTGATTCTCGGCTCGACCTCTTCGATAAACTGCATAAAACGCGCTTCGATTTTTGCGTCGTCAGTATGACAACTCTTGTCGATGTACCGCCGGGAACCGTATTCTTCGACGACAGAAGCCAACTCCGAAAAATCGAGCAGGCACTGCACCACCGATGCCTCGGAATCGAGTCGGCGGTCCAGCAGAGTTTGAAAAAACGGTTCGACCTGCGAAAAGTCAGATGGGTCCAAAACGGCAGGGACGAAACGGCGGCTCGGAGCGGTGGACTGCATGGGATCGAAAACTACTGTAAATTGCGACGATGATCGAGCGGCTTCCGCGATCGTTCTGAAGAAAAAATCGGACACGCGGGCAGAGATCGAGTCGGTGACGGCAGCCACGCCGGCGATTGCGGTCGACGGCGTCACGGTCACACGCGGCGGGCGCAAGATTCTCAGCAACATCAATTGGACGGTGCCCGCCGGCGGGTGTGCCGCAATCCTCGGTCCCAACGGCAGTGGGAAGAGCACCCTGGCTCGCGTGATCATGGGGCAGATCTGGCCGACCCGGGGCGAAATTCGCGTGCTGGGGCATCTGTTCGGGCAGACCGACTTGAACGAACTCCGCGAGTCGATCCGCCTGGTGCAACCGAGCAGTGCCTTGGAATTCGACGCCGACGAAACCGTCGAGGGGGTTGTGCTTACAGGCTTCTTCGGCACGGTCGGTCTTTACCATTCCGTCACCGACACCATGCGACGCAAGGCGACCCGGCTGATCCGGCAAGTCGGGCTTCGAGCACAGACCGCGCAGGCCTATCGCACGCTCAGCAGCGGCGAACGGATACGATGCCTGATCGCCCGCGCGTTGGTAGTTGAAGTGAAACTACTGATTCTGGACGAACCGACCGCCGGACTCGACGTGCTGGCCCGCGAACAGGTGTTGGCGACCGTTCAGCGGCTCATCCGCCAAAGCGATCCCCCGCCCGCGGTGTTGATGATCACCCACCACGTTGAAGAATTGATGCCGGAGACGAAACACGTGATCGTCCTCAAAAACGGTCAGGCCGCCGCGAGCGGGCTCCCCCGCGAGGTGTTGACAGCACAGACACTGTCCGGTGTGTACGAATTCCCAGTGCAAGTCGCGCGGACTGGTGGCCGGTTCTGGTTGCAGGTCCACCCCAAGGCGTGGACGCGTTTGGGCCGAAGATAGTCGATCCCGACGGACCGACCACTATCTTCGCGGCAAGCGTGGTGATACAGTCCGAACCCCGCCGCGGAAAGCGGCCGGGTCCGATGCAAGGGTCGGCTGTGAACCAGGTCAGGTCCGAAAGGAAGCAGCCTTAAACATGCCCGGTTCTGTGCCGTCGTGTCCCCGGCCGCTTTCCGCGGCGTTTTTCATACTTGATTTCGCATAAACTAGCCGTCCGGCGCGTCGAGCACCGTGCGGCGGGAGACCTCGCCATTCACCTGAACACCATTGAATGCACTAAAGTAAAGATATGTGTATTTCGATAATCAAGTGGTGATCGGCCGCCAGGAGCGGTCAAGAACGTGGCCGCTTCCAGTCTGCAATCAGTTCTCAGTTGCGAGGCAGGTTCGGACGAGGGAGAGAATGTCCGCACTCGATTCAAACTTAGCGGCGGTTCGGCAGCAAGCCGTGCACGATTGGCTGAACGCATTTGCCGCGGCGGTCCGCGACAACGACCTCTCCCGGGGCGCGTCCCTTTTCGACCACGATGTGGTGTCCTTCGGTACACGAGTCGTTCACGTGCAGGGTGTTCACAATCTGGCAGAACTGCAGTGGAAACCGGTCTGGGACTCGACCCGTGGATTCGAATTCGCGACGCATACCGCGCGGATAGAACTTGGCGATGAGTTCGCGTGGGTGGCTTCCGAGTGGCATTCTCAAGCTCGCTCGACCGGGGGCGAATGGTTCGATCGGTTCGGCCGGGCGACATTGATGCTGCGGCACCGCGACGGTCGATGGTTCGCGGTTCATTCGCATTTCTCGCTGCGCCCGGACCCCGCGCGAGCGGTGGGCCGGCCATGATCCGCTTCGTTGTCACCCGCGATCATGCGTACACGTTTAAAACCTACCTGCAGACCTGGGGACGCGCATTAGCGCCCGTATGCCAGTGCATTTTTTACGACCAGTTGATTCATTTCCGCACGCTCGAGCCGGCCGTTCATATTTTCTCCGATCTCGAACGGCTCGACGCGGCGGGGCTTAGATTGGCGGAACTGGCCTTCGAGGTGTTGTCGCGCACGGATCACCGGGCGTTTAACAACCCGACAACGGTCCTGCGGCGCGGCCCGTTGCTCGGAAAGCTGCACGACGCGGGACTGAACCCGTTCGCCGTGCATCGGGCGGATGCGGACCTGTCGCGAGTGCGATTCCCGGCTTTCGTCCGTCAAGAAAACGACCACACCGGGAGCCTGACCGGCTTACTACATTCGACAGCCGAACTCGCCGATGCGCTGCAAAAGCTGGCCGAAACAAACACCCCGGTCGACTCGCTTCTGGTCGTCGAGTTTTTCGACACTGCCGATCGCAACGGGATCTACCGCAAATATTCCGCGTTTATCGTGGGCAACCAGATCATCCCCCGCCACCTTCTGCACGGACACGAATGGGTTTTGAAATTCCCATCGCTGGTCGACGAACATACCGTCGCCGAGGAAATCCAGTTTCTATCGAGCAACCCGCACGAAAAGCAACTCGGCGACATTTTCCGCCTCGCCGGCATCGACTACGGCCGAATCGATTACAGCCGCGTCGGTGACCGCATCGTCGTCTGGGAGATCAACACCAATCCGACGATTACCGTCGAACCGATGAAAATCGCGATCCCTAGATTTCCCGGGCAAGCCCGCTTCGCGAGCGCGATCAACGAAACGTTCCTGCACCTTTCACCCCAACACGGCGACCGACCGGTGCCGATCCACGTTCCGTGGTCACTCAAGCGGGACTTCGGACTTTCGACCCGCGACATCGCGTTACGGTAAGCGGGAAACGGCTTGAAGAAACTCGGCGGTGAATGGCCGTTCAAAGGAATGCTCGACCGGGCGAATTGACGGAAATCCATCCAAGCACCGCAGAACCGCTGGATTGCCGGAGCAGGCTCGCGTGATTGTCTTGCAATCGCTGGCATGACCCTCAGACGAACAACTCCCGGATCTTCGCCCCCGGGTCGTCGCTCCGCATCAGGGTCTCGCCGACCAGCACCGACCTCACGTCCGCGGCGACCAGTTTTCGTACCGCGTCGACGGAATCTATTCCGCTCTCGCTGACCAGCACCGCCCGGTCTTCGACCAGCTCGGCCATTCGCAGCGTGTTGCCCAGATCAGTCTTCATCGTCTTTAGGTTGCGGTTGTTGATTCCAAGAAGACTGTAACTTCGGTGAGGAAAACCGATCACCTGGTCGCGAACGCGCATGAGGTTGTCCAGATCGTGTACTTCGATGAGACAAGTCAGGCTCAATTCAGTGGCAAGGATTTGAAGGTCAATCAACTCGCTGGTCTCGAGGCATTCGGCGATCAGAAGAATCGCGTCGGCACCGGCGGCGCGGCTTTCGTGGACTTGATACGGATCAATGATGAAATCTTTCCGCAGGACCGGCAGCTTCACTGCGTCGCGGATCGCATGGATGTATTCGAGCTTGCCCTGAAAATATTTCTCGTCGGTCAGTACGCTGATCGCATCCGCGCCGGCCGCGTCGTACGCGCGGGCGATCGCAACGGGGTCAAAATCAGAACGAATCAAGCCGGCGCTCGGCGACGCTTTTTTCACCTCCGCGATCAGGTTGACCTTTTTCGGCACGCGACCGGTCTTGGGGTCTTTCGCCAACGCGTGAAAAAAATTCCGGGGCCGACCCAGCGTCGTAATCGTTTCGGTTAACTCTTCGAGCGATACACGAGTCTTACGAAATGCGACTTCCTCGCGTTTGGTTTCGATTATTTTCTGGAGGAAATCGGTATCCATATCGACATCATATGCAACGCATCAGCCGGACGTTATGATTCTCGCCACGAACGTGGCAGGGGCACGCTGGCGATAGTTCATGCCAAAGTGACAACGGAGCAAGGCCAGTGAAGATAAAGGGGATCGCATTGTTGTCAAATACGCCGGGGTCGCAGGCGCAGGTCGGGGTGCCTGTGGAGGTTAATCCACCGTCGCCGCAGGCCGAATCGTCTCACGCGATGTTGCTTACATTGGCCGTCTGGTCGATCGTGGCGTTGCTCGGCAGTCGCTTCCTGGGCGTTTTCCGGCGAACGTCCGTTCACGGCCCTGAGCGGCTCCGCGGGGACGAATCAGTCTGGTGGCTGCTGATGATCCTTTGCGCCGCAATTTTAATCGGTGGAAAGCTCGCCCCCCTGTTCATGGGTTTCGATTTTCAACTCCCCGCTGAATCGCTGCCACTGCTTTCGAACGTAATCAGTGAATCGCTGGTATTTCTGGCCATTATCGGGCTTTCCCTTTTCGTACGTACAGACGCGATCGGGTGCCTCGGACTTCGTCTCAAGCAAATCCCGGCAGGGCTACTCTGGGGTGTCGTTACGCTGCTCGTCCTTTTTCCGCTCGTTTCACTATCCGGAACCGCCGTCGAGGCGATCTATTCGTTCTTTCATTTAAAAAAGGCCGGGCCACACGAGCTGCTGACGTTAATGGATCACGCCAGCAACCCACGCGTCAGAGTCGTCGCGATCATCATGGCCGTCGTAGTCGCTCCTCTTTTGGAAGAGCTCGGCTTTCGAGGAGTCATCCAGACAATGCTCGGTCGAATGTTCAGCTTTGCGTTCGGCGTAGCCCCTCTGCCACCAAAGAACAGCGCGTCATCGCAGGTCGTCGTTGTCGCTCCTACCACCGCTGCTGTCGCCGCAGTCGCTCCGCAATCGGAAGGTGCGGGCGAATCCAAAATTCGTTTGCAATACCAACCCAATCCGCCGTCGCCGCGGCTCACCGAGGCCCCACCGGTAGGTCACCGCGCCCGGTGGGCGGCGATCATTGTCACTTCCGCATGCTTTGCCGCCATCCACATGGAGCCTGCATTTCTCGCCCCGCTCTTTCTGCTCGCCGTCGGACTCGGGTACGTGTATGAAAGGACCGGAAACCTCTGGGCCAGTATTATCGCCCACAGCTTTTTCAATGGCGTCCAGATATTGCTGTTTTTTAAACACTGAGCCGACATGCGCATCCTGTTCGTGCACCAAAACTTTCCCGCGCAATTCGGACACATCGCTGCGTATCTGGTCGACAAGCTGAACTGGGATTGCAGTTTCGTCAGCGAAACCCCGGCAGGTCTTGTCGGCGGCGTTAAGAAGATTCAGTACAAGCTCGCCGGCGGCGCGACCGCCCATAATCACTTCTGTTCGCGCACGTTCGAGAACACGATCTGGCATTCCGACGCCGTGTACCAGGCGATGAAAGCGCAAAAGGACTACAAGCCCGATCTGATCGTCGGGCATAGCGGGTTCGGGAGCACGCTGTTTCTTCGCGAGTTGTACCCCGACGTGCCTTGCATCAATTTGTTCGAGTACTACTACCACGCGCACGGTCCCGACAGTGACATGGACTTCCGTCACGACCTCAAATGGGTACTCGACGACCAGAAATACATGCGCGCCCGAGCCCGCAACGCGATGATTTTGCTCGATCTGCAAAACTGCGACGCGGCCTACACGCCGACGAACTTTCAGAGGTCCCGATTTCCCGGCGAATACGTTCCCAAGCTCGAACTGATCTTCGACGGTGTTGACAGGGCGCATTACAACAGTCGAGGCGACGCGCTCCGCCCCCCACTTGCCGCGCGGGGACCGCGCACGCTCGCGGGCATCCCCGTGCCCGCCACGACCCGGGTCGTCACCTATGTGAGTCGCGGGTTCGAGAGCATGCGCGGGTTCGACATCTTCATGCGGGTCGCCGACCGCGTCATGAAGGAATTCAATGACGTTATTTTTATCGTCGTCGGGTCCGATCGCATCGCCTACGGCGGGGACTCGGCATACATCGGGCAGGCCAAGACGTTTAAGGACTGGGTCATCGCACGCGGGAACTTCGAGCTAAGCCGGATGCATTTCGTCGGCAGGATTGCGCCCGACGAGTTGTCGCGATTGCTGGCCGCCACCGACCTGCACCTTTACTTGACCGTCCCGTTCGTGCTTTCCTGGAGCATGATGGACGCAATGAGCTGTGGCGCAGTCGTTCTCGGCTCGGCAACGGCACCGGTCAAGGAAATGATTCACGACGGCGAGAACGGCCTGCTCGCGGAGTTCTTTGACGTCGATGGCTTCGTCGCAGAAGCATTGAACGTTCTGAAAGATCCCGACCAATACCGACCGCTCGGCCGCGCCGCCGAGAAACTGATCACCGAAAACTACAGCCTCGAAGCGGTGCTGCCGCGGATGATCGGACTTTATGAACGAACGCTGAATCGGAGCACCCCGCCGGGGACCCTCGTAGCGTCACCGCCCGCCGTCACGCCCGCCCTGGACCACACGATACGCCCGACCCTTGCGTCGGCCGGTTACGATCCGGCCTGACGAAACCCCGCCACCCCGGGCGGTGCTCCGCTACCATGCAGATGACGATCATTTTCCAGTTAGTGCTTTTCGCAGGATCGGGTTTGCTACCGCCGGGTCGACTGCAGCGCCGTGCAATTTCATGAACGCGCCCATTGCCTGGCCGGCCTGCTTCTCGGTGAAACTATTTTCGGCGACGAACTGGTTCACCAGCGCCTCGGTGTCTCCGCTGCTCGCCCGCTTGGGCAAATATTCGTCGACGACCGCCATTTCGGATTCCAGCTTGGTTACCTCGTCGAGCCGATTGATCTTCCGGTATTCCTCGGCGCTTTTCCGCAGCTTCTTTGCATATGCCTCGACAACCGCCTCGGCAGTCGGTTTACCCGGTAAAAGGTCAATCACTTTCACGTCACTCAACAGCATTCGGATCACCTGCAATCGATCCTTCTGTCCCGCTTTCAATGCGGTCTTCATGTCGTTCTGCAATCGCGTGAGCAAGTCCATTCCGGCCTCCGAAAAAGTTCGATCTAAGTCCCAGACCCCGCGAACAGTTGCTGAGCTTTCGGGTCGCTGAAGCTGATAATGTCGTCGAGCACCCAGCCGCTGCTGCCGTCGTTCAGCGTTGTACCACAGAACTCGCAGGCACCGTTCACCCCGCCCGCCTCGGGTGCCCCGCAGTTCGGGCAATGTGCCGATGAGATTCCTTTGGCAACCTCCGTTTTAACCCCCGCTTTCCGCATCAGCACGAACAGGGTGTGGTGCGGGTCGTTATCGCCGACCTTCGACCGCGACCCGTCCGGGCCGACGTTCATGCTGTAGCCGGACCAGCGTATGCCGATCAACGCTTTGTCCGGCGACGAATCGGCGGCCGCAGGAATAAATTTTAACGTGTCGACCGCGCCGACCGCACAGTCGCCGAAATAAGTCCGTTCTGCAGCGGCACCCCGAAGCCTGGTGGAGTACAGGTCGAGATATCTCGGCGACGTTACCTTCCGCATCGAGTCGAGCTTCCCGAGCCGGTCGGACGCCGCCTTCCGCCAGAAGATCACCGAAGCGCGATCCTCCAGAGCCTGCACGTTCAGATCAGCGTCGGACTGCCGCAGCGCGTCGAGCCCTGGAACCGGCCCGCGGTCGCCCGGTTTCCATTCCGATTCCTGCGTAATCTCGGCCAGCACCCAGTCGTATTCACCGCTTCTGAGCAGCGCCCCGCAGTTGGTGCAGTTGGTCGATTCGTTAATTGCGATCTCCGCGGCACAGTTGGGGCAGTTTCCTTCGAGCAAACCGGGCTGTCCGACGATCGTCTTCGCGCCCCGGCGTCGCAGAAACGACCAGACCTCGGTGAACGGTTCGAGTTGCCGTGAGCCGGACAGTTGCGCGCCGTCGGCGAGCGAGACCGGGAAGTCGACAGCGGCCGCTCGGATCATGAGGGACAACTGGTCATAAATGTCGTCCGACCGCGCCGCGGCGATCGCGATCTGGGCTACCCGAAGTCCGTCCATGTGGTCGCGGTAGCCTTCAGACTTCTGTTCCGCGAACTGGAGCGAGAACCGCTCGTGGATCCCGTCGGATATGAATGGCCGAACGACCTTCAGGTCTTGCGCGCACCAAGCGGCCTGCAGTTTCAGGAACCCACCGCCGACGCGGTCGAAAAATGCCCCGGGATCGAAGTTCGGATCGTGCTGGCGGATCTCCGCGATTCCCTGGTCCAACACGCTACCGGACAGCGCCAGATCCCTGGACCGGGTGTCGGACCGCACCGGGGTCGCGTTGAAGTACTGGAAATAGATGAACGCCGCGATGATCAGCGCGAGCGGTACTCCGATCGCCGGGTGCGTAAAACAATAGAAGATGATCTGGAAGATAAACTGTCCGTCGCCGCTGCCCCCACCGCTGCTCCCGCCACCACTCCAATGCCCGCCGCCGCCGCTGTATCCGCCGCCCCCACCACTGTGGCCCCCGCCGCCGCTGTACCCCTGCCCCCCGCCGGCGCGGGCCTCCGCCATAGATGGCGACAAAATCTGAGGTGCGACGGACAGCAGCACCAGCCAGACGATCGTGAATTTATTCAAACACTGTGACATGTCTACGCAGCAGCATACCGCCCGCTCCCGTCGAGCGGTAACGCCATCATCGCTGAAGGCCACTCGATTTCTCGGAACAAAATCAGCCCATCCACTGCCTGACACAGAACTAAAAATTATCGTTCGAAGTGCAGGAATCCCCAATGTTCCGGCTGGTGCATATCGATCAACCCCTGTGGCGACCAGACCCAGTTGTCTTCCGGCTTCACCTCGCGTGGCACCTTGCGGTACTTTCCATCGAGCACTTCGTGGGTCCATTCGACGCGCGAGAAATTAATCCGCCATTGATCGCCCGGTTTCGGCGGGCACGGGCCGTTGCGTCGATGTTTCGCGAGCCCTGAAAACGGGAAAGCGATCTCGACTGACCAACCGCGGTCGATATCGGTCGGGTCATTCAGCGTGCCGTCGATGTGCACGGCGCTGATTAATCCGGGCAAGTTCGTACCATGAATCGCCGGCCCGCCCTGGGTGTATCGCTTGACGAGCGTCAGCTCCCAGATCGTATTCCGCGCGTTCATCTCGAACTCGTAATAGTTTTCACCGCCGCCGTCGGGATCGATGAACACTTCAAAATCGTTATCATGAAAAATGATCGCGTTTTTTTCGGTCAGCGTCCCCCAGACGTGCGGTTCGTGCAATTCAGCGAACACGTACAGAAACTGATCGTTCCACAGCAATTTGGCCCGGGTGCGGAATCGCGGCGAACGCTTTTTATCGCCTTCAATATCGACGAAATCGTCGGTCCACTCGGCCCGGCTCCAGGCAGGGTCCGCTCCGTGCCCGGTAAGGGTAAGCAGACGATCTATCCTCTGACAAAAGTAGGATTTGGGAAGTGTGACCTTCGGCATCGCCACAGCGTAGTGGTGGGCGTCCTCCCGACCAACTGCCGGCATCTCGTTTGGCTGTGGCAGTACAGCAACGAGTTTTAACCCAGCGATCAGCCCCACTAAGCAAAGCACGACAATTCAAAAGGTGTCACCGGTCATGATCGAGCATTCTGCCGTCACCTTGAAACCATGCAACTGCGGGCGAGCAGATGTTCGCCCGCAGTCGCCTCGACGTCATTTCTTTTCTTTGGTGTCCTCTTTGTCGACTTCCTTGCTCAACACTTTGCCCTCTTCGCTGACCTTCACTTCGTACACGGTGTCGGCGACGGTCACGTCCAGTTCGTAAATCGTTTTGCCGTCGTCGGTTTCTTTCTCCGCGTCGGTGATGGTCCCGGTCGGCATTTCCTTCTTCACACCTTCAGTCACGGCCGCCGGCAGTTTGTCGACGGCAATCTTCTCTTCCTTCCCGCCTTTCTTTTCTTCCTTCTTCTCCTCTTTTTTATCGCCCATGTCTTCCATCATCAGCAGATGCGGGACTGTGATGCGCGACGGCTCCGCCGCCCGTGCAATACTGCCGAGCCCCGGCATGCCGACGATGCTCAGGGTGAAAACGAGGATCTGTTTCTGCGTCATGGGATTCCTTTCAAAGATCGGCTGCAGCGTCACCGAAGAAACCCCGGTGATCAAAAACCACGAGCCGCTGGCGAACAATTAACGGGCTGAAATGAACTCACGATGAATCCAGAAAAGTCCCGTGTCATCATCCGGCGACCGGGTACGCGTGTCCCGCAGTGGCAACGTGGTAGTTAGCTTTGGAATTGTTGCGGGTCACAAAAAGACAAACTGAGCGCGAAAAAAAACCCGTCTTTCGACGGGTCTAATGCCCAGGACAGGACTTGAACCTGCATGCCTTGCGGCGCTACCACCTCAAGGTAGTGCGTCTGCCAATTTCGCCACCTGGGCGGCCGGGTCGAGATTATAACGGCGACCGACCGGTTGTCGAGTTGTCGCCGCCGCCGGCTCGTCATTGCAGCCGAGTGGATTCGAACCACTGACCGGCGGATTAGAAATCCGCTGCTCTATCCAACTGAGCTACGGCTGCTGCACACGCGGTCACTATAACGCGGGGACTGCGGCGGGCAATCGGCGGGTGACCCGGTCGATGACCTCTACCAGATCTTTAAAATCGATCGGCTTGGTCAGGTGGGCTGTGAATCCCGCGGCGCGTGTCAGTTCGGTGTCGGCTTCGGTGCCGTACCCGGTCAGCGCGATCGCGGTGACGGGTCGGCTCGCTAGAAGTTGCTGCATCAGTTCCAGACCGGTCCCGTCGGGCAGACCGATGTCGCTGATGACCAGGTCCAGTTCGTGCTCGGCGGCGGTCTGCACGGCCTCGGCGATGCAACTGGCCGTCACAACGGAAAACTTCATGTTTTTAAGAAGGCGTGTCATCACCCGGCGGGTGTCGTCGTGGTCTTCGACCAGCATAATTCGTAGACGATTCGCGGCCGGGTCGGCTTTCGTTCCCTCGATTACCGGGACCACGCCGCCGGACGTGCCGGTGGCTGCCAGCGGCAGCCGAATAGCGATCGTCGTTCCCTTTCCTTTTCCGCCGCTCCGGGCCGAGATCGTTCCCTGATGCGCCTCGACGATTCCGCGACAAATGGTAAGCCCCAGGCCGAGCCCCAGATGGTCCCGCGCGGACTCCCGGTCGGCCTGCTCGTAAGGCTCGAACATTTTCGACAAGAATCCGCGGTCGACGCCCCGGCCGGTGTCGGCAATCTCGGTCAACACCTCGTGGTTCACGTTCGCGGTGCTGACCGAGACCGAGCCCTCTTGCGGGGTGAATTTGATTGAATTGCTGAGCACGTTCTGGACGACCTGAATGAGCCGGGGGCCGTCACCCCGAATCGAGAACTGGCCGGCCCGGAGCTCGGTGGTGATGCGAATCGATTTTTCTTTGGCTCCGGCCGTGCACTGCGCGACGGCAGTCCTGATAACGTCGTGCAAGTCTGTGCTGTGAAACTGCGGTTCCAGCTTCCCGGCGGCGAGCCGGGTCACGTCCAGCAGGTCGTCGGCCATGTGTGTGGCGAGCTGGATGTTCCGCCGAATCAAAAGAGCTTCTTCGCGGATGTGGGTCGGACATTGCTCGTCATTTTCCATGGCCGACGCCGTGAGCAGCGCCGGCGTAAGCGGCCCGCGCAGTTCGTGGGATAGAAACGCGAGGAACTTGTCCTTCGACGCACTCGCCGCCTCGGCCACGTCACGGGCCTGCCGGAGGTCAATTTCCGTCATGACACAACCGGCAAGTTCACCCAAGATTCCGAGTTCGTCCGCGGTCCATTTACGCGGGACCTTGTCGATGACGCAGAACGATCCGAGTGTGTGGCCGTCCTGGCTGGTCAGTGGCATCCCGGCGTAGGCGATCACACCCAACGGAACCGCCAGATTCGTATTCAGCACGGGATTTAATCGTGCGTCGTCGACGATCAGAGGTTTGCCTGTCGCAATGACATGCCGGCAAAACGAATGCGACAATGGCGCGAGTTGTTCTGCAACCCGTTGCGGCAGGCCCACCGAACTTTTGAAGAATTGTCGCTCGCTGTTGACCAGCGAGATCAAGGCGACCGGCGCGTTCAGGAATCGGCTGGCGAGTCGGGTCAGCCGGTCGAATGACTCTTCAGGCGGTGAGTCGACAAGCCCGGTCTGCTGCAAAGCGAGCAACCGGGAACTGTCGTCGAGGATTGGATCGCGGTCTGAAGTCATCAAAAGTAGCCAAGGGTTATCCGCACACAATCCTAACAGGCAAGTGTCGATTAACGAAATTCGCTTACGCGCCCGTGAGGAAATGCACGATATCTCCGTCGTGCATTACGTACCCTTTGCCTTCGGCCCGCATCTTCCCAGCGGCCTTGATAGCTGATTCGACTTTATGAGCTTTTAGATCGTCGAGCGTGTAGACTTCGGCCCGGATGAACGCTTTCTCAAAATCGGTGTGGATCACCCCCGCGGCCTGCGGGGCAGTCGCACCGACAGCAATATCCCAAGCGCGAATTTCTTTCGGCCCGGCCGTGAAATAACTCTGCCGACCCAGCAAGCGGTAGGCTTCGCGGGTCAGCGTCGCCAGCGCCGGCTCTTCCAAGTCCATGCTCGACAGCATTTCCTGCCGATCGGCCGGATCCAGTTCCGACAGTTCGGCTTCCAGCTTCCCGCACACCGGCACCACCCCGCCGCCCTCGGCCTTTGCCCGGTCCCGCACCTTCTGCACCAGCGGGCCTTTCCCGTGGATGTCGGTTTCGTCGACATTGGCGACGTACAGCACTTTTTTAGCCGTGATCAACCCCAACGACCGCATGATCTTTTTCTCGTCCACATTCAGCTCGATCGCTCGGACGGGTTTGCCGTCGTTGAGCTGTACCTTGCATTTCTTCAGCAGGTCAGCCTTGGCGACCGCGTCCTTGTCTCCGCCGCGGGCGAGGCGTTCGGTCTTTTCCAAAGAGCTGGAAACCGTGTCCAGATCTGCAAGCGCCAGTTCTGTGTCGATGATGTCGATGTCCCGGAGCGGGTCGACCGATTCCATCACGTGGATGATGTCGCCTCCTTCGAAGCACCGCACGACGTGCAGGATCGCGTCGACCTCGCGGATGTGCGACAGGAACTTGTTTCCCAGCCCTTCGCCCGTGCTGGCCCCTTTAACGATGCCGGCAATGTCGACTACGCGCAGGCTGGCGGGGATGATTTTTTCACTCTGGATGAACTGCCGAATTGTCTCCAGCCGATGGTCCGGCACCGCCACCACACCCACATTCGGTTCGATGGTCGCGAACGGATAATTCGCCGCCAGCGCCCCCGCCGCTGTGAGGGCGTTAAACAAGGTGCTTTTCCCGACATTGGGCAGACCGACGATTCCGACTTCTAATGCCATAGTCGGGGGAGTATAGAGAAAATCGCTCAATGCGAAATGCGGAAGTCCGAACGAACCAGCCGCCGCGGTCGATCGGTGCTGCGACGCGTCCACAGGACGCGTGACTGGGCATCGGTGGGTACAGATCAATGATGTCAACCTTTCGGACGGGGTTGGCCGGCAGGCTGCTGTGCGACGATGGCGGCAAAAGGACGGCTCAGTGAAGGACGCACTTGCTTCCGGATTGGGGACGGCTTATTCTTTCCTTCGCGATTCCGATTGCCCGCGTGTGCGTGCCGGATTTGTCGCTGACCGGCTGTGCCGGCTGTTCCGTCGAACGGCTCGCCGCTTGGTGTCCTTGGAGTTTGAGATATGATCACGCTGGAAGCAAAGACAGAGATCGTTACGAGTTATAAGATTCACGAGAAAGACACCGGGTCACCGGAAGTCCAGATCGCGATCCTGAGCAAACGAATCACGGAACTGACCGATCACCTTCGGACGCATAAAAAAGACCATTCGTCGCGTCGCGGACTACTGAAGATGGTCAGCAAGCGAAACAGCCTGCTGAAGTATCTGACCCGTGAAGACCGAAGCCGGTACCAGCAAATCATCAGCCGACTGGGTCTGCGAAAATGAAAACCCCTGACGGGACACGCTCGTGCGTGTCCCGTTTTTGTTTTGCCCCGGTTCATCTCCCCCACTGGTCGACAAGGCCCCCAGACCCCTGAAAGTGGCGATGCAACCGGCCGCCCGCGTGGTGCGGGAAACGAGTATCGAGGATTGAAGATAGAAGGCCGGGAAAATTCGAATGACGAAACTCGAATGACGAATCAATGACGAATGTCCGAGTGCCGAAACGAGACGGCGTCGAACCCGAACTACGTTCGTCATCAGAGGTCGATCGAAACAAGTTCTTCATTCGTCATTCGAGTTTCGTCATTCGAATTTCCCCTCGGCCCTCTATCCTCCATCTTCGATCCTCGTCCATTATCAAAACGCGGGGCCACCAGAGGATCATCCTGCATGCAGGCTATTAATGTCACCCGCCAGATCGGCGGACGCACCCTTTCCATTCAGACCGGCACCTACGCCAAGCTCGCCGACGGCGCTGTTACCGTTCAGTACGGCGACACTGTCGTCTTCGCCGCCGTTGTCCGTGCCGCCCCCCGCGAAGGCATCGACTTTTTCCCGTTGCAGGTCGACTACCGTGAACGCCGCGCCGCGGCCGGTAAGTTCCCCGGTGGATTCCTCAAGCGCGAAGGCCGCCCGACCACCAAGGAAATTCTGACTGCCCGTTTGATCGACCGCCCGCTCCGCCCGCTGTTCCCCAAGGGGTTCATCGACGAAGTGCAGATTCATCTGAACGTGCTCGCGTTCGATAACCAAAACGACCCGGACGTGTTCAGCGGCGTCGCCGCCAGCGCCTGTCTGGCGATCAGCGACATCCCGTTCACCCTGCCGACCGCCCACGCCCGCGTCGGTCGGATCAACGGTGAACTGATCCTGTTCCCGACCATCGAACAGATGGAATACAGCGATTTCGACCTGGTCGTGGCCGGCACGAAAAATGCCGTGAACATGATCGAGACCGGCGCCCGCGAAGTACTGGAAGACGACATCGCGGATGCGATCGAATTCGGCCACAAGGCCGTTATCGAGATCGTCGGCGCGATCGAAGAACTTCAGAAAAAGTGCGGCCAGCCCAAGGTCGGGGACGTCAAGCAACCCGACGCCGCTTTGGTCAAAGCGGTCACCGAAAAAGTCAGCGGGAAGATCCGCGAGATCACCGGCACCGCCCGCAAGGCCGACCGTAAGGAAGCGATCAAGAAGGTGCTGACCGACGTGATCGCCGACCTCGCCCCGCCGGTCACCGACGGCAAGGCCCACTACAGCGAGATTATCGCCCAAAAGGACAAAGCCAAGCAGATCCGGGCCGTGTTCAACGAGGTCGAAGAACACGCCACCCGCATGTCGATTTTGGAAGGCGTCCGTCCCGACGGCCGCGGGTTCAACGACATCCGCCCGATCAGCTGCGAAGTCGGCATACTCCCCCGTGTGCACGGCTCGGCCGTGTTTACCCGCGGTGAAACCCAGTCGATGTGCACTGTCACGCTCGGCACCAGCAGCGATGAACAGATGGTCGACGGCCTGATCGACGAATACAGCCAGAAGTTCATGCTGCATTACAACTTCCCCAGCTACAGCGTGGGTGAAGTGCGGCCGATCCGCGGGCCGGGCCGGCGTGAAATCGGTCACGGCGCACTCGCCGAGCGGAGCCTGGTCGCCGTGCTCCCGCCGCTGGACGCATTCCCGTATACGGTCCGCATTATCAGCGACATCCTGGAATCCAATGGTTCCAGCTCGATGGCCAGCAGTTGCGGCGGAACGCTCGCGCTCATGGACGCCGGCGTCCCCATCACCAAGCCGGTCGCCGGTATCAGCGTCGGCCTGGTCAAGGAAGGCGACCGGACCGAGCTGCTCACCGACATCATCGGTGAGGAAGATCACTTCGGTGACATGGACTTTAAGGTCTGCGGCACCCGCGACGGCGTGACCGCCATCCAGCTCGACATCAAGATCGAAGGCATCGATTACAAGATCGTTAGAGACACCCTTCACCGCGCTAAGGCCGCCCGGTTGAAGATCCTCGAGATCATGGAAAAGACGCTGCCCGCGCCGCGCAAGGAAATCAGCAAGTGGGCCCCGCGCCTGCTGACGGTCAAGATCGACCCCGAGAAGATCGGCAAGCTGATCGGCCCCGGTGGTAAGAACATCAAGGCCCTGCAGGCCGACACCGGCGCGAACGTCGACATCGAAGACGACGGCACCGTTTACATCTCCAGCACCGATTCAGCCGGCGCCGAGAAGTGCCGCGACATCATCGAAGCGATGACCGCCGAGGTGAAGATCGGCAAGATCTACACCGGCCGCGTGGTGAGCATCAAGGACTTCGGCGCGTTCGTCGAGATCGCCCCGGACACCGACGGGCTTTGCCACGTGTCCGAGCTCAGCGACAAGTACGTCGACCGCGTTGAGAACATCGTCCAGCAGGGCCAGGAGATCAAAGTCAAAGTGCTGTTGATCGACGACCAGGGCCGGATCAAGCTAAGCCGAAAGGCCGCCATGATCGAGCTCGGCGAGTCCGACCCCGACCCAGTCGGCGGCCAGGGCGGCGGCGACGACCGTGGTGACCACGGCGGCGACCGTGGTGGCGATCGAGGCCCCCGCCGCGACGGTGGTGGTCGAGGCCCGCGGCGTGGATGATTATTCTGCTGGTGAAGGACTTACCAGCGAATTTAATTGGCTATAAAGCCGGCTTCGGGTTTACCGACGCCGGCTTTGTTCATGTCTAGGGAGGTGTCCGGTGAAGACGCTGAAACTGATTCGAATGTTTCGCGTGGCGTACTATTACTCCAAGCTCAACCCGGCCGCCCACTGTGGAGACGGGCCGAACAATCCTCAGCTGTACGCGTATCACCGGACCATTGTCTCTGCGGGAAAATGCGGCCTTGTGATTGGCTTTTTGCTCGGCCTTTTCACAACTTACGAGCTCTATGCGTACCCTCACGGCTCAACATTCGACAACCACAATATGGTTATGATTTATCTTTCAACGCCACTGATGATTGCCATCGGGATGCTAGGCGGTGCTTGCTGGGCTGGCCTTTTCGCGCCGGCGCTTTTTATTTCCGGTCCAATCGGTGCACTCTGGCTGGTCGTTGTAGGATCGAAAACGCCACGGGCGTCCCGAATCAAATCGATGTGCAACGCAGTGTCCGTGACCGCATTCTTCATCTTGTTCCCAGTGTTAGTCTGGCTCGACAAGATTTGATTTCGGCCCAACCTCAAGCGTTTGCAGGGCACGGAGAGACGTTTTCGACGTTCTTGTTTTCGGAGTTGATCGTCATTGCTTTGTCGCCGAGTGACACATTTTTCAATAATGTTGTGCGCTCGGCGATATCTAGTCGCCCCGTTTAGCGGCTGCCCGACGGGGCGCTTTCGGCCCGAGATCACGCCGACTCGTGCCCCTGCGGGTCGACCGCTAAACGGGTATCGCGCGCGTTCCATGACTCATGTGCAATCTCGTCGAAATCTCTTCCTGAGCGAGACCATGATCGGCTTGGCGCGCACGAATCAACTGGGACCCGTATGAGAATCATTTGCCTGTCGTATCAAGCCAACCTTGGCGTTTTCAACGCTCCACGGGTCTTCTCAGCCTGCTACCTTTAGAGTTATGTCGAAGATTCGAAAAGCGCACTCGGTGGAGATCATCGAGAAACGGTTGAAAGAAGCGGAGCGATCGATCGTCGAACCGATGGAACTGATCGGCCTTCAGGACGAACTTGCGCGCGTTGAGCGGAAATGGCGGGAGCAGATTGCCGAGGGGTCGGAGCGGCGTCAGCCTAATGACATCCCGCGGTTGAACGATTACTTCGACCGCCTCACTCGGCAGATCGAAGCCTGTCTGCGTCGACCGGCGATCGACGCGGCCGAGCGAGCATTTCTACAAAAAACCCTCACCGCGATCGCCGCCCGTCTGCGTGTCTAGACTACGCGCTGACAATGTGGTCTCGCCGTCCCGAGACGCCGCGCATCGCGTTGCGGGTATCGACGATTAACCGCGCGTGGTCGGCCACGAACTGCCAGTCGTACGCCTTGTGATGCGTCGCGATCAGCA
This sequence comes from Tepidisphaeraceae bacterium, assembly GCA_965247815.1. GTDB lineage: Bacteria > Planctomycetota > Phycisphaerae > Tepidisphaerales > Tepidisphaeraceae > CBDAQA01. Next base: position 297,998 of record CBDFHW010000026.1, on the reverse strand, counting down.
CGCAGTCGTAGTCGGCAACACTCGTCGGTGTCAGGGGAACACTCTTCATGCCAAGGTCGCCGTATTTTCGCATTCGATGCGTCGCCGGGACGTGGGGGTCGTTGTAGTCCACCGCGGCCCCCAGTTCGCTGAGCAGTTCGATCAACTCGAAGCTGGGGCTCTCGCGGACGTCGTCGACGTCCGGCTTATAGGCCAGCCCGAGCACGAGGATTTTGCTCCCCTTCACTGACTTGCAATGGTCGTTGAGCGCGAGCACCGTTTTCTCGACCACGTACCGGGGCATCGCGTGGTTGATCTCCCCGGCCAGTTCAATGAACCGCGTCGCGAGCCCCACCTCACGCGCCTTCCACGTCAGGTAATACGGGTCAATTGGAATGCAGTGCCCGCCCAAGCCGGGACCGGGATAAAATGCCTGAAATCCGAACGGCTTGGTCGCCGCCGCACGGATGACTTCCCAGACGTCGATGTCCATCGCCGACAGCACGGTCTTCATCTCGTTGACCAGCGCGATGTTGACCGCTCGATACACGTTTTCCAAAATTTTCGCCGCCTCCGCGACTTCCGCGCTCGAGACCGGAATCACCTGCTCGATGGCCGTTCTATACAAAGTCGCGGCGATTTCACCTGAGGCCGCGTCGATCCCGCCCACGAGTTTGGGGATCGTCTGCGTGTTGTAATCCTTCCGCCCCGGGTCCTCCCGCTCGGGCGAGTAGGCGAGGAAAAAATCCGAACCAAGTGTTTTGCCGGTCGCCAATAATCTCGGCAGGACAACCTCGCGAGTCGTGCGGGGATAGGTCGTCGATTCCAGGACGAGCACTTGCCCCGGCCGCAGCGACGCCGCCGCCGCCGCCGCGGTTTTTTCGACGTAACTGAGATCGGGCTCAAGGTGTTTCCCCAGCGGCGTCGGAACGCAGATCAGCACCGCGTCGGCTTCCCCGAGCCTGGACAAATCCGTGGTCGCGTCGAATCGCCCTGCCCGACGCATGTCCGCAACCAGCGATTCGCCCAGGTGTTTCAGGTAATTTTCCCCCGCCTTCAGCGATTCAATCTTGTGAGGATCGTTGTCGAATCCGAGGACAGCAAAACCGGCGCGGTGGAACGCAGCCAGCAGGGGCAGTCCGACATATCCCAATCCGACGACGCCGACGACAGCCGACCGGTCGGCAATTTTTGCCGCGATCGACGTGAATGAGGATTCAGCATTTGCCATGAGGTCGTACCTTCGATGGAAGGATACCTGCAGCAGCCTCAACTGCCACGCGCCCGCCTGCCGATAGCTTGTCAGGTTTATCGATAAGTGCCGTCGTCGATTGCATATTTCAACGTTAGCTCGACGGGCGTGGTATCGCTTTTCACCGTGTCGGCCGCACCTGCTGCGGGCATCTTGAGTACCGTCGCCGTCAATAATCCCACAGGCTTTCGGTACGTTAGGTACCTCGGCCCCGCCGTTGGTTACTGCGATATCGCCCAGCTGCGGCTCTTCGGAACGGCCACGATTACGGCCGGGAAACTGACTCGCACAGTCATCGGCTCGACGGCTTCTTACAGCAACTTTGGTAATAAGATCGGGAAGATATTGTACGGGAGCTTTAAAACGTTTTACGACGCCGCTCACGCGACCGGTGATTAAGTGGGGCTCGATCTCGGGACCGCCAAAGTCGTTACCCAGGCGCAATCCGCCCCTCGGGCCGGGTGGGAATCCCGGATGATCGGTGGGTCTATACAAGCGAGCAACACGGCGAACTTCTCAAGCGGCGTCGTGACTTTATTCGCCCTTACAACCAAACCGTCCGCCGACACGCCTGACTGTTCAGTCACTGAACAATGCGGCGGCCTATCGGTACTACCGGTACCTCGGGCCGGCCAACGAATATTGCGACCTCGCCGAACTCGAGTTCGACGGATAGTGATCGGGGATTGTCAATCGATGCTGCCGGGCCGCGTGTCGAGGGCGAGGCGAAGGCTTCCCGCGCAGGTCTCCAGCCACGCGTTCGCCTGTTTCAGACCCAACTGATGGCGGTGCATCACCACGGCCGATTTTACGTGCCCTTCGGACTTGTTCAAAAGCTCTGTTGCGGTTTCGGTCGAGACCCCTGTCAGCGTGGTTACGATCCGTTCCGCGCGATCCTGCAGTTTGCTGTTGGTCGCGCGGACGTCGACCATGAGATTTTCATAGCACTTTCCGAGTCGAACCATCGCCAGCGTGGTGATCGTGTTGAGCACCAACTTGGTCGCGGTCCCTGCTTTGAGACGGGTCGATCCGGTCAACACTTCGGCGCCGGTCAGGGGTCGAATTACGACATCGACCGCGGGTTCATTGATCACGGGCTGGACGCAGGAAAGGAAGACCGTTTTGGCCCCGAGTTCCAGAGCCCGGCGCAGCGCGCCTTGCACGAACGGCGTGGTACCACCGGCGGCGATCCCCATCACCACGTCACGGCCGATGACATGTTTCGCGTCGACGGCGGCGGCGCCGTCGGTGGCGCTGTCCTCGGCGCCCTCTTTCGCGCGGAACATGGCCGAGTCACCCCCGGCAATAATTCCCTGCACGCTCTGCGGGTCGCTGCGAAACGTGGGCGGGCATTCGCTGGCGTCCAAGACGCCGAGCCGGCCGCTGGTGCCCGCGCCGAAGTAGAGCAGCCGGCCTTGCTGCTGGAACGACGCGACGACGAATTCCACTGCGAGGCAGATCGCCGCTTGCTGCGTCGCCACGGCGGCGACCGCGATTGCGTCCTGCCGGTTCATCAGCGCGACGGCATCAGCGATCGGCATCGTGTCCAGCGCGATCGATTCGGGAAGTCGCAGTTCGGTCAGCAGGTGTTCTCGATTCGACATAACAGATGGGCCTTACGGTTTCGGGGTGATACTCCCTAGGACCACACGCCGCCGCGCGCCGGTCGCGGCGGGAACGTTGCTCGGCTCGTTGTCGAGCGTCGCCGCGGCGAGCAGTGCGAAGGCGATTGCTTCCTTCGCGTCGGCGGGCACGCCGAGTTCGTCGGTGGTTTTGATCGCCACACCGGGCATTTGAGCGCGGAGAAAAGACATGATCGCCTGGTTGTTCACGCCCCCACCGCTGGCGATCAATTCGTCTGGAAAATGGGGCAGAAAATCGCGCAGCGATCGGACGATCGCCGTGGCCGTGATCAGGCAAGCCGTGGCCAAGTTGTTCGGCAGCTTCCCCCGCGAGCCGAAGTCTTCGATGGACCGGGTAAACAGGTCGATCATCGCCGGGCCGTCAGTACTGCGGGGCGGCGCGTGTTTGAAGAAATCGTCGGAGAGCATCTTGAGCACAACCGACTCGTCGGCTTTCCCGAGCGACGCCAAGACACCGTTGGTGTCGACGCCGGGGCCCTCGGGGTTCATGTACCGCATGAGGAAGTCGCTGACACAATTTCCCGGCCCGGTGTCGAACGCGAGCAGGGTGTCGATCGAACCGGCCGCGGGGAGATACGTGATGTTTGCGATTCCACCGAGGTTCAGCAACACCCGGTGCTTGAGTGGGTCAGTGAAAAGAATCTGGTCGGCATACGGGACCAGAGGCGCGCCCTGCCCGCCTGCGGCACAGTCCGCGCGGCGAAAATCGCTGACGACAGCACAACCGACCTCGGCCGCAACCAATGCCGGGTCGAACCACTGAATGGTGTTCGGCGGCGCGTGGAAAAGAGTTTGCCCGTGCGCGGCAACCGCAGTCAGCGTAGATGCGGCAATGTCGGCCGACCCGATTGCCGTGATTACCGCGGCGGCGTACGCGGACGACACCTGCTGCCCCAGTCTAGCGAGTTGATCGAGCCGGATCGTGCCCGTATTTCGGCATCCGAAAATCACATCCCGAAGCGACGGTGCATACGCCGATTGATGCCGTCCGAGGAGACGCACTGACATGTCAAGTCCCTGACCGTCGATGCGGACGATGGCAACGTCGACACCGTCGGCACTGGTCCCACTCATCGCGCCGGCGATTATTTTCGGCACACCCATGCGGTCACTCTAGTCGCTTATACCGCGAGTTCGAACTGCCGCGATTGGTCCGGGTTCGAAAATTCCTATTTCTCTACTGCCATTCGGAGTATACTCCCGGTGTGAGGTATGACGCGTACGGACGAGCGTAACCTTGCTGTTTGAAACCAGGAGCATCTGTATGGCTGAAAAGAAGAAAAAATCAGAGGAAGAGGCCACGCCAGCTGAGGGAGGCGGGACTGCAACCGTGAAACCAAAGCGGGCGAAAAAAGCAGGCCCAAAGCCCGAACCTACCAAAAATCCGACCGGCCTCCTGCCGGTCTGGAAAGTGCTTTTGCACAACGATGATAAGAACGACATCGTGTTCGTGGTCGGGACCATTGTCGAACTGACACCTCTGAATAAGCAGCAAGCCGAGCTCCGGACCGTCGAAGCGAACGACTCCGGCGTGGCGCTGCTTTTGACCACCCATAAGGAGCGGGCCGAGCTATATCAGGATCAGTTTCAGTCGAAAGGACTGACGGTTTCAATTGAACCTGCCGAGTGAGCGTTCACGGCAGCGGCGTTCCGAGAAAGCCGAAATGAGTCGCGACGGGACGCCAGTTTCCGGTAACAGTTCCGGCTCTCACATTTTTTGCGGATTCGCCCACCGCCATCGCGACCGAGGTCCCCCCGTCCAGCATAACGCCGATCTTTGCCCCTTTCTCCGCAAGGAAAAAGGCGGCATATCGATACGACGCTTGGTCAAAACACGCCGCCCAGACCCGTCGACCCTCGGGGTCGGCTGCCACCATGGTCCGCTTGTCGGTCAGCCCGGGGCCTGTAACCACACTCCCGTTAAACAAAACGACTTGCTGTCCCGATACGGCCCATTTTGCCTTGCGAATTGCCACAACAGACGGGGGTTTGGTCGTCTCGACATGGGCCATCAGATCATCCCCCCACCACAGCATGTAGCTATGCGCGTGAACATGAGTCACGACGTGGTCGGCGACCACGGTTTCGTTCGAAGACGCCAGGTCACCTGGCAGACGAATCAGCCAGGAATCAGACGCGAACAACGTCGCGTTCACGCCGGCGGCCAGTTGTTGTTCCGCCACTGCCGTTGAGGTGTATTTCAGTTTGTATTCCGAGCCGTGACTGACCGCATCCGGGTCGAGCGGGGTCACGTATAGCGATACGCCCGGGACATTCAGGTCCGCGCAAACCCAGTGAACGAGCCCGCCGCTTTCAGCGGTGTCGGGCGCGCGTTCGCAGCCGTAGGTGATGCCGCGATAAATCTCGGTCGGTGCTGCCGGGCCGTGGTAACGCCAGACAAACCACCCGCCAATCACGAGCGCCGTGCAACTCGCCGCCCCGACAAGAAAATGCATGAGTCTTCGCGGAGTTCGGCTTCGTCTTGCGGATGACGGCGGGTAGTTCGTCGTGACATCCATATTCGCAGCATATCGGAACCGGCGGGTGAACGGTTAACCTTCCAGTCCGGATACCAAATAGACGACAGTGGGTTGGTGCCGCGTTCGCGGCCGGCGCGACCGCGACATTCGACTCACTCGCGTCGGCAGAACCCCAGCGGCCCCGCCGCGCCGATGCGATAGACGTGATGCGCTTCGGCGCGACCGGCGACGGCAAAGCAGACGACGCGGTCGCCACACAGAACGCGCTGAACGAAGCCGGACGGAAAGGCGGGTGGCAAAACGCCGCGGATTAACGATAAATGCCTGTGAGTTTTTGGACATCGACAAAACGCATTTGTCGATCGGCCGAGAGGTAAAAGCTGCATTGATTTACGGCAATCGCCTCGGCGGGCTGGCGAGGATCTCAAACGACGCGGGCGCGGCGATGAAGTTCGAACTCAACAATGAGGTCTAGATGAAAATCTCGAAGTCTTCCTCCAGGCAATCGTACGCCCGCGCGGTGCTGCGATGTCTCGCCGCAGTGATGTTCGTTGCCGCGGGGCTGAATCACTTTAGAGTGGCCTCATTTTACCAGCGGCTAGTTCCGCCTCAGTTGCCGCATCCGCTCGCATTAGTCTTAATCAGCGGATTTTTCGAGATCGTCGGCGGGCTCGGGTTGCTGGTGCCACAACTGCGTCGTCGTGCCGGCTGGGGGCTCATCGCGCTTTTGCTCGCGGTGTTTCCGGCCAACCTGTACATGGCCGTCAAGCCCTCGCGATTCACCGACCTGCACCTTCCTTACTGGACGCTGCTCGCCCGCTTGGCGCTCCAAGCCGTCCTCATCGCATGGGTGTGGTTCGCGTCCGATAACTGATCTAGGGCGTTCTGCCACTTTATTAACGTCGCTTCTACGCAACACGGGCTCGAATTGCCGATGCAAATAGGGAACGCCAGCGGCCCGGCGTTGCGGCGCGGCAACCTCGGCGTCGGGCACGAATCCCCCGAACGGACGAATGAAATGCAACCTGAAACGACGACGCATAAGGCCCGGCTTCTGATCCTCGACGAGGACCGAATCATGCTGCAGTCGTTGTCGCAGTTCCTGCGTCGCGAGGGATATCAGGTCCGCACGACCGACGACCCGCAGACCGCACTGACGCAACTCGAGGACGGGCAAACAGAACTGCTGCTGGCCGACATCAACATGCCCGGCGTGACCGCGACCGAATTTCTCCGCGACGTTCGTCGGCGGTGTTCGCACGTCGTCGTCATCGTCATCACCGGGTACGGGTCGATCGAAGGCGCGGTCGAGGCAACCAAAATGGGCGCGTTCGATTACCTGACCAAGCCGATCGTCGATGACGAGATCCGCAGCGTGGTGGAAAAAGCCGCCCGGCAGCAGTCGTTGTTGTTCGAAAACCAGACGCTCAAAAGCCAGCTCGATCTGCGGTTCGGCCTGGAGAACGTCGTCGGACACGACCACAAGATGCTCAAGATCTTTGACCTCGTGGACGCGGTCGCCGACAGCCGGACGACTGTGCTGATGACTGGTGAAAGCGGTACGGGAAAGTCGCTGTTGGCCCGGGCGATTCACCACCGGTCGCCCCGCCGCGACAAGCCGTTTGTCGAAGTTAGTTGCGGCGCCTTGCCCGAGACCCTGCTGGAATCGGAACTGTTCGGTCACGTGAAAGGCGCGTTCACCGGCGCGATCGCCGACAAGGCAGGCCGATTTCTGGCCGCCGACGGCGGGACCATTTTCCTCGACGAGATCAACTCCGCATCACCGGCGATGCAGGTCAAGCTGCTCCGCGTGCTGCAGGAGCGTGCGTTCGAACCGGTCGGAAGCAATACGACAAAGACGGTCGACACCCGGGTCATTCTCGCGAGCAATGTCGAGCTAAGCGGACTGGTCGCGGAGCAGAAATTTCGGCAGGACCTTTATTACCGGATCAACGTCGTCACGATCCGGCTGCCGAGCCTGCGCGAGCGACTTGGTGACATCCCGCTGTTGGCCGGGATGTTCCTGCGGCATTTTATGAAAGAGAGCGGACGCGCGGTCGTTGGCATTACCGAATCGGCGATGGCGGCGTTGCAGCGGTACCAATGGCCCGGGAACGTACGTGAGCTGGAGAACGCGATCGAGCGCGCGGTGGTGCTCTGTCGTCGGCCGCAAATCGACGTCGACGATCTGCCCGAAACGGTGCAGTTCTTTTCCCCTCGACCCCGCCCCGCGTCGGGAGACCCGGAAGGATTCGACCAGCCAATGCCTTTAACGGTCGCACTGGAAATGCCCGAGCGAAAAATCATCGAGTCGGCATTGAAGCGAAACGGCTGGAACCGGCAGTCGACCGCGGCGGAGTTGGACATCAACCGAACGACGCTCTACAAAAAAATGCGGAAATACCGTCTTGATATCGGGCTTTCGAATGATACAGAATTTCCCGACTCCCCCATGACCCGGGCAGCCGGTTGAACGTTCAGCACGCCTACGCCGGTACCATCACAGCGACCCGCTTCGCTTCGGTCGCCGAAGAAACAACGGACGACTTCTTTGCCTCGGTGAGCGCCATCAACACGCGCTCGCCGGTCGCCGGGAGCGCGAGCCGGCCCAACGGCACCCCGGCATAAGACAGCGCATTCTTCACCGCCAGCCAGACGCTCAGGCCCAGCAGCAGCGGCGGTTCACCGACCGCTTTGGATCGATACAGACTGACACCATTGTTCGGGTTGTCCAGGAAGCGAACGTTGAACGTCTCGGGCACGTCCGTCACGGCGGGAATCTTGTACGTGGTCGGGGAATACGACCAGAGCGCGCCCTTGGGGCTGTAAACCAGTTCCTCGGTCGTGCACCACCCCATGCCCTGCACGAACCCGCCGACCACCTGCCCGCGGTCGACGCCGGGGTTGATCGACTGGCCGACGTCCATCATCAGATCGACGCGGGTCACCTTGTATTCGCCGGTAAAACGGTCGATCAGCACCTCGCTGCAGGCGATCCCGTTTGTGTAATACAGGAACGGCGTGCCCCGCCCGGTCTCGCGATTAAAATCGACGCCCGGCGTCGTGTAGAACCCGCGCTCGCCGAGGCTCACGCGCAGCTCATATGCCCGGCGAACGACTTCGGCGAATGAAACTTTCCGCGACGGCGAGCGGAAATCGAAAACACTCAGCTCGTCGAAACGAATCGCCGTCACCTCGGCGGCGAGGCCTTCGGTCGGTTTTGCCAGCATCACCGAGGCGACCTCGGCGAGCCTTTCCCTCAATCGCCGGCACGCGTCAGCCGCGGCAGCGCCGTTCAGGTCCGTACCGCTCGAAGCTGCCGTCGGCGACGTGTTGTTGTTCTTGTCCGTGCTGGTCGCCACGACGATTACATTGTCATAAGTCACCCCGAGTTCCTGCGCGACAATCTGCCGGATGCGCGTGTTCACCCCTTGGCCCATCTCGGTCGCGCCGGTGCTGACCATGACCGAGCCGTCGAGATAAATATTCACCAGCGCGTTGGCCTGATTCAGCGTCCGGCGGGTAAATGAAATTCCAAACTTCACCGGCGACACTGCGAGCCCGCGGAGCTGTGATTTGGACGCTGCATTGAACTTGGTGATCTCGGCCCGTCGCGCGTCGTAGCCGGACTCTTCACGCAGCGAATCGAACAACTCGGGCAAGGTGTTATTGCGAACGATCTGCCCGTACGGCGTCGTGTTCCGGTCATCGATTCCGTAGCAGTTCGCTTGACGGACGGCGATCGAGTCCTTGCCGAGCGATTGCGCGATTTCCTCAACGATGTTTTCAATCCCCGCCACGCCTTGGGGCCCGCCGAACCCGCGGAACGCGGTATTGCTGGGGAGATTCGTTTTGCAGACCCGACCCTGCAAGCGAATGTTCGGAAGGTAATACGCGTTGTCCGAATGCAGCATCGACCGTTCGAGCACGGCGAACGACAGATCGGTCGAGCACCCGCCGTTGGAATAGAGCTGCGCGTCGACGGCCGTGATCAATCCGTCGCCCGTAAAACCGACGCGATACACGATTTTGAACGGGTGGCGTTTGCCCGTGTACCGAATGTCGTCGTCTTTGCTGAACAGGAATCTCACGGGCCGGCAGGTCCGCGATGCGAGCAGCGCGGCGATCATCGCCGGCTGCGCCGCCTGAGTTTCCTTACCACCGAACCCACCGCCCATGCGTTTGCAAGTCACGACGACGTGGCTGAACGGCACGCCGAGCACCTCGGCGACCATCGCCTGCACCTCGCTGGGGTGCTGCGTTGAGGACAGCACGGCCATCGCGCCCTCTTCGCCCGGGACGACGATGCAGGCCATTGATTCGAGATAAAAATGTTCCTGCCCGCCGATGTCGAAGACGCCGTGTAATTGGTGGTCGGACAGATCAAAACCCGCGGCGACGTCGCCCCGCTCGAGGTGCCTCGGTGTGCCCAGATACGACTCGCCGGCAATTGCCTGGTCGATCGTGAGGATCGGGGGGACTTCTTCGATGTCGGCGATGATTGCCCTTCGCGCGGCAACCAACGCCGCGTGGCTTTCGGCGGCGATGATTGCCAGTGGGTGCCCGAGATAGCTGATTTCACCGTCGACCAGCAGCGTTTCGTCGTGGATCACCGGCCCGAAGTGATTGTGCTTGCCGACGTCGGCAGCGGTGAGAACCGCGAACACGCCGGGCACGTCCCGCGCCGCCGAGACGTCCAGATTTTTAAGAATTCCGCGCGCGACCGGACTCGGAACGATGCCCGCGATCAACTCGCCCGCGAGCGGCGCGACGTCGTCAATAAAAACTGATCGGCCGTTGACGTGCGTCGCGGCAGAATCGTGCGGAATATCTCGGCCAACAATTTCTGCCATGACAAAACTCCAATTATCGGTTCAAGATCCCGTCTAGCGACGGGACCGGTTCAGCGCCGACAAAGTGGGAAGCTTCGAGGTCGTACCAAAATTTCACCAACAGGTTTTCGACCAACTGCAAGCGGTACTGGTCCGAACCACGAACATCGGTCAAAGGTCGCACCGCAGCCGCGGCGGCGGCACCGGCCGCCTCGAACGCTTCCAGTGACGGCTCTTTCCCGACCAGCATCGCTTCGACATCGGACAGTCGGACCACGGTCGCGGCGACGCCTCCAAAGGCGATGCGAATCTCGTCGATCCTGCCCGCGACGAGCTTCATCCAGATCGCGACACTGACGCTCGAAATGTCCAAATGTTTACGCTTGGACACCTTGTAAAGTTTGAAAATCACGGCCGCACTCGGCAGGGGGATCGTCACCCGGGTCAGCATGTCGTCCGCGGCTAAAACGGTTTTCCTATATCCGGTGTAGAACTCGGAGATTGGAACCGAACGGCTGCCGTTCGCACCGGCAACTTCGACAGACGCGCCCAGCACCATCATGGCGGGGATGCTGTCACCGATCGGCGACGCGTTACACAGATTCCCCCCGATGGTCGCGGCGTTTTTAATCATCGGCGAGCCGAAATATGTCAGGAAATGGCTCAGTTCAGGGATAATGGTCGCGGTCGCAGATTCCAGTTCAGACAGCGTGACCGCGCCGCCTGCTTCGATCCACTTATCGGTGACCTTAAGCTCCCGCATCGGTTTCAAACCCGCGGTGCTCATCACGGTGGTGAACTGCCGGAGCGCTTTGTTTCGTTGCACACCCAAGTCAGTCGCGCCCGAGAGAATCAGGCACGTTTGATTCTCATGCCGAAAGGCGATTGCGGATTGAATCGTGACCGGCTTGTAAAAAATCAGATCTTTTGCCTCAACGCGAACTTCTTCTTCGCTCGCGGCGGACATCGCTGCCAGTAACTGTTTGGGCGGATAGACGGTGTCGATCGATCTGAGTTTTAATCGATCGGTTTCCACTGCTGCTTTCACGATCGACTCATACCCCGTGCACCGGCAGAGATTGCCGACGAGCCCGCGGCGGGCGGTGGTGGCGTCGACCGGTTGGCCGGCCTGCATCAGGTCGCAAAGGCTGACGACAAAACCCGGCGTGCAGAACCCGCACTGCGAGCCGTGGCATTTAACCATCGAATCTTGAACGGCATTTCTTTCGCCGGCTTCGCTAAGGCCTTCGACAGTTACCAGATGTGCCCCGTCAAGTTGAAACATCGTCTGAATGCACGAAGCAACCGACCGGTAAGTGATGCCGGTCCCAGCCGCATTCACCCGGCCGACCATCACGGCACACGCGCCGCAGTCTCCTTCTGCGCAGACCACTTTGGTGCCGGTCAATCGCTGGCGCTTTCGAAGGAAATCAGAAACAGTCTCGAACGCGTCGGCATTCTCCACGCGGAGGGGCTTTCCATTGAGATGAACGAGCAGATAATCACGCATGCGGTTCACTCCGTTCGAATGCTGGTTTTCCGACCAGCGTTACCCGGTTCACCGTCAATCGCGGTTGATCAGGGTCGGTAGGCAAAAACGACTCTATCTGCGCGTCGGCCGTGGGACTGTAAGCAGGAGCCACGGGCTCAACCTCGATGAACGAAGCCGGTTGCCCGGCGACCAATCTGCCCAACGATCCTTCCAGTCCGAGCAGTTTGGCCGGCGCGAGTGTCGACCGCCACAGCGCTTCGACCGGCGTGGCGCGACTCGACAGGCCGTCATGAACCTGCAGGAATCGCCGCATCTCGGCGAGCATCGAGCAAGTCGGCGAGGCCCCGACGTCGGTCGCGATCGCGTAAGGAATCTTCCGGTCGATCACCTCATCCAACGGCATCCGGCCCGACCCGAGCAGCAAGTTTGAACTCGGGCAGTGGGCGATCACCGATCCGGTGTCGAGCGCCGTTCTCCATTCGGCTTCGGTCATCTGAATGCAATGCGCGAGAATGCAATTGTGGTTGAGCAGCCCGTCTTTTTGGTAGACATCGGTGTAGCTTTCGTATGTCGGGTACAGCACTTTTTCGACGAACTGTTTCTCGCCGACTTGTTCGTTCAGATGGGTCTGGGTTCGCAGGCCGAAGCGTTTTGCCAATGCTGAAGCTCGCAACCGGAGCGGCGTGTTGACGGCGACGGCGAACCGGTCAGTGACAATCAACCGGCGGCCGAATTTCATCGCCAGCCGTTCGATATCCGCTTCGAGCGTGGGTTGATTCGTGCGAAGGTTGTCGGGGCAATTCTGATTCATCAGAACCAGGCCGACGCTCCAGGACTCGGGCAGAATCGACAACGCGACTTCGGTCGCGACGACCGAGACGGTCATGTAGACCGCCCCGCCGACGACGCCGTGTGAGAGCGTGTCTGACAGGAACGCCCGGACGACCTGTTCGGCGTAATCGGCTTCGACACACCTTGCCTCGGCGGGGAAGACGTTCCGTTGCAACCCGGCCAACAACTTTCCACCGGGCGCGTCGTCGGGAACGCCTTCCACGAACCGGCCCCGGATCGGGTGTTGCGGCACGTGCGTGTGGATGTCGAGCAGCGGCGGCATCATGATCCCGTTGCTCGGTCGCGACGGCAGTTCGGTTTTCAGCCTCTCGAACGGGCCGACGTACTGAAGAAGGCCGCGCGCGTCTGAAGCGAGCGCACCGTCGGGATGGAATGCGACGGCACCGTCGTCGGTCGGGATGAGCAGCGGGCCGCGAACAATTTGTTCAAGCACGGGCGGCCTCTGTCTGCGCGGGCTTTAAAAGTCTGCCTCGGAAGTCGCCGACGGATTTTCCGTCAAGGTGTACCGTGTGTCCGCGAACCAAGGTCCGCTTTACGAATCCACGGAACGATCGGCCGACATAAGGACTAAGTCCGTGGCGGTCCAGCAACATGTCCTGCTTCAATTCGAAATTTCCGTTCAGATCGACGAGCGCCAAATCGGCATCGTAGCCGACGGCGATCCGTCCTTTACCAGCGATTCGAAACCGCTTGGCCGTTCCGCTGGCGATCAGTGACGCGACGCGGTGAAGCGGCAGTGTCGGCTCGTGGCTGAGCAGTATCGATAGCGTGGATTGGACGCCGGCGATGCCGCCCCACATTGCGAACGGGTCATCGCCGGTCTTCATCGACCCGGGCGATGGTGAATGGTCGGAACCGATCAACGCGAAATACCCCGAGGCCAGTGCATGCCAGAGGTCTTCGACCTCGGCGGACGACCGGAGCGGCGGCGCGCATTTCGCCCGAGCGCCGAGTGTCGTCAGATCCTCGGTGGTCAATTGAAGATAATGCGGACAAGTTTCGCAGGTGACGTCGGCGACCGACTGGGTTGCCGCCCGGTGGACGATCTCGGCGCCGCGGGCGCTGCTGACGTGCACGATGTGAAGCCTGCAACCGGTGTCGGCCGCCAGCGTGATCGCGCGGCTGATGGCTTCGAGTTCGGCCACCACCGGGCGGGAGTCGAGATATTCAGCCCAGGAATGCGCGACGTTCGATGCCCGCGTCTCGGCCGTCAGCTTCGAGGTCATTTCCTCGCTCTCGGCGTGAACGGCGACGATCAAGCCCAGCTTCGCGGCGACCTTCATCCCCCGGTACAGCGTCAGGTCGTCGGCCCGCTCGAAATCGGCAATGCCGCTGTTGGACATGAACGCTTTGAACCCGATGACGCCCCGCTCCGCGAGTTCCTCCATGCGATCCAGGTTGCCCGGCGTGAGCCCGCCCCAGAGCGCGAAATCGGTCCGGCTCGAAGCCTCGGCGGCAATGCGTTTCAGGTCAAAGCTCGGGCCGTCGAGCGTAGGGGGTGAGCTGTTCAAAGGCATGTCGAAAAAAGACGTGCCTCCGCCGGCGGCGAGCGCCGCAGATCCGGTGGCGATCCCTTCCCAGTCGGTCCGGCCCGGCTCGTTGAAATGAACGTGCGGGTCGATCAAGCCAGGAAAAACGTGCAGTTCGCCCGCGTCGATCTCCTGGACCGCAGTACCGTTAACGTTCCCGATCTCCACGATTTTGCCGTCGACGATTCCGATCGATGCGGGAAGGACTGCGTCGGGCAAGACGACCAAGGCGTTACGAATAAGAACGTCGAAATTCATCGGCTAACTGCCTCGATACGTCGAATAGGCCCACGGGGAGACCAACAGCGGAACATGGTAGGCAGCCGAGGGGTCCTCGATCCTGAATAAGATCGGGACGACGTCGAGAAACTTTCCCGCATCCGGCGAACCCAGTTTAGAAAAATAGTCGGCCACGTAGAACAACAATCTGTAGGTGCCGGCGACCATCGCATCGGGACCGAGCATCGGGGCATCGGTCCGTCCGTCGCGGTTCGTGACGGTGTCGACCAGCGCCACTTTTTTCCGGTCTTCCAGCCGGTGCAGTTCGATCCGCATTCCCTCGGCCGGTTTCCCGGTGGCGGTGTTCAGCACGTGCGTCGAGAGCTTGCCGCTCATTTCGCACGCTCCACGGTGGCGCTGATGTCGCCGTACGGTTCGTCGGTCCAGACGAAAATGTCGTTCGAATTTTCCAAGCCGAACGGCTGCAGGTTGACTGGGATGCGGTGCTTGTTTGGCATCTGCAACGCGATCACCTTAACGCCGGGCGCTACGTCCAGGGCAGCCTGACCCATCTGGTACATCGTCTCCTGGACGGCATAACTCATCTGCGTGGCGAAGACCTTCAACATTGCGGTCTCGATCAGATTTCTTGCGGAACTGAAGTCGGCCACCGACGCGTCGAACGTCCACGTGGCGGACAATTTTGTTGCGAAAATACGGTCGTCGGAATCTTTCAGCGTTCGATACCGGTCGGACACGAAATCCTTAAACGCGGATCGAGCCGTCTTCAGAATTAGAAGGTCGGTGACCCCGCCGGTGACGGTCGTCGGCCCCGATTTGCGAGCCGAAGCGGTAGCGGTTCTCAGGTCCGGTCCGCCGCAGACGAACGCGTGGTCGTGGGGTTGGCCATCGACGGAAACTCTCGCCCAGTTGGTCTGCCGGACGTTCACCCGCGACGATGCCACGTGCTGATAGGTCCGCACGAAATGCTCGGCAAGCAGAACCGCGAATTGCTCGGCCGAATCGAACTGGTTTTCCTTTGCCAGCACGTAGACGGTGTTCTTCATCGAGTCAGTCGCGACAACGGACGTGTTATCGCCGTGGGTGTACGACCGGGCGAACTCCCCGAAGAGCTGTATGTCCACGGAGAATTCGAACAACTCGTGGGGAGCGCCAGTGCGGATCACCTTAGTCAGGCGAACGTCGGATTTACCGTACGAGTTTTGCGTCAGAGTTGCGGGCATAATTAAAAGTCCGATACGGCATCTTGGAGCCGAAATTTTGCGATCTTGAATATTTCTGATAATGCAGTCGAAATTTCCTGTTCGCGGGTCTGCGCGAGTCTTACAGGGAACGCGGCGAGAATTGCCGCCTTCTTATTTTCCCTGGCACAGATAACGAAAGGGAAAGCGAATTTTTCACGGTACGCTTTGTTCGATTCTTCGAACGCAACAATTTCGTCGGCTGACAGCGCGGCAAGGCCTGCCGCCGCCTGCTCGGAAATAGACTCTCGCGTGAGCCTTCCTTCACGCGAGAGCTGACCGACGAGGTCGGGGTGCGACGCGATCAGTTGCACTTGCTCTTGCGAATCGGCCCGTCGGACCGTCTCGCACAACGCGGCATGAAGCTCGAGCAAATTCACGAATGGACGACCGGCCCAGGTCCGCTCGGCGATCCACGGCGAATGCTCGAACAGCGGCCCGCAGACTGTCGCGAAGTCTGCTTGGTCCGCCGAATTCAGTTTGGCGAGCGTGATCATGATTCGGCCACCGTCGCTTCCAACACGCGAGCGGCGGCGGCAATGTCTTCAATCCGGCTGAACTCGGCGGAATTGTGACTGAGCCCGTCTTTGCTGGCGACGAACAACATGGCCGTCGGCAAATGCGGTGCGAGAATTGCCGCGTCGTGCAGGGCGCCGCTGGTGGTCGTTGCGAGCCCCGCCGATCGAACCCGCTTCGACGCTTCGTTGAGCCTGTCGCAAATCTCTTTCGACATCGGGACCGCCGGCAGTGACTCGGTCATACGGAACTGCATTTCTACGCCCCCGCCGCTTTTCGACCGCGGCGAATACAGCCCGGATCTGGCTGTCGCCGGCTTTTAATAACTCCGGGGACGACGTTCGAAAATCGATCGTGAAATCGACGCTCCCCGGGATGACATTGATCGCGTTGGGTTTGACCCAGAGTTGCCCGACGGTAATGACCGAACTCGGCGCGTGTTTCGCCATCCCCCGGCCCACCCGCTCCAGTTCGGCGACGCATTCCGCCGTGGCGGCTAAGGCATCGGCGCGGTCGGACATGCCGGTCGATCCCGCGTGGTTGGCAACGCCCGTCACAGTGCCGGCGTATTGCCTTCTGCCGTTGATCGCTTCGACCACCGCGATTGGCGTTTGCGACTTCCACATCGACAGACCCTGCTCGGCATGAATCTCGATGAATCCCAGATATCGCTCGCCGTCGAGGCGATCGATCGCGAGCCGCCGAGGGTCGACGCCGCAATCCTTTCCGGCGTCGATAAAGTTCAATCCATCTTTGTTCCCGACAGACTCGAGACGATCAACCGAAAGCGTCCCGGCCCAAGCGTGGCTGCCGAGCATCCCCAGACCGAAGGTAGTGCCTTCTTCCTCAGCGAAGACGATCAGTTCCAGTGGGATCACCCGGCCTCGTTGCGAGGCGGCCCGGAGGATTTCCAGCGGGCAGACTACACCTATGACGCCGTCATATTTCCCGCCGGTTGGGACGCTGTCGATGTGCGACCCGCTGAGCCAGATCTTCTGTTTCCAGTCGAGCGACTCGGGACGCGCGTGAATGTTTCCAGCAGCATCGATCCGCACCTTACACCCGGCGGCCTTCGCCTGTTCGATCACGAAGTCACGCGCCATCCGCCAGGCCGGTGAAAAGGTGGGCCGGCTGTAGCCAACGTCTGGGGTCGTTTCGTTGAACCCGGCGATGGTCTCGATGTCGTGCGAAATTCGTTCTTCTTCGATGGGCATAGCAACGGTTCCGTCTACTTCCCGAAGTCTTTCCGCCACGTGGTGCCGGTCTGTTCCATGTCGCTTTCGGCGGCGGTCCGGCGTAGACGGTGCAGCATCGGCATGCCCAGCGCCCATTCCTGCATCCAGTCGCGGGCGAAAATGCCCTTCTCGGTCTCGGCAAAGATCTTGCGGATTTCGTCCTCGTCGATGACTCGCGGCCCGCGTGTCCGGACAGCAAACTCGCAGGTCCGGCTGCAACCTTTGGTCAGGTATTCCTCGATCCCCTTTTCGTCCATCACGTCGATCACGCTGCGGAGGCTGCGGATCGCTTTAGCGTACGCGAAGCTCGGCGGGTATCCGTTCTCGACCATCACGTTGAAGCAGGCGCGCATGAGATGGATCGCCCCGCCGTACAGGATTTGCTCTTCGAAGTTGTCCCCTTCGGTTTCGTGCTGGAAGGTCATTTCGACCACACCCGCGCGGGTGCTGCCGACTGCCTTGGAGATGGCGAGGACGATTTCTTTCGCGTTGCCCGTTGCGTCCTGGTCGACGCTGACGCAGCCGTAGACGCCTTCACCCTTGAGGTACTTGGAACGCACGAACGCGCCCGGCGCGTTGGGCACGTAAAGCACGATATTGACGTCTTTGGGCGGTTGGATCTGTCCGTACAGAACGCTGAATCCGTGACAAAAACACAGTGTCTGACCAGCCCGCAGGTTCGGGGCGATGTCGCGCTTGTACACCGAGGGTTGGACCGGGTCGGCCAGTTCGATCAGCAGCACATCGGCCTTGCGGGTCGCGTCGGCGACGCTCATGGCCTCAAACCCGTCTGCGACGGCCTGGTCGTGGCTCGGGGACTCCGACGCAGGTCGGGTCCCGATGATCACCTTGCACCCGCTGTCACGGCTGTTAGACGCCTGCGCTTTGCCTTGAATCCCGTAACCAATCACGGCAATTGTCTTGCCCTTCAGCACGGCGAGATCGACGTCCGCGTCACGATAAATTTTTTCTGAACTGCTCATAGCGAAATGTCTCGGTTGACGTTTTTGTAATAAATGTAGCGAGAAGGCGTCGGGCCCGTGGCGTAGAACGACTGCGGGCAGTACGGGCCCATCCAGATAAAGTCGTCAGCCTGGACCTCTGTCCAGTCGCCGGCAAGGAAATACAATCCTTTGCCCTGCATGAAATAGAGCCCGTGTTCCATCACGTGTGTTTCAACAATGGGAAGGCCGAAGCCCGGGTCGAACGTGAATATGTTCATCGCAAGATCGAACTGCATCTGGTCAGGGATCAGCGTCTGCAGCAGCGAATGCGGGTTGTCGGCCCAGACTTGTTTTTTCACCGCCGATTCCTGCCCATGAAAGCTCTCGAACACTTCAATGCCGGACGCTGGTTCGTAGCGTTTTTGGAGCAAAAGCAACGAAAGCGGACCGTCGGCCGAGAATTCAACTCTTTCACTTGGCGCGATCAACCCGAACGATCCCCGCGTGATATTTTGCGTCGCCGAGACCGGTTCGATGACCCGGCCGTCACCGCTTAATACGTAGTAGAAATTCTCTATACCCGCCTTGGCGGTGACGGGCAGCGTCACACTCGGCGGCAAATCGATCAGCATCTGGACAAATTCGGCGCCGATCGCGGGTGAAGCGAGCACGCGGACCTGCGCTTCGGGGCACGCCGGCAGTTTCGAGTACGGGTAACCTTCGAGGGGCATCAATGCGTAGCGATGCTGCACGCGGGTTCGGCTATGGACTAACTGTTCCGGTGCTCTCATGCTTGTCCTTCACACGAACAGGTCGACGAGTTGGAACTTATCGACGTCGACCAGGCCCTGGTCCGTCAGCTTCAGCGACGGGATCACTTCCAAGGCCATGAAACTCATTGCCATGAACGGGTCGGCCAAAGACGAACCGAGCCCGCGGGCGGCGTCAATCAGACCTTGGTATCCGGCGGCGACTTCTTCGATCGGTCGGTCGCTCATCAACCCACCTATTGGTAATGCCAGGTGCGCGACGACGTGCTCGCCGACCGCGACGGCAAGCCCACCCCCGTTCGCGGCCGCGGCGCGGGTGGCGGTGTGCATCGAGACGTCGTCGACGCCGATCGAAACTAGATTGTGGTGGTCGTGCGCGACCGTGCCGGCGATCGCGCCGGTCTTGAAACCGAACGCTTGTATGAAACCAAGGCCCATCCGCCCGCTACCGCCGTGGCGGTCGATCACCGCCATCTTGAGGACGTCAGACTCGACGTGCGAAGTTGCCCGGCCGTTTGTCTGATGAGTTTTGAGGATCCGGTGTTCGGTCACGAGTTGGTCGGGCTGCGAGCCGATCACGCGGACCCGGTCTGACTTCACGGCGATCTGGAAATCTACGCGGCCCCAGTCGACGTTGCAGCGACCGAGCTGCGCGGGCGCGCCTCTTGCAACAACGGCGTTTTCAGTCAGCTTGCCGTCCCGGGCGACCAGCGTTCCGCGGCTGAATACCAGTCGCGGCAACGGTTTCATCAGGTCCTCGAACACGATCAAGTTTGCTTTTTTGCCCGGTGCGACTGCACCAATGTCCCGCAGGCCGAACCATTCTGCGGTGTTCAGAGTTGCCATCCGGATCGCATCGACCGTGTCGATTCCGCAGGCGATCGCGCGGCCAACCATGTAGTCAATCGAACCGACATTTAACAGGTCGCCCGGGGTACGGTCGTCCGTACAGAAACAAATGCGACGGCTGTTATATCGATCCACCAGAGGAAGCAACGCGTCAAGATTGCGGGCGTTGGTCGCTTCGCGGATCAGCAAGTACATGCCTCGCGCGAGCTTCTCTCTAGCTTCGGCGACGCTGACTGATTCGTGGTCGCTGCCGATGCCCGCCGCCACGTAGGCGTTCAGGTGTTTGCCTACCACATTAGGGCAATGCCCGTCGATGGGTCGACCTGCCATCGCGGCCAGCTTTGCAAGCATTTCGTCGTGGCCGTGTACCGCCCCGGGGTAGTTCATCACCTCGGCCAGTCCGTGCGCAACTTTACTCTGCCGTAGAGATTGGAGATCGTCGACGCTGATAGCCCCACCACTGGTTGCAAGCGTAGTTGCAGGGACGCAACTCGGCGCCATCGTAACCAATTCCAGTGCGAGCCCTCGGCCTCTCTCGGACATGTACCGAACGCCATCGGCGCCCGCCACGTTGGCAATCTCGTGCGGGTCAATAATGGCAGTCGTAACTCCCCGCGGTACCACCCCGGCGGCGAATTGTTGCGGTGTGCAGAGGCTGCTCTCAATGTGAACGTGTGCGTCAATAAAACCCGGGGCGATGAACGCGCCTTTGACGTCGATTCGAGTGGCGCCTGCGTAATCTCGGCCCAGGCCCGCGACCCGACCGCCATGAACAGCGATGTCCAGGGATTCGATCTCACCGGTGAAAACGTTAATGACACGCCCGTTAGCGATAATCAGGTCAGCGGGCACGTCACCGCGTGCAGCTGCTAGTAGTGTTGAGATGTCGCTCATAGGAGGCCGGGACTCGCTGCGGTGGCGCGACCGGGTAGCATACATGAACGCGTCGAATAATTCCATTGCTTAAATGCCGCCGCGCACTGAGCACGGTTTGATCGATCTGCTATGATCGGCCGTCGCTCAATTTTTGTGGTGCAGTCCGCGTGATCGAGATCCTCTCCCAAATCCTGCGTCGGGCCAATGCAGGCGAAGTTGTCGCATTCTGCTCAGTGGTTCGCACACAAGGCAGTACGCCCCAAGGCCCCGGTGCGGCCATGCTCGTGCTCCGTGACGGCCATACGCTCGGCACGCTCGGGGGAGGTTGCGTCGAGGCCGAGGTGCGGTTGCGCGCCCAGCGGATGATGAGCGAACCGCAAGCGAGGCTGCTTCGATTCGACCTCAATCAGGACTATGGATGGGACGACGGGCTGGTGTGCGGCGGCACGATGGACATTGCCGTGCAGATTATCGCGTCGGCAGCAGACGCCTGTTTCGCGCAGCAGATTATCGACGACGTCGCGGCGGACCGAATGGGCGTCTATACCGTGGAACCCACCGACGAAAATGAGCAAAGGTCACAGTTCGAGCTGCGAATACCCCCGACACCAAAGCTTGTAATCGCCGGCGCAGGTCATGTGGCGGCCGCGCTCGCGGGCATCGCTGCTGGCATCGATTTTCGTGTCACCGTGATCGATGATCGTGCGGATTACGCGGTGTCTGACCGGTTTCCGAATGCGACCTGCGTTGTCGGCGAAATCGACGCCGAACTCAGACGGCTCGTCGTCGACCCGTTCACCTATATCACCATCGTGACGCGAGGGCACCGGCACGACGCGCAATCGCTTGCGGCGGTGGTGAATTCGTCGGCCGCTTACATCGGGCTGATCGGATCGAAGCGAAAGATTTCGACGATCTTTAAATCGCTGGCCGCCTCGGGCGTTTCGACCGACAAGTTGGC
Organism: Tepidisphaeraceae bacterium; assembly: GCA_965247815.1. Taxonomy (GTDB): domain Bacteria; phylum Planctomycetota; class Phycisphaerae; order Tepidisphaerales; family Tepidisphaeraceae; genus CBDAQA01. The sequence continues at coordinate 276,307 of CBDFHW010000026.1, read as the reverse complement.
GAGGGTACACGCGCCTATTGGTTTCGAAATCGGCGCGGTGACGCCGGCTGAGATCGCCGTGAGCATTGCGGCCGAGTTGATCTCCCGTCGGCGGGGGATTGGGGACAGGGCCGTCGTTCCGATGAAGATGTCCGATGAGCAGCTTTCGAGATTATTGAGAACGCATTGACCTGTCCGCTACTGGCGGCAGCGAACAGTTTCGACCAGCAAACCCTTTATTTTTGGTACTGATCATCCGTGACTTTCTCCATCCAAACCACCGCCTTTCCGTCGAATTTTTCCTGAATCGCGATGTGTGTCATCGCCACGGTAGCCGACGCCCCGTGCCAGTGCATTTCACCTGTTTGGAACCAGACAACATCGCCGGGATGGATTTCTTCGACCGGTTCACCTTCGCGCTGCGCCCGGCCCCATCCGGACGTAACGACCAGTGTTTGGCCGAGCGGGTGCGTGTGCCAGGCCGTCCGAGCTCCCGGTTCGAACGTGACAGCGGCACCGGCCACACGAGCCGGGTCGGATCGATCAAAGAGCGGGTCTATTCGAACCGTGCCCGTGAACCAATCGGACGGACCCTTTGTCGAGGGTTGGGAACCTAAACGTTTGATATTCATATCACCGCTTCTGCAATCTCCACTTAAGGCTGGCTGTCCGATGCGGGACTGGCACACTCATAATTCTGACTGGATCTTGTCCGGGCTGGTTATGATCATTCGGCCACGAGACGGCACGACCGCCGGCCGGGCACGCTGGTGGTCAGTCGAAGGCGCGAGACGGAACTGAACCACAATGCAAATCGAATTACTTGCCGAAACAAGATTGGAGCTCGAGCCGCGGGCACATTGGATATTCTTCTCGGAATCGGGCAACTGTTTCGTTGTCGGCGACGGCAAGACCGCGTTCTCCGTCGAGCCCGGAGACCCAGGACGTGCGAAGGCGTTAATACCAGGCGCCAGTTCGAGCGAGACATTACCGATTCCAGACGCCGCGTATGACGAGTTCATTGGACACCGGTGGCGCGGATTTGAGTTGCTGGACCGCACGAAGACGTCGGCGAATCCGGCCGGAGCGCTCGCGGCGACGCTTGGGTTTGGTCCAAGCTATGGGCTCTATCTACGGCACCCGGCGAGCCGATTGATCCTGTCGTTGCGGTCAGGATCCATGCGATTGCTCAACGATTCAGCCGGAGTTTTTACGGAGGTCGACAAAATTAAGACTCGGGGTCGTGCGGCACTCGCATTCGCTGCGCACCCGTCCGAAATGCTGATCGCGTACGGCGACAACGCCGGCGTGTTCTACGGCCATCGGTTTGACGCATCGGGTTTCGGCAAGGCGAGCAAACTGGCCGACAAACAACGAAACGCGAATTGCGTCGAGTTCGTCGACAATGGCAAAATGCTGGTCGTCGCGGGAACGGGTTATCTGTCGACCTTTGCCTTCGACGGGTCTAAGATTTCGCCAGCGCACGACGTTTCTATTTCAGCCCGTGATTTTCTATGGCTCGACGACGGCGCGATGGTCATCGTGAATCAAGGCTTACATGGGATAGCGGTGTATCGGTACGCGACGGACGGATTCAGCAAGGTTGGGGAGATCAAGCCAACATTTGCGGTCGAAAAAGTGGCGGTGTCGTCCTGTCGGAAGTTTCTGGCTGCGACCTCGCAGGATGCCGCGGGCATTAGTGTGTACCGAATCGACAACCAATAGTTCCGCCGGCGGCAGGGTCAAAACGCTGCCGACTGACCAGATCGCGAATTCAGCCCGTGGCGGACTCGACCCCGAGTCAGGTATTATTTGTTCATGACGCTAGCCGATGCCACCACGACAATCGCTCCTACACCTTCGCTGATCCTGACCCTTGACGGGGTAACGACGGTTCTCGTTTTGTTCACTTTCGTCTGCCTGGTAATGCCCTCGCTCGTTCGCAACCGCACCCAATTTTACGCCGGGCTGGTAGCTGTGCTCGGCATCATCCTGGTTCACACGCTTTCGATCATGTTTGACAGCAGCACGGGGCCGCTGAACCTGTTCGCGGTCGCGACCGGCGTTTTGCAATTCGCGGGGTTGATGCTGTATGTCCTCTGCGTAGGCGGGCTGACAGCGAAGGAACTCGCCGGTGATATGGCCCGTGCATACGAAGTGCTTCGGAGAGGGGAAACTCAGAAAGAAGTCATCATTCCGATCGGTGATCAGCCGAGGCGGGGCAAAGCAGCCGAACCGAGCAACAAGGTTTATAAGATTGACACCGGTGCGGGAGACGAGGACGAAGACGGTGGAATTCCGTTGTCCTGACTCTGGAGTTCGTTCGCCTGCCGAGACTTCTGCGGCGGATGGGGCTCGACCGAAATCTCTGTCGATAGCCTGAGACAACTTGAGCGTCTTCGGGTTCTAGCCGCCGGGGGCAACAGGCGAAAGTGGCGGCCTTCAAATTTTAATATTACAATCGACCGCTCGAGACAGAAGTCTGAGCCGCTGGCGTGGGGGCCGGCCGCTAAGGAGACGTGATGGGATTGCATTTTCTGGCGGCGAACGATGTTCCTCTTGGGAACTATCTCAACGGTCTGAAGCTGATTCCGGCCATAATCGTGTTGCTGATCTGGGCAAAAGCGCTCAGCTGGGCCGACAAAGATGCCGAGCTCGCACGTCTGCCCAGAGACATTCTTAATAGCGGGCTGATGGGGGGCCTGATCCTGGGCTTCGGGCTCTTTCTGTTCCTGCCAAACTTTCTTGTAGCCCTGCTGGCAATGCTCGTGGTCGTGGGAATTGAAGCCGGCGTGTACCTGTCAATGCGGAAGAATAAGATCGGCCTGAAAGACCTGAAAGGCGATTTCACCGCCTGGATAAAGAGCTTCGGCGGAAAGCCGAAGGAAGTCGAAGAAATCGCCGGTGCGGTTCAGATCGTCGGGCCCAACGGCGCCCTGCTGCCGTCCCCCAAGGCCGACACGCCCGAGGCCGAGTCTTACAACGGCATCCAGACGATGCTCACCGACCCCTTGACCAACAACGCTGAGATGATCGAGGTCTCGCCGGTCGAGGGCGGGATGACGGTCCGTTACAGCGTCGACGGCGTTACGTACAACGGGGCTTCGGTGTCAAAGTCCGTCGGTGCGGCTGCGATCGGATACCTGAAAGCCGCGGCGGGCCTGGATATGGGTGAAGTGCGTAAGCCTCAGAAGGGCACGCTGAAACTGAACGTCAACAGCAAGCGTCGCGAGCTGCAGCTGGAAACCAAAGGGAGCACAGCCGGCGAATACGCACGGTTTCTAGCCGAAGCGAAGAAACGTCACGACTTTTCTCCCGAAACGATCGGTTTTGACGCCGACCAATTCGAACAAGTGAAAGCGCAAGTCGTCTCGTCCGGCGGCGTCACCTTGCTTACGGCACCAAAAGGTCAGGGATTAACCAGCCTTACGTACGCAGTGCTCCGCGGGCACGATTCGTTTCTTCAGAACATCATGACCGTTGAGCGCGATCCTGAGCAGGACCTCGAAGGCATCACACAAAACAAACTCGAACGCGGTGCGACCCCGGCCGAGGAAGAGAAGCTGGTCAACTGGATCATCAGTCAGCAGCCCGATGTGGTGCTCGTGGCAAAACCCGAAAGCCCGCAGGCGGTTGCGGAGTTGATCAAATACAGCAAAGACCACCACGTCTATATCTCGTCGGTGGCTTCGAGCACGTTCGAGGCATTGTACAGTTTTAAAAAGCTGGTCGGCGATGACCGGCTCGCGGTGTCTTCGCTGAAGCTGATCATCAACGGCCGCAACCTGCGGAAACTGTGTGCGGCCTGCAAGCAGGGATACACCCCCGACCCCGACACGCTCCGCAAATTGAACATGGACGCCGGGAAGGTCGACAAGCTTTACCAGGCCCGCAAAGAGCCAATGCGGGACCCCAAGGGGAATCCTATCAAATGCGACTTCTGCAATAATCTCCGATACAAGGGCCGGACGGGATTGTTCGAATTTCTGAGCGTCGACGATGCCGTCAAACAGATCTCGATCAATGGTCTGCCCTTCGAACAAAACGTCGCGCCGATGAAGACTGCCTTTCGCAAACAAAAAGGCCGCTACCTCCAGGAAGTCGGGCTCGCGATGGTGGAAAAAGGCGACACCAGCGTTCAGGAAGTTCTGCGAGTGCTGAAACCAGCCAGCGACACCGATGGCGCGGCTGCGCCCCGGCGGTCGTCTTCCAGAAAATCGCAAAGTCAGCCCCCCAGTCCCGGCGCGGTTGCTTAGGCAAAAAATTCGATTCGCTACAAGCAGTGTTCAGCGGCTTCATTGACCGCCTCGGAAAAAGATTCGGACGTCTCACGAGAGTCTCCATGATTTTCTCAATTATCATTATTCTGTCAGTCGGGCTCGTCGCCTACTTCCATTACACCCAGGGGTTCTTCAGCGCCACGCTGTCGGCCATGATCGCAATCATGGCCGCGTTGGTGGCAATCTCGTACCACGAAACCGTCGTCCGAATGCTGCTGAAGGGAAAGATGGCAGACGTCGCCGACTCGATGGTGCTCTGCATGATCTTTGCAGTGACGTATTTGGTCCTGCGGACGCTCTTCGATGCCGCGATCCCCGGCAACGTGCGAACCCCGTCGATAGTGGACAAGATCGGCGCGGGGCTCATGGGGTTCGTAGCCGGCGTTTTCGTGCTGGGCATCTTCGCGATTGCAGTCCAGAAGCTACCGTTCGGCCCGACGCTCAGCTTCCTGGGTTACTCGCGCTACGCGACCACTGACAACCGCAACGTGATCGTCGCGCCCAGCGAAGGCAATCACCAAATGCTCGACGCCGTCGTGCACGACGAACTGATCGATACCGCGATCACAGGTGATGCGGACAGCCGCGGGAAACAAAAGGGACTGATGCTGCCGGTGGACGAGTGGGTGCTCGCTACTGCGTATCACATCAGTAACGGCGGATCGCTCGCAGGCGACCACACACTGGCCAGCGTCCACCCGGACCTGCTGCAGGAAATCTACGGTGAACGCCTGGGCCAGCAGGAAGGCGCTCGTCGATCGGCCCTGAATTTCGGCACGGGTGAAAATGTTTCGCTGGGCGGCGTCTTCTCGGTTCCCGCACTCCCGGCCGCCGACGGAGAAGTCAAAGACCTTCGGCAGGATTTCAAGATCCCGGCAGAGATCAAATCGGATCGGGCGAGCCAGATTCTGGTCGTGCGTGTGAACGTCCGCAGCCAGGCGAGCGACGATTCGGACGGCTTTTTCCGATTCAGCACCGGATCAATTCACCTCGTGTCCCACAGCACCGATTACTACCCGATCGGCATTCTCGAAAATGCTCACACGGTTCTGATCCAGAAGCCCGACGACTTTTTATTCACCAAGGGTGATTCGTCGATCGATCTCGTTTTTAAAGTCGACAACGACGTGTTCGTAGGCGGCAAGCCCAACAACACGGTGGCCGACGGAACTTTTGTCTCGGTGAAGCGGTTCGGGCTCGTGAATCTGGCCGGCGAGACAATCTCAGAGACAATCCCGGCACCGACCGGAAATTCGGTCATTCGATCGAAGAACCTGCTCGACCAACTGAAGCTGCCGCCCGCGGCACCCGCGGACCGCTCTGCCGCTCCCGCTGCAGCTCCGCAGTCGCCGGCGGCAGCGCCACAGCCCGCGGCAGTCGAACCTGCAAAGACCTCCGCCTCTGCAACCGTTACGGTCAGCGGCACGCTAGCCTTTTCGGTCGGCTGCAAAACTGAAAACAACGATGATCCGAGCGTGCCGGTCGCCGGTGGAACGATCTCGCTTAAAGGCGGAAACATCTCTGCCGCGGCAATCGATCCGACGGATTTGACTGAACTCGCGAAAGGCGACAGCCAGCTGAAGGAACTCGCCGCCCCGGAGGGTTTCAAACTAGTCCAAGTCGTCTACACCACTACCGGTGACCCATACGCATGGGTCGCGCAGAACGGTGCCATCCAAGTGGCTGACGCCAACAACAATTTCTACAAGGCGAATGGGTTTATCGTCCGGCTTAATCAGGGAACCGACAAAGTGCTTGTGCGCTTTGACATGAACCGCGCACAGTTTGCCGTACCTGCAATCTCCGGCGGCACGCCGACGAGCACCACGTTTCTGTTCGTCGTCCGCGGCGGGACGCACCTCGCGTCTCTACAGGTCGGACCGGACAGCACGCCAATCAGCGTTGACGTTCCGTAAGTCGAGCGAAATTCTTGCTTCGCGGCGGCGTGCTGCCGTTAGCGGACCGCGGTGCCTCGTCCGGACATGAGCAGCGGGTTCCAAGCCATCAACACGGCCCACCACGGACTCCAGTTCAAAAGTCTGGAACCGATCTGCAGCACCACAACTCCGGCCACGACAGTCACCGTGTGCACGAAGGGCGGCCGAGCCAGCAGCAGCAAGCCAAATGTGCCGCCCACGATCACGACTTCACTGACCCAGCGACGCAGGCGTATGGCGTCGGAAGGCGTGGTCGCCAGCAAATACAGGATCGTTAACAGGGCAATGTAAACTGAACCGGTCACGGCGCGGCTTCTAATCTCCATTGCTCTTGCGATCATTTGGACTGGCAGCGCGATGGCAGCGGACGCGGTCCAGACAAACAATCGCCAGACGCGAGCCGTAACGCAGTTCATAGGAGGCTCTTCACAACGGCGGCGATTCCGGCGTGATACGCGAATGCGGCGTCGATGTCCGCGGATCGCACCCATTCGACGCCGAGAATAAATGAGTCGTCGACGACACCCGCAGGTGCCGCGCCCGGATTCAAAAGCCGTCCGCGGAAGAAGCTGGTCGTGCACGCGTACTGCTTCCCTGCCCATTGGTACGGATAGTTCATGATGACAGGCTCACCCTGCAATCCCACTCGATAGCCCGTTTCCTCGAGCGTCTCGCGAATGGCCGCGTCAATGGCGGATTCGCCGTGCTCGATCCCGCCGCCGGGCAGGAACAAAAACCGCTCCCGACTGACGGGGTCTTCCGCGCGAATCGTCAGAACGCGATCCAAGTGTTTGCAGATAACAGAAGCGCGTATTCTCGGGATAAGTTGCATACGGCAAAGCCTTTTTGAGACGGTCGAGGAAACGATGGTTCGGTCGACGGGAGCCTAAAAATCTGGCAGCCCGCCGGCGTCCAGCGTCGCCGTCCAGACCTTGAGACGCTGACTGCCGGACTTCCAGAACGTCATACAGTTGGCGAGATATTCACGAACTGCCGTTCGTTCCCCCCTGGCCAAAAGCTGCTTTGCGAGGTGTAAATCCGGGCCGGTCTTTTCCAGCGCCACCGACCCGGGTGTGTGGCTGGCCGCCTTGAGATATTCTTCCGCGCGGTCGACAATACCTGCCTGCAGAGCAGCTTCCCCGAGAACAATGTTCCCGCGGTGGATCGCGTCCCCGTAGCTCAGATCATCGCGGAACTTGGCGGCAGCACCGACCAGTTGTTTCCCAAGCCGCTTGGCCTGAATCAGATCCTGCGAAAGCAATGCGTCGTCCGGCATCCGGATTAAAACATGAAACCGGTGTTGTGGATCGGCGGTAAGGTTATAAGCCAGCTGTCGTTGCTCCAGTGCTTTCGCCGCAAGCTTCACTGCCTCCTCTGGACGCCCGACGAGCCGTTGCTCCTGCAGAATTGCGATTTTTTCCGGCCACGTTGAGTTTTTCGGTTCCAGCACCGCGGCTTGCTCAAGTAGTCCCTCTGCGTCACCAAAATCCGCCGCCGCACGAAAGGCTGACCCGTTCGCGAGAATGATCGCGTTAGTCGAATTCGCCCCCAGCTGGTGATCCCACACTGCTTTGCCCTTGGCGTACGCGTCCGACTCGTCGACGGCGTCGATCATGCAGTACGCAGTGGTGGTGATCGCGTCACCGGGCCGGTGCTCGATCAGCCAGAGGATGTTCTTCGTCCGCTGTTCACGATTAGCCGCTTTCCTGAATTGATAGTAACCGGCCAGTTGTGATCTCAGGTCCGCGTCGTCCGGAGACCTGCGCAATTCAACCGCAAGTCGCCCGGCTTGCTCGTCGCTCAACTTCGCGCCGTCATCGGCCAGGGCAGAAAGCGCACGGCGGGCCGGTACAGCAGCGACCAACGACAGACCGATGACGATCAGCAGGCTCGCGCGAACGACGCTCAGCACACTAAGCTCCGTGGTAAAATCAAAGCGATAGTCGGTCGATGGCGCGAAGCACACGAACAGTCGGCACGTCGTCCCGGACGACGACATGTCCGATCCGGTCAGGAAGGACGAAACGAACTCTCGAAGATTTTACCTTCTTATCGAACGACATGGCGTTCAAAACCGCCGCCGAATCAATATTTCGAGACCGAGCCGGGAGCCCCGCGCTTTGGATGAGCCGGACGATTCGGCCCGCCGCGTCGGGACTAAGGAGCTCGAGATCGACCGCCAGTTCGGTCGCCGCGACCATTCCCAAGGCGACGCATTCGCCGTGCGTAAGTGAAAAATTCAAAAACCTTTCCAACGCGTGGCCAAACGTGTGCCCGAAATTCAGATGGGCCCGCTCGCCATGCTCAAAAGGGTCCGCCTGCACGACTTTTGCCTTGATCGCGACGTTATGTGCGATCAGCTCTGTCAATACTGCCGGATCGAGTTTCAGGATCGAACCGAGATTTTTTTCAAAGTCATTAAAGCCGTCGGCATCGCGAATCACTTCGTGCTTGATGCACTCGGCGAGCCCGCTCAAGAATTCCCGTCGGGGCAAGCTCGTCAGCAACTGCGGATCCGCCAGCACAGCGATCGGCTGATGAAACGCGCCGATGAGATTCTTCCCCGCCGCGTGATTCACACCGGTTTTCCCGCCGACGCTCGCGTCCACCATCGCCAGCAGGGTTGTCGGAATTTGAACGAACGGCACCCCGCGCAGAATTGACGCCGCGACGAATCCGGTCATGTCTCCGACAATTCCTCCGCCCAGCGCGATGACGGGCGTGGACCGTTCGATGCGGGCTTCCAGAAATCTGTCGAAAACCGGGAGCAACTCCGCCAGTGTCTTGTGCCCTTCGCCGGGCACGAGCGTCGCAACGACCGGAGTAAAACCAGCAGCCTGCAGCGAAGACTGCAGTGCCGGTAACAACAGTGGGCCTACGTTCCCGTCGGTCACGATCATCGCCTTGGACGCGCTCGACAACGTTCGCACTAGAGCCCCGGCCCGCGCAAGCAGGCCGGGTTCGACATGAATATCGTAGGAACAATCGGGTAGATTAACGGCGACGACTGGCACGGAACGATTGTATCGGAAGAGACATCGGCTGGAAAATCAAATGAATTGTCACCCGCAACCGGGCAATACCGTGAGACAAGCCCGCGTAAGTCGACGCTGGTCACGCCAAGCCTGTCTGACGGCGTTCATAGCGATTGTGACGGCGACTTATTGGCCTAGCATAGGATTGGGTGACGAAGTAGATGCTGCGTCGATCGCTGGTCCCTCGACTCAACCGGTTGGCAATTTCGTCCGTTTCCATCAGGACGGTCACGGAGGTGGGCTAATGCAGGCGGCCGTGGCGACATATACGAACGCCGACGGCGTTCATGTCGACCTGGTCTCGACCATGCACATTGGCGAACGAAAATTTTTTCACGACCTGGCCAAGCGATTGCCCAATTACGACGCCGTACTTTACGAGCTCGTCGCGCCCCGCGGCGTCCCTCCGACCGAAGAGGGCGTGAACCCGCAGCAAAAGCAGATCGCCCGCGATTGCGACCTGGACAATCAGGGCCCGCACATGGATTACGAACGAAAGAATTTCGTCCACGCAGACTTGCTTCTGGAGGACGTGCAGAAGCTGGAGATTGCTCAACACGGCACGTTCAAGGGCGCGCTCGGCGAAGGCCCCGGGCTCGCCGCGGCGAAAAGCGAGGCCGACACCGCGGGTGAGACAGCGGTCTATGCCGATCTGAAAGCGGCGAAGTCGGCGTCCACCCTCGAGCGTTACCGGCTGATGAGGCGGGCGTACTCCCGGCTTCTCGAAGTCACTGCACGCCCCGCCACCGGCGAGACCTACCCGGCCGGGATGGAAGTGCTCGTGGGCGCTCGGAACAAAAAGGTGATGGCCGTCCTCGATCAACAGATTTTACAGGGCACGAAGAAGATTGCGGTGCTGTACGGCGCGGCCCACATGGTCGACATCGAACACCGACTATTTGCGGCCGGGTTCACTCGGCAAGCACTGCAGTGGCAAACGACCTGGACTGTCGCACCAGACGGGTCTCCGACCACCAGACCGAAAGAGAAGAGCGTCCCGGGCAAGCCGATTCCGCGACCGAAAAGACCCTGATTCGCGTCAAGAGGCATCCTCTTCGGGTCGATGACGTCTTAGTATCGACCACCACCGGACGGAGCAATTATCTTGAGCGCACGTATCGACCTTCTGGAAGCTCGGACATTTTTCTCGGCAACGCTTTCGGCGACGATCTCGGCTGACTTGGCGAACCTCGCCAAAGACGCTCAGACCGGCAAAGCACATTTTGCCACGTTCCTTCCGCTGCTGAAAAGTCACCTGAACGACATCAAAAGCGACTTACGTAACTCGGGTGGTAAAAACGCAGTTCTCGGCGCCAAGCTGTCGGCCGATGACGGCCGGGCATCTCAGTTGATGAAATCGACGATAACCGCACTGACTGCCGCGGAACTCGCGGTCGCGCGTCGCCTCGCCGTCGACGCACTTCATTTCGCCGCACACCCGACGAGCGAAACGGTGAAAGCGCACCTGGCAGCAGACGTTGCCGGCTTCAGCACCGCTGGGACGGCAGTGCTGGCCAGGTTCGGTAAGGCGACTGCGGCCGCGAGCATCGCGGCCGGCAAGGACGTCGCAGACATCCTCGCCGCGAACTTGACTGACGATTTGCTCATGACGCATGTGCACGCGGTCATGACCGACGGCGGCGCTTTCGTCTCCGCGGTCCAGGCCGACTCTCAAGCAATGATTGCCGATCTAGCCAAGCTAGCCGGTGACGTCGCAGCCCACGCGTAGTTCCCGTTGCGTGTGCTAAACTGCTTCGGTGTCAGATACGAACCTGCGCGGGATTGCCGACGCGATAAAGTCCAAAGCGATCGAACTTGGTTTTGACCTAGTAGGCATCACCACGGCCGCGCCGACCGGTCATGTCGATTATTTCAGGCAATGGCTCGAAACCGGACAGGCCGGCAACATGCGGTATCTGCAGGACCGGTTCGACGAACGAACCGATCCGGCGACCTACTTCCCCGGCGCGCGGACCGTTGTCTGCGTCGCGGTGAATTATCATGTGCAGCTCGCTCCGTCCCCGGCTGACATCGGGGAGTCAGGACGCATCGCACGGTACGCCCTCGGGAACGACTACCACAAAAATTCTCAAGGATCGCCTTCACGACCTGGCTGACTGGCTACGTGCGGAGGTGCCAGGCACTAAAACACGCTGCGGCGTCGACACGGTTCCGGTAATGGAAAAAGAACTTGCCGCCCGGGCAGGCATAGGTTGGATGGGTAAGAACACGTGCGTCATACATCCTCAGTTTGGGTCGTACCTTCTGCTGGGTGAAATGCTGACGACGCTGGACCTTCCGACGGACGAAGCCGGTCTGGACCGGTGCGGCAACTGCACTCGCTGCATCGACGCGTGCCCTACCGAGGCCATCACCGCGCCATACCAGCTCGACGCCCGGCGGTGCATTTCATACCTCACGATCGAACACCGCGACGAGATTCCGACCGACCTTAAGCCGAAGCTCGGCGGTTGGATTTACGGCTGTGACATCTGCCAGGACGTCTGTCCGTGGAACCGCAAAGCGCCGATTACCCCGGACGTCGCCTTCGAACCGCGGTTCCCCGCAGGAACGGTCCGGTTGGACGACCTGTTGAGCTGGTCGGACGAGGACTACAAGCGGAACCTCAAAGGCAGCGCGATGAAACGAGTAAAACTCCCCATCCTGCGAAGGAGTGCCGCAATTTTAAAAGCCAATGTTAGAAAGCCCATATGACAGAGCTTCGATTTATAGCTGTAAGAGCCGCGGAACGAAGATTCCCCGGTATTGCACCGCGACGATGAAGTGGTATCTCGAAGTAAATCATGCAACAAATATCGTTTACCGAGGTAACCACAAAAGCGGCGTCCATATTGCCCGGCACAATGACGGCGACTGGACGAGACCGGGCATTCCGGTTCAACTGCAATTGCGGAGTTTGGCGGTGCTGCGGACGGCCTCGAGTGAGGCGGTGACGCTGCCGCGGGTATTCAGTTAGTCTCCGAATCGGACAAGGAATTCTATGGTTAAGTGTCGACGCGCGATCAAAGCGCTGGGTCTGATTGCCATTACGGTTTTGACCGGGACCACTTCTGCGCAAACGCCGGTGTATCGACCGCCATCGGTCCCGCTCGTGGTTCACAATCCATTTCTAGACATCTGGTCAAACGCCGACAAACTGACCGACGACGTCACCCGTCACTGGACCAAGCACCCCCACGCGCTGGACAGCATCATTCGTGTGGACGGGCAGAACTTCAGGTTGATGGGAAACGAACCTAAGGAAGTGCCCGCGTTGCCGCAGGTCGTGTTGAAGGTCCTTCCGACCCGCACGATTTATGATTTCGAAGGGGCAAATGTCCACGTCACGCTGACGTTCGTGACGCCCGCCTTGCCGACCGACATCGACGTTCTTTCCAGGCCGCTGACGTATCTGGTATATGACGTAAAGGCGACCGACGGACAGCCGCATGCCGTGTCAGTGCTGCTGAGCGCCAGTTCTGAGATCGCGATTGATTCTGTCGCCCAGAAAGTAGTCTGGGATCGCCCGAAAATTGACGGCTTTACCGCTTTGAAGGTCGGTTCGAACGATCAGCCTTACGTGCTGCGTGCCGGTGACGATTCGCGAATCGACTGGGGTTACCTTTATCTGTCGGCCGACGCGAACCAGTCCAAGGGCGCGATCGGCATGTCGGATGATCTGCTCAAAGCCTTCACCACTGACGGCACCCTGCCCGCGCAGGACGTCCCGAGCCAGCCGACCGCCGTCCGCGACGGTCATCCGACGCTCGCCTTGACGATCGACTTTGGCAAAGTCGCCGCTGAGAACGTCAATCGCCGGGCGATGGTCTCGTATGACGACATCTGGGCGATCGACTTCTTCGGCAAAAAGAGCCGGGGCTATTGGCGTCGTAATCCGGACATGAACGGCGAAACGCTGATCACGACTGCCGACAAGGAATATGACTCGCTTCTCAAAAAGTGCATCGCTTTCGACGACGAGTTGATGGCCGACCTCACAAAGGTAGGTGGTGAAAGCTACGCCTACATGTGCAGTCTGGCCTACCGCCAGTGCATCGCCGGCTGTGGGATCGCCGCCGACGCCAACGGCCAGCCCATGATGTTCACCAAGGAGAATACCTCCAACGGCAACATGGGCACCGTCGACGTGCTATTCCCGATGGATCCGATTTGGGTGTTTCTCAGCCCGACCCTCGCCAAGGCGACGATCGCGCCGGTGTTCCAGTACGCTTCGAGCCCGCAGTGGAAGCTCCCCTATGCCCCGCACGATCTCGGCGAATATCCGATTGCGTTTAGCAAGAGCAACAAAGACGGCACCGAGGACGCCAGCGAAGCCATGCCGGTCGAAGAGACGGGCAACCTGATCATCCTCGCCGACGCGATCGCCCACTGCGACGGCAACACCAAGTTCTGCGACCCGTGGTGGCCGCAGATCAGCAAATGGGTGAATTACCTAGAAAAATACGGCCCCGACCCTGAAGAGCAGCTTTGCACGGACGACTTCAACGGCCGGCTGGCCCACAACTCGAATCTAGGGGTTAAGGCCATCGTCGGGCTCGGCGCGTACGCCGACCTGTGTAAGATGCGCGGCGACACGGCCGGGTACAACAGATACATCGCCCTGGCCCGGGCCGACGCGAAGAATTGGATGAAGCAGGCCGACGACGGCGAACATTACCGCCTGGCTTACAATAAGCCCGGCACGTGGAGCCAGCTTTATAATCTGGTGTTCGACCAGATCCTGGAACTGAACGTGTTCCCGCCGGAGGTGGCGAAGAAGGAAATTGCTCATTACAAGACGGTGCTCAAGCCGTACGGCCTTCCGCTGGACAGCCGGAACATGCGGACGAAGTCCGACTGGACGATCTGGACCGCGTCATTGGCCGACAACCAGGAGGACTTCGAAACCCTCATCGCGCCAATGCAGAATTATCTTCAAACGACTCCCGATCGAGTGCCCTTCAGCGACGGTTACTTCGTCGATCGGCTCGATCGGCGCACCAACTTCTTCCACGCCCGTCCGGTCATCGGCGGCGTCTTCGCCCGCATGCTCACTGACAAAACCATGTGGATGAAATGGGCGCACAAGGACAAGCAGGTGACCAACAACTGGGCCCCGCTGCCTCTCCCTCCGATCATTAAGGAGCTGGTCCCGACCTCCCGTAGGAACCCGATCACCTGGTCTTACACCACCAGCAACCCGGGTGAAAGCTGGAGTCAGTCGGACTTCGATTCAAGCAGTTGGAAAAAGGGTGCCGGTGGATTCGGTGGCGGAGACGGGAACCCCCACACGGCCTGGCACACGGATGACATCTGGATTCGGCGAGACTTCACGATGCCCGCCGGCGAGTTCAAGAATTTGAAGTTCGTCACATGGCACGACGAAGACGTCGAGATCTATATCAACGGTGTCCTGGCCGGGGCCGCGAGCGGATACAACACCGGCTACATGCCGATGGACATCAACGCTGCCGGATTGCAGGCGATCAAGCCGGGTAAGAACTCGATCGCAGTACATTGTCACCAGACCGTGGGCGGGCAGTACATCGACGTCGGAATCGCAGAGATTATCGAGCGATAGTCTCCACCGGTCGAGCGACGTTTTATAATCAAGGTTTAATCGATTTACAGAGCCGGCGTGAACCGCCGGCTCTGTTTTTCTTCACTCGGGAGCCATCCATGTTGTCAGAGTCCTATGAATTTTTGCAGTCGATGCTGAGCACGCCCTCGGTCACCGGTTTCGAGCAACCGGTCGCGAAGATCGTTCGCGAGCGAATGAAACCCTTCGCGGACAAAATCACTACGGATCTTCACGGGAACGTCATAGTGGCCCTGAACCCGACCGCCACGCCGCGGGTCATGCTCGCCGGACACATCGATCAGATCGGGCTGATGGTCAAGTACGTCAACGACGAAGGCTTTATCTATTTCGCACCGGTCGGCGGGGTCGATCTTGCAGTGTTGCCCGGCTCCCAATTGACGATTCACGGGCACAGTGGGCCGGTGCCGGGGGTCATCGGTCGAAAGCCGATCCACCTAATGAAACCCGAGGAACGCAACGGCGCGAAGCTCGAGGTACACGACCTCTGGATCGATATCGGCGCGAAAAATAAGGAAGCGGCACTGGAAAAAGTCTCGGTCGGTGACAGCGTCACGTACACGCTCGGGATCACCAAGCTCGGCGACGACTTCATCGCCGGCGCGGGCATGGACGACAAAGTCGGCGCTTTTGTGGTCATGGAAGCGCTGCGGCTTTGTCATGAGAAAAAAGGCAGCTTGAACTGCGGCCTGTTCGCCGTGGCGACCGTGCAGGAAGAGATCGGGCTCCGCGGCGCGCACACGAGCGCGTTCGGGATCGACCCCATGGTCGGAATTGCTGTCGACGTCACGCACGCTACTGACAATCCCGGTGCGGACAAGAAACAAGTCGGCGAGGCAACGCTCGGGAAGGGTCCGACGGTGTCGTTCGGACCAAATATCAATCCGATGGTTTCGAAGCTGCTCGTCGAAGCGGCGAAAAAACACGACCATCCTTACCAACGGCAAGCCGCGCCCGGCGCGACCGGGACCGACGCCAATGCCATTCAGCTCGCCCGCGCGGGTGTGGCCACGGGTTTGATCGGTGTGCCCAACCGCTACATGCATACGCAGGTCGAAGTCGTCAGCCTGTCAGATCTGCAAAACAGTGCCGCCCTGCTGGCCGACATGATTTTGAGCATCAGTCCCGATACCGATTTTGTGCCACGTTAGTCAGAACATACAACGGCGACCTGCAAAAAGCCTTATGGGGGAGACGCACAGATAGCGTCCCCGATCGGCAAAGCGAAATAGAGCCCGGGAATGAATGGCCGTCACTAACGGTTCTATACTTCGTTCGGGACGTTTTCTTGACGGAGCACCTATGTCTAAACTGACGGCCGGTCTAAGCCTGTTGTTTTTTCTGACCCTCGCGGCTTGCTACGCGTACACCGCCGCGCCTGCAAGCCACGCCGCACCCGCTTCGGCCGGTGCCGCGACGCCGACCACGCAGGCGATTGCCCCCGACGTCCAAGCCCGTGCGAAGCGCGCCGATTTCGCTGCCGGGTGCTTCTGGGGCAGTGAGGCGACCTTTCGGAAGATTCCGGGCGTGCTTTCGACCGAAGTCGGCTTCGAAGGGGGGACAACAGCCAACCCCAGCTACAGCGACGTCTGCACGGAACGGACGGGCCACGCAGAAACTGTTCGTGTCACTTACGACCCGCAGCAGGTTACCTATCAGAAATTGCTGGCCGTCTTTTTCGAAAAGCACGATCCAACGACCGTCGACAGCCAGGGGCCGGATTTTGGCACGCAGTACCGGAGCGTGATTTTCTACCACGACGACGAGCAGAAAAAGCTGGCCGAGACTGAAAAGTCGACGCGGGATCGAAGCGGTGAGTATGTGGGCCCGATCGTAACTCAGATCGCCGCGGCCAAGACGTTCTACCGTGCCGAGGAGTATCACCAGGATTACTTTACCAAGCAGGGTGAGCATTACGTGTGTCACCTCGGTAACGGCAAGAAAAAGAGCGGTTGATCGTTAAAGCTCGACACCGCAGTGCGACGGGCTCTACAATCGCAGAACTTTCAGGAGCATCAATGTCTTATCGATCGATCGCCGCGAGCGGGTTTGTGGTTGCCTTTCTTTTGTTCGCGGGTGTGTGGGCGTGCGGCGTATTCGGCGCAGACACCGTGAAAGAACCAACCAAAGCAGGTAAGACCGGGACTGCCGAGCACCCAGAAAGCCCTCTCGATTTCGTAGTCAAAAGTATCGACGGCAAAGAGGTCAAGCTCTCTGATTACCGTGGAAAAGTGGTGATGATCGTCAACGTCGCGAGCCGCTGCGGGTTCACGCCGCAATACGCCGGGTTGGAAAAGCTTTACGAGGCGTATAAGGAGAAAGGTTTCGTCATCTTGGGATTCCCGGCCAATAACTTCGGCGGGCAGGAACCCGGCAGTGACGCCGAGATCAAGACCTTCTGCAGTGCGAAATACAACGTGACCTTCCCAATGATGTCCAAGGTAAGTGTCAAAGGGGACGACAAAGCCCCCTTGTATAAGTTCCTGACCGAGGCACCAAGCGCCGGGGAATTCGCCGGCGACATCGGCTGGAACTTTAACAAGTTCGTCGTCGACAAAAATGGCAATGTTATTGCGCGATTCGCAAGCCCGACTAGACCCAGCGATGAGAAGGTGACTGGCATCATTGAGAAGGCGTTGGCCGCTGAATGATTTCGCTCTCAGCAGATGATCGTTACCCGCTGCCCTAGCTGATCCCGTATTCTTTCCACTTCCGATCGACCAACGCGGTGGTCGCTGCGTCGAACGCTAACTCCTGCGGCCAAGCCCTGATTTTTCCTTCGCCGTCTATTTTAACGGTCGCGTCGAATCCCATTTTGCTGCCCGCACCGAGTTCGGGGCTTGCGTGGTCGAGAATGTCCACCGGGCCTTTGACGACCTCGACGTCCCTCCCGGGCTCGCAGTTGCTGAATAGATGAAAGAGCACGTCCTGTTCGTTATGGACGTCTACCTGTTCGTCGACGACGACGATGAATTTTGTGAGCGACATCTGTCCCGCCCCCCAGATCGCGTGCATCACCCGTCTGGCCTGGTACGGGTATTCCTTACGGATCTTGATGAAAGCGCAGTTATGAAAAACCCCGCTGATCGGCAGGCTGTAATCGACGA
The DNA here is from genome assembly GCA_965247815.1 of Tepidisphaeraceae bacterium. Taxonomy (GTDB): domain Bacteria; phylum Planctomycetota; class Phycisphaerae; order Tepidisphaerales; family Tepidisphaeraceae; genus CBDAQA01. The sequence goes on along the minus strand of CBDFHW010000026.1, from coordinate 258,370 downwards.
TGTCCGGCACAAGGGTCTTGAGCAACGGCAGAAAAATCCGCTCGGTCGCTTTACCAAGAAAATAATCTTCCATTGGGGCCTTCCCGACGATTGTTGTCGGGTAGATCGCGTTTTTCCGCATCGTGATGGCGGTCACGTGGAAGACAGGAAACCAGTCGGCCATGCTGTAAAAACCGGTGTGGTCGCCGAACGGACCTTCCATCAGTTTTTCGACCGGGTCGACGTAACCTTCGATTACGATCTCCGCATTTGCCGGTACTTCCAACGGGATCGTCTTACACGGGACCAGGTCGATTCCTCCGCCGTTTAAGAACCCGGCAAACAGGTGCTCTTCAATCCCGGGAGGCAACGGCGCGGTGGCGGCGTACGGAAGGATGCTTTCACCACCGAGCACGATCGCGAGCGGCATCTTTTCGTTGCGTTTCTGATAAAGACGATAATGGCGGGCCCCGTCGTGGTGCATGTGCCAGTGCATCGCCGCCTTGCGGGGGCCGAACATCTGCACGCGGTACATGCCGATGTTGCGGTCCCCGGTCTCGGGATTCCTGGTGTGGATGCCTCCGAGCGTAATGTACCGGCCAGTACCCCGCTCGGAGACGGCGGACGCCGCTGCCTTGTCGAACACTTGACCACTGGTCAGATCGCCGTCGTGTGGCCAGCATTGAATGATCGGCAGCTTTGTGAGGTCTGCCTTATCGCCTTCGAGCACGATCTGCTGACAGATTCCGCTGCGGACCGACTTCGGCGGGAAGCTGGCCATCTTCATCAGATCGGGCAGCTTCCGCATTTTTTCAATCAGCGTGGTCGGGATCTCGGGCTTTACCAATTGCTGTACGCGTCCCGCAAGCGCTTCGAGATTGGTCGTGCCCAGCGCCTGATTCACCCGCCAGTAGCTGCCGAAGGTATTGATCGCGACGGGGATTTCAGACCCTTCGACGTTCTCGAAGAGCAAAGCCTTGCCGCCCAGAAGCCCGGCCGGTGACTTGTCCAGCTCCTGGTGCCCGTGCGGCGCGGGTGTCTTGCAGACGCGGTCACAGATCGCGGCCATTTCGAGCACCGGTGATACTCGAGTTTTGATGCGGAGCAATTCGCCGGATTGGTCGAGGAGAGACAAAAAATCGGAAAGGGTTTCGGTCGCCATGTTGATGATGGTACGAATGCAGTCCCGATACACGAAAACTTTCACCCGATTTGACAGCGGTTCGCCTCGACCGACTGTTTCATTGGACTGCCGTTAGGCTCGAAACGCATCGGAAAAAAAACGGCCGACACGCGTCTTGCGTGCCGGCCGTTTGAGCCTGCGAATCCTTTCGCAACATCCATGAGAACGCTGCGGTTAACGCACCTGACATTCTTCCCGCGAATCCTTTTTCACCGCTCACTCCGTGAGCGGTTCAACTACGTGCTCAACGACTAACTGTTCGAGATACGCCGCCAGCCCGTCTTCGGTGTTGCGACCAATGATCTTTCCAGCGACGGCTTTCACTTCGTCCCGGGCATTACCCATCGCGACACCCAAACCTGCCTGCGAAATCATTGGCAGGTCATTCAGGTCGTCACCGATCGCGATGATTTCCGACGGATCGATCCCGTGCGTTTCGGCGACGTGCAATATTCCCTGCCATTTATTAACGGCCGGGTCGAAGACTTCGAGCACGTCGACGCCGTAATTCATGACTGCCAGACTGTGGCAGACGATCCGGTCGCCGAACAAGCCGCGAAGCTCGGCTTGCAGGACTGCTGTCTCATTCGACCGGGCGACAATGCCGACCCGAATCGTGTGCTCGTGCGAATACTCCCGCAGATTAGTCACACGCTGCACCGAAGCCCGTGCGACTTTCATCCAGATCTCGGTCTCGGGATTCATCGACAGGTGATCGCTGACGAGGTAATCCACACCCGCGGTGACCTTGTCCTGAAGGGCAAGGGCGGCGTGACCTCGGTTCTCAAAGAACTCACAAACTTCGGCGGCCAACATCGGGTGCATCATCGTTCGATGCAGCACGACTCGACGTTCGGTGTCGACGACCAGCGCCCCGCCGACAAACACGGCCGAGTGGTAGTGGGCGACCTCTTTCAGAACCATCTCGCTTTCGGTCCAGTTTCTGCCTGTGGCAAAACAGATCAAAAGCCCAGCCCGCAGGACGCCGTGAATCGCAGACTTAGTCCGATCAGTAACTTTCCCAGAAGGCGAAAGCAGAGTGCCGTCAAAATCAATTGCGATCATCCGGAACTTCCGGTTCAGATCGTTAGTATCAGACTTGTTTACGTCCATTTCCCACGACTCCTAATTTAACAAGCGAGCTGAAGAAATCAATTTTAATTTCCTGGAGCGACAGAAAAAAGTACAACAGATTGTGTCTATGACTGGTTTCCACGAGCTCAAAACACAACTCGATCGCGTTCGATTGGCGATCTTGGTTGTTACGATAGTAGGCTAAACAGAATGCCTGACGAGCAGTAGAAGTCGTGTTGGTTGCTGCCGGGTGCGGGGTGCCAACCCAAGGTCTTGAGCGGTAATCGACGTCGCCCGCGGCTTTACACTGACTCGAAATGCGTTTATGGTGTGCATTCGAGGAAGAGTATCCGGCCCGAGGGTTCGCGGGCACCGATCATTCGCCGCTTCAGGCGATCGCTCGTTTTGGAAACCGATTCGGCAACATCCATTTTAAACCGACCGATCGACGGGCAGAACTGCCGACAGGGGAATCGGTGGATGCCACCGATAGATCCGGAACTGAACCACCGAATTTCACTGAAAGCCGTGTTGGCCACGGTGAACTTCCCGGCAAATGACAAAGGCACATCATGAATGACCGTCGGCGGTTCCGCGACCGCTCTAATCGACCCCAGACCGGTGGTCGACCCCAAGGCCAACGACCCGGTGGAAATTCGGGCCAAAATCGACAGGGACGGCAGCAGTCCCGCGGCCAGAACGGGCCCTCTTCTCACAACGGCAACCGTCAGGAAGTCATGGCCGCCCCCTTGGTGGACGGCGTCGCCGAAGGCCTGCTTTCGGTAACCGATGATCGGCAGGACGGCGTGCTTCGTGACCCGGCGCATCCGCTTCGGCCCGCCCCGGGGAACATCACCGTTCCCCGAAGCCTGATTCGCGACTTGAATCTGCGCCCGGGCCTGTTGCTCAAAGGGGTTCCCCGCGGCAGGACACTCGACACCATCGCCACCATCGAAGGCAGGTCTCTCGAGGATTACACGAAGCAGATTCCGCTGTACGACTCGACCGCGCTCGACCCCGAGCCGGTCATGCGCCTAGAACACGACCCCTCCGAACTGACCACCCGGGTCATCGACATTTTGACCCCGATCGGCTTCGGGCAACGCGGACTAATCGTTGCCCCGCCGCGCACCGGCAAGACGATCCTGCTGCAGAACATGGCAAAGGGAATTGCCGCCAATTATCCGAACGTAAGGCTGGTGTTGCTTCTGGTCGACGAACGACCCGAAGAAGTAACCGACATGCGCCGGAACATCCCCGGCACGGTCTACGCCTCGAGTAATGACAACACGATCGAGAAGCATCTGGATCTGGCGCAGATTGTGATCGAGCGAGCCAAGCGACAGGTAGAATTTGGTGAAAATGTCGTCGTACTGATGGACTCGCTGACACGCGTGGGTCGAGCATTTAACGCCGGCGGCCCCAGTGGCGGTCGGACGATGAGCGGTGGGCTCGACAACCGTGCGCTTGAAATCCCGAAGAAGCTGTTCGGCGCGGCCCGCAAAATCGAAAACGGCGGCAGCCTGACGATCCTGGCCACCTGTCTGATCGACACAGGCTCGCGAATGGACCAAGTCATCTTCGAAGAATTCAAAGGGACCGGCAACATGGAGCTCACGCTCGATCGCAACATCGCCAACCAGCGGATCTACCCCGCGATCGATATCGCATCGTCGGGCACCCGCAAGGAAGAGAAGCTGTTCGACTCCAAGCAACTCGCCAGCGCCCGCGGCATCCGCAGACACCTGATGAACATGCCCCCAACCCAAGCAATGAAGTCGCTGATCGACGCGCTCGGAAAGCACAAAACAAATCAGTCGCTGTTTGATTCGATGAAGTTTTAAGCGATAGGATTGCTGAAACCTTGGCTTTTTGCGGGAGCTGACCGAGTCGCCGTAGGCCGGCGTCGAGACCAGAAAATGAGTCGATCGGCACGCAAAAAACGTGCTTTGGCTTCTCACGCTGTGCCGTGAGCCTGTAAGCAAAACGGCACAACGCCAGTTCATCCCCACGACCGACACTTCGCCGGCGATCTTTGCGTTTTGTCCCGATTTCGCCAGAATGCAAGCGACGCAAGGGATCGAGCGCAATGTGGTATTTTGCTTACGGATCGAATTTGAACTCGCGAGCGGTCGCGGAGTGGTGCCGCCACTATGGTTTCCGGGCCCCGGCCATGCGTCCGGGCAAGCCGGCGGTCCTCGATAACTACCGCCTTTCCTTCCCGATCTTCAGCGAATACTGGGGCGGCGGCATTGGGGACATCGTCTACGACCCCGGTAAATACGTCATGGGAGCGTTGTTCGACCTGAACGACAATGAACTGTCCGTGCTCGACGCAAAGGTCAACCGGAAGCTCGACAGTGCCGGCAAAGAGATCGGCACCTACAAGCGCATCGAGGTGAAGGCGTCGCACCTCGGGAAATCAGACAACATTCCCTGCATCACCTATCAGGGCATCAGCATCGAGCGGTATCACATCCCCCCTACGCAGCATTACATGGATCTGGTGATCCAGGGCGCGTACAGCTTCGGCCTGTCGATGATGTGGATCGCCTACCTGCAAAGCTTCCCACGCCAGCCGGGCAAGAAGCCCCGCCCGCCCGGGCCGAGCGATTCGGCTCAGAAATTGTGAAAAATCACCAGTCGATCAGGCCGATCGTTGCCGTTGGAGCCTGAGGCCGCGCGGCACGACAGACGGTTCCAGCAAGTCAAAAGCGCCTTGAAAAAGCAGCGCCATCACCGCAGCTGGGACCGCGCCGAGCATGATCAACTTTGTATTTCCGAGCGTTACACCGGTGAAGATCGGTTGGCCGTACCCGCCCGCGCCGACCAGCGCTCCGAGCGTCGCCGTCCCGACATTCAGAACGGCTGCAGTTTTGATGCCCGCCAAGATCGACGGTAAGGCCATCGGAATTTCGACCGTACGCAGCCGCGCCCACCGAGACAGGCCCAAAACCTCTGCCGACTCGCGCAGCGCCGGCGGGATGCCGCGGATGCCGGCGTGCGTGTTTCGAACGATCGGCATCAACGAATAAAGGAAAAGCGCCACCACCGCGGGCGGACCCCCGACGCCCAGCAGGGGGATCATGAACACCAACAACGCGAGCGACGGGATGGTGTAAATCACCGCAACCACCGCCAGCACGACGTGCCCGATTCGCGGCACCTCGGCCGCAACAACACCGAGCGGAATCGCCACGACCAACGCCGCCGCGAGTGAGATTCCGACCAACAGCAAATGTTCTCCGGTCAGCGGGAGTAACTGCCAGAGAATCGACTTCGACGCCTTTTGCGGCAGCAATCCAAACTGGTCGTGAAGGAACGCCCCGGCGACGTCCGCCTCGGGAACCCGGTCGATCTTCACCCGGGCGTTCAATCCCCGCATTGAGGGTTCGTCGATCCGCCCTTCCAGCCGGCGAAGCACGTCCAGGCACGTCGGCGCTCGCGTCTGCAGATCCAGGCGATAGAGATAAACGGCCTGATATTCCGGGAAGAAATTTCGGTCGTCCTTCAACACTCGAAGATGGTTTTGGACGATCTCGGCGTCGGTCGAATACAAGTCCGTCGCGTCGATGCTGCCGGCAAGCAACGCGCGGTACGCCAGATCATGGGCCATCCCGCTCACACGCGTCTGCGGCAGCGCGTACGCGGCGCGTAGTCCCGGCCACCCATCGGGCCGATTTAAGAACTCGTTGCTGAATCCAATTGCCAGGTCCGGCCGCTTCCGCAGGTCCGTCAGGCTGGAAACGCCGAGACGTACGGCCGTCGCTTCGGCCATCCCGATCGCATACGTGTCGTTAAAACCGAGCGATTCGGTCATGCCGATCCCTTCAGTCGCCAATGCCGCCCGGATTTGTTCTTTCCCGTGGACGGCTCGCCCGGCGAAGATCTGCTGCAGAATTGTCCCGGAGTATTCCGGATAGACGTCCACGTCGCCGTGACGTAAGGCCTGCCATAGCACGTCGGTCCCGTTCATTGGCGGGCCGGCGACCGCATCTACCCGCTCTGCTTGCATCAACTGAACGGCCATCTGGCTGAGGATCACCGATTCGGGAAATATCTTGCTTCCGACTGTCACTCGCGTGGACGCGCCGCGGGCAGATTGGCAAAGCAACACGACCAGCATCAGAATTCGAAATGTTAACGATTTCATTTCGCGCCCCCGATCCGCTCCAGAGGACTTCGCTGGGCGCGGACGAAATGTTCGACGAACGCGTCGGCCGGCTGATGAAGGACCTCGTCGGGCGTCCCCTGCTGCACGATCCGCCCTTCCCGCATGACGACAATTAGATCGGCAAAAAACGCCGCCTCGGCCAAGTCGTGCGTCACCATCACCGTTGTTTTCCTGAGCGTTCGAAAGACTTCAGACAGGTCGTTCTGCAGTTCGTACCGGACCATCGGATCGAGCGCCCCCAGCGGCTCGTCGAGCAGCAGCACGTCCGGGTCCAGCATCAACGCGCGTATCAAGGCGATGCGTTGACGCTGCCCGCCCGACATCTCGGCCGGATATCGGTCGAGCACGTCCGAGCCGAGCCGAGTCATGGCAGTCAACTTTCGGATTCGTTCTTGAATAAACGCCAACTCGCGACGCAGATGTCTGGCTAGCAGCGTCACGTTTTCACCTCCGGTGAGGTGCGGAAACAATCCGCCGTCCTGAATCACGTACCCCATGCGATGCCGGACCGCCGAAATGTTTGCCGCTGTCATCGGCTCGTTCTGAAAGAGCACCGCACCCGCGTCGGGCCGAATCAGCCCGGACATCAATCGGAGGACAGTCGACTTCCCGCACCCGCTCGGTCCGATCAAAACTACCGTTTTGCCAAACGGAATCACGAGATCGATCGGATGAAGGACTTCGACTCCCACGAAGGATTTAGAGACCGCGTTTAAGCTGAACATCAATGCATGCTAGCCGACGTTGCTGAAATGCAGAGGTCGAAACCTTCATCAGAGCTTCAGATTTCATCTGTTATGATTTGCGAAAGATCGAAAAACCCCTTACAGGAGCGACCGTTGAAGACACAGAGAAAATCAAAGTGGTCCGCCATCGTGTTCGCATTCGCCGCGATCGCAGCCGTTCCCGTTCTTGCACAGAACGGCCCGCCCGACGGCGGTGGTCCCGGCGGACCCGGTGGTGGTCCGGGAGGCCCGGGCGGTCCGGACGGAGGGCCCGGCGGCCGTCCCAACTTCGCCCAGCACCGTAAGCACGACATCGAAGACATTCAGGACGATCTGAACTTGGCGGACGACAAGTGGAAGGCTCTGGAGCCAAAAGTTGAGAAGTTGATGGACCTGCACGACGAGCTGTCGCCGCACGGAGGTCCCCCGCGCCACGACCAGGACGGAAAGGCTTCGAACCCGGTCCAGGCAGCCCTTCATGACCTCCGCGAGGTGATCGATCAGAAGGACGCCAGGCCGGAAGAGATCAAGGCCAAGGTCGAGGCCTACGAAAAAGCGAAGGCGAATGCCGCTGTGGAAATGAAGAAAGCCGAAGAGGAAATCAAGACCGGTCTGTCGCCGTTAGAGCAGGCAATCCTGATCGCGCACGGAGTGCTCGATTGACCCAGCGACAACGCGGTTGTCTGACGCCCCTTTCAGGACGCTCGATCTGTTCAGCACAGAGCATTCGCCCGTGCACGCGGGCCGCGGCAATTCATGAGTCGCGCCCGCTGGTCGGCGGTTTTGAACAGCAGATCTGCAACGGCCGCCCCGATGTGACCGTCGCCTACCGCGAACGAATCCAGCTTGGCGCGAACGGCCACCCGGCCGACTGCACACCGGGTCGGCTCCACGCGGAAGCAAAGGTGTCCGACGACCTCGTCACCTGCGAGTGCCGCCAGCACGGTTTGCCTGGACGACAACCGCCCGTGCTCGTGCACCAGCATCGCAGGGCCGTCCCCCGCGCGGAAAATGGATTGCATGACTTCGCCCCACGCGGGGTGGTTAGTGTCCACAGCCTCGACCCTAATTGCGTCGTCGAATAAATCGCTTCCGACATCATCCGTCCCAGTCGCTTCGCTCTTTCGGCTATGTTTGGAAATGCCCAGTGCGTTGAACTGTGTGATCATCTGCCTCATGGATTTGAACCCGGCTTCGCTCCGTCGCAGCGACGCCGCCTTAAAAATTCTGCCCGACGACCGAAAGCAATCCTCACGCGTCCGGCCCGTTCGTCATCGGTGCTCGGCGCACCTCGTTTACGCCCAAGATTCGCGTTCGATCAAAGTTCGTGGCTCGGCACACTCGGCTTGCACCGGTTGTGCAGATTAGCGCGGCAGACATCACATTTCTGACACTGACCGGCCGATAAGCTTCGATCTCTCACGACTGCGGAGCCGACTAAGATTTACGATTTAACTTTTCCAAATGTCGACCAAAAAAATCCGAGACGGAGATGCTGTGGACCTGAGTTTTTATTGGGCCCGCGAACACCCCTGTTTCTGGCAGCGAACTGCGCCTGAGTCGCGACGAATGATGCCGAGTCAGCTATGCTTTAGCGGATGCCCAGCCCTGCACCAGTTGCGCTAGTCACCGGCGGAGCCAAACGCGTGGGGCGGGCGGTTGTCGAGCAGTTATCGGCCGCCGGGTACGATGTGGTGTTCACCTATCACGGCAGCGTGATCGAATCAGCCGAACTGGTCGAATCGTTGACCCGGGGCACGACTCGCCGGGTGGTTTCAGTTTCCGCCGACCTTTCCGACCCGGAAGCCGCGAGTGAAAAGATCGTTCAGCTTGTTCGACAAGAGTTCGAACGACTGGATCTTCTTGTGAACAATGCGTCGCTCTACCAGCCATCGAACCTGAAAAATCTGGATTCGAGGTTGCTCCAGCAGTTGCAAGCCGTAAACGTCGTAACCCCGCTGCTGCTCTGTCAAAAATTCGAGGCGATGCTTCGGGAGTCACACGGACACGTGATCAATATGCTCGACCTTCTGGCCGAGCGCCCCTGGCCTGAGTATCTGGCCTACTGCGCGAGCAAAGCCGCGCTCTGGAACCTGACGCTCGGACTCGCCCGCGAGCTCGCGCCGGAGGTGACTGTCAACGGGATCGCCCCGGGGGTGGTGGCATGGCCGGACAATTACCCGGAGGTGGATCGCGAAAAATATCTGATACGCGTCCCCCTGGCGCGGGCGGGCACCCCTGCGGAGGTCGCAGAGACGGTTTATTTCCTGGCGAACAACGCCTCGTATATCACCGGTCAGATTATTCGACTCGACGGCGGACGCTCGATCACCTGAGAAGCGGAGATGGATCAAACAGCCAAGGACATCGAAGTGAAACAGTGCGCCGCGTGCGGGGCGGCGTTCGAGTGCGCGGCGGGTTCAGGGAAATGCTGGTGCTTCGGCCTGCCAAAGGTCGTAGCGGTCCCGGCCGGAAACTCCGCGGCGTGCTTGTGCCCGGCTTGCCTGAAGGCAAAGATTGAGACCGTCTCTGTGAACATTCGCAAACACGCGTGACGACCGACTCGGGTTCGCACGCGATTGTGTGTATTCTACCTGTATGGTTGTAGACCCTTTTAAATCCACCGAACCGATGATCCTTCCGTCGATTTTGTCGGCCGATTTTTCGAAGCTCGGCTCGGAGATCAGCGAAGTCCTTGACGGCGGGGGTGATTTTTTGCACCTGGATATCATGGACGGGCATTTCGCGCCGAACATCAGCTTTGGACCGCGCGTGACCGAAGCGGCAAGGAAATCGACTCCCGCTTATCTCGACTGCCATCTGATGCTCACCGACCCTGTTAAATATGCACCCGCGCTAATCAAAGCAGGGGCGAACAGCATCACATTCCATGTAGAAGCCATGATCGATTCGGCGGCCACCGCGCGCGAGCTTCGAAAGCTGGGTTGTCACGTCGGGATCACCCTGCGGCCGGCGACTCCCGTCGAGGACCTGTTTTCTGCCCTGGACGAGGTCGATTTTGTTTTGATCATGAGCGTTCTCCCTGGTTTCTCAGGACAGAAATTTATGCCCGAAGTGTTACCGAAAGTTGAAGCCATTAAGAAACGGTTACGATCGGACCAGCGGGTGGAGATCGACGGCGGGATTCGCGCGGATAACATTCGCCACGCCCGCGACGCGGGAGTAGATTGGTTCGTCGTCGCCAGCGCGATCTTCGACCAACCCGACCGTGCCGCGGCAATCGCGCAGTTGCGGGAGCATCTCCGATAGATTCAGGGCCTGCGGTTTTGCTGATTGAGGGTGCTTCGTTACAGAAAAACTTATCGAGATCGATTATGTCCGAAGATTCATATTCCAAGCGTTGCTGGTTCACGTTTCCGACCCGGTCGCAGGTCGAGCAGCCGATCATCTGGCAGATGAGCCAGAAATTACCCAAAGTCAGCTTCGACATCCGCCAGGCCAGCGTGCAAAACGAGATCGGCATCATGGCGGTTTTGCTCAGCGGCACGCGGGATGACGTGACTGCTGCGATCGAGTTTTTAAGGTCCCGGGGCGTGACCGTCGAGCCGATCGAAATGAGCGTCGTGGAAGGCTGAGCCGTGTATCGGTCGACCGCGAGTTATTTTGAAGTTCGCTTCACGCCGGTCCGTGCAGCCCACAGACATGCGTTTTCGATCACGCGCAGCACCGACGCGTGATGAAACGTCGGCACGGTCTCATGTCCCGGTCGAAAATAGACGACCCGGCCGGCGCCGCGAACCCAGGTGCACCCGCTGCGAAACGCCTCCCCGCCGTTAAAATGGCTAATCAGGAAAACCGTGTCGGGCCGCGGCACGTCGAACAGTTCCCCGTACATCTCCTCCTGATCCAACGTGAAGTGATCGTCGATCCCCTGCACAATGGGATGCCCGGGTCGAGTCACCCATAAGATCTCCCGGCTGATTGGTTCCTCGCGCCAGATGGCTCGACACTGGCTCCCTAAAAGTTGCCGGAACGGTTTGGACGAATTGGAACTGTGCAGTGCGACAAACCCCATTCCGTGATCGACAACCCGGCGAACGATTCGCTCTGCCAAATCGTCGGCCAACTCATGATGTGCCGTGTGCCCCCACCAGACAATAACATCTGTAGAATTGAGTCGCTCGTCACCGAGACCGGCTTCGGGCTCGTCGAGCGTAGCGCAATGCACCAGAAGATCAGGATTATTTTGCAGCCCTGCGGCGATCGCGCCGTGGATACCGTCCGGGTAAATCCTGGCAACGCGGGAGTCGCGCTTTTCGTGTCGACCTTCGTTCCAGACCGTGACGTTGATCATCGCTGTGACACCGTGAGAACCGCCGCCGCGCCTGCAGACATTTGTTCAAGCAGGTGTCGACTGAGCCGCGTTTGCGATGGTGAAAGCGTGTTGCGGGACAAACCCAAACGCCCTGGCAGTTATGCTGTTCGGAAAGCTGTGCACGGCAAAGTCGAACTCCAGCACCGCATCGTTGTAAGCGGCGCACGCAAGGTCGATTTGCGACTCAATTGCGGTCAGCCGTTCACACACTTCGAGATAGCGATCATTTCTAACGAGTTCGGGCTCGGAGTCGGCAACCCCAAGCACCGACCGGACGGCCGCACTCAAAGCGCCCTCCGCCTTCGCGAGCTGCGGGGGGTTAAACGCGACTGCCGCCTGGTGTTTGGCAGATACCACCGCGGCGATCCCCGTGCGGTCGGCCGCCCCTGCCGCTTGGATGATGGTGACAAGGTCGACCAGCACGTCATACCGCTGTTTCAGCTGAGCATCCATCGCCGCCCACGCCGAGCGGACTTGCTGCTTCATGTGTGCCAGACTGTTGTAACAGGCAAGCACGGTCAAAAGCGCGACTACGAGAACCAGCGCCGAGGCCGACAGGATTTGCGTCATGTTGTCTCAATCATTCGAGCCGCTCACCCGCGGGGTGGCGATCGATTTACCAGCCCGTGTTTGCCCGGGCATCGACCGGGTATTTTGCAGCCATTTTCTCGATCGCGGCCTTGTCTTCGTCCTCTAGGTTTTTCGGAACGGCGACGCGGATCTCGACGAATTGGTCACCCTTTTCAGTGCCACGGTCTATCCCGCGACCCTTGATTCGCAGCTTCGCGCCGCCGCCGGTGCCCGGGGGTATCGTCAAAGTCACCGGACCGTCAAGCGTGGGCACCGACACCTTCGTGCCGAGCACCGCTTCGTACATACTGAGCGGCACTTCGACGGTAATGTCCGAACCGTCCCGTTTGTAATACGGGTGCGGCTGAACGGCCGTCACGATATATAGATCCCCGGATTCGCCCGGCGACTGCTGTCCCCGGCCCTTAACGCGAACTCGACCCCCGTCTTTAACGCCGGCCGGAATCTTAATCTCGATCGTTTCGAGCTTCCCGTCACGATCGATCTGCAACGGCACCATCGTCCCGCGAGCGGCCTGTTCGAAAGTCAGCGTGACCGGCTTTTCGATGTCCTGCCCCCGGGCGGGCACCGGGGCACGGGTCTGTCGACCGCGGGGGTTGGCCCGGGGTCCGCCGTTTTTGGCACCGAACAGTTGTTCAAAGATGTCCGAGAAGTTGCCGTTCGCGCCCCCACCGAAGTCTTCTGCCGACACGCCGGGGTTCGCCTGCCAGCCAGCTGACCCGCGTCCACCTTGCTGCGACCGACGGAATTGCTCGAACGGGTCACCGCCCACCCCCGCCGCACCGGCGTTCACTCCCGCCTCGCCGAATTGGTCATAATTCTGCCGCTTCTGCGTGTCGCTTAATACGTCATAGGCGTTCTGAATCTCTTTGAATTTCTCCGTCGCCGACGGATTGTTCTTATTCATGTCGGGATGAAATTTTCGCGCGAGTTTCCGGTGCGCCTTCTTGATTTCATCGGCCGAGGCCGTGCGGGGAACGCCTAATGTTTCGTAGTAATCTCGGGCCATGGTGATTCGCGAGTGCCTCGGTCTTGCAGGTCAAAAATAAGTATATACCGAGTCACCCCGCGAGCGAAACACCGGACCGCCGCCTGCCCGGGTTGGACTTTACCTTATTCCGATTGGCCGTTCGATCAGAATGCCAGCGATCCGTTGATCCAGGTTTGTCGGGTCGACCACCCGCCGAGGTTGTCGACAGTCCCGTCGACGACAAATAACTTGTTGTCGATGTACGCTACGGATTCCCCTTCGTTGGCCTCGGGGAGCAGGCCGACTGCGGACCATTTGTTGGTCGAAGGATTGAACGCCTCGATGTTGGCAATATAGATGCCGTCGTACCCGCCATTGGTCTGCCCGCCGACGACGACGATCTTATTGTTGATCACCAGCACGTTGGTGTGGACCGACCCCCAGGTGAACGGAAGCGAGGCCGCTTTCGTCCAGACGTTCGTCGCCGGGTTATAGACGTCGACCTCGGCTACGTTCCCACCGGTCTGGTCGTACTTGTGCTCGCCACCGACGGCGTAGATCAAATTATTAAGCGTTGCGTAGCCCACGTGATTGCGGGCGTTCGGCATCGCCGCCCTGGCGACCCAGGGTGAGGACGGACGGGTGAGGTCCAGCGAGTATGTCGTTGAAAGATCCTGCGTGTCCGCGGCGTTGATGCCGCCGAAGTAATACAGGTGTCCGTTGCTGTATCCGATACCCCCGCACGACTGAGCGCTGGGCAGCGGCGCGACCGAGCCCCATTTGTTTGTCGTCAGGTCGTAGGTCAACACCGCGGCGGTCGCTGTTTTTGTTCTGCCGTATGTGAATTGGCCGATGTCGCCGCCGACAAAATATGCGACCGCGCCGACGACCGTCACTGCGGCATGCGTCATCGCCCCGGTGGGAATCGTCGTCAGATACGACCACGAATCGGTCGAGGGATTGTAAACGTCACACTCGGCCGTGGCGTTCAACGAGCGGTCGATGAAACCACCGAAGACGAACAGCTTATTGTTGTAAGAAAAGCTCTGCGATTCCCAACGGTCGCGAGGCGCGACCGCCCCGACCGACCAAGCCGATGCCTGGGCCTGAGTCGGCGCGATGGCAAAATTGCTGAACGTCCCGACGCTGGATTTCGTGTTATCGTGTGCGGTAACGGCGAGCCCGGCGAAGACGTTGTTGACCATCGTAATCGTCGTCGAACCGACCGTGACCCATGTCTTTCCGTCGGCAGACGCGTAGCCAGTGAACGTCGAACCCGATCGAGTCAATTTCAGGTACGAGCCTATTTTTCCGGCCGCCGTTTTGGAAACGGTTGGTGTTTTATGGGTGAAGTTGCGTGCCTGAAAAGCGACGCCATTTCCCGGCGTCAATGCGATCAGCACGAACCGCGAATCCGACGTTAAGTCTTCGCGGAGCATGATCCCGGATTTGGCCCAGACGTTTGTATTGGTCTGGCCCGCGACGCGTGTGACGACCGAACCGTTTCCGGCCAGCGTTTGATAGTCGAATTGGAATGCATCGGTCTCGGTCCAGATGTCGGCACCACCGCCGCGGACACTGATCGTGCCATCGGCGTTCGCGGTGCTGGTTCCCTTTTGCCCGACCGACCCGATATCCGTGTTGACCCAGGCAGTTGCGGCCGGCACGGGGGATGCCGGGGCACCGGCCGAGAGCAAAGTGCGTAATTCCAGCCGCTCGATCATCGCCTGCCGCCGTCTTTGTTCCGAAACGGGCGAGTCCGACATTTTTCTTGCTCCCGAAAGAAAGGATGACCCGTCCGACGCTAATGCGTCGCGGGCCCCGCAGGGGGGACTCCCGTCAAAGGCTGTTTTACCTTAATCGAAAGGTCGAACGTCTGCTTAAAAACGATGTCGTCATCGGTGTCAAATTCCGCATCTGGTCCGGCGCTTTGGATCGACATCGCGCACGACTCGCCTTCGACGATCGCTGTAACCTTCATCGCATGAGCCCAGCCGTCCAACGGCGGAGAATCCGTAGTTTTACGAAACCCTTCAGTGGCGATCTCGACCGCAAGCTGCGAATCACGAATCGTCACGTCCGGCCGCTGGGCTGTCGTGCTGAAGATTCGAAAAACCATCTCGGCATTTGCACGCGACACTGCCGGGGCGAAATATTTTCGAAGCAGCACGACCGTCGCGTAGATCAGTGCTGCCGCTGCCGTCAACCCGATCATCGCCGTCAAGACTGATTTAAGAGTTTGCTTCATGCCTTGAATCCCACCCGCGACCGCACTCAACCGGCAGGCGACAACGCTTTCGCACGCTTAGCATCTTTGGCAGCGTCGCTGGGCAGGCGAAGGTTCCAGACGAGCCCGACCGCCTTCATCAGCTTAAGCATGACCCACGAAGCGTCGAACTGCCACCATTCGAGCCCGTGTCGGGCGCTCGTCGGGAACGCGTGATGATTGTTGTGCCATCCTTCGCCGAAACTCACCAGCGCGATTGGCATGTTGTTGGTGCTGTGGTCGCTGATCGCGAACGGGCGACGACCCCAGACGTGGCAGGCCGAGTTGATGCTCCACGTTACGTGTTGCAGTAGGAAAATCCGAAGCAAGCCGCCCCAGACCACGCCCGAAACAAAGCCGTGCCAGCTGTGCGTAAAGCCGCCGAGAATGATTCCAGGCAACAGGATTCCGAACCCGACCCAGAAGAAATACAGTTGGTCAATGACCAATAGAATCGGGTCGGCCAGCAGGTCGGGCACGCTACGACCGAGGTCCGCCTTGTCCTTATCGAAACACCACGCCACGTGAGCATGCCACAGTCCGTGCAGCATTCCGCCGAGCCCCTCACCGTGAAGATGCGGTGAATGGGGGTCACCCTCATGGTCCGCCTGCTGGTGATGCCGACGGTGCGTGGCGACCCAGCGAATGCACATGCCCTGGCCGGCGGTCGAACCAAAGATGGCGAGCAGCAGCTTGACCGGCCGCGACGTTTCAAACGCCTTATGCGTCAGCAACCGGTGAAACCCAATCGTCACACCGAATCCGGTCAGGGAATACATGCCCACCATTAGCAGCAACTCGGGCCATCCAATGCCCCACCGATTAGCCGGGTGGTGCCATAAGAGAAAAATGGCGGCCAGCAAACCTACGAACGGCCCCACGACCGAACAGAACATGACGACCGTCTGGAAAGGCGGCATCTTTTCGACCGGGGCATCCGTTGGCGGGTTGGACAAACTGTCGACAGCTTCGGTCGTCGACCAAACGCGGGCGGGGGTGACAAGATCCAAAATCGCTTCCTTGAGTAAAAAGAACTTTCGCTAAAAGGGCTTGCGGACTTATGGTAGCAGGTCGGTCGGTTCGCTTCCACGCCTTTTGTGTTCCTAGGCGGGTCTGGGTGCGTGTCGATCAGGCGGCTTTAGCTTTTCTGTCCTGCCCCAAACAGTAGTATTTGGATTCTTCATCTTCGCTGAGCCATTTGCTCCGCAGTGCCAGGATTGCCTCGGCACAGGCCGGGTTCCAAAACTGCTCGGTTCCTTTCAAACGCTTGTTGAACAATTTGACGCCGGATTCGGTGATGCCCGATTCGATTGGCCAGCCATTGCCTCGGAAGGCAGGGTAGTTTGAGCGTGGTGCAGCCTACTGTTTTCCGCCGCAATACCGGCTGTATTAATTGCAGCCGCACCCAGCCCCCCCTACTGCCCGCCCCCCGGTGGCTTCTTCCCGCGAAAAATAGACGTGATCGGTGAGGCTGGCACCCAGCGGATCACGGTCTGGTTGCATGATCGGGTCTGCCAACGTGCCCCGCTGCCAAGGCCTGACCTGCGTGCACCCGCTGACCATCAGAATCAACAGCATGCCTGACGCGAAGATAGTTTTTGACTTTTTCAAGGTTTGACCTGATCACGGCTGAGATTTGCACAGAAGCAATCCGCTTTGCGTCTGCGATTGATTCAAGGCCTCTTCACTGACAAATATCGGCTTCAGAAGCGCCTGTTTTCGTCCCGATCAATGACTAAAGCGACACGCACTCCCGAGCCGTTTACGGGCCCGACCAACCTCTGGCGGGCCTTGTGAAGCAATTGCACAACCTTTGTTCTACTTTGCGACATAGTCGGAGAACCTCCGCGTCTGATGCCGAGCCGTTTCGGTGGTGATCGTTCCTTCGATACCTCCGCCTTGCCGGCGTATTAAATCCAGCCCTTCATGCGGGCCGAGGATGAATGCGGCCGTCGATAGAACGCCCGCGGCGACGCACGTCGGGGCGATCACGGTAACCGCCTGGCAACCATTGCTTACGGGTTCTCCGGATCGTGGATCAAGCATATGACCGTATCGCCGGCTGCCAGCGATGAACGATCTGAAATAGTCACCGGAGGTCGCGACGGCGCCGTTAGTAAGCCGCAAGCAGTTCCAGCACTGGCCGGGCCGATCCGGCTCTTCGAGCCCGATGTACCACGCGTCCTTACCCGGACCGTGTCCCAGGACGCGTATGTCCTGGCCGATATCTATCATGATATCGGTCACACCCCGTTCCTGAGCGAGCCGAAGAATCTGGTCGACGGCATACTCTTTTCCAAACCCGCCGAAATCGATTCCCATTCCGACAGTGTCTAGCCGGACTCCACCGGGACGACGCTCGATTTTTTTCCAACCGGACAAGCGCTGCGCTTCAGCGCGTGCGTCGGCGTCCGGGACCATTGACGGTACCTGTTTCCAATCCCACGCCCGAATCAGCGGCAGCGTCGCGGCGTCGAAGATACCATCCGTTGCTTCGTACATCTTGTCGCAAAGGTCCAGAAGGTGATCGGTTTCCGGATCGACGTCCGTCCACCCCCGGCCGGCGTTCGTATTGATTTGGCCCACAATGCTCTCGGGAATAAAGCGAGAATAGCTCGCTTCGAAATTCGCCAGCCATGCCGTCACCGTCTGATGAAACTCCGTGGGCGACGCAGAACGTCCCGGATCAAAAGAAATCCGCACCGATGTGCTCATCGCGCGACAGGTCAAGACTTGGTGGCCGCCCTGCGAAACGACACCGACTGTTTCCCGAATGCGGGCCTCGACGGTTCGACGAACATGTTCGGGTATTTGGAGCATTTTAAGGGACGCGCGTGCGTCAGAACCTGCAGTTCAATCCGACCGTGAAGACGTTGGCCGAAGGGTAGTTTGATTGAAGCGTTTGCGAATCGAGCCCGCGCATCCAGTATCGCTGGTAGCCGAGATGAAGATCACATTGCTCGCCGAGTTGGGCCGTGACTTCGACGCCGACGGTAAAGGTCTGCAGAGCCGAGAGGCGATAATCTGAGGAGTAAAAAGCAGGCACCCGCGCCGGCTCGAAGTTCGGGTCGCCGGCAAACTGAATCCCGTAAAAGTTCGCCGCCCCTTGTCGGTAATATCGGAACGAAGGCGACAGGACACCCCAGCGGCCGATTTTTTGCAACCACTGCACGCCGACCGTGTGCGCGGTAATGCCATAGGAATCGTGGTAAAACCGGTAGGACGCTTCGACGCTCGCGTTTAACGGCTTCACCGCTCGCGTCAGCAGCAACAACACGGCCTGGGAATCTCGCGTAGAGGGTCTTTTTTCACCTTGCAGCACTACCCGTGCATTGGGGTCCAGAGCGCTCTCGTCAAACACCACACTGCGATACGGATCGTTAAGATACCCGTCGGCGTGTCCGATCGTGCCGCTGACCGACAGGACCGTCAGCGGGTTGATAATCTGCGAACCGCCGAGCAGAAATTCATCGGTGTTCTTTGTCTGTCGAGAGCTTAGATACGAAAAGTTTGTCGGCAAAAGTTGATCGTACGCGTGGGTCCATCCGGCCTCGAGCACTGTGGTTTTGTCGTTCAGCTCCAGCGAGTAACTCAAGCCGCCGGCCCAGGAAATGTAGTCGCTTTCCTGACTGAAGCTGATCTGCGGAGTCACTCGAGATGAGCCGAAGGTCATCCCGAATGCGACGTCCCCGCCTCTTCGAACGTCGCGGCTCTCGGCGAGGGGTATCGCGGTTTTGGAAACCACCGCCCCGGCGACCGACGACGCGCCGGACACGCCGTCGATTAGCCGCGTGTATCCAGTGATCGCAGCATTCGGAACAGGTTGGTGCGTCACCGGGCGCCTGAGCGTCAGCTGATCAATGGCCGGCGCGCCGGTCGGCGTTGCACCTGAAATTGCGTCGTAAACGCCACGGGCTGTAATGTCGAGCCAGGGCAACGCGGTGACGTGTACTCGCACCGCCTCGGTGTTGACCGTCATCCGGCTCTGATCTTCCAGATACGTCTCGTGAGAAAAACCTGCCTGGTCCTCTCCCGCTACGCGGCTTGCAGCAAGCAACGGAAGACCCACGCCGACCATAAAACTGGTTGCCGTTGACCGCATCGTCGTTTGCCTACCGAACCACCATAACAAAGGTGTTTGCCGTCGTATCGAGAGCGATCGAGACCGACCCCTTACCGCCGGCGTTGGCGAACAATCCTGTTCCAGAGGAGATGACGAATTTCATGTTTTGCGGCAACGCGCTGCCACCCGGCTGGGTGTGCCCGGTAAGGGATAGCGTTGCCGTGCCCGTCGCGCCGGTCATGGTGAGTTCGCCCGTCGCGGGGGCTGTTCGAATGAATCCCGGCGGCGTGATGATTCCGCTGACGTTCACCGTGCCGAGCGACCCGGCGGTGCCCGTGCCGGTGAACACGTAGCTCCTCGCGTCGGGGTTTCCCAACGGCGTGGTGTAAGTGCCGGTGAGAGTTCCCTTCACCGATGTCGCGTGCGGCTTCGGTGCGACGACCGCGGTACCGCCCGCGTCTCCGATATCGGTGATCTGGCGCGGCTGTTTTTTGGAAAACTCCTCGACCTTCACGGTCGTCTGAAAAGTCCCGGACTTCGACCAGGCGTGTGTACCGACGATCTGGACCACCCCACTGCCGTCGTCCACGAATTTCGCGTGCGAGGTCTTGCCGTCACCCCAGTCGACGATCGCTAAAGCGATCACCCCCGCCTTGGGGTCGGGCACGCCGCTGGCAATGGTCCAATTGCCGACCGCGTCGTGGAACCTCTTGCCGGCGGACGCGGTTATGCTGAGCGCTGTCACCGGCGAGTTCGCTGTGTCTAATGGGTTGATGACTGAAGTCGAGAGAAACCGACGGGCTTCCAAACCTTCAAAGGCAACGGCTGCACTAGGATTTCTGGCTCGACGAACACTGAGCAAACGCATTGGCATACCCATATTTAGAGGACTTCCGATCATGCCCGGGCTTGCAGCCCGCACTTCACACTACCAGAAAGACGGCACCGAGCTCATCGTTTTACAAAATTTGCAGAGTTGTGGCCTTCGTGGGGGCGCTGCTGTGTCAACTTACGAGATCTGCCGGCGTTAGCTCGACCTCTTGGACGGGTGCCTCCACGTAAAGTTGCTGGCCGAGAATGAGCCAGCAGTCCCTTTTTACGAATAAAATGCCAGCAGGTTGGTCAGCGGTGCAGGAGCGACTCGCTGGGCCGCGAACGATACTCGAGAAGCGCTCAGGCAGTGAAGTGGTCGTTGAGAGCACGGGCTTTAGATTCGGGTTTTGCGCTCCACGAACGTGGACGTAGTCAATCGCCCGAGCTTCTGGGCCGCGGCAGCGATCCGACGGATCGAATGCGGTGTCCGGTCTTACCGGGCAAACACCTTCAGTGATTCACTCTCGATCCGCCGAAGCAGGCGGACTTAACAAAACTTAACATTTCTTAACACCTTTTCAGGCAATTTTTAAAATTGCTGCGGCTGAATCTGGCGTTGCAAGATGCTTTGTTTCCCCCCAATCGCAGCAGCTTCCGCGGTTATTCACTTCACATCGCAAGACCGGGGCCCGCTGGCTGGTTCGCCAGCCAGGAGGATGATTACATCAAATCCGTAGGTCGAAACGGTCGAGGTTCATCACCTTGGTCCAGGCGGCGACAAAGTCGTGAACGAATTTCTGTCGCGCGTCGGAACTGGCGTAGACCTCGGCCAACGCTCGTAACACTGAGTTCGCGCCCACGACAAGGTCCACACGTGTGCCGGTCCATTTGATGGCGCCGGTTTCGCGGTCCCTGCCTTCGAAAAGGCTCGAATCGCTCGATGTCGGCTTCCATGCCGTCCCCATGTCCAACAGGTTAACGAAAAAGTCGTTCGTGAGTGCTTCCGGACGTTTGGTGAAAACGCCGTGCTGCGACTGACCTTCGTTGGCATTCAGGCTGCGCAAGCCGCCGATCAGGACCGTCATTTCAGGGGCCGTCAGTGTCAGCAGTTGCGCCTTGTCAATCAACAGATTCTCGGCCGGCATGGCCAGGTTCGGCTTGAGATAGTTGCGGAAGCCGTCGGCGAGCGGTTCCAGAACCAAAAACGATGTCACATCGGTCTGAGCCTGCGACGCGTCCGTCCTGCCCGGCGTGAAGGGAACGACGACCTCAACACCGGCGGACTTCGCCGCCTTCTCGACCGCCGCAGTCCCGGCAAGGACGATCAGGTCGGCGAGGGAGATTTTTTTCCCCCCCGGAGCCGTTGAATTGAACTCAACCTGCACGGCCGTCAACGCCTTGAGCACCTTTGACAGTTGTGCCGGCTGATTGACGGCCCAGTCTTTCTGCGGGGCGAGGCGAATGCGTGCGCCGTTGGCGCCGCCGCGCTTGTCCGACCCGCGGAACGTAGACGCAGACGCCCACGCGGTCGACACCAATTCAGACACCGTCAATCCCGAAGCGAGCACCTTCTTCTTGAGTGTGGCGACATCGTTCTCATTAATTAGCGGGTGATCGAGTGCCGGGATCGGGTCTTGCCAGATCAGTTCCTCGGCGGGGACTTCGGGGCCCAGGTACCGGGCACGCGGCCCCATGTCGCGGTGCGTGAGCTTGAACCACGCACGGGCGAACGCGTCCGCCAGCTGGTCAGGATTTTCCAGGAATCGGCGGGAAATCTTCTCGTACGCGGGGTCGACGCGCAGTGCGATGTCAGTGGTCAACATCGACGGCGCGTGCCGCTTCGACGAATCGTAGGCGTCTGGAACGAGTCCCGAACCGGCATCGCCTTTCGGCTTCCACTGCTGGGCACCGGCGGGGCTTTTAGTCAGCTCCCATTCGAAGCCGAACAGATTTTCGAAATAGTTATTGCTCCACTGAGTAGGTGTGGTGGTCCAGGTGACTTCCAAGCCGCTGGTGATCGTGTGGCTGCCCTTGCCGGTGCCGAAACTATTCTTCCATCCGAAGCCCTGATCCTCGAGACCGGAAGCCTCCGGTTCCGGCGCGACGTGCGAAGTCGGCGCGGCGCCATGTGTTTTGCCGAACGAGTGACCTCCGGCAATCAACGCGACCGTCTCCTCGTCGTCCATGGCCATGCGACCGAAGGTTTCACGGATGTCCTGCGCGGACTTCATCGGATCGGGATTCCCATCCGGGCCTTCGGGATTCACGTAAATCAACCCCATCTGCACGGCGGCCAGCGGTTTCTCCAGATTGCGGTCGTGTATTTTCCCGTCCGCGGAGTCGTCGGAGACGGTGACCCCGCCGAACTTATCAACGCCTTCCGATCCGTGCGCGTAACGGACGTCCCCGCCGAGCCAGGTTTTTTCGGCACCCCAGTAGATGTCTTGATCCGGCTCCCACGTGTCTTCGCGCCCGCCGGCAAATCCGAAGGTCTTAAAGCCCATCGTCTCAAGGGCAACATTGCCGGTCAGGATCATCAGGTCGGCCCAGGAGATTTTTCGACCATACTTTTGCTTGATCGGCCAGAGAAGGCGGCGAGCTTTGTCGAGGCTGACATTATCCGGCCAGCTGTTGAGCGGGGCGAATCGCTGCTGACCCCGACCACCGCCCCCGCGGCCGTCACCCGTCCGGTACGTGCCGGCGCTATGCCAGGCCATGCGGATGAACAGCGGGCCGTAGTGACCGAAGTCCGCCGGCCACCAGTCCTGCGAGTCGGTCATCAATGCTGCCAGGTCAGTTTTCACCGCGGTCAGATCGAGACTATTAAACTCTTTGACATAATCGAACGCCGAGTCCATCGGATTCGACTGCCGCGAGTGCTGGTTGAGAAGTTCGACCTTCAGCTGCTTCGGCCACCAGTCGCGGTTCGTGGTGCCGGTTGTGGGTGCAGTGTGGTTGAACGGGCACTTTGCTTCGGTTGACATGAACAATCGTCCTTAGTTGTATGTTGCCGGGCGGTATCTGATAGCGATCTTTACGTAGGTAACAATCGCTGGCGCCGTAGGCCGTTGGGCGATTATAACGATAGCGATCGCCGATTCTCTCTCAAGAACATGGTCCAAGTTTGATCGGTCGCGAGTCTAGGTGATGAAGAACTCGCCTGCCCCGTACGCAGTCCTTACCGGGGCGTTACGACGACGAATGTGCGTTCGAGCAGGCGCGCGATATTCGACGGCAATGCTGCAATTGCGGTTGCGCTTCCGGCGTTCCGAACTGGATTCGCTCGGACCGGTTTAATTATTTGACGGCGTGGAAATACGGCGCGAATTTTTGGATCGCGGCGATCGCTTTGGATTGCGTGTTCGCAGCCCCCAGCGCATCCCGAAAGTGCCGGTCCTGAAGCGCGTGACTGGCCTTGGAAAGTAATTGGAGGTGCACGTTCGCGCCGTCCACCGGCGACAAAAGTAAAAACACCGCTTCGATGGGTCGTTTGGTTGCGACGTCAAGAATCCCCCCGTGGGTCAGACCGAGCGCGATCTGTGGCTTTGCGATGCCCTCGAGCCGAGCATGCGGCAAGGCTACGCCTTCGTTGAGAAATGTCGATCCGTGTGACTCGCGATCTTTCAACTTTTCTATAATCCGGTCGAAGTTCAGAGAAGGGTTCGCCTTGACCAGAGCTTCGACGAGCCGGGTGCGAACTTCATCCTGAGTAGCGGGGTCCTGCCAGATGACGATCCGTTCTGCCGTGATCAGTTCCGGCTTCGGCTCGGTGGGTCGCGTGCCGGTGGTGCCTTCCAAAAAAGGGGCTTCTGAAGCGTTCACTGGTTCGGATTGCACCGCATGCTCCCTGGCGTCGGCATCGACCACGACCACCGTGACGCCCCGCGCTTTGTGAATCAGTTCCTCGGCCACGCTTTTCTCTCCGATCAGCCGCTTCCACCACGGAACCGGCCGGGGGTGACCGATCACGACTTGGCCGACGCGATATTCGGACGCGAACCTCAGGATCGTGTCCGCTACGTCTTGACCCTTAAACGTGAAGACCGTCGCGCCCAATTGGTTTGCCAGCGTTAATTGATCGGCAACCTGTCGCTGTGTCTTGGCGTCGATGGCGGTCGGTTCCTCCCGCGGCGTCTGCACGTACACCGCGTACCAATTTCGATTCAGGCGACCGGCCAACCGCGAACCGAACCGCAGCAGGCGCGCGGTGTTCGGTCCGCGACTCGACAGGCAGACCATGATCTGATCCGGCGAAAACGCGCCATCTGCCGCGAGCGGCGCGCTCCGGTCCTGCCCGGACTCGCGGCGTTTTAAGTCCAGCTGCGACGCAAGTTCACGCAGCGTCAACTCGCGCAGGTGCTCGAGCTTGGATTCGGTAAAGAAGTTTTCCAGCGACGACTGCACCCGCTCGCGCGGGTAAATCTTGCCGTCCCGCAACCGCTTCTGCAGGTCCTCGGCGGCCAGGTCGATGTTGATGACCTGATCGGCTTCGCTCAACACCGAATCGGGGATTCGTTCCCGCACTTTCACGCCGACCAGTTGTTCGACCGTGTTGTAAAGGCTTTCAAGGTGCTGAATGTTCATCGCAGAGATCACATGGATCCCCGCCGCGAGGACGTCCTGCACATCCTGGTACCGCTTGTTGTTCTTGCTCCCGGGCGCGTTCGTGTGCGCGAGCTCGTCAATGATCACGACCTGAGGATTCCGACGCAGAATCGCGTCGGCGTCCATCTCCTGGACGATGATCCCTCGGTATTCGGTGCGACGGAGCGGAACAGCCTCCAGCCCGTCCAGCAAGGCGACCGTTTCCGCGCGGTTGTGTGTTTCCACTAACCCGAGGACCACATCGATTCCTTCTGCCTTGAGCCGCCTGGCCTCGGAAAGCATCTGGAACGTCTTGCCGACCCCTGGGCCATAACCGAGGTAAATCTTCAACCGGCCCCGGTGCGACCGGCGAATCATCTGCAGAAAAATTTGCGCGCGATCTTCTGGCATATCAATTTCACTTTGGGGTCGAGGCCGGTGCCGCGGACACCGGATACTTCGCGTCCAGCGCGAGGTTCAGTCGCAACACATTGACTCGTGGATCACCGAGCAATCCCAGGTCGGGCTGGTCAGTGCTCTGGCTAATCATTTCCTGCACCTTAGCCACCGGCAGCTTCCGGGCATCAGCGACACGCTGTGCCTGAAGCTGCGCGTTCGCCGGGGAGATGTGCGGATCGAGACCCGAGCCCGACGCGGTCACGGCATCGGCGGGAATCATCACAGACCGCCCGCCTGCTGTTTGAAAATCGCTTGCAATTACGACCGCGCGATCGGCCGCGTCGGTCGGCGGGTGCGGGAAGGCGTCCACCAGAGCGGTGTCGTTCAGATTTCCCTGGCCGTCTATGTATTGATTCCTTGCAACCGCGGTCCGGCTTCCGTCGGGTTTGACCGAAAACAGTTTGAACGAAATTCCGTTGTCGACCGCATAGTGCAGGGTTCGAAGACGAATTCCGTCAAACGTCAGTGTTTCGCTTGGTGCAGTGGTTGGCGCGGTAGTAGCGGCAGTCCCCATTGCCGCAGGTGCCGCGGCCTGAGTAACGCCGTTGATCAACTTGTCACTAAGCGGGCCCAGATTGCTGCCGCTCGAACTGGTCGGGTCGTACCCCGCACCCGCGGCACTCGGCCGTGGATGGAAATAGATCGGCATCGAAAAGTTCTGGCCGATCAGATCCGAACCCACTGCGGCGGTATCGTTTGTGGTCCGACCGCCGTCGCGATTCAAAAGTGAACCATTCGCCTGGTTCGGAAAGACCGTCTGAGCGATGCCCCAGACGATGGCGGGGTACAAAGCACAGCAGATGATTCCGAGGATCACGGTCGCGGCGACCGAAGACCACAGCTGTCCAAAGATTGAGTATCCGTTCGCGGGTTCGGGCTTGCACGTTTGGATATTTGAATTATTCACGACGAAACTCCTTAGTTTTTGCGCTGAGGTTTTACTTTTCAACTAGCTGACCAGATGACGGACGGCCAGATCGATGAGCCAGATTCCGGGAAAGGGGCAGAGAAGGCCGCCCAAGCCGTATACCAGCAGATTTCGGCGAAGAATCTGAACTGCCGGGGCCGGGCGAAACTTCACACCCCGTAGCGCGAGCGGGATCAGCAGCACAATAATGACGGCGTTGAAGATCACCGCGCTGAGAATCGCCGAGTGCGGCGTGGCCAGGTGCATGATGTTGAGCGGCGCGACGGCCGGAAATGCGCCAACCAGCAACGCCGGGATGATGGCGAAATATTTTGCGACGTCGTTGGCCACGCTGAAGGTCGTCAGCGCGCCGCGCGTCATCAGCAGTTGCTTGCCGATCTCGACAACCTCGATCAGCTTCGTGGGGTTGCTGTCGAGATCGACCATGTTGCCCGCTTCCTTCGCCGCCTGAGTTCCGGTGTTCATAGCCACCCCGACGTCGGCCTGCGCGAGCGCCGGCGCGTCGTTGGTCCCGTCACCGGTCATTGCCACCAGGTGGCCCGCTGCCTGTTCCTTTCGAAGCAACGCGAGTTTGTCCTCCGGAGTCGCCTGGGCGAGGAAGTCGTCGACTCCTGCCTCCTTCGCGATCGCCGCCGCGGTCAACGGATTGTCGCCCGTGATCATCACCGTCTTGATTCCCATCGCGCGAAATCTCGCGAATCGGTCGGGCAAACCGCTCTTGACAATGTCTTTCAAATGAATGACGCCCAGCGCCCGCTGCTTGGTCGCGACGACCAGCGGCGTTCCGCCCGCACGGCTGACCTGCTCGACGGCGGACTCGATCTCCGCCGGGAAACCAGCCCCGGACTCGCCAACGAAAGCCCGAACGCTCGCGGCTGCTCCCTTGCGGTAGCATTGTCCGTCAATGTCCAGACCGCTCATTCGAGTCTGCGCGGTGAACGGGACGAACCGTGTGTTAGCCACGTCCGCCATTGACCGAGCCGGCTGGCGATAACGTCCTTCGGCCAATGTGACAATGCTTCGACCTTCGGGCGTCTCGTCGGCCAGGGACGACAACTGCGCTGCCTCTGCCATTTCATCGATCGACACACCCGGTGCCGGAAGGAACTCGCTCGCCTGGCGGTTGCCGATCGTAATCGTGCCCGTTTTATCCAGCAGGAGGACATCGATGTCCCCCGCCGCTTCCACGGCTCGGCCGCTCATGGCCAGCACGTTGTGCTGCACCATGCGGTCAATGCCCGCGATGCCGATCGCGCTGAGCAGCCCCCCCGATCGTCGTCGGAATCAGACACACCAGCAGCGCGACGAGCACGGTTACAGTCACGTTGTCGGTAACCACTTTGTAGGCGTCGTCGCTCAGGAAACTGTGCGTATAGGCCGCGAACGGCATCATCGTGACACAGACGACAATGAAGATAATCGTGAGCGCGCTCAGCAGGATCGAAAGCGCGATTTCATTCGGCGTCTTCTGCCGTTTCGCGCCTTCGATCAACCCGATCATGCGGTCCATGAATGACTCGCCCGGGTTCGCAGTGACACGAACAACGACCCGGTCGGACAATACTGTGGTGCCCCCGGTGACGGCCGAGCGGTCCCCGCCGGCTTCGCGGATCACCGGGGCGCTTTCTCCCGTGATGGCCGATTCGTTGACGCTGGCCGCGCCTTCGATGACCTCGCCGTCGGCGGGAATCAGGTCATTCGCTTCGCAGACGAAAAGGTCACCTTTGCGAAGCGTTTCGGCGGGGACGACCAACTCGCTGTTTCGAGACGCATCGAATTTGCGTGCGCTCGCACTGGTCCGGCTCTTTCGGAGCGCATCCGCTTGCGCTTTACCCCGTCCTTCGGCCATCGCCTCGGCAAAGTTGGCGAAGACGACCGTGAACCACAACCAAACCGTCACCTGGGCGACGAAACCGTGGCTGGTCTTGGTAAAGAATAGATCCATCGTGGTCAGCGCAGCCCCGACTCCGGTGACGAACATGACCGGATTTTTCCACATGTGGACCGGGTTTAACTTGCTCACGCTGGCGACCAACGCTGTGCGAACGATCGCGGGATCGAATAATGGACGTGCCTTTGCAGACATCTTGACCTCTTAGTTACGTACTTAAAAACGATTCGAGCAAACCTGGAGACGACTACGACTTAATAAGTGACCGACGATTTCCACATCTGAAAGTGTTCCACGATCGGCCCCAGCGACAGCGCGGGCAGAAACGTGAGTGCACCGACAACCACGACAGTTCCGACCAACAGCAGCGTGAACGTGATGCCGTTTACCGGGAAACTGCCGACACCCGTGGGAGCGCGCCGCTTGGCCGCGAGGTGCCCCGCGAGCGCGAGGACCGGGATAATGATGAAGAAACGACCGATCAACATGTCGGCGGCTAACGTCAGGTCGTAGCGACGATCGTTGGCGAACGTGCCTGATGTCGGGGCGGCGGTCAGCCCGGCGAATGCCGAGCCGTTGTTGGCTGCGGCGCTGGTGTATGCGTAATGGATTTCACTGAACCCGTGCGGGCCGTTATTATTCGTCCCCGCTTGACCCCATCCGCTGGTGACGCCCCAGGCAGTGAATGCGAGGATCGCCAGGCTCGGTGCGAGGACGCCGAGGACCGCCGCCTTAACGTCGGCCGCTTCAATCTTCTTGCCTAGATATTCGGGAGTTCGACCGACCATTAGCCCGGCAATGAAGATCGCGAGCACGACGAAGATCAGCATTCCGTACAACCCGGCACCGACCCCGCCGAACACGACCTCACCGAGGTGCATGTTGAATAGCGGCACCAACCCGCCCAGGGGTGTGAGCGAATCGTGCATGCAGTTGACCGCACCACAGCTGGCATCGGTCGTTACGCAAGCGAACAGCGCCGATTGAAACTGCCCGAAGCGGACTTCCTTGCCTTCAAAATTTCCAGAGGTGGGATCTAACCCCAGCCCGGCAAGCCGCGGATTGCCCACCGTCTCGGCACGCCATAGCACTAGCACGCCGACCAGAAACAGCACGAACATCGCGCCCCAGACGGCCCAGCCGTGACTCTGCTGCTTCACCATTCGGCCGAGGTAATAAGTCAGTGCGCTGGGGATCGCGAAGATCGAAAGAATCTGAATGAAATCGCTCAGCGGGGTCGGGTTCTCGAAAGGGTGAGCGGCATTGGCGTTAAAGAACCCGCCGCCGTTCGTGCCCAGCATTTTTATCGCCGCCTGAGAGGCGACTGGCCCCTGCGCGATCGTCTGTACGATCGGCTGGGTTGCGCTGACGGCCCCGGATTGGTCGACCGCCATCGCGGCGGTGTACGGCCGGAAATTCTGAATCATCCCCTGGCTGACTAAGAACACTGCGTAGCAGATGCAGGCGGGCAGCAGCAGATACAGGTGGATTCGCACGAGATCGCGCCAGAAGTTTCCGACGGTCGCGATCTTGTCCCGGCCGATGCCCCGGACGAGCGCGGCCGCTACGGCAATGCCCACTGCTGCGGACCAGAAGTTATGGCTCGCCAGCGCGACCATCTGTGACAGATACGACATCGTCGATTCGCCGACATAGCTCTGCCAATTCGTATTGGTCGTAAAGCTAGCCGCGGTGTTGAACGCGAGGTGATCCGCCACCGCGGGCAGCTTCTGCGGGTTCATCCATGACTGCCCCGGCAACCGATCCTGCAGGCGCAAGATGCCGTAGGTGAACAGCATGGTCACCAGGCTGAATAAGAACATTCCGACGGCGTACTGCACCCAAGCCTGTTCACGCTTGGGGTCGACGCGCAGCACCTTGTAGATGAGTCGCTCGACGGGCCCGACGACGGGCCCCAGGAAGGTCCCGCCGGTGCCGCTTTCATTGCCCGCGTGTTCCGGGTCGAGAATCTGTACAAGATAAATGCCCAGCGGCTTGGTTAGTGCAAGCAGCAGGCCGACAAACAAGATCAGTTGAATCCATCCGGTCGCGGTCATGTGAAACTCACTCTCAAAACGACGTTTTGGTTTAGAAGTGCTCGGGACGAATAAGGGTCCAAAACAGGTAAACGATCAACAAACACGCAACGACACCAACGATCACAATTTCTGCCTGCATTGGTCACAACCTTCCACACGCGTGGGTGTAAAAAATACTTAGAGTAAAGAATACAATCGTAGCAAATACAA
The DNA here is from genome assembly GCA_965247815.1 of Tepidisphaeraceae bacterium. Classification (GTDB taxonomy): domain Bacteria; phylum Planctomycetota; class Phycisphaerae; order Tepidisphaerales; family Tepidisphaeraceae; genus CBDAQA01. The sequence goes on along the minus strand of CBDFHW010000026.1, from coordinate 228,085 downwards.
TCAGAACATCTGGCATAGCTCGTACCTCTTGGAGTTACTAGGCGTTCGTCAGCCCTTCGTGTGCTGCGACAATTGGGCGAACCAGGGCTGGTCGGCCTCGTCGCCGAGTGAAATCGGTAGACTAGACCGGCCGGCGGATTTCAGATCGCTCAATCGCCTGAAATTGGTTTTTGCCGGCTCGTAATCGTTGTCCGAATCAATGGCCTTGCCGTAGCACTTGCGGGCCAGCCGCCACCGGTGCTGGGTTTCGTAAAGAATCCCGAGCAGATTAAAGTAGGCCGCGGTCTGCTGCCCGCAGTAGTCTGCGGCGCGGCTCAAAAGCGTCTCGGCCGTTTCCAGCTGAACCAGTCGCAGCGACTTTCGAATCTGGACCAGCACCTGCTCGTATCCATCGGGTAGTTCGACCCACTTTGCCGGCAGTGAGTCGATGTCGGGCTCGCTAAGAAGGCCTCGCACGGCCGTCCGCAAGTCGAGCGGCGTAACGGGCTTTTCCAGAAAGTCCGCAGCGCCCAGTTGAGTCGCCCGAACTGCAGTCCGGATCGAACCGAAAGCGGTCAGGACGATGACGCGCGGTCGATTCGGAATCGCAAGCGCGTTCAGTTGTTCGAGGACCGCCATGCCGTCCAACTGCGGCATATTCAGATCGAGAATCATCAGATCAGGTCGATCTCGCTCCACCGTCTGAAGCGCGGCGCGACCATCGGCCGCCTCGCTGATAGCGTACCCTTCGGTTTCGAGGGACCGTCTCAGGAGAAGGCGGATGTTGCTCTCGTCATCGGTCAACAAAATTGATGCGGGTTTTCGCTGAATCATGACACGGCCTCCAGCTCTTTCACGGAGCTGTTTGCGGCTAATTGATGCAAGGTGAAGCTGAACTGCGTCCCTTCACCGACACGACTCTGGACCGAGATTTCCCCGCCGTGCACCTGCACGATTTCCCTGGCGATGGCCAGTCCAAGTCCGGCGCCCTCGACATGGGTATTTGATCCCGGTACTCGGAAAAACCGGTCGAACACGCGGGGCAGGTATTCTGCCGGGATGCCGACGCCCGTATCCGAGACGGTGAAACGTATGAGGTCGTCTCCCTCTGTTTCTGCAGACACGGTGACCCGGCCTCCGGGGTGGGTGAATTTCAACCCATTGCCCAGCAAGTTTGTAAGGACATGGCTGATCCTCGTCGGATCGACTGCGACGTCAGGAAGGTCCGGCGAAACGTGTGTCTCGATCGTGACGCCTTTGTCGTGGGCTGTTGATCTCAAGGGCGTAACGGCATCGGAGACCAAACGTTCGGGCTTCTCGGCACGCAAAGTCAGTTCCGCCCGACCCGACTCCAACCGGCCCATGTCCAGCAGTCCGGCAATAATCTTGTCCAGCCGATCGCTGTCTTCACGCGCCGCAGCGACCAGTTCGACCTGCTTGCTGTTCAACGGTCCGACGTTTTCTTCCAGCAGAAGATGGACTGCCATTCGAATGCTGGTCAACGGCGTTTTGAGCTCGTGGCTTACGACCGAGAGCAGCCCACTCTTCACTTCATCCAGTTTTCGCAGGTTCGTCACATCGGCTAGCACCAGAGTCATGCCCGGCGGTCGGTTGTCTCCGTCGCATATCGGAACCGCGTGAGGAAGATAAAACCGCAACTGCCCGCCGGCGTCATAGATCTCGACCGCGGATTCGTACCCGCGGGGCCGACTCGGTTTTTCGGATTGCGTGACCTCCCGGTAAACGTCCAGAAGTCGCTTGTCGGCCGCGGTCGCCAGGCTCGCGCCCGGGATCAATCCGAACAACGATTGTGCCGCATCGTTGGATAGCTCGATGGTCCCGTCGGGGCCGGTCACGGCGACCGCGTCGGGCAGGCTGTTGATGGCCAGCTGGGTCGTCTGCTGGGTGCGGATCAGCTTCGCGCGATTCGTTCGGCGATATTCGCGAAGCTTGGCGGTCATCGAGTTGAACGCTTCGGCTAACTGCCGCAGCTCGTCGCGGCTGTGGACCTGTACGACCAGATCCAAATTTCCCTGTTCGATTTCACGAATGGATTTTGTGATGGTCGTGAGCGGCCGAAGAATTGACCGCGCGACCACCAGCGTGAAGATAATCGCAAGCACTGCGCCGGCAAGTGTTCCGCTGATCATCAGAAGGACAGCGCGGTCGGCCATTTCCTTCGCCCGGCCGTCGATAGGCCGCATGTTAGAGATATTCAGGTCGACCACCGCCTGTGCGTGCTTCCGCACTTCGAACGAAGAGCGACGAACCACTTCGGCGGCGCTCAGGCGGTTGGAACCCGTGATCTTCCCGTCCAGTAGAACCAGATACGCCTGGCGGTATCCGTCGATGGATTGGCTGTTGGACGGAAGCGTGCGGCCGAACCAAGCCGCGCTCAGATCCGCGGCGACTTTATCCTCGCCTTGGAGAGTGATGTTCTGGTTTTCAGCAACACAGTTCGCGTCGGCTTTAGCGATTTCCGGAGCAGCCTGGTGATTCGCGGATGCGACTACCACACCAGACGGCTCGGGCTCGGCCAGCGGCCGGGCAAGCTCGTCGAGCCGTTCGACCGCTTCGATCACATGGCGTCCGTCCTCCACACTTCTCCAGTTTTCGTAGAAAAACTGATCGAGTGCCCCCCGATACCGGGCAAGCACGCCGATGCTGAGTCCGCTTACGCAAAGCAGAATGACGAGTAGGCCTGCAAAGCCGATCGCGAGTTTTTGTCTTAATCCAAACATGTGACTGACCTCTTAATGCGAAGGGAATGCCAGCACATACCACACGTGCCCACCGCTGTTTAGCGGGCCCAAACGCAGGTTGCACGCTTTTTCAACTTGGTCTCCCTTGCAGAATGCAATGCCTTAAGAACGAAGGTAGCGATTTTTGCACGATCGCATTGGTCGCTCATCTGATTCGATTTCAGTGCCGGGCCGGTTGGGCGAGCAGAAGTTTTCACAACCGAAGGCATGAGGGGGTACAGGCGTCGGTTGCAAAATGTAACGCATGAAGAAAGCTTGAAAATGTTTCCCCGGTACTGACCTAGATGCCGTACGCTTTTCGCCGGCGCCAAAGCGTTGCCAGATCAATTCCAAGTGTCTTCGCAGCCTCGTCGAGCGACTTTGTCCTGGCAAGAACCCTTCGGATATGTATCTCTTCGATGCGATCGAGTGACACCAGATCGCCGACGTTCGCATCGTCCAAAGTGGGACGGGCAGCCAGGCTTTCCGGCAACTGGTCCATTCCAATCCGATCCGACTGGCAGAGAATCACCGCGCGTTCGATCACGTTGCGTAACTCCCGGATATTGCCCGGCCAGTTGTATGCCGTCAGGGCGGCGGTTGCTTCGGGTGTTAGTCCGAGGATTGGTCGCCGAATCGCCAGCTCCTGAACAAACCTTTCGGCTAACATTGGAATGTCCTCCGCTCGGTCGCGGAGCGGAGGCAGGTCGACTTGGATGACCTTGATCCGATAGAACAGGTCCTCGCGGAACCGCCCGCCACGGACGGCCGCGTCGAGATCCACATTCGTGGCGGTGACAATACGCACGTCGGCCCGGCGTGTCCGCGTTTCACCGACTCGCTCGTATTCGCGGTCTTGCACGAACCGCAACAATTTGGGCTGCAGCTTCAACGGCAGATCCCCGATCTCGTCGAGAAACAGGGTGCCGCCATCCGTTGCTGCGATGCGACCGATGTTGTCTTTGATCGCGCCGGTGAACGCGCCTTTGGTGTGTCCGAACAGTTCGCTTTCGAGCAGCTCGGCTGACAGGGTCGGGCACGACACGGTACCGAACGGCCCCTCGCGTCGATCACTCCAGGCGTGAATCGCCCGGGCTAGGACGCCCTTCCCGGTGCCGCTTTCGCCGCGGATCAACACGGTGATGTTCGTCACCGCGGCTTGTCTCGCCAACTGTATTGCCCGCTGGACGACCCCGCTATTTGTCTTCAAGTCCGCCGACGGATCCTCGCCCGATTTGTATTCCCCTAACGCGGCGACCTTCTGCTCGAGCGACCGCAGCTTGGCGATCCGTTCGACGATGAGCCTGACCTGCGGCGGTGTGAACGGCTTGGTCAAATAGTCGGCCGCCCCCCGACGCATGGTCTCGACCGCGCTGTCGATCGAACCGTGCGCGGTGATAATGACGACCCGCATCCAGGGGCTCTGCGCCTGCAACTCCGGAATCAAATCGAGCCCCGACGTAAGACCGAGCCGAAGGTCGACGAACGCAAGATCGATCGGCCGGCGACGCGTTTCGGCGACCGCGTCTGCCGCGTTGCTCACGGCAACGACCTCGTGTCCGTCCGCTTCGAGGGAGATCGACAGTGTCCGACGGACGTTCACCTCGTCGTCGACAACCAGAACGGTCAACCCTGTCGCGGCGGCCGAGGCCAGTTTACTCTCCGACATCGTGATTCTTTCGCCGTAGTGCTTGGCCCGACAACCTGTCGATCGGGCAGGCTTCATCCGACGCCCGGATCATCCGATCGACGCGGCCGCAAATGCTCTTGCTTTTTCGAGTGCTTCGCCGAGTTTCGCGGGGTCTTTCCCGCCGGCCTGCGCCATCTGGGGTCGACCACCCCCGCCGCCACCGGCAACCTTGGCGGTCTCGCGAATCCAGTCGCCGGCCTTGAGCCCATTGGCGATCATGTCGTCACTGACGGCCGAGACGAAGCTCACCTTTCCCGCGCCGGCGGCGCCGAGCATGATGCCGTGGCTTGGCGACTGCTTTCGCAGCGAATCCATCACCGATCTGAGTTGATCGTCGTCGGCCCCCGAGACCTCCGCGACGATTAATTTACCCGGCCCCAGCGTCGAAGCGGCCGACAGCAACGCCGCGGCAATCGCCTGCGGGTCGACCGCGGACGACGACGAAGATTTCGCTTTGCCCGCAGCCTTGATCCGAGATTGAACCTCGGCGACGGCAGCCTGCCCGCGTCGTTTGGCACGCAGCGGAATTGTTCCAGCCGCCAACGCCTGATTTAGAAGCGGGACAAACGATGCGAGGTCCGCGTCCTCGGCCCTGCGAGCGTCGGCGATCACTTGATCGATCTTCACCCCGTTGCCGAGCGCGGCGGAAGCAGCTTCGCCCGTCAACGCAACGATTCGCCGGATCCCTTTGCTGACCGACTCTTCGGAAATCACCGCAAAAGCGCCCGCGTCCGACAGATTCAGAAGGTGCGTGCCACCGCAAAATTCGATCGAAAATGCTCGCCACCTTTCGTTTCCAGGATCGGCAAGCAATTCCTTCACCGGCGCACCGATCGAGACGACACGAACCATCGGCGGATATTTTTCGCCGAACACCGCACGCAGGCCGTTGATCTTCAACGCGAGCTCTTGCGGCGCTTCCTCAGAGTAGACTGCGAGCTTCTTCTCGATCGATTGGCTCACCAGTGTCTCGACACGCGCCAGCTCGTCGTCGCTCAGCGCTTTGCCGTGGCTGAAATCGAATCGCAGTTTCTCCGGGTCGACCAGAGAACCCTTCTGCTGAATGCCGTCGCCGAAGACTTCACGCAGCGCCCAGTTCGCGACGTGAGTGCTCGTGTGATTCTTCTCGGTGCTTTTTCGTTTGTCGGCAATCGTCGCATTGACGACATCGCCGACCTGAATCTTTCCGGTTCGGAGCCGGCCGATGTGCAGCATAAACCCGCCGACCGCTTTAGTCGTCTCGACGTCGAAAACCGACTCGGCCAGAACGAGCGTGCCGGCATCGCCGACCTGCCCGCCCATCTCGGCATAAAAGTTAGTTCGGTCGAGAATGACCGCGAGCTGCTCGTCCTCGAAGACCGAAGCCGGCGATAAGCCGAGGTCGTCGCCGTTCCAGATTGCCATCACCTTGGCGGAAATCGGCTCGTGCGAAAACTTCGGCCGGTCGTCGGTCGGCTCCACACCCGCCCGTGCGAGCTGGGCAAGCGCATCGGGCGAAAGATCGGTCAGCCGGGACGCCTCGCCCTTGCCCCCGGATCGCGCAAGCTCTTTCGCCTTCTCCATCAGAACTTCATACCCGGCCACGTCCACGGTCATACCGCGTTCTTCAGCCATGATGCGAGTCAGATCGATGGGGAAGCCGTACGTATCGTGAAGCCGAAATGCCGCATCGTCTGAGATCACCGGAATCGGATATTTCAGACGCGGATATTTTCTGACATAGGCGCGAATCCCTTCGCTGGTTGGAATTGGTTGGGGCTCGCCGTCGGGCCCTTTCAACTGCTGAATACCAAAATTGTTGAAGGCACTGATCGCCGCGTCTTCAAAGAGTTGGATGCCGCGACCCAGCGTTTTTCCAAAACTGACTTCCTCATCTTTGATCAATTCCGAAACATGGCTCGGGTTCTTCGCGAGTTCCGGAAACGCCCCACTCATCGAGTCAACAATCACAGACACTAGCTCGTGCATGAACGGTTCATTCAAACCCAGCTGCTGCCGGCCGAACCGAACCGCGCGTCGCAGAATCCGCCGGAGCACATATCCGCGGCCTTCGTTGCTCGGGACCGCGCCGTCGGTGAGAGCAAACGTCAAACACCGCACGTGGTCGGCGATGACCCGGAACGCAATGTCATAGCGAAGCTGCGGATTCGCCGCTTCGGCTACCGGGTCGGCGGCGTTGGTGGCCGGGAAGGTGCCGGTGTATTGCTTGCCACTGATCTGGCTGATTTTGTCGAACAACGGCGTCCACAGGTCGGTGCCGTAATTGTCGGACTTGTCCTGAATGATCTGACAGATCCGTTCGAGGCCCATGCCGGTATCGACGTGCTGCGCAGGCAGCGTGGTCAGCTTCCCATTGGCGTCGCGGTTGTACTGAATGAAAACGTTGTTCCAGATCTCCATGACCCGCGGGTCTTCGCCATTCACCTGCGGCCCGCCGGACTTGTCGGGCGTACGGTCGTAATATATTTCCGTGCAGGGACCGCACGGGCCGGTGTCTCCCATCTCCCAGAAATTGTCCTTGCCAAAATAGTGGATGTGGTCCTCGCCCAGCCCGGCGACCTCTTTCCAGATGTCGGCAGCCTCGGTGTCGCGGGGAATGCCGGACGCGGGATTTCCCTCGTAGCATGAGACGTGAATTCGCGTCGGGTCGAGTTTCCAAACCTTGGTCAGCAGTTCCCAGGACATCTCAATCGCGCCGCGCTTGAAGTAGTCGCCGAACGACCAGTTCCCCAGCATCTCGAAAAAGGTGTGGTGCCGGCGGCTGCGACCGACGTCGTCCAGGTCGTTGTGCTTCCCGCCGGCGCGAATGCATTTTTGCGTGTTAGCGGCACGCGTGTAATCACGCTTTTCCAAACCTAGGAAGATCGGCTTGAACTGATTCATCCCCGCGTTGGTAAACATCAAGCTGGGGTCGTCGTGCGGTACCACGGCCGAGCTGGGCACGAAGGCGTGCCCGTGCTTTTCGACGAAGAAATCCAAAAATTGCTGGCGGATCTGCTGTGAAGTCATAACTGCCAACAACAATAAAGCCGTAGCCGGTTTGGGGCAATGTAGTCACACCTGCCTTGCTGCGGACGAGCGAATGTTCACGCACAAACCATCCGACGAAGAACGTCTTGGGTATGGCGATCCTCCTCCGTGGCACCATGTTCAATTCCGACCACGATCCGATACATTGTCGCCATCACGTCGGAAGGAGACTGGATGGATATGCAAGACGAACCCGCGGTGCTCGATGTCAAATCGGCTCGGCCGACGAACTTTCGCTGGGTCATTTGCGGACTGCTGTTCGCGGCAACCACGATGAACTATCTGAACCGCGGCGTGCTGAGCCTTCTGGCCAGCGACCTCCAGACCCGGATCGGGTGGAACGACAGACAGTACGGAAATATTAACGCCGCTTTCACCGTCGGGTACGCGGTCGGTTTCATTTTGATGGGCCGGCTCGTCGAGCGGATCGGGACCAAGTACGGGTACGCCGCCGCCCTCACCCTCTGGAGCCTGGCGTCCGCGGCGACGGGGTTCGCGCGGTCGGCTTTCGGGTTCGGTGTGTCGCGGATGTTCCTGGGCATTTTCGAAGCAGGAAATTTTCCGGCCGCAGCGCGTACCACTGCAGAATGGTTCCCGCAGCGTCAGCGTGCGGCGGCGACCGGCATCTTTAACGCCGGGTCGAATATCGGCACGATCGCTGCGGCGGCGATGGTTCCCGTGCTGGCGATCCGGTTCGGGTGGCAGTCGGCATTCGTGGTCACCGGGCTCGCGGGGCTTGCCTGGGTGATCGTCTGGCTTCCACTCTATTCGACCCCGGAGACAAGCCCGTTCGCAAACGACGCCGAGCGCACCCTGATCCGCAGTGACACTTCAGCCGAGACGTCCGTCGAGCCAATGCGATGGCGTGAAATCCTCCCGTACAGCCAGTGCTGGTGCGTCATGGCGGGTAAATTTCTGACCGATCCGATCTGGTGGTTCTATCTGTTCTGGTCGGGGAAATTCCTCGCCGATCGGTACGGGGTCGATCTCAAACATCTGGGTCCTCAGCTGATGGTTGTGTACCTGATGGCCGACGTCGGCTCGATCGCCGGAGGATATATCTCGTCGTTCCTGCTCGGCCGCGGCTTGACAGCGAACGCCGCTCGAAAGACCGCACTCATCATCTGCGGATCGTGCGCGCTGCCGGTCTCGCTGATCACGTTCGTGCCCAATGTGTGGGTCGCCGTCGGACTGCTGGGATTAGCCGCGGCGGCCCACCAGGGTTTCTCTGCGAACCTGCTGACGCTGCCGTCCGACCTTTTCCCAAGACGAGCAGTCGCGTCGGTCTCCGGGCTTGCCGGGCTCGCCGGCGCGACCGGTGGGTTTCTCATGCAGGAGTTGACCGGTCACGCGACGAGCGCGACGCACAGTTACAAAATCCCGTTCATGGTTTCCAGCGTCGCGTATCTGGTTGCGGTCGGCGTTATGCATTTGCTTTCGCCACGCCTGGAACGAATCCCGACGATCACCGACCGTGGGTTCGACGTCGTGCGTTCGTAAGGCTCAAGGCTTCACGACCCCGGTCGAATGCTGAACCCCACGCGGGGCCAAGTCTACAGCCGGAAACGACGCATATTTCCTGATCCCGATTTTAACGGTAACGGTTTCCGGTGACGGCGTGCTGATGGTCACGACACAGTCGCGAAGCTTCGTCGATGCGGCATTCCTGATCTGATCCATCGTCACAGTGCTGATCCCGGACGCGAATTGCTTGTGGTAATCGTACCCCAGCCCCATCAGTTCGTCTAAAGCCGCCTGCGACGCCTGACTTTCCGGCGTCTCGCTGTCCATCGCGTCGGCGCTCGTGATCAATAGCTTGGATCTTTTGAACCAGTCCTCCTGCATGTCGGCAGTGGTGCCCTGCAGCCGGCCGATGTTCAATAAAATCTGGTCGACGACTTCATTGACCTTTGACGGGTCACAGCCGGCGAAGACGACGAAACTTCCCGGCGTCTTCGGCCCGCGTCCCGCGACGTTCTGGGCCTGGACGACATAAACCAGACCTTTACCACGCAGCGTTTCGAACAAATACCCCGTTGGGTATCCCCATCCCCCCGCCATGGTCTGGCCGACATCGAGCGTGTAGTTCAGTGGATCGCCAACAACACTGTCGGACTTAAAACCAATGACAATGCCGGCCAGCGCTTGCTGCGTCTTCTGGACCCGCACGTCCACGACGTTCACGACCGGCCCCGCGGGAGAAATGCCATTGGCAGGCATGACTGATACGCCCGTGGTGGGCGGTTCGAGCTCGGCCCGCGATCCTTTCCCCAACAATCGCCGGACCGCTGCTTCGGTCGAGTCGAGGTTGATATCGCCGTAGATCGCGATCACCCGCCGGCCGGCAAGCACCCGGGTCTTGTACCAATCGTTCAACTGATTGACTGTAAATCGGTCGACATTTTCGAGCGTTCCGATTGGCATGAGTCGGTACGGATTGTGGGAGTCGCCGTAAAAGCTCTGCTTGAAAAATCTCATGGATTGCGCGGTCCAGTCGGCATCCTCGCCGGCAATCGCGGCGTCGATCCGCTGTTTCATCGGCGCGAGTTCCGCCGCCGGAAAGGCAGGATTGTTTGCCACATCTGCGAACACTTCGATCGTCTTGTCGAAGTCGGCTTTCAGGCAAGAGCTGTTCCAGTGCCAGCTGTTATTCCCGCACCCCGCGTCGATCGTTCCACCGACCGAGTCGAAGAATTCGGCGATCTGGTCGGCCGACCGCGTCTTCGTCCCGCGGGTCAGCATTTCCATGGCCAGGTTGCCGATGCCGTTTGTTTCGTCGTCTTCAACCGTGACCCCGCCGAGGCTCGACATGTTCATACTCACCAGCGGTGATGTAGTGATGCGCTTCAACAGCAGCGTCACACCGTTGTCCAACTCCAACTTCCGCACCTCCGACGCGGCCGCAGTCGTGGTCGGTCTGGTCGTCGGCGCAATTCCCCTCATCAGATCTTCCGCCTTCGACAACCCCTTCGCGCCGACGTACTCGGCCGGAAGCAGAACCGTTGTGATAAGCCGGCTTCTGTAAAAAAAGCGTCGCGCGGCCGCCTGCAGTTGCTGCGGTGTGACCGCGGCGACACGTTCTACGTAGCGGTCCCCGAAATGCAGATCGGCCGTGTTCATCTGGTCGTCGGTGATGGCGGTCGAGATGTCCTCGGCGGTCTGCATCGCGCGGACGTGTGCGACGCGAAGCTGCGTCTTGGCTCGTCGGATTCGGTCGGCGGAAACCGGCTCCTGTTTCAGCGACTCGACCGCATCGATCGCCGCCTTCGTGGCGGCTTCGATCTTGTCAGGGTCCAGCCGCATGTCGATCGTGAACGTTCCGTTGGCGAAAGTCGGCGTGTCGTCCGTAGCCGACACTTCGCTGACCAGCTGAAGTTTGTCGCGCAGCCCCTGCACCAACATCGAGCTGTCCCCCGCCCCGAGAATGGTCGCGAGAAGGTCCAGCGCGTACATGTCGTCGCTGAACAGCCGAACCCCTTCAAAACCCAGGTTCAACCGGGCTTGCCCCAGCTTGGGGAAGGTCGCCACCAGCGTGCGCGGCCCGAGCACGGGGGGCTCTGCGGCAATGTCGTGGGAAAACACCCGCGTCGGTTTAAAATCGGACACGTTAGTCCGCACCGCGAGTAACATTTTTTCCGGGTCGAGGTCACCTATTACTGTAAAAACAATATTGCTCGGCTCGTACGCGAGCTTGTAATAGTTGTACACGTCGTCGCGGGACAGTCCCTGGATCACCTCCTGATAACCGATTACCGGCACCCGCGCGGGGCTGGTATGGTACCGGTTCATCGCCTGCATATAATAAAACTGTCGTTCTGGTTCGCCTTTGCCCATCTCGAGCTCGCGCTGTACGACTTCATACTCCCGACGGTATTCATCGGGGGTGATTTTTGCGCCGGTCATCCAGCCGGTGACCAGATCGACCGCCTGACCCATGTGTTCGGGCGTCGTGTTGACAAAAAAAACCGTCCGGTCTTCGGTCGTATAAGCGTTCGAGTTGTTACCAATGAGCTGAAGCAGATTTCGATTCTCAGCCTCTGTGCGACGTTCACAACTGCCACCGGCGACAAGGTGCTCGAGCAGATGACTGAGCCCGCCGCCGAGCCACTTCCCCTCGTAGACACCTCCCGTGCCGACCAGACCCCGCACGGCAACCACCGGCGACGCAATTCGCTTTACAACGACGGTTACGCCGCTGCGAAGGATCGAAACAATTTCATCTTTTTCGTTGACCAACCGGTACGACTCTGCCCCGTAACCGGCCATCATCGACTTGTCTCGCATCAACTCAAAAATTCTTCAGCTTCGACAGGGGCTGTCACTGGCGTCGCGGCAAAGGTCGCGCTGACCCAGACGAAACCTGCGAAAGCGGCAAGCACGCGGCATCGGTTCATGTGACTTCTCTCGTAAACAACTAGCTATGCTGATGGCAACCGATTCAATGTAGCTTCGGCTGGTTCGAGGCCGCAAGTAAATCGTCGACTCGTCGAGTTTGAAAACCGGCTGTCGTCGGCTTGTCGAAATCTTTAGAAAAGGGTCTGGGCCCCCACTCGCAACGACTCCGGTCGACGTAATCCCAAGCCCCGACGGCAGAAGCTCTGGCCGACATCAACTAGCAACGAATCAAAGCCGAAACAACTCGCGCAACGCCTGCCATACATAAGGTCCTTTTGCGTTGTGAAGACTAGGCGCTCTTCAGGCTTGACGGTCTACGGCCAATGGATAAGATTCCGCGACTCGGTTCCCGGGGCGATGGTCTAACGGGATGACGGCTGAATCGCATTCAGCAAATCGGGGTTCGATTCCCCGTCGCTCCATAGAAAACCCCTGTTTTTCAGGGGTTTTTTTGATAGGCCGAAACAGTTTCGTCCACCATTTCGTCCAGAGATTATGTGCCGCTTAGCATCCGCTTTTGGGCCAATTCATTAATCTTCAAAACCATGATCTCATCGGCCCATGCCACGGTGCAGGGGATAATCGGAATGCCAACAAAGTTTACCGAACCGGCGAAGCAACGGGCAATCAAAAAATATTAACGGCTCAATGCGCAAGAAGTATCGCTAACTTTTCACGCCAAAAGTGTTTTCGAACCGCTCAAAAGAAAAAACAAACCCCAGTACAACGCCGCAGGCATCGCCGACATTGTTTCGTTGCCTTCCGACAAAAACGATGAGGCGTTGCGGCTCACCAGAGAACGCTGCGGAACCGATGGTCACTTTGGCCTTGCCTGTACATTTACGCGGCGAGATAATCGTACCTCTAAAAAGGGAGCAAAGAATGGAACTGACCTGCCCCCAATTCCTGTACCACTCCTTATGAGAGTACAACCTCTTTCTGCTTCGCGGGCAGGGACGCAGGGAGGGGCGTAGCCCCGACCGTAGACCCGACCCGCGAAGCATCGAACACCGCCGGGGCAACATACCCCAGCGACGAATGGGGACGGCGATCGTCGTACTCCAGCCGCCACTGCCGGCTCAACATTTTCGCTTCCGCAAGACACCCGAACAACTCACTCTCCAGCAACTCATCCCTCACCCGGCTGTGGAAACCCTCGGCATACCCGTTCTCCCACGGGCTCCCCGGCGCGATGTACAACGTGTTTACCTTCGCACTCATCAGCCAAGTCTTGATCGCCCCGGCGATGAACTCGGGCCCGTTGTCAGAGCGAATGTGCATCGGCGTGCCGCGGATCAAAAACAACTCCTTGAGCACGTCGATCACATCGCCGCTTTTGAACGATCGCCTCGCCTCCAGCGCCAGACATTCACGCGTGAACTCATCCACGATACTCAGCCACTTCAGCGGCCGCCCGTCCTCCGTCCGGTCGTGAATGAAATCCCACGTCCACACATGATCCGCATGCGTCGCAGCCAGACGAACGATCCCGTTCTTACTGGTACCCAGTCGACGCTTCTTATGCCGTTTTACAGGCACTTTCACCCCTTCTCTCCGCCACAGACGATACACCCGCTTGCGGTTGATCTTGAAACCTTCGCCTCGAAGCATCGCCCACACGAAACGGTAGCCGTATCTCGGATGCCGCCTCGACAACGCCAGCATCCGCTTCACCAGCTCGGCTTCGCCTTCCCGTGGTTGTGATTGATAGCGTTGCGATGAACGTGGCTGTTCAAGCACCCCGCACGCCCGACGCTCGGATACGCTAAGCCGCTTCTGCACATGCTTCACGCAGCTTCGCCGACGCGTCGGGCTTACCCGTTTCCCGGGTAGTCATTCGCCTCTTTAAGGATCTGCTTGTCGAGTGTCAGATCCGCGACCGCTTTCTTCAGCCGGCGGTTCTCCTCCGCCAACTGCTTCAGACGCTTCATCGCATCGCCCTTCATTCCCCCATACTCGTTCCGCCAGCGATGATACGTCTGCTCGCACACACCCAGCTTCTGACAGACCTGCGCGATCGTCTGTCCGCCGGACAACAAACCATCCGCTTCACGCAACGCCGAGATAATCTGATCCGGCGAACGGCGTTTCCTGCGACTTACATTCATCGAGAATCTCCTGGCCCATCGAGGGCTCATAGACTCTGATAACAAATGGATCAGGATTGTGGGAGCAGGTCACGCCTGCGGTCACCGATTCAATGACTATAAATAGCCGGACTGGGCGAGTAAAAAAAAGCTTTTTCGTCCCCCTCCCGCGACCGCGACTATTCCACTTAACGACGTCGCGTTGTTCGATAAACAAAACGGCTCAAGCATTAACACAAGAGAGTTGGGACGCGTTTCCACCACCGAGGCGGCCGTACCGTTAAAATGAGCCCCCGGGTCAATGTATCAACCTCTGTGTGGGGTATGATATCTTAGAACCCGGGGTGCGGGCAGGAATGGTGGAGATACCTATTTGTGGTAGCAGGCGCATCGCCTGGGGCGGATAATTATTTTACTTCGTAATTTGCAGCATCATCCCAAGGGTCGGTGGCTTCGGTGAGAAGTTCTGACGGTGGCGGTTCGACAGGCCCGCGCGGCTGTAGATTCGTCGCCGAAACCGGACGGGAGCCGAACGATTTAATCTGCTGGTTGGCGGCGGAGTGTGCCGAATCGCGGGCGGCCAGGCACATTGCGGCGCTGAGGAGACCTTGGTCGAGCGGCGACCGGGACACGTCGCGGCCGCGCAAGAGTGCCGCGAAATTTTTCGCAAGTGCGGCATCACCTCCTCCGTGCGCGCCTTCGCTGGCAATTTCGATGCGATCGACGCGGTCGCGGTGATGGTCTATGACTGTGACGACGTCCGCCTGCCAGTCGAATCGCATCGTGGCGTCGTAGCCGGTGATCGTCGCGCCGCGATGGCCGGCAGTGCCGCGGGTCAGGAAGTTCTGTGAATAAGACGCGTGCGCACCGTCGCTGTACATCACCAGGGCCGACCCGGCGTCCTGATTCAGAATGGTACTGCTGAACGCACAGGCGTGGTCCGAATCAAGGCCCGGCGTGGCGTAGTTCAGCATACCGCCGTCGCTGCCTCGGCGGGTCAGGTTCACCGGGCTTTCGGCACACGTCGCCGTGCGGTCACAGCGGGAACACCTTAAATCCGCAGGCAACGTGCCTCCGTAGACCGTCCGGCTGTGCATGGCCGCAATCGACACCGGTCGAGTGCCCGGTGACCCGGCGTTAATCAGGTAGTTGATGTAGTCGAAGTCGTGGGTCGCCTTCTGGAGCCACAGACCGCCGGCTTTTTCGTACTCGCGGTACCAGTGACCGAAATAGACACCGCCGTACGGCACATTGTTGATGGCCTGAACGTGATTGATCGTCCCGAGCCGACCGGACCGAAGAACCTCAGCGGCGGTCTGGACGTGAGCCGTCATCCGCAGAGGAAAAGAGACGACGACGGAATCTTCGCGGCCGCGGTAAGCGTCTGCCAATGCCTGCAGTTGAGTCCATGAGGTGGCGACGGGTTTTTCCAGAAAAACAGGCAGGCCCGTCGCCGCCGCCTCGACAGCCGTCGGCGAATGCAGATTGCAGGGCGTGCCGATCATCAAACCGTCAAAATCGCCCGCATTGTGAAGCAGGGTTTCAACGTCCGCCAAGACGCGGATGTCGGCGGCATCTGGAATACCGGCATTAACTGCGGCATCGACTGCCGCCTTGCCACGCGGGTCCACCACGGCGGCGACGCGAACGTCGGCGTCGGCCTGGCAGACCATCTTTGCCATGTGGATTGCACGTTCACCGAGACCGATGACGGCCAGTCTTAGCCGCCGAGTCCTTACTTTTCCGTTCAACATCCGTGCTCCGGCAGGCAGTTACACAAGGCGACGGCGACGGGCCGACAACCCAACCGACAAGGCGAAGAAGACGCCCGCGGACACCGGTTCCGGGACGGCAGTCGTCGCACCAAGCTGCGCCGCGATCGCCGCCAGAGGAGCGCCTCCGAGACTCGCTCCCTGGCGATTAAATGCGTTGTCGATCAGCGTGTAGTCTGAACCGTTAACGACGCCGTCATAATTGTAGTCGCCGTTGTACCAGCCTGTGAGATGGCTGTTAAAAGCTGCGTCGATGAGGGTGTAGTCGGAGCCGTCGACGACCCCGTCGAGATTGGAATCGCCGTAATAGGTGTACTTGACCAGAATGTCACCGGGTTGTACCGCGACCTGATCGAATATGCCGTAGATTGCCGAGCCCGCGGACAGGTTCTTGATCACACCGACGGCAGTCAAGTGCGTCGAATCAGCCGAAGCCGTTGAACTGGTGATCCCAGCCCCTGCCCAGTTGGTCCCCGTCGCGTTAAAGCCAGACTTTATTTGAGCGCTGATTGTCGCCAGGTCACCGGCATGCACGACAAGATCGGAATTATGCAGATCAAAGGTCGAGCCTGTCTGAATAGTGAGGCTGTCCAACTCCAGGGCTTTTTTTGACGCGGAGGTCTGAGCGATAATTGACCCGGTGGAGACTCCGCTCAGGGTCAACGACGAGGCGTGCGATGTCGGAGCCAACGCGACCGACGCGCCGTTCAATACGGTAATGGTCGACTGATATTCTACCATGCCGGCCCCGGCTTGTGTCAGGGACTTTCCGGCGTTGACAGTGACCGGCGCGCCGATAATCAGCTTCGCCCCGCTTTCGGCTTGAAAAACAGTGTTGCTCGCGATCGTGGTCGGCAGCGTAATTTTTTGGACACCTGCCTGTGCGTCGACTGACGCCGACCCGGTAGACGTTTGCAGCGTCAAGCTTCCCGCTCCGGCGAGGACGTACGTCGAAGCATTGTTGAACACGATTTTACCGAGCGTGATCGACGTGTCGGAGTATACGGTATGGTTCGCGGTAATCGACCCTAAAAAGTCTGCCTCGGCATCGACACCGTTCGGGACCGCGTTGGTCCAGTTTCCTGAGACGTTGTAATCCCCGGAACCGGTCGACGCGTAGGCGGATTTTGAAGACTGGGTCGCCAGGGTATAGGTGAACGGCCCGAGCACCGCGACGGTCGATTCGGTCGTATAAAATTCTACCGTGAATGACGTGTTGAATATGTTGCCGCTATATCCCGCGGCGCTCGGGTCGGACTCGGTGGCATTGAGGGGTATCGAGATTTCCTGCGTGGTCGTCGGGCTGTTGTACGGGGACGCCGAATAAACGGCATTCGTGCCCGTCCCGCCGGAATTGAAGTTTCCTGCCGACTGCGTGAACGGGAAATCGTTCTGAAAACTGAAGTTCGCCCCGATCTGCATAGAACCGTAGATGTTAAAACCGGTGGCGGCGCTGTTGTCGCTGTCGATGCCTAAAAACACACCGCTGCCCGACTGGGGATTCTGGCTGGAGCCGAGCGTGAGTTCGAAGTACACGTTTGTCGCGTCGTTGGCCATCTTGAGCTGGACCAGATCGATCGGCGCGGCAGGATTGGAAGGTGACGACACCGCAACGGGCACGGTCGCCCATTCCGAGGTGTTGCCGTCGACGGCTATTGTCTGAAAAGTTCCTGCCCGGGCAGACGGCATGAACATACCACAGCTCACAATTGCCGCGAAAATCGCGGCGGCATTTCGTTCGGACCTATGCATTTGAACTCTCCTTTTCGACCTGTTTTCAGCACACCAGCGACGGTTGTTGGTTCATTAACTGCGGTGACGGTCCGCGAGGCCGGACGGCCCGGACACCACCGAAGACGGGAATTGATCTGTTAAAGGCCCGGCCGAAGGACGCCGCACTAGAAAGGGCTGCAGGCAAACCTGCTGAAGAACGTTGACGTCACCGGCGGCTTCGGCCGGCTGCTCGACCGACGCCAGCGCGAGCTGCGCGACGCGTCGCCCCATTTCCTCGAACGGAAGCGACACCGACGACAACGGAGGCACGCACTGGTCGGCAATCGTGTTATCGATGCTTACGAAAGCGATTTGCCCGGGCACGGCAAAGCCCCGCTCCTGCGCCAGCGCCATGGCCCCCATGGCCTTGGAGTCCGAGACACCGACCACGCCGTCCACGGCAACCTGCTCGTCCAGAATCGACCGCAACATGAATCGTCCTGCTTCTGAGTCGATCGCGTGATCGCCTTGACGGTGAAGCAGCGGATCGAAAGCGACGCCCGCCTCTTCGAGTGCCCGCTGGTACCCACGAAGCCGCGCGGCAAAGCCCCAGTAACTGTCGACGTTGCCGTTCAAAAGTGCGACCCGCCGGCACCCGCGTTCGAGCAGATATTCTGTAGCCAGATAGCCGGCGCGTTCCTGATTGGTGTACACACAATTGCTGGTGTCCACCGGCTCGTTAATCACCCAGGTGACGCAGTTTTTACGCTGAAGGTATGCCAGGATTTCGGGATTGAATGACTGTTCGAGAATTAATGCGACGGGCGGCTTCTTTTCGTCAATATACCGACGCGTGACTTCGTCGAGTTGACCGCTGGGTGCCTGCCGAATCTGCACCCCAGGGTGCGTGGGGCCGAGTGCGTCTTCGATCGCAGACAGAATCCGCAGCAACACCTGTCGGCCGCTCCCACTCATGCGCCAGACGTCTTCATAAATAAACAAAGGCAACGGCGAGCGGTTTTGCCCGCGGCGAAAATCAGCCACAAACGTGCCGCGGCCTTTTTGTCTGAAAAGGTAGCCTTCGAGCACTAGCTCTTGGAGCGATCGAACGACAGTCGCGCGACTGACCTTGAACAAACCGGTTAGTTCCGATTCGGACGAAATCGCGGCGCCAACGCCCCATCGCCCCCCTTCGATCTCGGCGACCAGCCGCCGCTTGATCCGAAGATATTCGGGCACCGGCGTCGCAATCGGATATGTTCCTGCCGCCGTGCCTTTCATACTTGACAAGATAAGTTGCCTCAGCATGACTGTCAACCAAATTCTCGAAACTAGAAAAACTTTCGCTAAAATTGGGATAATTTTGTGTTGACTCGAACCTGACTAGTTAGGTACATTTAACTTGACTGCAATTGCGGTGGCATTCCACGGCAATACAGTTTGCCTCTCCCACATCCGAGGTTTCTATGCCATGCCGGTTGCAACTTAATCGATCTGACAGGGGATTCACGCTCGTCGAACTGCTAGTCGTAATAGGCATAATCGCATTGCTGATCAGCCTTCTGCTGCCGGCTTTGGGGTCCGCTCGCCGCCAGGCGTACGCTGTCAAGTGTGCGTCCAACCTGCACCAGATCGGTCTCGCGCTTCAGATGTACGCACAAAAGTTTGACGGCCGTTTCCCCGCATCAGGCATTGATCATCAAAGCTACTTGTCACCCGCCCCCGAATTGCCCGGCGGTAAAGTAGGAGGGACAGACCTCTTGGTCGTGTGGTGGCAGCGACTCATGATCGAGAATTTTCTTCCCGGAATTTCCGACCCCAGTCGCAGTCCAATGATCTGCCCCGCCCAGGAAAAGCCTTACCAGCCGTTTCCTTCGGTACCGGGGCAGGCCATTTTGTTCAATTCAAGTTACGGGATGAACGAGTTCATCACCTGTAACGCGCCGAACTGGGGTCAAGGCATTTACAATACGCCGTTTCCCACCGACGAATTTTATCCGATCTTTCCCGGCGGATTCCGCCGCGTCGACTGGCCGCGCGTGCTCAGCGCACCCCATTCGTCGACGACCATTGTTGCGGCCGACAATCTTTACGGCACCGTGCTCGAACCTTACGACCCCAATACCGTTCCCAACGTGCAGGCACCGTCGGCCCCGTTCGACAACCAGTACGACTGGAAACGCCACGCCGCCAGCGGGGCAAAACGCGGCCTGTGCAACGTCCTCTACCTCGACGGACATGTCGCGCCGGCGAAACAGGGGCGAACGTCAGCAAGCAACGCAAAGTTTGACGACGCGAACGCCATCAACGACGTCTGCGGCCTCGACGGCGCACTGAGCACCAATGTCAGAAACAAGGCCATCCAGCAGACACAGCCTTACTAACAGCAACCACCAACCTGCTCCGGCGTCAATCGGCACCCAGGCACGACCGCTACCATCCGGTGAAAAGGCAAACATGAAATCGATCCCGGCACTGGTTTGTATTCTCGTTCTCGCACTCAACTGGCGTCCGGTATCTGCGGCAGATGCCATCTCGGAATTCAAGGCAGTCAAAGCCGGCAACAAAATACACGTCACCGCGACCGCTCCCGCGTCCGGCAATTGGACAAACACCCAACTGCTGATCGACACCGGTACTGACCCCAAAGCCGGTTACAAGCCGGACGCGACCGAGCCCCACCTGTTCGATTTCATGGTCGAAGGCTCAACCCTTTACCGTTTTTACGGCACTGATTCGACCGTCTGGGCATGGACTAAACTAGGCAGTTGTAGACGTCAGGTCGACGGAAACAAGCTCGTGATCGACATCGAATCAGATTCCCTGGGGGCAAAGACTTCTGCCGACAAATATTCATTTCTGCTTAGAACGCTTACAGCGGACTACCAGAAAGTGACCGCAGCCAGTTCAATTGCAAAAATCGAGGCCGCCAGCGAATCCGGCGTCAGTTCCTCCAGTAGCCCCGAAAATGCAGTTGAAGCCGCACGCTTCAAGGCGGACGTGCAACAGGACGGCAGCGACATTCTCATCCGCGTAACGGCAAAGACCTCGGCGGACTTGGATACGGTCCTGATTTTCTTCGACACCGATTGCGCTGCGGATACCGGATTTCAACCCCCGGCCGACCCGCGATTCGGGTTCGAGCAGTTAATTCAAGGCGAATCACTCCTGGTTCATACGGGAGACGTACGCGCCGGCTGGTCCTGGAAAACGGTGGGACCCGTCAAGCGTTCAGCGACCGGCGGTGTCGCTGAATTCAGATTCGATGCCGGCCTGTTGAAAAGCAAGAAAGTCCGCGTTTCCGTCTGGCAGATGTCCCGGGATTGGCAAACCCGCACCGCCCGTTACCCCGACGATGCCGCCGGCACGGTCGAACTCGCACTCGACGCTTCGAAGCTGCACGCCGACGCCGGCCGACCGCCCGCACACTTCGCGCCGCCGCGTGCCAATCGCGACCTGCCCGCCCGCGCCCGATTTCAAAAAATTACGTCCTACTGCTGTTACTACGGCGCGAGCGCGACTGCCGAATTATCGCATTTCGACAGTGTGATCCTTCACACACCTGCCCAGAAAGCTGCAGACGTGCGGACGCTGAATAAGTCCGGCGTCGTCACGATCGGATACCTCTCGGTCGGCGAAGACGACCAGCTTCGAACAGGCAACGGCAAAGGACCCGGCGGCAAAGCCAGTTGGTACTTCGACAGAGCAGGTGCCGGAACACCGGACAAAAACGGCACTTGGAACAGCTGGTATGCCAACGCCGCAGATCCCCTGTGGCGAGCCGATCGCGTCGCCGAAGCGCGCAAACTCTGCAACGACTCGGAAAACGGCGACTGTTTTGACGGAATTTTTCTCGACACGATTGAGACCTGCGACAGTTATCCGCAATCCCGGACCGGCATGATTCAGTTGGTCCGCGATCTCCGCCAGGCACTGCCGGACAAAGTGATCGTAATCAACCGCGGATTCAGCCTGCTCAAAGAGGCCGACGTTTCCTCTCGCATCGACGGACTGATGTTCGAAAGCTTCACAGACAGCTACGACTTTGATTCCAAGAATTATATTGAGTTCGCGCCGCAGGACATGGACGCCACCCGCCAGGTCATGACGACTGACGTCATTCCCGCCACGCGAAAATACCCGCTCCGCGTGCTCGCGCTGGATTACTGCAAGCCGGACCAAACCGCCCGGATTCAGAAAGCATTCGACCGCGCCGCGACCTTCGGTATGGTGCCGGCAGTGGCACCCATTTTTCTAGACGACGTTTACGACACCGAAAAATTTATCGGAAACCCGGATCCTAAATACCTGACCCGGCAGGCGACGCCCGAAAGTCTCGGCATCACTCTGGACGCCGATAAAAATGGTTTGCCCGCCGGGACCAGGATCGAACCGTCGAGCTGCTTTTTAGGATATACAGTGGCGTCCGTCGTGGACGGCATCAAAGACCGCCGGTCATTGCACTGGTCCAAATCCGCCTGGGCATCGGCCGAGGAACCCGGCGCGACCCAGCAATTGAATTTCAGCTTTCCCAAACCTGTCATCGGCGGCACGCTGCGCGTCACGTTCGCGTTCGACAACAACACCTGGCGTGTTTCCAGACACTTGCGCATCCAGACCAAGGCGGACGATCAATCACCGTGGACAGAACTTCACTTCGTCACGGACGATCACGCGACGAACTGCGTCCTCCCGGAAACACCCGTCTGTCAATTACGCGTCATCCAGGAACCCGGAGGCGGCAGCGCCGACCGCCCGGAACTGATGTGGATCGCACAGGTCGAGAGAATTCGATGACGCCTACTTCCAGCGTCCGCCGGTTAATCGGCATTCTCGCGGCACTCATTGTTTTCGCCGTCAAACCGACACATGCGGCCACGCCTCCGATTGAAATCGAAGTCGCGCTACAAGACGGCGGCGAAGGGCAGGAAATCTTCCGCCGTATCGCCAGGCTTTTCGAAGCCGAACGACCTGACATCAAAGTAAACCTGTACGGCGATCCCCGCATCGGCGACCTGCTCCGCGTCCGCATCCTCGAAAAAAATTTTCCGGAAATCACCAACGGGGACTTCGGCGGCTGGCACCTCATCCACAACGGCGACATCCAATCGCTTTCCACCGCGCTCGACGCCCCGGACTGGGACCGGACCGGGCGTTCCTGGAGACAATCATTTCTTCCCGGCTCATTGGATCGTTATACCGAAGCGCGCGACAGCTTCGCCGTGCCGCTCAGCTATTACGTTCAAAGCATTTGGTACAATAAGCAGCTCTTTCTCGATCAACGCTGGAAACCGCCAAAGACGTGGCCGCAACTTCTCGAACTCTGCCGGCAGATCAAATCGACGGGACTTGCCCCATTCGCGTTCCAGGGGCGTTACCCCTACTACGCGCAGCCTTTTGTCGACAGCGCCTACTACCAGCTTGCAGGCAGGCAGGCGTTCGCGGCCCAGAAGAGGCTGGAGCCCGGCAGCTTCGACAACGCACCAATGCGTGAAGCTTTCGAACTTACGCAGACGCTCTCGACGCAATACTTTCAGTCCGGTGCCATGGGCATGGGGCACACCGAGGCGCAGCTCCAGTTTTTCTCCGGCCGCACCGCAATGATTCCGTGCGGGTCGTGGCTCAAGAGCGAAATGACCGGAAAAATTCCACCCGGATTCCAACTCGGAACGTTCAATCTTCCGACCGTCCCCGGCGGTCTCGGGGACCCCACCGCTCTCTACGCGTCCAGCGGTTACTACATGGTCTTTGCGCACAGTAAACATCCCCGAGAGGCTGTTGAATTCCTGCGTTTCCTCACCAGCCGGCGGATTGCGACGCTCTTCTGCCACGACCGAGACATTCCGGTCGCGGTGGGTGACGTCAACGAAGGAAATCTGTCGACCGATCTGTCCGACCTCGCGGCGATGATCCGTCAGAGTAGCGCGAGCTATGGAGAATCGTCAGGGGAGGGTTTTCCTCAGATGTCGCAGGCGTACGACGACACGCTGCTGGCAATCCTCACCAACAGGATCACACCGGCGCAGGCCGCACGCGCACTGGAACAGGCAGCCGTGCAATGCCGCTTCGAAACCGCCCATCCCGATGACATTCCGGCCCGTCACACGTTCAAGGCTTTGTGCCTCCTGCTCGTCTTGACGGCAGGCTGCATCTACGCCGCCCGAACGCCTCTGCAACAATGGCGCTCACGTAACGCTGTGGTTCAATCCGCGCCGCTGCGGGCCATGTCGGTCAGGAATTCGGCACTGTTTGTCGGGCCGGCACTGGTGCTATTTGCGATTTTCGTCTTGCTGCCGGCAGTCAAAGGCGTCGGCTGGAGCCTGACGCAGTGGGACGGACTTACCGATGCTCATTACGTCGGTCTGCGGCACTTCCGGCGTTTACTATTGTCCAGTGACGGGTTCTGGATCGCGTTGCAAAACAACCTGTACATCATGGTCGTGATTCCGGTCCTGCTGGTGCCGCTGTCGCTGTTCCTGGCCGCGATGGTCAGTCGCGGCGTCCACGGAGGCCGAATCTTTCGCGCGGTCTTTCTACTGCCGAGCGTGATGGGCGGTGTCGCCGCCACCTTGCTCTGGATGCACCTTTACGATCCGCAGGCCGGCATCGTGAATTCGTCGCTTGTAGGCGCCGGGCGAGCGCTCAGTGCCGCGGGCCTGTCCATCCCCGGTAAGTGGTTACAGCATTTCCAAGGATACGCCTGGCTGAGCCAGGAACATCTCTACACCGCGCTGCTGCCGATGAGCATCTGGGGCGGATTCGGGTTCAATTTCGTTCTTTATCTGGCGGCAATGGAAGGCATCCCTGCCGAGCTATACGAAGCGTCGGAACTGGACGGTGCCGGTGCCTGGCAGCAGTTCCGCGTGATCACACTGCCGATGATCTGGGAAGTGCTGACGGTATCGACGGTATTCATGGTGATCGGCGGAATGAAAGCGTTCGAAAGCATCTGGCTTCTCACCAACCAGGCTCCCGGAACTGCCTCCCACGTCATAGGCACACGCATGGTGCAGGCGATGCTGACCGAAATGAACGTCGGTGAAGCCACGGCTATTGCCGTCCTTTTATTCGTGATGGTGTTCGTCGCGACCGCCGTCGCAATGGCAGCCATGCGACGTGAAACCATTGAAATGTAGGAAAGAACAAATGACAGGCAGGATTGCCACAACCCTTCAAGTCGGCCGCCAATGGGTTTCGTACGCCGTTCTGCTGGGTGTGTTTGCGGCAGTCGTCTATCCGTTGCTCTGGCTACTGATGGCATCGCTGAAATCCGATAGCGATTTGTTTAATCATCCGTTCGGCGCGCCGAGCGTGTCTGATTTGCAGTGGCAGAACTTTTCGCACGCCTGGACGCGGGGAAATTTCGGTACCTATTTCGCAAACAGTGTGCTGGTTACAGTTGCGGCGGTCGTGTTGACTACGCTGCTTTCCGCCGCGGCCGCGTATGCCCTGGCGAGATTCTCTTTTCGCGGATCCCGACCGGTCCTGTTTCTCTTTCTGGCAGGCCTGATGCTTCCCCTGCAGCAGGTGATTGTTCCCCTGTTCTTCCAGATGCGCGACCTGGGGTTACTGAATTCGCTTACGGGTCTGTTGATCTCCTATGTCGCGCTGGGCCTGCCGTTCGGCGTCTTTGTGATGACTGGCTTTTTCAAGACCCAGCCGGCCAGCATTTACGAGTCGGCTTTAGTGGACGGTGCCGGCGAAGTGCGCGCGTTCTGGTCGGTGATGCTTCCCATCGCCAGACCTGGCTTGATTACGGTCGCCATCTTCACTTTTCTGGCGACATGGAACGAGTTTCTGGTCGCTTTCATGTTTCTCAACGGGAAAGGATCCGAGTCCGTCAAAACATTACCGCTCGGCCTGGCGAACATCACAATCGCGAGCCAGTACCGAAGCGACTGGGGGATGGCATTTGCAGGCCTGGTGCTGATGCTGGCACCGACCCTGGCGGTCTGCATGATGCTTCAGAAATATATTACCAAGGGGCTGACCGCGGGTGCCGTTAAAGGCTGAGTTATAGCGATCGGCGTCGACGCAGTGCCAAGCGTGCCCACACGCCGGCGAGCACCCAGACGGACGCGACGGGTTCCGGAACGTTTGCCGCGGCAGTTCCCGACAGCTCCGATGTTGAGACGGCTGCCGGGGGACCCGATGTTGCGGCGTTAAAGGCGTTGTCGATCAACGTAAAATCCGATCCGTCTACCCTGCCGTCGTAATTGAAGTCTCCGTTGTACCAACCCGTTAAGCCGTTTTGGAATCCCAGATCCAGTAGGGAATAATCGGTGCCGGTCACCGCACCGTCCAGGTTTGCG
Organism: Tepidisphaeraceae bacterium; assembly: GCA_965247815.1. GTDB lineage: Bacteria > Planctomycetota > Phycisphaerae > Tepidisphaerales > Tepidisphaeraceae > CBDAQA01. The sequence goes on along the minus strand of CBDFHW010000026.1, from coordinate 202,366 downwards.
TCTCCCCGGTAGGTATATTTCACAATCACATCGCTCGCGACAACCGGCTTTGCGTCAAAGTTCGTAAATGAGCCGGTTCCCATGTCCGCATCGAGTAACGCACCGAGGCCTTTCAGTGAAACCGGCGAGGCGTTTGCCGTGCTGGTCAGCCCGGTTGATCCGTTGAATCCCGTTTGAATCGCCGAGGTCACGGCCGAAAGGTCACCGTTGTGAATGATCAAATCACTGTTCTGAACGTTCAACCTTGAAGAGGGTTGCAGTGAAAACTGGCCCAGTTCCAATGCCGCAGGAGCGGCCGACGCCGGTGAGACAATATTCGCACTGGCACCGCCGCCCAGGGACAGAGCATTTACAGTGTTTCCAGCCAGAAGATTGATCAGTCCGCCGGGCTGAACCGTGATGGTCGATAGGACGATGATCGTGCCGGCACCCGCTTCACTCAGGCTCTGGCCGGAGTTTACGACCACCGGAGCGGCAATCACGAGCGTCGCGCCGGTGTCGGCGTTCAGCACAGTGTCGCTCGCAATCATCATCGGCAACGTGACTTTGTGCGTACCCCGTCGTGCGTCGATGATCGCCGATCCGACCGCGGTCTGCATGGTCAACGACCCCGCGCCCGCTAATACATAGCTGTTGGTGTTATCGAAGACGATTTTGCCGAGCACTGTCGGCACGTCCGAAAAAACCGTCCGCGGTGCCGATATGGCGTTGAGGAAATCGGCCTCGGCACCAATCCCGTTTGGAGTCGGGGCAGACCAGTTCGCCGGGGAATTGAAGTCACCGGATCCATTACGCAGATAGGTCGCGCCCGGCTTTGCCGCATTGAGTGCTCCGACGGCAGAAACTTCCTGCGCCCAGTACGACGGCAACCTGTTGTAAGGATTTACTCCTCCGGCATCAGTGACATAGATGCTTCCGGCATTGTGAGTCGGGGCGAGCGCGATGTCGTTCCGCATTGTCGCGACGGAAGGCACCGCGTAGGCAATATTTGCGAAATTGCCGGCACTGAACCCGGCCTCCCACGTAGGTGTCGCATATTTGCTATAGCCGGTGTCGTGCTCGAACGTGACGAGCACGCTGGCGGCGGGTGTCGGGCTTAAATACGCCTGTACTGTGTTCGATCCCGGATTTCCTATAACTTGCCAGGCAGGATTGCGGTTCCTGATATAGGCATACAAGGCTTGGTAGTATGGGAGGTTGCCAGCCGTGTTGTCCATTTCGTCGACGAAGATCCCATTGATATTCCCGTATTGCGATTGATAGACCGCGACTTCATTTTCCACGTCCGCCAGCGGTCGGTTGCCGTAGGTCGAATGCACATAAGCGACGACTTTTCCGCCCGCATTCTGGAAACGGCCGATGGCGGAGGTATACGCCGCATCCACTGCCGCCACAGGTCCGCTATTGGGGTTCATAATAGCAGTAATGGGAACCTGCGGTGAAACCGACGCAATCAACGTGTTCCAATCGGTACCGACGGACGGATCGAAATACGCCGGGACGAGCATTTGCGTAGACGCCGCCGACACAGCCGGCTTCAGCGTCGCCGCAAGGAGTGAACACAATGTCAGCCGGGCCAGTTTTCTAGACGCCTGCTCGACGATTTTAGTTTCACTCATTTTATTCCTGCTCCTTTGGACGACGACACTCTCAAACTCGACTTAAACATGGCTTTTAATGTACGACGCCAAGCCGTCTTCGAAAGACGTTACGGGTTCGTATCCGAGCACGGTTTTTGCGTATTCAATGGCGGCGAGCGAATCGCGTACGTCACCGGCGCGCGGCGGGACGTAGGTCGGCCGAACGTTTTTCCCGGCCAGGCGGTTCGTCGCCGCGACGATATCGTTCACGCTCGCCCTGTGTCCACAGCCAATGTTGATCACCTGGCCGGATAAATTGACGGCTTCTGCCGCCAGCAGGTTCGCACGGACGACGTTGGACACATGGCAAAAATCCCGCGTCTGCTCTCCGTCTCCGTAGATCGTGGGAGACTGTGCATTCAAGATCCGTGAGACGATCGCGGGAATGGCGGCCCCGTATTGGCTGTGCAGGTTCTGACCTTGCCCGAACACATTAAAATAACGGAAGCAAACAGTCTGCATGGCGAACAACCGGGCGTACGCACAGACGTACCGCTCGCCGGCATATTTAGAAACCGCATAAGGGCTCACCGGGTCAGTCGGCATTGTTTCCCGTTTCGGCTGCTGCGGGTCGTCGCCGTAGACGGCACTCGTGGACGCATAGATTATTCGTCGGACACAGGCCGTGCGGGCGGCCTCAAGGACGATGAGAGTGCCGGTCGCGTTGACGGCATGATACTCGGTCGGTTGCTCCACTGATTCAGGCACACTGATCAGTGCCGCATGATGTGAAATCAAATCTGCGCCCCGAAACACTTCCGACAATGCACGTTCGCCGGCCAGAATTGAAAGCTCGATCCGCTCGACCGAGCGCCCATGAGACTCGAGCCGGGACCAGCCCATTCCGCCGGACAGATCGTCGACCGCGCGGACTCGGTACCCACGATCGACCAGGCCTTGCACGAGATGGCTTGCGATGAATCCTGCCGCACCGGTAACGACGGCGACTTTTGGTGGATTTATTGGACGGGTCATGAAATTCATTTTCTGTGTGGATGTGAGCGGGTGATAGCCGCGATTGTTTCGCTGCCACCCCACCGCCCGTCGACGACCTGCGCGATAGCCAGCCAGGCCGCTGATTCGGCAGACCCCGCGGCCGGCTCTGTGACAACCTCTATCTGCACTCGCGCGGCCAGTTCCGGAAGCAACCAGCCGCGGATCTCGCGGAGCAAGGCCGCGGAAAATGCCGCGGGGCCGCCGAGTTCGTTGACAACGACTAATCGGTGCGGCCGGACGAAGTTGACGGCGTTTGCCACGCCGCAGGAAAAAAACTTCAGGACGGATTCGACTGCCGAAGTCGGACAACGAATCGTGCCGTAATCAGCGACCGCCTGCCCGAGGCTGGTATTCGGCCCGGCACCGGCGCACGCAAAGTCGTTTAGAAATCCCGTCGAGACGATCCGCTCGAGACAACCAAGATGCCCGCAGTAGCAACGCGGCGTTTCGATCAGGAACCGCGTATGCCCGAGTTCATTGGCGGACGTGATACAGCCACGGTTGGGCCGGCCGTCGATGAGCATTGCCGCACCGAGTCGGCCGTCGGCTACGGACACCAGCAGCACGTCCTCACCGGCCGAGCCGGCCCTGCGTTGAAATAACCAGCGTGCGGCGAGAGCGTGCATGTCGTTTTCGAGCGTCAGCGGCAATTCGTCGGCCGCGGCAAACACCGGCAATAACGAAACCCGACCGCTGCCCGGCTGGGAACTGCTGAAGAGAATGGACCGGTCGACGGCGTCCACGAACCCGGTGACACTGACGCCTACCCCGATCGTCTGACGCGTAATCGCACCGGCCAGCATTTCCGCGGCGGTTTCCACCAAACGCGACGGATTTTTCGGCGTCCGCGCCGCTTTGGAAAGCAGACCGCCGGTCAACCCGACACGAATCACCTCGACTCCGCCCGGGTTGATTGCCAGCCCGACGACATGCCTTGACCAAGGGTCCAGTTCGACCGGAACCCGGGGCCTGCCGGCACCGGCAACCGGTTCCGGCGGACACTCCCTCAAGACGCCGTTTAAAACAAGCTCGTCCACCGCCACCCCCGCGACATTCGGGGTCAGACCGGCGTCCACGGCCAACTGCGACCGGCTCAGCCGGCCCGCCTTCCAGACTGCAGCTACCACCTTTCGCTGTTTCATTTCCATCCAATGGCATTAGAGCACACTTTGCTATTAATTCAAAACGAATAATTTGAACAATTTAGGACACATTGCGCCGCGGTCCATACTTAGACTTGCAATTTAATATCAAATTTGATATTAATTATTTGGGAGCCCTATATGAACGCCTCGTTATCCACTTTCGAAAAAATTCCGGTCGTCGTTCACCATTCACCGTCGGCAGTGAATCGGGTGGTCGCCGGTGAAATCGCCGCCCTGATTCGGGAGCGGTGCGCCAGTGGTGGCACATGCGTTCTGGGACTCGCCACCGGCAGCACGCCAGTCGGTGTCTACGACGAACTGGCAAGACTGCACCGCGAGCAGGCCCTGAGCTTTGCGAACGTCGTCACGTTCAATCTTGACGAATATTTCCCAATGGACCCGGCATCGCTACAGAGCTACCAGCGGTTCATGCGCGAGCACCTGTTCGACCGCGTCGACATCCCCTTTGAAAATATCCATATTCCCGACGGCACGATCGCACCTGAAGACGTCAACGCCTACTGCGACGCCTACGAAAAGAAGATCCGTGAATTCGGCGGACTCGACCTGCAGATCCTGGGCATCGGTCGGACCGGACACGTCGGCTTCAACGAACCCGGCAGCAGCCGCGACAGCCGCACCCGCCTGATCACGCTGGACCGGGTGACCCGGCTCGATGCCGCCAGCGATTTTTTCGGCGAGCAATACGTCCCCCGCCGGGCGATCACAATGGGCGTCGGAACTATCCTTTCGGCCAAGCGCATCCTGATGCTGGCGTTCGGTGAAGGCAAAGCGGCCGTCGTGGCAAAGGCCGTCGAAGGACCGGTCACGTCGGCCGTCGCCGCCAGCTTTCTGCAGGAACATCCGAACGCGACGGTGCATCTGGACGAAGCCGCGGCGGCAGGACTGACTCGGATCAGGAGTTCGTGGCTCGTTGGCCCTGTAAAATGGACACCGGCTTCGGTCCGAAAAGCAGTCATATGGCTCGCCAGGCTCGTCAAAAAACCGATCCTCAAGCTGACCGACGAAGATTACAACGAACACGGCCTGCAGGACCTGTTGGCCGAACTCGGCGGTGGGTCCGCGTACGACATTAATCTAGACGTGTTTCGCACGATGACGAACACCGTGACCGGTTGGCCGGGCGGCAAGCCGTCGGACCGCAAGCGGCCCGGCGACATCGCCAGGCCCGAGGACGTGGTGTTCCCCAAGCGAATCCTGATCTTCAGCCCGCACCCCGACGACGACGTCATCAGCATGGGCGGCACCCTCATCCGCCTGGTCGACCAGGGACACGAATTGCATGTCGCGTATCAGACCAGCGGTAATATTGCCGTCTTCGACGCAGACGTCGTCCGGTTCGCCGACTTTGCGGCGGAGTTTAACAAGCTGTTCCGCCTCGGCAGCGCAAAGGCCGCCGACGAGGCCTACCGGATCGAGCGCCAGGTCGAAGAGATGATCTCGAACAAGGAGCCCGGGCAGATCGACTCGGCCGAGGTGCAGCAGATCAAAGGCCTCATCAGGCGCGGGGAAGCCCGCGCCGCCGGTCGCGATTGCGGCGTGCCTGTCGACCGGTTGCACTTCATGGACCTGCCGTTCTACGAAACCGGCACCATTCGAAAAAAACCCCTCGGCGAAGAAGACATCAATCTCACGCTGGCGCTGCTGGACAAGATCCGTCCGCACCAGATTTATGCCGCCGGTGATCTGTCTGATCCGCACGGCACGCATCGCGTCTGCCTGTCGGCGGTCTTCCAGGCAATGGAACGCGCCGCCGACCGCGAATGGGCGAGTGGATGCCAGGTCTGGCTTTACCGCGGCGCGTGGCAGGAGTGGGAGCCGGAGCGAATCGAAATGGCCGTCCCGATCAGTCCGGCCGAACTGATGCGTAAGCGGAGCGCGATCTTCAAGCACCAGAGCCAGAAGGATCGCGCCATGTTCCCGGGTGCCGACGAACGTGAATTCTGGCAACGGGCCGAGGATCGAAACCGGCAAACCGCCGAGGTGTACGACGAACTCGGCCTGGCGGAGTACGAAGCGATCGAGGGTTTTGTAAGGTGGTCGCCGTCCTGGCAGAAGCCAGACGCCTGATTCGTTCGCCTGATTTCTCCCGACACTCCATTGGTCCCCAAGGCCGTTGCCCATGACACAGACACACCCTGCCGAAAAAGCGGTCATCCTAGCGCGTGGCCTGGGAACGCGAATGAGAAAGTCCGACACCGGCGCGTCCGTGGACGCGGCCCAATCCGCCGTTGCCGATACCGGTGTCAAAGCGCTGATCCCGATTGAACGTCCGTTCCTGGACTATGTTCTCCACATCGTGGCAGACGCCGGTTACCGACAGGTTTGTCTTGTGATAGGCCCCGAGCAAAAGGCGTTGCGGGACTACTACGAACTGACGCTAAAGCCGATGCGGCTGACGATTGCATTCGCGATTCAGGCCGAACCGCTGGGGACGGCGGACGCCGTCGCCGCCGCCGAGTCGTTCGTCGCCGGTGAGCCGTTTCTCATGATCAACAGCGATAATTATTACCCGCTGGATGCCGTCTCGGCATTGCGACAGGTCGACGGATCCGCGATCGCGGCGTTCGAGCGGGACGCCATGATCAGCGGCAGCAATATCCCGCCGGAACGCGTCCTGAAATTTGCCGCGGTTCGATCGGATCAGGACGGGAACCTGCTCCAGATTATTGAAAAGCCCGACCAGGGCACGTTGGCGGCATTAGGGAATGAGGTTTACCTGAGCATGAACTGCTGGCGGTTTATGCCGACTATTTTTGAAGCCTGCCGCCGCATTGTTCCTTCTTCTCGCGGGGAACTGGAAATCACCGATGCCGTGCAATACGCGATAGACTGCCTCGGGGCCAAATTTAAAGTGCTGCCGTTCCTGTCGCCGGTGCTGGACCTGTCTTGCCGGGCGGATATCGAACCGGTGGCGCAGCGGCTCGCCGGGCGCGAGGTGTTGCTGTGACGGACCCGGCCGACATTAGGCGCTTATTGACCGCCGCACAGATGAGCCTCGCAGAGGCGAACGCCAAGGCCGTGCTGGCCGGTCGCGCCGCTGCCGCAGTCGGCGGAAACCCCACGACCGAATGGTTCGTGCCGGGTCGCGTCGAATTTCTCGGCAAACACACCGACTACGCCGGCGGCCGAAGCCTGTTATGTGCCGTAGAGCAGGGATTTTGTTTTGCCGCGCGCCAGATCGAGGAACCGGAGATTCGATTTCACGCGCTCTCCCGCGGCGAGCGCATCACTTTCCCGTTGGCAGGCCTACCGTCTCCCGAACCCGGTGCCTGGTCGAACTACCCGATGACGGTCGTCGCCCGGCTGATGCAGAACTTCCCAGGCGGTCTTCGGGGTGCCGAGGTCGCTTTTGACAGCGACCTGACACCGGCTGCGGGAATGAGCAGTTCGAGCGCGCTGATCGTCGGGACTTTTTTGGTTCTGTCGGATTTAAATCGGCTGAATTATCGAAGTGAATACACCGAGTCCATTCGTTCACCGGACGACGTGTGCGCGTATCTAGGTTGTATTGAAAACGGGCGGACGTTCCGCGGCCTGGCCGGCAGTCGAGGGGTCGGTACGTTCGGCGGAAGCCAGGACCATACCGCCATCCTCCGCAGCCGGGCCGGTGAACTGGTCCAGTACTCGTTCAGCCCGCTACGGTGCGAGGCATCGGTACCGGTTCCTGCAGGCCACGAGTTTGTAATTGCCGCCAGCGGGATCGCCGCGGAAAAAACTGGCGGGGCACAGGAAAACTATAATAGTGTGTCGCGTAAAGTCAGATCGATCCTGAGCGTTTGGAAACAGACCGGCAACGCGCCGGCCGGCACGCTCGCCGAACTGGTTCGTTCCGCGCCGGATGCGGTTCAACGCCTTCGCGTAGCGTTGGCGACTTCAAGCGATCCTGATTTTCCCGCCGACGAGTTGATCGATCGGCTGGACGTATTCCTTTTGGAAAGCGAACAAATTATCCCTGACGCTGCGGCGGCGTTGGTGCTTAATCAACTCGATGAAATGGGACGTCTGGTCGATCTGTCGCAACACTCGGCTGAAAAGTTGTTGGGCAATCAGATCCCGGAAACGATTTTTCTAGCAGCCGCCGCCCGGCAGTCGGGCGCGTCAGCCGCTTCGGCATTCGGCGCGGGGTTCGGCGGCAGCGTGTGGGCTCTCGTCCCCACCGCTGATGTTGATCAGTTTAAGCAAAAGTGGTCTGCCTTGTACCGGCAGGCGTTTCCGCAACACGCCAGCCAGGCCAGATTTTTCACCAGCCTGCCCGGGCCGCCAGCGACCCGCTTATCCCCGGTTCACGGTCTGCCGTAGCCGTAGTTTTCAGTTGCAGCACTCTCCAAGTCTTTGGGCTCGCGACAAGGGTGAGGCGCGCGGTTGTGGCTTCTATGGCATAATGTTTGGCCAAAGGAGATCCACATGGACTTAAGACATCTCACGGATGACGAGCGGTTGATTGCCGAACGAGCGGTTTTGATGGCGCGGGCGGTCAAGCAGGCCGGGGACGATGCTCCCTATGGCAAAGGGCTCGCTTGCCTGGAGCGGGCGGTGATGGAGCAGGGTATGGACCTGCTCCGCCTGACACTCGAGAAGACGATCGGCGCCCGCGACGAGGCGCAAAAAAAGGGGTAAGTCGCCGGAGCTGTTCCTGCGGAGCCCGCCAGCGGTATCGCGGGGTGCGGCCGCGCAATCTGCTGACAATCGCGGGGGACATTGTGGTGCCGCGGCGGTACTTTGCCTGTGACTGCGGGCAGACGCATTTGCCGATGGATGCCTGGGCGGGCATCGGTTCCCGCACGGTCAGCGAGGAGGTCCGGCGATTGATCGTGCTGGCCGGAACCAGCTGGTCGTTTCAGAAGGCGGCCGACAAGCTGATGGAACTGTGCCGGTTGAAGGTCAGCAACGACACGGTTCGCGCGGTCTGCGACGAGGAAGGTCAAAAGGCTGGACGATGGGTCGCTGGCAATAAAGCGTCGGTGGAACCGATCAACCAGGCATCGGGTGAACTGGAATTCAGTTCCGACGGCACCTGCATCAACACCACCGAGGGATGGCGGGAGATGCGTCTGAGCGTGCTGAGCAAGCGTGAAAACGCCTTGCCCGCTGATCCACAACAATGGGACGACCGCGTACTGCCCCCGCCGACAGCGCGGCTGGCGTGGAGCGCGATTGCCGACAGCCGCAAGGTCGGCAAGAGTTGGAAGAAAATGTTCAAGCATGCGGGTGTCAAGCCTGACACGGCGCTGAGCGTCATCGCCGACGGGGCCAAATGGATCTGGGAACAGGCGGGACTGCAACTGCCAGCATCCAATGCACAGTGGGTGCTGGACATTTATCATGCCAGCGAACATATCCACGCCGCCGGCAAACAGCTGCTGGGGGAAAAAAACCCCGCGGCCAAAACCTGGTCCGGTCATCAACTGATGCAGTTGATCCAATGGGGTGGTCCGAAGTTCATCGAGCAACTTCAAAAACAACTCGACCGGCAGTCAGAGCCATCGGCCGTGTCAACGCGCTGCGGTCGCTGCTGAACTATCTGGCCGAAAACCGCGACCGCATGTGGTATGCCCGGCGCCTGCAAAATGGAAGGCCCATCGGCAGCGGTCTGATTGAAGGCGGATGCAAAAACACGATTGGTGCGAGATTGAAACTCAATGCCGCCCGCTGGCGGGTCAAACGTGCCGAACATATGGGCCACCTCCGCTGCTTGGAGTACAGCGATTTGTGGCATTCGTACTGGAACCGAGCAGCCGCGTAGACCACAGAAATAAGTCACACCCCGCGACAACGGAATTTCGAATTTCCATATTCATTTTTCAGACACTCGGATCGGACGCCGTTCGATTCAGGCAAATTCACTTCTACAGCAATTGCAAACCTCACGAAATTGTCACGTTAAAATTCGGCAGTGGCGTAAGGAATATGTTTTACTGGTATAGAGCGATTCACTCCGCCCCCTAGCGCCACGACAGTATGACGTATATTCTGAAGGGCATGAAACCGTCCTCAATGGATCTGCGTGAACGACTGATGGCCGCTTACGATGCGGGTCATCAAACCAAGGAAATCTCTAAAACATTTAATGTCAGTCCCGCCTGGACGCGGCGGCTCAAGCAGCACAAACGCGAACGCGGCGACATCATTCCACGCACCGGCGGCGGCGGTCAGACTCCCAGGAATAAATCACGAAGACTCCGGAATTGTAAGGTTCGTCTGTCAGTAGGCATTTTTACTTTTTACGCATCGCCATCATGAGTAAACGGGAAATACCATCGGGGCCGCAGCACGCATTCGGCGTCGTCGACGAACCCCCGCTCGATCTTCGAAAAGCGGGAATCGGGTACCACTTACGCCTGTTGACATCAGTTGCACATTCAGTAGACTCCTCGATCCGCTTCCCGTAGGCATAAAGTCTGCCTGAGGTGGCTTCGTTTTGATGTCGATGAAGACCAAGGACTGATTCATGAGCACGTACATGCCCAAGCCGGGCGAGATCAAAGGTGACTGGCACGTGGTTGACGCCACCGACCAGGTGTTGGGTCGCGTCGCGGCCAAGATAGCCGTCATGCTGCAAGGCAAGCACAAGCCAACCTATCTGCCGAGCGTCGACACCGGCGATTTCGTCATTGTCTTGAACGCCGACAAGATTCGCGTCACCGGCAAGAAAGCCGACGTGATCGAGTACGATACGTATTCCCGCTATCCCGGCGGCCGTCATCTTTACAGCTACAAGACGATGCACGAACTGCATCCCGAGCGAGTCTTGCAACTCGCGGTGAAGCGCATGCTCCCGAAAAACAAGCTGGCCCGGCACCTCCTGCTGAAACTCAAGATTTACACCGGTAACGAGCATCCGCACTCGGCCCAGCAGCCTAAGCCTTTGAAGCTGACTGCCTGATCGAGTCTTCAGCCGTTTCTAACTGATAAAAATTACGTCATCATCGATAAGCTCCTATGCCTGAAATAACAACCGCCGCCGTCGAAACCGCCGCTCCTGCCGAGCCGACAAGCCATCGCACTTTCACCTGGGGTGTGGGTCGCCGAAAGAGCGCCGTGGCCCGCGTTCGCATCGCACCGGGAACTGGCAAGATTGAGCTCAACGGCCGAACGCTCAATGAATTTTTGACCAGCGAACGTGACCGCAAGAGCATCTTCGGGCCGTTGGAAGTAACCAACACCGGCGGGAAGCTCGACATCTTCGCCCGTTGCTCCGGCGGTGGTGCGAGCGGCCAGGCCGGCGCGATCGTCATGGGCCTCGGCCGTGCCTTGGCCAAGTACGACCATTCGCTGGAAATCGCCCTCCGCGGCGGTGGGTTCCTGACTCGCGACAGCCGAATGAAGGAACGTAAAAAATACGGTCAACGCGGTGCACGCCGCCGGTTCCAGTTCTCCAAGCGATAACCGCTGAGATCTTGGGTCTGTCACAATCGAAGGAAACGAACTGGAGGATCGCAGCAATGCGGTCCTCCTTTTTTTGCGTTGTATTTCCCATGTCTCATTTAGCCACACCGCTCGCGGGGTGTATCTCGGCTTTTTATACAGACAAATTCCGTCGCGGGCCTGCTCATCTCTTTTGAGAACGATGATTGACGCTTCGGCTAACTCGCTCGTCCATGGTTTGGCGATCGGCCGACCGGAGGCTTTCGCCGACCTTTATGATCTGCTCGGCACGTCGTTGTTCCGGGTCGCTCGTCGCATGCTTCGAAACCGTACCGAGGCCGAGGACGCCGTTCAAACCGTCTTTGTAGAGTTGGTTAAAAATCGAACGCGGGTCGCCGGAGCGTGGGATCTAGACGCGTACGTTTTCACAATGCTCCGTCACAGTGTGGCCCGACAGATTGTTTAACGAGCTCGTAAGAAAAAGCATTTACAGCAGGTTCTTCCTGCCGGTGTGGCGGAACCCTCGGTGTCAGTGGACGAAGGCCTGGCATACGCGCTGGAGTCATTGCCGACAGATCAGCGCGAAGTCGTCGCGCTAAAAATCGACGGTAATCTGACCTTCGCTCAGATCGGTAAGGTGCTCGGCATCAGCCCGAACACGGTTGCAAGCCGATTGACCCGTTCGAACGGAAAGCCATTGCGGTATGTCATCAGAGACCAAACGCGAATTGTCTACAGTATCGGGCCGAGCGGCGTTGACCACGGCGGCACCGGAGGTAAGCAGAATGCCGAAGGGGATCTCATATTCATGCTAAGACCCGCCGGGTCAGGAGCAACCACAAAGCCTTGAGCACCTTCGCGCCAGCCTGCCGCGTCAGACGTGTAATGTGAGATCGATGATTTCTGCGGGAGTGTTCACGCGAAGCGGAAACCAGTTTCCAATCCCGTTGCTGACAACCAGTTGGCTCGCGTCATTTTGGTATAGGCCGGACCAGTAGCGGTAAAAAACGGGCCCGAATCCGATTCGGGGCGTGAGGTTGAAAAGTCCCCCGTGGGTGTGGCCGGACAACGTGAGCGGGAAGCCGGCCGCCGCCGCGGCGTCGAACGTGTGCGGGTGATGGGCCATCAGGATCGGGAACGCCTTCGGGTCGCGAAGGGCCGACATTTTTTTGATCGAGGCCGCGAACGCCATTGGTCCCGCCATACGCCGGTCCCCCGTCGACACGCCCCACCGCGTGCCCAGCAACTGCACCGGCTCACCCCGAACTGAAACGGTCATCGCGTCGTCGACCAGCAGCTTGAGCCCGGCATCTTTGACCCGGCTGTCGAATTCGTCTGGGTCCTGAAACAAATCGTGGTTTCCCTCGATCAGCGCGAGCCCGTATCGCGATCGCATTCGCTGCAGCGTGTCGATCCCGGCCGGCAGATCATTGTACGAAAAGTCTACGAGATCTCCCGTGAACAGAATCAGATCCGCGTCAAGACCATTCACAGCATCAACGATCCGTGGCAGCATCCCGGGCCGGGTGTACCGGCCGACGTGCAGGTCGCTGACGTGTGCGATTCGAAGCCCCTCTAATTTTGCAGGAAGACCAGCGACACGCACCTGAAGCTTTCGGAGTCTGAATTCCGACAGCTGCGGAATCGCGCGTGCGACGGTGACCATCGTGACCAGCGGCGGGATCGCTACAGCAGCAGAGGTCAATATTTCCCGGCGGGTGAATGCGCTTGTCGTCAATCCTTCAGAGTCGGCAACCTGATCCGGCGACTTACGTCCGCGGAGCCAACCCGGCACCGTGACGATCAGGGCTGTCAATAACGCGACGGGGAGCAGCAGGATGCTCCAGACATAAACCGTCGCAATGAATGGCATCGGTATGAAACGATTCAGTTCCCGGGGCCACCTCTGGCCCGCTAGCAGCGAAGCGATGTAAATCAGTTGCCCAAATATGAACGCGGTGGTCAAACTCCTGAAAAACATCAACGGCTTCGAAGGACTGAATGCCTTCCGAAGGCGACCGTCGGCCCAGTACCACCAGGCAAGATCGCCGACGCAGACCGAAGAGAAAATGATGCCTACTGCTGACATATTCAAATTATAGCAATGTGATTGGACCCCTGCCTGTTCGCGGACGCCCCGGCGTAATCGTGTTTTCGGTCATTTCAAAACTATCGCAATCGATTAGAACCTCGATGTGCCAGCGACTAAACTTTACACATGCTTACTAGGACGCGAGTTCAATTTTCGCCCGGTCTTGATCGAATCGCAGACAAGGTATTTGCCGGGCAGTGGCTGGACTTGAAAGATGGGATCGCTTTGTTCGAGAGCCGAGACCTCCACGGGATCGGCCGGCTTGCCAATTATGTACGCGAGTCGTTGCACGGCGACAAGACGTTTTACAATCGCAACCGTCACATCAATTATACAAACGTCTGCGCGCTCAGCTGCAAGTTCTGCTCGTTCTACCGTAAGCGCGGTGAAGACGGTGCGTACGAGATGCCGGTCGAGCAGGTGATCGAGACGGCCAGAAAGGCCGCCGACACCGGGGCGACCGAAGTGCACATCGTCGGTGGGCTGCACCCGTGGTTGAAGTTCGATTACTACCTGGACATGTTGCAGGGCATCCGGCGTGAGTGCCCGCAGTTGCACGTCAAAGCCTTTACCGCGATCGAAATTATTCATCTGAGCCGAATCGCCCGGATGAGCATCGAGGAAGTGTTGATCGCCTTGCGTGACGCGGGTCTGGGAAGTCTGCCCGGGGGCGGCGCGGAGATTTTTGACGACCGTGTGCACGACGAGATCTTCAAAGGCAAAGTACGCGAGGACCGCTGGTTCGAGGTGCACCGGACGGCCCACCGGCTTGGCATCTTCAGCAACGCGACGATGCTTTACGGGCACGTCGAAACACCGGCCGAACGCGTCGGGCATTTGCTCAAGCTCCGCGATCTGCAGAAAGAATCCCTGGCCACGGCACCGGCGGCGTTCAACTGCGTGATCCCCCTGTCGTTCATTCCCGAACAAAGCGAGCTCGGGTATCTCCCGGGACCCACCGGGCTTACTGATCTAAAGACGCTCGCGATCGCGCGGTTGATGCTGAACAACGTCGCGCACATCAAAGCGTTCTGGATCATGCAGGGCATTGGTTTGTCGCAAGTGTCGCTCGACTGGGGCGTGGACGACCTCGACGGCACGGTCGTCTGGTATGACATCACAAAACGCGAAGGGCACGGGACGGTGCACCAGCAGTTTCACGTGAACGACATCAAGCGACTGATCCGCGAAGCGGGCCGGACACCGGTCGAGCGAGACACGCTTTACCAGGAAATTACGCGGGACACGGCTGATCAATCCGTTCGCGGGATCCCGGCGTTGGTCTGAACGCTCGGGTCATTTAACTGCGAAACGTCGTCATGGTTCGCGGTGCGAGACCGTCGCTCATAGATCACCCACACCGCGGCGAGAATCGTACCTAAAAAGCCTCCGACATAACCGCCGAGGTGTATGCCCCAAGTGCACATGAACCGGCGGGGCCGAAAAATGTTTGCTTCGACCATGTCTTTAAAATCCGACGACAGTGGGACGAGGTGGCCGTTGTATCCGAGCCAACCTCCGAGCGTGCCGCAGACTGCTGTTGTCACAAGGACGACGGGCAACATCCGCAGCAACGTCCGATTCTTCAGTCGGGGCAGGTGACCCAGCGGGTTGTTCGCCAACAGCAATGCGACGCCGACGATCAGACCCGCGGACCACGTGGCTTTGAGACCGACCTTCGCGGCTTCCCAGTGAAGCGTGGTCGCCGCGGGTGCATCCCCAATCGATTTGGCTAATTCCTTGCCGTACAGGAAGTATTCGGGAGAAATGGCACACGTGAGCTGGTCGTTGACGGCGCCATACGCCGATGCCGTTAGAACGGCCGCCAGCAGGACTGCATATTCGCGCCACCGAGTCGCCGATCGGCCGTTTCTACGGTAGTCGACAACCGCGAGGGTTCCAAAGACAACGCAACCCACGGCGATGCGCAGCAGCAAGCCCGCGTCGGAGTGAAAGATCCATTTCGTCAGCCCGGACATTCGATCATCACCATTGGTAACTGGTAAAAAATTGAGGTCGGGCGAAGTCTGGTCCGGCGGCTGCTCAGGACCCGGTCTTGGCGACCTGGCCCGGTTTTGTCCGGCGCGGTGCGAGCGGACGGCTCGTGGGTTGACTGCTCGCCAACGCCTCTAGCCGGTCGTCGATCACCTTGCAGGCGACCATCGCGTCATAGTTCGGCAGCTGCGAGGTGAGTTCTTCGACAGTGTAGTGGGCGGGAAGATAGACCGCCTCGCGAATCTGGTACGCGAGCGCCTCGGCGGTGAGTTCGTAAAGACAGGATTCGTGCAGCTGCATCGGAAGCATCTCCGGATACACCCCGCTGTTAGGAAAGACCGGCCGGCAGGCCAACGACATCGCACGGATGGCGAATTCATCGAAGGGCGCGTCCAGCTGAGTGCTGACGAATGCGGTTGCCGCGAACAATCCGCGGACCTGACCTGGCAAGTCGTGCTCGGCAATTAGCGTTTTCGGGCAATCGGCGACGATGCCGGTCGCGGGGCCGACTATAAACAGATGAAGCTTCTGCTTCATCTTGCAGAGGATCGCCAAGGCCGCGTTCAACAGCTCCATGTCGGCGTTTCGGGTCTCGATGAAGACGCCATCCGGGTCGCGCTCGACCGGCGAGTTGCGGGCGATTTCCTGCGTGGAAAGCATGTCGATCGGCGGGAGCACCCGGCGAAGCTTGGCCTGAATATCTTCCAGCAGGTTTCCGGTACGAAGTTCCTCGTGTGTTTCGATCAGCAGCTCGAGATTTCCGAGGAACGACGACGCGTGGTATTTGGAATTAAACCAGATCTCCGACGCGGCGGTAGCGGAGGTGAGATTGGCCAGGTCCTGTGTCGGATCCAGTTCCAACCGGGCCGGGTCGGGCATCTGGTTACGGTGGAAATAAACCACGCAGGGTTGGTGCGCGACCGCCGGGTGAAGCCGGTGCAGGTCGGCGACGTTTAGCCCGTCTGAGGTGAAAACGACGTCGGTATGTCCGATCCACTGGCGGGATAACTGCTCGGCAAACCAGTGGGCGGAAGCGGCCAGTCGGCGCTCCATCCGACGGGGCGGCAGCGTCAGCACGGCCCAACGGTGCCGGCTGCACCGGACCAGTGTTTCGAGCATGTTTCGACGGACGCCTCCGTAGAACGGCTCCAAGGCGAGAATGTCCAGTTGCCTACCCACGCTGCCTTTTATGCGAATCGTCGACCCGGTCAAGACATGTTACCCGCTGACGCAGTTATATTATCACCGATGTCCTGCCGGGCGATGTCAAAAAATTCAAATTAACCGAGATCCTTTCGGGTTATGCAATAGCGGCATACACGTGCAAGTGCCGAAAAGAAGCGCGCCTGATTCGATCGGCGGCTCGGGTTTACCGGTCGGTCACGATGTACGGCAGATTTTGTTTGTAAATCGTCAACCGATAGCGGAGTCGTTCAACAATCCTGGCATTCTTCTGACCCTCGGAAAGCCGAACTGCGGACTCGGCTGTTGTCACGGCGTCGTCGAACAGTCCCAGCCGCGCCTGGCACGCAGCCAGGGCGTCGAGCGTTCCAGGGTCGCCGGCTGTAGACCTGCTCTGGGCGTCCTCTGCGAGCGTCATTGCCCAGCGGACCTGGTCCGTTGTCGAGCGTGATGCGGTGGCGACCAGATACGCGAGGTTCGCCATCCAGGAAGAGTTGCGCTCCCCGGCACTGATCGCGAGCTGATATTCGCGCTCGGACGCGACGAAATCGCCCGCAGAAAAGAGAAGGTCTGCAAGATTTCCGTGCGCCGGCCCGAAACCGGAGTTTGCAGAAATCAGATCAATCCACATTTTTTTCGCCGAGTCCACTCGACCAAGGCGGGCGTTCTGGACCGCGAGGGCGTCCTGAGCTTCGGGGTAATTGCCGTTATACCGCATCGCAGTTCGGAAGCTTCCGCAGGCGCTCTCTCGAAGAGCCGTTTCGGTCGCCGGGTTGGTTAGCGTGACGAGATCCGCCTGCCTCGCGCGAACGACGCCCAGTTCGAAGGCGAATCGGGCGGTCGGGGGCGAGACGTCGAACACCGCGGCCGCCTGATCGAGTTGGCCGGTGTCGCGTAAAATCCACCCGTAGACGAGTTGAACCGACGGACTGGTCGGGGAGAGACGGGCAGCGACGGCCGCAAGGGGGACTGCCCGAGCGTCGTTCCCCGACTGGTGGTACGAATAAGCAAGGATGGACTTTGCCAAATAATTTGCCGGAACGACGTGGTCCGCGTGCTCGAACAACGTCACGGTGTTTTTCCAGTAGCCGACGTACACATAAGTCGAGGCGGCCAAAACGCCCGCCGTGATAAAGCCGCCGATCAGTGCAATCGCTGCCGTGCGGGGTCGACCAGTGACGAGGTCCGAGACGAGCCAGACCAATGCAACGGTCAACCCCATTGCGGGGAAGTACGTGTATCGATCGGCCCGGGCCTGCTCGCCGAGTTGCACGAAGCCGATGACGGGGACGAGCGTGGCCAGAAACCAAAACCAGCCAAAGACAAGGTACGGTTTCGACCGCACGACGCTCAAAGCCCCTGCAGTGATCAGCAGGAGAATGCCGGTCGCGACAGCGGTCGCCCCGATAGGCATTGACCCTCCGACCCGCATGGCGGGGTGTGGATAGAAGACGGCAAGCCTTGTCGGGTAAAACGTATCGCGAAGATACGCAGCAACCGAGACCGCTGCGTTCTGCGCTCGGATCGAAAGCGGAAACGTCGCCAGCGTTTGAGCCGAGCCCGATTTCGCCTGCGTCACGAACGCAAAGGCAATCACGCCGAGCGACACGAGCATCAGCGGGATCTTTTCGAGCACTCGTCCTCTCCACCACCGCCGGGCGGATTCAGAGCCTTCTCGCCGCAAAGGCCAGAAGTCCAGTAAGAGCAATGTGATCGGCAATGACACCGCCATGGGTTTTGCCAGCAGCGCCAAGGTGTGAAAAATCAAAACAGGCAGATATGACCGGACTGTTTTTTCTTTGCTGTAACTCAGATAAGCGGTCATCGAAAGCAGCCACATCGTCCCGCACAGTACATCTTTGAGTTCAGACACCCACGCGACGGATTCGACCCTGAGCGGATGCAGGACCCAGAGAGCGCTCGCAGCCAGGGCCGGCCAAAGACGCCCGCGAATGGATCGCAGGAATGCGAACAAAAGCACCCCATTCGCTGAGTGCAGCAGAACGTTCAGCAAATGATATTTGCCCGCGTCCGGGCCAAAAACGCTGTACATCAACAGCCAGGAAAGCGTCGTCAGAGGGTGCCAGTTTGAGTTCTCGACTCGGGTGATTGACCAGATCAAATTCTCAAACGTCAGGCCCGAAGTGATGTGCGGGTTTTGATAAACATAAGCCTGGTCATCGAATCCGATGAAATCGAATCGACCGGCCCGCGCGTATACTAGAAGAACAGCGACCGCTAGCATGATCGACGCGACAGAATCACGCGAAGACCATTTCAGCCCCGGCTGCAGTTCAGTCTCGGTCTTCATTGCAAGCCTTGTCTTGCGACCGCAGCGATCTATGACTTTACCGACGAAAAACACTCGCGACGGCCGCGGGGACCGGCTGCATACAGCCTTGGTCTCGGTCGACGCCAGCGGCAACTATTCTGCCGTGAGCTGATCCAGCAGAAACGACTTCACCCGATCCATCGGCATCCGTTGCTGGGTCATTGTGTCGCGCTCGCGAAGCGTGACTGTCTGATCGACCAACGTCTGGCCGTCGATGGTGATGCAGAACGGCGCGCCGATCTCGTCCATGCGGGCGTATCGCTTGCCGATCGCCTGCTTGGGGTCGTACTCACAGGTGAAACTCTTGCGGAGATCGAGATATAACTTTTCGGCGATCTCGGGCATGCCTTCCTTGTTGACCAGCGGGAAAATGCCGAGCTTGATCGGGGCGAAGGCCGGCTTGAACTTCATGTACATCTTGCTGGGCCTGGACTCGTCCGGCGTGAACGCTTCGCACAACAGCACCAGAACCGCACGGGTCAAACCGCTCGCCGGTTCGATCACGTTCGGGATGTACCGGCTGCGCGCCTTGATCTGGTCGTCGGGAACGCCTTCGGCTTTGAGTTTCAACTGCAGATCCTGGTCGAAATAATCGAGCTTATTGCCCGAATGCTTCGAGTGCTGCGTCAGGTCATATTCGCCCCGATGCGCGACGCCTTCGAGCTCGCCGAAATCAGGAGCCGTGAACGGGTAAAGATATTCAATATCGACGGTCGCCTTGGAATAAAAGGCGAGTTCGTCCTGCTCGTGATCGCGGAACCGCAACCGCGACGGGTCGACGCCCAGCGACACCCACCATTTCATGCGCTCGGCACGCCAGAACTCGTACCACTTGATTGCTTCATCCGGGTGGCAGAACCACTCCATTTCCATCTGCTCGAATTCGCGCGAGCGGAAGATGAAATTACGCGGAGTTACTTCGTTCCGAAAGCTCTTCCCGACCTGGGCAACGCCGAATGGCACCTTGACGCGGGTTGTATCGCAGATGTTTTTGAACTCGAGAAAGATTCCCTGCGCCGTCTCGGGCCGGAGGTAGGCCTTGTTGTCTTCGTCGCGGATCGGCCCCGGGTAGGTGTCGAGCATCAGGCTGAAGGCCCGCGGTTCGGTCAGCGTGCCGCCCGACTTGGTGTCGGGCCCGACAATCGTCGCGTACGCTTCCAACGGCAGGGTCGTCAGGACGACTTCGTTATAATCTGACACATTTCGCTTCGCGTCGCGTTTAATTTTCTTCTCGGCCGCGTCGCGGTCGTCTACGAAGGCGAAGCTGTTTCCTTGTCCGTCGGTCGGGACTAGAACTTTCACATGATCTGCACGATATCGGGCCTTAGTTTCCCGGCAATCGACCATCGGGTCATTGAAACTGTCGACGTGACCGGACGCTTTCCAGACCTTGGGGTGCTGGATGATAGCCGAGTCTAACCCGACGATGTCGACCGGGTGTCCGTCCGGACCGATGGGCGGACATTCCACCATATTCCGCCACCACGAGTCGCGGATGTTGTTTTTGAGCAGCACTCCGAGCGGACCGTAGTCCCAGAACCCGCGGATTCCGCCGTAAATCTCGCTCGCGGGATAGATGAATCCACGACGCTTGCACAGCGAAACGATCTGTTCCATGACGGGCGCTTCGGACATCGTAACCTCGGTAGCGTGGGAATCGATTATTATGAAATGTTGAAACGTGAAGACGTGAAACGTGAGAAGAGCAAAGTCTCCTCACGTTTCACGTCTTCACGTTTCAGACTTTCGTCTTCACGTCGTATTCAAACGATCTGGGAATTACTCAGCTCACGACCAGCTTGGTACCCTTTGCGCCGGCCTTGAGCGCGTTGACCCGTTTGGTCAACCGGCTCCGCTTCCGCGCCGCTGCGTTTTTGTGCATGACGCCCTTGCTGGCGTTGCGGTCGAGCCGCTGGGCGACTTTCTGAAGCGACTCGGTTGCCTTCTCCACATCGCTCGAGGCGAGGGCGGCGTTGAAACCCTTCAAACCCTGCTTGAGAAGTTCCTTGCGGGAGCGATTACGGGCGTTACGCCGGGCAGTCTGCCGGACGCGTTTTTTGGCGGAAAGAGAGTGAGCCACTTTTAAGATCTCCAAAACAATTCAGTCGGCCGCCCGGTCTTCGGACGGGAGGGGAAAGCTTAATGATGTTGCCGCAAATGTCCAGTGGAAAGGAACGAATGGCAAACCACCGGGTCAAAACGTGCAGCCCGGGCTTGTCGCCGGTCGGACAAACCGCGACTTATCGCCCGTTACGTACGAATCGCCTTGGGTTTTCTCGCCGCAGCAGACCGGGATTCATCAGAACGACATTGCCGACTTGAACGCGGCGAATCGCTCGTCGATCAGCTCGCGAGTCGTCGACTGCAGACCGCCGAGCGAAAAATCAGCAATCGTGAAGCTCGCGACCACGGTCCCGAACGCCAGTGCCCGCTTGATTGTCGGCGGGTTAAAGCTTCCCTGGGTGGACAAATAGCCCATCATTCCGCCAGCAAAGCTGTCGCCGGCCCCGGTGGGATCGACGACTTTGTCGGCAGGAAATGCCGGCAATACGAAAGTTTCGTTGCCAATACAAAGGAGGCTGCCGTGTTCACCTTTTTTGATGACGACGAACTTCGGGCCCATTTTCATGACCTCGCGGCCGGCCTCGATCAGGTTTTTTTTGTCCGTCAGCAACCGGGCTTCACCGTCATTCAATACCAGACCGTGAATGTTTTTAAGCAGTTTGAGCAGTTCGGGCCGTTCGGTCGTGATCCACAAATTCATCGTGTCGGCCACGACCAGTCTGGGAGATGCAAGCGACGACAACATCGACTGCTGCAGCACAGGGTGCGTGTTGGCGAGGAAGACATATTTGCTGTCCAGGAAATTCGCCGGGATCTTCGGGCCCTGCTCGGCAAGCACGTTTAGATCGACTTCGACAGTAACCGCTTCGTTCAGGTTTTCGACGTACGAGCCGTGCCAGCGGAAGGTCTTGCTTCCCTTGCGAATTTCGAGCCCGCCGGTGTCGACGTCGCGACCGTCGAATACAGAGAAAAATGATTTGGGCGCGTCTTCTCCCACCGCGCCGACCAGACGGACGGGAGTGAAAAAAGAGGCCGCATATGCAAAATACACTGCCGACCCTCCCACGACGTCCTCGCGTTTTCCGAACGGCGTTTCGACGGTATCAATCCCAAGCGAACCGGTGACGAGCAGAGACATTTGACTGTTCCGTAAAAAATGAGGACCGGGGACGAATAAATCAGATTTTAGCCGACGGGAGCTGGCGGACTTTAACTCTTGAATTTGTAACGGTATAGAGCCGGCCCGGCGTGAGCCGTTTGTATCGCGAGAACAGACGATCGATGGCGTCGTCCTGTTCCACGTCCGCCCCTTCGAGTTGGAGGAAGACCATCGACCGCTGGAACCAATAGTCGAGAAGGAAAACTCCCGATGACAGGGTCGCGTCCGTGGTCAGCACATCGAGCTGTGCGGCATCGGCAGCTTTCAGCACCGTCGCGGGGTCGGCCGCGGGGGGCAACCCGATATCGGTCATATTTTTCGCCTGATGCCCGTGCCGAACCAACGCTTCGGCAACGGCAGCAGTCATCGGTCCATGAAGTAACCAGCGCATCGCAACATCGTAGCGGAGAGCTCCGACGGAAGGAAATGAAGCTCAGTCCGGCCGGTTCAGACAAAGCCGAGCCAAGTCACTGTCCTCGTGCTGCCGACTAGGGATTGACGCGCTCGGAAACCCACAGCAAGCCGGGAGCTTCCGCGTGGCGCTGCGTGCAATGCACCCGAACGTGCGGCGTCTGATTCAAATCCAAAGTCTGTACGGCGGCTGGCCGAACCATAACAACTGCAAAGGTGTCTGGAATTTCCGTTTCTGTCGTCGTTGTTTGCCGCACCTCGATGCTGGGGTCGAACCGCTTGCCCGGTGTCGGCCAGAAAAACATCGCCCGAGACGACACCGACGATTGGGTCCAGTGCTTTTCCCGCAAAGGGTCTGTGCTGTCCAAAATCGCTGCCTCGCCCTGGACCCGATATTGCATTTTCAGGCCGGACAGCCAGAAGACGATCGTCGCTGACCGGTTGGCTATAACCTGCGCGATTTTCTCGCTCCGGCTGTCGGCGGTGAACAGCAGGTCACCGGCCGGCGAGAGCTCGCGGACGACGACCGTTCTCGCGTCGGATTCGTTCCCGGTCACCGTCGCGAAGGTCGCAAGCCGCGGCTTTTTACCGAACTCTTTGTCCAGATCAATATGGAGTTGCTCGATCCAGTTCACGAGTGAGCCACCGGTTTACGGCCGACCTTTTTGCCGTTCCCGAAATGACACGAATGACCGATCCCGCGCATCTGGAAATATTTCTGGTGATACTGCTCGGCGGAGTAAAATTGTTCTGCCTTCACCACTTCGGTCACGACCGGACGCGCGTAGTCGCCCGACGCGTTTCGCTTTTCGATCTCCGCCTCCGCCAACTGCTCCTGCTCGGGAGAATGAAAGTAGATCCCGCTGCGGTACTGCGTTCCCACGTCAGGCCCCTGCCTGTTCAACGTGGTCGGGTCGTGATTTTCGAAAAACAGCTCGAGCAGCTGTTGGTAGCTGACCTTCGCCGGATCGAAATCTACTTCGATCGCCTCGGCGTGATTCGTGCGCCCGGTGCAGACCTGTTCGTACGTCGGATTGTCCGTCTTGCCGTTGGTGTAGCCCACCTTTGTCCCGACAATGCCAGGCACCTGCCGGAATAATTCCTCGACGCCCCAGAAACAGCCCGCGGCGAATGTAGCTTTTTCTGCCATGTTGATTCTCGCTAAAAATATTTTTCATTACCCGCAGGTACGGTCGAGCACGACCAAAAGCCAAAATGTTCTCCAGCGGGCCTTGGTGAAATGATAGGCCGCCAAACACGCTCGGTGGGTCGGACGCGTCGCGCCGTATCGGGGCGGCCACGATTCACTTCCAAGCCTCTCTTATTTGCACCGTAGAAGCGTCATGATTGCGAACGCGGTTCCGTATGGCTTGTGATAATCCCACATCGGGTAATCCCACCAGGAACCGTCGTCTTCCTGATGCGGCAGGATCACCGCAGTAAGCCGCTCGCAATAGTCCTGCTTCGCTTTCGGACCGAGCTGTTCAATGAGCCGGGCGGCATAGTAATGATCAAAGTAATAGTAGTAGCCCGACGTCTGGTACCAGGACTGATGCGGGTAGTTCAGCTTTCGACCGGCTTCGATCGCGGCGTGATCCTTGAAGAAAAAATCGATCGCGTCCCGGCAGCCTTTTTCGGTAACCGTCGGCTCTTTCCAGATCCAGAGCGCACAGTTGGCCGTCTGCGTCCGACCCATGCTCCCGCGAGGCTGGTTGGCCGGCAACAATGGGTAATAACGCAGGTCGCTGTCGTAGAGGTAGCCACCATTCGGCTGCCGCATCTGGTTTAGACGGACGATGCCGCGATGCACGATCGCCTGCGAAATCTCAAAACCGGCGGTTTTCGCCTCGAGCATTGCGACTAACCCGGCGGCCGTACCAAAGCTGGTCGCGCCGGCCGCGGGCGTCTGATCGCCGCCATTAAAATCGTAATAGTTCCAACCCCCCGTGTAGGCTTCGTAGCGGGTCATGCGGTCGAGGTGAAATTGCACGACTGTTTTAAGCCGAGGGTCGGTGTTCGTTCGAGATTCGATCGCCAGCGCCTGCACGACATAGCAGTGGGCCCAGATGTTATACATCAAGGTGGGCTCGGCCCGGCGGACGTCGCCGTGCGACAGCAGGTATTCGACGCCGCGGTCGTGCGCCTGCCGCTCCCCCGCTTCGCGCAGGGCCATCACGCACAGCGCGGTCGTGGCCACGCGGAACGCGTCGTGGGATCCGGGAATGCTGACGACAATCTCGTTTCCGTGCGACACTCGTCCGGTGCCCCAGGATCCGTCCGGGTTCTGGCTCGACTCCAGAAAGTTCACGCCGTCACGGATCGCCTTATCGATCGGCCGTGCGTAGACACCCTGCGTGGTCGCGACCGACCGGATGCCGGCAGGCAATGTTGAAGCGGTTCGCCTGGCAGGCACTTCTCCACACCCGATTAATTCAACGGCCGTGCAGAGACAAAGGACAGCGATTATCCACTTCATAAAACTCTGCTCGAACGCCCCGCTGAGTTTCCAGCTCGACCGAAGGCCAATGACCAAGCTCAAGTCGCGCCCGGGTGCTTGGCCTGGGTCAGCACGGTTTCCACTTCGTTCAGGCCGGCCCGAATTTCGGTCTGCTTGCCGTCGGTTCGGCCGACGGTCACTGGTCGAACCTCGTCGTCGCCGCCGGGCTTGTGGACCCATACTTTTCCGCGGTAGACCGCAGTATTCGGAACCAGCAGCACGTTCTCGACCTTGCCGGCGTCGACGCTGACGTTGGCCTTGTAACCCGGAACCAGCCGCGGATCGACCGGGGGAAGATCCATCGGCACATCAAAAGCCTGCCCGTCACCCTTGGCCGCTCCGACCAGCATTGCCTGCCGGGGAACCGCGATATATTCGAGTTCGGGCGTCGCGACTGACGATATTTTCGCTTTCAAATCAGGGGTCAGGAGCGTGATCTGCGCTTCGGGCCATTCCGTGCGGACCCGGAGCTTGCCCGGCGTAAATACGGTCATCACCACCTGATCGGCGGGCAATTTTGAATCTACCGCGAACTTGTCCCGGTCCATTTCCTGCCAGGCTTTATGGGCAAAAATTCCGTAAACGACGACACCGTCCACCGGCGAGGTGATCGAGAAATTCGTCCGGTCCTGTTTCAACTCGGTCAGTTTTCGAACGCCTTCATCAACCGACTGGCGGTTCGCGAACAGCGTCATCGCCCTCAACACCCTGGATTGTGCCTGAGATGCTCCAAGATTCGCGATCGTCTGCGCGTGCTGATCTACCGTATCGACCAAGTGCTGCCGGCTGACCACCGGCGTAAACCGCTGCGCGCGATCGGACCCGGCCTTGGCAATGTCGGCTGAGATTTTCTGCAGTTCGACCCCGCGAGCCGCCCGCTTCATGACAATGTCGGCGGTCTGATTCGTCAGGTCCTCCGATTTGTACATCTTTTTCAGTTCGTTCAACTCGTCGACCGCGTCGTCCAGCGACGCCTGCACCTGTTTGATCTCCATTCCCCCCGCGAGCACGGTCGCCGGCCCGTCCATGTCGTCCCATCGCTTGAGTTCCGTCTGGGAAATCGCCAACTCGTCTTTCGCAGACGTCATTGCCAGTGCGTCACCGGCATCACCCAGCTTGATGTCGGCCTCGGCCTTTACCAGTGCCGCTCGCGCGCCGGTGAGCTCATTTTCTGCCGCAGCAATCTGCACGTCGATCTTCTGCGGGTCCAGTTCTAAAAGAGAATCGCCCTTTTTGACGGGAGTGCTCGGGGTGACCGCTTTAACGACGACAAAATCACCTTGGTAGCTGCGTACCTTGAGCTTCAGTTCGAACGGGTCCACGGGCTCGAAGACGCCGTCGAAGTCGAACGCGAGCGTCAGCGTGCCGCGGGTAACGGCGCTGGTGTCCCCTACTGCTGCGGCAACCGATGGTTTGGAGGTTGGTTCGCTGGTCGGGGCGGAAGCAGGAATACCGACGGCCACCACCGCGGGCTTAATCGGCAGTGTCGTCGGCGACGTCGCAGGCGAGACGACGGCCTTCGCCCCGGTCTCCCGGTTAACCAACAGCCAGGTCGCCACGGACGTGCTGGCCAAGATCAGAACGACACTCAACCGCCAACGACTGCGCATTCTCATTTTTGAACTCCATTTCACGGCTCAGTTCGACGGACGCAGATTAACCGGAAGACCGGGCTTCGCAACTTAGGGTGCCTCGCGTGCGCGGGCCGCCATCTCTGTCCGCCCAACGTCTAGCTGCGAACTTCGACGTTTTTGCCGTTGACCAATTCGCTGCGTTTCGAGTCCACTCGCTTCGGAATAATATCTCAAACAGGGCGAACTGAAATGCGGTCGTTCACGTGTACGTGTGGTAATCAACTCTTCTTCGACAACAGCATCTGCATGAACTGCAAACGCGAAGTCGGGTGGTGCCCGACCTGTCACGCGATCACAGACGTCACGACCACAGACGACGGCGCGTTCGAATGTTCCTGCTGCGCGACGAGCCTGGTGAAATGCTCGAACTACGCTTCATACAACGTCTGCAATCGGTTCGTGGCACGTCTGGTCGGTGAGGGCACGCAGGGTGAGACCTCGGCCGGCATTTTCTGCGACTGCTGTCGATTTAATCGCACCATTCCCGACCTGACCGTCGACGGTAACCGCGAAAAATGGTATCGCCTTGAAGGTGCCAAACGCCGAACGATGTACGACCTGGACATGCTCGGTTTTCCATACGGCACCGAGAAAGACGGCGTGCAGCCCGGCCTTGTGTTCGAGTTCAAAGGGGACGCGATCCCGGACCGGGTCTATCGTGGCATGGGTGGGGGTCAAAAGGTCTACACGGGTCACGACAACGGCGTCATCACCCTGAACATTCAGGAAGCCGACGACATCGAGCGGGAAAAGCTCCGGGTGACCATGCACGAGGCACACCGGTCGTTGCTCGGCCATTTCCGCCATGAATTCGGGCACTACATCTGGGACGTGCTGGTCAAGAATCAGAAAGAAAACGATTTCTCAACCGCGTTCGGCGATCACACCAACCCCGGTTACGATCTGTCCCTGACCAATTATTACGCGAACGGCCCCCGAACTGATTGGCTGCTGAATTACGTCAGCGCGTACGCGACCATGCACCCCTGGGAAGATTTCGCCGAGACGTTTGCCGTTTACCTGGATATGGTGTCCGCACTCGACACCGCAGCCCACGGCGGGCTGATTTCCGCAGTGGATCCGCACGATTTGGACGCCATGGTCGACGCGTACAAAAAACTCGGCATTGCGTTAAATGAAATGAACCGGGCGAACGGGCTTCTGGATTACCTTCCCGAAGTATTCGCGAAACCGATTCGTGAAAAGCTGCGGTTTGTTCACGGTCTGACAAAGTACGTCGAGCCGTCCGACAACTGCCACACACGCGAGCCGGCGACCGCGACCGCGTGAACGTGGAACTCGATTTGCTGGCAAGTCACGCTAAAAATCGTGTTCTGGACGGACACCCGGCAATGCACAGAATCAGTCGACGAACCAAGGCTCTTTAGGAAGCGTTAAATGCTGATCCGAATCGGTTACGACATCATATTCAATATCGCGTCTACGACTCCAATGAACCTTTTGTTGTTCGTCCACCCTTCGCGGATTTCCAAGCTCAGGGACGCCGAGTTCTTGAACATCGAGCCGTACGTACCGATGCAGAAATACATCGACCCGTTCGGAAACACCTGCGGCCGTATCGTCGCGCCGCCGGGCCAGATTCGCTTTTACCGCGATGGTCTGATCGAAGACGACGGTTTCCCCGACCCGGTCGACTACACCGTCCAGCAACACCCGATCGAAGACCTTCCGCCGGAGACACTCCAGTTCCTGCTCGCGAGCCGATACTGCGAAGTCGACCTGTTACTCAACACCGCCAACAGCCTGTTCTACAACACTCCGCCGGCCTGGCAGCGTGTTCAGGCAATTCTTGACTGGGTCCACAATCATGTGACCTTCGGCTACCAGTACGCGCGATCGACTCGGACCGCGAACGAGGTCTACCTGGAGCGTGTCGGCGTCTGCCGCGACTTCACTCACCTGGCAATCACGCTGCTCCGGGCGATGAATATTCCCGCTCGTTACGCGACAGGCTATCTGGGTGATATTGGTGTTCCCATCTCCGATGCCCCCATGGACTTCAGCGCTTGGCTCGAGGTCTACATGGGCGGGCGTTGGTGGACGGTCGACGCCCGTCACAATCGTCGCCGGATCGGTCGCGTGCTGATGGCCCGAGGCCGCGACGCCGCCGACGCCGCACTGACGACGGCATTCGGCGCCACTCAGTTGCAGAAATTCTTCGTCCGAACAGACGAAGTTCCCCTTTCCTAGTCAGCTGCATTCGACACGGCAGACCCGTCGGCCAGCTTCATCAACATCAGGGCAGTTAACTGCGCCTTCGGCACCAGCGTGTCGATTAGCACAAATTCCTCGGCACTGTGAAGATTTCCACCGCACGGTCCGAGAGTGTCGACGACCGGCAGGCCGGCCGCGGCAAGCTTGTTCGCGTCGCTGACCCCCCCGCTCGCGTGCCAGGTCAGCGTCATCCCCCGTTCCCGTCCGCACTCGGCCATCTGTCGATACAGCGACGCCGTCTTCAGATCCATCGGCCGAGCCGGTGACGAAAAGCTTCCCGTGAGCGTTAACGTGATCCCGTCTCGACGGGCGACGTGCTCGACGGACCGTTTGATTTCGGCTTCCACGCGCTCGTGGGGTTGGTGTGCCGGAACCCGGGCATTGAACCGCACGACCGCCAGGTCTGCGACGACATTGGTCGGCCCTCCGCCGTCCACGCAGCCGACGTTCACCGTCGTGCCGGGCATGATTCGGTTGATCTGCTCTAATTCGACGATCAACTCCGCGGCGGCGTGAATCGCGCTGCGGCCCTGGTGAAAATCCCGACCCGCATGGGCTGCCTTTCCGCGGATCACAACGGCGAAGTTTCCAGAGCCCTTTCGCTCGCCGACCATCGTGCCGTCTGCCAACGCGGGCTCGAAGACCATTCCGATTTGATTCCGCTTCGCGCACTCGACCAGAAGCGACGCCGACCCGGGTGACCCGAGTTCTTCGTCCGGATTGATGAGGATTTCCCAACCCAGGCGGTCCGCTCCGGCACTGCGTTCGAACGCCTCGAGGGCGACCAGCATCACGCAAAGCCCGCCCTTGGCATCGGCCACACCAGGGCCATTGAGCGTCCGCTCGTCCACCGCCCGCACCGTCTGCAGTACGTGCCCGGTGCCATAGACGGTATCGTAATGAATGCCGAGAAAAACCTGCACCGGTGCCTCAGGACGCTTGCGGATCGAGATCGCCTTGCCGAGCGGCATCTCCACGTCTTGACCCAGCCGGTCAACAACTACCTGCACTGGCAGATGGATCTCAGTTCCCGAACCACCCAGCACGTCGAACGATTGACGAAGTTTGTGCGCAAGAATTGCAAGCCCGTCTATGTTTCGGCTGCCCGAATTCTGGTTCGACCATTCAGTAACGAGCGACACCATTCGGCTTTTTTGCGATTCGATCGATTGGATGATCGGAGTGTTCTGGGCCATGGTCCGCGATTGTAATCCTTGAAGTTGCAAACAAAGAAACGGGATTCAAAAGACATGTTCAAAAAAGAAAGCCCGGCGGTCAAAACCGCCGGGCTTGCAGTGTGTTCTCTGCTTTCAGCGAGGCGATGTTTCGCCTCACCTATAAGATCGGGAGACGCGTTGCGTTTCTCGATCCGAGCTGCTGTCGCAGCCGCGTGTACCGCAGGGATCGCACCATACGGTAGCTGCTCACAGCAGCCCACACATACAGATACAATGGGTCACGGATCACCTCCATTTCGACACGACAGGCACTACAACGAATGCCTGCAGTGGACTCGCCAAGCCGTCATGATCCAAGCAAAACTGCTCAATCACCGCCGGGCTATTTCTCCCGAAAACGCCTTTCCGGGAACGCACGGCCGATCGGTTGATCGCCCGTTGTTCCTGACCGAAGACCAAGGCCGGCGGTCAGGAACAGTCCATAATATGTCACGTCATTTGCACAAATCAAAACGAAATTTCTGTCGTTCAAAGCGCGGTGCGAATAACAAAATCATGGGTGTTCACGCCCAGCCCTGACAGATACGCGGCTACGTCCGAGGTTGTGGTCAATTGCTTGCTAGTCAGCCGAAGGATGCCTCCACTGTCGAGCGTTGCGGTGAGCGATGCAATCGACCCCGCACCCACCCCGAACGTCATGCCGGCATTTGAGGATCGAATCGCCCCGAGCTTCAACGACCCGATTGTTTTCGCGGCGATGTCCGTCGATGCGAACGTCGCGCCGCTGCCAGTCAGTTGGATCGAATTAATCGTAGCGGCGCTCATGAAGTCCGCGGCCGACACCGGCAAAGTGACGTCCGCCGCCGTACCGGCCTGGATAAGGCTTCCCGCCATTCCGCCGGTCACGATCGTCCCGATGTCGCCCGCCGAGATTACGTGCGAGTTAACAGCCGCGCCGGTGACCACCAGCCTGGTCAAATCGAAAGTTTTCGCGGCAAGTCTGTTGGTCAACGTCACCGTCGCGCCATTCAGTTGCCCGGTCACGTGCGCCGACTTGATCGCGCCGGCCGTGATCGTCCCGGTGACGTCGCCGACGATATTAAACGTGCCGATCGAACCCGCCGACAGGTTTCCGGCAAAGCCCCCGCCGCGGACATTGACCGTCCCCACGGCCGAGGCGAAGGTGCCCGCCCATCCGCCGGCGACCGAACCGGTCACGATGCTGTGAACGGAACCGGCAATGCTCCAGTGGTCGCCGCCGATTTGCCCGCCAATACGCACGGTTCCGAGCGCGAACGGCGACGCCGCCGCGTTCGACACCGTCAAGTCGGCCGCGAAGTCGCCCGCCGTTGTCAGGCTCGTGATCTGCTGCGCGGTAACGCTGCCACTCGAAGCCGAACCCAGGCTCAGCTTGCGAATCACGCCATCAATTACCAAGTCGCCCGTCAGCGTCGTGAATGGCGCGTTCAGCACATTCAGTGACCCGGCAACTGAAATGTTCCCCACCGTGATCGCGGCAGAACCCTTGTGCGAAAGATTCAGCGAACTGGCTGCAGTCGTTCCGGTCGCGGTGATGCTCGCGATCGAAAGGTTCGACCCCGTGACGGTCACCGTCCCAGTGCCGTGCGCGCCGCTGATCGTCTGGGCAGAGCCGGTACCGTTAAACAGGATCTTTGCCGTCCCCGCTTTGGTCAGCGACAAGGTCACCACGACCCCGTTCGCGTCGGTGTAGGTCAATGACTTTGCGGTGGTCGTATTAATTGTGAGCCCGACATTGAACGAAAGCGTCGCCGGCAATGAAACCGCGCCGGTGTCGTCACCGATCGTGTACTGCAGTGAATCGACGCCAACAAAATTGCCCGTCGGGGAATAGGTGATCTCGCCTGTTGTCGTGTTGATGACCGCCGAGCCGTTCGCCGGTCCGGTGGTGACCACGATCGCCGAACCGAGTACAGCGCCGTTCGCCCGTGTCGCCGCGGAAAGCACGTTGACGACCGTCGTGCCGTTCGCCTGCGTGGTCGAAGTGACGGTCGCGGCGACGGGGATGGTCGGTTTCGGCGTGACGGTGATCGTCAGTGTGGCCGGCGGAGAAACCGCCTGCAGGTTGTCCTGGATGGTGTACTGCAGTGTATCCGTGCCTGAGAAGCCGGCCTCGGGGGTGTAGGTGATTTTTCCGGTCGCCGAATCGATCGCGACTGTCCCGTGCGCGGGATTTTGCGTGATGACCACGCCCGACGTGAGCAGGGTGGCGGTCGGGTCGGTTGCGGTCGCGAACTCGTCGAACACGACTGCCGTCTGATAAGCCGTCGTTTGCGACAGATTCGGTGCCGTGGGATTACCGATCGGCTGCGCGGCGACCGTCACTGAGATGGTTCCGGGGCTGGAAACGGCACCGGTGTTATCGGCGACCGTGTACCGGAACGAATCGGCACCCGAGAAACCGGCAGCGGGGGTATACGTAATCGCACCGCTGTTCGGATCGATGGCCGTGGACCCGTGAGCCGGGGCCGTGCTGATGACGACCGAGCCGTGTGAAATGCTTCCGTCGGCGTCGGTGGCCGTCGCGAGTTCGTCGATCGAAACCGCGACCCCTGCCTGCGTGCTCAGTGACTGATCAGTAACCGTGGGATGGCCCGATGTCACTACGACCGCAACGCTCGGGACTACCGCGGCAGACGTCGTGCCCAGCGACTCTGCGCTGCTCGCCGAGTCCACCGCCGTCACCCGGTAATATGACGTCGTGCCCGTCGGCGCGCTGTTATCAACAAAACTGCGCAAAGTGGTCGGCGTGCCGGTCAACAGCGTGAACGGCCCGGTCACCGCGGACGCGCGATACACGTTGTATCCCAGCAGAGTGCCGTCCAGCGTCGGTCCCCATTGCACGGTGACCGACGTCGTGCCGGTGACGGTCGAATAGGAATCGATCGGCATCGCCGGCGTGGCCGCGGGGTGGATGTTGCTGACCATGTACACGTTGTCCTGGAAGTCGAAGTTCGCGGTCGTACTCGCGTAGTCCATCGTCACGACGTACGAGTTCGGCACGATGTTGCCGTTCACGTCCCGGACCGGGAAGAACCGAATGTCGTGGCCCCCGCCCGACCGGTACGGGTTCATCGAGTCGTCGCTGAATTCTCCGTCGAGGTCGAACCCGAAGGTTCCGGTCGACGTGAAGTTTGCCGCCGCGGGCGTGGTCGTACCGGTCGCGTATGGCAGCAGAGTCTGCCCGTCGTCGGCGGCGGTCGTGAACAGTTTGTTCCGCGACGAGCTGCCCTGCGGGTACCAATACGTCGAGCCGGTATTTCCTTGCGTGTGGTAAGCGGCAATCTGCTGAACGTTAACAGCAATCGACGGGTCGGCGGCCATCCAATAACTCGACACGACTTCTTCGCCGTAATACGTCGGACTCGAGTTCGTCGTCGACGTGCTCTCGTTCAGTTCCGGGATCGGCTTGGAGTTGATGTTCGTCGTCCAGCCTTCGATCAGATTCACGATCGATTGCAGGCTGGGTTCGTTGCTGTTTTCCGAGTGCAGCTGCCACCAGCCGGCCAGCGGGATGGTCGAGGTCGCGTGATTCGGGTCGTTGCTGTTCAAGGTCAGCGCGCCGTGATAAGCGCCCCCGCCGGTCGGATACGACGGCGAACTTGTTTCGTTGTACGGCACTTTCGGGACCGTGGTCGCGGTGAACTTCACGGTCAGGTTGAACGTCGCGCCCGGGGCCACCGTCAACGGAAACGCGGGCGGTGTCACGAGAGTCCAACCCGCGCTAAGCGTGTAGGAATTCACCACCAATGGCTGTGTGCCGGTGTTATTAATCTTGAGCACGCCGGTGTCGTGGACCTGGTCCCCGAGCGTGGTGTTCGGACTCTGGATTCGGTTGAAAATCATGCGGTCACTGCCCGCGACGGCGTTCGTATTCTGCAGCCCCAGCACAGGCCCGTCCGGTGCGGCCGGCGCCGCTTTGATGTTTCGCACGATCGCGACGATGTTCGTAAAGTCGTACCCGGCCGGCGCGTTCCATTCCGTGCTGGTCATCACGTACGCGTTGGCGACGACAGTGCCGTCCGGATTTTTTAACGGAAAGAATCGGAACTTCCGCGGGTTGGTCGCGTCCCAGGTGTTCAACGAATCTTCGCTGTACCCGAGCCGGCCCTTC
This sequence comes from Tepidisphaeraceae bacterium, assembly GCA_965247815.1. GTDB lineage: Bacteria > Planctomycetota > Phycisphaerae > Tepidisphaerales > Tepidisphaeraceae > CBDAQA01. The sequence goes on along the minus strand of CBDFHW010000026.1, from coordinate 168,264 downwards.
ACCTGAACGTTCGACACGAAATAGAACCCGAACGGAGTCACCCCCGGGTCGAACGACGTCGATCCCTGCGGGTGCACGAACGTCGTCTGATTTTCATTCGACGGCGTGTAAAAAAGCTCGCTTAAACCCGCCGGGTTGCCCGGCGTGTACGTGCCCAGCACGTAGCTCTTGGGAAACCCACTCGCGGTGAAGCTCGCCAGCGTCTGGATCGTGACCGGACCGGCGCCGGCTTTGACCATCCGCTGCAGGTTTACTTCCTGGCTCGATGGGTCGGGCGGGTTCGGATAGGTCGAATCGATCGCCACGTCGGCGTCGTTCGCGCCTTCACCGACAATGGTCGGAATGTTGTACGCGCGCAGGATTCGCGCCAGTGACGGCTGATTCGTACCACCCAGCCCGGCAGTGCCAATGCCCCGCAGGGTCACTTCCTGAAGGGAGTTAACTGCGTCGCCTGAATTGATATCAAGAACAGCGGAGTTGATTCCGACCGCGTTGGCAGCGAAACGCAACTGAAGCCCGAAGGATTCCCCCGGCGATAGAGTCTGAGGGATGCTCGCGGCGTTCAGCAGGCTGAACCGCGCCGCGTCGGCGGTGGGACTGCCCGGGTCGTTGGCGATGCTGACAGACTCGGGTCCGAGCACCAGCGTCGCGTCCCCGGTGTCGGTCAAAACCAGAGTTTGAACGGTGCTGGCTGACGAATTACGGACGGCATTGAAGACCATCAGCGAACTGCTGAGCCCCAGCGACGCCGACAGCAACTGCCGGTGTTCGAGCATTTCGATCACGGGCTCAAAGGCGCGAACAACGGGCACCGATGACTTGCGATTGTACTTCAATGAAAACTCCGGGTCTTGCCGTAATTCCGACCGACGGACGGATCGCCGTACCGCGCAGTTCGGAACTGGATGCAGTCATAATCGGCAAAGCCGGCACGGGTGTGCAGGTCGCTGTCGATTATTTGACGGGCTTTCTGCAGAACCGATGAAGGGACGCCGTGAAAGCAGTTTCGTTCCCTGATCCGGGTGCGTTACGTCCGATAAATCCGTGTGAGAAATGTCCGCTTTGCGGGCTTCGGAACGCCAATCATCTGTCCGATTGAATAGGCGGCGGGCCACGGTGACCGAACGGGTCTGCCGGGTAACCGCATCGGCAAGGTCTCGCACCGCTGATTTTGGCGACGATCGAATTACAGGAACCATAAACAGATGACTTGGACAGTACTGCTGACGTGTATTCTGATCGGTCTGGCCCGCGTGACAGACATGACCCTGGACACCGTTCGAACCGTCGCAATCGTCCAGGGCCGAAGAAAGTTCGCCGCCGTGCTCGGCTTTCTCGAATCCATCATTTATCTGGTCGCGGTGGCCAAAGTGCTGCAGAACTTCAACCATCTCGCGTATGCGCTGGCGTACGCCTCGGGGTTTGCCGCGGGAACTTACCTGGGAATTACGGTCGAGCGAATGCTAGGGCTCGGCGAGCAGATGGTGTCAGTCTACACCTATCAGGGAAGCGCGCTGGCGATGGCGTTGCGATCGATCGGATACAGGGTCACCGAATTCCAGGGGCACGGCCGCGACGGTGAAGTCGCCGCGCTGTCGATCCACGTCCCCCGCCGACAGGCGATGCAGCTGATCAACGATGCGAAAAAAATCGACACGGATTGCTATTATCTGGTGCACGACATCCGGCTCGCCCGCGACTCAGGAAAGCTCGTGCCCGACCTTCGCCGAATGGCGGCCTGAGCACCCCGTGGCGCTAAACTTTTACAGAAATCTCGGCCGACATCGTGTGCGATTCACCCGGTGACAATCTGACCGCCGACCGACCCACGTTGCACGTTTCGATGCACAACATGCCGGGCCATTCGTCGTCGCCGAAGTCGGCCATCGCCTTGGACTTGGCCACCCAGGGGTTCCAGAGCACGGTCGCGTTCGAACCCTTTTTTTTCACGACAAGGGTGCGCCCCGCCACCGGGTCGTGGATCTCACACGTCGCGGTTGTATCAAGGTAGACGCGGTCGGTCTCTCCTGTAATGCGTACAGGGGTGGCACCTTCCATGAATTCCCGGCCGGCCTGCAGCTTGTCGAGATATCCGGTGTGCGACAAGCCATCGACGCTGACCTGTCGCACGTCGGCCACGCTGAAATAGGTGTGGAGCGCTTCTTCGAAAAGAAACGGTTCGCCGGTGTGATGCGAGATCGTCAGTGAAAGTCCGAGCGTCGAGCCGATTGCCGCCGTGTACAAAGCCGAGCACGCGTGCGGCCAGTCGGTCGAGTTCGCGTCATGGCAGTCGAGCGCGAACCCGAGGGTCACGACGCCGTCGGGTGACCGTGTTGCGGTCCGAACGGTCCACTCCGACGTTCGGGCGAATCCGTGGGCCGGTGCCTGCGGGTGCCCCTCGAGATTTCCGAACCATGGGAAACAGATCGGTACGCCGCCGCGAATCGGTTTGCCCGGTTCGAACCGACTTTTACCGCTCATGAACAGCACCGGCTTCTGGCCGGTCGGTTGAAAGTGCGTGACGTGCGCGCCGTTGAGATAGATTTCTGCGATAGCCAGGGGCGTCGTAACAATTGCCTTTGCCAAGCCGCCGTTTCCGGCGGTGAAATGAAGGGTGTCTGCGATTGCAAATTGAGAATTGAATTGATCTAGATTCGCCATCGAGATCGATCCTTATTTCACCGGCAGGTTCTGGGCCATCGTGTGCGAATAGACGGTCCCCCGCCATTCCAACTTCTTCGTGATGCACATGATCAGCGCTTTGATCAGGATGTAGAGCAGCATCGGACCGGCGACAGGGAACATCAGCGCGTACCAGGCCGAGTTCCGGCTCCACTTGTAGACGAAGCCGAGCACCACCATCATCAACCCGAAATGGACGACGGCCGCCCCGAGCCAGGCGTAGTCCAGGATGTTGTGACGCGGGTGCAGCGCTCGATAGATGCCATAAATCAGCACCGGATAGACCGGGAAACAAGACGTTGCCAGGAAGTTAATCGCGCCCAGGATTTGTTTTTTCTTTCCGACCTTGGCGGCGTAATAGATGCGGGTCCACCCCTTGATGATGTTGGGCAGACTGTTGTACATGCGGACCGCGCAGACGTCGTCGCCCATGCTCACGCGGGCACGAAGCCCGCGCTCTTTCATCAGCCGGGCGATTTCCGTGTCTTCGCAGAACCGGTCTTTGACCGTTTCGTGGCCGCCGATCGCGTCATAGGCTGCCCGGGTGGTCAGCATAAACTGACCGTTCGCGAATGCGCCCATTTTTACTTTGTCGTTGTTGTTAAACGCGATCAGGTACATCGTCGCCGCCGCCGCGGAGCAGACGGGGATCAGCATTGATTCCCAGACCGTATGCGTTTCCAACCGGGGCAGCACGCTGAACAGATCGTATTTTTTGTACTTCGACACGGTGACCGACCGCGTCATTGCGGTCTTTTCCAGCAAAACGTCGGAGTCGACGAACAAGAGCCAACCGCCGTTGGCGATCTTGGTCCCCTGGAACAGCGCGTTATTTTTCCCGGTCCAGCCCGGCTCCAGTGAGCCCGGTTGAATGTGCAGCACCTTCAGCCGCGGGTCTTCGAGCGCCATCTCGTCCATAATCGCGCCGGTGCGGTCGTCGCTGCGGTCGTCGATCGCGATCAGTTCGAAATTCGGATAATCCTGATCCAATGCCGACTGCAGGCACGCGCGGATGCGGACCTCTTCGTCCTTGGCCGGGATTAAGATTGTTACCAGCGGCGGCGGATTCGGTGCCGGCCGGGGCTTATCCAGGAGCAGCATTTTCGTACGCCCGGCGAACGTGCCGTAGGTGTACGCCATCCAGGTTAAAGGCCCGCACGGGACGTAGCTGGCGATGAACAGAAATCCTTCGGCAAATCCGGGCCACTGCAATTGCTGACTCCTTTGAATGAAATTCGATCGCCATTACAACCAGCCCCGTGGCAGAATCAAGACAGCGCCCAAGAAAGCTGAGCCGCCGACGAAATGCCCGTCCGGATTTTGACTGGTGGAGGAAGAGATTCCGCATTCATCGGCTACCGTGTCGATACCCCGCCCCACCACTTGTCCAGCTGATATGCTTCATCGTTGCGACGGATCTGCTGTTGTAGTTTGTAATACCCCAGGACTTCCCGCTTGGCCAGCGGGCAGTTGACGACGTCGTCGATCGACCGGTGGGTGAATTCCAGAAGTTTTTGAAGCGGACGTTCCAGCACAAGCAGATGCTGCGGTGCCGGCTCGTGAGCCGCTCGTCTCGAACCGTAGATTCCCAGTGACTGTAGACTGCTCATTGTCTGCTATTGAAAATTAACTTTCGGGCCGGGAGAACTCGGGCACCGCAATGTCCTCTTGTCGGCCCTGTAACGCCGCGACAATCCGCGGCACGTGCACGTGACAGTTCTCCAAAAAGATAGCGTATTTATCCTGAGTGCCGCCGATCGCGCAGCCGGCAACGTAGATCCCGGGGACGTTGGTCTGCATCGTCGCCTGATCATACACAGGCAACTGGCACTCGCCTTGAAGGTCGATGCCCGCGCACCGGAGCAGCGTCGAATCGGCCTCGTAGCCGATAAGCAATAGCACGAAGTCGAACGGCTTTACCAGCGGTTCGTCGGTGCCCGTCTGCCGAAACTCGACCTGGGTCGGGGTAATCCTGGTCGGCACCGTTTGAAAAAGACCGCCGATTTTCCCCGCGGCAATGAGGCCGTTGATTTCTGGCTGAAGCCAATATTTGATGCTCGCCGGGTCTAATTCGCCGCGGCGGTAGCTCACCGTTACGTACGCGCCCGCGTGATAGCACCGCAGCGCCGTTTCGACGGCCGAGTTCTTCCCGCCGACGATCAAAACCCGCTTGCGGAAATAGATATGCGGGTCTCTAAAGTAATGATCGACGTGCGGCAGGTCCTCCCCGGGAATGTTCAACCGCCGCGGGCGGTCCGTTCCGCCGGTCGCGAGCACGATCCGTTTGACGCTATACGCACGATCTTCACCACCCGGCCGCGTTGTTAAGCGAAAACCATCCCGTTTTTTTTCGATGGCCATAACCGGTTCGTAAGTCCGCACTGGCAGATCGTACTGAATTACAATACGCCTGAGGTAAGCAAGGTACTCCTCACGTGTCGCCTTGCCTTGATCCCAAGTCTGCAGCGGCACGCCCGCGATGGCGATACGCTCGTTGCTGCTGAAGAATCGCGTTTGCGGCGCGAACCACGAGATCGTGTAACCGATCTGCCGGGCGTCGAAATGGATGTAGTCGATCCCGGCCAACTTAAATGCGACCGCGAGTTCGAGCCCGATAGGCCCAGCGCCTATGAGTGCGACATCCGTCTCTTCCGCGGCCTGTTCCATCTTAGTTTCCAACGCAGCTAACGCAGTTCGTGCCAAAGCTTGTCGGCCTCGGCCGACAATCCACCGGCATAATAGGCTTGAACGGGCACGCGGAACGAATCGTTCGTCGTTTTTCGCAGCACCACATTGATGTGGGCCCCTTCCGGAATTCGCTTCGCCTGGACTAGTTTCGGAACGTCGTCATGCCTACCGACCTGTACGTACTGCAGAGGATTGATGCGACCGCAGATAAAACTCAGAATCTCGTAACCGTTGGCACGCGCGAGGTCGAAAAAGAATGTCGGCTGGAAATTAAAAAAACCGTGATCGAGCCAGCCCGTGAAAGGCGAGCTGTGCATCATCAGCCCGCCGGGAAGCGTGCAGTCGTGTGCGGTTTTAAAAAACTGGTACACATTAAAGATATGCTCGGCAGTGCCGATGTTGATGACCACGTCGAACTGATCCGTGATCGGCAGCGGCAAGTTCAAATCGAATCGATACCGCGCGCCCGGCGTGCCGGGATCGACCGCCGAATATTCGCTGTGCTGCAGGGAGATTTCGAAAAACAGGCGGGCGAGTTCGTACAACATGCCGGGGCGGCGCTGGGCATCAATCTCTCGGAGCTTGGTCGATTGCCGCTGCCGTTCGGCCGGGTCTTCTACCAAACGCGCGATGTCGTCGTCGAGTTGGGCGACGGCAACGTCGCCGTACCAATTGCTTTCCCCGAGTTCGAGCACGCGGGGCCGGGCGGGCAGAATCTGGTGCTCGCGAAATGAGGTGAGCACCATGTGCTCCAGAGCGGTGATCGCCATGCGAGCAACTCTAACCGGCGGAGATCGTCACGCGTTAGCGCACGGTCCCGGTCGCAGGGGTGGGCGGAAACATCTGCAGCATTCCGCCGCCTTTTCGAACTAGCGATTCGACCTCATCCAATTCGAGCGGGCATTGCGGGGTTAGATTCTCGACCCCGTTTTCGGTGATAACGACCGTGTCCTCGACGCGGACGTAGATTTTCTCTTCGGGAATCCACATCTGCGGGTCGAGCGCAAATACTAACCCGGGGTCGAAAGGGTGATCCTTGTACGCGCCATTGTCGTGCACTGCCATCCCGACGGTGTGGGTCAGGCCGGTCGGTTTCGCGAGCGTCGCGCGTACGCCCGTTTCCTGAGCCGCGGTCGCGAATTTCATACGATTCACCACCGGCAACATGTCGGCGACTACTCGCCGGTCGATCTCGGCAGGCAGGACGCCCGGTTGCAGGTGTTTCAGATAACACTGGTGAATCGCGACCATGTATCCGTAGAGCTGTCGTTGCAGGGTGTTGTACTTTCCATTGACGGGCCAGAATCGGCCGATGTCACTGGTGTAGTTGCTGACGTCGGGGGCGACGTCCATCAGCACCCAGTCGCCGTCTTTGAGCACGCTGGTGTTGCGGTAGTAATGCAGGAACCAGATGTTTTCCCCGGTGGCGATGATCGGGCGATACCCTTCACCGCGGGCGCCGTTGCTGCGGTATACGTATTCGGCCACCGCTCCGAGCTGGTATTCAAAAACGCCCGGCCGAGTGGACCGCATCGCCTCGTTCACACCCAGGGCGGTTAGCTCACCGGCGCGGCGCATGACCGCCAGTTCCGACGGGCTTTTCAAGAGCCGCATCTGCACTAGCGAGGGTGACAGATCGAGAATCACCGCCGCCGGCAGCCGGGCTTTCAACAGGTCGGAAAAGCAATCCTCGCGGGACCGCTGGTGCTCCCAGGCGTCAGCGGTAATCAGCCGGCCTGCGTGCCTCAGCGTATCCTGGGACGCCATATTTCCTTCGGCCCTGGCCCGCGGGGTATAGATCTGCGTAGCCCCGATCAAGTCGGCAGTGAGCTGCTCGGATCCGACGACGCGATCGACGCCAGTCAGCTGCCGGATCAGTCCATCATCCTCCGCCGAGAGTTCATTGCCTTCGCTGGCGGCGTGCTTTTCATCCCTGTGCGGCAAATACAACGTCGACTGCTTCGTCCGCCCGTCGAGCAACAAGTACGCCTGCGGGACCTCCAAACCGGTCAGGTAGAAAAATTCGTTCGTCTGGCGGAAAATCTCGAAACCGAACACCGGTCCAGCGCCCTGTAGCACTGCGACCGCGTCGCTTCCGATTTTTTCATACACCACATCATGGCGTACTTTAAAATCCACGCCGCGGAACCAGGGTTGGCAATGGGCGGGCACGTGCGGCGCGGCTAGTGGCATGACCTCTGTCATATCCGCTCCCGAATTGCTTGAACAGGCCGGTGAATCACGCAATCCTTGCGTCGCCGTCGGCGTCTTTATCCGCTAGTATCAATAGACCACTGGCGGAACTGTCGAGACCCAAACTACGAGCTTGTTTATGTCCTACACCTCGAAATCAAAAAAACGTTTCTTGTCGGGCGCGGCTATCGAAGCGGTCGAGAACCGGTTGATGCTCAGCACGACGTATTACGTGAGTCCGACGGGTTCTGACAACAACCCCGGCACCAGCCAGGCCGCGCCGTGGCAGACGGTTTCGAAAGTGAACGGCACTTCGTTCCAACCGGGCGATTCCATCCTGTTCCAGGACGGCGGACAATTCCACGAAAACCTCGTGCCGATTTCGAGCGGAACGACCGCCGCGCCTATCACCTTCGGCGCTTACGGTGATTCCAGCCTCGGTAACCCGCTATTCTTCGGCAGCGATCCTCTGGATGTGGCATCGTTCAACCTTGTGACCGGTACAACTTATTCCAAGGCAACTTCGACGCCGGTGAACTGGGTTTTTGACAATCACAAGTTTACGCACGAGTCGCTCGATGCCCTTAACGTCGCCGGGTCCGGAACTGCCGACCCGGCCACTAATATTGCTTATGTAGAAGCGAATAGCGGGACCTTCTATTACAACCCGGCCGACACGATCCTCTACGTAAATCTCGGCAGTCCACTTGCAGGGCACGAAATAACGGCTGCGACGCGCTCGCAGGTCATTCAAAATAATGGCAACAGCAATTTGGTCTTCAAAAATCTGGACGTGACCGAGTGTGCTGCCGACGTCAACACCTATGCGTTCTCAATCCAGGCAGGCACCAATATCACCATCGACGGCGGGACCGCGAGCCTGACCGGCAAGCACGCCTACGGCGCGATCAATGCGACCGGTTTCGTCGGGAAGAATCTGACCGCCGACCAGACCGCGCCGGACCTGGGCTTTGGCGGCGCGTCGGCTTTTGTCACGTTCAGCGACTCTACTCAGACGGGCAACACGTCCCAGTGGATCAACGACACGTACACGCACCCCAACGGCGCTTACGAAATCTTCATCACCCACGGCGATGCGAACTCGATCGCCAGCATCCTGCTTAAAAATCTAGTGTCAGAGAACGGCTACGGCACCGGCATGTTCTGCGAAAGCACCGGTCCGAATGAGGTGATAACCGTCCAGGGCGGCCGGTTCGGTGGACAACTCTACATTCAAACCAACAATTCCGTGGTCGACGGTGTCGCGTTCGACCAAGCGTCCGGAAGCGTGGACATCAGTGGCGACAACGCCGTCGTCCAGAACTGTGTCTTCACCAATCTCAGTCCAAACATCTCGGCCGGTCATAACGGCGGCGTCATCCTGAACGGCAAAAACTCGATCGTTCGCTTCAACACGTTTTCATTCTCGGGCGGACCCGCCGTCGACTTGCGAGTCGACAACACTAACGCTTCGGTCTACGGCAACGTCTTCGATTGCGATACGCCAGTTTGGCTTGCCTTTAATACCACCGGCACGCAGAGCTTCGACCACAACGTGTTTAAACCCGGCTCGACCTTCTACGACCACGATATCAATTCGTTGATAACCCTCAGCTTCCAGCAGTGGACCGCGCTCGGATATGACTCGACTTCGATCGTCGCGGACCCCGGGTTTGTCGACAAAGCCGGCGGGAACTATGCGTTGTCCGGTACTTCGCCGGCGATCGATTTTTATACTGCAACCCCCGGCGTGACCGTCGCCGCGATCGACAAAGATTTCGCGGGGAGCCCCCGGCCGTTCGGCGGCGGGTACGACGCGGGCGCGTTCGAGCTGCAAACTGCCAAGACCGTCGTCAGCGGCACGCTCGCGGTCACCGGCACTTCGATCGCCGCCCCGCTCGCGGGCACTTCGACGACGGCCACGTTCTCCGTGACGCTGTCGAGCGCGCAGTCAGCAGCCGAAACCGTCCAGTTTGCGACGTCCGACGGAACCGCCGTCGCCGGTACGGATTACACCGCGACTTCCGGAACACTTACGTTCGCGCCGGGCGTGACGACTCAGACCGTACAGGTTTTGGTGACACCGACCCTCGCGGCGAACTCGTCGAAAACCTTCAGCCTGACGCTATCTAACCCCAGCACCGGGATCGGGCTGGCGACAGCGTCGGCCGCTGCAACCGTCAGCAACCAAACCGAGTCGACGAAAACATTCGACCGCAAAACACCGTACCTCTACACCGACGCCGCCGGCCACCATGTCACGCTGAAGCTCGGCGGCGTGGGCACCGGAACGGTCCTGCTCAACAACAGCTCGGCCGAACCCGTGCAGACGCTGTTGACCGGCACCACCGCCGCATCGTCGTTGGTGATTCAATCCGCCGGTGGTGCGACGAGTTTGAACGACGTCGCCGTGCAAGGCCCGCTCGGCGCGTTCACCGCGACGACGGCAACACTGGCCGGTTCACTGACCTTCACGGGGTCCGTGAGCCGGGTGTCGCTGGGTAATGTCGCGTCGACCGCCTCCATCAACTTCGGGTCGGCTTCGGGGCGGCCCGCGGTCAAGCTCGGCGCCGTCGACGGCGCGACCGTCACCAGCATGGCACCAATCGCGTCGCTGTCGGCGGCGAGTTGGACGGCCGACAGCAGCACGTCTATCACCGCACCGTCGATCGGATCACTTGGAGTAAAAGGAGCGTTCGCCGCTGATTTGATTCTCAGTGGTGGTTTGTCCGCCGCTAGGCTCGGCAACGTGACTGCCGGCACGTGGATCGTGTCAGGGCCCGCCGGCAGCGTCAGCGCGACCTCCACGGCCGCCGCGTGGTCGGCAAACTTCAATGTCGGGCTCCGGTCGATGACGGTCGCCGGGAATCTCAGCGGGAACCTGACGGCGTCATCGATTGGTTCGCTGCAGGTTCACGGCAACGTCTCCAACGCGGCACTGTTCCTAACCGGCGCGAACCTCGATCTGAGCGTCATGAAGGTGACCGGTTCGGTTACCGGTTCGACGCTTCGCTCGGCAGGCATTATCAACGCAGTCACCGTCGGTTCGACATCCGACTCGCTGTTCTTCGCCGGCGTTGCACCCACAGTGACAACGCTCCCAACCTCTGCCGGCGACTTCGTCACAGCGGGCCAGATCAATAGCTTCACAATTGTTCAACCGAAGTCGGCACCAATCGGTTTCAGCAACACGCAGGTCGCCGCCGCGACGATCGGCAAGGTGCGAGTTAAAGGAGTACAGACTGCAAACAACGGCTCGCCGTTTGGTTTCGCGACCCAGCACCTCACTGCCTTCTCCGACACCGAACCGGGTGGTAAACCGTTCGTCTGGACCTCAAAGCAGAGTCCGTCAGAGCTTACTTTCCCTGGAGATTTCAAGGTCTCGATTTTATAATGTCGGTGTGACAGTCGGACTCATTCTCGCAAGGACCCTTGAGTTGCGGCCGTCGCTGACCGTCAGGTTTCATTTCGCATTAAGTCTCAATACAACCCGAGACAGTGTGCCCTGAAAGGCAAACGGCGAGACGTATTCTCCGACCGGGTTATTCCCGTCCTGCCCCACCTGCAGGCCGTCGGCCGGTGTCTTCGACAAGACACCCGCAGCGTTACCGGTGGCGACCTGAGTTCCATTCACGCCCAGGCTTATCGTCCCGTCGTGTTCGAGATCGGCTGAAACATCGAACGGCGTTCCCGGGACCGGCTCTTTAGAAGTGATCAACGTCAACACATTCTGCCGACGCAAAGCGAACGCGGCACGCCCGGCTTTGATGTACAGAGAATAGCCGAGCATGTGTCCGCCCTGCGCGAGAATTACACCGTCGCCGGTTCGGGCGTCGACCGTCGCGCTGATGCGTATCGCCTTGCCGCCGACCTGCGGAACGTTCTCATCATGCAGGTCGTCGCCTTGGTTGAGTTTGAAGACGGTTTGCTCAACCTGCCGGGGCGGCTCGCCGTACTGCGGCTTCCAGGGCCATGGGATCACATTGGCGTCGCGGGCCCATGCCTCCCACTTCTGCACCATCGCGCGGGTTCGCTCCGGCTGTGCCGACGCGAGGTCGTGCATCTCGGTGCGGTCGGCTTCGATGTCATACAATTCCCAGGCGCCGGTCGGGTATTTGGCTACTAGTTTCCATTTCCCCTGCCGCACGGCGCGGTTGCCTTCGTGTTCCCAGTAGATTGCGTCGCGAGATATCGTCTGTCCGTCGAAAACCGGAACCAGGCTCTTGCCCTGCATCGGGACGATCGCGTTTCCGTTAAAGGTTTCCGGATATTTCGCACCCGCGACTTCGACGCAGGTCGCCATCAGGTCGAGCAAATGCCCCGGTTGTCTTTCGAGTTGCCCTTTGCGGGCAATTCGAACCGGCCAATGTGCGATAAGCGGCGTTGCAATACCGCCCTCGTGGACGAAGTGTTTGTATTCACGGAACGGCGTATTGCTGACGTTTCCCCAGCCGCGACCGTACGCAATAAAAGTGTCGGCGGGTCCGGGCATCACGGTTTCACCGTGCAACATGGGCCAGCCGTCACGAGTTCGGTCGGGGCGCTCCGATGTCTCAAAAAATTCATTGCCCTGCGCGGGCAGCGACGGGGTCGCCGCGCGGACGCTGTTTCCGTCGCGGCCAATGTCCTCGTAGTTCCCACCGTTGTCCTGCAGAAACAGAATCAGCGTATCGTCGAGCTGGCCGGTCGTTCGCAGCGACTCGACGATCCGCCCGACGCCTTGGTCCATGTTGTCGACCATTGCTGCGTACACCTCCATGCACCGCGACTCCCAGGCCTTGTTCTTCACCGCATCCCAGTCCCCCGCCTGCGGACTTAGATCCCAGGCGGGGTTGATCAGCCCGAGTGCTTTTTCCCGTTTGAAGCGGGCCGCGCGAATCGGCCCGTAGCCCGCGTCGTACACCCTCTTGTATTTGGCAACGTCCTTTCCCAACGCCTGCATCGGGAAATGCGGCGCGGTGTAAGCGACGTAGGCGAAGAACGGCTGCTCCGGATGCCGCTGATGATGTTCGGTGATGTACCGTGCGGCCTGATCGCTCAGCGCGTTCGTAAAATAGTATGGTTCGCCCGCGCGTGGCTGGTATTCGCGGTCGGTGAACGGGCTGATCACCGTGTTATCGCGCGTGAGCATGCCCGGATCGAAGTAGCTCGAAGCGCCGATGATCGTTCCGTAATACTTGTCGAAACCCCGCTGAACGGGCCAGTTGTTCTTCGGGCTTCCGGGCTTGTCGTCCGAAGTGACGTGCCATTTCCCGACCATGTACGTCGCGTAACCCGCCGGTTTCAGCACCTGCGCGATCGTGACGCAATGGGAATTGAAGTTGCCGGTGTATCCGTCAGACCCGATCCGGCCGTTGGTCATGTACCCCATCCCCGCCTGATGGGGATACAGCCCCGTGAGCAGACTCGCCCGGCTCGGGCAGCACCGCGAAGTGTTATAAAACTGCGTGAACCGAAGTCCCCCCGCGGCGAGCGCATCGAGGTTAGGCGTATGAATCTCGCTGCCGTAACAGCCCAGGTCGCTGAACCCCATGTCGTCGCAGAGGATGACCACAATATTGGGCCTTCTGCGATCGGCCGTCGGCTGCCCCGCCGCCCGCGCGCGGGCGAGGCCGCCGAGAGCACAACACAGCAGCGATATCGCGAAACAGGTCCAACTACGATGCATTGATCGGCTCTCAAAAATTTCGTCTCTCGGAGTCGACTTCTCAAAAAGCCGAGCAGCATCGAGCCCGCCAGCATTAATCTGCTCGGGTAAGCCAAACGGGTCAAGTTCACCGAACGAATCTTCCTGCCGAGATAAGTTCTTAGAGGCCGGTCAACTAAACCCGGCAATATTGCAGATTGCCCGGCGCACCTCGTGCTGGCGGGAAGACGCCTAGGCTTCTTCCGCAATAAGCTTTCGGTCCTTCAGGGATAATTCGGCGGCTCACCGTTTTGCCGAATCGCGGGCTGGTTTTTTACAGGTTCGAACAAATTGCGCTGTTGCATCCATTCGATCGCACGGTCGGGCCAGGTGCTGGAGACCGACCGACTCGGCCCGCCGATGCCCCATCCCAGCCCGCCTTTCAGGCCGTGCTCGCCGACGGTGTATATGTGCAGATCGGCCGGAACTTTCGCGTGAAGCAGGGCAACATAAAACCCGACGCTGTTCATGACGTTGACTGTCGAGTCATCACCCGCGGCGGCGATAAACGCCGGCGGCGTCTCTTTTGTCACCTGCAACTCATTGGAGTAGAACTTCACAAGGTTCTCGGCCGGGTGCGGGCCGAGCAGCTTGTCACGTGAACCGGCGTGGGCGTACTCGCCCGTCATCGTGATCACGGGGTAGATGAGCAGCATGAAATCAGGTCGAGTATTTTCATCAAAATGAGTGCCGGCGGTCGAGGCGAGGTGACCACCGGCGGAATATCCGAGGATACCGACCCGGTGCGGGTCAATGCCCCACTCGGCCGCACGCTGCCGGACGACAGTGATCGCCGCGTGCGCGTCTTGCAGCGGCGACGCGTGCGTATGACCGTGAACGCCGGGCAGCCGGTATTGCAAGACGATCCCGGCAACACCGCGTGCGGCAAACCATTCGGCCGTGTCGTGGCCTTCGCTGGTCATGGTCAGCCCGGCGTACCCGCCGCCGGGGCAAATCACGATCGCCGCCCCGGTCCGGCGATCGGGCTTTGCGAGATGCACGAAGATCGCCGGTTTGTCGGTCTAATCAGCCGGGAGCACGACCTCGATCGGTTTCTCCGGCACGTCGGCGGCGTTGGCCATCCGAAGAACCGTACTGATCAAAATAACGGACGCCAACAGCGTAACGAAAAACCGTCTGGTCATACCCACCCGCCGATTTGATTGAAGCCGAGCGAATCGCCGAAATCACCGGCATCGATGCGGCCCCGGCACCGCAGTTAAACGGCCTCCGCCCCGTGGCATTTCTTGAACTTCTTTCCGCTCCCGCACGGGCACAGGTCATTGCGCCCCACCTTGGGCTGGTCGCGGACAATCGTCTTAGCGCCGCCCTGATCGCCGGAGGCAGCTTCACCGCCCGCTTCCAGGTTTTCACTGACGCCGTAGCTCCCGGCATCGGCGTGCACGGCAGCGGTCTCCCGGTAATTGCTGCGGCGCTGCGCGTCGCCCATCAACTTAGCGCGGAAGATCTGGTCCGTGACCTTGTCACGTACCCCGGCCAACATCTGCTTGAAGTAGTCGAAACCTTCCTTCTTATATAAAACCCGCGGATCCTGCTCGGCGAACGCCTGCAGCCCGATCCCGCCCTTGAGCATGTCCATTGCAAACAGGTGGTCTTTCCACGCCTGGTCGAAGATCTGGATCAGGACATATTGTTCCAGGTCAGTCAGCTCCCGCCGCAGGTGAGCCTTGGCGATGTTGGTGAAGATCGTGCGGGCATCCAGCTTGGTCGTTTCGTCACCGGCGACCGACGTCCGGCTTTCTTTCGACGATTCACCGATCAACGCGCGTAGCGCGGGCGGCAGCGTCTCGGGTCTGAAAATAGCATCGGTTAAAACCAAACCAAACCGCTGGTTGAACGCCTCGATCTGCTGATCGGGTGTGCCGGCTTTGATGATCTGGTCGATGTCGGCCTGCAGCTTATTCCCGTGCGTGAGCTTTTCCTGATAGCCGCACATTTCGTCGTGGATCTCGCGGACATTTTTGCTGCGAATGTAATCGACGGTCAGATCGACGCCATATTTCCCCCGGATCCACTTGCTGACAAAGTCGGCCGCGTATGGATTGTCGGTGCTGCCTTCCTCCCCGCCGAAGGCATACGTCAACACGTGGTTTACCGGATATTCCACCTCGCGGCGGGCGTACGCTTCGTGGGCGCGCGTGTTGATCAGCGCGGCGATTGCTTCCCCCGGAGACGTCCGGGCTTCCTTCGACGTCTTGGCCAATTCTTCGGCCGTCAACTCGATGCCGAATTTGTCCCTCGCCCAGGCCGCCATCTCCTTCTCGGCGAACAGCGGTTCCAAATAGCGTTCGAGCCCGGTCGTGTCCCGGTGGTCGATCTGCTCGACCGCCGCGACGCGGAGCTGCTCTTCGAGCGCCTCGGGTGTCGATTTACGAATTTGACTCTGGCTGAGGTTCACGCCGAACCGGCTCATCGCCCAGCTGGAAAGTCCCTTGGTGTCCCACGTCTTGGTGTCGTCTTCGTCTTCCCCGACGAACTCGCCCATCGTGGCGGCGAGGTTGGTCTCGGCCTCGGCGCGGGCCTGCGTGCGAATATATCTTTCAAGGTCGTGCAGGTCGCGCCGGCCCCGCAGGTCACGCGGGTCGATATTTACCTGGAAATTAGTCGCGGCCCATTCACTGACCGTGGCGGCGACAAAATCCTGGGTGATGTATTTGTCGACCGCGTCGCGGATCGCGTCGCCAATCATGCCCCAGATCACACCAGCCACGTCCCGGCCTTCGAGCACCTTCTGACGCATGCCGTAGAAACTCATCCGCTGGGCGTCCATGACGTCGTCGTACTCGAGCATGTTTTTTCGACTGAGATAATTCCGCTCTTCGACTTTCTTCTGCGCGTTCAGGATGCCCTTGCTGATGCGCTTGTCCTCGATCGCCATCCCCTCTTCGAGCCCGAGCCAGCCGAGGACTTTGATCGTCCATTCGCCGGCGAACATCTTCATCAGGTCGTCCTGCAGTGACACGTAAAACCGGCTCGACCCGGCGTCCCCCTGCCGGCCCGCGCGACCGCGGAGCTGGTTGTCGATCCGGCGGGCGGTATGCCGTTCGGTGCCGATCACGTGCAGTCCGCCGACGGTTTTCGCGCCGGGCTTGAGCTGCAGGTGGTCGAACAGCGGGTTGGTGTGTTCGTCGCTGGACGGCGGAATTACATCAAGCTTTTTGCCGGTGACACGCTGTTGCACGACGTACTTGCCGGTCTCGGCGGCTTTGGATGCCGCGGGCGCTTCTATGATCTCAAAGAATGCGCTTTGCGCCGGTTTAATGTCGGTGCCGCGTCCGGCCATGTTGGTGGCGATCGTGACGTTCCCGACCAAATCGCCGTGCGCGTTCTTGTGCTGCTGCCCCGCAATCTGAACGATCTGGGCTTCGCGCTCGTGGTTCTTCGCGTTCAACACTTCGTGCTCGATGCCGAACTTTCGCCGCAGCGCGTTCGAGAGCATTTCGCTCTTTTCGACACTGGTGGTTCCGACCAGCACGGGCCGGCCGGTCTCGCTGACTTCTTTGATTTCTTCCAGGATCGCCGTCCACTTTTCCGGCTCCGTGCGATACACGCGGTCTTCAGTGTCACGGCGGATCACCGGTCGATTCGTCGGGATGCTGACCACGTCCAGCTTGTAGATTTTGTTGAATTCCTCGGCCTCGGTCAGGGCCGTCCCTGTCATGCCGGACAACGCGCGGTACAGCTTGAAGAAGTTCTGTAGCGTGATCGTGGCCAGCGTCTGCGTTTCCTGCTTGATCGAAACGCCTTCCTTGGCCTCGGTCGCCTGGTGCAGCCCGTCGGACCACTGCCGGCCCGCCATCTTTCGGCCGGTGAATTCATCGACGATCACGACTTCCATTTCGCCCTTGGAACCGCGCTCGACGACGTAATCCTTGTCTCGTTCGTACACGACGTGGGCGCGGAGCGACTGCTCCATCAGATGCGGCCATTCCATGTTGTTGCCGACGTAGAAACTGCCAACCCCTGCCGCCTCCTGCGCGGCGGCGACGCCTTCGTGAGTCAGGTGGACCGACTTGCGGTCCATCTCGACTTCGTAGTACTGCGTGATGCCTTCCTTCTTGGACTCGGCTTCAACAAGCTGTTTCTCGGCCTCGGACCGGCGCTTCCGGCAGGCTTCTTTTTCTTCCTTGGTCTTGGCGTGGTCTTCGTCCCCTTCGGCGGATTTGATTGCCCGCTTGGCAGCGTCGCACTTCCTCTTCGATCTTCGCGTCCCATGGTTTGATGCAACTCGATGACCAGCGTCCGCGCCACCCCGTCCGCGGCGCTTGATATTTCGGCGCGTCGTCGTGGGCCGCCCCGCTGATGATCAGCGGTGTTCGCGCTTCGTCGATCAGCACCGAATCGACTTCGTCGACGATCGCGAAATCCAGCGGGCCCTGCACCTGCGAATCGACCCGCTCTTTCATGTTGTCGCGGAGGTAATCGAAACCGAACTCGCTGTTGGTCCCGTAGGTCACGTCGCAGGAATACTGCCGGCGACGGGCCTCACCGCCGGGCTCTAAATCCTGCTGAAGATACCCGACCGAAAGCCCGAGGTTTTCGAACGCTGGCATGACCCAGGTCGAGTCGCGCTTCACGAGGTAGTCGTTCACCGTCACGACGTGGCAATGAAACCCTTCCAATACGCGCATGAAACAGGCCAACGGCGCGACGAAGGTCTTCCCTTCACCGGTGGCCATCTCGGCGATGCGGCCTTCGTACATGACCAGCCCGCCGATGAGCTGCACGTCGAAACACCGGGCGCGGAACGGCGGCCGGCTTTCCGGGTAGAGCTTGCGAACCTGTTGGTAGATTTTGACAGGAATCGGAACGCGGACCCAGCTAAGCCCTTCGTTGATCATCCGCCGTTGCACGCCGTCATAGAGTTCGAGCGTTTCATCATCGAACTTATCAGGGTCGAAGTTTTCGTCGGGATTAAAGATCTGCCGGATGCCGATGTGCCGGTCCATGCTTTCGCGAATGATCGCGAACGCCTCGGGAAGCACGTCGGCGCTCTTCAACGTCCCGGCAACCAACCCGGTGCGGATCTCCTGCGTTCGATTGCGGAGTTGGTCGTCAGTGAGCAATTGAACGGCGGCCTCTTTGGCGTTCACCTGCTCGACCATCTTCTTGAACCGCTTGATGAGGCGGTCGTTGCGAGAACCAAACACTGCGGTCAGAATTTTTCCGGGGGTCAGGGCCATGTGGGCACCTTCAAATAATAAGGGGGACGGAGCAGCTTCACAGATGCGAGCCGCGAAACGACGGCAAAATCCGTCGTCAATCGCTCACAGTCGGCGGTCAACAGTCTAGGGAGATTTGTATCAAGCCGATGGCGGCGGGAGCCTGAACTGGTAAACCGACAGCAACGACTGCGGACGCGCCACCTGCGCCACGACACCCTGCTCGTGGTTCGTCGGCGTTCCTTCGGACGCCCGCTCGGTGAGCACGATGCGGGTCGAAGCGGTTCGCCCGAAGCTCCGGCTTAACCGCGCGGCAAGCTTTTCGGCGAGCTGACCGATCTGTGGCCGGGCCTCTGGCACGGCCGCCATCGCACGGTCCGCGCACAGCGCGGTCGCAACAAGGGTGACTGCTAAAAGATAACGGGCGCGATGACGCATCGTGATCCAAACAATATGACCGAAATAGCGCCGGCGTCAACGAAACTTCGCCGGGCAATGAGCTCGTGCGCACCGCCCCGAAGCAGTCACCAGCGACAGAATCCGCGGTTATCGGTCGGTCGCGATCGATGCCGCTTCAGCCGATTGCTAAAAATCGCTTTATAACAATATCAGAATCCGACCGACGGCTCGCCTCACCGACGGCTCGCCTCACCGACACTCGATCGCCTTTCGCGAGACAGCGACCGACCGTGCAGATAAGATCGACTTTTCCTGATTTATCCACGAGACATGCTCTTTCAGCTCAAGGAAAGTAAACGAATGAACGCGATTACGCTCATCACCGGCGCGAATAAAGGGATTGGGTTGGAAACCGGCAGGCAGCTCGGCAAGCTCGGGCACACGGTCCTCATCGGTGCCCGTGACGAAGCCCGCGGTAGAGCGGCGGTCGCGAGTCTGAATGCCGCGCAAATCGAAGCGATCTGGGTCCCGCTGGAAGTCACCGATCAGGCGTCGATCGACGCGGCAGCGAGGACGATCGAGAAACAGTTCGGCAAGCTTGATGTGCTGGTAAACAACGCGGGGCTGTTGGATTATGCGAACGAGCCGGCGGCAAGCGCGGTGGCGGCGGCGAGCCTGCGGAAAACGTTCGACATCAACTTCTTCGGGCTGGTCGCAGTCACGCAGGCGTTTTTGCCGCTGATTAAAAAATCGGCCGCGGGTCGGATCGTGAATCTGACCAGCATCCTCGCTTCACACGCCGAGCACGCCGACCCGAGTTCACCGATCTACCCGTCGAAGTTTCTGGGATATGACGCCAGCAAAGCCGCGGTAAACATGTTCACGAATCACCTCGCATTCGAACTGAAAGACACGCCGATCAAGGTGAACTCGGCACACCCAGGGTGGGTCAAAACGGACATGGGCGGGCCATCGGCTCCGATGGAGATCGTCGACGGTGCCAAGACCAGCGTGATGCTCGCAACATTGCCCGTCGACGGGCCGACCGGCGGGTATTTCCACATGGGCGTGCACATGCGGTGGTGACCTGCAGTGAATTTGAGGCCGCGAAAGTATCGCGTGCTGTCATCGCGTTCGGGCTCGGTCCGGTTTCTTCGCCTTTAAAGTGTTGCCCGCGTGCGTTAAAGGTCTGCTTGATTTACGAAGCTAATTAAGCATGACGGAATCAGAATCTTCTGAAAAGCAAATTCTATCTTTTCAATCGATACAAGTTGTCTCGGGTCGACCGAGTTGGGAAGACAACGATGAACGCAAACGAACTTCCGAGCCGTGTGTTTATGCTGGGCAGTAAGCATTCCGAAGGCAATTTTACACCAGTCGTTCTTAAGCTCGATGGTGACACGTTCGCAATAGCAGTTTGGACGTCTGAGCAATCTATTAAGACTTGGCTTCACACCTTGAATAGACAGAGCGCTTATTTTGACGCTGACATCGAACGGATGTTTCTCGCACTCACCTCAAACGTAAAACTGCGGTACTTGGTGGTGGATCCGCCTGAGAACGACGATATCTACGACATTGGATCTAACTTCACACGCTTCAATGAATCGAATCTGATAGATCTCCATTCCGTTCCGGCGCTTTGGGGCGTTTTAGCGCGGCAGATGTCTGATTTGCTAAGATCGACGATTTGGCAATACGCGTTAGCGCATCCTGAGTTGAAGCCGAAAGAGGTGATGGAGCAATCCGCTGCTCGGACCCGCTCTCAATTGCAATCGATTGAAGCGTCAGGAGGTACTCTAGCTGCTCAGGACACCTTTGATGATGCGAAAGAAGCAGCGCGAATCGGCTTACTTAAAGCGAAGATGCCGCCCGATACAGTGAAACGCGTGCTGGATTTGTGGAATCTTCGCCCTGACCTCTCGCTTTCCGAAACAGTCAGCTTACTAAAAGATCTGTCGGTGCTGAGCCTCGGCAATCTTAGGTCTAGCGGCAACTTTGAGACCGCTTGGAACTTCGCTAAGCTTGAGCTGCTTGGCTACTCTCAAACTCAATTAGTTAACCTGAGAAATGTGTTCGAGAGCCATGACGAACTGACCATGGCGCAGGCTGTTGCGCATATCATGCAATCAAGAGGTAAGGAAATCTCACCTTCGGATGTACTTCCTACCTATTTGAGTTGGCTCGATCAAATGACCGGTGCTGAATTTGAGGGGTTAGTCGCGACCCTTTTCAAAAAGCTCGGGTTTGATATAGATGCAACGAAGGCCAGCCATGACGGCGGCATCGATTTGGTTGCACACTGTCATACGCCGCTTTTTCAAGGGAAATCTATCATTCAGTGTAAACGGTACAGCGGGTCTGTCGGTGAACCATTTGTTCGTGACCTTTACGGTGTAATGATTTCAGAACGAGCGAACAAAGGCATTTTGGTGACAAACAGTATCTTCACAACTAACGCTCTTGCTTTCGCCGCTGGTAAACCGCTTGAGCTTATCGATCGCGCCGCACTGATCAAATTGTTGATTGCGACTCACATGGTTGAATAATTCGCGATTCGGCAACAAGAAGTGTTTATTTCTTGTAGCGCAAATTCACACCATCAAGCTCATCACAGGCGCAAACAGAGGAATCGGCTTCGAAGCCTGCGGGAGTCTCCACTGCGGTGCCCGCGCTTTTGAACGAAGCCCAACGGAACAGAAGTACTCTCACCCCGACCAACTCGTTGCGTACCGGGCAAGGGAGTTCCGCAAACGCATCGACCCAGCAGCCGCCGTTGAGAACCAAGGCCAAGCGTTGTTCATTCCTCGTTCCTCAAGTACAACAGCGGTACTATGATGCTTTTCCTCCGAAGCAGCCGCAGCCGTCGATCGGCGATCACCGTGGTTCTGTTAATGCTGGTCGGGTGTCAAAGCGGTAACGCGAACGAAACCGATCTAATTCTGACCCAGACCCCCCCGGGCGTGCAGGCCGCGTTCATGGACCAGCACCGCGGGGCGACGATCAAGCAGATTACCCGCACCACGCAGGCGAATCAGGATTATTACACGTTCAAGTTCACAGGCACCGACGGAAACGACCGAGCCGTGAAGATGAACGAGGCCGGCGACGTCATCGAAAATCATTGACCTCCGGGAGACCAGGAAGTTGAGAAAAAAAGCACTGATCATCTGGGGGGGCTGGGACGGGCATCAGCCACTGAAAGTGGCCGAGCTCTTTAAGCGCGTTCTGACCGAAGATGGTTTTGCCGTCGAGCTCGCGGACAGTCTTGAGGCGTTCAAAGACGATTCAAAAATGTCGGGCCTGTCCTTGATCGTGCCGGTCTGGACGATGGGACAGATCACCGCCGAGCAGGTGGCACCGGTGCTGAAGGCAGTAGAAAGCGGCGTCGGGCTTGCCGGTTGCCACGGCGGGATGTGCGACGCGTTTCGTGACAATTGCGATTGGCAGTTCATGACCGGCGGGCAGTTCGTCGCGCACCCGGGGAACGACGGAACCGAATACACGGTGAACATTTCGACCGTAGACAGCCCGATCACGCGTGGCGTTCAGGATTTTTCGGTCAAGTCGGAACAGTATTACATGCACGTCGACCCGGCCGTGAAAGTGCTGGCGAGCACCCGATTTCCAGTCGCCCCGGGGCCGCATTCGGGCAACGGGCCGGTTGACATGCCGGTTGTTTGGACCAAATTGTTCGGATCGGGACGGGTGTTCTATAGTAGTCTCGGGCACACCGCCGACGTGCTCGCAACCGAACCTTGTATGACACTGATGCGTCGCGGGTGTTCCTGGGCAGCCGAGTAGGATTCTGCACGCATGATCATTACCATTGATGGCCCAGCCGGTACGGGAAAATCGACGGTCGCGCAAGCGGTCGCGGTCCGGCTCGAGTTCGACTTTCTCGACACCGGCGCGATGTACCGCGCGATCGGACTGGAAGCACTGCGCCGTCAGGTGAACCTCGAAGACATGCGGGAACTCGCGTTCGTGTCGAAGCTGGCCAAGGTCGAGTTCGACTGGTCCCACCGCCCGCCGCGGGTGATGTTAAACGGCGAATCGGTCGGGCACATGCTGCGGGGCAGCGAGTGCACTCGGGCTGCATCATTCGTAGCCGTCGTCCCTTCGATCCGCGAGATGCTTGTCCAGCAGCAGCGGCAGATCGGCGCCGAGCGAGGCAACGTCGTCACCGAAGGCCGCGATCAGGGAACGGTCGTGTTCCCGACCGCGGAGTTGAAGATCTATCTTGACGCCAACCCAGCCGAGCGTGCGCGCCGTCGGGTCGCCCAGCTGCGGTCCCGCGGCGAAATCGTCGACCAGAACGAGATTCTTCGAAACATCGTCTCCCGCGACACCCGCGACGCCACCCGGTCCGTCGGCCCGCTCGCGATCCCGCCCGAAGCCATCGTGATCGACACCACCGAGCTCGCCGAGCCGCAGGTCGTGAACCGCATCATTGAGAAAGCCGAACGGATGCGCGTGAAAGATTTGACGCCCCATTCCTGATTCACGGTCTCTGTGCGGAGGGGCGGATGATTCACCGCGGAGACGCAGAGCCGCGGAGAAAGCCCGGCGGCGCACGCATCGCTTCCAGATAATTTTGAATTATTTTGGATTTGAGAGCATCCTACGCCACCCTGCTGATCCTCTCGGCGTCTCGGCGGTAAGAACCCCGTCCGGATTGCAAACGCACAAGATGCAATCACGGTTTCACTTCCGCCCCCGCTGTCGCCGGTCGCGGAAGAAATCGGACAGCAGCGCGGCACACGGCTCGGCAAGCGTGCCGGCGATGATCTCCACGCGGTGATTTAATCTCGGATCGTCACAGATCTGATACAGGGTTCGGACCGCGCCGGCCTTCGGATCGGCGCAGCCGTAGATCAACTTCGGAAGCCGGGCATTGACGATCGCCCCGGCACACATCGGGCACGGTTCGAGCGTCACGACCAGCACACATTCGATTAACCGCCAATGACCCAGCGTGAGCCCGGCGTTGCGGATGGCCACCACCTCGGCGTGCGCGGTCGCGTCCTCGTCGGTCTCCCGGCGGTTGTGCCCCCGCCCGACGATTCGGCCGGTCGGTTCGTGCACGATCACGCAGCCGATCGGAACCTCTCCTGCCGCCCAAGCGGCGTGGGCTTCTTCGATCGCATCGTTCATCCACAATTCGGGTGTCATGGGTCTGGGTCGAGCTGGCCGCAGATCCTGCGGTCAGCCCTGCGGGCCGCTGGTGGTGGGTGTAAAGAACGCCGAGGCTTCGGCGTGAATTACATCAGTCCGGCTGAAGATCATGAAGTAGATCGTGAGAATGAACAGCACCAGATTGAAGATCGCCACACCGTTCGCCTCGCGACGGAGCCGGGTACTGTGACGAACGAGCATCCGCGCCAGCAACGCCGCACAAAGCCCGATGTCGCTGGCTCCCGCGGCGACCGCCAAGGGGACGTGAAAATTGTGACCCTGATACATGATCGCCCAGCTGGCGAGCGTCGCCAGAAGAGCGATCGCCCCGATACGATGGCTCAGTTGCAACAGACCAGCGACGACCCACGCGTGCAATCGGGCGGCGTTAAAACCGGATACGAAATGCGAACCCGAGGCCTGGGCATTTGCGGGGCGAGAATCGATAGCGGATGCAGCAGTCATGGGACGGCCAACACCTTGGTGACCTGCGGAACTCGCTCGCGTAGGTTTCTTTCAATGCCGCTGTGCAGCGTCATCGTGCTGCTCGGACAGCCGTGGCAGGCACCGTGAAAGCGAATGTGAACGGCCCCGTCCTGCAACACTTCAACCAACTCGATATCCCCACCGTCGGCTTGGACTGCCGGACGAATCAGATTGATCACATCCTGCACCCGCTCGCGAATTTCCGGGGCAGCAAGATGTTCTGCGGAAGTTGCAGTAGGCATAAAAGAATGATATCGCCGGGATGAACCAAACGCCACCGTGAAGCGGGAAATGTGGTCAGAACGGCTGCGACGGTCGCCGATCAACCACGGGGCAGCTGTCGGACGGCCTCGGCAAGTCGCCCGACGACGTTTGACCAGTCGCCGATCCTGTTTTGCCGGAATAATCGCGTTTTCGGGTACCATGGGGTGTCTTCGCGGTCCATCATCCAGCGCCAGTCGGGGATGAACGGCAACAAAACCCAGACCGGTTTATCAAGCGCACCGGCAAGGTGCGAGACTGCCGTGTCGACGGTGATGACCAAGTCGAGCCCCGCGATGGCGGCGGCAGTCCAGTTAAAGTCTACGAGCTGGGTCGACAGGTCGACCAACTTGATGCCCGGGGGTGGCGTCTGCTGCGCGGCAGGGCCTTTTTGCAAACTGTAAAAGCTGACGCCGGTTAGTTCGGCGAGCGGCGCAAACTCGGCGAGGGACATCGAGCGATTGTGGTCGTTGCTGTGCGTCGGACGGCCCGCCCAGACGAGCCCGATTTTCAGGTTAGGGTCCGACCGGAAATATTTCGCTTTGAACGACTCCGCCAACCGCGGGTCGGCCGACAGGTACGGCGTCGCTGCGGGGATCGACTGCAGGTCGGTGTTGAAAAAATACGGAAGGCTCATCAACGGCGAGACGAAATCACAGGGCGGTGACGCCAGACCCGCGATGATCAGCTGATCGACGCCGGCCAGCGTGGACATCAATCGGTGTATGTCGGGAACGACTTCCAGGATGACCATCGCGCCGCGGGCGGCCAGCAACGGCGCGTAACGCGCGAGCTGGAACACGTCGCCGTAACCCTGCTCGACCAGCAGCAGAATTGTCTTGCCTCGCACATCAGACCCGTCCCACCGGCGTCGACCGGCAAAGCGGTTGGCTTCGAAGTCGGGCTTCTGCCAGCGCCACTCCCGTTCTTGCCAGCCGCGGCGAAGCTCGCCTGTGAGAAGCAGCGTTGAGCCCAGCCCGTCGTGGGCGATGGCGTTGTTCGAATTCAGCGTGATGGCTTTTTCGAATGCCGCTTTTGCAGCCGGCAGATCCCCTCTGGCGACCAGCACGTTGCCGCGGTTCGAATGGGCGTTGGAAAAATCGAATCGAAGTTCCAGCGCCCGATTCAACTCGGCCATCGATTCGTCGAGCCGACCGACCGCGAAGAATGTCGCGGCCAGCGTGTTATGCGCATTGGCGTCGTCCGGGGCGACGACGATCGCCCGGGAAAGAAGATCGATCGCGGCATCGTAGTTTCGAACCGTGAACGCGATCTGTCCGAGGTTGTGCAGCGCTACCGCGTGCTGTGGCGCGACGTTCAGGATCTGACGATAAACCTGCTCCGCTTCGGACAATCGCCCGGACAAATGGTGCTGGACCGCGATCTGGACGGCTTCGTCGATGGTCATTTCCGCCCGAGCTTACTATGACCCGGCGACGAACCACAAACACCGGTACCGGCGAGCAACGGCCTTACCGCTTCCCGGAGGGGATCGACGGATCAATCGGGCACGCTCGGGGTTCGACCGGACACCGGCCCGGGCAGTTCCACAACGAACGTCGAGCCCCGATCGATCTCGCTGGTGACCGAGATCGTTCCGTCGTGTGCGTCGACGATGCTCTTGCAGATTGCGAGCCCGAGCCCGCTGCCACCGGCTTCGCGTGAGCGGGCCTTGTCGGCCCGGAAGAACCGGTCGAACACGTGCGGCCGGTGTTCGTCGCTGATCCCGACGCCGGTGTCGGTGACGGTCAGGACCGCGTCATCGGCTTGCAGTTTCGTCGAAACCGTCACCCGGCCGTGCTGCTGGTTGTAACGAATCGCGTTGCTCACAAGGTTGGTCACCAGTTGCCCCAACCGGACGGGATCCCCGGAGACCGGGGTCGAGTTCAGGTCGACGTCGATCGAGATCGATTTTTCGGCCGCGAGCGGCGCGAGCATCGCGACGCTGTCTGACGCAATCACGCCGAGGTCGACCTCCTGTTTTTCAATGGCAAGTTCGCCGACATCCGCGTGCGACAGGAGCAACAGCGAATCGACCAGCGACTTCATTCGCCTCGAAGCCGAAAGGCAGGTCGCTAACGTCTTGCGGTAATCGTCGGGCGACCGGTCGCGCGAGAGCGCCAACTGCGCGTGCGAGAGCACTACCGAAAGCGGGGTCCGCAGTTCGTGAGACGCATCGGCGGTGAACCTGGCCTGCTGTGCGAATGCGGTTTCGAGCCGACCGAACGCGGCGTTCAACACCCGCGCGAGATCGGCCAGTTCGCTGGGAACCTGCTTCGGGTCGATTCGTTCCGACAGATGCGTCGCCGAGATGGCCTGCGCGGCGTCGGTCATCTTCCGAATCGGCCTCACAGCGCCGTACGACAGCAGCCACCCACCGGACAACCCCACGAGCACGACGCCGAAACCGGTCCCGGCGAGAAGCCAGCTTAATTTGTTCAACTCCGCGTCGATCGGTTCGACCGACCCGCTGACGAGCACTTTCGAATGTGCGGGGGCCGAGAGCACGACCTTGTGCACTTGACCGTCAATGAAAGCCGCGCGTCGTTCTACGCCTGCAGGGAAGTCGATTTTTGGAAGGCTTGTGGGCGTCAACGGAGCGCCGAACGCGGCAAGCACATCGTGCTCGTCGCGGTAGACAATGAAAGAACGGGCTTGGAGCGGCGAGCCGCCGTATCGCTGTAGGAAGCCGGGGGGCAGGTCGATCGTGCGGGGAAGGCGGTCGGGCGGACGTTCCCCGGGCGGGCGGTCACCGAGCCCCCGCCACCACGACGGCCCGTCTCTGCCGCGATTGTCAGGACCTTTGTCGCTCGGACCGGGTTCGGGGCCTGCACCGAAGTGGTCGTCACGCTCCATCAGCCGGTGCGGTGGGAAGTCCGGTCTAGGGTTATGCAGGTGACCGACGATCACCTCCGCGGCGGCTTCCAGTTCGCTGTCGACTTCTTTGTATCGGGCCTGGCGGATTTCGAAGAAGCTGGTGGTCCCGATCCCGGCCACGGCCACAATCAGGATCGCCGCGTGCCAAAACTGCAGCGTCCACCGGATCGATTTAAGCATGGATGAAATACCCCTCACCACGGCGGGTGGTGATGAATTCCTTTCCGAGCTTTCGCCGGACGTTGGACACGTGGACGTCGACCAGGTTCGAAAGAGTGTCGTCGTCTTCTTCGAACAGGTGGTCGTAAATCATCGACCGGGTGACGAGCTTTCCTTTGTGCATGGCAAGAAACTCCACGAGAGCGTACTCCCGGGGTGTCAGCGAGATACGCTCCGCGCCTCGACTGGCGGTTCGGGTCGCGGTGTCGAGGGAAATGTCACCGAGCGCGATCAACGACGACGCCGCGCCGGCGGACCGACGGATCAACGCACGCAGCCGGGCGAGCAGTTCGGGCAGTTCGAACGGTTTGGTCAAATAATCATCGGCACCGGCGTCGAGCCCCCGCACGCGATCGGGCAGCGAATCACGGGCCGTCAGCAGCAGCACCGGCGTTTTCCGCGTCTTGCGGAGTTCCTTCAGCAACGTCCAGCCGTCGATGCCCGGCAACATCAGGTCCAGAACGAGGGCGTCGTAGTCGGTCGACTGTGCTTTGAAAAGACCTTCGCGACCGTCGGACGCTTCATCGACGGCGTAGCCGTTTTCCCGCAGCGCCTGGCTTACAACATCTTGCAGGTCCGGTTCGTCTTCGACAACGAGAATACGCATAATGGACCCACGTTATGCCGTTGAACCTGAAGAGACGGTGAAGCCCGGAGAGCGCGGGCGTCCGGGCGTTCAGACCCCTGCCGTTGCTTTACAGCAGATTTATCTGCCATACACTCGGGTCATGGAAACCGTTATCACCGGCAAGGCCTACGTCCTGGGCGACAATATCGACACCGACCAGATCATTCCGGCCAATTACCTGTCGTTTAACCCGAGCATTCCGGAAGAGCGCAAGTTCTTCGGCATGTATGCTATGAGCAGCGTCCCCGAGGGACAACGCGGGCTGCCCGATGGCACGATCCCGTTCGTCCGTCCGAACGAATTCAAAAGCGATTTTCAGATCGTGGTCGGCGGGAAGAATTTCGGCTGCGGGTCGAGCCGGGAACACGCGCCGCTGGCGCTGGCCGAGGCGGGCATCACGTGTGTGATCGCCGAGTTTTACGCACGGATCTTTTTCCGTAACAGCGTCAACGGCGGGTACCTGCCGCCGATGGAATCGGTCGAGCGGCTGGTAAATAAAATCAAGACCGGTGACGAACTCGAAGTCCGGCTGATGGAAAACTTCGTGCTGAACAAGACGCAAAACCAGCGCTACGCCTTGCGGCCGATCGGTGACGTGCTGCCGATCATCGAGGCCGGTGACGTGTTCAAATATGCAAAACAAGTCGGCATGGTGAAGTAATTATTCACGCTAAATGAACCAATGAAAAGGCCGCCGAGCGGACACTCGGCGGCCTCCTTGTTTTCGAACTCTGTCGTCCGATGACGGCCGGACGGCCGTCGTAAGCTCACGGCCCGATCGCGACTTCGCCGCTCTCGCCAGTGCGAATGCGGTAAGCGTCGTCGAGCGGCAGGACGAAGATTTTCCCGTCCCCGATGTTGCCCGAATGCGCTGCCTTGAGGATCGCCTGAACGGTGGGTTCGACGTACGCCTCGTTGACGGCGATTTCGAGCTTGACCTTCGACAGCAGGCGGATGACCACCTGGTTGCCGCGGTACTGTTCAGTAAACCCACGCTGGCGACCACAGCCCCGGACGTCCGAGACGGTCATGAGATAAACCTCGGTCGCACTCAGCGCGTTTTGCACGGCTTCGAGCTTCTCCGGTCGGATAATGGCGACAATCATTTTCATGTTCGACTCCTTGGCAAGCGACGGATAATCAACCGGCGGGCCGGGTCAATCCCCGGCCCGCCGACATGATTATGATGCATTAGCGGACGGACTCAAGCTCACGCTTGCCGCCCGAACCCACGGTGTCCAAAGGCATGGCCATCGGAGCAGCCAGGGCCGAGATGACGAACTCGGGGTAGGCCGAGATGCCATGCTCGTGCAGATCCAGGCCGTCCATTTCGCCTTCCTTGGAGATGCGAAGACGTCCGACCATGTGGAGCGCACCGAAGACCGCCATCGCAAGTGCGAATGTCGCGCCGCAGACGACCGCGCTACCGATGGCTTGACCGGCCAGGCAATGCCAGTCGTGTACACCGGCGGCGTTCTTGTAGAAGAGCCCCGTCAGGCCCCAACCGGGGGTACCGTCGGTGCCCGGGATCGAGGTGTTGCTGCTGCCCACGGCCGAGTATTCACCGGTCGCGAACAGACCCAGCGAAAGCGTTCCCCAGATGCCGCACAGGCCGTGAACGGGCCAGGCGCCGATTGGGTCGTCGATTCGCAGGAATTCCAGAAGGTCGACGCCGAGGATAACAATCACGCCGGCGACGGCACCCAGGGCACAAGCCCCGGTCGGACTGACCCAGTAGCAGGGGCAGGTGATGGCGACCAGGCCGGCCAGGAAGCCGTTGGTGATCGCGCCCGCGTCCCACTTACCGGTACGGAAGTAGATCAAAAACTCAGCCGCCATACCGCCGGTGCAAGCGGCAAGGGTGGTGTTGGCGGCGACACGGGCGATCCCGCCGAAGTCCATCGCCGACAGCGTTGAGCCCGGGTTGAAGCCGTACCAGCCGAACCACAGGATGAAACCACCGATCACGCCCATGACCAGATCGTGCGGGAGCATGGGGCCACCGCCGTCGCGCTTGAACCGGCGACCAATTCTTGGCCCGAGCATGATGCCGCCCGCCAACGCGATCCAGCCTCCGATCGAGTGCACGACCGTCGAACCGGCGAAGTCGTGGAAGTTCATGCCCAGGTTGGGCAGGAAGTGGGTGTAGCTTTCGAACGCCGCGGGGGTGTTGAGGCTTCCCATCGTGTAGAGGAAGCCGTCCGGACCCCAGGCCCAGTGACCGATGATCGGGTAGATGAAACCCGAGACGCAGACGGAATACAGGATGTCGCCGATGAAATCGGTACGACCGATCATCGTGCCCGAGCAGATCGTCGACGCGCAGTCGGCGAACGCGAACTGGAACACCCAGTGGGCGAGAACCGGAACGCCGGTCGCGCCGTAGGTGCTCGTCGCGACGACGTTCTGCAGGAAGAACCAGTTCTTGGTCGCGTCGTTCGGGTCGTGCCAGCCGATAAGGCCGTTACCCTGACCGAACATGAACGCGTAACCGAAGGCGTAGTACAGGAACCCGCATAGACAGGTATCGAAAACGCATTCGACCAGCACGTTGACGGTTTCACGGGACCGACAGAAGCCGGCCTCGAGCATGGTGAAACCGGCCTGCATGCCGAACACCAGGAAGGCCGCGATCAGTGTCCAGACAGTATTGATCGGATTAACGTAAGGGTCGGTCCCCTGAACCGCGCTGGTAAGCGGGGTGGGTGCCGCGACCGCAGGCGCTGAGGTCGGCATCGTCGTCGCAGCCGAAGTCTGTTGTGCGAACGCGTTGGTCCCCGAGATCATCCGCGGGACGATCATGACGGCAGCGATGATCGCCATGACCAAGGCAAGGCCCAGAAACTTTCCGACCACCAGCGTGTAGCCGTACTTTCTCCACTCTCTGTCACGCAGGCGATGGCCCAGACGTGATACCTTGCCTGAGAAGGACAGCGGGGGTCCTCCTTCCAATAACAGATTCATAGCTGCTCCTTTGTCAGAGGCCGAAACGGCGTCTGCAACGTGGTGAACGGGTGCCAGGTTCTTGGCAGGAACACACCACCTCAAGATGGTGTGCCTATTTCTTCACTAGCGGACCCAATAACAAAGGCGATGCCGATGCTGTTTTGCATACAGTGGAAATCTTCAGCAGCGGGCTTTTGGCGCGAGCCAGTGTCAGGATTTGACAGACTGTAAACCGATTCGCCACGCCACGACTTCGAAATCCAGACGGCGGATCAGATTAGTGCTGATTAACAAAATTCGATGCGTTTCGACCCGGATCACAACCGC
Source organism: Tepidisphaeraceae bacterium (assembly GCA_965247815.1). GTDB lineage: Bacteria > Planctomycetota > Phycisphaerae > Tepidisphaerales > Tepidisphaeraceae > CBDAQA01. The sequence continues at coordinate 136,511 of CBDFHW010000026.1, read as the reverse complement.
GCAAAAACGCTGTGTGATATTTAAGTGCATTAATAGCATATGCTTACATATACATCGATAAAGATCAAAGGCATTGAAAGCAGCCTAGCCGGCGTCTTCGAATTTATCACGAAGAAGTTCCACCTGCTACCGAACGCGTCGATCGATGCGCAAAAATTTAGCAATCATTAACATTGATGCTGCAAATTGACTACATTTTATCGGAAGCGCTGTCCCGCGCGATCGTGGTCGAGACCGCTGCTTAAAAAGCAGCAGATGTGATCCTAAAACCTGAAGTTGCGTAAATTTTAAGCGTCTGTCGAGATCGCGTTTTCTCGGACCCAGGCTTAATGCTTTTCCATCGCTACCGCCGCAAACTCCCGTGTTTGGGAGTCTTTGATTAACACCAAGCCAATGTCCGATTCAAATGCCGCTCTCTGGTACGATAAATGCAGTGCGATCATCGATTTCAGGGCCTCGTCTAATTCCCCTCTGCGCTTACTCAATCGATGTCGTTTCGAACTGCGAAGCATCCGGCCCTGCGACTTCTGGTGGTCGACACTGACCCGCGTGTCCGAGGAGCGATGCGGGACTGCTTTGACCCAACCGGCGACGCGATTTCTGAAGTCGATTCTGTCCAACAGGCGGCAACGTTGCTTCAGGAACGTGCCTATGACTTCCTTTTTATTGACAACGCTCTTGCTTCAGCGAATGGTTCGATCTCACTTCTTCTAGAACACAATCCATGGATGCAGCTTGTGGTCATCGCCGGACCTGAAGGGGCCGATCAGATTCGGAACAACGGCAACGGCTGGGAAGCGGACTATCTGGTAAAGCCGGTCGACGCGAACCAAATTCTGTACGTGACTCGCCGGGCGGTCGAACGATCCCGGGTCGAGAAAAAGCTCGGCGCGCTTCAAGCCGCCACGAGCGACGGGGATTCGGATCTGCCGGCCGTCGATACCGCGATGCGGTCCGTGCTGACCCTCGCGCACCGCGTGGCACGCACCCAGGCGACACTTGTCATGCAAGGCGAAACCGGCACCGGGAAGGCCCGGCTCGCGCACGCCATCCACATCTGGAGCGATCGCGCCGATTCACCCTTCGGAACCGTCATCTGCCAGTCAGACGATGCGGACAACATCGAGACCGAACTGTTCGGGATCCCGACCGCCGGAGGCCCCCCCGCCGGGTTGGTCGAACTCTGCGAGGGCGGGACATTGGTCCTTCAGGAAATTTCGGAGCTGCCGATGCGGCTCCAACCCGCGATTTTGCGTCTGTTGGAAGATCAGGAGTTCGAACGTCCCGACGAGTCGACACGCCGTCGGTGCGACGTGCGAATCATCGCCACGACCACCGTCGACCTCGAGAAAGCGGTCGCCGAGGGCACGTTCCGCGCCGACCTTCTGATGGCGATTAACGTCGTGCAGCTCGACATTCCCCCGCTCCGCGAACGGAAAGACGACATTCCCCATCTGGCCGAACAGTACTTGGCGTTCTTCGGCCGCCGACTACATCGACCTCCGCTTTCGCTGAGCCGCGAAGCGCTCCACGTTCTGACCGAATACCGATGGCCTGGGAATGTCCGGGAGCTGCGCAACGTGCTCGAAAGGGCTGCCATCCTGTGCACCGGCGACACGGTCGGTGTTTCGCACCTTCCATCGAATCTGCTGAATTCCAAACTGGACGTCACGGTCGGCGATCTGATCCCGCTGGCGACCGTCGAGGAAGCACACATCCGCCGGGTGGTCAAAACGGCGAAATCACTACGGCAGGCGGCGACAATTCTCGGCATCGATTCCGGCACGGTCGTCCGCAAGATGCGGCGCTACAGTGAGAACGATGAGGCTCCCATCAGCTCCTAATTCCCGAGCGGTTTTTGTGCCGCCATTACCGGACTCGGCGGGATCATTACGTCGGCGGCGCGATCCGGCGTCACGGGGTCGAACACTGTCGCGTCGCGAGACAGGTGATCAGCGAGCGGCAGTTTATTCGTCCGGATCCCGGTGACGACGCACCGCGCCAGTTCGAAAGCGCCGTAGCTGCTGTGGTGCGTTGGGTCGAACGTCTTCGAACCGGACGCGTGTTCGAAAAGCTCGATCGACCCTTCGGAACCCAGCGATTCATACAATGTTTTGCTCATTCGGTTCAAGTCGATCAGCGCCACTTTCTTCTCGGCCGCCACTTCCCGGACCAGCCCGGGGTAGACCCCCAGACTGTCGACGACGGTCGGACCGGTGAACGTGTGCCGGTTCATCGAAGTGGCCAGCACCGGCGTCCCGCCCTTGCGCGCGACGGCGTCGACCCACTCGGTCAGCATGGCTTTATATTCGCCGGCCGCGTTGGGCGCTTTCGACTTCATGTCATTGTGCCCGTACTGAATCAGCACGTAGTCCCCGGGTTTCAACAGGCTCAATACTTTTTCGAACCGATGCGCCTGCGACGACGACCGCAGCGTTTCGCCGGACTCGGCGTGGTTCGCGATCGCGACGTCGGGGTTAAAAAAGTACGGAAGGATTTGCCCCCAGCTCGTGTAGGGCTCGGCCGGTTGGTCGCAAACGGTCGAATCGCCGAGCAGGAAAACGGTCGGCACGTCGACCGGCGAAATCTGCAGCGTGCGAACGCACGGCCGGCGACCGTTGAACTCGAGTGTCAGCTTATCGTCCCAGGCCCACGCCTCGTCGACGGTCTCACGCGGCGCTTTCAGCCGCACCCGCCCGCCGGGAAACGCGGGAGCACGGACGTTCACAATAAAATCGCGGCGGTCGAACTGGCCCGCCTTCGTGCTCACCGCACGGACCATCAACCGGCGAAGCTCGGCCTTGATCGTAGTATCGGACTCCCCCGCGAGGTCGCCTAGCGTGACCGACACGCGGTAGTTTCCGGGATCGGCTTTGATCGAAAAGTAGAACGGGCTCGCGGCCGTGACGCAACCGGCGGCGACCTTCGGCCGGCTTTGCCCTTCGAATCCGTAGCCGCGCTCGGAGGCGTACTGTTCCTCCGTTACACGCGTTGAACTCGGGGGCGTCGATGAACCATTTCCGAACTCGTATTGTCGAACCTGGATCTGGCCAAAACTCGCAATCGAGATCAGCAGTCCGGCGAAAAAAACGAGCCGCGCGCACGTCCGGTTGCTGCGAATTCGCTGAGGCGTACCGGGTCCCTGCTTCAAGCCGTTTTCCCCGCCAACAACGGCGTCGGGGCCAGAATCACCTGCGGCTTCAGACTGCGAATCCGGCCGGCGAGCATCTGCTGCTGCGCGAACAGTTCCCGGTTTACCGAACTGATCGCGCGGTCGTCGGCGCGGTAGATGTCACCGGTCAACGTGCGTGCGATGGCCGACTCGACGAACTCGGTCCGGGCGCACTCCTGCCAGTCGGCCCGCACCACGACGCTCACCCCGCCTTCACCGAGGCTGAGCAATCCCCACCGCGGTGGCAAGTCTTTTTTCTGCAGCAGCCCCGCCGGGGCCATGACGTAATGAAGATTCGCCATCGGTTGGGTCAGGCAGGAGTCAAACTTCCCGAGCCCGATATTCTGTCGAAGCCGACGCCGCCGGCTTTTAACCCGCGTCATGTTCTGTCGGCGTTCCATCATGCACAGCGACAGCTGACCGTCCTCGCTTTTGTCGCGAAGAAAATCGGCACGCGACGCCTTTGCTTCAATGAAGCAAACCTGCGGCAGGTCACGCGGTTGGAACAGGTAGTTGTGGAACGGCCGAAACAGCCCGGTGCCCACTGCATCGATAATGCCCAGCGGTTTCAACCGGACCTCGGCCGCGATGCACCGATAGCCCATTCGATAAAGCCACCGGCAGGCTTCCTTCTTCAACGTTTTGTGTAGATCAGTCTCTCCGGGCACGGGCACTCCTTTGCCGTTTGACAGTCGACGCGAAAAAATGAGAGGAGCTTCCCGGTCGCTTTGTTCCTTGCCCGCGACGATTTCTGTGGGACGCCGGGTATTATTATGCGCTGCGTTTTTCCGACCGCAAGCTCGACAAAATCCTGTCGTTCCCTGCTCCGCGCCGTTCGACGCGGGCGATTGGATCAGAAAAGGCTGAACATCAGGTAGGCGAACGGCGCAGCCAGCAGCGGGCTGTCGATGATGTCCAGGATCCCGCCGAACCCCGGCACGAGCCTGCCGCTGTCTTTGACCTCGGCGTCGCGCTTCATCAGGCTTTCCAGAAGGTCTCCGAGCTGGCCGATCCCGCCGATGACCGCGCCGAAGATCGCCCCTTTCCACCACGGAAAGGTGTAGTCTGTCGACCGTATGAACCCCGTGCAGAGTGACCCCACGACCGCGGCAGTCAGAAGCCCCCAACCCAATCCTTCCCAGGTTTTGCCGGGGCTCAGCCAGGGGATCAGCTTGTGTTTACCCGTCGCCCGCCCGCCGAAGTACGCGCCGATGTCGGTCGCCTTCACCACCAGCAGGATCATCAGAACGATGCCGGTGCTGCCGTTGAACAAGTGATGGCGCGGGTCGCCGTGCTTCACCCGCAGCGCGAGCAGAAACCACCCGAGGCCGCCCAGGTACATCGTCGACAGAACCGTCCCGGCCATGCGGTGAATCGCGCCTTCGGGTTTCCTTGTCGAGCGCCCGCGTCAGTGCGGCAGCCAGCATGACGAACACGACGATGAACATCAGGCTAGACGAGGCGAACGGCCGGAACCAGGCGAACTGCGTGCAGAAGGCGTGAAGGATCAACAGGCCCGCGGCACTGGCGGACAACGTGCGGTACGGGCGGACCTTCTCGGCCGTGAACAGCGTCGCCAATTCCGCGACCGCAATGGGAAGGATCACCAGCAACAGCGCCATGATGCCGACCCCCGCCACGCCCGCGGTGTGACGCACGGGGTCGATCGTCCATTTCTGCACTAAATGATCAAGTACGAGCAACAGGAACAGCCCGGCCAACATCATCGGACCGTAGGTCAATCGGTTTTTTAGGGATTGTTCCATGCAGAATGACGACCGCGGGGTTAGGGACGAGTCAAAACGCTGAAGGCGATTTCCCCGAAGAATGACACCAGCTTCGAGACCAATCCAGTGTGCGTCAGCTTCGGCCTGCCAGAGTGTTTGACGTGTCGAGCGCGCCGAAACGCCGATTGCGTTTGGCGAACGCACGCACGGCATTGTGGAGATCTTCGATACCAAAATCAGGCCAGAGCACGTCGCTGACATAGAGCTCTGCGTAGCTGATCTGCCACAGGAGATAGTTGCTGACCCGCAATTCACCGGCCGTCCGGATCAGAAGGTCAGGATCAGGCCAACCCGCTGTATAAAGATTGTTCGAGATCACCGACTCATCGATCTGATCAGGTCGAAGCTCCCCGCGCGAGACCTGCTCGGCGATCGAACGGACGGCGTCGGTGATCTCCGCGCGGCTGCCGTAGTTCAACGCCAGCACCAGAGTCATGCCGTCGTTCTGGGCCGTCTCTTCCAACGTGATGTTCACTTCGTCCATGACCGGGTCGGGCAGGTTTTCGAGCCGCCCGATCTGTCGGAATTTGATGTTGTTCTCCATCATCGTCTTCCGCTCGCTGCGGAGATAATCGATGTACATCTCCATGAGAAACGAAACTTCGCTGGCCGGTCGTTTCCAGTTTTCGAGGCTGAAGGAATACAGGGTCAGGAAATCGGGCCCGCCGTGTTCGCGGCGCATGCGGGCGCATTCGGTCACGATCGACCGGACCGACCGGGCGCCCGTTTCGTGCCCGCGAACGCGTTCGAGCCCCCGGCGCACGGCCCACCGGCCGTTGCCGTCCATGATGACTGCAATGTGTTTCGGAAAACGCCCCGGTTCGATATCCGCAAGCGCTAAAGTCGAGGGAGACGACATAGCCCGGAGCATAGAGCGCTTCCCGGGCGGAAGCCAGTTGCGACAGCCGTAACTGCCGCCAAGCTTCTGCCTTCGACGTAGAAACAGACCAGAAGAACATTCGGTCTATTTAACGAGCAGAATCTGCTGCTGGACAGAAATCGTGCCCGAGATGTTACCGCTATTATTGTTGTAGCAAACGCCGTCCCAGACGGACAGGTACAGCCGAGTCGCGCCCGGGGGGACCAGGAACTGCTTAGTCGTCCCGCCGGTCGTCTTGCCGTTCCCGATCAGGAACGGCTGCTGCTTGAGCAAGTTGTTGAAGGTGCTGACGTTCGAAACCGCCGAGTCGGTCCAGTCGATCGCCGGCGGTGCCGTCGCCGAGGTCGGCGGATTGGACCCGAGGAACACGCCGCAGAACGCGTCCGCCGGCATGGTCGCGTCGCCGATGCCGTTCTCCGGATTTTCATAGCCGGGGTCGGGATTATGATCGTAGTTTTCCCCGTGATGAAGAAGGATGCCGCTATTACCTGCCGGGCCGGTCGGGGTGACGTACCCGGGAACGATGGTCGACGTGCCAGTCAGGCTGCTTACTGAAACGTAAGTTCCGGGGACCACCGGCACGCTGACGACCTGGTACGACGGCGAGTTCGTGGTGTTATCGCCGTACCCCGCCGTCGTCGACCCGGCGGGCATGCCTACCAGATAAAGGCTCGAAATGGACGGCACGCTGACACTGCCGGACTGCCCCCCACCGATGTATGCGATCGCGGTCGCAGACACGTCGCAGGTCGAACGAATGCCGCTCACCCCGTTGATCAGCGGGAACGTCAGTTTCATCGGATTGCCCCCGGCGGCCGTCCGGGAAATGACGACCTTCACCGCGACCGGACTGCCGCCCCCGGCCGTAAACGTCTTGGCGATCGGGTCGTAGGAACCCCAAGTAATGCTGACCGTCGGGCTCACACCGGAATTGGCGTCCACCGGGTTGCACGCCGACCCGGCGACGATCGGTGCGTAGGCCACCGCGGTGCCGGTGCCGTACGACAGATACAACTGAAGGCTCGAGTGCGCAGTCGCATCGGCGTCACGCTGCAGTTCGGTCTTCACCGCTTCCATCCGGCCGAAATCCATGCCGAACGACACGAATGCCAGCATGATCGTCATTAGAAAGAAGCTGTAGATCATCACCGAACCACGACGCCGAATTTGCCGCGTTTGATCTGCCATAGACGTCTGCTGCATGGTCAATCCTGTAAAACAAATAGTGACCGTTTGTTAACGTTCGCTATTCACTTCGACTGTTCAGCATACGTACTTTTGCGCTGCTCCATCATTTGGGACCGAATACGCTACAACAGGAAAAGAACGGCAAAAAAACGATACCAGCCAGCGATGAGCAGCGGGCGAGTGTAGCCGTGCATGCGGAGATTATCGGTCGAGCAGCATTCGCATCATTGCGATCTTCGTCGTCACCTGCTGCATGCCGTGTCGGTAATAAAGCCGTAACGCCGGCGCGTTCTTGGCATCGACGGCGAGCGAGAACGTCCTGACCTTCCGCTCGTACACCCGGGCCTCGGCGACCTGCATCAGGTAATTGCCAAGCCCGTGCCCGCGGACCGACGGAGCTAGCCCCAGGTAAACCAGTTCCATTCCGTCGGCATGATGCGTCTTGTTCAGCAGGAGCACGGCGACCGGTTGCTCGTCGTGTGTCAGCAGGAACCAGTCGCGGGGATCGAACACGCCCGCCGCCTTGTGCCCGGCCAGGATGTCTTCGATGTTGCGAATACCGTTCAAGGGAGGGCAGTCGAGACTGTTTTCGTAACTGCTCAGCACCGCCTCGGCAAACCCGGCGTGCGTTTGCTCCGAATAAGTTCGCATTTGAAACGGCGCCGGAAGCGCCGCCGGCGCGGCGGTCCTTTTGATCGTCCGCTGAAGATACAGCAGCTCGGCCATGATCTTGAACCGGCACCGCTGATACACTTCGATGCTCTGAACGTCCGAAGGATCGAGCAACACCTGCGCGATCTGGAAATCACGCCCGGCGAATTCCCGGGAGATCGCGTCTAGCCCGCTATGCATCGGCTCCAGTTCGCTGCCGACCACCGAAGCCGGGGTCCCGAAGTATAGGACCGTGCGACCCGGACTGGTCACCGGGAGCGCTGCCCAGCGGAGCCATCCATCTGATTCGTTGACCCAGATGTCCTCTAACTTAATGCCGCGTTGCGCGGTAAATTTCATCAGGTCGCGGGCCTGCGATTCGTCCGCCGGTTGACCGTCGCTCCCGAGCACCATTCGCAGCGCGCTTACAATTTCATGGGGTCTGACCGGTCGGCAATCGGGATCGGAAATGGGGGTGGCGTCGGTCACAGGGTCGCGATTTGACAGCGGATTCACTGACCGTAAGAATACCGAACAGCGTCGAAGCGGCAAATTTTTTGCCGCGGGATTCCTGCTCGATCCGGCCTGCCGGCGGAGAACCGCTATGTCTCGTGCTCGTTTGCTCGCCACCGTCGCATGCCTTCTGGTCTCCGCCGGTGCTCTGATCGCCCGACCGGCGATCGCCGCCCCGGATTTTCCCACGCCCAACGCGTACCCTTCGTCTTGGGAACTGAAGTTCACCCATTCCACGCCGAAACGTATCGCTGTCGATGTCGCCGATTCGCCGACCCCCAAGGCGTACTGGTACATGACCTACACCGTTACAAACGACACGGATAAGGAACAGCATTTTTATCCACAGATCGACCTGCTGACGACCGACGGAAAAGTCCACTCCGCCGACCAGAACATTCCGAAAAAGGTCTTCGACGACATCAAGGTTGCCGAGCGCAACAAGATGCTCGAAGAGTTCACGACCATCAACGGTCCCGTGCGCCTGGGCCCCGCCGAGGCACGCGATGCAGTCGCGATCTGGGTCGAGACGACCCCCCGGATGGAGCATTTTTCGATCTTCGTCACCGGGCTTTGCGGCGAACACGTCATCATGAAAAACGTGAACGGCAAGCTGACTAAAGTCGAATCGGCCGACGACATCTACGCCAAAGCAACAGAGGAAAAGCTGCTGAGCGAGGGGCTCGTCATTCTTCGCAAAACCATGCAGCTGAACTTCTTCGTCCGCGGCGACGACGTCTACCCCGGTGAAGACGAAGTGAACAAAGACAGCGAAGTCTGGATCATGAGATAGTTCACGCGCCTTGACGGTAATGTCTTTCAGTTAATCACCCCACCGCCTAATCCCTCTCGGTTGCGGTAGATGCCTTATCCGCACCGACGCGTTACCATAGTCGCAGATGGCCAACCCGTCTGAGAGTTCGATCACCACGTCCGCGGCCAGCTGGCTCGGAGCGAGCCTCGGCTCGGAGCTCGCGTCGCTGGTCCTGCTGCCGGTCGGATTTCTGCTGAGCATCGCCTTTCATTCCCCCTGGGTTTTTTACCTGACGCTGCTCGGCTGGGGGTTGCTCGCGGGAACCGGTGGCTATTGGATCCGCCGCCATGAGTATCGTTTCGATCCCAGCCAGCGGATCGTCGAACTTCGAACAAAATGGTTCTTCCGCTCCACCAGAGTTCTGCGTTTGAAATTCGATCAAATCGAAACGTTTCAGATCAACCAGACCGACCACGGGCTTCGTTTGGTCATGCAGATGGATTCAGGCGGCCGGCGTGTCCTGCAAGCCGGTCGACGGTCGAGGCTCGAGCAACTGAGCCATAACCTAGCAAGGTTAATCTTCGAATCACCCGATTCGGACCCGTCCACCGCCCCGGCCAAGGCGGGTCTGCCTACGATGCATTCGAGCGGCGACGGAGAAGCCCGTGTCGCTCCAATGCCCACGTCGTCGACCGTCGAGATCGCAATTGTCGAACCAATCGCGGCCGTTTCCACGGCCGTGGTTGCCGCGCGTTCCGTCTTGACTCCGATGCCGACCGCGACCGCCGGACAGGCGGTTTCTTTTCTGGAAACAGAATCCGCATTGGAATCGACCGCAGCCGAGCCTGAGACGAAGCTCTTCGACACGCGCTCAGCGGGCACGACCGCCGCGGACACAGCGTTGCTTAGCATGCCATCCGTGCATGCGACATCTCACGATGTGACACCGATAGCCGAGTCGCCATTAGCCGCCGCGATGGCAGTGACGACGGTTGTTTCCGCCGCCCGCGAAGCCGCCGTCGGATCATTTCCGTTTATTTCTCAGGTAATCGCAATGCCAGATGAAGCCGCACCGCAAGCCGATGAACTTATGAACTCTTCAAGTGCCCCGCAGGATCCGACCGACACGCCGCAAGCCAGCACCGACGCGACGACCGTCGACGCGCTTCATTCGAAAGAAACGCTGCCGGCGATCGCCGTCGAACTGCAAAGCAACACCGAGATCGCAGAAACTGCAGCAGACGATTCAGCAACGCACGAGCATCAGTCTGCAGATGCCGAGTTAGCCGACGTCGAATCAAGCAACGCTGAATCGACCGACGCCGAATCAGCGGCGCCCGTCGCGGCAGACACCACCGAGGCGGTTTCAGAAGAGCCAGTTTTAACCGAGCCTGTGGTCAGCATTGCTGCCGGGATTATCACACCAACCGATGTGACCGAACCGCCGCCCGGGGATGCAATTGCTGCAGAACCATCGGAGCCATCAGCGCCGCGCGTTTTAAAAATCGGCATCATCGGCGGTTCCGGACTCGCCAAGTTGCTCGACGGACAATCGGGCCGCCGGCACGAGATCGACACGCCGTTCGGTCGGCCGAGCGACGCGATCATCGAGACCGAGTGGGCGGGCGTGCCGGTCTTTCTTCTCGCGCGGCACGGCCCGGGGCATTTACTGAACCCCACCCAGGTCCCCTACCGAGCGAACATTTTCGCGCTCAAGCAACTCGGTTGCACGCACGTGATCGCCACCGGCGCCGTAGGCTCGCTTCGGGAAGAAAACAAGCCCCGCGACCTGTCGATCCCGGACCAGATCATCGACAAGACCACCCGCCGGCAGAACACCTTTTACGACACCACCGCCGTGCACGTGGAATTTTCGGAACCTTTCTGCGGCGAGCTTCGTCAACTACTGATCGACGCCGGCGCTGACTTGAAAGCGACCGACCACTCGGTCCACGACCGGGGTTGCTACGTCGCGATGGAAGGCCCCGCATTCTCGACCCGGGCCGAAAGCCTGATGCACCGGCTTTGGGGCGGGGATCTGATCGGCATGACCGCCATGCCCGAAGCTAAGCTCGCCCGCGAAGCCGAGCTTAGCTACGCGCTGCTGGCGTTGGTGACAGACTATGATTGCTGGAGACAAAAACCGCCCGCGACGCCCGGTCAATCCGAAGCAAAGCCGGCCGACAAGCCCGACCCGTTCGCGCTTTTGCAGGAGATCATCGGAAACCTCGACGCGGCTTCGAACAACGCCATGACGCTGATTCGACGCGCGATCGAGTTGATTCCCGCGCGGCAGGAACAGTTGATGGCCGCCCCGTCGCTGGACGCGCTCCGGTTGGCAATCTGGTCCGACCGCAAACAGATTCCCGGTGACGACGTCGCACGACTGCGAACCCTCTGGGGTCGACATTTTACGACTCGTCCTGAGCCATCGCCGCAGAGTCCGAAACAGTCCGAACCGATCACGGTCTAAGGCCGATTCGAGAAACAAAAAGGTCTCCCCGCCGGGAGTTTCTATGTCGACACTGAAGTTCAATCGGCTCTGGATGGCGACGGTAGTTCTGGCGATCGCCGGTTTTTCATGGGCCCAGCAAGCCGTGCCCGACGCGGGCACACGTGACAGCAAAGATACGCCCGCCGGGGTATCGGTCCCCGATTCACCCGCTGCCGTCGAGCTGCTCGCCCGGGGTCAGGAAAAAGAGTCACAGAAACAGTGGAAGACCGCGGCCGAGTTTTATCAGGACGCGCTGAGCAAATACCCCGCGCGGGTCGTCGCCCGCCGCATCGACAAAAGCTCGGGCACTTTCCTTTACAGCGGTGTGGCTTCGATCATCCAGGAACGCCTGTCGCGGTGGCCCAACGAGGGATTGGCCGTCTATCGAAACCTTTACGGCGACACCGCGAACGACCTTTTGTCGTCGGCGGCCCGCGACGACCTCGGTACGCTGCGTCAGATCTTCTGGAATTATTTCGTCACCGACGCGGGTAAGACCGCCGGCATTCGGCTGGTCGACAGCTATCTGGAATCCGGTGACTACGCCGCCGCGGCGTGGGCCGGCGACCGGCTGCTCTCGCTGCACCCGTCGCTCGGGCCGCAGTGGGGAATGATCCTGTACCGCACGGCAGTCGCCGCTCATTGTGCCGGCGACGAAACGCACGCCGCCGCGTTGCTCGATCAACTCCGACAGAAAAGTCCCAACGAGGCCGGTTCGATCGCCGGCAAAGACGTTCTGCTGGCCGACGCGCTGGCCGCGGTTCTTCACGCCCCGGTACCGGTCGCCACGACTCGCCCCGCCGACGCCGACACCTGGCCCCGTTTCAACGGCATCGACGGCCGCGGTGACGTCTCGCCGACCGTCGCCAAGCTAGGCGCGAGCTTGACGACCATCCCGATGGCGCCCCCGGACCCGATCGGGCTGGTCTCCAACCAGCGGACGATGTTCGACCAAGCCGACAAGCAGTCGATCAATAATTTTCAGGCACTGGGTGTGATCCCGGTGGTCGACGGCGGATCGCTTTTTTTCCAGGACGGCCGGTGTGTCTACGCCGTCGATCAGGACACGGGCATCGCCCTGCCCGGCTGGTCGAGTACCTACTCCGGTGACCGCAACGGGCACTACCAACTGCCCGTGTTCGGTCGCGCGAGAAATCAGCAGCTCACGGTCACCGTCAGTTCGACCGCTGTCTTGGCGGTCATGGGACAGCCGGACCGACCGACCGTGAACGGCGCCGCGTTCGGGAATGTGCCGATGCAGATCGGCTTCGCCGGTCAACCGGTTTCGAGTTCCACGGTAAAGCTCGTCTGCCTCGACCGCGAGACCGGCCGGGAATTGTGGACCCGCTCGCCCGCCGACCTGCCCGCCTCGCTCGCCGCAGTTCGCACCGCGGACTACGTGGGAACTCCTTTGATCATCCCAGCGGGTCTCGCCGGCCATTCGAGGCCCGCGACCGGCGTCTCGACCAATGCCCGCGAAGATTCCGTCCTGGTGATCGCCCGCGGCGGCAAGGACCAGCAGTTCGACGACTGCTACCTCGTCAGCCTTTCATTGAAGTCCGGAAAATATCAATGGTCGACCTATCTCGGCAGCGGCACCCGCGGGATGGACGCCGACGGTTCGGGGACCGACGACCCGTCGCAAATCGCCTTCGCCGACGGGCGCGTGCTGGTGATGACCAACCTCGGGTCGCTTGCCGCGGTGGACCCGGCCGAGGGTCGCATCATCTGGTTGAGCAGCTACGATCGTGACAACGTCGCAAACGACGGGGGCATGGTGTGGCGCGGCCGGGGCCGGCGGTTTCAAAACGGCACCGCCGCCGTGCAGGACAACAAGTCCTGGGCGTCGAACCCGGTCTTCGTCCGCAACGGCCGAATGTTCGCGATGCCGACCGACGCGAAGAAATTCTTCGTCGTGAACGCCGGCAGCGGCGCGATCGAACAGCAGATCGCGACCTCGGATTATTCGAACGCCGACGTGCTTCTGGGGGTCCGCGATTTCGTCGGTAAAACGGCCACCCGCGAGGTGGCAGTCGTCACAAGCCAGCGCGGGATCTTTCTCATCGACTGGAAAAAATACAATCACGATTCGCCGCAGGACGCGCTCGCGTCGCACGCGCCGGATCTGACGGGCCCGGAGTTGGACACCGACGTGAACCCCGTCTGCGGCCGGGGGTTTATGACCGCCGATTCGGTTTACGTTCCGTCCCGCGACCGCCTGTACCGGGTCGACTGGGCCAAGTGCAAAATCGCGTCGTTCTACCCCAGTCGCGGCAACTTCACCGGCGGGCAGGGGCCGGGAAACGTCCTGGTCACTTCGCAAAACGTAATCGTCGCCGGGTCGACGCAGGTCGACGTCTACACGGACCTCAAGCTCGTCCAGGCAAGGTATCAGCAGGAAATGACGTCGTCACCGAACGACCCCGAGCCGCGCATACGCTTCGCCGAGGTGCTGTACGCCGGCGGGCAAACCGATGAAGCGCTCACGCGGGTCGACGAAGCGATCGGATTGATCGGCGGGATTGATTCGATGCGGAGCGGGAAAGACCGCACTCTGATTTTCACCTCGGTGCTGGACTTCGCACGCCGGGCGGAAACCGGCACCGAGAAAGACGCGGACCGGAAGAAGGCCCGCGTCGAGTTCGGCGACAAGCTGTTCGACCGCGCGGGCGCGGCCGCCGACACCCCCCGCGAAAAAGCCATCTACCGGCTGACCCGCGCCCGGGCCGACCACGAAAACCACAATTACGCCGACGAGGTCAAGCTGTGTCAGGAGATTCTATCTGATCCATCGTTGCGGCCGGTGGTGGTCGCGGAAAACAGCACCGCGGCCGACGCCGCCGAGGCGTCGATCGGTATCGCCATCGACATCGACCGGTCCGTCTACCGCCCCATCGAGAAACTCGCCGCCGAGGCCCGCGACAAGGCGATCGCCGTTAACGACGCCGAGATGCTTCTGGCAGTCGGGATCACTTACCCCAACAGCCGCGCCGCCAACGACGCCCGGCAGGCGGCCGTCGACCGTTTCGAAGCCAGCCATCAGCCCGACCGGGCAATCGATATTCTGCGCATGATGTATCTGAACGCCGTCGACCCGAGCATCAAAGCGCAACGGCTTCAGGCGATCGCGAACGATTTTCTGGCCCTTCGACAGGTCGGGCCGGCGATCGATCGGCTCGCCCGCGCGGCCAAGATGTCCCCCGACCCGGTGATGACCGCCCGGCTGGACCTGCCCGACGGGACCTCGCTTCAAAACGTCCCGTACAGCGTCGCCGTCGACAGGCTGCGATCGATCAAGGCCGACGAGGAAGAGGCGCGGCTGCCCGACTTCAAACTCGGCACCCCGCCGGACTCGAAAAACTTCGCCGACCCATTTGCCAAGACCGTGCAGAGCATCGACGGCGTCGTCGCGGTCGCACACCCGCTGACCGGGTACAACAATTTCAAACAGATCCTGACCTGGTCGGCGTCCGGGCTATCGGTGTACGACGTGGGGCAGACCAAGCCGTCGGCCGTCGTTTCTGAAATAAAGGACGCGCCGCAGGGCGCCGCCTGGGTTCAGTCGAAATGGCTCGTCTGGACCGGATCGGACGTCTTCCGTTTCGACGAGCACGGAAAGCTGGACTGGACGCTGGGCCTGTCGAAGCTGCCGACACTGATGGTCTCGGCTGCCGGTGACGCGGTGGTCGACGACCCGGGCGAACAGCAGAACGCGATCAATAACATCCGCATGGTTCAGAACGGGCAGCTCGTTGTCGTAAATGGGAAGGCGCAGTTCGTCGTCCGCCAGGGCCGCATGCAGCGGGTGATCGCGCCGGCGGGCGTTGCAAACGTCCTGCCCGCGCCCGAGGTCAACGCGGTCGAACAGATCATCTCCGCACGACCGGCCGGTGCCACGCTCGTGCTCGCAACCTCGACCGGCAGAATTGTCTGCATCAACACTATGACGGGCGAAGTGGCCTGGCAGACACGAACGGCCGACCATGCGATCGACGAACTGCTCGCCAACCCGCACTTCACGGTAGCCCGGCTCGACGATTCGGGCGGTGCCCAGGTCGTGGTGTACGACACGACCACGGGCAAGGTGATCGGCCGCCGCAGGTTTTCAGCCGAAAGCACGCCGGGGCAGCTGGTCAACGTCGCGCTGTCCGAGGAATCCACTCTCGCTTTCACGTTGTACAACCGAATTCTTCTGAAAGACCTGTACGACCCGTGGAAGACAGCCCCGATCGAACTCACCGCTCGCGCGAATCAGGACAACGCGCTGTTCGTCGGACTGACCCAGCCGGAGCAGCTGCTGGTGTCCGGGGGACGGCTGGTCTGCCTTTATGACGGCGGCCGATTCCTTCGTGGCTACGACCTGACCGGAGCCGTCGACCCGACACCGCCGTTGAACACCGCCAGCAATTCCCCGTCGGTCTGGTTGCAGGTGGTCGGCCCGCGCGTGTTCGTGCTGAAAACAACGGGGATGAAACGGTACAACCTGGCCGACCCGGCCGATCACGATTCGGACCCGGTCAAATCGCTCGACGGTGACAACATCGCGTTCATCCGGCACATGCTGCTGGGCAAGGACGAGGCGGTCCTGCTCGACGAGCGGATCGACCGCGGCGCGGCCGGTTCACCGAACGTGCGAATCATGGCCTACGGCCGGGCAAAAGTGCCGGGTAAAAACGTCGAGACCGGAAAGCTGGATTTCGACCGCAGCGTGCGTTCCCCCAGCGGAATCACCGACTGGCTCGCCGCCGAGGGCGGACTTTACTGCCTCAATAAAGAAGGCAGGCTTTCGTTCCTGCGTGGCGGTCGCCCGTAGGTTTTCTTGCCGACATCGATTCTCTTCTGTCGCGGATGTCGCACCGGGAATCTCAGAGAAACATTGGACTCATGAACTCATATTCGAATTTCATCGCAGGGAACCGGGCGGCTCCGACGAACACGTTTACGACTTACAACCCGGCAGACACACGCGAGGCGGTCGCCACTTACACGGACGCCGGCGCTTCTGATGCCGACGATGCTGTGAGCGCGGCATCGAAAGCATTTGCCGCCTGGGCCGCGCAGACCCCGGTCGCCCGCGGGCGGATCCTGAGCAAGGCGTCGCAGTGGATCGAGTCGCGAAAAGACGAGCTGTCGAAATTGCTCGTGCGGGAAGAAGGTAAAACCCTGGCCGAGGCGACCGGTGAAGTGCAGCGATCGGCCGACATCTTCCGATTTTTTGGGGGGTTGAGTTACACGCTCGGCGGGCAGACGATACCGCACGACCTGCCGGGCAATCTGCTGTACACCCGCCGCGAACCGCTCGGCGTGGTCGCGCTGATCACGCCTTGGAATTTCCCGATCGCGATCCCGGTCTGGAAGCTCGCGCCGTGTTTGCTGTGCGGGAACACCGCGGTGTTGAAACCGTCACCACTCGCGCCGGCGATGTCGTTCGAAATCGCACGAGTGCTCGCCGACGCCGGGCTCCCGGCCGGGGTGCTCAACGTCATCACCGGTCAGGGCGCCGCGGCCGGTCAGGCGCTGGCGGGGAACCGTGCCGTCCGTGCGGTGTCGTTCACCGGTTCGCACGCGGTCGGGTCACAGGTCTATCAACAGATCGCGCCCCGGATGGCCCGGGCGCAGATGGAGATGGGCGGGAAAAATCCCACGATCGTGCTCGCCGACGCCGATCTGGATCTGGCCGTCAGTCTGATCGTCCGCGCCGGGTTCGGTTTGACCGGGCAGGCGTGCACCGCTACGAGCAGGGTGATCGTCGAGAAATCGGTCGCAGGCCCCCTGATCGAGCGGCTGGTCGCGAAGGCAAAATCGATGAAAGTGGGCAACGGCCTGGAAGCCGGCGTCGAAGTCGGACCCGTGGTCAGCAAGCCACAGTTCGACAAAATCCTGGGTCATCTGAAAACCGCCCGGGCCGAAGGCGCTTCGTTCCTGGCCGGCGGTGAGCCGTTGTCTACCGGCGGTTATTCGAACGGGTATTTCATTCAGCCGACCGTGATCGCGGACGTGCTTCCGTCGATGAAGATCGCCACCGACGAAGTGTTCGGGCCCGTGCTGGCGGTGATGACCGCGACCGATTTCGATCACGCGATCGCATTGGCCAACGGCGTCGACGTCGGGCTCAGCGCGAGCATCGTCACGAAGGACCTGAAAAAGGCGATGACGTACGCCGAGCGGATCGAGGCCGGTGTCGTGAAGATCAACCAGATCAGCACCGGGCTCGCGCTGCAGGCTCCGTTCGGCGGGGTCAAAAATTCCAGCACCGACTCGTTTAAGGAACAGGGCGCGTCGGCCGTCGATTTTTACTCTAAGGTGAAAACCGTTTACCTGGATTACTCGGTCTGACAGTCACTCGGTGTGACGGGCCCGTAATAGCGCCGACGACACGATCGCGAACAGGGCAATCAGCAGGCACCAGCACTGCCCGCCGACACCGAACCAGAGCATCGACACATGCTTGGAGCTGTTCCCGAACGGAAAAACAAAACCGGCGAACAGCAGGACCACGGCGAGGACCAATGCGACCCGCGGTTCGCCGGGCCGTGGGGTCAAAAGCAGCACCGCGGCGGGGATCGTCAGCAGCAATACCAGCAGCAGGTGCCGGGTATTGGTCTGCGGGCTGAAGACCAGCGTGGCCATGACGATCGCTATGAACTCGAGCCCGATGACGGCCTTCCACGGCTGGGATAGTTGATATCTGGCGGCCGGCCATTGAAGCAGCGGCATTCCGTTTTTTCGGTAAAGCCAGGCCACGAATCCCACCGAAGCAGCGGCGATCGTAGCCGCGAAAACCAAACCCACCTTTTCGTTGCCTTCGTTTAACGGCGTGCGGGCCATCGCGCTGGTGATCGAGCAGGAGAGAAGGTCTTTAATGTCTTCCACGTTCGCCTGCTCGCTGGTGCCGGTATGAATTCCGACCATCTTCAACAGGCCGCCGTACGACGTTGCGAGCGCGGCATTGTTCGATTTCCAGCCGGAGACCGTCGCCGGAAGGATCGCAAAAAACACCGCTGACATCACGCACGCCGCCGCGGTCCCCCACCGCCGGCGGACGATCAACCAGGGCATCATCCCCAGCGACAGGTACTTGATGTTGAAAATAAATCCGAGCGGAATGCCGGCCAGGACCGGCTTTCGGTCGAGCAAACGCAGCGAAAGGGCGAACATGAAAAACATGGTCGCGTTGGTCTGAAACATCTGCAGCTCGGTGCGAATCTTGTCGACGTTCAACACCGCGCCGAGCAACGCCGCGGCGTAGAAAAGCGTCCGGCGTTTGGCACCGACTTCGAAGCGGTCGAGGAACTCGGCAGTCACCAGCAGGATCCCGCCGAGCGTGAGCAGCGTGTTGACCAGCAGCATCACCCGCTGGGCTGTAACAAACCCGAACGGGACGACCGGGGTGTACAGAAATGCGATAAGGGGCGGGTAAAGATACCCCTTGGTTCCGGACTTGAAGATGTCGGTGTGGCGGAGCATCGCCTCGGCGGCGAAATAGAAATGCCGAAAATCACCGGAATGCCCGTGGCTGATGCGAATGTTCACGCTGACGGTCAGGTAGATAAAAATCGCGAGCAGCAGAGCCAGCAGCACACACCTGAGCGGGCGTTCGAGCTTAGCACTGCCGGGTTCATCGTTCGAAGGGAGGCGGGCGTTGGTCATCTTGATGGTGTCGCTTTGGCTCGGTCCGTGTCGCCGCCGCGATGCTACACGGCACGGCAAGTTCATCAAAGACTGAATAAACATTAAAACCGGCCGGCCGACCGCGGCGAGCGTTGTTTCTATCAGACGTGCCGTCAGCTTTTGATTCAGCGCGACAGTCTTGAGCCCGATGACGACGGCATGGACGCAAGACCCCCCGTTGCTATGAGCACCAAAAGCTCCCCCATCGCTCAGAACCGGCGTCGCGGAAACCGTCACCGCCTGAGTATCCCGGCGACGCTTATCCATGTCGGTGAGCCGCCGATTAGGGTCACTGTCATCGAAATTTCCGTCGGCGGAATCGGCCTGCAATCCGAAACAGAACTGGTACTCGAACGCAGGTATCAGTTGGAGAGCTTCGACACCTTGATCCCGCCGGGGATGAAGGTCCGGGTCGTCTCACAACGGCAGACCGGCGAAGGCAGCTTCGAGGTCGGGGCCGAATCGCAGTGAGCACGCAACGACAATTGCTTGTAATCTAAATGCAGTTAACCGCGCGTAAGCGGCGCGAACGTAACGCCGGTCAGCTGCTCCGAGATCTCCCACAGCCGGGTTGCCGCGGCGAGGTCGTGGGCCTGCGGGCGCGCCTCCACTTCGACCGGATAGCCCCGGTATTCTTTGATCCCATTCGGGCCGTAGTATCTGCCACCACCCGCCTCGGGAGCCGTGGACGCGTACAGCGTCGGGAGCGCCCCCCTCTCGGCCGACTGACCGACGAGCCGAATCACCAAACCGCCGATCATTCCGAGCAACCGGGAACCGCGACCGGGGCCGTTGAAAAAGAGACTGGTGTTCGAAACTCCTGGATGCGCGACGATGCTCCGCACGCTTGTTCCGGATTTACGCAGCCTTCTTTCCAACTCGAACCCGAACAGGATATTGGCCAGCTTCGACTGCCCGTACCATTTCCACGCGCCGTAGGACCGCTCGCCCTGCAGGTCGTCGAAATGAATCTCGGCATCTTTGTGCGCGATGGACGCGACCGAAACGACCCGCGCCGACGGGGCAGCAAGGATCGCCGGCAACATCAGTGCGGTGAGCGCGAAGTGCCCGAGGTGATTGGTGCCGAACTGCAGTTCGAAACCGTCCGCGGTGGTGGTCCGCCGGGCCGGCATCATCACACCGGCGTTATTGATCAGCAGATCGACCGGCGTCTCCCGGCGGAGCATTCGTGCCGCAAAATCGCGGACTGATTTCAGGTCAGACAGGTCGAGCGCTTCGAGATCGACCTGCGCCGACGGGACGGCGGAGATAATCTCACGCCGCGCGTCGTCCGCTTTGGTAGTGCTCCGACACGCGAGCACGACCCTGGCGCCGGCCCGGGCGAGTTCCAACGCGGTCCATTTACCAATGCCGCTGTTGGACCCGGTGATGATCGCCAGCTTGCCGGCCTGAGACGGAATATTTGCTGCGGTCCATTTACGCATCGATAATTCCTTAGGTTTGCCGAGCAGTTGCTCGATTCACAGTATAAACATCGGAGGGCTTTGTAGCCGCTTCCGGAAAGAATCGATATCTCGTCGCGGTAACATTGTGCGGATGGGGACGTCACAAACCCGACCTTTCACTCCCGTTCGGCCTTGGAGATTGGGCCCGCCGTTGAAGCCGAACATCACGGCGACCGCGCTAGCCGCTTACGGGCGGATGCGAGATCGCGAGCTGGCGCTACGACGCAGATTCCGGACACTGCTAGCAATTGGTTGCGGGATCATTGCGGTACTGACCGTCGTCGTACCCGCGACGCTGATTTCGATCGCGGCACGCGTGGCCGAGTCACATCATTTTCCGGCAAACGAATTAAACCGGAATCGATTGCACGACTACACGCTCATCGATGGAACGCTGGTGGCGTTGACCCTGCCGCTAGCGCTCGCGCTTCGCAAGGAATCAAGGGCTGACGTGGCCGAGCAACTGCTCGACTCCTCGACCGAGTCGAGCGGCGGGCGTGACAATCCCTTAGCGGCATTCGCACTGATCATAATTTTCTTAGGGTTTCTGTACGGCGAGTTTCTCGTAATCGACGCGTTAAAAACGATGTGGGTACGAGCAAAGCTGCGGGGCGTCGACCGGCACCGTGCGGCAGTAATTCTCGCGAAGCTCGCGGTCGAACCGGTCGGCATCGATCCGCGGACGTTGCTGCTTCACGGCGAGAATCCGTTCCACCTGCGGCAGGTACTGGCCTACCTCGTTGTCAGCGAATGGGCGGACGTGTCGCCGCGGGGTGAGCTGCTGACGCTTGTGTCGCCGGCGCAGCGTGCGTTCCGTGGGTATCACGTTCACGCCGGATCGTAACCTTTGCCGCCCCAGGGGTGGCAGCGGCAGATCCGTTTGGCGGCACGCCAGGAACCAGTGACTGGGCCGTGTTTTTGAACGGCATCGATCGCGTACTGGCTGCACGTCGGCACGAACCGGCATTGCCCGCCGAGCAGTCGGCCGACGGTCACCCGGTAGACGAGAATGAGCTGGATCAGCACCCACCGCATGTTCAGGTCGAGTTTCGTCGGGTCCAAAGCCAGTGCGATTTGAGCATCAGCTGAGTCATCAGCTTCTGATATTCCGCGAGGATCATTTGTTTGTGCGGACGCACGACAATGATCAGATCGTAACCGGTCGGCAGGTCGTGCTGGTGCGATCGGAACGCCTCACGGATGAGCCGCTTGAAACGGTTTCTAACCGGCGCGGCGCCCACCCGGCGGGAGACGCTGAGCCCCAGCCGCGGGTGGTCCAGACCGTTGGGTCGCGAGTAGGCGACGAGCGGGCCGCGGGACTCTTTTACCTTTTCGTCATACACGCGGGAGAAGGCGAGCTTGCCGCTTAGCCGATGGGTGCGGGGAAACAAATGACGGGGGCTTGGCAAGGATGTCGGTTCAGCAGTCATGTTGTTTAGGAATTACTTCCGCTGAGTCACACCCAGACCGCCGATGGCATCGGCGGCTTTCTATTCCCATTGGGATTTCATCGGCTGTTCGACATGCGTTTCCTGCGTTTCGAGCCACCGCTCGGCGTCCAGCGCCGCCTTGCAGCCCATCGCGGCGGCGGTGATCGCCTGTTTATAAAGCGGGTCGGCAACGTCCCCGGCGGCGAAGACGCCTTCGACGCTGGTCAGCGTCCGGGCCTTGTCTTTCAGGACGATGAATCCTTCCTTGTCGGTTTCTAGCTGCCCTTTAAGGAACCGCGTGTTGGGCGTGTGCCCGATCGCGACGAACATGCCGAGCGCGTCGATCGTCTGCGTCTCGCCGGTCTTGACGTGTTTCACGCGGACGCCGGTCATGCCGTGTTCGGGTTGACCGAGAACTTCCTCGACAACGCTGTGCCAGACCGGTTTGATCTTCGGATTGGCCAGAACGCGGTCGGCCATGATCGGGCTGGCGCGCATGCCGCAGCGGTCTTTGCGGTAGACCATGTAGACGACACTGGCGAACTTCGAAAGGTGCGAGGCTTCTTCACACGCCGAGTCACCACCACCGACGACGATGACCGGTTTGTTGCGGAACCGGGGGAGTGCGCCGTCGCAGACTGCGCAGGCGGAGACGCCGTGGTTTTTGAATTTGTGTTCGGATTCGAGACCCAGGTAATTGGCGACCGCGCCGGTGGCGAGGATCACCGCCTCGGCTTCGATCTTTTCGCCGTTGGTGTCGGTCAACGTGAACGGCCGTTTCGACAGGTCAAGATCGACAATACTTTCAGTGACGATTTTCGTGCCGACGCGCTCGGCCTGCTCACGCATATCGAGCATGAGCTGCGGGCCTTGAATGCCCTTGGGGAACCCGGGGAAATTTTCGACTTCGTGGGTAAGGTTCAGCTGTCCGAGCGGCAGCGTATCGGCCGTGTACGAGCCTTCGTAGACGACCGGATTCAGGTTCGCCCGACCGGCGTAAATAGCAGCCGTCCAACCCGCGGGCCCGGATCCGATGATGACAAGTTTTTCTGACATATGTCATGATTCTAGGCATCGGCGGCGAGGATGAAAGCCGGCATATCCGGCTTCGGACTGAACTCCCAAGCGTGATTGCTGCTAGCAACACCACGGAGGTCCCGAGAACAATAAAGGCGATTACAGCGAGCCGGGCCCCGAGACTGGTTCGGGGCCCGGTTCTGAGTCTGAATTAAACCCGAAGGCGCTATTTTTTCACTTCAGACGCGACCCCGACGCCCATTTGTCGGAGGACGAACTGCGCCGCGCGGACGTCGTGCTTGGCGGACACCGCCTGGTTCAAGGTGTCCAAAGCGGCTTCGGTCATCGCGGTCAGCCGGTCACGCGCCAGCGCGAGCGTCTGTTCTCGCCAGCTGTGAAGAACGGCTTGAAAATCGGGGTCATTTCGCAACCACGTGCTGACAGTTTGCCGGCAGACGCCCGCCGCCTGAGCGGCGTCGGAAATAGACGACCCGCCCGCGAGCCACTCGATCGCGACATCCTGCGACGTGCTCAACAGAGTTTGAGAGGCATGGCCCGTCGCCTGCGTCGAAGCGGCCGGCGATGCGGGGACTAGAACGGTAGATTCTGCGTGTGGTTTATTCATACCGATCACCCTAACTTTGCCCAAACTTAAAATCAAGTAAAAACATGTTATGGCGTTCACTTCGCAGCAAAATGATATATTATGTATTTTCCTGTTAAGTAATGTTAAGTTTTGTTAATCGCCTCACCGACGAATGGGTAGTCAGGGCCGCGTGGGTGTGCCACGGGGGCTATCGAAACTGCGCCGCGGACTGGTTCTGCAGAGCGTACGTTAATTTCTGAGAATGGTCGTCGCGGAGGCTCGGAACGTCCGAAGGTTTGAAATATCGCACTTCCAGCGATTCGTCGTCATTCACCCTCGGGGTACCGGGTTCGGCCCGGCAGACGAAACAAATGACGATGTACTGGGCGCGATCTCCGTTGGGATAGCTAATCACGGGCGTGGAATTCACGCCGATGATCCGCTCGGGGACGGCGGTGATGCCGGTCTCTTCGAAGACCTCGCGGACGACCGTTGCCGACGGTTGCTCGCCCGGCTCGGTGATCCCGCTGATCAGCGACCACAGTCCCGAATCCGCACGCCGATGAAGCAGCACCTCACCGGCGTCATTGAACACGACCGCGTCGATGCTGGGGAGCAGCATCAGTTCGTTGCCGATCTTGTTTCGAAGCGATCTAACAAAATCCGGGATCGGCATCGGTCGACTCCTTTGGACTGTCGGGCATCTACGGCTGCCGTCCGAACGCTCCGGCGTCAGGCGTGTCGGATGTGAATGGCCTGGAAAGGTCGCCGGCACCCGCGAGCCTGAATTCCAAAGCGAGTGGCTTCCGGTCGGCGTCATCGCCGGGCTGAACGCCGGCGCTGCGTGCCGGCGAGGCCGAATTAATCCGGAAGTCGCCGTTGGCGGCGTCTACGAAACCCGCACCCTCGACCGTGGTGAGGACATTTCCACCGGTGATTGCCGGCCGAGTCGACACCGTACCTGGCCCGGCGACGATGTTGTTGCGCGCGATTAATTGAAATCCGGCCGGCGTCTTTTGCACGTCGATGAACGTACCCGCGGGCCGGCGGTTAATGAACGTATTGCCGACGACATACAACGCCGACTTCGGATCGACGACGCCTTCTTCACCGTAGGCAAGGATGACGCCGTTCTGGCTCCCGGCAGACTGCTCGATCAGGTTCCCCACTACTCTGGTGCGCCCGCCGTTGGGAAAGTCTAATTCGTAGCTGCCGGTGCCGGCTTCGTCGGCGATCCGGTTGTATTCGACGACGTTGACCGCCGCCCGGCTTTTGAGAAGGTGACCGTCCTTGGTGTCGTGGGTGTAGTTGAACTTGAAAATGAGCGTGCCGCGGCTGTCGCCGATGTAGATGTTATGGGCCAGGCCGTTCAGGCCGTTGTGGTCGAACTCGCTGTGCTGAATCGTGGTCGTGCCGTACCCGCCGAGGATGCCGTTCTGGTTGTCGTGGAATCGGCAGTTATCCACAGTCAGATCGGTCCCCAGCGCGCGGAGCCCGGCACCGTTCGCGCCGTCAACATCGGCAACGCGGGCGCCCTGGAAATCCAGATTTCTGATCGTCAGATTGGATGCGCCGGCGTCGAACACCCAGATGCCCTTGCGACTGTAGACGCGGCCGTCGGTTTTCAAAACCGCCCGCGTCTTGCCGACGCCTTCGATGGTCAAGTTACTTCGGCTTATCACCGCCACGTCATTGTAATAATCACCGGCGGCGTCGATTCGGATCGTGTCCCCGTCCCGGGCGGCGGTGAACGCCGTCGAGGGTTTCGCGAATAGCTGACCGGGCCCGACGGAAAGAACCTGGCCGGGAAGACGCCCGGCGGGCAGCGTGGTAGCGGCGGCTGACACGATCGCAATCAATCCTGCCGCGGCCGTTCGTCCGAGTCGTCGACCCCTGGTCGGCATCAGGCTCCTATCGCGGCGCAGACCGCGTTCCCGACGTCGGTGGTGCAAGCCGTACCGCCGAGGTCGCGGGTGTGGTTTTTCTTGTCGACGATCACCGCTTTGCAGGCCTGGTTGACGGCCGTCGCGGCGGCGGGCTGGTTCAGGAAGTCGAGCATCATGGCCACCGACAGGAACGTGGCAATGGGGTTGGCGTACCCTTTCCCGGCAATGTCCGGCGCGGACCCGTGGACCGGTTCGAACATGCTCGCGGTCGTGCGGGCGGGGTTGAGGTTTCCGCTCGCGGCCATCCCCATGCCGCCCTGGATGGCAGCGCCCAGATCGGTGATGATGTCGCCGAACATATTGGTCGTCACGATCACGTCGTAGATCCTGGGCTTAGTCACCATGTACATGCAGCAGGCGTCGACGTGGTGGTAATCGGTTTCGATGCCGGGGTACTCCGACCGGACGGCGTCGAACGTGCGCTGCCAGAGGTTGTGCGCGAACCGCAGCACGTTGGTTTTGGCGACCAGCGTGACCTTTTTCCGGTTGAACTTCACGGCGTATTCGAAAGCGTACCGGATACACCGCTCGACCCCGTGGCGGGTGGTGACTTCGATCTGGTTCGCGACCTCGTGCGGGGTGTTCTTGTAGAGGAATCCGCCGTTCTGACAATAAAGCCCCTCGGTGTTTTCCCGGACAATGACCATGTCGATGTCGTCGGGTCCGACGTTTTTCAACGGCGTCGGCACGCTCGGGAGCAGACGCGTGGGCCGAAGGTTGATGTACTGGTCGAGTTCGAACCGCATCTTCAGGAGGATTTCGGTCTCGAGAATGCCCTGGGGAATCTGGGCCGAACCGCGGGGGTCGACGCCGACCGCGCCGAACAGGATCGCGTCGTGGGCGGCGAGTTCCTTCAGGGCCGAATCCGGGAGCGTCTGTTTCGTGGCCAGATAGTGTTCGCCGCCGAACGGGTAATGGGTGGTGGAGTAAGAAAATCCGAATTTTTTCGCGGCCACTTCAAGGACCTTGAGACCTTCGGGGACCACTTCTTTACCGACACCGTCGCCGGGCATGACCGCTATCTTCATCTGTTTCTCCTGATTCTAAGGCGGCGTAACTTAGCGGCAGACCGGGCGGAAGGAAACTGACGCGGGATATCGATTCTGGCTATTCCCAATATCACCGAGCGTCTATGATGGTGATCGGCACGGCTTCCCGGAGTGGGGCAGCTTTTGGCCGAATGGCATCTGTGGAGAGTTTGATGCTTATTGAAACCGGACCGGACCATCCGTTTCAGCACATCAGCCGAAACGTAAATAAAATCGTCGAGCAGATGCAGAAGGGATTCTACAACTTTCGTCCCAACGACACCTGGGCTCCGAACGTAAACCTGTACGAGACCGAAGAAGAATTTCTGGTCTGCGTCGACCTCGGGGGGATGGCCAAGGAAAAGATCGACTTGGAAGTCGCGAACGGCCGGCTGAGCATTCGCGGCGCCCGCGAGGTTCCCAGTTACGACGAACCCGAGGCGGCGTCCCCCGAACGCGGCAAGCTGCGGGTCCACATGATGGAGATCGACCACGGGTCGTTTTTCCGCGAGGTCGAGCTGCCGGAAGAAGTCGTTCAGGCGAAGATCCACGCGACGTATCGCAACGGAATGCTCTGGATCGAATTACCGAAAAAGTGAGGAGGAGAAGTTATCGGCCGTGTGCCGTTGATGGAAGACGAAACCGCGCGGGCGTGACCCGGGTTTTGCCTGACACCCAGCGACAGACGACCGACGATTCTCAAGATTAATGTCTGAATCCCAAATCATTGAACGCACGCCGGACGGGACGATCATTCGAACGGGGAACAACGGCCAGAAGCTGACGATTCCCAGTCTGTTGCCGATTCTGCCGATTCGCAACATCGTGGTCTTCCCGGGCACGGTCATGCCCCTGAACGTGGGACGGCAGAAGAGTAAGAACCTGCTCGACGAAGTCATGCCTGGAGAGAAGATTATCGGCGTCGTCACGCAGCGGAACGCCGAGACCGAAGACCCGCAGTCCGACGACCTGCACACCGTCGGGGTGGCGTGCATGATCCTTAAGCTGTTCAAATTGCCGGACGGCAATCAGTCGATCATCGTCCACGGGCTGAGCCGATTTCGGTTGAACAGCCTGACGCAGTTGGATCCGTTCGCCGTGGGGCAGATCGACGTGCTGGAAGACATGGTCGAAGCCGGTCCGGGGATGGACGCGTTGATCGCGTCGGTCCGGCAGCAGGCGAACCGGGTCATCGAGCTGTCGCCGAACACGCCGGACGAAGCGGCACAGGTGCTGGCGAGCATCACGCAGCCGTCGGCGTTGGCGGATTTTCTCGCCGCGAACCTGCAGGCGGACAGCGTCGACAAGCAGCGGATGCTGGAAGAAATGGACGTCGAGCGCCGGTTGCGATTGATCGCGGCCCGGCTCGCCACGCAGCTCGACGTGCTCGAGCTTCAGAACAAAATTCAGTCGCAGGTCAAAGAAAACATCGACAAAAGCCAGCGGCGTTACTACCTGCAGGAACAACTCAAGGCGATCCGCAAGGAGCTGGGTGACGGCGAAGGCGGCGGCACCGGTGGGAGTGAAATCGACCAGCTGCGCGCCAAGCTAGAAGCGGCAAAGCTGCCCGAAACGGTGTTCAAGGAGGCGACGCGTGAGCTGAACCGTCTGGAAGCGATTCCGAGCGCGAGTCCCGAATACGGCGTCATCCGGACTTGGCTTCAAATCATCAGCGAATTGCCTTGGGCACTCACGACGGCCGACAAATTAGATTTGATCGAGGCGCGGAAGATCCTCGACCGCGACCATTTCGATCTGGACAAAGTGAAACGCCGGATCATCGAGTACCTCGCGGTGCTGAAGCTCAAACGCGACCAGGCGATCAAGAAAGGTGCCGCCGCCCGCGCCGCCGCCGAAGCCGCCAAGCCCGTGCCGGTCGCGACGACCGACGTGCCGACGCAGGCCGAGAAAACAGTCGACGGAAATCTCGGTGAAGAAAACGTCGGCGGCGCCGGCGCCATACTTTGTTTCGTCGGCCCCCCCGGTGTCGGTAAGACGTCGCTGGGCAAGAGCATCGCCGAGGCGATGGGTCGAAACTTCATCCGCGTCGCGCTCGGTGGTGTTCGGGACGAAGCGGACATTCGCGGGCACCGGCGCACCTATATTGGTTCGATGCCCGGCCGGATCATTGCCGAGCTCCGCAAGGCCGGCACGCGCAACCCGGTGATGATGCTCGACGAGATCGACAAGCTCGGCGCCGACTTCCGCGGCGACCCCGCGTCGGCGCTGCTCGAAGTGCTCGACCCGGCGCAGAACCACACGTTTACCGACCATTATCTGGACGTCCCTTTCGATCTCAGCAAGGTGATGTTCATCGCGACCGCCAACAGCATGGACCCCGTGCCGGGGCCGTTGCGCGATCGTATGGAAGTGATCGAAATTCCGGGCTATACGCAGAACGACAAGCTGAGTATTGCCAAAACGTATCTGGTGCCCCGGCAACTCGAAGCGAACGGATTGATCTCCAAGCAGGCGAAGTTCCAGGACGGCGCGCTGAAGGATCTGATCGAAAGCTACACCCGCGAGGCGGGCGTGCGAAGCCTCGAACGCAGCATCGGTTCGGTCGCCCGCGCGATCGCGGCCGAGATCGTCAGCGGGAACGTCGAGAAACTTGCCGTCGACCGCGGGTACGTCGAGAAAACCCTCGGGCCCCGCCGATTCGAGCCCGAACTCGCGTCGCGGACCAGCATCCCCGGCGTGGCCACCGGTATGGCGTATACACCCGTGGGCGGCGAGATTCTGTTCATCGAGTCGAGTCGAATGGCCGGCAAAGGCGGGATCATTCTCACGGGTCAGATCGGCGATGTGATGAAAGAGTCGGCGACCGCCGCGTTCACGATCGTGCGCAGCCGGGCCGAAGAACTGGGCATCGACCCCAAGCTGCTGGCCGAAAGTGACGTGCACATTCACGTCCCCGCCGGCGCGATCCCAAAGGACGGTCCCAGCGCCGGTGTGGCGATGTTCACGTCGATCGCGTCTTTGATGCTGAACCGCCCCGCCCGGGCGGACGTGGCAATGACCGGTGAGATTACGCTGCGCGGATTAGTCCTGCCGATCGGCGGGTTGAAGGAAAAAACCCTCGCGGCACTCCGCGCGGGGATCAAGGAAGTAATTGTCCCGCGGCGGAATGAGAAAGACATGCCCGATCTGCCGCAGGAAGTAAAAGACAATCTCAAATTTCATTTCGTCGACAACGTCGACGAGGTACTGAAAATCGCGGTCATCGGCGGGGGCAAGGAATCGGCGGTGAAGCCTTTGAGGCCGTTGAACGGTAAGTCGAAGGCGACGCCGGTCGCGGCGAAACGCAAGTCGGTGTCACGGTAGCGTGGCACCGCCGGGCGCAGCTATTTTCGATGCATTGGTTCGGCGGTCGCGATTGGAGTCAATTCGGACTGGCCGGCAGTGAGATCAGCATGTGCATTCGCACCAGGTCGGCGGTGTTGGAAGCTTCGGCCTTGCGCATCAGGCTCGCGCGGTGATTTTCGACGGTCTTGATCGAGATGCCCATCGCCCTGGCGATCAGCTTATTAGGCATCCCTTTTACAATGTGCTGGAGCAGATCGCGTTCACGTTCGGTGAGGGTCGCGAGCCGCTGCCGAACCGGTTCTATCTTCGCCCGCTCTTCCCGCAGCTTCGCGTCGACTTTCAGTGCCTCCCGGACCTTGGTCACCAGGATGTCGGGGTGGACGGGCTTTTCCAGAAAATCCTCGACGCCCAGTTTCATGCCCTGCACGGCGACGGGAATCGTACCCGTCCCGCTGACGACCAGAACGGGCAGCGTAATGCCCTCGGCCGTTAACTTTTGCAGCAGTTCCATTCCCCCCATGCCGGGCATCTGCAGATCCAGGATCAAGCACCCGGCTCTTCCGGCGGGCTCGCTCTGCAGAAACCCCTCTGCCGACCCGAACGCCTCGGCCGAGATGCCGGCAGCTTCGAGGACCATACAGGTTGATTCGCGCATCGCGGCATCGTCGTCGACGACATATACAGTCGATTGGGTCTTCATTTGAGCCTCGCCCCCGAACGTTCGTCTGCCGAAAGTGCCGTCTGCACGGTCGAAGAATCCGTAATGCATCGCGCCGTGTCAAACGAACACGCGTGCAAAAGGAATGAAAAAATGGTGCCGCCCGGCGCGGCCTGCTTCACCAGCAACTGCCCCCCATGTTCCTCAATAATGGTCCGGCACAACGAAAGGCCCATCCCCAGGCCGTGCGTCTTGGTCGTAAAAAACGAATCAAAAATGCGGTCCCGGATCTCGGCGGTGATCCCGCAGCCGTTATCCTCGACCGAAACTCTGACGTGCCCGCGTTCGTCGACGTCACTGGAGATGATAAGTTTTCGGTCACCGGCGCTGCGGTCGGCCATCGCGTCAATTGCGTTGCGGACGAGATTGACCAGCACTTGTTGTATCTGAACGCCGTCGACCAGCACCGGGGGCAGCCGATCCGCCAACGACAGTTGAGGCGTCACACCCGCGACGCGGAGGTCGAACGACAGGATGTGCACCGTCTCGTAGACCAGTTCATTCAGGTCCCGGGGTCGTGCGATTGGTTCTTGCTTCTTAACGAATCCCCGCATCCGCCGGACGATCTCACCCGCGCGGCTGGCCTGGGCGATCACGTCATCGACGATCTCCTGCGCCTTGGACAACGCCGGGTCATCGCACTGCAGTTTGCTCAAAAGCCCCTTGAGCACGACACCGTAGTTAAGGATCGCGCCGAGCGGCTGATTCAATTCATGAGCAAGCCCCGACGCCATGTGCCCCATGGTGCGGACGCGCTCCAGGTGCGCTAGCGCCGCCTGCTGTTCCTTGGCCCGTTCCTGGGCCTGGAACTTCTGGCTCTGGGCCTGCTTCAGGTCGTGGACGTCCGTGCTGGTCCCGAACCATCGTACGATTTTTCCCGCCTCGTCACGGACGGGCAGCCCTCGCACGAGATGCCATCTGTATTCGCCGGACCGGCCGTCCCGAAATCGCGCTTCGTGGATATGCGGAACGCCCGCACGGACCGCCGAATAAAAGCGTTCGATGGTCGGCTGCAGATCATCTGGATGAACGACCGCGCCCCACCCGCTTTCGTCCTGCAACTGGACACTCTCCTTGGGCAGTCCCGTGAACTCGTACCACCGCCGGTTGCAATAGTCGATCATACCGTCCGGGGTCGCCTGCCAGACGATCTGCGGCATGGAATCGGCAAGCTGCCTGAATCGAGCTTCACTTTCGCGGACCGCCTTAGCAGCCAGCTCGGCTTTGGATATGTCCCGAACGATTTTCGAAGCGCCGACGATCGTGCCGTTCACGTCACGGATGGGTGATACGGTCAGCGCAACGTCGATCAGCTCGCCGGTCTTGGAAAGCCTTCGCGATTGATAGTGGTCGATGATCTCGCCACGCTTCAGCCGGTCGATGATAAAGCGTTCTTCACCGATTCGATCCGGCGGAATCAGGACAAGAATGTTCCGACCGACCATTTCGTCGCGGCTGTAACCGAACAATTTCTCGGCCGCACGGTTCCAGGTGGTGACGGTGCCGTCGAGCATCTTGCCGATGATCGCGTCGTCGCTGTTCTCCACGATCGAGACCAGCACGGCATGAAGCTCGTGCAGCGTCGGGGCAACATCGGGTTCGCCGGATTGTCTGACTGCTGGGTTCATGACTAAAAACGCCTTAAATGCATTCGATCTGCTCGTGGTCAGCCTGCTGACTCTAACAGGTTGCCGGAGAAAACGCTGGCTCAGCGGAATCCGTATCAATGAAAGCTTATGTCAATTTGAAGCTCTTCGCTTTTCGCTAAGTTGGACCTTGGCCGCGGATTGGAGCCAGTTCGCCGAGCGCGGCTTGGGCTCCGGCTCAATACAGACCGCGGCTAGCAGGCGATCAGCTGGGGCTCAATAAATTGCTGGCCAGTAAGAGGAATTAAAGGATATTTTCGGCGCTCTACAGCGGCGCGGCCGTCGTTGTCGGCGTTGCGATTGAGCTGCCGATATACGCCGCTGCGTCATTGATCTCGAAATTGAGATCGTCGAGCAAACGGTGCAGGCTGTCCAGATTTCGCGAGCCCGCGAGCCGCTCGATCTGCTCGCAAAGGTTCGGTATTTCCTTCGTGACACTGCCGACGGCGGTCGAGTCGACGGCAAACGCCTTTAAATCGGACCGGGGGTTGAGCCGGGTTTGATTCACCGGTCTGGCCGAGTTGCGCGCCTGACCGTGCTTCAGCACATCGAGTGCTTCGCGCCCGTCGCGCGCGAGACTGACCTCGTGACCCATTCGGACCAGGGTCCGTTCGATCACCGAAAGCATAAATTCGTCGTCGTCAACGATCAGGACACGCATTACGCATCACCCCCGAAGCATGATGCGTAGCAAAAGACATGACGCCGCAGCGACATTGGATGCGTGTGACTGAAAGCCAAACTTTGATCCACTAACGCTCCCTGAAGCAACTCCTGCGGCCGTTCGCGCAGGCCCGGCATCAGGCCGCTTTGAGCAGCGTCTGCTGAACCTTCTGGAGGAGCATTTCGGGCGTGAACGGTTTCAGCGCGTAGTTGTTCACTCCGGCCTTGATCGCTTCCATGATCCGCGATTTTTCCGCCTCGGTGGTCACCATGATCAGCGGCGTCTTCTTGTCCTTCTCGCGGATTTTTCCGACCAGGGTGAAGCCGTCCATGTTCGGCATGTTCCAATCGATCAGAATCAGATTGAATCCGCCCGGGGTTTCGGAAATCGTCTTCAGCGCTTCCACGCCGTCACCGGCTTCGCTGAATTCGACCTTACCGAGCGCTTCCAGGACTTTCTTCTGGATCGTCCGCATCATCTTCGAATCGTCTACGAGTAATACTTTCATGGGTTCCTCTTATCCAAAATCTCAGGGGGCGGGTTTGATGTTCACTTCGACGGCAAAATTCCCGACCGGAGTCGAGCACGGGATCA
Organism: Tepidisphaeraceae bacterium; assembly: GCA_965247815.1. Lineage (GTDB taxonomy): Bacteria > Planctomycetota > Phycisphaerae > Tepidisphaerales > Tepidisphaeraceae > CBDAQA01. The sequence goes on along the minus strand of CBDFHW010000026.1, from coordinate 103,000 downwards.
GCACGCAAGGCACGCCCGACAGTCGCCCCACCGTGTGGTGATGTCCGATGATGACCGTCGGGACGGCAATACTCGCCTTCTTGCCGAGGTGTTTTTTAGCGCTGCCCGCGATCATGTTCGCCAGCTCGCCGATCGCGTCGACGAAATCAGACGAGGTCGGATCGACCTCCATCCCTGCCAGCGCGTTGACCAGCTTCGACGCGGCTTCCATCTGAAAGCTGACCACGACCGAACCGACGATCTCACCGGAAAAACCGATGATTCCCGACACGTCGTAGCTGGCAGACGAGTCGGTCTTCAACACTGGTTTGCCAATGTCGGGTCTGACCTTCACCATCGTGGTGAAGACTTCCATCGTCGAGTTGACGAATGGCATAATCAGCTGTGCGCTGAGCCGGGTCGCCGGCGGTTGCTGCTTCAGAGTTGCTTCCACTTTCGTCTCCAATTAATTTCTGCTCGCGAGCGAAATCATCGCGCCCGCGATATCAGTCAGCGTCAGAATCTGCTCCGCCGCTCCGCATTTGATCGCTTCCATCGGCATGCCGAAAACAATGCTCGACTTTTCATCCTGGGCGACCGTCCGCGAACCGGCTCGCCGCATGTTCAATAACCCGGCGGCGCCGTCGGCGCCCATGCCGGTGAGAATCGCACCCACCGCGTTCGCCCCGGCGTATCTCGCTACCGAGTCGAATAGAACATCGACACTCGGCTTCTGGTGGTGAATCTCCGGACCGTCTTTTATCTCGACATAATATTGAGACCCCGACCGACGCAGCAGAGTATGGGACCCGCCCGGCGCGATCAGCACCCGGCCGGGCAGAACGCGGTCTCCCGTCACGGCCTCTTTGACCTGGACTTCGCACAATCCGTCGAGCCGATTGGCGAACGACGTTGTGAAATGCGCCGGCATGTGCTGGACGACGACAGTCCCCGGCGCGTTTTTTGGAAACGCGGTCAACACTTCGGTCAACGCCTGCACGCCACCGGTCGAAGCTCCCAGGGCGATGATCTTGTCCGTGGTCGCGGACATACTGAGCACGACCGGCTTGCTGTTCGTGGCAGGCTTTCTGGCCGAGACGGTTGTCCGGGCCGCCATCTTCACGACGTCAATCAGCTTCGCGCCCATGTCGTCGATCGAATACGCCGCCGACGGTTTGCAGAGCACTTCGACCGCGCCGGCTTCCAGCGCGCGGATGGCCGTCTCCGTGCCTTGTGCGGTCAGCGAGCTCAGGACGATCACCGGCAGCGGGTGGTGCATCATCAGCTTTCGAAGAAAGGTGATGCCGTCCATCCGGGGCATCTCCACGTCGAGCGTGATGACGTCGGGCTTGAGCTCGAGAATCTTGTCCCTCGCCACGAACGGATCCGGTGCACTGCCCACCACGACGATGCCGGGGTCGCTCGCGAGTTGCCGGGTCAGGCATTGCCTGACCACGGCAGAGTCGTCGACGATGAGTACCCGTGTTGCGAATGCGTTGCCCATGAGAAGACCTTTATGAGCGGTAAAATGCCGCGTCGATCACGGCCTGCGCCGCGATCAAGTGCCCGTCCGCCTGCAGCGAGACTGAGTCCGACGCCTTGAACAACGTCGTGATGTTCGACTCGGGCAGCGAAGACACGTGCGGGTGCGACAGGTGAAATCCCGTCCCCCCGCCACGCCTGCTCCGCAGGAACATTCCACAAGCAATGTTCGCCAGTTCCTTTAACGCGTCGTCACCGCCGGTCGATTCGACGATGTCCAGATTCGCGGCCATCGCCTCGCCGAAGGCAGGCGGCGCCGCCAACGCGAGCGAACCTTTAGTCGTTTCACCCTTGAAGTCGATCGAGACCAGCCGTGACCCCTCGGGCAGGGTCGCAGGTTCGCCGACGGGGATCGGCTCCGGGGAGATAAACGCCATCGTCTGCAGGGCTTCGGCGAGCGCGGCGGCGAGCGCCAGCTGTGACCTGTCGGCCTGCGTGAGTTCGACCGGGACCGATGCCGCGGCGGCATCGAAAAGCGGCGCGATCATGTCGCGAATGCCCTCGGCAGTGAACGGCTTCGGCAAATAGCCGGCGACCCCGTTCCGCTTCAACCGGGCGACCTGCTCAGGATCAGGCTGAGCCGAGATCACCACCACCGGGATGCCTTTGAGCGTCTCGCTCCGGCTCATTCTGTCGATCATTTCGTACCCGTCCATGACCGGCATGTTCAAGTCCGCGAGCACCAGATCGACCCGCGTCGAATCCAGAACTGCGAGGCCTTCCTTGCCGTCGTTGGCTTCGAGCACTTCCTCGATTTCGAGATCGAGCATGCCGATCACGCGCTTAATCATTGCGCGGGTCGTCTTCGAATCGTCTACGAGCAAAATGCGTTTCCTGTTTAGCTGCGCCATAGTGGTAACACCCTTTCACGTAAGCTGAAGTACTTCTCGATTGCACCGGATCTCCACGGACCCGTCGGCGACGTTCATCGAAATCGTTCTCGGTAACGACCCGCCGACCTGCTCGGCGTCAATGAACATGCCGTGCTGCCAGAGCACCTTGCGAATCGCGGCGTGATTCCTCCGACCAATGTCGAACATCTGGCTGTCACCGAGCATCTGCGCCGCACCTGCCATTCGGACACGCATCCGGCGCTTGATCGCGCCCTTCTGTTCCATCTGTTTGATGAGCCACGCCATTCCCGTGTCGGCGAACATCAGCGGTTTTTCCGCCGCCCGCGCCGGGTCAGCGGTCGACGACGGAAGCTGGTAATGCAGCAAACCGCCTACACCGCTTTTGACGTCGTACAGCGACACACCGATGCACGACCCCAGCGCGTAGGTAATGAGTGAGTCTTGCTTGTCGGCAGAGATTTTTGCATCAGAAACTCCGATCACTAGTTGCACGTTTTCTCCTGTTACGAGCCTGCTTTTTCATAGATCGACGGACGCCGGTGTTCGAACCGATGAGAGATCGCCGTCAGCGACTCCGAATGCCCGGTGAACAACAACCCGCCTGGTTTGAGGCAGTTCCAGAACCGCTCCACCAGCTTCTGCTGGGTCGGCCTGTCGAAATAAATCATCACGTTGCGACAGAAGATGCAGTCGAACGGCCCTCGGAAGGGCCACTCCCCGATCAGGTTCAGGTGCCGGAACTGAATGATTCTTCTTAATTCATCGGACACTTGGAACGACTGCTCGTCCAAATCGCGGCCGGCCGGGGAAAAGTATTTATGCTGGAATTTTTCCGGCACGGATTGCACCCGCGACGCGGCATACACCCCGGCCCGCGCTGTCGCGAGCATCGCCGTGGAAATATCAGTGGCCAGCAATCGCGGGTCCCATTTAAACGACCGAACCGGTGGTTGATCGAACGCGTCCAGAAGGCTCATGGCCAGCGTGTAGGGCTCCTCACCGCTCGAACACGCGGCGCTCCAGGCGAGGAAACGCCCGTCGCCGGCGTCACGCTTTTTCGCCAGCAGCGGCGGGAGATACTCCCGGGTCAGATACTCAAAATGCTGATTCTCCCGAAAAAAACTGGTTAGATTTGTGCTGATCGCGTTGATGAACTCCAGGAAATCCCCACCCGAGCGGTCGCTGAACGTGCGTCGGAGATAGTCTTTGGCCGAACTCAGACCGCTGCCCCGGACTTTCTTGGCGATCCTCGCCATCACAAGCGATTTTTTCTCGCTGCTCAGTGAGATGCCGCAGTGCTTGTGCACGACCTGGCGGACCAGATCGAAATCGTTGTCGTCAATCTGGAATGCGGATTCAGTAAGCATTTGCAATCCCCTCGACACATCGTGTCGCGTTCGTGTCACCTGTCATTGTCGCTCGACTGCCCGGATCCGATGAGCGGCCGGCCTTGTCGATCTCGACCCGGTTTCGGCCGAGTTTTTTAGCGCGATACAACGCCTGATCCGCCGCTTCGACCAGAGTCGTGGCACTCAGCGCCGTCGACTCGGCCACGCCAAAACTTGCGGACAGTTTCACCTGCGAACCTCGGTGCTCGATTTCGAGAGAATGAATGGCCGATCGAACGCGATCCGCGAGCACCGCCGCCCCGGCGGTCCCGACGCGCGGTAACAGCATCGCGAACTCTTCACCCCCGAAACGGCAGACGGTGTCCTCTTTGCGGATCCCGTCCAGCAACTCCCTGGCGACGACTCGTAACATGTCGTCACCGAACGGGTGGCCGTGCGAATCGTTGATCGATTTGAAATGGTCGATGTCGACCATCACCAGCGAGAAACGGCCGTTCTCCCGTATCGCGAGCGACATCTCCTGGTCGATCCGCTGTTCCAGATACCGCCGGTTCCAAAGCCCGGTGAGGCCGTCGATCATCGCCTTCTCGGCCAGGATGTCCTGCATGAATTTCACCCGCAGCGCCGAGCGAACCCTGGCGCACAGTTCCGCCGGCTTAAACGGTTTGGTCACGTAGTCCAACGCCCCGAGGTCGAGCCCTTTGACCTTTTCTTCGGTGCCCGTGTGGCTTGTCAGAAACACGATCGGAATGTGCTTCGTCGCTTCGTTGGCCTTCATCCGCCGACAGATTTCAAAACCGTTCGGGTCCGGCATTTCGACGTCCAGCAGGACCACGTCCGGCTGATGATCGACGGCGAGTCGAAGTCCTTCTTCGCCCGTCGAGGCGAACTCGAGCTGCAGCGCCTGGTCGGCCAGGCTCTTCTGCACGATCTGCTGAATGAACAGCGAATCATCAATGATGAGTAGGCGCTGAGGCATTTAGTCTCCTTTGGCAATAACGCCGCTGGGTTGTCGCGCTTCGCAGGTGGCTCATCCAATCCGCAAGCGCCTCGTCTCCCGCCCCGAGCCCTTCGGTTATCTCGCCGGCCAGTTCCGTCTTAGCGGCATCGGTGTCATTCAGGATGTGTTCCGGCGATCGACCGAACGCTTGATGCGCGAGCCTAATAGTTTGTTCTGCGACCGTGGTTCCCTTTTGGCTGTACGCGTTGATCGAGACTTGACCGGAGATCTGGTGCAGGCGGTTGTACGCCAGTATCGAAAGGCCGGAACTGGAAATGAGCGTCGTCGCGAAACATTCGCCGATTCTTTGTGCGATCGTCGTTTTCATGAAGGATCCGTCCTGGCTTGTGGCAAAAACTTAGAAATCCGCGATGACCTGGACGGTGCCTGCAACGGCGTCGCGTTGGCTGTTGATACCGCCGGGATCGTGCACGTATTGCAGGTCCGGCTGAACACTCAACCACGCGTTGAGCCGTATTTTGTAAAACATTTCCACAGTCGTCTCGGCGCGTTTATCGAAGCCCGCGCCGGCGGCGTCCGAAAACCGGATATAGCTGGCGCCGATCCCCGTGACGTCTTCGCTCCGGTACGGGATCGCTCCTGTCCATTTTGCGCCACCGCCGATCTGATATTCGACCGCGCTCACGGACGGGTTGGCGTACCCGCCGATCAGGAACATCGCGATGCCCTGGTCGTCCCCGTCGACGTCTGGATTCGCCCGCCACAGCGTCTGGTCCAACGTCGCGTAAGGGCCGGTCGCGCCGCTTTCAACACCGCCGTTGAAACGATCAAAATCACCGGCGTGATGCCAGACACCGAACCCGACGCGTCCGTCCCGGTGATTCGGCAACGTCCATGTCGATCCCAACTCGGCAATGAAGAACGGGGTCCGCTCGTGAAAAATCTTCGACGGCCCCAGGAGGCCGGGTTTCGCGCCCTGCAATGCGGACCCGTCGAATACGCCGGCGCTCAGGTATAGAAAAGACGTCGGGTGTACCGCCGCGTCGATGCCGAACGCGGGGTCGGGGTCGGTGGGGAATCCCAGAATGGTCGGCGTAAACCCGCCGAAGTTGTTCAGGAATTGGCCCCCGTTGGCCACGCTGCCGAAGTCGGTATTGGCATCGATCTTGCCAAGCTTGACCTGCACTTTGCTATCCAGCAACTGCTGTTGGTACCAGCCCTCAGAGATTTCGGTCCTGGCCGCCGTATACAGGTGCGACGTGCTCCCGAAGGAACCGTCCAGTGAATTGTGCAGCCCGTTCTGTGTCCGAAAATTAAGAAAGAATGTGCCGCCCTCGTAGCCGACCAGTTTCTGGCTGTCGAGCGAGACGTTCAGGTTAAGCAGGTACGCCCCGCCGCCGTGCGAGGTCGTCCGGCCGCCGGTGAAGTTTTTCCCGGCGTACCCCGCGATCGATCCGTTTATGGCGATGCCCTTGTCGTCGAGCTTGGGCCGCAATCCGAACCAATCGTCGGTCATTCGCTGCCACTGCTGCGGGGGTTTTCCGGTATCGGTGTTCTCAGTAGTGGCGACCGGGGGCGTCTGGGCGACCGGTCGGTACGGGCGCGTCGTCGGCTGGAACCGGATGCCGTCGTCGATGTGCGCGTTGGACCACCCGCTGACCGACGCCGACCGCACCGCAGCATGCCCGCGACGCACGGTTTCCGTCTCAGGAAACATCGCCTTGCTGACGATTGCAATTGCTACAATCGAACAGCCAATCATTACTGTTTGTTTCGCGTTCGGGGTGACCGGCATACACGATTCCGAGGCTGAATGCTTGCTTCGTTTTCGACCCGTCGCGGGAGGCGCGACGAAGGGGTCAAAGAGTCACCACCGGCTTTCGCCGGTGACGACCCGGGTTGGCGATGATCACGCGGCCTGATTAAAATCGCTGAAATCCTGGCTCTCCGGCTCGTCGAGCGGGAACTGTGATGCAGTGTTCAGCTTTGGCCCTGCCTTTTTTACCTTCGGCAAGGTTTTGGCCTGGGTACGTGGCCGGGTCGCGACCCGCTTGCCCTCGGTCTGACTCGTCTGCGGGGTGGTTCCGCCCTGCACCAGTTGAACCAGTCCGTCGACGATGTCCCGGAGTTGACGGCTTTGCCCGTTCAACTCTTCCGCGCTCGCCGCCGATTCCTCGGCCGAAGCCGCGTTGCCCTGGGTGACCTTGTCCATCTGCTGGATGGCCTGGTTCACGAGGTGAATCCCCTGACTCTGTTCCTGGCTCGCGGCGGCAATTTCGGCCACCAGCAAGTTCACCTTGCCGCTGGCCAGCGTGATGTCGGACAACGACCTGGCGACTTCGTCGGCAATCAGCACGCCGTTCTTTGCGTTCTGAACAGACCCTTCAATGAGGCCGGCGGTGTTCTTTGCCGCTTCGGCCGACCGCATGGCCAGGTTGCGAACTTCCTCGGCTACCACGGCGAACCCTTTGCCGGCCTCACCGGCGCGGGCGGCTTCGACCGCGGCATTGAGCGCCAGCAGATTCGTCTGGAAGGCGATCTCGTCGATCGTCTTGATGATCTTGGCCGTCTCCGCGGCACTCTTCTCGATGCAGGCGATCGCCGTGCTCATCTTGGCCATGGCGACGTTGACCTTGTCTGACGCCGCCTTGGCGTTAGCCGAAAGAATGCTTGTTTCGTGGGCGGTGTCGGCATTCTTTTTGGTCATCGAGCTGATTTCTTCCAGGCTCGAGCTGGTCTCTTCCAGACTAGCGGCTTGTTCGCTCGCGCCCTGGGCCAGGGACTGACTACCGGCGGCGACCTGCGTCGACGCGGCGGTTACCGACTCTGACGTCTCGCCGAGCGATGCCGCGAGGCGTCCGAGCTTTTTAGCGACGCTCAGCTGCCGACCGATCAGGATCGCCACGACTACCAGCGTCGAGACGAGCACCCCGCCGAGGGTCATGAACGCGATGTTCGCGTCGTGTTCAACCGACGCGGCGAACTGTTCGGTCCTGGTCGCATCGGCATTGGCAGACTCGACCGTCTTGTCGATCGCGGCCCGGTGTGCTTCGTAGCTTTCATGCAGAGGACCAGCGACTAACGCGTTCGCCTTTGCCTTGTCCCCGGCTTCGATCGCGGGCAGGTACTGATCTTTGACCACGTTGAAGAAGGTCACGGCCGGATCGAACGACTCTTTCAGCAACGCCGTGCGGGTGGCGCCGTCAGGAAGATTAGTGTCCCAGTAGGCATGACGGTCGTTGAAGTCTTTCACCAACTGATCAAGGTGCTTCACCAGTTCTTTTCGGTGACCGGTGTCGGATTCGTCTTGCAACTGAAGAACTGTGAGGTAGCTTTCCAGTGCGTACTCCGGCGGCGGCAGAATGTCGGCCACGAGGTCCTTGCTCATGACGATCTGAGTGTAGATCGGGCCACCGACCTTGACCTTCTGGATGGCACGATAGGCCATGCTTCCGGACACGACGATGGCGACAACAAGAATCCCCGCTACGGCGATCAGGATCGAAGTTGGTGAGAAACGTGAAGTCTGCTTTTTCATGATAATCTCCCTTTAAGGCTTATTTAGGCCGCGATGTTGAAGTCTGAAAAATCTTCCGAACCTGTTTTCGAACTGGCGCGGGCGTGGAATTCCTTACCGCCGTTGCCACGCTCCGGGCTGAGGATTTTGAGTGACGTCGTTTCCGACGACTGGCCGACGATCCCGCTGCTGCCGCGGACGAGCAGTTGCAGTTCGTCGACGATCGCCTGAACCTGATTGCTCTGACCGTTGAGCTCTTCGGCGCTCGCGGCCGATTGCTCGGCGGCGGCGGCATTGCTCTGCGTTACCTTGTCCATTTGCTGAATCGCTTGATTCACACGGGTAATGCCCTGGCTCTGCTCCTGGCTTGCCGCGGCGATTTCCGCCACCAGAAGATTTACCTTTCCACTCGCGGTTGTGATCTCGGCGAGTGCCTTCGCGACCTGCTCCGCGATTGTGACTCCGTTCTTGGCGTTCTGGACCGAGCCCTCGATCAGGGACGTCGTATGTTTGGCGGCGTCGGCGGACCGCATTGCCAGATTCCGCACTTCCTCGGCGACGACGGCGAATCCTTTCCCGGCTTCGCCGGCGCGGGCGGCTTCGACCGCGGCGTTGAGCGCCAGCAGATTCGTCTGGAACGCGATCTCGTCGATCGTCTTGACGATCCTAGCGGTGTCGGTCGCGCTCTTTTCGATCTCGGCGATGGCGGTGCTCATCTTGGACATTGCAAGGTTGCCCTTGTCCGCGACCGCTTTCGCCTCGGCCGAGAGCAGGCTCGTCTGGTGGGCGGTGTCGGCGTTCTTCTTCGTCATCGAGCTGATTTCTTCCAGGCTCGAACTGGTCTCTTCCAGGCTCGCCGCCTGTTCGCTCGCGCCCTGTGCCAATGACTGGCTGGAAGCGGCAACCTGGCTGGCGGCGTTGGAGGTCTGGTCCGCGCCGTTGGAAAGGTTCTCGGCCAGGCGTCGCAATACCGAGGTCAGTGACCGTGTGATGTACAGTCCGATCAGAATGCCGAGCAGAATCGACGAGCCGCTTCCCCAGCGGACTGACGCCAGCCCGCGGGCCACGTTCGCCTGTAGGTCGGCAGTCCCTTCGCGCAATGTCTGGTCCTCGTACGCAATGTCAGAATCGATTTGCGACATGTAAGCATGAAGCAACGGCACGGTCTCGGCGAAAAATTGCTGACGAGCCTGCGTCAGGTTTTTCGCAGCGATCAACTCGACGACGGCAGCACAGCTTTTTTCGGCGGGCTTACGGAGCTCCTGCAACTTTGCCAGATCCTGTTTTTCCCTTTCGTCATCGGCAGTGTGTTCGAACTCGGCGTAATCCTGAACCAATTCAGTTTTGTTCTCGCCTAAGTCGGTGAACAGGTCGTGAGCGGCCGCCGGCTCCTGGTTGTTGAGCAGTTCGGCAATATCCGTTTCGGTGCACTGAACTTTGTCGTTAATGCCGACAACGGCCCAGTAGTTGACCAGCGAGTTCTCGGTTGTCTGGTTGGCATCGGCGCGGATGCGCAACAGCGACTGGTGACCGATGATTCCTGCGACGGCGGTAACAGCAACAGTCGCACCGAATCCCAGTGTTATTTTTTTTCCGATCGTCATTGGGGTAGTCCTATTCGAGGTAGCTTTGATTTTCTTCCGCTTCAGGGCACGTTATTCGGGTCTTCCTGTCGCGGCGATCGCGGAGATTTCCGCCGCCTGTGCAGTGGTCATCACTTTGTCGATGTCGAGCAGGATCTTGACCGAGGACCCGATCTTGCCCATTCCGAGGATGAACGAAGTATCGATGTCGGTCCCGAACCCCGGCGCGTCTTCGATGCTCGGTCCGGGAATGTTGAGCACTTCGGAGACGCGGTCGACGACGATTCCCATCGAGACGCGTCGGCCGTCGGAAATGATTTCCACGACGATGATGCAGGTCTGTTCAGTGCGCTCGACGGCCGGCATCTCGAACCGGGCCCGGAGGTCGACGACGCTGATGACCTGACCGCGGAGGTTGATCACCCCGCGAATGTAGGCCGGCGTCCGGGGGACGGCGGTGATCTCCATGTACCCGAAGATCTCGCGGACCTTGAGAATCGCCAGCCCGTATTCCTCAGCCCCGAGGGCGAAGGTCAGGTATTTCCCGCCCCGAATGTCTACCGCCGATTTTTCCAGCGTTGTTGCGTTGCTCATAAAGTTTCAACCTTTCATCACGACGACGATTTGATAATCCCGGCCACGTCTAGAATGAGACTCACGTTTCCGTCCCCCAGGATGGCGCAGCCGGCAATCCCCGAGAGTGGGCCGATCTCGGCCCCGACAGATTTGATAACCACCTGTTGCTGTCCGACCAGTTCGTCGACCAGGAGGCACCGTCGGTGCGGGCCGTCGTGGACGATGACGATCAGCGCCGCCGCGGGGTCGCGGGTCTTCGGCTCGATATGAAACAGCTGATGAAGCCGGACGATCGGGAGCAGCGAGTCGCGGACCTTGCACATCTCGCCCCGGCCGGTCACGGTCGACAGCTGCGACGCTATCGGCCGGATGCTCTGTTCGATGCTCGTAATCGGGATAATAAACCGTTGCGGTCCGACCTTCACGATGAGCCCGTCGATGACGGCCAACGTCAGCGGAAGCCTGACCGTGAAAAGACTGCCCTTGCCCGGCGTGCTCGCGATTTCAATTCGACCGCGGAGCGCTTCGACGTTTTTCTTCACCACGTCCATCCCGACGCCCCGGCCCGAGATGTCGGTGATTTTCTCGGCCGTGGACAAACCGGGGTGAAAGATCAGCTGAAAGATTTCCGGATCGCTCAGTTCCTGACCTTCTTTCACGATGCCCGCGGCGGTCGCCTTCTTGACGATCTTTTCCTTCGCAAGGCCTTTACCGTCGTCGGAGATTTCGATGACGACGTTTCCGGCCTGATGGCAGGCTTTGAGAATCAACTTGCCGACACGGGGCTTGCCGGCTTTCTCGCGGTCTTCGCCATTTTCGATGCCGTGGTCGACGGCGTTTCTGATCATGTGAACCAGCGGGTCGCTGATCGCCTCGACGACGTTTCGATCGAGTTCGGTTTCACCACCGATCTGAATGAATTCGACGTCTTTACCGGCCTTGCGTGACACGTCGCGGGCGAGCCGCGCCATCTTCTGAAACACGCCGGCGATCGGCACCATCCGCATGGCCATGCTCAGATCTTGCAGGCTGCGGGTGATTTTTCCGAGATGGGTCAGGTTCCGTGAAAGCCGTTGGTCTGAAGCGACTACACCGAGATCCTGGGCGACCATCGCCTGGGCGATGACCAGTTCCCCGACGGCATTGATCAGCGCGTCGAGCCGGCCGGTCGCCACTTTCACATTGCCGTCGGATTGCGGCTGCTGCGCCGCCTGGGCTTGCGGGACGGTTGCCGACGGAGTTTCAACAGCGGACGCCTCGGGCCCTGCTACGGGTGCCGGTGCCGGCACTGAAACAGTCACCGCCTGTGTCGAGCGTTCGGTCGCCTTCGGCGCGACGTCTTTTCCGTTCGCCGCCGCTTCGAGCCGCACGAGCAACCCGGCCAGGCCTTCCTGCCTGAGCGGCACCGCCTGCGACTTCGCGGCCGCTTCGACGGCGGCCACCATCTGCTTCATCAGGTCGCGCGCCTCGAGGGTCACGTCCAGCCGTGCCCCGCTCAACTGCAACTTCGACTTGCGGGCGAGGTCGAGCAACGTTTCAGTGGCGTGGGCGAGCGCGCCGATCTGTTTCAGTTCCAGAAATCCCGCGACGCCCTTGATCGTGTGAAACGCTCTGAAGACGGCGTTAACTTCGTTCAGGTCACTCGCGTCGTCCTCCAGCTTCAGCAGGCTTGCCTCGGCCGTGTCGAGATGCGCGTTGGCCTCGCCGACGAATTCCAGGGCCATCCCGGCGTCATCGGCAACGATGATTCGCTCGTCGGCAACCGGGGTCGCCCGCGGGGCTTCGGCGGATTCGCGCTGCGCGGGCTCGGTGCGCGACGGGCGGGTTACCGCGGGTCCGGTCGACTTCGGCGTTTCCCGGAGCATCGCCTGCAACTGATTGATCTGCGATCCGATCTCTTCGAGCACCGCGGTCACGTCGCGGGCGTCGCCCAGGACGATGCTCTCGACTAGGTGAGCCGCACGCGTGGCCGTCGCGATCGTGTCTTGACGGTCCGGTGTCTGGAGGCAGACGGCTTCGAGGTCGGTGTGCAGTTGCGCGAGCGCGGTCAGATCCCCCGGTTGTGCCGCGACTGCGGCCGACGCACATTTTTCGATGAGTTGATCGAGCAGTTGATTCATGTAGGCATCCCGTCCATTGGCGTTTCTATGCCAACAGACATCGGCCCTTACGTGACCAGGTTAAATAGGGTTTGTATTCAGAAATCGCCAGCGAGGCTCGCTAGAATCCTCGATGCTACAGGGCTTTAGGAAAGTTTCCCCTGCACAGGCATGCAACCCTGCAGCTGTGAAGCTGCACCTGTCGAAAGGGATATTCTGATAAAAAAGCCGGTTTTTTGCTTAGCTGAAAGTGCGGTACTGTGTTGCCGTAGCTCGCTATAGCGAAGCACTATGTTTTTAGGATCATAAGAAGCAGCGGTTGCGGGTTCGCGCGTCTGGCAGCGTCTACAATCTGGCAACCGCACGCGCTTTTGCGGATCAATGAGTCCTACGCGGGTCAGGGCTTGTTCGATTTACTCAGTCGTGCGCGGAGTAACGCCATCACTGCAGATTCCTCCGGCTTCAACGACGAAATGCGACGCGTCAGATTCTCTTTCAGTTGCTGCCCGAGCGATTCCCGAAGACTTCCCTGCATATAGGTCTCCAGCACTACGGGGTGCACGTAGCATTTTCTGCAGACGGTCCGAGTGTTTCCCAACTTTTTCGCGACCGATTCGATCGCCGCGACGACGTTCTTCTTAGCTTGGGCTTCGGAATCGAAAGCTTCGAATTCCTGAAGTGCCAACGCTGCCAGCACTGTCCCGGCCCAGGTCCGGAAATCTTTCGCCGTAAACTCGTCACCGGCGATTTCTTGGATGTAAGCATTCACGTCGGTCGAGGTGATGTCGTGACGGTCGCCGTCGTCGTCGACATATTCGAACAATTCCTGCTCGGGCAGGTGCTGGCATTTCTTCACAACAGCCGCGAGCCGTTTGTCCGAAAGCTCGATCGCGTGGTCTACGCCACTCTTGCCTTTGAAGGTGAAACTGATCTTATTCCCTTTGACGGCCACGTGCCGATTCCGGATGGTCGTGAGACCGAAGGATTTGTTCGATTTCGCGTACTCGTCGTTACCGACCCGAATCAGTGTCGTCTCAAGCAGTTTCACGATCGTTGCAAGAACTTTATTTCGGGCCAGACCCGGCAGACGCAGATCACGCCGGACGCGGGCCCTTATTTTCGGCAATGATCTGCCGAACGCGATCAGCTTTTCGTACTTGGCTTCGTCCCGCGATTCCCGCCACTTCGGGTGATACCGGTACTGTGTTCGGCCGCGTGCGTCTTTGCCCATCGCCTGAATGTGTCCACGTTCAGAAGGGCAAATCCAAACGTTTTTATAAGCAGGCGGTATGACGAGCGAATTGATTCGGCTGATCGTTAACGGGTCTTTGATCCGCTTCCCCTTGACGTCAAAAAACGCGAACGATTTGCCCGCCCGCTTCCGGGTCAGCCCGGGTTGACCGATCTTCGAATACGTCAGCCCCGCCGCTTTAGCCGACTTGATTGCGTCCGCGTTTTCAATTGCATTCATCGAGCATTTAGCAGCAACTGCTATACCAAGATTTGCAGTCAGCGATCGAGACAATGCAGCCGATCAGAACTCGTTATTCTCTCTCGCGGCCGAATCGTTTCGCGTCTTGGCAAACGTATTAAGGCTCTGATCCACTTCCCGGCCCCTAAAGCTCCCCGGGCCCTCAGTGCCCGGGGCTGGCAAGAGTCTGTTCGCGAGAGACAGCAGTTCAGTTACCGTCCCCGAAGCGATGCCCTGAAGCTTTGCCGGAAGGCTCGCCATCAGCGGCGCGATTAGCTTGGCGTCACCAACCTGCATCGCGCGGATGATCTTTTTCGCCAGCCGGTCGGCGGAAATCGATTGCCCCGGCAGCACATCGCTGGTGGCGAACCATTCGTATTCCTTTTCAGCCTGACCTTTGAACTCCGCGTTTCTCGGGCTCCCCGTTCGGACGAGCCCCGGGCAGACTGTCGTCACATAGATCCGGTCCGCTATCAGTTCAGTACGCAATGCCTCGGACAGCCCGACGAGCGCGAACTTGCTCGCGCTATACGGAGCAAGGTGCGGGACCGCAATCTTTCCGGCGATCGATGCGATGTTCACGATTCGCCCTCCCCCGCTCGACTTCATGATCGGGACTGCCGTCAACATTGCCCGGAGCGGACCTTGGAAATGCGTCGCCATTGAGGTCTCGAAATCGTCCACCGTCTGATCCGCGAGCGGTCCGACCTGGATCCGCCCGGCGTTGTTGATCAGGATGTCCAAACCTCCAAAATGTCGTGCCGCGGTTTGCACCGTCGCGATCATCTGTTCAGGCACGGTGACGTCACATTCGATCGCGAACACCTCGCGGTCTGTCATCGCCTGCAGCTGTGCGCGGGCGCGGTGCAATTCGTCGGCGTCCCGCGCGCAGATCGCCACGTCGGCGCCGCTCCGAACCAGCTCCCGAGCCATCGCCATGCCGAGCCCGCGCGAACCGCCGGTGATGAGTGCTGACCGGCCCGCCAACGACATCCATCGGCTGCGGCGCACGGCCGATCGGGCGAAAAGAAAACTTCCGACGACGCCGATCGCGGTTGCTGCCACCGGCACAATCCAACTGCCGCGGGCCTTAGATTGCCGAGAAACGGATCGGACTCCGGATGGGTTTGACATGCCGTCACGCGTGCAATCACCGTACCGATACTTTGCAATCGCCTCAGTCATCGACCGAGGTCGCCTCGAATACCGGTGCCAGGTCAGCGGCCCTCGCGTTGTTTTCCATATGCCGGGCCGATTTACAGCCCGGGATGACCGCCGTCACCGCCGGGTGATTCAGGCACCACGCCAGAGCCCACGTCAACATCTCGACCCCGGGTGGGACTTCGTCGCGCCCGATCGCGAGCACCTCGGACAGCTTGTCGTCCAGGTGCGGATCCTTCCATCGCGCCCGGACGTCTCCTTCGGGGAAAACAACGCCCGGTTTGTACTTGCCGCTTAACAGACCGCTCGCCAATGGCACCCGGGCCAGGACGCCGAGGTTCTCTGTGACGGCCGTGTCGAACACGCTCGGCTTCCCCTGTTCCGGGCGACGGTCGAGCCGATTGTAGATCACCTGCAGCACGGTGACGCCGAGTGCCGATGACCGCGCCACCTGCGGGTTCGACCCGTCGGCGGCGATCGCATTCGATCCGATGGAATTGCCAACGAATCGAACTTTTCCTTCGGCAACCAGCGCCGCCAGTTCCGCGTGTACGGCCGGGTCGAAAAACTCGGAATCCCGCACGCTATGAAACTGCAGCAGATCGATGTAATCGGTGCGAAGCGCGACCAGCGAAGCTTCGACCTGGTTGCGAACATCCTTGGCCGACCGCTCGTCGGTTCGGTCGAACGGGCCATGGAACACGTGCCCGAACTTTGTGGCGACGATCCACTTTTCCCGGTCACGCTGAATCGCCGCCCCAATGAACCTCTCAGCCGTGTGGTCGCCGTAGCATTCGGCGGTGTCGATCAGATTTACGCCCAGTTCGCGGGCCTTGTTGAAAATCGAATCGACATCGGGTTGCGTGAACCGCATTCCCCACTCGCCGCCGTATTGCCAGGTCCCGATGCCCACCACCGAGACGCGCAGGCCAGTTTTTCCGAGCCTTCGAAATTTCATAAACGGACTATAGCTCGCGTCGGTCGCCTCGTTGTCATCCCCGGGCTGGTTTTGGTGTTGAGAACGTTTCTGTTTACCATTCGGTGATGATTCTGGCCGGGATCGACGAAGCAGGTTACGGGCCGCTGTTGGGGCCACTGGTGGTCGGATGCTGCGCGTTCGATGTCCAAGCCGCGGCACCCGATGAAATCCCGTGTCTGTGGAAAGCGCTCCGGAAAAGTGTCGGTAAGTCCCGGTCGAAAACCGGTCGAAAGCTGCACGTCAACGACAGCAAACTGGTCTACACCCCCGCGGCCGGCTTGAAAGAACTGGAGCGGGCGGTGCTTGCCATCACCGCAACGCTGGGGCGCTGGCCCGAGTCTCTCGACGAGTTCGTGCAGATCACCGCCTCTCATGCGGTGCCAGACCTCGCCGAGCACGGCTGGTACAGCACCTGGACGAGCGAATCGTTCCCGCTCGAACACGAACCGGCGTCCGTGCGCGTCGTATCGAACGGCCTTAAGGCCGACATGAACAGCTCAAAGACATGCTGCGTGTACATGCAGGCGCGGGTGATCCCCGAGCGTCAGTTCAACAGGCTGGTGGACGTCACGCGGAACAAAAGCACGGTGCTGTTCTCCGCCGCCGCGTCGCACTTGGACCACCTTCTACAGACCTTCGGCGATCAGGGGCTGGTCGTCTTCTGCGACCGACAGGGCGGGCGAGGTCATTACGGCCCGCTCCTTCGCCAGCTGTTCGAGGATTGGTCGCTCGAGGTGGTCGACGAATCGGACGGAATCAGCGACTACCGGCTCTATCGCGATTCCGACAGCGTTCGAATCGTGTTCTGCGAAAAAGCCGAGTCGCAATGCATGCCCGTCGCCGTCGCGTCGATGCTGAGTAAATACCTTCGCGAATCGTTGATGCGCCGGTTCAATTCGTTCTGGCTCGCCCACCTGCCCGAGCTCAAACCGACCGCCGGTTATTACACGGACGGCCAACGCTTCCTGCAGGACATCGCGGCCAAGAGACTCGAGCTCGGCGTCTTCGACGAAGACCTTATCCGAAGCCGGTGACCGCAGGCCGAACACTCATCCACGTCGTGGTTGCCCAGCTATTCGAACAGCTCGATGGAAGCGTCTCCGGCAAACAGTTCATTGCCAATCCGAATCAGGCTCGCTAGGGTACGGCCGAACTGGAGGCCCCCCGATGCCGATCGAAAAATGGTCCGACACCATCGCAGTAGTCCATCTCGCCGACGACCCCCAGTTCACTGAGGACGTCGTCGCAGTTGAAGAGTCGACCGACGCCGGCGGCAACGACGTCGTGCTGGACTTCGGTGCCGTCCATTTTCTAAATTCGTCGAACCTCGCCCGCCTGCTAAAGCTTCGAAAACACGTCAGCAACAAGGACCGTCGCCTGGTGCTATGCGGCATCTCCAACCAGCTCTGGGGCGCATTCCTGGTGACCGGCCTCGATAAGGTTTTCGACTTCAGCGACAACGTCCCGACCGCGTTGGCGACCCTGCAAATGGCCTAGTGTCAGCAAGCCGATCGGGAAGAAGCGCTCCCCCGCTTGACGTTTGCCCCGCCCGCTGCAAAACTATCGCACCGTTTTGGGGAATGGTGTAACGGTAGCACAAGCGCCTCTGGAGCGCTTTGTCTAGGTTCGAATCCTAGTTCCCCAGTTTTGGTCGTGCGCCCTGTTCTGCGAGGAACAGGGCTTTTGTTCGAGTCGCGGTTGCTCATCAGCTGCATTCAAGAATCTTGAACACGCTCAGTCGCATCTGACCATTGCTTTGAAGTCTTCTCTGTCAAAGTCAGCATTTTGGTTCGACACTCCCTGAACAACCTTTCTTGGTCCGACGCCGTCCAGTACTTTTTGTGCAACTGATCTTCGTCGACGTTCTGCGTCTAATCGCGTCGTAAGTTTTTCTTCGCTCATGATCTATTAGAGGTGGCGGTGCCGGCAATCATTTTCGTTAACAGCGGAAAATCCGTGTCGCCATTGTTTGCGACTAAGACAGGAGCGCTCCCGTATTTGAACGGCATCGACACTGGCTCCCACCGCAATTCGCACCGGTCCTTCAAACGTATCACCGTCACCGGAGAGGTAAGAAAGACGAGCCGAAAACCTAGCGCCCCGCCTTGAGCGAACGCCAGACGTGCTCCCTCCAGACGCTCGGACTTTCTTGGTAGTAACAGATTTCGCCGATGACAACCGGTGCAGCCAAAGCTACCGAACTCCCAGAACGGATCGGATCGCATCTCGGTCACAGCTCGTGTCGGCTGCCTTAAATGAACGATCAGCACTGGTGATGAGTCGCGATCTATTATCATGTCAGTTGTTGCCGTCGCGAAATCCGACGCCTTGTTCTTCGAACCATTCAGAGAAGCGTCCGGGGTTCATAAACGCAGGCGGTCTTGCACTTCGTTGAATGTACCCGTCTTTGACCGATAAACCGCCCCAAGCTTCGAGCACATCATTAGTGACTCTATACGCGCCGGCACGCCACTCACCGATGGGAATGCATCGATCAAGTCGGCCCGAGATCCCGCGCCGCGCTCGCACGACGATATCGCTTGGGCCACGTTTCGACTTTCGGGTGTGTGCATTCTCATACCACCGGTGCTTGGGAACCGAGTGAATCTCGACAACTTCGTCTATCACATAAAGGCCAATGAGAGCGTAAACTAATTTGTGGCGACAAGCAGTGATAGGTTTCAATCCGGCGTAGAACGCGAGTAAATCGCCCGATGTCATCGTTCGAATCGCCGATCCACGTCTCCCGCCGTCGTCGCCATAGGTCAGGTGCTGGAAGTCAGGATCGAGATGCACGGGGTGGTTTGACAACTCGGTTGGGAAGTGAAGGTCAGCCGGACTTCGATTGTATGTCGAGCCAAATTGAGCGAGAGGACCTTCGAACTCATCGTACTGCCGTTCGAGTTTGTCGTGAAATGGTGTCCCGATCTTCTCCGGAATTGGGAGGTAAACAAACTCGTTTGAGACCGGATCGACGGGGCCGTTCCACCCTCCAAAGGCCTGATCTATACCGACTCGAATTAGCAGCCCGCGTGGCCCGCCTACGTGCACCCCGACTTTCATAACTTCATCCTAACACTGTTCAAGGCCGCAATCGAGAATGGCACAGCTTCGGACACCTGGGTATTTGACTCGCACTCGTGCTAATACAGGCGTCTTGCGTTGATTCGACCGGGAAGTGGCATACGGCTTTGAAATTTAATGGCCATGACCCGGATGAACCCGGTGCGGTTCGATGCAGCAATACATCTCCCCGGCGTTGTGGGCGTCGGTTTCCAACTGCACGGTCGCGTGATTGATTCGATGTCCGCGGCGGAGGCGGTCGGCGACTTCTGCGACGACGGTCTGGCCCTCGCGAATGGTTTGTTCCTTGACCAGAATGTGAAGGCTAGCGGCGATCACGCCGGGGCCGACCGTCCAGACGTGAAGGTCGTGGACGCCGAGCACACCGTCGACCGCGGCGACGTCGGATTCGACCGCCGCCATGTCCGTGCCGACCGGTACCCCTTCGAGCAGCACGCCGACACTTTCTCTAAGGACGCCCCAGGAACTGAGCAGAATAAGTCCGCCGATGACGAAGGAGATGATCGGGTCTGCCAGAGTGGTTCCGGTGGTGGCGACCAGGACGCCGGCTGCAACGACACCGACCGCCGACACCGCATCCCCCAGCATGTGCAGGCGGGCGGCTCGGACGTTTAAATCGTGATGCGACCCGGCATGAAGCCAGGAACCGATCAGTAGGTTTAAGACCACGGCGACGGCTGCTACCGCGATCATCACCAATCCGTGGGCGGGCTCGGGGTGCCGCAACCGCTCCGCCGCTTCCCAGAAAATCAGCAGCGCGATCGCCACCAGCGACATCGCATTTAGCAACGCCGCGAGAATGCCGACGCGGTGATACCCGAAGGTCATCCGCGAATGCGACGGCTTTTTCGCGATCCACAGCGCGTACCACGACAGGCCGAGTGCGGCGGCATCGGCGAAGTTATGACCGGCGTCCGACAGCAGCGCCAGGCTCTGCGCGAAATAGCCGGCCGTCGCTTCGACCGCGACGAAAGCTAGCGTCAGCACGACCGCGAGTCCCATCCTGCCCGCGGGCACGGACGGATGATCGTGATCGTGGGTGCCGCCACATTCGGGTGAATTGTACAACGGTTCGGTCGCCATAACTCCCAGTCGTTGACGGACAACTTCAAAAACACGCTGGCTGCGGCCTGTAGATATATCGCCTATCATCGGTGTTTGCCGCAAAAGTCAAACGGGATCAAAGGTGATTTATGAGCGACAGTACAGACGCGCGTGCGTTCCCGACGTTCGACGACGACGAAATGAACATTCTGCGGGAACTCGCCGTGCGAGAGACCCTTCCGGACGGCACGCCCGCGTTCGTCGCAGGGGCCTCGGACATTGATTTTTTCGTCGTCGAATCAGGGGCTTTAGAGATCACAAACCCTACGAATAATAACGCGGTGGTTGCGACGCATCATGCCGGGCAGTTCGTCGGGGACATTGACATGCTGACGCGCCGGCCGGTGAACGTGTCGGCGATCGCGAAAGGCGAAACAGTCGTTCTCCGCGTGCCGGGCGATCGTCTCAGACAGCTACTGAACACGGTGCCTAAGCTCAGCGACAAGTTGCTGGTCGCATTCCAGGTGCGACGACAGATGCTTCAAGCGGCGGGCATTTTGGGCATCAAAGTCTTTGGTTACGCTCATTGCAGCGACACGAACCGCATTCGCGAATTCCTGCACAAGAACTTCGTTCCGTTCGTCTGGATCGACACGTCCAGCGACGCCGGCCGGGAACAGGTTCGAGGTCTGTCGGATTTCAAACGGATGCCGGTCATTGAATGCACCGACGGGCGGGTCCTGACCAACCCGACCCTGCGGGAACTCGCGACCTGCGCGGGGGTCTGGCGTGAATGCCCGATCGCGGACTACGACCTGGCGATCGTCGGTGGTGGTCCGGCGGGAATGGCAGCGGCGGTGTACGCCGCGTCGGAGGGACTGCGGACCATCGTGGTCGATCGTCTGGGGCCCGGCGGGCAGACCAGCGGTTCGTCGAAGATTGAAAACTTCATCGGTTTCCCCGCCGGTCTTTCCGGCGCGGACCTGGCGACCCGCGCGTCACTTCAGATGATGAAATTCGGCGCGCATATGGCGGCCCCGATCGACGTGCAGAGCATCGAAATCTCGGACTCCGACGACAAGCCGCACGTGCTGCACCTGGACTGTGGTGCGAAGCTGAAAGCTTTCGTCGTTATGATCGCGACCGGCGTGGCCTGGCGTCGGTTGACGGTCCCGGGGGCTGAACGGTTCGAACGGGCCGGCGTCTATTACGCCTGCACCAGCGTCGAGGCCGGCGCGCACAAAGGAACCGAGGTGGCGGTCGTCGGGGCGGGGAACTCCGCCGGGCAGGCGGCGATGTATCTGGCCGAGAACTGCGCGACCAAGGTGCACATGCTGATCCGCCGAGGGGCGCTCGGCGAGACGATGTCGGATTACCTGGCGAATCGCATCCAGTGTAATGAGAACATCCAGATCCACTATTTCACCGAAACCTCGGAGATTCACGGTAAAAACAAGATCGAATCGATCTCGGTGAGGAATAACAAGACCGGCGAAATCAGCAGTCTGCCCTGCTCGGCGGTCTTTGTTTTCATTGGTGCCGAGCCGCATGCGGAGTGGTTGCCCCCGGAACTGGCGCGGGACGAACTCGGGTATCTGTTGACCGGCGCTTCGGTCGTGAGCGCGGGCAAATGGCCGTTGAAAGACCGCGACCCCTGTCCGCTGGAGACGACAATCCCACGCGTGCTTGCCGGCGGTGACGTACGGTCGGGGACAACCAAACGTGTCGGCTTTGCCGTCGGAGACGGGTCGTTGGCTGTGACCTGCGTGCACCGATTGCGGACACTCAGGATTTAAAGGGCAACGATCGAAGCTCGAACCGCGAAATGATCGTGATCTCTTCCGTGGCACGGGGCATCCTTGCCCGTGAATTCGAGCGCAGCGATCCTTTCTACGAGCCATTTACCCTGCTAGCGCACCGGCGGGACGCCGGTGCCACGGCAGTGGTCGTCGGTTTTTCAATCGTTTCCACAGCCTACTTGCGCGCGATGACTGATCACCATCAACCATCCGAGCTCGATTAGAATCAGAAGGTCGGTCAGAAACGTGTTCCCCATCGCCCGAATGTATCGCCAGTTCGGGTCGCGGGTGCTGACACTGAAGACGAGGAAGAAGATTGCGATCAGCAGCCAGCCGACCGCGATCCGCGCCTGCGACGAAGATCTCGCGCGGGTCGTGGCGAAAAAGAGAATTGTCGTGATGCCGCACATCAGCCAGGAATTGTTGTAGTTAAACGACAACGGGCAAAACAGAACGATCATGATCAGAAGGATGGATCCTTCTGCGGCGTCGGTGAATCGCGTTCTGCCACGCTTCCACGGCATGACCGCGACGTACGCGAGCCCAAGGCAACCCTGCAGCACGAGCACGATGCGGTTGATCGATTTGAACTCGACGTTCGCGACGTTGATCTTGATCGGCGGCACGTTGTCATCGTGGTCGGCGACGACGGGCCTTAACCACCGGTGCGCGACCGCCAGCAGCGAGCCGTTCTGCCAGGTGTAGCTGCGGGCGGCGCGGGCATGCGGGCCGCCGATCTGCTCCGGGGTGTTCGGGGCCATCATTCCGTTTTTCCAGGTCTTCAGATCGTCCAGCGCGCCACTGGGGCCGCGGAACAATGACGGGACGACGAACAGTAAAATGACGAGGAAGATCGCCGTGGAGATTAGTGCTTTCCATTGCCGGCGATACATCAGATAGGGCAACGCGAGAATCGGAAACGCCTTCCACCCTGCCGCCAGCGCGAGCAGAAAACCGGCCGACCATTGCCTTTTCTTCTGGAGGAAAACCAACATGCCGAGCAGGCACGCGCATAGGCAGAATGCCATCTGCCCTTCCAGGTAGGTGTCCCAGATAAAGACGCAGCAAATAAGACTCGGCGCCCAGTAGAGCGCCGCCGGTTGCCCGCGGATCCTGCCGGTCAGAAGGTAAATCGGCGCGAGAATGCACGTCGCCCAGGCGGCCGTATTGAGCAGCACCAGAAACAGCATCATCGGCAGCTTGCCCGCGACGCTCAGGGGCGCGAGCAGACCGGCCGACCCAGGCGGGTACATGAACGGAAATTCACCGTTACGATCGATGTAATACGGCGAAATATTGTGCAGCTCGCGGTATCCGGTGTCGTACCAGAGCGGATAATCCTTAGTCCCGTTTTCGTGCTGCCGCATCTTGCGGAGCTGGTTGCGGATCGGCGCGATCGAAAACCCGATCGCGGCTGCAAGAAAGATGCAGAGCAGAAGGCGCTCGACGTTTCGCGCTGGGCGGTCCGCTGGCGTGGGTGTCGCATAGCGAAGAATATTGTCTTGGTCGCTCATGATCCAGATCTGGTGCTAATTGAACGGCTGAACCTGAGACGCCGGTCTCTGAGGTATTCCGAAGAGCCGGGTCGAACGTCGCGAGACCCGGCTCTTCGGGTTACCTCAGAGACCGGCGTCTTTTGTTCGATGACGAGATAATAAATCGTTCTCGACGCGAAATTAAAATCTTCCCTTTCGCCCGGTCAATTTATTCTCCAGAGCCCGATTTAGCGTCTCGCAAACCCGGTCGACCTGGGCCGAAGTCATGCTGCCGAAGAACGGCAGCGCCAGCGTTCTGGCCGAGACGTATTCACAGACCGGGAACGTGCCCGGTTTAAAGCCGAATTTTTCGATCATGTACGGTTGGAGATGGATCGGCGGGAAGTAATTATTGCACCCGATCCCGTCGCTGCGGAGCTCGATCATGATCTCGTCGCGGTCGCCGATTTCGAACAGGTCATTCAGGCGGACGACGAAGACGAACCAGCTCATGTGCGTGTCATCCTGCAGCGTGGGCAGGATGAGACATTTGTTGGTCATCAGCCGTTCCATATATAGCCGGGCGACGCGGCGGCGGCCGTCAAGGATTTCTTCCAGCCGGTCGACTTGGACGGCGCCCATCGCGGCGTTCATCTCGCTGAGGCGGTAGTTGTATCCGAGCCGCTGGTGAGCGAGCCACGACATGCCTTCGCGGCCCTGATTACGCAGCGCCCGGCATACGTTGGCGAAGTTTTCGTCGTCGGTCACGATCATTCCACCTTCGCCGGTGGTGATCTGCTTGTTGGGGTAAAATCCGAACACGCCGGCCCTGCCGAACGAACCGATCGCCCGCATCGAAGGCCCGGTCCCGACGCTGCCGCCGAAACCTTCGCAACAATCCTCGACGAGCATCAGGTCGTTCTTCTGCGCGAGCTGTTCGAGCTCGATCATGCCGCCGGGGTGTCCGAATGTTTCGACGGCGACAATGCCTTTGGTCCGCGGGGTGATGGCGGCCGGGACCTTGTCCACGTCCATGTTCAACGTCTTCGGATTGATGTCCACAAACACGGGCGTGGCATCGACATAAAGAATGCAGTTGGCGGAGGCGACGAAGGAGAACGGCGTGGTGATCACCTCGTCACCGGGCTTGATCCCCGCGGCGATCATCGCGCAATGCAGACCGGTCGTGCCACTGGAGACAGCGACCGCGTACCGCCGGCCGACCTTGCTGGCGACCTTCTCCTCGAACTCGATCACCTTCGGACCGATCGAAAGCGTCGGCGTCTGCAGGACTTCGACGACGGCGTCGATTTCCCGCTGGGTGATGTCCGGACTCGATAATGGAATGGGCGAGGGCATAGGTGTCTCAGAAAAGTTCGCTCCCGGGCGACCGCTTGCCATTTCCTCTTGTCGCTTCCGTTCGACCGCTTCGACTGTACTATCTACCGCCTCGCGTCCGATAACCAAAGCATCGTCAACAAGGCATTTACTTCATGAGTTCGAACGGTCCCAATTTTTCGCCCCTCTCGCCCCGCCCCGCCAATGCGGGCATGAACGGTAAAGGTTCAGTCAAACGGGAGCAGAAGAAAAAAAATCTCGCCGACTTCTGGCGGGCCACGACTTTCCTGCTCCCCTACCGAAAGATGATTGTCGCGTCGGTCGTCTCGGCGTTCTTTGTCGGTCTGGCGATGGCCGGCGGGCTCGGGACGATGCTGCCCGTGCTCCGCATTCTGGTGAACGGCGACACTATTCCGAACTGGGGAAACCGATCGATCGTCGAGTCCCGGTTGAAAGTCACCTTCGCGTCGGATTCGCCCGACCTTCGGCTCGTGAAAGTCCAGAAAGACGGCCCCGCGGCGCTCGCCCGCCTTCGACCGGGTGATGCAATGGCGCCCACCGGCGTCGGACCCGAACCTGCGGACGTGCTGAGTTATCTGTCGGATCCCAAGACAGCGAGCGCGGCGATTCACATTTCGCCCGAAGAGACATTGATGCTCCGCGGGATTCCGCCGATCACAAAATGGCAAAACGTTTCGCGGTCGGTACTGCGCCGCTTTCCAGTGCATCCGGTCTATGCGATCGCCTGCATCCTCGGGATTATTTTCTTCATCTCGCTGATCGGGAACGCGATCCGATTCGTACAGGAATTCTATTCGGACAAGGCCGCGATCCTGGCGATCAATGACGTCCGTCGTCGGCTCTATGACCACGTGCTCCACGCGCGAATCAACTTTTTCGGCGAATCGGGCACCAGTGACGTCACCAGCCGATTGGTCCAGGATTGCCAGGGCCTGCAGGACGGATTCAAGACCATCCTCGGGCAGAGCATTCAGATGCCGATCAACGCATTGATGGCGTTCATCACCGCTTTGATCATCAGCTGGAAATTAACGCTGTTTATCATCTTCGTCGCGCCGGTGATGATCGCGATCATTCAGAAATTCGGCAAAAAAATGCGGCGTGCGAGTCGGCGGGCCATGCAGAGCAGTTCGTCGATGCTGGGACAGATTGAAGCGACCTTGCAGGGCATCCGGGTCGTCAAAGGTTCAAACGCCGAGCGGTTTGAACGCCGTCGGTACGGCCGGATCATGAACGGTCTGACCGACCAACAGCTGCACATGAGCAGGTTGGACGCGATCAGCTCCCCGGTGATGGAGCTGCTTACCCTCCTGGTGGTTTCGATCGTGGTCTGCGGCGCGACCTACATGGTCCGTGTCAGCGGGGAAATCGGTGTCGAAAACTTCTTCGTCGTCATGGCCTGCCTCGCGACGATCGCCGAATCACTTCGGCGCAGCGGCAAGATCTACAGCGCCCTGCAGAAGAGCGGTGCGGCCGCGCATCGCATCTTCGAGATCCTCAACTTAGAAGCCGAGCGGCCACGAAAATTCATCGGGCATCACGACCGGCCGCGGATCAACCTGCCGACGATCGCCCGCGACATCACGTTCGAAAACGTCAGCTTTACCTACCCACGCACGAACAGCCCCGCGCTCACGGGCGTCAATCTGAGGGTCGTCAAAGGGGAAAGCGTTGCGATCGTGGGTCGGAACGGCAGCGGCAAGACGACGCTGCTCGCGCTTCTCAGCAAGCTATACGACCCGGCCGAGGGGCGAATCGCGATCGACGGCGTCGACATCAAAGACGTCACGCTGAAAAGCCTTCGCGACCAGGTCAGCGTGGTGACCCAGGATAGCGTCATTTTCCCGGTCACGATCGCCGAGAACATTGCCTACGGCCACCCCATGGCCGGGCGACTGAAAGACGACACGCCGACGATCCGTGAACTGCGGGCGAAGATCGAAGCGGCCGCGAAGCAGGCGTTCGCACACGATTTCATCATGGAAAAACCGGCCGGGTACGACACGGAGTTGTCCGGCCTGGGCGGCGCGTTATCTGGCGGGCAAAAGCAGCGGCTCAACATCGCCCGGGCGATTCTTCGCGGGACGCCGATCCTGATTCTCGACGAGGCCACCAGCCAGGTCGACGCCGAGAGCGAGCACCTGATTCAGCAGGCGGTCGAGTCATTGATGCACGACCGGACGATGTTCGTGATCGCGCATCGTTTGAACACGATCAAGCACGCGGACCGGATCGTGGTGATGGACCGCGGGCAGGTGGTCGCCGCCGGTAAGCATGAAGATCTGTTGAACACTTCCGAAGCGTACAACAACCTTTACGAACGGCAGTTGTTCGACCGTCCCGGGGATGCTCCGGTCGAAACGGCCGTGAGTAATGATCAGACATTGCCCGGGCTCGAGTGAAAATCTATGACATTTTAGATGCATAAAAGTCAGACCGGCCGGAGTGTAAAAGTTTGAGCAGCGTTCCACGCGAGGGCTTAGCCGGTGACCGGCACGATCGAAGCGATTTACCGGCAGCACCGCAATGGCCTATTTACGCTGGCGTTGTCGATCACCGGGTTTCCCGAGTCGGCCGAGGATGCCGTGCATGAAGCGATCACCCGTCTGCTGCAAATGCGCAAAACGCCGGCCGGGGATGCGGTGGCTTACGTCTTTGCGGCCGTGAGGAACGCGTCGCTCGACCAGAGACGCCGACAGAGCACACGGCGCGGTCGGGCCATTTCGATCTTTGAAATTCCGGAACCCGCCGTGGCTGAAATTTCCGCCCCGGCTTTTGAAGCGCAAGAGCGAACGAAAATGATCGACAAAGCGCTGCAGGCGTTGCCGATCGAGCAAAGCGAAGCCGTCATTATGCATCTGTACACCGGGCTAACGTTTGCCCAGGCGGGTGAAGTGTTGGGCGTTCCGTTGCAAACCCTGGCGGCGAGATATCGCCGGGGTATCGACAGGCTGCGCGAATCACTGGCAATTGTCCGAGACGAGTTCGCGGCCGACACAATACCGTGAGTCCCAGGTTTAGCCGCCGCGCTTGCGGGGCGTTTGATGACGACGAAGGGAACAGCCCGCGAGCGTCCGGCTAGACGGGAAGTGACCGTGGTCTGTGATTGACGCGTGATTGAAGGTGTGAGCAGATGGCCGGCTCCGATGAGATGGATCGTTCGTTCGAAGCGCAGCTGCGGGCGGCGAAGCTGCTGCAGCCGGGCGTCGGACTGGACGCGAGAATCGAGATGCTTTTTCGCCAGCCGCAGCGGGCCGGGCGTTGGCGCCGGCCGGCCGCGTTGGTGGCGGTCGCCGCGGGCGTCGTTCTGGTTTCGGCGGTCACCGCCCGGTGGTCACTGCGTCCTGCTCCGTCGATGCCGGCCGTCCTTTCGATGCCTCAGCCGGCAATCACCTCTATGGGAGGGCCACAACGTTTCGAGTGCGAAGTCTGCACGACCGACGAAGGACCGGTCACGGTGGTGAACCAGACGCCGTTCGTCCGAGTGCATCAGACCGGATTTAGGAACACCTGGCTCATCGACGTCGGCGCGGGCACTCGGTTGCTAGTCCGCGTGCCTGTGGAGCGCGTGACGATTAAAGAGCTGGAACTGTTCTAGTATTGTGAAAGACGATCGAATGCGTTCGAACACAGTCACCCGGTTCAAAAATCTTTGGGTCGCGAGCGTCCTGCTGACAGGGGCCGCGGCCTTCGCGGACGACGCTGTCGGGCCTGCTCGCGACCCGGCCAAGAAGGTCGCGTATCTGGGCATCACTGCCAAGGCGGTGGATCCCGCGGTGCAGGCCCGGTTGAAATTACCGGAAGGCCTAGGGCTGAGCGTCAGATACGTGGACCCCAGGGGCCCCGCGAAGACCGACATCGAGGCCGGCGACGTGCTGGAAAAGATCGACGACCAGGTGCTGACCGACACCCATCAACTCGTCACGCTCGTACGACTGCACCGGCCCGGCGACAGCGTCACGTTGTCGATCATTCACCAGGACAAGCCGGTGACCATCCGCGTGAAGCTCGGTGAAAAGGAATTGCACGCAGCGGCGTCGCAGGCGAGCCCGGAGTCTTCGCCGTTGGGCAACGCGACGGGCGGGACTTTTCCGTCAGATCCGACTGCATTGATCCCGTTCGACTATCAACTTCAGACGACCAACACGCAGACCGAAATGGCCTTTGACGACGGAACCTACGCCGCAAAAGTCAGTGCGGACGATACCGGGTCGAAGCACATGGTCGTCAAAGACCGCCAGGGCAAAATGGTCGCCACGGGCGCGGTCGACACCGAAAGCGACTGGGCGGCGTTCCCGCAGGACGTGCGCGACCATCTGAAAGTGCTGCACAAAGTGTTGTTCAAAACGCCTGCTGAACAACCGCGGCACTAGCCGCACGTTTCGCCGGGATGTTCTTTCCTGCCCCCGGCCTTCGAACCCACCCCGCTTTGATCTCACTGCACCAGCCGTCTAAAAATGTATGGCACTTTTCCTCCTAACTGAAATCGTCGGGCGTCGACAAGACATTTTTAATTGGATCGATTACACCATTGAACGGGCCGGTCGTCGTACCGGGCGAGAAAATGGGTTTTGGTTTCGACGCGCGATGACGCTCGACGGCGTCGGTGCCGGGGAACCTGTTTGCATGAACCATCTGCTTCAATTCATGTTCAACGTCCATCGGGCGGCATGGGCCGAGGGTGGGCAATGGCGATTGCAATGGCTGTCGATGCCTCACAGCGACCTCGCGTTGGTCGTGTGCGGTCTGGTCGCCGTCGGCGCCTGGGTCGTCACTTTCATCTACCGGCGCGAAGCGAAATCGCTGCACCTGCTGTCCCGTTGGTCGCTCATCGGGCTTCGCCTTTTAGTGCTGCTCGGGGTGCTGGCGATGTTGCTCGAACCGGTCCTGGTGTTCAGTAAGACCGACTACGTTGCTTCTAACCTGATCGTGCTGTCGGACGTCTCCGGGTCAATGGATTTACGCGACGCCTACGTCGATCCGCAACACTCGGCCGAGATCGCGGCTGCTTTAAAATTACCCCGCGGCGCGTCCGAGTTGCAGCAGCAATCGCGGCACGCGCTGGCCGAACTCGCGCTCTCTCGGGGCGTACTCGACCGACTCGCCGACGGCGGGAACCGGGTCGTCCACCGCGTCGACTTCGCCTCGCGGTTATTCCCACCCTCGAGCCAGCCGACCACTCAGGCGACCGATTCAAAACGTATTTCCGCGGACCGTTCTGGAACTGCCGTCGGCGTCGCGGTGAAGCAGGCGATCGCCGCTTACCAGGGGCAACCGCTGGCGGGAATTCTGCTGGTGACCGACGGGCAGAACAACACCGGCGAAAGTCCCGTGAAGACGGCGGAGTTCGCGCGGGTCGAAGGCGTACCGGTGGTCTGCCTGGCGGTCGGCACCGCGCAGGGCCCGCGATCGGCAAAGATCACCAAGCTGGACGTCTCGCCGATCGTGTTTGTCCGCGACGGAAATCCGCTTCACGTGTTGATCGAGTCACGGGGGATGGCACACCAGCCGGCAACCGTCGTGCTCGAACGCGCGCGCAACGGCGGCCCGTGGGAAGAGATCGGCCGTCAACCGATCGTGCTCGAGGAAACCGGGCAGGTACAGGTCGCCAACTTCGACTTCAAGGAAGATCGACCCGCGAAGCTGCAGATGCGTGCCCGGCTCGAAGAGGCCGGCGCGGAGCTCAAAGCAGACGACCACACCGCGATCGCCGACGTCCGGGCGATCAATCAAAAGATCAGGGTGCTTTTCATCGCCGGTGAAACCTTTCCAGAGGTCGAGTTTATCCGCGCGATGCTGCTGCGTGACAAGGGCATCAGCGCGGCGACCTGGAATCAGACCGCCGACGCCGATTACGAACAGCCGGGCGATCCCCCGATTCGGCGGCTGCCGGAAACAGCCGAGGAACTGAACGAATACGACTGCGTCATTTTATACGACCCTGATCCGAACCTGTGGCCGAGTAACTATTCACAGCTGCTCAGCGACTTTGTTGCCAAAGCGGGCGGCGGGCTTGTCTTTGTCGCCGGCGAGCGGAACACCAAAAACCTGTTCGACCGACCCGACGATCCGGCGCTCGCCTGGTTGAACATTCTGCCGGTCATGGTCGAGCCCGGGCTGTATCACACCGACGTCAGCGTCCGGCTGTCCAGCCAGTCCGCCCGGAAGCTCGACATCACCCCCGAGGGCAAGATCGATCCGATCTTCACGTTCGCCGACCGCAGCGAAGAAAACGAAGCGATCCTTCACAGCCTGCCCGGCATGTTCTGGCACTTTCCCGTCACGCGGGCTCGGTCGGGCGCGACCGTGCTCGCCCGTCACGGCGACCCCCGTATGCACAACGAGCATGGCCAGCACGTACTGCTCGCGACCCAACTGGTCGGCCCGGGGCGCACATTTTTCTGCGCGTTCGATTCGACCTATCGGTGGCGGTTTCTCGACGACCGGTTCTTTGACAGCTTCTGGGCGCACCTGGTCGACCGGGCCGGGCGGAGCAAACAGCTCGGCGGGCGGTACCCGTACGTTCTATCCACAGACCGGACCGAATACCGGCCGGGTAACCAGGTGACCTTGACCGCACGGTTCGACAATCCCTCGGACCGTGACGCCGGGCTGGAACTCCTGCACGGCGAAGTCCAAGTGGGTGACGACACCCCGACAGAGCTGACGCTGATCCCCCGCCCGGGAGATCCGAATACGTTTCAGACCACTTTCGCGACCGACAAACCCGGAACTCATTTCGTGCGCGTGTGGGCCGGTGATCCCGACACAAAAACGATCGCCCGCGCGGCGACCCTGGAAGTACCGGTGGCGATCCCGAATCTTGAATACGAAAATCCGACGGTCGACCTCGCGTCGCTGCAGGCGATCGCGCGTATCTCCGGTGGTAGAGTTTTCGACCTGGCCGATTCCGCTAAGTTGGCCGATGCGTTTAACATTCACCGCGTGGCTCGAACGCTCGAAGACCGACAGGAAATCTGGGACGCGCCGATCCTGTACGGTCTCATCATCACCGCGATCATTACGGAATGGATTCTTCGGAAGAAACTGCAACTGGTTTGAGTTCGAACTGATGCTGCTCCGTTCGACAGGTCGACTGGAAATACGATGGACGCAACGATGAAAGGCGAGAAACGACTGAAAACATCGCGGCTGGGTTTAATTCGCAATGCCTTGGTCGTTAAGCCGCGCCGCGCTCGTCTAAACGTAGACGTTGCACGCTGCACGTGCGGACGACCCTGTCGATTGAACAATTGCTAACCCGGGTTCGAAGATGACATCCATCAACGCCACCGAACTCACGCCCCGGCAGGTCTACCAGTCGCTCGTAGATCGACTGACCGGTTTTCGAGGGCGCGTGCGCGAGCGGCTGGTGTTCGAGGGTGCCGCGCGTGTGATTACCGCCGCCGTGTTGCTCGCGTTGTTGACGTTCGTGCTGGATCGACTGTTTCGTCTTTCGCTGACGGCACGCGTCGGCATGGTCGTTACTGCAACGACAGCATTGCTGATTTTCGCTTGGCGTCAGATCGTCGCGCCGCTGCGTTTGAAGCTCGACCCGCTGACGCTTGCCGCGGCACTCGACCGGATGGTCGGACACAATGGGGACCTGACAGCCAACGTCGGAACCATTCTAGAGTTGCCGGCAATGATGGCCCGGCCGGGCGGTGAATCCACCGTACTCCTGCAGAAGGCGGCCGCCCGATGTCATGCCGCGCTATCACAGGTACAGTTCGAATCGCGATTAAATAACACCCGGCGAAACCTGGCCGCCGCAGTCATAGGCATCGCCGTACTGATCCCGATCGCGATCGCGTCGGCGGCCCCGGGCACGACCCGGTTGTGGGCCCAGCGGGTGCTCGGCGGATCTAACGAGCCGTGGCCGCAGAAAACGTACCTGCAGGTCGATGGCGTCGACGAGAAGAACGTGATCGTTGTTCCACGCGGCGAGCCTTTCGTCCTGCGCGTCATGGCGAAACCAGGTAGCGTTGTTCCCGAGACGGTCACGATCAAATTTCGCGAAGGGGACGGCGATCGCATCGAAGCAAATCTGACGACATTCGGGCCGAACGATTTCCGCTACGATTTTGCGTCGATCAATGCGCCGGTCGATGCCGAGATTTTCGGCGGGGACGACGCATTCGGGCCACTCACGCTTCGCCCGGCGGACCGGCCCAAGATCACCGACCTGAAATTGATCACGCAACACCCTACTGAAAAGTCACCGTCGAGTTTTAACTTCAACGGCTCCGATTCCGAACTTTCGTTTCTCCCTCGGACCGCGATGCAGTTGCAGTTTACGGCCAACACGCCGATCGCCGCTGCGAAACTGAAATCGTCGACGACGCAACCCGCAGCTTCGGATCTTCGGCAAATCGACGAACGGCATTTTTCCATTGCCTGGACACACGCCGCCGGTGTCCAGCTGCAGATCGAGCTGGCGTCCAGAGACGCCGGTCTCGCATCGGTGCCGAGCATCGTGACGATCGGGCTGAAGACCGACCAACCGCCGAGAGTGACCCTCGGATACACGGGCGTGAAAAGCCGGATCACGACCCGGGCGCGAATCCCGTTGACGATTGACGCGCGTGACGACTACGGGGTGAGCGGCATTAGCCTCGTGACAAAAACCGAGACCGCCGACCCTTCGCACCGATCGGAGTTGACACCGCACCTCGAGGAACAACCGCTGTTCGGCCCTGCCAATCCCGCGGTGGAGACCGAGGTCCATCCTAAGCACGTGCTCGAGCTCGATGTTATGAAGCTGCCGATCGGCAGCCTCGTAACGGTCAGCGCGCGGGCGAGTGATGCCTGCTACATCGGGCCCCAGACCACGAAAAGCCGGGAGGTCACTTTTCGGGTAGTCGCGCCCGAAGAATTATTCCGCGAGATCCTGCTCAGGCAGCAGGCCGAGCGTGCGAAGTTCCGTAAGCAGTCGGACGAAGCGCGAGCCGTGCGGGATCAGATGAACGCCGTTCCGTCTCAGGACATCGCCGCTTCGCTGGGGCGTCGGCACCGGGTTATGCAGCGTGAGATCACTCGAATCAGCACGGTGCTGGCCGAGTCATTGACGGAGATGAAGCTGAACGCGCTGGGTACCGACGAAGCGTATGAAATGATGCAGAGCAAGGTGTTGTCTCCGCTGCAGCAACTGAACGATGAGCTGGTCAATCCGCAGAAAGACGCGTTGGACCAGTTGAGATTCGACGACACGACCGCGGTCGCTGCCGCGACTGAACGGCAGGATCAGCTGATCACGCGGATGGGCGTCATCCTGAAGCAGATGTCGCAGTGGGATAGTTTTGTCGACGTGCTGAATCAGCTGAACGAGATTATTAAGTTACAGAGCCAGGCTGAACAGAAGACGACCGAACTGAAAAAGAGCGAGACCGAAGGCGTCTTCGATAAATAGAAGATGTGCCCTTTAAAGGATCTGCGTACCGAGACGCTGATTGTTTCAATCCCTTGGTCGATTCGACGCAGCAAAAAATTGGCCGCGAAACGGGCGGTTGTGAATCGATTTTCGCAGGCTATTCGGACTTGACCGCCTTTTGCACTCGTCTTCAGCCGGAATGACTTTCATTCAAGCACAGGCAATCTGCGGGAAATTTCGCGGAGTTATCACCGTTATCCGCTGCTCGAACTGCCGGTTAGAATCCCCGCCATGGCAAGAAACCTGGCAGGCATGGTGGTAGTCATCACGGGCGCGAGCTCGGGAATCGGCCGCGCGCTGGCGGTGCAACTCGCCGGTGCGGGGGCGCGGCTAACGCTATCGGCGCGCCGTCTGGATCGGCTACAGGCGCTCAACGCCGAACTGGGTGGTAACCATCTTGTGGTGCAGGCGGACGTGGCCCGGTCCGAGGATTGTGCGCGGGTCGTGACCGAAACGGTGAGTCGTTTCGGTCGACTCGACACGCTCGTGTGTAATGCCGGCTACGGGCTGGCAAAATCGACGGCGGACACCACCTGCGAAGAGATGCGGCAAATCTTCCAGACGAACGTCTTCGGGACGACCGATACGATTCACGCCGCGATCCCGGTTTTCAAAAACCAGGACGACCGGGACGGTTATCGCGGGCAAATCATGATCGTTTCGTCAGTGGTCGCGAGGCGAGGGCTTCCATACTTCGGGGCGTACTGCGCGACCAAGGCGGCGCAGCTCAGCCTAGGTGAAGCGTTGCGTGTCGAGCTACGGTCGGCGCACGTCGCGGTGACGACCGTTCACCCGGTCGGAACCGAAACCGAGTTCTTCGACCTGGCCGGGCAACACGGCGGGTCGGTCGTCCCCCCGCCGGCCAAGGGTGAAGTCCGCCAAACCGCGGCAACGGTTGCGGCGAAAATGGTAAAAGCGATCATTCGCCCGAAACCCGAAGTATGGCCGTTGCAGTCGGCCCGGTTCGGCGTCTCCATCGGCACGTTCGTCCCGTCGCTGGTGGACCGGGCGCTTAAAAACTATCGGAAACAAATCGGCGGCAACTGAAAGTTGATCTCGCGGCTCAAGCCGATTCAACTGTGCGCACGTGTTGCCAGGGACGGCCAGCAAAACATCGACCCGCCAGTTCCTGGCCATGCTGACCCTCGGATTCGCGTCCGGCCTTCCCTACGCGCTGATTCGCGACCCGCTGAAGGCGTGGATGACTCAGCGGAACTTCAGCGTCGTCGACATCGGCTCGCTTTCTGTCCTGGCTTGGCCCGCAACACTCAAATTCGTCTGGGCACCGGCGATGGATCGGTTCGTCCCGCCGTTGCTCGGGCGGCGGCGCGGGTGGCTGGTTGTCACGCAATTGTTACTGGTCTTGAGTATCTTCGCCCTGGGCCAGACCGCGGGCAGGGGCTCGCTTGACCGGATTATTCTTTTCGGATTCGTACTGGCCTTTCTCGGCGCGAGTCAGGACATCGCCGGCGACGCCTACAGAACCGATGTGTTGACGACTTCCACCCGCGGCGTTGGAAATTCGATCTGGGTCATTGCCTACCGCCTGGCGCTGATCAGCTCGGGTGCTGGGTCGCTTTACGCGGTCGGCAAATACCACTTGGCGTGGTCCACGGTCTACTCGCTGATCGCCGGGTTGATGGGATTCAGTTTAATCGCGACGTTCGTTGTGTCAGCCGAACCGCCTTCGATGCACCCGCCGCAATCTCTGAAGGACGCGGTCCTCATGCCGCTGCTGGACCTTTGCCGGCGCAGGGGCGGCCCGGTGCTGTTGGCATTCGTCTTCCTGTTCAAGGTGCCGGAAATGCTCGCGGCTTCACTCACCCAGACTTTCATGCAGCGACTCGGTATCCCGATCGAAGAGATCGGTCGAATCAAAAACGGGCTCGGACTCGGCGTCGCCATTTTCGGGGTATTAATCGGCGGCATCGTCGTCACCCGCATTGGAATCCGTAACGCCCTCTGGATCTGTGGCCTTCTCGGCGCGGCAAGCAACCTCGGTTTCTGGGTGCTCGCGCGGGCAGGACCCGACCGCGGGATTATGGTCGGTTCGGTGTGCGTCGAGAGCTTCTGCGCCGGCATGGTCGCGGCCGCGTTCGTCAGCTATCTAACCAGCCAGTGCGACCACACATTTTCGGCAACCCAGTACGCGATCCTGTCCGGGATCGCCGCGGCAAGCGAGCCCCTCTTAGCGCCTGCAGCGTCGAAGTTTGCGGGCGCGTTCGGTTGGCAACGTTTTTTTATTGCGAGCGCCCTGGCCGGGGTGCCGAGCCTGTTACTGCTGCTGATGATGCCCCGGCAGGCGGCTCGAACGATCGATGCCCCGGCGATAGCACCCAATTCATAAGTCTTGGCGGATGCGGTTTCCTTTTTTATCAAAGCATCTCCGCACCGGCCGAAGGAATTCCTTCCGCTCGGGGGGCTGGGTACGATGACCCTGATGAAACGCCGACCGCTGCTATGCCTTCTTCTCTTGTTCGCCACCGGGTGTTTCTCAGAGACACGGACGTATTCGGTCATGGTTCGAAATCGGCTCGACACGCCGGTGACGATTTGCATGACCAAGACGAACGGCCCGGTAGAACCGGATTGGTTGTCACCGGAAACGCTCGCTGCCCCGCCGCACCCGGCCACAGACAACAGACCCCCGGGGGCGGTTATTCCGCCCGGCAAGACGGCCATTCGCAACGGGATTGCGGGTCGATTTTATTCCGCCGACGGCCGGGCAACCTTGCGGGTCTACGCGGGAAATCCGAACCTCAGCGAGATGAACGCGATCAGCCGCGGCAACGCCGATCGGTTGGACATACCCCTGTATCCGGGGCAAAACAGCTTTGAAATCAGCCAGGCATCGAACGGCCTGATGCACGCTACGGAAGTGAAGGCGTTGACGGCAAACGCTCAAGAGGCGCAGCATTAACGTGAGTTATCAAGAACATATTTCCGGCGCTCTTTTGATCACGGCCCGGTGCGCCGTGCTCACGCTGAGCGACACTCGAACCACCGAAACCGATTCAAGCGGTCAAAAAATTCTCACCCTGATCACAGCGGCTGCCCATTCGGTTACCCACTACACGATCGTAAAAGACGAACCGTCCGTGATCGAATCGGTGCTACGCGATCTACTGGATCACGGTGACGTCGACGTGGTCCTGACCAATGGCGGGACCGGAATCAGCCGAAGGGACCAAACGATCGGCGTCATCGAAAATCTCATCGAACAGCCTTTGCCCGGATTCGGTGAACTTTTCCGAATGTTGAGCTTCGAGCAGATTGGGAGCGGCGCGATGCTGAGTCGCGCGGTGGCCGGGATTTGCCGGCGCAAGCTGATTTTCAGCATGCCCGGGTCGACGGCCGCGGTCGAGCTGGCGATGACCAAACTGATTCTTCCGGAAATAAAACACCTGCTACGCGAGCTGCGGAAAGACCAACCGTGATTGTGAACAGACCGGACACGGTCGTCATTATCAGTAAGCTTCGGCCGGCTCGAAAAAGCGGGTTGGTGTTGACGCGCCTTAAGACGATTCGATTCATCGCCGGAGTGCTCGCGTTGGTCGCAGCAGCTTGTTCGTCTTTGAGAGCGGACTTGACATTGAGGGTGTCACCCGACCCGCGGTCCGGGGGCGGGCTCGCGACCGCGATCACGAAGGTGTCGCTGCTGCGCCGGGACCCGGCTCACGCGGCCGAAAAGATCACGATCGCAGTCGACGCCGGGGTCTATTATCTCGATCGGCCTCTGCTGATTCCGTCGAGCGCGGGACCGCTCACGATCACGGCGGCTCAGGGTCAGACCGTTGTGTTGAGCGGCGGGATCGCGATCGGCAACTGGGGCGTTGACACCTTCAACGGGCACGCCTGCTGGTCGGCGGAAGTGCCCGCGGTTCGGCTGGGACTCTGGTATTTTCGGGAGCTCTGGGTTAACCGCCGGCGGGCCATTCGCGCGCGTTACCCGTCACACGGTTATCTCCACGCTCAAATCACCCCGATTAAAGAGCAAACTTGGAATACAGGCCAGAACTGGTTCGGCTTCAAGCCGGATAAGATGCCCGATGTTTTGCCTCCCGATTCGGAAGCGATTATCGGAAACCGATGGGCCGAGGCCCATCTC
The DNA here is from genome assembly GCA_965247815.1 of Tepidisphaeraceae bacterium. Lineage (GTDB taxonomy): Bacteria > Planctomycetota > Phycisphaerae > Tepidisphaerales > Tepidisphaeraceae > CBDAQA01. The sequence goes on along the minus strand of CBDFHW010000026.1, from coordinate 64,630 downwards.
GCGGGCTTGACTGTTGATCCGGCTAATCACGTGATCCGGAGTCAGCGGATGACGCCGTTTCAGCTGGAGAATGGCGACCCGTATTGGCTCGAAGGGAGTCGGGAATGGTTGACCGAGCCGGGCGAATTTTATCTCGATCGTCAGGCCGGAAAGGTCTATTACCTGCCAAGGGACGGGGAGAACCTTGCGAAGCTGGAAGTCGTTGCATCGAGACTGACGACCCTGATAAACGTTCAAGGCGGCAGCCACGTGACGTTTTCAGGAATCGCGTTTTCTAACACGGAATGGAGTTTCGCCGAACCCACGCCGTCCGGGCAAATCACCGACCGGAAAGCAGACGGGCTATTGGTCGGCGGGTTCGGCCAAGCCGATCTGGGGGTGCCGGCAAGTGTGATCGTGCAACATTCGCACGACTGCGTTTTCGATCATTGTACGTTCGAACATATCGGCAACTGGGGGCTGGAACTCGGTACCGGTTGCCGGCAAAATCGCGTCGAGCACTGCACGTTTACCGATCTGGGAGCCGGGGGTTTAAAGATCGGTGACGGCGACCCTAAGTCGGCACCCACCGAACAGGCGTTCGGGAATGTCATCAGCGACTGCCGAATCACCGACGGGGGAAAACAGTTTGCAAGCGCGTGCGGGATCTGGGTCGGCGAGTCCTATGACAATCATATAGAACACAACGAGATTGCGAATTTCTTCTACACCGGTCTTTCGATGGGCTGGACCTGGGGCTATGGCAAGTCGCTTTGCCGGGGCAATGTGGTCGAAGCGAACCTGGTTCATGACATCGGCAAGAAGAGTGATGGTGACGGGCCCCTTTTGAGCGACATGGGCGGGATTTACACGCTGGGCGTGCAGCCAGGGACTGTTATCCGAGGGAATATTTTTCACGACATCACCGCGAGAGTGTACGGCGGATGGGGCATTTATCTTGACGAGGGCAGTTCTAATATCACCGTCGAAAAGAACCTGGTGTACCGCACGACGCACGGTGGGTTTCACCAACATTATGGACGGGACAATCTGGTCACGAACAACATTTTCGCGCTCGGCCGGGACGTGCAGATCGCCCGGACCCGGGCAGAGGCAACGCGATCTTTTACGTTCACCCATAACATAGTTTACTGGCGCACCGGCGTGTTCACCGAGACATCGCCCGGTGGCCTGAGCTTTGATCAAAACCTATATGATTGTCCCGACGCGGTCGCGCTCCGGTTTGGCGACAGATCCTGGAAGTTCTGGCAATCCGCGGGGAGGGACCGGAAGTCATCTCTTTCGTCCGCGGGCTTCGTGCCGGGCGACGAAGCGTTTATACCCTCACCAGCAGCGATGCAAAAAATAGAATTCGAACCGCTGGATCTCCGCGGCGCAGGGGCCCGGTGACTCTCGGAAGATAGATCGAGCCTTCGCCTCATAAATGTTTCGTGAAGACGATGACAAACCGCTCGAATTGCCAAACCGCTGACGGCCGAAATTTTTCTTTACCCTGCAACACAAATCTGCGATTCTAGATACATCGGCGGGTGACGATTCAGGTGTCCTGAGTTGTCCGTTCGCCCGTCGCGTTTCTTTTGTGGGTTTGGGAGGCATCTTATGGTCGGCTCTTTTGCTTCATTGGCGCAAGCGCCTTCGAACAACGGCGGCGGTGCGGTGGCTGGAATCATCGGGCTCTTCGTCGTCGTGATCGAGCTCGCGCTGATTGCCGCGATCATCGTCGGGATGTGGAAGCTGTTCGAGAAAGCCGGGCAACCCGGCTGGGCGGCGATCGTTCCGATTTACAATATCTACATTCTCCTGCAGATCGTCGGCAAACCCGTGTGGTGGCTGATCCTGTTCTTCATTCCTGTGGTCAATTTCGTCGCCGCCATTCTGGTCGCGCTGGCGGTCGCCGAGCGATTCGGAAAAAGCCCCGGTTTCGGAATCGGGCTGGCGCTTCTGCCGTTCGTCTTTTATCCGTTGCTGGGCTTCAGCGACGCCGTGTACACGCCGCCGACCGACGCTCAGCGAGGGTTTCCAGTGACCCCCACCACCTGAGTTGCCCGCAAGCCCGAGTCTATCCGGCGGCACTTCGAGTCTGCGAGGAAATCAATGCTTGAAGTGCCGCTGCGAGGTCAGAACCATCGCGGCATTGTGCGCGTCGGCCAAGTCGATCGACGCCTGGTCCTTCACGGATCCGCCGGGATGGATGACAGCGGTTACGCCGGCGTTGAAAAGCAATTCGGGTCCGTCCGGGAATGGGAAAAACGCGTCGCTCGCAGCGACTGAATTTTTAACGCGGTCGCCGGCCTTTTGAATCGCGATACGGGCGGCGTTGACCCGGTCGACCTGACCCCCACCGACGCCCACGGCGGCGCCATGACGGGCCAGGACAATCGCATTGCTCTTGACGTGCTTGCAGGCGACCCACGCGAGCTTCAGGTCGTCCATTTCTTCGGCCGTCGGTTGACGCTTCGAAACGACGGTCCAACCGGTGGAGTCCGCCGGCCGGCTGCCCAGGTCGTCGCGGACCTGCACCAGATATCCGCCGACGATTTTGTGAAAATGGAAGTCGTCTGTATCGGCGTTGCCGTTCAGTTCCCCGACCGCCAGGATCCGTACATTTTTCCACCGCGTTTTGAGCAGCATGAGCGCGTCCCCATCGAACGCCGGGGCGACGATCACTTCGAGAAGTTTATCGATGCCGGTGATCGCCTCGGCGGTCGCCAGATCGACGCTTTTGTTGAGCGCGACGATGCCGCCGAACGCGGCCAACGGGTCGCCGTCGTAAGCGGCGCGAAATGCAATGCCGAGATCTTTCGCAGTCGCAAAGCCGCACGGTGTGGCGTGTTTGACGACGCAGGCGGTCGGTGAGGTAAGTTCCTTAACCGCCGACAAAGCCGCGTCGGCATCGAGCAGGTTGATGTAAGACAGTTCTTTCCCGTGTAGTTGCTGGGCGAACGCGACCGAACCGGGTTGCGACCGCCGGTCCACATATAACGCGGCCATCTGGTGCGGATTTTCGCCGTACCGCAGCGCCTGTTGACGGTGCAGCGAGAGTCGCATTTCCGCGGGCAACGATCCCGGCGCCGGCTTTTCGACCGGCAACGGTTCGACTTCAGGAGTCACCGCTTTTGCAAGGTACTTGGCGATCACGCCGTCGTATTCTGCCGTGTGGGCGAACGCTCGTTGGGCCTGCTTCAGGCGGTGGGCGGCACAACTGCTTCCGCCGTGTTTGTGAAGGTCGCCGAGGACTTTGTCATAGTTGCTCGCCGACGTGACGACCAGCACCCAGGCATTATTTTTCGCCGCCGAGCGAATCATGCTGGGCCCGCCGATGTCGATGTTTTCGATCGCCTCGTGGAGTTCGACGCCGGGTTTTTCGATCGTTTTGGCAAACGGATAAAGGTTGACGCAGACCAAGTCGATCGGCTGAATCAAGTGTTCAGTCATTGCAGCGGCATGGTCGGCGTGATCGCGGAGCGCGAGGATTCCGCCGTGGATCTTCGGGTGCAGCGTTTTGACCCGGCCGTCCATCATCTCAGGAAAACCGGTGACCTCTGACACGTCGACCACGGGCAGCCCGCAGTCGCGGAGAAACTGCGCGGTCCCGCCGGTGGAAATTAACTCGACATGAAATTCTTTGCGCAGTGCGGTCGCGAATTCGGAAAGTCCGGTCTTGTCCGAGACGGAAATCAACGCGCGTTTGAGGGGAACCAGGTCGGGCATAATCGTCTCGGCATAAAACGAAACCAGCCGCGGAAGCGGCTAGTTCGAGTCTTTGGAGTTCAAGTTCGGATCAGTTCTGGGCGACAAGGCCAACGGGCGACGGCGCCATCACCAGTTCACCGATCGCGCCGGCTTTGAGCACGGGCCGAATCGTGATGACTCGCCCGTCTGCAAAACCGGCGAAAATGGTGTTGTCTTTTCGATTGGTGCCGAACGACGCGAAGTCCGATCGCTTCGACTCAAACGCCTGAACGCCGGTCTGCTTGTCGACGGCGATAATGACGTTCTGCGGCGTCAGCTCGGGCTGATCGGAATCTGCCCGCGGGTCCAGCAGATACGCGTACTTGTCGTCCTGCGAGAGAAACTGTTTTGCGGTCGGGTGCACCCACCGGGGCGTTCGGTCGTACGCGCCGGTATTTTTGTCGATCGCCGCCAGACCGAGTCCGGGGACGTACTGATAAACGGTGTCAGAGGTCAACACGGCTGAATCGCGGAGCGGCGCCCCGGCGAAGTACTGCCACTTGAGTTTCCCGGTGGTCTTGTTGACGCAGTACATTTTTGAGTCGCGGGACGAAATATACAGCCCCGAATCGTCCACCTGCAGGTCAGCGGTGATCGCACCGGAGGCGAGAAACGCTCCGTGCTCGGTGTCCCAGACCTGGGCGCGGTTATTCGTCGACACGGCGTCGATTTCGCCTTCGTTCGAGCCGGAGTAAAGGATGCCAGTCGACACAGCCGGGGCGGCCGTCACAGGCGACGTGTCACGGGTGAGATATTCCCATTTTTGCGGAGCATAAGGGCGGGCAAGGTCGTATGCCTCGACAAGACCGCCGCGGTCACCGGCGGCACCAAAGAACAGCGTCGTGCCCTCGCCGGCGGCGTTGCTTCGGAGCGGCGACGGCATCGGCACGGATTTCACGTACATGCCCCTGCCGTCGTACACCTCCAGGGCGGTCGAGTTCGGGAACACGATCATGTTCTTCAGCTCGACCAGAGGCAGCAGTGCTTTGACCGGGCTTTTCACATCGATATTAAATTTCAAGGTGCCGGCTTTGCGGTCGAGCGCGCTGACCCGCTTTGAGAACGTGTAGACGTATACGAGCTGCTCGCGGACGTCCACACGGGTGACGTAATCGCCCTTTGCCAGCGCGAGGTCGGCCGACCACCCGCGCTCGAAGCTGCCCTGCGGGAGGACACCGATGTAGGGCTTGGCCTCGGGGGGCGGAGGTCCGCCGCAGCCGGTCAAACCGGCCACTGCCATGGTGAGTGCGCCGATGATCGCTAGATTTTTCAAGTTCGTTTTTTTTGTGGAAGGCGTAATCCCCGGTCTGCTCGGCGTGTACTGCACGATCGCTCCTGCTGTGTAATCTGCATCGAATCCTGCGCCACCGCTGGCCGGTGCGGAAACCGAATCCGAAGGATAGCCGGGGCGTACCGTGAGCGTCAAACCAGGGGCGCAGTGAGGACAAGGCGGTGAGAATGCGGGCGGGCTAAAACATTTTTGCGGACCGATCAGCGCGTGGTTGGTAGACCGCCGGGGCGGGTGATTGGGCCGGCTTCGGGCCTTTCCTTTTAGTCGGTGACGGGACGGCGAATGACGCGGGCGTAATCGATCGCCTTCCGCATCACTTCGGTCAAGGTTTCTTTGACCATCATTTTCTCGCCGGTGTCGCAGCAGACGACGGTGTCCGGGGTCGATTCGACGTAGCGAATCTTTTCGGCGTTGAGCACGAACTGCTGGCCGTTCAAACGGGTCAAGGCGATCATGATCGGTCCCCGATCTTGCTTGGGAAGTTGCCGCTAGTTCCACTAGCGCTGCGTATTTAGAAGATCGGTCAGAAGCTGGTTGCTGGTTGAGATAACTTTATCGGACGCAGAAAACCCGGTCGACGAGACGATCAGATTGGCAAATTCTTTGGCCAGATCGACGTTGCTCTGTTCGAGCGAACCCGCTTCGATCGTTCCGCCCCCGAGCCGGGCGGGCGTACTGATGACGGGCAGTCCGCTGTCGGCCGCGGCGGCGAACTTGTTACCGCCCAGATCCTGCAGGCCCAGCGGGTTGTTGAAAGTCGCCATCGCGACGCGGCCCAAGGGTCGGGTCTGACCGTTGTCAAAGTTTCCCGTGATCGTGCCGTCCCCGCCGAATGAATACCCGACCAGCGTGCCGAGCTGAATGCCGTCCTGACCCGTCGGAGTGATCAGCGACCCGGTATGGCTCGCGTCCTGCGCCAGCGCCGAGACGCCGCCAAAATTCAAGTTCACGGCCTGAACCGGCACCGCGCCGGTGCCCGAGCGGTGGATGGTCAGATCAGTGCCGGTCGTTGTAAGAAGTTGACCTGCGGTGTTGAAGCTGAGAGTCCCGATGCCTACGAGTGTTTTGCCGGGGTTGGCCGCGTCGACATTGTCGCTGCTCGTCGCGTAAAACTTCCAGACCGACCCAGTGTTGCTTTTGCTCTGGAGCACCGTCGTCACATCGACCTTGACCGGCGTCCCTAAAGAATCGTAGACGGTGATCGAGGTCGGAACGCTTTCACCGCTTGGCTTGCTCGTCGGGTCGATCGAAAAAGTCAGCGGTGTGTTTCCCGAGCTATCCGAGAATCCGCCCGACGGAACCAGCAGCACGTTATCTTTGCCGCTGTTGCCGACGATCTGCAGTTGAACGCTGTTCGCCGCAACACCGGCGTTGATTTGCGTCCCCGCACCCGGCACCGAGGTGTCGATACCGAGACTGTTGTTAAAAAAAGTCTGAAGGTCTGCGACCGTGGTGGTGGCATTCACTGTGAACGTGGTCGGCGGAATGTCGCTTTTGTCGTGCTGCGCTTTGAGCGTCAACACCTGACCGTTGGAGAAGGCCGCATTGCCCGTCGCCGCGGTGGTCAGTTGAGTGAGCAGTGTGGTTCCCACCGGCGTCCCGCCGCCGGCGGCGGGGTCGATCGTCAGATCCTGAGTGTCGAGAACCGATTGCCCGCTCGCGATCGCGCCGTCGGCGGCTAGGTTGCCCGTCAAGGTCACAGTGCTGGTCGGTTTAGCGATCGTCGCGGACCCTATCGGGATCGACAACTTTTGGAGCTGCCCGGATACCACTTTCCCGCTGTCGTCGGTCCCGTATCCCTGCACGAATTCGCCTTCGCTGGTCACCAACTCGTGGTTGGCGTTCAGATTGAACGAGCCGTCACGGGTGTATTCCTGACCTTGGCTGGCGTTTTGAACGACGAAAAACCCCTGCCCGTTGATCGCCAGATCGGTCGGCACACCGGTCGCCTGGATCGAGCCCTGGGTAAAGTTCTTTTCGATCGTAGCCACCGACGCGCCCAGACCGGCCTGACTCGGATTCGAACCGCCGAAGTTGCCGTCCGGTGGGGAACCCGCGCTGATGGTCTGGTAGTACTGCGGGGTGAAAATCGCTCTGCTGCTTTTGAACGCGACCGTGTTTACGTTCGCAATGTTGTTGCCCGCCACATTCAACTGCGTCTGGTTGACATCGAGCCCCGAGAGCCCCGCAAACAAAGCCTGGCTTAAACCCATGTCCGACTCCGTCAGTGTTTAGTTCGATTCCGTGCCGCGGTCACCCGAGCGTCAGTTCGTCGCGGTCGTAGCGGTCGGCGCTGAGATCGTCGAAAGATTGGTCACCGCAACGCTGCTGCCGTTGTCCAAGTTCAGCGAGACGTTCCCGCCCGCGACGCTCACGGACTTGACCACGCCCTTGACCGACTTCTGGTTCGAGTCGATTCCGATGACCTGTTTGCCGATCAGCGCCGATGCCGACCCGACCTGCGACTGCAGCGAGACGTTTTGCATGGTCGCCTGCAACTGCGTCGACGATTGCAGTTGCCCGATCTGGCTGACCTGAGTCAGCAGATCCTGGCTCGAACTGGGCTGGCTCGGGTCCTGGTTCTGCAACTGTGTGACCATCAGCTTGATGAAATCCGCGGGCTTTAAATTGTAAGCCCCGCCGCTGGTGTTCGAGGAAGGCAGTTGCGTACCGTTCTGACCCTGCGTGACTTGTGAGGTAACCATGCAGACTCTGTCGGCGGGGAGTTCGTCGTCTCGGTAGAAATTGGACTTGGTAATTTGGCCGAAGCACATTTTTGCGCCGTCGAAGCGCGAACGTTGCGCCCGAGGGACATAAAGCCTTTGATCAGCCGACAAACGAGTTCATTGACAGGAAAGAGCCTGCTACTGCTTTAGCAGCGTCGCAAGATAGGCATACCGTCGGCCCACAGAGCGAATGTCGAGTTTGAAGTGCCCTGCCGACGCCTTGTTGGCCAGATACGCGAGCAGTTCCGGCCGATAGTGCACATGAAACATAGCCAACCAGTTAACGAGGAAGTGTGCGAAGGGGTAGGAAAGACCGGCCTGGTCCCAGAAATCGACAATGTAGAGCAGACCGCCGACGCGAAGATTGTCCAAGGCCGCGTCGATCGCGCCCTGCCACGTCGGCATCATCGACAACGAAAACGAAAAGAAGATCACGTCGAATGGGTGATCGAGTTGAAAAGTGTCTTTCGCGTTCAGCTGTTCAGCGAACCCCAGGGCAAGGCTGATCCCACCGCCACTACGCCGCACAGCTCTCCCGGCGGTTTGAAGCATCTGCTCCGAGACATCGAGCCCGAAAAAATGTGCGTTCGGGTGAGATCTCCGAAGCAGAATTAAATTTCGACCCGTGCCGCAGCCTAACTCAAGAACCTGATCACCCGGTTTTATTATCATCTCCCGCAGCAAATGGTCGCGACCGAACAGGTAATACCGACGGGTAAGGTCGTAGACGTGTCGCGTGTAGCGATAGATCCGATCCATCTGCCGGGCATGATGTGAGGGATCGGTCATAGATCGCACAGTTGTCCGCGGGGGCACGGAATCAGCGCATTCTTAAAGTTTCAATGTCGCAGTGAATACACGTGGAACATTCCGTAGACCGCCGAGCGGTCTTTTTCATGCAGTTCGCGGGCGAGTTCGCGCTCGCAGTCGAATCGTCGAAGCAGTTCCGACGGCAACGCCTGCTCGACGGGCGACTGTTCACCGGCCGTCCGAAAAATAACCCGCGAGTCTGGCCCACCGACGCGGGCGATCTCGGCCCACAACCGGGCAATGGCTTCGGGTGTCATCCAGTCCTGCGAATCGAGCAGTACGAACCGATTGAGCGCCCCCGCCTCTTGCCGAGTTAGATATTCTAACAGAGAGGTGACGTGCGTCTCGACACGGTGAATATTCGCTCGCAGCCGCGAGTAATTTTCTTCCCGGAGATAATCGGGCACCGCCGCCCGCTTCGCATGATCGTACGACCGGCTGAATGCCTGCCAGGCAAAATAGTTCTGGTCCAACGGCGACCCGCAGGCCAGTTTCCGAACCCGGCGACGAAACGTCTCTACGATATTTCCGCCGGATTCTTCGGTCATGATCTTGTGCTGTTGCGGGGGAATCCCAAGGCTGTAAACCGTCGCCGGGATGCGACCCAGCAATTGGACGATGTTGGAATCAAAAAATGAATCGAACACGTCTTTAAAGATCTGTTCCTGCTCGGCAAGGTTTTTTGCCCGAAACATTGCGTTCGGCGCGCGGTCACCGAGTCGGCACAGCAGATGTATGAACCCGAGAAATCCGCCGAGCTTAGCACTGCGATAAAGACCCCGGGTGAAATACTCGATTCGCCGCCGACCCAATCCGTAGACCGGCCAGTCCTTCCCGTCCCAGAACGCGCGTGTCGACTCGTCTAGACGAGCCTCGATCGACCGGGCGTACACGTCCAGGTTCGATTTCTTGTTTCCGAACCCGAACAGGTCGTAAAACTCGGCGTGCTGTTCGAGACATTCGACGGCAGTCAATTTCAGCCGCGTCAGCGCCATGTGACAGCTGTTCACATCGATCGCAACGATCCGCTCGGGGGAATGAAGCAGGTAGTTCAGCACGTTACACCCGCCCGAAGCGATCGTCAGGATCCGACTGTGCTCGTCGAGTTGCAACGCGGTCGCGTCAACGACCGGATCCTCCCAGATTTGGTTGTACACCAGGCCGGAAAACCAGGCCGTAAACAGCCGCTCCGACCAGCCCTGCCGGCTGTTCCGCGGGTGCAGGTGCACCGCTTGTCGAAGGAGTTTTGAGGGCCCGAAACGCACGTGGACCCGAGCTTACGCGCGGCATCGCCTTCGGCACAACCCGGCACGGTGCTGCGCCCTCGAATGCAAGACGTCGAGATGGGACCGCTGCCCGCGACACTCTTATCGCGACCTACAAGTGCCTTACAGCATCCATTCTTCATTTCGACCCCACCATGATTATGCTATCCGGCGATGGTGCTTCCGATCCTCTGCTTACCGTTCGTCAGCTTTATTATCTCGTGGCTGGCCACGCTGCTCATCCGCCGGGTCGCGCCACGCATCGGTTTTGTCGACAAACCCGGGGGTCGAAAAATTCACGCCAACCCCAAGCCGCTCGGCGGCGGCGTCGCGATTCTCGCCGGCGTCGCATTGCCACTGGTGGGCGCACTCGTGCTGCTGCACACGCCTTTGGTAAGCGGACACGATTTAAAACTTGACCCGGCGTACGTGGGTGGCGCGGGCGAGCGCACGCCGCTCGCGCTCGGGCTCCTCGGCGCGATGCTCTGCATGCACCTGCTCGGCCTGGTCGACGACCGGAAAGCGCTCGGTCCTTATTCAAAACTAATCGTCCAGCTCTTGGTCATCTCGGCGTTCGTCATCGGTTTCGACAACCGCTGCCTGCAGGCCGCCGACCACCTCGGCCTGGGTCGATTTCCTTCTTATCTGGTGACCATTCTTTGGATCGGGCTTGTCACCAATGCTTTCAATTTTTTGGACAATATGGACGGGCTGTCCGCCGGTGTAGGGGCAGTCTGCACGGCGGCGTTCCTCATCGCAGCACTTACGATCCAGCAATGGTTCGTCGCCGCCACTCTGGCGATGCTGCTCGGATCACTGCTCGGTTTTCTGTGTTTCAACTTCGCGCCGGCGAGCATTTTCATGGGCGACAGCGGCAGCCTTTTGATCGGTTTAATCCTGGGCGTAATGACCGTTCGCACGACATACCTCCCCAAGGGCACACCCTGGGAGAGCGGATGGTATGCGGTCTTCGCCCCGGTGATTGTGCTCGCAGTGCCACTGTATGATCTCCTCGTGGTCAGCACGCTGCGCCTTCTCAAAGGCCGAAGCCCGTTCGTCGGCGACACCAATCATTTCAGCCACCGCCTCGTCGCGCGCGGCATGAGCCGACGAACCGCGGTCCTCTGCCTTTATCTTGTTACAGCCGCCACGAGCGTTTCAGCGATCCTGCTGCCACAAGTCGCGCCGACAATCGCGCCGCTCATCTTCGTTCAAACCGTTCTGATCCTGGGCGTCGTCGGGCTTCTGGAGCAGCACCCGATGCCTATGCCCCGGCCGATCGACGTGCCCGAGACACTGGTTCCGATCGAAACGCCGGGCAAAAGCTCTACGATCGTCGCCGCAGACAATCCGTAAATGCGCGACGGCTGGTCGGCCGGCCGCAGCCCGAGGTCGACTTCTCGATCTAGAGCGTCGGATCGCTTACCGTCGATTGAAGAATGAAGCCCACTCGCCTTGTTACGACTGCGAAGCTGCCGTCGCCCTGGATCACCCACATCGCGTTTTTGCTGGCGCTCGTCGTCGTCGTCGCGCGAGTGACGACGGTTGATTCGCTTCGCGACCCATGGGACGCGACACCGGGCGGCGGGCCGATCGCTCACGGACCGGGGCCCGCCGTCGGACTCGTGTACGACCTGCTTATGATCGCCCCGGCGCTGCTGGTGCTTTTGCGACGAACGATCGATTCCGAATTCAGGCTTACGCTCAGATGGAGTCACCTGCCGCTGCTTTCGCTCGCGGGGTGGGCCGTGACGAGCGTCGCGTGGGCGGCCGATCAATTCGCCGCCGCCGTGACAGCCGCCCATTTTTTCGCCGCCGCGTGCCTGCTCTGGGCGACGTCTCAGCTTGTCAGATCCTGCGCCCGATTTCGGTTGGTCGCGGCGATTGCGTTCGGCTTACTGGTCATGCTGACGGCGCAGTCGATCATGTACCGTTACGTCGACTTGCCAGAAAACCTGACCTACTGGCAGGAACAAAAAGCATCGATTCTCACACAGCACGGCTGGGACGCCGACTCGTTCCAGGCGAAGCAGTTCGAGCGCAAGATTCTCAGCGGCGAAACAGGCGGATTCTTCACGTCGCCCAACACGCTGGCGGCTGTGGGTGTTTTGCTGTTTTTCGCGTGCGTCGGAATCGGAATCCAAAAGCTCGTCGACCGCGACCTGACAGAGTGGGTCGCCCTGCCGATTCTCGCTGCGGCCCTGCTGGTATGGATCCTGGTCGCGGCGGCCAGCAAGACGGCGGCGGCTACGCCAGTGGTCGGCGTCGCAATGGTGCTCGGTCATGCCGTTTTCAAGAAGTCATTGCGTCGTTTCAGCGGCCTGGCTTATGCCGCCGGGGTCGGGTTGGTCACGATCGGACTTCTCGGTGTCGTCGCGATCGGCGTCGTCCGCGGCGGTCTGCTCGCCGGACATTTTAGCAACAGTCTGGATTTCCGATGGAAATATTGGGTCGCGTCTGCTGCTGTGTTTGTGACACACCCTTTTAAGGGCGTCGCGTGGAATAATTTCAGTGTATATTACCTCGCCCACCGACTGCCCGAGGCGTCGGAAGAAATCAAAGACCCGCATAATTTTCTGGTCAAGATACTCGTCGAACTGGGAGTCGTCGGCGGCTGCCTCCTGCTCGCGTGGTTGCTCCGACTCGGTCGAGAGCTCACCACTCCCCGAACCGCCGAGCGATCGACCGCAGTCGCTGAAGATCAGCCCCTGACGGTGTGGTTCCCAATCGTCGTCGTGGTGCTGGGGATGCTGATTAGCACGCTCGTATCGACCGATTTTTCGCAACCAGCCTTAGACGTTCTCACGCTGTTGTTGAGACCGATGGTTTTGTTCCTCGCGCTCCTGTTGGGCACGATTGCGGCTGCGATGCTTTCACCTCATACGTGGACGCTGGACGCCCGGCCGGCCGATTGGATTCTTCACTGCTCGGTCGCGGGGCTGGCACTGTTTCTTCTCCACAACCTGATCGATTTTTCGTGGTTCGAGCCCGGCGCTTCCACGCTTTTCGCGCTGCTCGTCGGCGCGACCCTGGGCATGGCGCCCGCGGAAATAGCACCTGCAAAGCCGGCCGGTCGTGCCATCGCCACGGCGGTTGCTGTCACCGGGACGGTCGGGTGGGGGGCTGCGGCGGTTCTGTTCGTCGGTCCGATCGTGATCGGCAGTGAACTAGCCTCCGCCGCCGATGACAGCATCAGCTCGGCCCCCGCGGATCAGTCGTACGATCAATCTGTTCATTTCCGCAGGGCCGCGGAACTGTTGGGGACCGCGGCGGCCTGGGTTCCGTATAACCCCGAATACCTTTTTAGACAGGCGAAGGCGTTCTTGGGCCTCGGTGATGTTACTGCAGCCGAGCGATGCCTGGCGGGCGCGATTCGATTGAATCCGATGTACATCGATGCCTACCTGCTTGAAGCTAACGTTCGCGCGAACGCGCTGGCGGTTCCCGACGTCCGCGGGGCGACGGCAGACTTTGAAACGGCGATCCGTTTGAATCCGAACGACGTCGGCTTTCACATAAAATTTGCCGAGGCGCTGGTGCGGTTCGGCAGACACGGCGATGCCGCGACGCAATTTGGTAAGGCTCTCGGAACCAACGCCGCGCTCCCCCCCGGCGAGCCGAGGCGATTAACCGAAACGCAAATCGCAGGCCTGCAACAGCAACGCGATCATGAAAAAGCTCTGAAGTAGCGCCGGCGCAGGGGCCCGGACATTTCTCCCGAGGCACGTTTCCCCGCCGCCTGCTGACAAAAATCCCCTTGCCGTTATGATTCCGGCCCCATGGCCAACAAGCCCAGGATCAAGGCGATAGATCTGCTGCAGTATCTGGGCCTGCGCCTGGTTTCGATGATGCTTCACAGCTTCCCGGTGAATGCGAACCTGCGAACCGCCAAGCTGCTCGGCGATTTAATGTATGCCGTCGACCGAAAGCACCGCGAACGGGCGCTTGGAAACCTCCGGCGAAGTTTTCCGAACATGTCCGAGTCCCAACGGAAGTTGATGGCCCGGCGAAGCATGCAGCAGCTGTTCATGCTTTTTATCGAAGTGCTGTTCACCACCCGACTCGTCCGCATCGACACTTGGCGGGAATATTGCGAGCTGTCCAACTTCGAGGAAGTCCTGGCATTGCTCCTCAAGCGTAAACAGGGCGTGATCATGCTGACCGGTCATTACGGGAACTGGGAAATCCTGGGTTACGTGCTGGCCACCCTCGGGTTTCACACGACGGCGATCGCCCGCCCGCTGGATAATCCGTATGTGAATCGCTGGCTGATGGGTGTTCGCGAAAAGCAGGGGCAGCGAATCATCTCGAAAAAAGGCGCGACCGAAGAAGTGACGCAGGTCCTGGATAACTTCGGCGCGGTCGGTTTTATCGCCGATCAGAACGCGGGCCCGAAGGGGATTTTCGTCGATTTCTTCGGGCGGAAAGCCAGCACGTATAAATCGATTGGTCTGCTGGCGATGCAATACGAAGTCCCGGTGGTGATCGGGTGCGCCCGGCGGGTCGACGATCAGTTCAAGTTCCTGCTCGAGATGCAGGACATCATTTACCCCGAGCACTGGGAGAACGAGTCGGACCCGCTCCGATACATCACCCAGAGATTTACTAAGGGCATCGAAGATTTTGTGGCCAAGGATCCCGGGCAATACCTGTGGGTGCACCGGCGATGGAAAACCCGGCCGAGGGGTGAAGCGGCCGAAGCCTTCGACTGACCCGCGCGGGCGATTGCTCTGAGTCGTCGAACCCACTAAACTTGAAATCATGATTCACGAGAACCTGTCTCAATCGATCGAAAACCTCTCATCCCGGATCATCGCCATCCGGGACTCTCTTTGACTTCCCGTCGAAACTTAAACAAAAACAAGAACTCGAAGCGAAGATGGGCCGGGAAGGTTTCTGGGACCAGCCGGAAGCCGCTCAGCTGATCGTCTCCGAGATGAAAAATGTGAAGCTGATTGTCGACCCCGTGCAGGCGTTGCTGGACGGGATAGACGACGTCCGTGCGATGTTCGAGCTCGGCACCGAGGCCGGCGACGCCGACTCATTGGAAGAAGCCGACCGCATGTTGGCCGATCTCGAAAAACGGGGCGAGAAGGTCGAAATCCAGTCCCTGCTCGACGGGCCGAACGACGCCCGGAATTGTTTCTTCACCATCCAGGCCGGTGCCGGCGGCACCGAAGCACAGGACTGGTCCGAGATGATGCTGCGGATGTATCTCTACTTTTTCGCCCGCTGGGGGTGGGACGTCAGCGAAGTCGATCGGCAGTACGGCGAGCAGGCGGGAATTAAAAACGTCACGCTTTACCTGAAAGCGCCGTACGCGTTCGGGTACATGCGGGCCGAGGCCGGCGTACATCGGTTGGTCCGGCCCAGCCCTTTCAACGCACAGGGGAAACGGCAGACCAGTTTCTCGAGCGTCACGGTCGTCCCCGAGTTCGACGACCTGGACACGAGCTCGGAGATTCCCGAAGACGATCTGGATTTTGTCGCGTTCGTTCGCGCCAGCGGGCCCGGCGGGCAGAACGTGAATAAGGTCGCCTCGGCGGTTCGTATTACGCACAAGCCCAGCGGCATCGTCGTCACCTGTTCGGTCGAACGCAGCCAGCAGCAAAATAAACGGCTCGCAATGAGCATTCTCAAAAGTAAGCTCGAAGCGCTCGACCAGTCGAAACGGGACGAAGAGCTGAAGAATGCCGTCGGCGACATGAAGTCGAACAGCTTCGGAAGCCAGATTCGAAATTACGTTTTGGACGACCGGCGTGTGAAAGACGTCCGCACCGGAGTCGAGACGACCAATATCGAAAGTGTTCTGGACCGCGGTGAACTGGACGAATTTGTCGATGCTGAGCTTCGAAGACGCAAACGCGAGAAGAAATAATCGCGTGCATCAAAAGGTTTTTTAGTCCTTCGACTGCGACGCGAGCGGTTTCGAAATGTCTCGTGCGCCCAGCTTCCGCAAGCTCACTCCACGAGCCCGGCCTGCTTCACGATAGCGGCTCGGACCTTCGCGGCCTCTTCGTCGTTTAGCAGCCCCGATTCCTTGCTCCTGCTCAGACCGACCAGCTGTCGGTACAGCCGTTCAAAATCAGGTCTCGGCCCGACTCCCGGCGCACCCTGGGGATTTGCTTGAAGTTCGGCGATCGCCCATGCCCTGCCCTGTTGATATTCTGCATCGCTGAGCACCTTAACATCTACGCATTTCATCAGCCAGCCAAGTTGCTGCGTGAGATGCGAATACCCGTCGTTCTCGACCACCGACTCGGTCGAGGGGCGTGTCGCGGGACTCGACTTGTGAGCTACCTCGGCACGAGATGTTCTGGTCGTCCACCTGGCGTGGTTCAGTCGGCCACCCAGTGCGGTGACGATCCGGCCCCATGCGGAAAACGCTTTTGCCTGATCCGAATAGACAATCATTTCCGGTTCAGCGGCTCTGGTCATCGGGGAAAGTTCGATTTTGTACACACTGCCAGAATCGGCTGATTCTTCGAGGAATTGCGCGCTTTGCACACCGCCGAGACGGACGAGGTGCTCGTCGTCCAGCTGCAGGTACGACACCGTCGGCGCGGCAATCCCGGTTTCGGAGGCTGCATTCATTTTGGTCGGCGCCGCGCAACCACCGACCAAGGCAAGAACCGCTATCGAAAACGCCGACACGCTGTATTTTGTCATGCTGATGCTCTTAGAATGACCTTCGTTCCGTACGCGAGCAGCCTAACGAACATTCGCTTTGCTTGCTAATCTTTCAGCCCCGTTGAACGGACCAGACGCATGGCAATGGACCTTGAGAAACTTCGAAAATTGCTCTCGCTCGACCGGGGCGACCCGCTCAGCCGGTTCGCGTTGGGCAAAAAGCTTTTCGAATCTGCAACAGATAACGTGATGCTCGAAGAAGCAGTCGAACACCTGCGGGTTTCAAACAGTAAAGCGCCGGACCATCTGGCGACCTATCACGTGCTCGCGCAGTCGCTGCTTAAATTACATCGAACAGCCGAGGCTGCCGAGGTACTTCGCGCCGGCATCCCGCGGGTGGCGCGGGTCGGGGAAGGCATGGGAAGGGATCTGGGACCGCTGATGCAGGCGATGCTCCAGTCGATCCCTCCCGAGTAAACCTGAATAAGAATCGGCTGGCGGCACTAGGCCGGGAGGACCCCGCGCCGCGCTGTGGCTATCTTTGGCAGGCAATCGATTCAGCACGCGGTCGGGTTTCGTCCATCGGCCTTTCACCCTACAGTGGCGGTATGGCTTTTCTCTTTCGTTCCGACGCCCTTAGCAAGTCTTTCGGACATCGTCAGTTGTTCCGTGGTATCTCTATTTCCTTCGACGACGGCGAACGAACCGGGCTGGTCGGACCGAACGGCTCGGGCAAGTCGACCCTTCTAAAAATTCTTGCCGGTCTGGAAGTTCCGGACACGGGGACCTTGACCATCCGTCGTGGCCTTCGGCTCGGATATCTGCCCCAGGCAGACCTTTTCGAGCCGGGGGTGACCATCCATGAGGCGATGGCAGCCGCGATCGACGACCCGCACATGGATGAGCACGACCGCGACACGCAGATCGCGATCCTGCTCGACAAGGTCGGTTTTTACGACGCCGAGCAGAAGGTCGACACGCTCTCGGGCGGCTGGAAAAAGAGACTCGCGATCGCCCGCGCGATGGTGCGCAAGCCTGACGTTTTGCTGCTGGACGAGCCGACGAATCATCTCGATCTGGAAGGGATCGACTGGCTCGAAAAACTGCTGTCCAACGCGCCGTTCGCTTTTTTGCTGGTCAGCCACGATCGATATTTTTTGGAGAACGCAACGAACCGCACGGTCGAGTTAAACTCGGCCTATCCGGACGGTTTTCTGAGCGCGGCCGGCGCTTACAGCGATTTTCTGGTCAAGAAACAAGAATTTCTCGCGGCACAGGCGAGCCTGGAAACGTCGATCGCCGGCAAGGTCCGGCGGGAACTCGAATGGCTCAAACGCGGCGCAAAAGCCAGGACCACTAAAGCCAAGGGGCGTATCCAGGAAGCCGGCAAACTCGTGGCCGAGTTGGCGGATCTTAAAACCCGCAACGCGAACGTCGGGGCCGCCACGCTCGACTTCGTCGGATCCAACCGGCAGACCCGCAAGCTGTTAACCGTCGACAAGGTCAGCAAAACGCTGGGCGACCGGCAGCTGTTCAAGGACATCAGTTTCAATCTAGGTCCGGGCACAAAGCTTGGGTTGCTCGGTCCTAATGGCAGTGGCAAGACGACGCTGATTCGGCTGATGACTTCACAGCTCGAGCCCGATTCCGGCACCGTTAAACGAGCCGACCAGTTAAAGGTCGTGGTGTTCGACCAGACCCGGGCCGCCCTCGACCAGCAGCAGACGCTGAAGCAGGCGCTGTCCCCCGGCAGTGAATCAGTCATGTTCCGCGGCCAATCAATTCACGTCTCTGGCTGGGCGCAACGATTCCTATTCCGAACCGAGCAACTCGACATGGCCGTCCGGGATCTCTCCGGCGGGGAGCAGTCGCGAATCTTCATCGCCCGGCTGATGCTGCTCCCGTGCGACGTGCTGATCCTCGATGAACCGACCAACGATCTTGATATTCCGTCATTGGAAGTGCTCGAGGAAAGTCTGGCCGATTTCCCCGGCGCGCTGGTGCTGGTGACCCATGATCGGTATCTGCTCGACCGAATGTCGACAGAAATTCTGGGCCTTGATGGGATAGGCGGGGCCCAGATTTTTGCCGACCGAGAGCAGTATGACCGGGCCAGAGAACAGGCGCGGCGTGATTTAAAGAACAAGTCGTCCGATAAGTCTGCGACGAAAGGGGCCGCCGCGCCGCAGAAAGAAAAATCAAAGAAACTGAGTTGGATGGAAGAGCGCGAGTGGGAGCAGATGGAAGCAAAGGTGCTCGCCGCCGAGACCGAGTTAGAGGCCTGCCAAAATCGGTTAGGAGACCCCGCCGTAATGACCGATCACAGGAAGATGGCCGATGCTTCACGGTTGGCCACGGACGCGCAGAAAAAGGTCGATGCCATTTACAGTCGCTGGCAACAGCTCGAAGCGAAGCGGGCACAATAAAGTTCGAACGGTTGGTCCGACCGGGACGGGAAGAAATCTTCAGTGAACGATGCGGGCCGAAAAAAGATTCTCTTCGTAGGCAGCGGCGCACCGTGGAACGGCGGCGCGGGCTATCTGGTGCGTCAGAATCTATTCCTGGGCGCGCTCGCGCGGGTTGCCGAACTGCATCTTGCGATGTTCGACAGCAAGCCCGGCGTTAAACCGCCGGCCTACGCCGCGTCGTTCACCGCCCTTCCACCGGTACGGCGCACGCGTTCGGGCCGGGTATCGATGCTGCTGGCGGATACGGTCAGTCCAACCCCGCGAATGTTTCGCGGCGTCGATAACACCGCCGCGCGGGACGTGATGAACACCCTGTCGCAGAGTCAGTTCGATGCCGTCTTCGCCTACCGGATTGATTTCGCCCATTTTGCCGGCGTGGAAAATCACCCGCGATTGATCCTCGACATCGACGACCCCGAACATCTCCGCTCAGAACGTCGGCTCGCGACGACGTCGACCGAAGTCGACAGGCGTACGCGGGCGGACGTCGCCAAATTGAAACGGTTCGAACACGCCGCCGTCGCTAAAGCCAAGCTCGCGTTCGTGTGCCAGCAGAACGACCGGCTCGGCTGGCCGGCAAATGCAGTCGTCGAAGTCGTCCCGAACTGCGTAGAAGTCTTAGCGAATCCGGTCCGTGCCAGGACGCGGCCGATCATTTTGTTCCTAGGAAACTGCGCCGGCTCGGCAATCAGCCCGAACGTCGATGCAGTGATTTATTTCCTGACCAGGATCTGGCCCGGCATTTTGAAAGCGGTTCCGGACGCGGAATTTCGACTGGTCGGCGCGGCCAGCGAAGTGGTCAAAAAAGCCGCCGCCATTTCACCGCGCACCACCCTGAGCGGGTTCGTGGACGATCTGGCGGCGGTCTATTCCGAGTCGGCGATGAGCATCGCGCCGCTTCGGTTCGGGACCGGGACGCGGATCAAAATACTCGAAGCATTTTCGCACGCGTGTCCGGTGGTTTCGACGCTGGTCGGAGCCGAGGGAATCGACGCCATCCCCGGCAGGGAAATCGAACTGGCCGGGCCGGCTGACGATTTTGCGTCCCGTTGTATTCGCCTGCTCGGCAATCAGACCGACGCCGACAAGATCGGACAGGGCGGTTACGCGCTGGCAGCGAGGCTTTACGATCGCGACCTCGAACAGGACCGGCTGGTCGCTCGGTTGAACACCTTCTTTTCCTAAGTCACGTACAGGGCGCTTATGAAGATCACGTTTGTCATGGCCGCCGCGGATTTATCGGGTGGCAATCGTGTGATCTCGATTTACGCCGATCGCCTGGCGGCGCTGGGCAATCAGGTGACGGTCGTATCCCGGCCCCGCCCGAGGGCTACCCTCAAAGACAAGCTGAAAGCCTGGCTGCGCGGCCAACCGGTCCCGGAAAATCGCCCGCATTGGCCGTCTCATTTTGACGACCTCAAACTCGCGAAGCACGTTCAGACGCCGCGATGGAAACCGAGCATCGGGGCCGAAGACGTGCCCGATGCCGATGTCGTCATTGCGACGTGGTGGGAGACCGCCGAGTGGGTGATGGCCATCCCGGCCAGCAAGGGCAAACGCGCTTACTTCATTCAGCATTACGAGGCGCACCCGGGGCAGGACGTCTCGCGGGTCGAAGCGACCTGGCGGTTGCCGATGCACAAGATCATCATCGCCCGGTGGC
Source organism: Tepidisphaeraceae bacterium (assembly GCA_965247815.1). Classification (GTDB taxonomy): domain Bacteria; phylum Planctomycetota; class Phycisphaerae; order Tepidisphaerales; family Tepidisphaeraceae; genus CBDAQA01. Next base: position 44,045 of record CBDFHW010000026.1, on the reverse strand, counting down.
TCGTGGACATCGCGCGGGACCGGTACAACGACACCGAGATTTCGTACGTCCCGAACGCCGTAGATGTGAAACAATTCACCGCGCCGCCGCGCGAAAGGCAGCCGGTGCCGACGGTCGGCGTGATGTATTCGGTCCAGCATTTCAAAGGCTGCGACGTTAGCCTGAAAGCGTATGACCTGGCGAAACAGGCGATTCCGAATCTACGGTTGATCGCGTTCGGGAATCGAAACCCTTCGACCGAATTACCGATCCCGCCCGGGACGGCGTTCACGATGCAACCGGCCCAAGACGAAATAAAGGATCAGTACTCGGCGTGCGACGTCTGGCTATTCGCCAGTCGCAGTGAAGGGTTTGGACTTCCGCTTCTGGAGGCGATGGCCTGCCGGACGCCGGTCATCGCGACCGCGACGGGGGCAGCACCCGAGCTGGTAGCGACCGGCGGCGGTGTCCTGGTTCCGCAGGAAGACCCGCACGCGATGGCGGCAGAAATCAAACGCATCGTGAAGTTGCCCGAAGCGCAGTGGAAGGTGATGTCAGACGCCGCTTACGCCGCCGCGACGAACTACACCTGGGACGACGCGACAAAACTGTTCGAATCGGCCTTGCATCGAGCGACATGATCACCGGCTGTAGAGCGGTCATCCGCAGCCGTCCTGACGCCGAACCAGCATGCGAAACCCGGCGTTTCATTTCTTGTAGACGATCAATTCGTCTGCGACGTCAAACAGCCGAAGCTGTCCCATCACGCCGAACGGCTCGATCATTTTGACGTCTTTCAACTGCCACGCGTAGTGGTCGAAATACATCTCCTGCACGCAGGCGAACGGGATGTCGTCGCGGGTCATCTTTCGACAGCCGGCAATGGTTACGATACACAACGCTTCGCCGTGGCGGTGCCCCTCGATCACAGGTCGCCGGCTGCTGCAGATCAGCACGGGGCCGCGGTGCTCGGTCGGCCATTGCCGAATCTCCAGCGTCTTGATCCCGGTCGCGATGAGCGACGCCCACGGCTGTTTGATGGAGATTGCTTTCATAGATCGAATTCGGCGGTAGACGGGCCGTGTGACCGAAACAAATCTTTCCGGGTTACTCTGCGGCGACGTATCTCGTCGGGTCATTCACGCCCGCGTCGATGAAACCTTTTCGCCTTAACTGGCAGCTGTCACAGCGGCCGCACGCGTCGCCGTCGGGGGCCGGGTCGTAGCAACTGTGGGTCATGCCGTAGTCGACGTTCAGCGCGACCCCCCGCCGAATGATTTCACGCTTGGTCATCTGCACCAGCGGCGCGTGGATCTCCATTTTTACCCCGTCCGGACCCGTCGTCATCGACGTCGCGAGGTTCGCCATGGCTTCGAAGGCAGCAATGAACTCAGGCCGGCAGTCCGGGTACCCGCTGTAGTCGACGGCGTTGACACCGATGTAGATGTCGTTCAGTTCGAGCACTTCCGCCCAGGCGAGAGCATAGCTGAGAAAGATCGTGTTGCGTGCCGGGACGTACGTGACCGGCACGCTTCTGGACATGGCTGATTCATCTCTGTCTTTGGGGACGGCAATGTCGTCAGTGAGTGCGCTTTTCCCGAACTGCCGCAGATCGATCTGTATTACCCGGTGCTCGGCGCCGAACTCGAACGCGACGCGCTCGGCGGCGGCGAGTTCCTGGCGGTGCCGCTGGCCGTAATCGAACGTGAGTGAGAAAAGCTTCGCGAACCCGTCGGCCTTGGCGATCGCCATGCAGGTCGTGCTGTCGAGCCCCCCGCTCGTGAGGACGATGGCGCTCCGGTTCTTTTTTTCATTCGGCATAGTAAGAAATTGTAGCGTCGGCTCCGTCGCTCGTGGAGCGCGTCACCAGGCAGATTCGAATTGCAATGAAGCCTGCTGCCCGTCACCCCTCGGCCGGCTCGATCACCGCAGACATCGAGCCCTGCGACCGCGCCATCAGCGGATCTTTGCCGAACGCGTGAATCTGGTCCCGCTTGAGCTCTGCCTTTTCCTTGTGTGTGGTCAACACTATCACACGACCGGTCTTGTCGACTTCGGTAGCCATCTTTAAGCCGGTTTCCTTCGGATGCGCGAATACGCTCGCGAGCATTCGGATGACGTAGTCGTAACTGTGATCATTGTCGTCCAACAACACCACGTGGTAAGGCGGAAGCTGCTTCGGCTTCGATGCCGGTCGGGAACCGACGGCCGGCCGGGTTTTGGGCTTTTCTGTCTCGATCACCGATGCGGGAGTTGATTCGGGCATGAGAAATATCCGGTGTTTGCCGGTTAAGGAATTACCCGGAAAAACCTGCCCGGGCAAGAAAATTCCGTAAACGCGACGGGGTTTTGTTTGTCTTAGGAACGTGGCTTCGGGCGCCGAACTGCGCGAAGAATCGAGCAGTCAATCGCCGCGGCAGGCAGAGTCGCATGGGTGAAAAGCAATACCATTTTCAGCAAGCAAACGCGTTGCGGTAGCTCGTCGGAATGAAGTACGATCCTGTGTAAAGCTTTCGCAGTGATTCAAAATATTGCAGTGGTGTTGTACAGAAGTAGAAATGTCACCCTCTTAGCCGAAATAGAAGTGTCACCCGGCCTTCTTCCCTTTTCCCGGCTGTAAATCCCGCGCAGGCGCAGCCGGAGCGGGATTTACAGCCGGACGCGTGCCGACCGCCGGCTCGCGATTCCAGGGGTGGTTTGCCCCCGGCTTCCATCGCCGGTTGTTCACCACTGGTCTTTTTTTCTTCGCCGCGACCGGCTTGCTCCTGAACTCCTCGAAGCTCAATGTCTGCGATTTGTGCTCCACCAGCAGTCGCCCGTCGGCCAGTTGCCTGATCATCACTTTGCGACGCGGCAGGTGCAGCGACTGGTGTTCCTTGCCGATCTGCAGCCAACGGTTCCTCCACCGCACGCACCAGTCCTGGCCCACCACGCGTTGCTCTTGCACGCACAGGACCTGCTCCAGTTCCAATCCCGCGTCCAAGGCCCGGTGGAGATCCTTCGAGTCTTGAGCCTCCACCGCGTACCGACGGTTCAGTTCGTCGAGGAACGACCCCTCCAGCAACGCGTTGGCCTGCCTCATGTCGCAGATGTTCCGCAAACGCATCTCCTTGACCAGGCGGTCCTGGAACACCGCGTTGCGACGCTCTACCCGTCCCTTGGCCTGAGGACTGCGGGCCTGGATCAGCTCCACTCCCAATTGCTTCATCGCCCGCCCGAACTGCGTCGGGCGATCGGGATGATCCTCGTCCCGGTAGATCGCGTGCCGGTCCACGTACACCGCACGCGGAAGGCCTTGACGCTTCGCCCAGCGGCCAAAGACGTCGAACGCCGCCCCGGTGGTCTCGGCGGCGTAAAAACGCGCCCACGTCCGGTTCGTCGCATCGTCGATGGTCACCATCAGCACGCACTTGGCGCCGCGGCCCTCGAACCAGTCGTGGCGGCTCCCGTCCATCTGCAACATCGAACCCAGACACGCCCGACGCTCCCGACGCTTGCGATGACGGCCCCGGCGGCGAATCCTCTGCCACAATCCCCGCTCCTTGAGCAACGCCGTCAGCGCGTCGGGGCTCAGCTTCAAGCCCTCCTCGGCCAGCTTCTCGCACGCAAACGTCGGCCCGAAGTCCGCGTACCGCTCCTGGTGCCGCTTGACGGCGCGTTCCCGCACGTCCTGACTCAAGCGCCGGTTGCTCGCCCGTCCACGCAGGGCGTGAACCAATCCCCGGTCGCCTTGCGCTATGAAACGCTTCCAGATCCGACGGGCCTGAAGCAACGAAACACCCATCAAACCCGCCGATTCCACCACCGTCAGCTCTCCTCGCTTAACTCTTCCCATCGCTTCCAAACGAACACGCTCTTCCGATGACATCCGAAGCTCCATCAAGACTGGTGTAATCCAGGCCCGACGGTGACACTTCTATTTCGGCTAAGGGGTGACAGTTCTACTCCGGTACAACACAAAATATTGCAGTGGCTTGCCGGGTCGCCATTTCACAGCTAGCGTATCCGTAGAATTCTTTCGCAGATCATCTCGCAGTCAGGAGCAGTCGATGGCAGATACCAAACAAGATCCAAAGGGAACTCCCGCTTCGGGCGTCACTCGGCGTGTGTTTCTGAGGAACGTCGGGGCCGCCGCCGTTGCGGCAGAGACCTTGTTGCCGCGATTGCCGGACACCGCCGCAGCGGCCGACGGAGCAACCCCGGGCAATGCCCCGGTCTCGGGCGACGTGTCTGTTTCGCTGAGCATCAATGGACAGCAGAAAAAGATAAACGTCGAACCCAGAACCACGTTGCTGAGCGCGATCCGTGATCGGCTCGAGCCCGCGTTAACCGGTCCGAAGCTCGTCTGCGATGCCGGGACCTGCGGGGCCTGCACGGTATTGTTAGACGGAAAACCGGTGTACGGCTGTTCGGTATTGGCGATCGACACCGTCGGCCGGCAGATCACCACCGTTGAAGGTCTTGGTACGCCGGAAAACTTAAGCCCGGTGCAAAAAGCGTTCGTCGAAAAAGACGCGATGATGTGCGGATTTTGCACGTCCGGGTTTGTCACGACTGTAACCGCGCTGGTTCGCGACAATCCGCAATGCACGCTCGATGAGGTTCGCGAAGGCTGCAAAGGAAACTTCTGCAGGTGCGGCACTTTTCCGCATGTTTTCCAAGCCGCGCTCGCCGCAGCCGGCAAGGTCTGAACCGACCAGCCTGCGGGTCCCTGATGTCACGCTGTTATAATGCTCTAGCTGTATAAGCCGAGACCAAATCTCGTCTGAAAGAGACCGATATGCCGGCAACCGATCAAAGTCCCAAGAAAAAAACATTCAAAGTCCCCAAGGTCGTCAACGGCGTCCCCAGCGAAGTCGAAATCGAAGTCGACGACACGGACGGTCCGACGTGGGGTGCGAACGACAAGCACCGGCTTTTGAACACAAAGCTCGCGCGGGCGGACGGTCCGGCGAAAACGACCGGCACCGCGATCTATACCTATGACGTCCGCCTTCCCGAAATGCTGTACGGCCGATTCGTCTGTTCGCCGCACGCGCACGCCCGCATCACCCGCATCGACACGGATGCCGCTCTGAAGCTTAAGGGCGTGATGGCCGCGATCCCGTTCGGTCACGAAGTTCGCTACGAAGGTGAACCAGTCGTCGCCATCGCGGCGGTCAGTCCGGAGGTTGCCGAAGACGCGGTCCGAGCAGTGGTGGTCGAGTACGAAGTGCTGCCGCATATCGTCGACGCCGACGACGCGATGAAGCCGGACGCACCCAAGATCTTCGCCAAGGAAAAAGCGCCGAACAAGCGCGGCGACGCGGCGGCGGTCGACCAGGCGATGTCCGGCTGCGACGCGGTCGTCGAAGCCGAGTATCGAACCGTAATCATGCACCACTGCTGCCTGGAAACGCACGGCGTAGTGGTCGACTACCGCGGCGGTGATTCGGCAACGGTTTATGCTTCGACTCAGGGCACGTTCACCATCCCGGGTGATTCCGCTCGAACGCTCGGTATCAAGGAAACGAACGTGACGGCGGTCGTGCAGAACATGGGCGGCGGGTTCGGTTCGAAATTCGGGATCGGCATCGCCGGGCGGTGGGCCTGCGAATTGAGCAAAAAGCTGAGCGCGCCGGTGAAGATGATGCTTACCCGTCGCGACGAATTCCTGACCGCCGGTAACGGGCCCGGTTCGATCTCACGACTGAAAGCGGGCGCGACGAAAGACGGCACGCTGGTCGCCGTCCACGCTGTCCAGTTTGGATTGGCGGGCGTCGGCCGGGCGAACATCGCCGGGGCACCGTATCAGTACAAGGCCGCCCACGTGTATGGCGAGCAGTCGCCAATTCATACCAACGAAGATTCGTCCGTTGCGATGCGGGCGCCGGGGTTCCCCCAGGCATCGTTCGCGGTCGAATCGTTGATGGACGAACTGGCCTACAAGCTCGAGATCGACCCGGTCGAATTTCGCAAGAAGAACGCGCCGAACCCGGCATGGCACCGTCAGCTCGACCGCGGGGCCAAAGAAATCGGCTGGGAGCGTCGCAACAAGGTTGCCGGCGGCGGAACGGGAACGCTTCGCCGCGGGATGGGCTGCGGCATCGGCGCCTGGGGCGGGGGCGGCGGGCCGACGTGCGTCGTGGAAGTTACGATTGGGCGGGACGGTTCGGTGGTCGCCGCGGTCGGTTCACAGGATCTGGGGACTGGAACCCGGACTTATATTAAAGCAATCGTCGCCGAAGAACTCGGGCTGAACCTGGAAGACGTGGTCGAGAAGATCGGCAACTCCAAGCTGGGGAATGCCAACGCTTCGGGCGGGTCGACGACCGCGGCGTCACTCGCGCCGGCGGTGAAGAACGCCGCCTACAACGCCAAGCAGGAGATGGCCAAGAAAGTCGCCCCGCTGCTCGGGGCCGACCCGACCGCCGTCTTGTTCGACGGCGGACAGATCGCCGGGAATGGCAAATCGCTGAGCTGGAAGCAGGCCTGCGCCGCGCTCCCCGCCGCGGGGCTTTCGGTTCGTGGCGAATGGAAACCAGGCCTGTCGGGAAACGGAGCGCACGGGGCGTCGTTCGCGGAGGTCGAAGTCGACATGGAGACCGGTCATGTCCGCGTGGTGAAGATGACCCACGTGCAGGACGGCGGGTTGCCGCTGAACCGCATGGCGATCGAGAGCCAGATCAACGGCGGCATGATCCAGTCGATCGGGATGGCCTTGTACGAAGGCCGGGTCATGGACTCGAAGCTGGGCGTCATGCTGAACCCGGGTTTCGGGGATTACAAGCTTCCGGGCTGTCTCGAAATGCCGGAACTGGTGCCGTTGATCGACGACGGCGACGAGCGGACGGTCGTGATCGGCATCGCCGAGCCGGCGAACATCCCCGGCGTCGGCGCGATCGCCAACGCAGTGCATAATGCCTGCGGCGTACGCGTCCGCGATCTTCCCATTACACCGGACAAAATTCTCATGGGCCTGATGCAGCGAAACGTCGGATGACGTTCAGAGCGCACCGATTTTTCTGGAGCAACATATGAAAGCGTTTGAATGGGCCAATGCCACGAGCGTCGACGACGCGGTAAAGCTGCTCGGCTTGAAAAGCGACAGCCCGGACATCGACGACCAGCCCCGCCCGATCGGCGGCGGGCAGGATTTACTTACCACGATGAAAAGCTACATCACCCGGCCGACCCGCGTGGTGAACCTCAAAACGATCCCCGGCATCGGCAAGATCGACCTGACCCCCGCGGGCGTCACGATCGGCGCGCTCACGACGCTTACGCAGTTGATCGACCACCCGGAGATAGGCAAGAGCTTCCCGGGCCTGGTCGAAGCCGGACATTCGATCGCGACCCCGCAGATTCGAAACCTCGGCACGGTCGGTGGAAACCTGGGGCAACGCCCCCGCTGCTGGTACTTTCGGCTGGAGAATATTCAGTGCACGAAAAAAGGGGGCGACGTCTGTCACGCCGTTAACGGTGAAAATAAGTATCACGCCATCTTCGGGAACACCGGGCCGTGTGTGATGGTGCACCCGTCGGACCTGGCGCCGATGCTGATGGCGTTGAGCGCTTCGGTGAGCGTGGTCGGCGCGGCCGGTAAGCGTGACATTGCGATCGATCAGTTTTTTGCAATGCCGACGAAGCAGACCGTCCGCCGCGAGAACGTCTTAAACCCGGACGACGTGATCACCGAGATCCACGTCCCGGCGTCGCCGCTCGCGACACGGTCGACGTATCTGAAATTCAAGGAGCGGTCGTCGCTCGATTTCGCAATGTCGTCGGTCGCCGCAGCTGTTGAATTGAACGCCGACAAGACGGTGAAACAGGCACGGATCGTTTTAGGTGGTGTCGCTCCTATCCCATGGCGGGTTCCGAAGGCCGAGGCTTTCATTGTCGGCAAACGGCTCGACCCGGAAACCGTCGGTAAGGCGGCTTCGGTCGCGTTGGAAGACGGGAAACCGCTAGGCCAAAACGGTTACAAGGTCCCGTTGACCGAAACCATCATCCGACGAGCACTCACAAAATTGAACGTTTAAAACGGAGTTTGCCTATGTCACTCGGTTCAAAACATTCGGTCCCCCTCACTGCATTTTGCGGCGACCTTCGTAGCAAGAAGTATTTTATGCTCGACACGATTGCCGCCGAGCCCGCCGACTTTTACGACAACAGCGGTCACTGCTGGTGCTATCATACACAGCAGCCGGTCGGGCCGGACGGCCATCAGGTGAACCCGGAAAATTGTGGCTCGGGCCGTCGTTGTTATCGATCCGCACTGTCCACACCGGCGTAATAACAAATGCCGGCCTTGCACGGTTGGCGGTTACACGATCGGAGATTTATCATGCTGAGCGTTCGACACACCTTGCCGTTGTTCCTGTTGGGTCTGGTCGCGTCGGCACCAGCCCCTTTGCCTGTGGCCGCCCCGGTTCCTGCTGCAAATTCAGTCCAAGGCGACTACGTCGAAGCCCGAACCGCAAGCGTTTTCGCCGGCGCCTGCCATTACAACGGTGAACTGGTGACGACGGGTCACGACGCGATCATGGCTTGGAAGATCACGTCAGGCACGTGGAACGGCGTCGATCTGGCCGGTGTGACAGCCGTCGGGTCAGTTTCCAGCAGCGAAAACCTCGGCAACGTATCCGCAGACCGCCGGTCGGAAGTCGTCGTCGACTCGTCTGCTTCCCCCGCACAGTCGGCTGCGTTTATCGATATGCTGAAAAGTCGATATGCCGATCAGCTCGGCGTTATCGCAGTCGCTCACAGTTCGAACCTGGACTTCATTAAAGACGGACGTGCTTACAAAGTTTCCGCGCCCGGCTTTGCGAACTTGTCAGTCCGACCGATGCCGAACGACGAATGCTGCACCCAACCCAGCATGGTATGGTACTCGCCGCTGATCCATCTTGATCATAAGAGGGTCGGATACACGGAATCGGCGGCCTATGTAGCCGGAACAACGGGCGACACCTGGGAGCGATCCGCCGAAAACAGCGCGTTCTACGGCACCTTCGGTTCCTGATTTCCCATTGACGCCCTCAGTTTAAGACCGTGGCGATCGCCGTTGCCTTTCAAGAAATAAAATAAGTCCGGCGGGTGTTACCCGCCGGACTTATTGTTTTTGACTTACCGTTGGTTGGCAGAGGCCGGGAACGCGACGTTCCTTATCGGCAATTGATCACTCGGCCGTTCCCTTGGCGAAATCATAAACCCAGGGAAGAACAGCGGGCTTCCAGTCGACCAACTCTCCGGGCTTGAAGAACAACTCGAGTTCTTTCGCCGCACTCTCGGGGGAATCCGAACCGTGCACCAGGTTGAACGCGTTGCTGACACCGAAGTCGCCGCGGATGGTCCCGGGGGCGGCCTTCGAGCCGAACGTCGCGCCCATCAGATTGCGGGCGATCTGGATCGCGTCTTTGCCTTCGAGCGCGAGCACGATGACCGGGCTGCTAGTCATAAACGCCACGAGGCCGGCATAAAACGGCCGCGCCTGGTGGGCTTCATAATGTCTTTCAGAGACGGCCTTGGGGATCTGCATGAATTTCATGCCGACGATCTGCAGGCCTTTTTTCTCAAACCGCGTAAGAATTTCGCCGCTGAGCCCGCGCTGGACGGTGTCGGGCTTTAAGATAATGAGCGTTCGCTCCATGATTAGTTCTCCTTGGGGCGGAAGTTATAGGCAAAAACCGTCCGCCCCGCAAAGGCCGGCGACTCTGTGGCGATTAAAGCTTGAACCGCGAAGTGAAGTGGTACGTCCCCGAACCCACCGCAAAGTCAGCCGACTTGGTGCTCGTTGGCAGTGCCTTCAATCCCGGCGCCTCGACGGCAGGTTTGCCGGATTCGGTCACCGATTTGGAATCATCGGTCGGAACGCAGATCGTGGCCGTCGCATTGACGGGAACCGTTACGTCGATCGACAGCTTGCCGCCGTCCAGTTTCCAATCGCAGCCGATCGGCCCGCGTACGGATTCGAAACTGGTTTTCGCCCAGGTGACACCGTTGCCTGGGAGGGGCGCAATGCGAATGGCCTTGTAAGCGGGCCCGTCGGTCGAGATCCCGCCGGTGACGCCGTAAAGATATTCCCCGACAGCGCCGAAGGCGTAGTGATTAAACGAATTCATGCCGATGGTCTGAAACCCGCGGTCGGGGGTCCAGCCGTCCCATCGCTCCCACATGGTGGTCGCGCCTAGTTTCACCTGAAACAGCCACGAAGGATACGTTTCCTGGAGCAGAATCTTGTAAGCGACGTCGTCCCGGCCGGCCTCGTGCAGGCCCGGCAGCAGCCTGGGTGTGCCGATGAATCCGGTCGCGAGATGCCAATCAAAGCGTTTGACTTCTTCTACATATTTCTCGGTCGCTTTCTCGCGTAAGTCGTCCGGGACCAGGTTCATGGTAAACGCGAGCGCGTAACCCGTCTGGCTGGATTTGGCGAGTGAACCGTCGGGTTGGAAAAATTTTGCGAACGTCGCCTTCACGTCGCCGAACAGCTTGGCGTAGCGGGCGGCGTCTTCGGTCTTCCCGACCGCCGCTGCCATCTGCGACATCAAGTCGGCCAGGTGCGCGTAGTACGCCGTATCGATCACCTCACGGCTCGCCCCCCCGCCGAGGTTCAACCAGTCACCGAATCCGCCGATGTTAGGAACAAAGTTTTTGCTCTTGCCTGCGACGAACTCCATGTAATGGTTCATCGCCGGGTAGTGTGCCGCGACAACCTGCGTATCGCCGTACAGGTGGTACATCTGGTACGTGCAAAGCAGCGCCGAGTCGCCCCACGCCGTCGCGCCCCCGCCGAACTCGAGGTCGGGTGACACGTGTGCGAACGAGCCGTCGGCGTGCTGGCTGTCTTCGCAGATGGTGGTCAGCCAACGGGTGAAAAACGGATCCACATTGAAGTTGTACGCCGCGGTCTTGACGAAGAATTGAGTATCGCCGGTCCAGCCCGCGCGCTCGTCACGCTGCGGGCAATCTGTGGGCACCTCGACGTAGTTGCCTTTTTGACCCCAGATGATGTTGTGATACAGCTGATTGATGAGCGGATTCGAACATTCGAACTGCCCGGTCCGCGCGAGGTCGGAATGAACGACGATGCCGGTCACGGCAGACAGTTCGGGTTTCTCGGACAGCCCGCGTATTTCAACGTATCGAAAGCCATGGAACGTAAACTTCGGCTCGAGGACTTCGTCCCCACCTGCAAGAACATAAGTATCCGTCGCATTGGCGCCGCGGAGATTCGCGGCATACAGCGTCCCGTCCGGGTTCAACATCTCGCCGTGGCGAACGGTAACCTTCTGCCCGGCTTTTCCGCTGATCCGCAGCCGCGCCCACCCGACCATGTTCTGTCCGAGATCGAACGTGTAGAGCCCCCGTCCGGGCTCGCTCACCTTGACCGCCGGAAGCTGCTCGAATTCGCGGGACGGTTCTGTTACCGCCGCTTGAACCAGCGGCTCGTTTTCGCTGTAAGTTTTCTGCAGATTTCCGTATTCGGCACGAACGATCGTCAGCGGCTTGCCCGCATCGACCGCGATGTCCAGCGTCTCGTGCTCGGCGACCGTCCTGCTCAGATTCTGGTCACCCGACCGGTAATCGACACGCAGCGATTTGTGCTCGTCTTTCGCCGGGTCGCCGCCGAGTTGCGGGTTCTCCGCCTTGATCGAAAGGCTGTTGTTCAGCACGGCGGTCGAGACGATCTTGGTGACGTCTTTGACCTTGCGCGTTTTCCCCAGATCACCAGCGGCCGGTTTCCACTCCCCGGCTTCGTAGCCGGCCGTATCCCAACCGGTCAGCTGACGACGCATATCCATGTCGCAGCCGAGCAGCAGGTCGTTGGAAAGGATCGGACCGAAACTGGCGGCCCAGCTTTGATCGGTGCCGATCGTTTGCGTCGTCCCGTCCGATGATTCGATTACGAGTTGTGCGAGCAAGCGCGGTTCACCGCCGTAGAAATTATGCCGGCCCGTGAACGCGACCGACCCCGAATACCAGCCTTGCCCGAGAATCGCGCCGATCGCGTTCGGGCCCTGCTTCAACTGCTCGGTCACGTCGTAGGTTTGATAGTTCACCCGCTTGCGGTACTCGGTCCAGCCGGGGGTAAAGGCGTCCGCTCCGACCTGTTTTCCGTTCAAGTGCATCTCATAAAGACCGAGCGCGGTGGCGTAGATCGTCGCCCGACGGATCGGCTTCTCGACGACGAAAACTTTTCTGAGATACGCGGCCGGAAGTCGCGGGGCGTCGTTCAACGACGGAGTACCCCAGGGAGAGCCGTTCAGCACCGCCGGCTTGGCCCATGCCGAATCGTCAAAATCTGATTTTTCAAAATCGGCCGGCGACTGGGGTGAAATCTTCGCAGTTACGTCCAGGGATTCCGATTGATCGTCGCCTGACTCGAATTGAACGAGAATCTTACCGATCACTGCTGCGGGTAGGACGTCTGAGTTTGTGACCGAAAGCGCGACTACATTCTTGCCCGGGTGGACCAGGGTCGTCACGTCGCGCACGCTGGTTTTATCCCACCGGACCGCGCCACCGCACGCGGTGCCGTTGACGTACGCGGTACATTGATTGTCCGCATACAGCACGAGCAGTGCCCGCCGGACTTTGCGATTATCCGCGATCGTGATTTGCTTTCGCAACCCGAAGCGTGTGAGGTCGGCTGCCTTGTTTTTCTCGGGCAAGTGGACCCACTTCAGGCCGGACGTTCCGAGAAGCGAGCGTTCGGCAATAGCTTCCGGGCTGGCCGGCATGGCGGCGTCGTAGCCGATCCAAGTCGCCTGCCAATCAGCCTTTTCTAACAGTCCGACCGTCCACAGCGCCGGATCAGTGGCGGTCGCGGGCTCGGTTGATTCGGTGGTCCAGACCCGGACTTTCCAATAGCAAACGCTGCCCGACGCGAGCGGCGGGCCGCCGTACTCGACGCCGACCGATTGGTCGGATTCGATCTTGCCACTGTCCCAGCGGTCCGCCTGACCGGCATTTAGTTTCTCCGACGTGCTCGATACGAGCACCTGGTAGGCAGCCTGCTTGATGCCGCGTTGTGACGAGTTGACCACCCAGCTTAGTCGCGGTTTGTTGACGTCGATGCCGAGTGGATTGACCCGGTATTCGCACCGTGGTGAACCGACAGTTGCCGCATAAGCCGATGATCCGATGTTCAGCCCGAAGGCGAGCGCCAATGTGATCGCGATTTTCTTCATGGGTACAGTCTAAATGGGAGTTCCGGTCCGCCGATTGAATGAATCCGGTCTGCTGATTGAATAATCAGGCATCCTTCGCCGGGCCATCATAGCCAATCGCTTCTGTAAGAGGTACATCTAGGAAATGGCGCGGTTGGCACAATGAAATTCAGACACGGGACGACGCCCGGATTGGACAGCCGGCTCCGGGCCGGGTCGATTCTCTCGCCGGTGCAGGTCGCACACGGCGTGGTCGTGCATGTCGGAGTCCACCACCTGCCGGCGGAAAAACGGCCCGTCCAGTGCTGGACATTCGTGACGAACGGACTGAAAAAATTCGGCCAGGCCGAGATTCTCATCGCAGTAGACAGGGTGGCCGGCGAAGTCCCCCCCGGACCGGCGATGCTGCTCGACGCGGTCGCCCGGCGTGCCGCGGCGGGACAACTAGTGGGCGTCGGCGGTTTCACAGAATTCGGGCCGGCTGTCAAAGCGACCCTAGCCCGCAAGGGCAAGCTTCAGGTTGCCGGCGTCGGCTACGCGCTACCGACGGGCGTCGATCATGTTCTCTCGGCACTGAACGAATCGTCAGGCGACTGTCTTGCCGTCATCCAACTCGCGACTCTCGAACTCGAAACGGTGCGGCACATCGGATTGCCCCGTGTGCTGTCTCAACTCAGCCGGCAAAGCTGTGTCTATCCGTACCCGATTTGGAACGACCCGAACCGGTTGCCAGTCATTTCAAAAGACTTCGAAGCCAGTCAACTTAACGGCTTCGGCGTACACGTCGTGCTGCAAGGTTTGATGCCGTTCCGTGAAGCCGGCGTTGTTCGGCTTCATATTTCTCAGAGCGAGCGCGAGAAGCTGGCGTCGCTGCTGAACGCGACCGCCGAACGAAACACGGGCCTATTGCTGTCGACCACGGCGGGATGGAGCGACGCGCCGGCCTGTCTGGTTTGGAACCCGGCATCGAAAGTCCCCGAGGCGCTCTCCGATAGCACTTCAAAAGAAGCCCTCGCACGGTTCGACGAACCGGGACAACGCCTGCTCGGCGCATTCATCGGCTTCGCGGTTGCCGCTAAGGACGAGGGCGCGATCGTGATCGAAGACGGCTTTATGGTCTTCCTGGCCGAACCAAACCGCCGACGCCTGGTGCGGTCGCTGACCGATGGTGTGCCGGTCTCATTTCACGGTGCCGGTGCGATGCTGCCCGTCGCTGTTTCCTTCGGATAGCAAAAACTGCCGTCATTGCTCACGAGTCGCCGGTTGTGCGAGCTTGACCTGCGCCCAATACGCGGGATGGTCCGACGCGCCGGTGTCGACGACGCCGGCATCGAGGGTCGTCAGCCCCCGAAGAAAAATCCAGTCGACCCGTTTCGGTTGCGGCCCGACCACAGAATCGATCGCTTCCTCGACGCCCGGCGTGGTCATGAGTTGCCGGATCTTCGCGTCGCTTTCGGGACAATTCAGATCGCCCATCAGCACGGCCGGCGTGGGGAGACTCATGAATACTTTGCCCACGATCTCGAACTGCTCTTCCCCGCCCGCTTTCCAATCCGTATGGGTTGTCAGGATCTGAATCGGCCGGCCATTCCAGGTGACTGACGTTAAAAGATAGTTTCGGCTCGCGGAAAACGGCCGGCTCGGAAGCGGAACGCGCCGCCATTGCGTGGTGGGAAGATTGGTCAGAATCGCGTTACCAAAACTTTCGTGCCACCACTGCCGCTCGGCGGGCACCCACAAGTAAGGGAGATGCAGTGTTCCGGCGATCGCCTGGGCCTGATTCGAGAGGTCATTGCCGAAAAAGCCGTGCACTTCGTTGAGCCCGATGAAGTCGAGTTGTTGAAGTGACTTTGCGGTTCGATCCAAGTCGACTTTGCCGTCGACTCCGCGTCCGCCGTCGATGTTAAAAGTCCCGATTCGAAACGACCGGGCCTTCGTCGATGTTTTCTGCGCCTGTCCCGACAGCGACGCGCCCTCGGCCGGCCCGGTGGTTGCGCGATACCCTCCGCCGACCAAAACAGCCCCCGTGACCAGCAACACCAGTAAACAAATCAGCAGACGGCCCCGGCGGGCGTTTTTCTTAACGACATGGGACATGTGCGGCAGTGTAACTGCGGTTCGGCGAGTGGCGAAAGCCATTCGATTCGTCTGCCCCCGCCGCCTCTGAACCTTGCGCGGCTGGCAGCTTTCTTCAATTCGTCCGCCGACAGCTGAGCCGAGCGGCGGTAGAAAATTCGAGCTTCGAACAACTTGCATCAATGGCAGAACGGAATGGGCATACGGGTCGACTCGCGATGGCAAAACGTAGGGCAAGCCCCCCATCGCATCATTTTACATTTTCCTTGAACTCCGGGTTTTCTCCGTTACTCTTCTGACCGCGGAACGCCCATTTGTCCGCCAGCCCTAGCGGAGGTGCCTGGCGGGTTGGTGTTCGGCGGACGACATCCCGGCCCGACCCGAATGACCGGTCGCTCAGGCTTTTTTCCTCGAAACTGAATCGGCTTTGATTTGTTTCATGCAGGCCGAAGGCGCGGCATCTGCGTCAATAAACGCGCCGGCTTATATCGTCCGACGCCGCGAGGCGACCGGTTGAACCGTCGCGACATTCCTTCAAAGGAGTATTTCCTAGGTGAAGCATTCAACTTTTCATCCGGCTCTGTCGCTCGCCGTTAAACGATCGTTAGCCTGGTACGCGCGACCGCGTTCCGGGAGCACGATGGTGGAGACTCTCGAAATTCGCCGAATGTTTCACGAAGGCAATGCAGGGCTCCCTGACAACGACCCGGTCCCGACCACCGAGGTGGTGTACCCCCCGAACGCGACGCCGGAGCAGATCCAGCAGGCGAAGGCGAGCGCGGCGGCCGCGCAGCAGGTGTTGGCGGTCGAGACGACACCCGTCGCCACGGCGTCCGCCCCGGGCATCACCTATTCGGTCAACTCTGCCGGGCTTCCCCTTTTGACCCAGCGGCCCGACGGCGCGGGGCTCAAAGTTTTTCTCGATTTCGACGGCTACAACGCCGACCTCCCGTTCAGCACCGACGCCGATACGACGACCTTTAACTCGTCCGAGCAGCAGGTGATCGTTCAAACCTGGCGCGACATCGTCAGTTTCTTTTCCCCGCTCGACGTCAACGTGACGACCGTGCAGCCCCCCACCGGCGGCAGCAACCCGGTGTTCGCCTGGCAGCGGATCAGCAATTCGATCAGCGGTGGCGCGGCCTACGTCGGGTGGTTAACCAACGACAGCAGTAACGGCTGGACCGGATCGGACAACGCTCTGAGCAGGCATTCTGGTATTGCGCACGAGATCGGCCACCAGCTGAGCTTGAATCACGAGTCCGAGTACGACAAGTATGGCGTAAAGACGTCCGAATATACCGACGGCTTCGGGCCGCGCGACCGCGCCGTGATCGGCGTCGACTACGCCGAGAACGTGCGTGGGTGGTTCTACGGCCGCGATTCGGACAGTGCGTACAGCCTCGCTGACGACTTAGTGAAAATGGCAAGCAAAGTGGCGAGCGTGGTCGGTGGAGACGGATATCGCCCCGACGACTACGCCGGCACGCAGGCTGCGGCGACGACCATCCCCGCTTCGGGCTTGCTCGACGGCATCATCGAGCGGAACAACGACGTCGACGAGTTTAAATTCACGAGCGTCGGCGGGACCTATCAGCTCGACGCCACCCCGACTTTCGAGTCCGGCGTCGCTCCGAAAATTGAGCTGCTGGATTCGTCGGGCAACATCCTCGCCGCCCGTGACGACGCCGACCGTCGCAACGGCAACTCGAACAACCAAGAATTCAGTGACACGCTCCCGGCAGGCACCTATTACGTGAAAGTCTCCAGCAGCGGCGACATCAGCGAGCAGGGCGAATATACGGTCACAGCCTCGCTGCTGCCGGGCACCGGGTGGGCCAGCCAGGACGTCAACGATCCGTACCGGGGCGGCAGCGCCTCGTATAACGCGGCGACCAACACGCTGACCCAGTTCGGCGGCGGCACCGACATCTGGAACGCAAACGATCAATTCCGCTTCACGTCGCAGGTGCTCAACGGCGACGGCTCCATTACGGCACGGATCGATTCCCTCGATAATACGGACCCGAACGCCAAGGCCGGCGTCATGATTCGCCAGTCGATGGCCAACAACTCGGCGCTCGCGTACGTCGGCATCAAACCGTCGGGCCAACTCGACCCGATCATCCGGTCGACCGCAGGGGGCGGCGCCTTCTCGCCCGCAAATACAACCGGGGTAAACGGTCCGTGGGTTCGGCTGACCCGCACGGGAAACTCGTTCGCGATCTTCCGTTCGACCGACGGGGTCACCTGGACGCCAATCGCCACCACGACCGTAAGCATGACCGGGCCGGTCTACATCGGCTTCGCGACCTGCTCGCTGCAGAACCGCGCCGTCGCGTGGTCGACATTCAGCAACATCGCCGTCACTGGAAGCCTCGGCGCGGCAGTCACGGTGCCAAATGGGCTAACCCCTCCTGCGGGGCTCGTCGTCACCCCCGCGACCGGCGCAAACACGTCCCTGGTCTTGAACTGGACCGACGGTGCGAGCGAAACCGGGTATTCAATCGATCGTTCGCTCGACGGCGTCGTTTTCACCCAGGTCGGCACCACCGCGGCGAACGTCACGACCTACACTGACGCAAACCTTTTCGGGTCGATGCGCTATTTTTACCGAGTCGCCGCCATGGCGGCGGGGAACACGCGATCTACGCCGTCGGCAATCGCGAGCGCGGTCAACAAGCCGAACGCACCGACCAACCCGGATTCGTCGTACGCGGTGACGGTGATCGCCCCGAGTTCGACCGAACTGCTCTTAAACTGGAGCGATGTTCAAGGCGACGAAGGATACCGCGTAGAGCGGTCGACCGACGGCGGCGCGAGCTACACGGTGATTGCCACGCGGCCCAAGAACTACAACGCCTACAACGACAGCGGGCTGACGGCAGGCACTGCTTACACGTGTCGCATCACGGCAATCACCAGCATCGGTGACGGGGCGGCCGCGCCCTTCATCATCAACGCCACGACCCGGCTCGCCGGGCCGGCCAATCTGATTTTCACCTCGAAGGCGGCCACGTCTTTCGGGCTTCAGTGGTCCAACGCCAGCGGCGCGACCGGTTACCGGATCGAGCGGTCGCCGGACGATGTCACCTTCACCAGCCTGGTCACGCTCGGGGCCGGCGTGCTGACGTATACCGACAACACGGTCACCCCGGTTAATGAATATTACTATCGAGTGGTCGCGTTAACGCCGTCGCTGGACGGCGTCTCGAGCAACATGATCTTCGCCGCCACCCCACCGGCGACGCCGAACCTGCCGGCAGGTTGGACCAATGTGGATGTCGGCACCGTCCCGGGGACCGGCACCAGCAGCTTCGACGGCACGACCTGGACCGTGCTCGGTTCGGGCGCGGACATCTGGAACACCGCCGACCAGTTTCAGTACGCAAGCCGGCCGTTGACCGGCGACGGGTCGATGATCGCCCGGGTTGCCTCGTTGGAGAATGCCGATTATTACACCAAGGGCGGCATCATGATGCGGGACACGACCGCCGCGGGAAGCCGGTACGTCTTTCTGCACCTGACGCCCGGGGTCGGCGTCCAGCTGGAATACCGCGACGCGGCCGGCAGCGGTTCCGGGGGTACCGTTCAGGTCCCGTCCACGGCCCCGGTCTGGCTGCGATTGGTTCGCACGGGAAACTCGTTTGTAGGGTCTTATTCGACCGATGGTACGACCTGGCTGCCGGTCGCGACCCACGTCGCCACTTTGAACACAAACTCGTTGGTCGGGTTCGCACTGGCGAGCCACAACGTCACGCAGTTGGCCCGGGCCACGTTCACCGACACGACCGTCGTCGGTCTGGGGTTAGACACGACGCCGCCGATCGCGCCGGTCATTTCTGCCATCACCACCGACACCGGATCGAACACCACCGATCATCTGACCAGCGACAACACATTGGTCCTGAGCGGGACGGCCGAAGCCGGCAGTGTCGTGACAATCACCCGGCAGGGGCTGGGTGTGATCGGAACTGCTACGGCAACCGTCGGTGGCACCTGGTCGTTCGACTACACCGCGACAGTGCTCGCCGACGCGACGTACACCTTCACCGCGACCGCACGCGACGCGAGCGGAAACACGTCGGTGGCGTCTACAGCTTTTGTTGTGACGGTTAACACAGCCATTCCGACCGTTACGATTACCCCGACGCAAAGCCCGGCCGGGTCACCGGTCAATTCCGTCACCATCGTTTTCTCACAGCCCGTAACCGGGTTTACGATCGCGAGGCTGTCATTGATCCCCAGCGGTGGGTCGAACCTTTTGACCGCGGCCCAGACGTTGACCACCACCGACAATCAGACGTTCACGCTCGGAAACCTGTCGGCCGTCGCGAGCGCGGCAAAGACCTATACGCTGGTCCTCACCACTTCGGGCGTTTCGAACGTGGTCGGCACGTCGCTTTCCGCCACGACCGCGTCGGCCAACTGGACGGTCGTTCCGACGACTTTGACCTTGTCGGGATCAACGTTGTATCTCCGTTTGAATGCCGACGGCCAGCACATTGACGTGTGGCCCAACACGACCGGTCTGGGAACAGTCGTTCAGTCGATCGCAAGGACGGGGATCACGACTTTGAATGTGACCGGTACGTCTGGTGATGATTTTCTTACAGTCGATTTATCTAACGGTGCGTTGCTGACGTCCGGGTCGATTGTGTTCACCGGCGGAGCCCAGACGCTTGCCGATTCGATGAAGATCATAGGAACAACAGGAATTGACCAGATCACCATCGACGCAACCACGGTTTCGATCGCCGGGTCGAGCAGCACCGAGCAATTCAGTGGGGTGGAAAGTCTGATCATCGACCCGCTCACGGGTTTGGACACACTAACCGTTACTGCGGGGCGCGTGCAGTTGCCCGCCCAACCGACGACGGCTTCGACGCTGCTCACGCGAATGTTCGATTCGATCAGCGTCGCGGCCGGCGCCACACTGGTTGATGCGACTTCACCGGCGGCCGTGAATCGCAGCGTGCTTGTGGTCAGCGCGCTGTCGCTGGCCACCGGGGCCACGCTCGACCTGGGCAATAACGACATGGTGCTGAAAAACAGCACCCCCGCGACCGTTGATCCCATGCTGAAGGCCGGGTTCAACGGCGGAAGCTGGACCGGTGCGGGGATCGGCTCTTCGACCGCGAGCGGGAACATCACTCATCTCACCACCGTCGGGGAGATGGTCAACAACGACGGCTTTGGAAATCGACTGTACGGCACCGGCACGACCGCGGGTCTTTTCGACGGCCAGAGCCCGGGCCTGGGTGATATTCTGCTGAAGTACACCTATTTCGGAGACGCCAATCTTGACGGGGCGGTGGACGGTTCTGACTACACGAAGATCGACGCGGCATTCGGCCCGACTGCCGCCAGCGGGTGGTTGAACGGGGACTTCAATTACGATTCCACGATCGACGGGTCGGACTACACGCTGATCGACAACGCGTTCAACACCCAGGGAACGCCGTACGCGAATTCGATGGCCAGCTCGGCATTGATCGCCGAGCCCACATCCCTCACCGCCGGCACATTAGCCGGACAATCGCTGAATACTACGGCAAAAAATACAGCCTTCTTCGCTTCGTTCGGAACGACGCAAATCAGCCCGTTGTCGATCTTCTCGAAGGACAAAGACGAGGCCACAAGTCAACTGCCGATCAATTGACTTGAACGCAGGGACCTCAGTCGACGTTTATCCTACGAAACCCCCGACCCGGGGATCAGCGTCGCGGTTGAACGACCGTCCTGCCGACCTCTTTCCAGTTCTGCCAAGCTCTGCCCCAGAGCCCCGCAGTGGTCGGGGCACTTGAAAATAGCGGGCGAAATCGCCGCCATGCGTAACGGCCGATCACCACCGCGGCGAGCGTCGGCAGGCCTATCTCGGCGAACGATTTTCCGGTCTTCGAAACCGCCAGAGGCGTGACAGGCCGGTGCGCACGCCGGGCAGGCTTTTCAGCGACCGGCGTGCCGGGCGAGAGCCCGGTAGCTTTCGGTGGTGGTGAAGAGCTCCCCATTGAGACGCCGGGCAGCGGTTCGGCATTGCTGGAGGGAACTATTCGGCTGCCAAATTTGTTGGCATAAACCTGGGTGAACTCGGCACCGAAAAACAGGATCTGCGACGAATAGAAGATCCAAACAAGCATGACAACGATCGATCCGACCGCGCCGAACGCCGACCCCGGGGCCGCCTTGCCCAAGTAGATGCTGAGAATGAGTTTGCCCAATTCGAACAGAACTGCTGTAAAGAAACCGCCGAGCCAGACGTCTTTCCAGGCGATTTTTACGTCGGGCAGGGCCTTGAACATCGCTGCAAAAAGCACTGTTACGACACCCGTCGACAGAACAATTTCAATGACGATGCCGATCGCTTTTGCGACCAGGCCGTTCGTGCCGACGGTGTGAGCGATCAACCCAGATGAGACCGCCGACAGCATCGTGCTGGCGATCAGCGAGACCAGGAGCAGGAAGGCGATGCCGAATACCATCGTGAGTGACCAGAAGCGGTCGTGAATCGCGCCCCAGAACCCCCGGCCGGCCTTCGGTCGGACGCCCCAGATCGTGTTCAGCGAATCCTGCAGTTCCGCGAAAACACCGCTCGCACCCACCAACGCTACGACAATGCTGATGATCGAGGCCAGTAGTCCCGCGCCGCTGTGATAGCCGTTGGTAATCACTTCCTGAAGCGTCGAAGCGACACGCGCATCGGTCAGACTTGCGATTTCACTTCGAAGCTTGTCGGGCGCTTCATTCCCGTACACCAGCGTCACCACACCCACCGCGATCACCAGCAACGGCGCGATCGAAATGGTGGAGTAGTACGACAGTGCCGCTGCCATTTTCGGCGCTTTGTCGTCGGACCATTCTGAAAAGGTCTGCTTGACGACAGGCCAAAGGTCGCCCGAATTCATCTTTCCGATCATCAGTCGCTCCGGTATCATTCCAATCGAAGAGTGGGTTTGGTCTTCTCAAATTGCCGAGCAAGAGCAGTGCCGCGGGGTTTCGGGGTGAAGATTAGCATTCGGTGTGACGGTGTAGACGAACCGATTGCCACCCTTGCGGGATCTATTATCAAGGCCCCGCAGTGGGTCTGCTGAGACAAAGTCGGTGAGAGGTGAGGAGAAGCATGCAGGCAGTCGCAACGTGTCCTCTATGCAGTGGCAGCTCGTCACCGGCATTTACCAAAAAAAATTACGATTTCCGTGATTGCGGGGACTGTAACCACCGGTTTGTTTCGGCAAGCGCCCTGCAGGCGAGCCACGTCGATACGGTCTACGGGGACACTTACTTTTTGGACGGCGGGGCCGGTTATTCGGATTACCTCGGCGAAGAAAAGCTGCTCCGCGCCCGAGGACGGCAATACGCCAGCATCCTTTCCAAGTACACCGGGCCGGGCAAAATCTTAGACGTCGGGGCTGCCGCCGGTTTCGTACTCAAAGGATTGGTCGACAGCGGTTGGACGGGCAATGGCATCGAACCCAACGCCAAGATGGCATCGCTGGCGCGCACGCGGCTTGGCCTGGAGGTCTGGACCGGCATGCTCGAATCGCTGGCCGACGACCTGACCTTCGACGCCGTCAGCATGATCCAGGTGCTCCCCCATTTTGTCGACCCGGTCAAAGCAATCCAGGTCGTAGCAAAAGTGACCCGGCCGGGGGGCCTGCTGCTGATCGAAACCTGGAACCGAAGCAGCTGGACCGCCCGACTGATGGGTAAAAATTGGCACGAATACAGCCCACCGAGCGTGCTGCACTGGTTCGACCCCGAGGGCGTCGCCGCCCTTTGCGGACAGGCCGGGTATTTAGAAATCGGTCGCGGCCGGCCTTTTAAACGAATCATGAGCAGCCACGCCAAGTCGTTGCTGAGGCACACAGTCGGAACTTCGCTGCCGGGCAGACTCGCGAGCCGGGCGATCAATATCGTGCCCGATCACTGGACCCTCCCCTACCCGGCCGAGGATCTATTCTGGATCCTTCTCCGTAAACAGGGATAAGTTCGGCGAGTGCGGCCGTGATAAAATCGTTCTGCGAAGATTGGACCGCCAACGGTCGATAACCTGTTCATGTCGACGCCGTCACTGACCATACCACCCGCCGATACCCGGACGTGGTGGTTCGTCAGGTATGCCAACAACTTTTACCTGCAAATGGCCACGCTGCTGCTGTTCGCACTGACGCTCAACCGTGAGGGCGACCGCGTTCCGTCCGGTAACGAGCTGGTTTACCTGCTTTATTTTCTTAAGGCGTATCATCCCCACGTCCTGGCGACCGACTGGACGTTTCAGGAAACCACCGCGGGTCACGGTTTTTTCAACTACACCACCGGATGGCTTACCCGACTGATGTCGCTCGAATCCGCGGCATGGGTGGGCCGGGTTTCCTGCTGGGTGTTGTCGTTCGCGGGACTGCTCCGCGTCGGCCGCAATTTTAAAATTCCGCCTGGATGGTCTGGCTCAGCGTTATGCTGTGGTTGGTGCAACGGCAAGCGGTCCCGCTAACGCCGTGGATCGAATGGATCGTCGGATCGTTCGAAGCAAAGTGTCCCGCTTACATCTGCCTTCTGTTCGCGATCGACGCCGCCCTGCGCGACAAACTCGTTCGTGCCGGGCTGTTAGCCTTGACGAAGAGCAAGCGCACGCGCAGGCCGCGCTGCGCCGTCTCGTATAGCACGGCGTCGGGGGTGGTGCCGGGTGTCACCTTCGCCCACACCTCGTAGGGGTACGAGCCGCCCTGCTCCTCGAAGGCGTAGTCGAGGTTGCCGATGAAGAAGGGCGCATCTTCCGGGTAGAGGGTTGGGAATAAGCCGATCGAGCCGACGACGAGGAAGGTGATATTCTGCGTTTTGCCAATGTCGCCCATCGCGAGCGTCACCTTGTCGCCGATGCGCAGGCCGTATTTGGCGGCGTAGTTGCGACTCACCAGCACGGCGGCGGGGTCGTCGGCCAGCAGGTTCATCGAGGCGCCGAGCGAGTCGCGCGCGTAGTCGCTGCGGAAGCTGCTGCCCATCACCGAGCTAATGTCGGCCCGATCCACGCCCAAGAAAACGGCCTTCTCGGACTTGTTGTTGAACGAGGCGTCCACATCGCTGCGGCCAACGCGGGTTACGGCCTGGATGCCGGGGATGGTCAGGTAGTCGGAAACGGGCACGAACAGCCAGCGCGCCTGGTCGACCTTGTCGTCGGCGGCGGGCTTGGGGGTTGCGGGCTGCGCGCCGAACACGGGCGAGGACGGCTGCGTATCCTCGCCAAGATCCTGGAGGCGCATGTCGGCGCCGCTGATGTAGTAAGCGCGGTCGAAGAGTTGGTTGTCGAGCGTGAGCGACATCGACGAGGTGAACGTGGCGAGGCTCATCGTGAGGATGAGCAACATGATCGGGCCGGTGTAGCCGCGGGCCGTGCGCGAAAGGTAGCGGATGGCCATGAGCACGGCGGTGCCGGGGAAGCGCGCAGAAAGCCAGGCCAGGCCGCGCATCACCAGCGGAAAGATGCGCAGGCTGATCAGGGTGAAGGCGAACACGAATAGCGTGGGCACGAGCAGCAGCAACGGGTTCGAGAACGGGTCGCCGCCGGGCGTGTCGTTGCCCAAGAGCGAGATCGTGCCGCGCTCCTTGAGCTGCTGGTAGCCGTACCACACTGGCACGAGCAGCAGCACGTCGAGGAAGGCGCGCTGCCACAGCGGGGGGCGCGTCGAGCGGGCGCGCTCCTGCTTGAACGACACAATCGTGTAGCGCGTAGCGATCAGCGCTGGCACGATGCTGGCCAGCAGCATCAGCCCGGCCACCTGTGAGGCGCGCATCCATACCTGCGGCGTGATCTCGATCGGCAGGCCCGCCCGCGGCGTGAAGGTCAGGAACGAAGATGTCCACGTCATCAGGCGGGCGGCTTGCGCGCCGAGCGGCGGCCCCATCAACACCGAAAGCGAGCCGAGCGCGAGCGCTTCCAGCAGGTAGATGCCCATCACCTGGAGGCGCGAGGTGCCGCGCGAGCGCAGCACCGCGATCTCGTTCTGCTGCTGCTGCACCACCATGCCCGACACCAGGATGATGAAATAGCCCACCAGCCCCAGCAGCGGCAGCGAGAAGATCGTCAGCAGGATGGTGAGGAGCTGCACCTGCGTTTGGTGGCGTATCAGCGCCTGGTACGGCGAGATCGACAGCGCCATACCCGGCAGTAGCCCCGTCACCTCGGTGAGTGTGCGGTTGATACTTCCCGTGAGGCGGGGCACATCCACGCTGCGGATGCTTTCGCCGTTGAAAACCACAAACCAGAGCGCGGTATACACGGGCTTGGCCGTGGCTGGCACCACGCGCTGCATGAAGCTGTCCTCGGCCATCATGAGCGTGTCGTCGAACGACTCGGGGCTGTAGAACCAGTACGGCTCGTTCGGGTCGTGCACCTTCCACACGCCGCTGATGCGAACCCGCAACGAGATCTTGGGCTCGCCGTCGGGCGGGCCGAGGATCTGGTACTCCTCGCCCACTTGCAGCCCGAGCTCGTTCGCCTTGCGCTCCGAAAGCAGCACCTCCACGGGGCTATTGGCATCGGCGGGCTTGGGGAAGGTGCCCTCCAGCATGTCGATGTGCTTCTCGAGGTCGGTGGCGAAGGCGAGGTTGGCCCACAGCAGGGGCTCGCCGCTCTGCTGGCTCGGGTCGGTCGAGAGGGCGCGCACCTTGTCGGTGGAAGCGTAGCGCACGCTCAGCTCGACGGGCAGGTTGATCGCGCCGTTCACCCGGTTGGCCATGTACTTATCGACCGGCTCGATGTTGTTCCAGGAAACGGGGCCGCCCTGCGAGCCGATGTAGCGATACATGAAGGCGAAGGGCGGCCGAGCGATGCCCTGGTCGTTCTTGCTCAGCTCCTCGCGCAGGATGCGGTAGCCAACGGCCTCGGCGTAGATCGGGATACAAGTGATAAGCGCCACGGCCACCACGAAGCCCGCCACGATCGCCGTCAGCAGCCCGGTATGGCTGATCAGGCGCCGCAGCACCACGCGCAGCACGCCAAAAAAATTAAGCAAAAGGCCCACTGCTGCACTCCGTGCAGGTGAAGGACAAAGGATGAAGGATGAGCGGCTGCGCGCCGATTTCACCCTTCACGCTTCATCCTTCATCCCTTCTTTATTGGCCGATCACCACGTCGCCTTCTTTGATGCCTTCTAAGATCTCGATGCGGTCGAGGGTGACGATACCCACCTTCACGTCGACGCGTCGCTGGCGGGTGCCGTCCTGCACCACGACGAAACGGCGGTTGTCGAACGAGCGCACGGCCTGCGGCGGCAGCCAGAGCGCGTTGGGCTTTTGTTCGAGCGTCAGCACCACCTGTGCGATGTCGCCCACGTCGAGCTTGAGGCTGCCGATGGGGAAGTTCACATGGATCGCCGGGTCGGCCGTGACGGTCGACGAGGTCGAGGTGAGGCTGGTGGGCAGCTTCTCGATGGTGCCGCTGAGCGGCTGGGTGGGGTAGCGCGAGAAGGCGATATTGACTTGTTGGCCCACGCCGATTTTCTGCAGGTCGCTGGTGAGCGTGCCGTCGATCACCAAGTCCTTGTTCGTCGGGTTGATGATATTGAGCACAGGCTTGTAAGCCTGCACGCTATCGCCGGGCTTGGTGCTGATCTCGGCGATCTGGCCGTCGAAGGGGGCGTAGATGCGGCCCGACTCTAGCTTCGCCTTGGTATTTTCCACGGTGAGCTTGGCCTGCTCGACCTGCTTTGCGTCCTCAGGGTTGCCCTGGCCGCCCGCCTGCGCCTCGGCCAGCGCCACCTCGGCGCGCTTGATGGCGCGCTGGGCCTCGGCCACATCGGCCTTCTCGGGGCCGCTTTGCAGCTTCTTGAGGGCGATGGTCGCTTCCTTCACCTTTGTTTCGGCGTCCTGCACCGACGTGACCTCGTTCTGGCGGGCGAGGTCGAAGGCCACCTGCGCCTTCTGGAGGTCGGACTGGGCGTTGTCAACGACGCGCTGGGCGTCGTCGAGGGCGCGGCCCTCTTCCGGGGTGCCGGGCTTGCCGCCGATCCGCTCCACGGTGCGAGCGTAGGCCTCCTGGGCATCGCGCACGGCGTTGGCGGCCTGCTTGAGCGCGAGTTCGGCCTGCGTTTTAGCCGCCGATGTGGTGTTACGCACGTCTTGGAGGTTGATCTCAGCCTGCTGCACGCCCACCTTCGCCGCGTCCACGTCGGCGGCCTTTGGGGGGCGCGACAGGTCGGCGAGCTTGGCTTTGGCGTCGGCGAGGTCGAGCTCGGCCTTTTGCACGCTGAATTTATTCTGGGAGGCGGCGCGGTCAAGCGCCAGCTGAGCGGTTTCGAGCGACACCTCGGCCTGGCGCAGCTCGTTCGGGAGCGTGCCGAGGTCAAGCTCGGCGAGCAGGGTGCCCTTTGTTACCACGTCGGTGCGCTTGACGAAAATCGTCTTCACGAAACCGTCTTGCGTGAAGAACACGTCTTCGTCGAGGGTGGCGGCCACACGCCCGGAAAGCTTGAGTTGGTCGGCGACGAGGCCGCGCTGCACCGTGTAGGTGGGCTTTTCGAGCGCGGGGGGCGCGGGGCGGGCCGTGGGCGTGGGGGCGCCACCGGCGGCGGGTGAGCCGGGGGCTGCGCCGCTACTGCACGCAGCGAGCGCTAGGCCGATGGCCGAAAGGGCAAGCACTACCTTGGGCTTGAACATAGCTCCTCGCTGGGGAATCTGCTAACCGTTTGTGTTGACGTACAATATACCATATTTCATCAATTTCAATTGTGAAATGTTCGACAATTCGCCGTGGCACGCTCCTTGCAATCTTCAAATGCAGGGCATCGAAGCACCTAGGGAGGCACCCAATGGCTGAGAAACGACACGATTTGGATTCATTCGTCGAGAAGTCGATCGAGATCGCACTGCCGGTACGCACGGTGTATAACCAATGGACGCAGTTCGCCGAGTTCCCGATGTTCATGGAGGGCATCGAGGAAGTCAAGCAGCTCGACGACACGCACACCCACTGGAAGGCGAAGATCGCCGGCAAGGAAAAAGAGTGGGACGCGACGATCACCTCGCAAGAGCCCGACACGAAGTTGTCGTGGCAAAGCACTAGCGGCGCCGACAACTCGGGTACCGTGCTGTTCGACAAGGTGCATGAGAACCTCACCACGGTGACGCTGGCACTCGGCTATGAGCCCGAGGGCTTCGTCGAGAAGGCGGGCGACATGCTCGGCTTCGTGGAGCGGCGCGTCGAGGGCGACCTCAAGCGCTTCAAGAAGTTTATCGAGGAGCGCGGCACTGAAACGGGCGCCTGGCGCGGCGAGGTGCAAGGCGGCAAGGAGAAGGGCGCGTAGAGCGCAGAGCGCAGAGCAGAGGCCGCAGTCGAGCAAGCTCGCTGCGGCCATTTGCGCGCCTAACGACACCACAAGGCTAAACTGTTCTGCGCTTTATCGCTCTGCGCTCTACTCCTCCAGCGTCCGCAGCACGCGGTGCGCCTTGAGGGCGAGCCAGAGCGCGAAGTGCTCTTCGGGGTCGTCGAGGTCGAGGCCGCTGATCTCGCCGATGCGGCCGAGGCGATACAGCAGCGTGTTGCGGTGGACGTGGAGCGCGTCGGCGGTGCGGGCGAGGTTGCCGAGGTTGTTGAAGTAAGCCTCGAGTGTTTTGAGGAACTCGCCGCCCTGCTTCTTATCGCCGCCCTGCTTGGCGTCGTAGGCGGCAATCTTGGAAAGTGTTTCGCGGTAGAACGTCCATAGCTCGGGCGCCTCGCGCAAGCGCACCAGCAGGCGGTACACGCCCAGGTCGCCGAAGGCGAGCACGCGGTCAGGGCCGAAGAGTTGGCGCCCGAGCACGAGCGCTTGCTCAGCCTCTTCGAGCGAGCGCGGCCACTCGGCCAGGTTGGCGGCGGGCGTGCCGAGCGCGAGCGACACGTCGCGGTAGTCGGGCTGGAGGCGCTGGCGCAGGGCTTCGGCGAGCTCGCGGGGCCGCATGGCGCTGGCGCGGGCGCGCGGCGTGTCGGCGTCGGCATCGGCGCCGAGGGGCACGAGGCACAGCACGGCGCCGTCGCGGCGCAATAGCGGCGCGGCGATGTTGCGCCGGTTGATCTCGCTTTGAATAGCGTTGGCGAGGCGCCCAAAGGTCGCGGCGTCGGCGCCGTCGAGCGCGCAGAGCAGGGCCACGTGCGGCTGGGCCAGGTTGTAGCCGAGCTCCTGGCCGCGCTGGATTACTGCGGCGCTGTCGGCGGGTGGGCCAGCGAGAATGGCCGAAAGGAAGTCGCCGCGCAGCCGCTCCTCGGTGGCGGCCACGGCCTGCTCGCGGGCCATCTCCAGCGCCAGGGCCGAGGCGGCCTGTGCGGCGGCCAGCCGATCCCACGCGTCGAGCGCGGTGCCAGCGATGGCCACGTAGCCCGCGATCGCGGCGGGCGAGCCGCCGCGGCGGCGCTGCTCGCCTGCGCCTGTGCCTACGGGCTCGACCCAGATCTGCTGGCTGAGCAGCTGCGTCGGCTCGCCATCGACGGAAACCGATTGGGCTGTGGGGCGCAGCGACTGGAGGGCGATGCGCGCCGAGCCGCGGGCGCGCAGGGTGCGTAGCTCGCCGTTGTGCGCGTAGCAGGCCACGCCCTGGCCCGTGCGCTCGGCCAGCGCGTCGAGCAGGCCGGGGATGCCGGTGCCGCCCAGCGAGCGCTGCGTGAGCAGGTTGTATAGCTGCGCGCCGCGCCGCTCGAGCTGGGCGTCGTAATCGCTAATGAGGCGCTGCACCTCGCGCTCGGCCTCGCGCAGGTCGCTGCCGTCGGGCAGGCGCAGCAGGGGCAGGTGGGCGTGCTCGGCGGCGGCGCGGTCGTCCTCGTCGGTCTCGCCCACCACCGCCACGGCGGCCACCGGCGCCTGCGCTAGGCGACGCACTAGGGCCGCGAGCGTCAGGCTTTCGTCGAGCTGGTGGAGGGCTTCTACCGAAAGCACGGCAAGCTCGCCGCCGCGCAGGTCGGCGAAGGCGGGGGGGGTGGGGCGCAACGCGGCAACCCACGTCGTCTGATGACTCAGGCCGCTCGCGCCAGCTTCAACGCTGGTTCCCGGCGGCAGTGCCAGGCGCAGAATGTCGCGGACGGTGATGCTCGGCACAGGGTGCGATCAGTTTTCTTCCAAAGGTTAGGTGTATTATACCTTAAAAATGTATTATCTATAATCCAAACACGCGCCGCAGCCGATCCTCAACCTGCGCCATAGTTGCGGCGCTGACGTTGCCCCACGGCCCCTCGCTCAGCCGCACGACGCTGATCGAGCGCACGGCGTCGCACAGGATGACGCTCGGCGCCTGCAGGCCGCCCTCCGGTGGAGCGACCTGTACATGCAGCGGAATGCCGCGCACTGTGCGCGTGATCGGCGCAACATACACGAGCCGCGCATGGCTCGCATTGAACGGGTTAACGGAAACGATCAAGACCGGGCGCGTGCCCGCCTGCTCGTGCCCGCGCGTCGGGTTAAGCTGCGCGACCCAAACCTCACCACGTTGGGGTTGTGGTGTTACACTCACTCTTGGTCCTCCAGCCCGTCGAGCAGGGTGCCGTCCCATTCCTCCATTTCAGCATCGAACCCCGCCGACGTTTCCGGGTCAGTGCGCAACGCGGCATATGCCGCGCTAGTTTGTTGCCAGAAGACCTGGTCGGCAAGCAGCCGCACCGCGCGGGCTGTGGCTTCTTGAAGTGGCAGTTCAAGCTGCTGAGCGAGCTCCGACAGCCGCCGATGCGTTTCTGTAGAGACACGAATAGTCGTCGTCGCGTTCGTCATAAGCGCCCTCCTAGTAGACGAATTTATCTACAAGCAGTATATCATAAAGGAGCCGAAGATGAACGATGACGTTTCGAGCGACTTTATGTTCGGCACGCTTGCCACCGATGCGCGTCGCCTCGCGAGGAATCGCGCCTGCCGATGCTTTGGGGCGACGCGCAGGACGCCGACCTGCTCGCGTTCTACTGCGGCCTTGGCGCGCTGCGCCGCGCCCACCCCGCGATCTGGGAAGGCCCCCGCGCCACGCTGCTCGCCGACGATGGGAACGGCCTGTACGCCTACCGCTGCGGCGACGCGCTGCTGGTGATTCTCAACACGGGCGCGCAGCCACAGCCGCTGGCGCTCGACCTTGCGGGCTGGTGGGTGGCGCTTTCGACGGGAACAGCGGCGAGCTTCCCGGCTGGCCTGGAGCCGTATGAAGGGCTGGCGCTCACGCTTGTTGACCGGCGCGTTGCATCAGTTCGTAGCCCTGGGTGAGCAGGCCGATTTGGGCGAGGGCGAGCCAGATCAAGCCCAGGGTGACACCCCAGCTCACGCCGTTCAGCCAGCGCGGGGCGGCGAGGCGCACGCGCGCCACCTCGCGCCGCAGGTCGCGCACCAGCGTTTGATACTGGCCCACCACGCGCTGCGCCTCCTCGACGCTGGAGCCGATCTGGCCGATGCCGGTGGCGAGGTCGCCCACGTTGTTGTTGATGCGATCGAGGTTGCCGCGGGCGTCGCGCAGGCCGCGCTCGACGGTGGCGAGCGAGGGCGGCAGGCCATCCAGGCTAGCGGACACATCGCCGATAGCGACGTTGAGCGGCACCTTCGGGTTGTACGCGGCGCTGCTGAGCAGGTTGAAGCTGCTGACGGCGCCGAGCACCGAGTCGGCCACCTTCGCCGTTTCGCGGGCCGAGCCGAGCGCGGCTTGGGTCGACTTGATGGTTGTGGGCAGGGTGGTGCCGGTGAGGGTCGTGAGGGTATCGAGGGTCGGCGCGGTGTCGGTGATAGTTTGGCTGGTGTTGAGGAGTGTAGCACGCAGGGTGCCGACGGTAGTTTGCGCGTTCGTGAGCGAGGTGGCAGCAATGTCGAGGCCGCTGCCGGTGGTGGAAAGCGCCTGGTCGACGACGCCGAGCTCGTTATTCACCACGTCGCCGACGGCCGACAAGGCGCGCAGCGCCACCACGAGGCCCACCGCGCTGAATACGAGGCCGAATACGCCCGCGCCGATCAGCGCGATGCCGATGATCCGGCTCCAAAGCTCCCGTGCGCGCGAGGGCGTGTACTTCACTTAGCATCCTGATCGCTGGCGCTTCTGTGAACATCAATCTTAACATAGAATTGCAGATGTATAATGGTCTGCGCAGATCTGCATCCCATCGGTTGAATGTGTGGAGCCGCCATGCGCGCCGATCGCCTCCTCTCGATCATGTTGCTGCTTCAGGTGCATGGGCGGCTTACGGCGCGCGAGCTCGCGACGCGGCTGGAGGTTTCCGAGCGCACGATCCACCGCGACATGGAGGCGTTGGGCGCCGCAGGCGTGCCGGTGCTCGCTGAGCGCGGCAATGGCGGCGGTTGGTCGCTGCCGCACGATTACTCCACCGACCTCACAGGCCTCACGGGCGCCGAGATCGTGGCGCTGCTGCTGCCCCGGCCCTCGCGCCTGATGCGCGACCTGGGGCTAGCCCAGGCCGCCGACGCCGCGCGCCTCAAGCTGCTTTCCGCCCTGCCCGCCGCCCACCGCGACGACGAGGCCTTCGTGCGCGAACGCATCCACATCGACGCCCCCGGCTGGCAGCGCCCCGACGAGGACGTGCCGCTGCTGCCCGCTATGCAGGAGGCGATCTTTCAGGAACGCCGCCTGGGCCTGGCGTATCGCCGCAGCGACGGCGAGCTTGTCGAGCGCGTGGTCGACCCGCTGGGGCTGGTGGCCAAAGGCAACGTGTGGTACCTTGTGGCCGCAGTCGACGGCGACGCGCGCACCTATCGCGTGGCGCGGGCCGAGCGCGCCGCCATCGCCGATGAGCCGTGCGTTCGCCCCGCAGGGTTCGACCTTGCAACGTATTGGGAGCGGTCGGGCGCGGAGTTCCGGGCAAACCTGCCGCGCTTCCCGGTGGTGGCGCGCGCCGCTCCCGAGGCCATGCAGCGCCTGCGCTACGCCCGCTACGTGCGTATCCAGAATGCTGGCCCACCCGACGCCGACGGCTGGGTCGTCGCCAGCATCGACTTCGAGGTAGAGCACGAGGCCTGCGCGTATGCGCTGGGGCTTGGGCCGCTCTTCGAGGTGCTAGAGCCGCAGCCGCTGCGCGAGCTGGTGCGCGAGCAGGCCGAGCAGGTGGCCGAGCTGTACAAACAGGTTGAGCAATTAGCCGCTGATGGACGCTGAGCTTCGATCGCAGTATCGTATCAACGCTGCGGCCTTCGCGCGCCGTACATAAAAATCAGCGGAAATCTGCGCGGCGAGCCGCTGCGGCGATCAGCGGCAAAATGCAGTATGCAGGACGCGTTGTGAACCCACCCGACACATTCACCCGCACCATTATCACCACCTTCGGCGAGAAGGGCGCGACCTGGTTGGCCGCGCTGCCCGCGCTGATCGACGCCTGCGCCGAACGCTGGTCGCTGACGCTGGGGCCGCCGTTCGACCTTTCGTACAACTACGTGGCGTCGGCCACGCGGGCGGATGGCGCAGAGGTTGTGCTGAAAATCGGCACGCCGAGCGTCGAGTCGGCTACCGAGCGTGCCGCCATGCGGCTGTACGACGGGCGTGGCGCCGCGCGGCTGCTCGAAACCGACGAGGGGCTGGGCGCGATGCTGCTGGAGCGCGTGCGTCCCGGCGCGACGCTGGCGGCGCTGGAGGACGACGAGCGCGCCACTGAGATCGCCGCCGATGTGATGCGCGCGCTGTGGCGCCCCCCGCCCGCCGAGCACTCCTTCCCCAGCGTGGCGCGCTACACTCAGGAGCTGACGGGGCTGCGCCCGTATTTCGGAGGCGGCACCGGCCCGTTTCCGCCCCATCTGGTGGAGCAGGCCGAGCGGCTGCGCGAAGAATTGCTGAGCTCGATGGGCGCGCCGGTGGTGCTGCACGGCGACCTGCACCACCTCAATATCCTGTCGGCGGAGCGTGAGCCGTGGCTAGTGATCGACGCCAAAGGTGTTGTCGGCGAGCCCACGTTCGAAGTGGGCGCGTTTTTTCACAACCCGTGGCCGCAGCTCGAAAAACGGGGTCACCTGCGAACCCTTTTGCATCGCCGCGTCGCCATCCTCTCCGAACGGTTGGGGTTCGACCGCGAGCGCGTGCGCGGCTGGGGGCTGATGTACTGCGTGCTATCGGCCTGGTGGTCGTACGACGAAGTGACAGACACCCTTGATGAGTGGGCGTGGCGCAGCCTGGGCTGCGCTGCTGCACTGGCTGAGTAGTGTTGTGGGCAGCAAGCTTCTGTGGCCTCCCTGCTTGCCTGCCCTTGCCGCTCCTGGCGCGCCATGTTACAATCGCACCATCCTCGCAGCAGTGGCCGAAAGTGCAAAGGCACCTGGAATGAATGAAGAGATCGAACATCTTCAGCTGATGCGCGACAAGTATCAGCACAACGTGTGGAAGCTCAAGGAAGAAGCCGCAGAATTTGGCAATACCGTGCCCCTCAACCTCGCCAACGAGCTCGAAGACGAGGAAGCAAAGCTCGCCGCAGCCGAGAAGGAACTTGCAGCAGCACAGGCGCGGGCGGCTGCGGCGCCGCCCGTGGCCGTTGCGGTGTCGGTGACGACAAACGTGAACGCGACTGTGACCCCAATGCCATCGCAGCCCGCCGCGGGCGTGGCGGCGCCTTCTGAAGTGCCCGCCCCGCAACCGATGGCTGCACCGCAGTCGCCCCCGCCGAGCCAGGCAGCGCCGCCCAACGCCCTGCCGCGCATCATGGCTGGCTTTCCAACCACGCCACGCTTCCTCGTGTTGTACGTGGGAATCGCCTTGATGCTGCTGCCCATTCTGCTCATACCATTCGTGAAGAGTGATAACGAGCAGATGAACTCGTTCTCTGGCTTATTGTTCTTATTAGGCTTCATAATCGTTGTTGGCGTACTCTTGTTTATGCTGGCGCAGTATCTGGTGAAACGTGGCAAGTAGCGAACAGCCTCAAACACTGCGCCTCGCGCTCACCTGCGCCGAGCCGCCCGCGGCCAATGAGCCCGAGGCCACATTCGGCCTTCAGGACGCTCGCAAAAACCTGCTCGCGGGCGAGCCACAGCCCGATGGGGCGCTGCGCTTTGCGTGCGAGCTGAGCGTGCGCCGCCACCCCAAAATGGGTGCGCCCGACTTCACGGGGCCATACGTGCATGGCAAGCTCGGCGAGCGCTTCCTCTACCTCAGCCTCCTGGATCTGCGCACCGGCGCGTGGACACGCCGCATGAAGGTGCTGCTCACCGATATTGGCTGGGATATGATCGAGGCCGCTGTGCCTGGCGCAATGCTGTCAGCACGTGTAGGTGGCATGCGCACTGCGCGTGCGCAGTTCGAAAGCGGCTGGCACGTAGAAATGTAGAACGCGCCGCATTACAGGAAAAGTGGGCAGCACATCGCGAAGGTGTGCTGCTTTTTGTGCCCTACTCTTGGTAAAATGGCTTACAGTCCAAGAGCTATTGACACTGCTAAATCGATGTGCTATAATAAAAGAACAAAATTTCTAATTGACAGCTTTATGCGGCTTTAGGAGCGACACTAAGAGTTCCATATGGATGCAAAAGGAAGCACAATGAAGAACCGCGAGATCGCCGCGCTATTGTTCAACATTTGTGGAATTTTAGAGCGGCAGCACGGCAACCCGTACCGCATCCGGGCCTACCGGCGGGCGGCGCAGAACCTGCTGCGCATGCGCGAGTCGGTGGCGGCGCGGGCGGCGGCGGGCGAGCCGCTAGGCGTGCCCAAGCTCGGCAAAAGCCTCACGGCGAAGATCGGCGCATTGGCGCTGGGCGATCCGCTGCCCTTCTACGAGGAGCTGTGCGCCGACCTGCCCGACACTATGCGCATCATCATGAAGGTGCCGGGCATGGGTCCCGTGATCGCCGAGCGCATTCAGCGCGACCTGGGTGACACCGACGCCGCTGGTATCCGGCGGGCGGTTAGCACGGGCAAGCTCCAGAAGGTATGGGGCGTGGGGCCGAAGCGTACCGCCGCGATCCTCAGCGCTGTTGGCGGGGGGGAGATGCGGCAGGAGGCGCTGATCTAATTTGGGACGCGGACGAGCGCGGATGAGAGCTACCTCAAAGACAGGGTTGATGCAACGTCGCTGGAATGTCACTCTGAAGAGCGCAATCTGTGGTACCCTATGGCGGTGATTGCGCTGTAGTAGCAGATCTGCGGGCATCTGCGGCCGAAGGCCAGCGCACATCAGCGGCCAATCGTCCCGTTTGGTTATCCTATGGCGGTTCTACTCCAACTGCTCGCGATCGGCCTGTCGAACGGGGCCGTGATCGCCCTGACCGCCATCGGCGTAACGGTGGTGTACAGCGTGGTACGCTCGCTGAACTTCGCCTACGGCGACCTGTTCGCGCTCACCACGGTGGTCGTCACGGCGGTGATCAACGCGTTGGGCCTGGCGCCCACGAACGGTGTGGCTGTGCTGGGCGGCGGGCTGCTACTCGCGCTCGGCGCGGCGATGGCGTTCGGCGCGCTGTTCAACGTGGGCATCGAGCGCGTGGCGTTCCGCCCCTTCCGCAACTCGTCGCGCCTCGGCCCGCTGATCGCCTCGGCGGGCCTATCGTTCATCCTGTTCCAGGGCGCCATCATCTGGAAGATCATCGCCACCAACAACCAGCACGAGCACTACAGCGATGTCGACCATATCATCTCGCTGCCGCGCACGCGCATCCCGGCCCTCGTGCCCCGCATGAACCTGCTCGAAGGGCTGGGCCTCCCCACTGGTTTTTCCTACCAGCTCAAGGACCTGCTGGTGTTGCTAGCCGCAGCTGGGCTTGCGCTGCTCACGAGCCTTTTTCTGCGCCGCACCCGCCTGGGCCGCGCCCTCAGCGCCTGCGCGCAGGACGCCGAGATGGCCCAGCTCTGCGGCGTGAACCGCGACGGCGCCATCCGGCTGGCGTTCGGCATCGGCGGTATGCTGGCGGGCGCTGCCGCCTTCGTGTTCGCGCTCTACTACGAGCGGCCCTTCGCGCAGCACGGCATCCAGAGCGGCCTCACCGCGTTCGCCGCCGCAGTGCTCGGCGGCATCGGCAGGCCGGGTGGCGCATTCGCCAGCGGCCTGGCGCTCGGTGTACTCGCCGCCCTCAGCGATTACTACCTATCGCCGCAGTGGACACCAGTGGTCGTGCTTGTGCTGCTGATCGTGCTGCTTGTGCTACGCCCCACTGGCCTTTCTGCCGCGGGCGACGACGAGGGCGCCGCGGTGCCGATTCGCCGCCCGACGATCGGGCCGCGCGGTCGCTGGGCGTTCGGCGCCCTCGTCGCGGTTGCGCTGGTGTACCCGTTTCTCGATCGGGCGCTGGGCGTCTACGCGCTTTCCGTTGCCACCGGCATCCTGATCTTCGGGCTACTCTCGATCGGGCTGAACCTGCTCGTCGGCATGGCCGGGTTGCTCGATCTGGGCTACGCCGCGATCTTCGCGATCGGCGGCTACACGGCGGCACTGCTCACGAGTGGTCGGCTGGGCGCGCTCGACCTGCCGATCGTGCTGCTGGCGTGCGTGATCACCACGGCGCTGTTCGGCGCCTTGAACGGCGCGCTCACGCTGCGGCTGCGCGGCGAGTACCTCGCAATCGTCACGCTGGCGTTTGGGCAGATCATCCCGCGCGTATTCGTGAACCTCGACCAGTGGACGAGCGGGTCGCGCGGGATCGCGGCCCTGCCGCCGCCACGGCTGCTTGGCATCGTGGTGCAGGGCCAGGTGGCGCGCTACTACCTGGCGCTGGCCGTGCTGGCGGTAGTTGCCGGGGGCGTGTGGCGCCTGTCGCGCTCGCGGCTAGGGCGGGCGTGGGCGGCACTGAGCATGGACGAGATCGCGGCGGTAAGCAGCGGCGTGCCACTTCGGTCGCGCATCGGCGCCTTTGTCGTCAGCGCCGCTATCGCCGGGGTGGCGGGCGGCCTATTCGCCGGGATCTTCAGCTACGTCAACACCGACCAGTCCGACGTAAGCGTTTCTGCCATGCTGCTGGCAATGGTGATCATCGGCGGAGCGGGCAGCGTGCGCGGCGCCATCGTGGGAGCGCTGGTGATCGCTGGCGCCAACCAGTTCGCCATCTCGCGCATCGGCGCCTGGGCCGACCGCCACAAGGCCGACCTTGGCGGCTGGATGGGTCAACTCGCCAGCGCCATCGACCTACGCAGCATGAGCTATCTGTTCTTCGGCCTGGTATTGTATGGCACGGTGCTGCTGCGCGAGCGAACACAAAACCTAGAACGTAGAACGTAAAACGCAGAACGAGGCATCGCCTGCTCTGCGTTTTACATTTTACGGTTTACGCTCTACGTTTTAGAGCTTGCCCGTGGCGCGGTTCCAGGCGTAGCGGATGCTATCCTTGAACTGCTCCCAGGTGCCGGGGTTGCGCTCTTCCCAGCGGGTGCGGGCGGTGGACTCGATGGAGTTCCAATCCTTGCCGCGGTAGCTGGCGTCGTTGGCGAGGCCGTAGCCGTAGCGGAACACCGGGCTATACTGCTCGTAGGTGTAGCCGCTCTTGGCGAGGTTCGAGGTATAGTAGGTGTGAAAGTCGTTGTCGTACGACTCGAACGTGGTTCCGCCCGTTGCGGTTGCGCTACTCGTGGTGGTTGTGTCGAGCTTGTCGACTTCCACGTCCTGGCGGCGCACGGTGTCGCGCACGGTTTCGGTGCGCTCGGTGGCCTGCTTGCCGATCACCACCTCTTCGATCACGCGGGCCTGCTTGGCGACCACCGCCTCCTCGCGCGTTTCCGTCACCTCGAACGACTGCTCCTTGAACAACTTGTCGGCGTCGGTGACGGGGCGGTCCACTGGGCGGCGCTCGACATTCACGCGCTCTTCGCGCAGCGTGACCTGCTCCTCAACGGGGCGCTCGGTGACGACGGTGTGGATGCGGGCGCCGCCGCCCTGCACCTGCCGCTTGCCAATCTGGATCTGCTCCTCGATTACCGGCAGCACCTCTTCGCCGCCCGCATTCACGTTCGTGCGGGTTGTTGTATCGGTAGCGACGCGGCCTGTAACAGGGCGGCTCGCGGTGTAGCTGCTGCGGAATGTGTCGATCTCTTTCGTGGTGTAGGGCTTGGCGTTGACGTCGAAGCTCTTCCAGCCACTTTCGCGGTAGGTCGTGCCGCGCTGGTCGATATCAACAACGTTGTAGCGATCCATGATGGCGACCGCGCGGTCGGCCAGGTTGTCGGAGGCATTCACGGTCACAAGGGTGCCGCCGCGGCGCACGGCCTCGCTATAGTACTCGGCCTCGGGGCGGGGAACGCCCGCGTCGACCAGGGGGCCGATCAGGCCGCCAGCTGCCGCGCCGATGCCAGCGCCGATCGCGGTGCTGCCCAGAGCTGCTGCAATCGGGCCAGCCGCCAGCACGGGGCCAATACCGGGGATGGCCAGCGCGCCCAGGCCCACCAAGAGGCCCAGCACACCACCTACGCCAGCGCCAGCGAGCGCGCCCGAACCGGCCTGCTCACCCGTGGTCTTGTCCATCTTGTCGCCGCCAACGCTGCGGCCGCCCAGGTTGGCGTACTCGCCGCGGGCATCGTTGGCGACAAGGCTAATGTCGTTGCGCGAAAAGCCGGCGTCGGTCAACTCCTGAACCACACGTTGCGCGTCGCTGAAATCGTCGAAAAGGCCTACAACTGTCTTTGCCATGATGGGAACTCCTGTCATTACGCTGTGCGCACCCTCGCGCGCACGTCTTGGTCAGGCAGAACCCAGTTAGGCATTATCCGTGCCACCTGCTTGCCGTTCGGCCACTTCTGAACGCTGGATAGAAATCTCCTCTGTGCGCAGCGTCACGGATTGCGGCTCGTGGAACTCGCCCTTGCGCATCGTGATGCGAATTTCTTCTTTCAGCAATAAGCGCTTCTCAACGACGAGCACCTCTTCGAGCACGGGGATGATCAGCACATCGCCTTCGCGCCGCACTTCGGGCGCAGCCTGCACAACCTGATTGATGGCCACGCGCTCCACGTCGACCTGCTCGCGCATCAGCGGCTCGTCGACCACTTCCTCGCGCTCGCGCACCGTTTTGTGAACGCGCACCACGCCCGTTGGAACCACGCGCTTTTGCACGGCGAGCGTTTCCTCGAGCACGGGCACCACTAGCGTCTCGCCCTCGCGCATCGTCGTCGTCCCAACCTGCCGCTCCAGATCGTCGGGAGCCAGATCGACATAATATGTCCCTGGACTTTGTTCCACCAGCTCGCTCCGTGGTAGCACGAGCTCGCGGCCGCTGATCAGGCGCACCAGCACCTGCTCCTCGCCCGTCTCCGAGCGCAGCTCCCGCACAATCGAACCTGCGAGGCCATTGTTGCCAACAACCCAGGTCGTATGTTGTTCGTTCATGATGTTCTCCCCTTTGAAGTTGTGAACTATATTGGAGGAGAGAGCATGGGTCGTGCCATGAGAGCGCAGAGCGCAGAGCGCAGAGCGCAGAGGAATATTGCACAAGGGAATGTTCTACGCTCTACGTTCTAAACGTCGAAGTCGGCGCCCGTCACGGTGCCGCCGGAAACCTTGCCGCCGGTCACGTCAGTGGTGATCTTGCCCGACTCGAGGTCGCGCGCTGTCGCGCCGGTGACG
Source organism: Tepidisphaeraceae bacterium (assembly GCA_965247815.1). Taxonomy (GTDB): domain Bacteria; phylum Planctomycetota; class Phycisphaerae; order Tepidisphaerales; family Tepidisphaeraceae; genus CBDAQA01. Next base: position 3,383 of record CBDFHW010000026.1, on the reverse strand, counting down.
GTGCCAGCGATGTCGCCGGTGTCTACGCTCACGGAGATGGTGTCGTCGCGCAGCACGCCGACGCGGGCGCCGAGCACGTGGCCGGCTGCGTCTACCGCGCCAACGCGAACGTGTACGATGGCCTCGGCCTGCTGCCTGGCGCTGTCGCGCACGCCCGTGTCGCCCGCCCCTGCGAACAGGTCGCCATGCTCGGCGCGCAAGTACAGCACACCCACGCCCCAATCGCGGCCGTTCGGGTCGGCGTTGTAGGCGGCGATGCGGCCGGCGCTCACAGCGCGCTCGATGGGCAGGCCGCCCACCAGGGCGCCGTAGAATTGCTTGCTGAAGGCGATGGCGCACGCGTCGGTGATCGGGAACTGGTTCGCCACCACGGCGGGGATCTCGGCTTTCACCAGTGCGGGCGCCACGCCGCTCCACACGTTTATGCCGTCGCGCCGCCCCGTTTCGCAGCCGCCGAGCACCGCGAGCCGCACGCCGTTGCCGCGCAGGTTCACGCCGAGCTGCTCGGCACCCACCTCCGCGTCGAACAGCGCCACCGCGCCCGCGCCGCTATACGTTCCCGGCAGGTCGGCGGGCTGGCGCACAAAGGCGCCATGGCCAGCGAAGTGGAAGATCTCGGCTTCGGGGAGCGCGGCCTGCACCTCGGCTAGCGTCGCGTCGGGGAGATACACGGGCGCGATGCCCTCGCGGTCGAGCGCCTGCTTCAGATCGGCCTGCTCCCTGGCGAGGTCCAGCGGCGGCAGGTTCTCGGGTGAGGCGAAGGCGGCCACAACCTTGAGGGCGCCGCTGGCGAGGGGCGGCGGGGCGGGCGCCGCCAGCGACTCGTGGCGCACAATCGCCACGCGCGGGTCGAGCGCCACAAAGCCATCCATTCCGTCGCCGCCCCCGGCGCGTTCCACGTACAGGAACTCCCAGGGTAGCGCGGCGAGTTGGGGCGGCAGGCGCAATCGCAGGCGCACCCCGTCGCCGCCAGCGAGCAGCAGGCTTTCAGCGAACAGGTCGTCCACGCCCTTCGCGCCCGTTGTGGCGGCGGGCGGCAGCAGCATAGCGGCGAGCTGGCGGCCTAAGGCCACAAGCGCCGCGTGGTCGAGCTTGCGGTCGACGAGGCCCTGGATCTGCACCTGGAGCTGCCGGTCGTCGTAGCTCACCGCGATGGCGTCCTCGGGCTTCATCTCGCCGACGGGGGAGCGCAGCACGCGCACGCGGAAGCTGCCGGTGCGGGCCTTCTCAACGCGGGCGAGGGCGGCGTCGGAGGCCTCGATCTCCATATCGCGGTAGGGCATCGTACTCGTTCCCCTTTTAGTGACCGCAGAAGCGCTGAGATTATAATTCAAGCGTCATGAACACGCTGTAGGGGTCTTCTTTATAGCTGTTGAACGGCGAGCAGTAGGTGAAACCGTACTTCGCATAAAGCCCGCGCGCGGGGTCGAAGAACGGCATCGAACCCGTTTCCAGGCTCAGTCGCCGGTAGCCGCGCTGTCGCGCCTCGCCGATGATGTATTGCAACAGCTGCGTTGCGATGCCGCTTCTGCGCGTCGACGAAGCTGTTCGCATCGACTTCAGCTCGGCGTGTTCGGGGCTCAGGCGCTTGATTGCGCCGCACCCAACCAGATCGCCCGCGTTCCAAACGCTCCAAAAGGTTATTTCGGGCTTTTTTAGCCCCTCTAGGTCCAGCGCGTGTTTGCTTTCCGGCGGCGAGATCGCGCGCATATCTTTGATATGCTCTTCCAAAAATGCTGCGATCCGCGGGTCCGACAAATCATCGACTTTTATTTGGATAGTCATCGCCTGCGCCTTTCGCCAATTGAGTTAAGGTACGGGTTCACGTTTTTCTTTTTTGGACGCGGATAAGCGCGGACGAGCGCGGGCAATGGCCTGCGCCGTGGGTGTTTGTGCGTAGCGGCTGGCGGCTCCTACACCCTACATGTGAACACGTACAATTATAGCGCGATTTGGCAGAGTGCTTCAGATCGCGGCGGCGTAGTAGGCGCTCAAAAACTCGCCCCAGTTGGTGGCGTGTGCGTAGGCCGTTTCGGCGTAGAAGGGCGACAGCTCGCGGCCCGGCGTGGGCGGGTTCAGGTAGGTGGTGAGGCCACCGATGCCCTCGTAGGCGGGCGAGGTGTGGTCGTGCGCGAGCACCAGCGCGGGGTCGCTCATGGCGGCGAGCGCGGCCCCTGCGGCGGCGACGACGGCGGGCGAGGCACTGGGCTGCGCGGCCAGGGCGCGGCAGAAGGTGGCGATGTCGTAGAGGGCGGAACTGGAAGGCGTGCGCGGCGCGGTGCGCGGCCCACACCGCCGCGAGCTGGAGCTCGATGTCGCCCCGCAGCGCCGCGGCCAGCGCCCGCACGGATTGCGCCAGCGGCTCGATGCGCTCGAGGCTCACGGCGCTGAGCGTGGCGCCCGCTGGCAGGCCTTCTTTCCCCCACGGTAGGCTGATGGCGCGGGAAGAAGGCGCAGTAGCGCTCGACGATCAGCTTTCCCAACACGGCTGCGTCCATGTCGGGCTGGGCGACGAGGCGGGGCAGAATGTCGTCGTAGGGCCAGCTTTCGGCGGGCATGTCCTCCTGCGAGGCCACAAACACGCGGGCGCCAGCGCGGGCCTCGTACGCTACCTCGGCGCTGGCCATCTGGCAAGCATTCATGCCCAGCAGGTCGAGTGGGCGGCCCAGGAGCGTCGCCGCGTTGCGCACCACCCCGCCAAGCTCCACGGCGTCGAGCGAGTGGCCGCTGCCGTCGTCGAAGGCGATGGCGCGCTCGGCAGGCGTTGGCCGCTGCAACAAGCGCCGCATGCTGGAAGAGAAGAACACCCGCCGCCCATCCTCGCCGCTCGCGGCGCGCTGCTGGAGCTCGCCCGCCGTTACCGGCACGGGCGTGGGCGGCGCCTGCTGGGCCAGCCGCGCCATCTCGCTGGGCTCCCAGCCGCTGCCGTGGCTCCATAGCACCAGGGCGTAGCGCTCGGCGGGCGCCTCTTGCACGGCCCAGCGTACGCAGTCGAGCAGCGTAGCCGGGTCGCCCGCGTCGGTGGCGCCGATGTCGCTGCTGCGCGGCGCGCCGTCGCCGAAGAGGTGGCGGCTGGTGCCGCTCGGGGTGGCCTGCTGCGCGAGCACACGCACGCCCGCGCCGAGCGCTGCGGCGCGCACGCGGTCGAGGCTGGCCGCGCCGGCATCGGCGGCGTCGTTGTGGGTGGCGAGGTAGATAATCCAGGTCCAGGTCATAAGTGCTCCAAGAGCAAATTACGAATTGCCACCGCGTTCGCCCGCCACTCGTTCCGACCAGGTGCGGGGCGGGTTCTCGATCAAGGCGCTGAGGTCGTCGATGGCGGCGCTGAGGAGCTGGTGGCGCACGGCGGGGTCGTCGATGTTGGCGGGGTTGGCGAGCTCGAG